>NZ_QYUR01000002.1:512500-1746319 GCF_003596405.1 Pseudomonas cavernicola
GCCAAGACGGATAAAGGTTTTGCCTTCAAGCGTGAGCTGACCAAGCCTGCCGTGCGCGCTACCTATGCTCACGGCGTGATCGACAGCTCACTGTTTCTTTCGGCTAAACGCGCCGGTATGTCGCACAACCTGACCATGGATCTGGCCAACGTGTTTGGCTACGACATCGACTTCGCCCAAGACATCCGCGAAGGCGACGAATTTGAGGTGATCTACGAAGAGAAAGTTATCAACGGCAAGCAGGTCGGCGCCGGCAACATCCTCGCCGCACGCTTTATTAACCGCGGCAAACCCTTCACCGCCGTGCGCTACACCAACAAACAAGGCACAACCAGTTACTACACCGCTGACGGCAACAGCATGCGCAAGGCCTTTATCCGCACGCCCGTAGATTTCGCCCGCATCAGCTCACGCTTTTCCATGGGCCGCCGCCACCCGATTCTGAACAAGATTCGCGCACACAAAGGTGTCGACTACGCTGCGCCGCGCGGTACGCCAATCAAAGCTGCCGGTGATGGCAAGGTACTGCTAGCCGGCCGCCGTGGTGGCTACGGCAATGCCGTGATCATCCAGCATGGCAATAGCTATCGCACCCTTTATGGGCACATGCAGGGTTTTGCCAAAGGCATCCGCACTGGGGTAAACGTCAAGCAAGGGCAGCTCATCGGCTACATCGGCACCACCGGTCTATCCACGGGGCCGCACCTGCACTACGAATTCCAGGTCAACGGTGTACACGTAGATCCGCTCGGCCAGAAAGTGGCCATGGCTGACCCGATCTCGCGCAATGAGAAGCAGCGCTTCCTGCAAATGAGTAAACCAATGATGGCACGCATGGACCAGGAAAAAGCCACCATGCTGGCCCTGAACAAGCGTTAAACACGATGCCGCGCTATTTAGGGGTGATGTCCGGAACCAGTCTGGATGGCCTGGACATTGCCCTGATCGAACAGAGCGACCACCCCACCCTGCTTGCGACCCATTACCTACCCATGCCTACCGAGCTGCGTGCTGAGCTGCTCGCCTTATGCGCATCGGGTCCGGATGAACTGGCACGCGCCGCCATCGCTGAGCAGCACTGGGTACACCTGGCCACGCAAGGCATCAAGACACTACTTCGCCAATCAGGCCTGCAGCCCAGCGATATTCGCGCCATTGGCAGTCACGGTCAGACCGTGCGCCATGAGCCGGCGCGCGGCTTCAGTATCCAGATCGGCAACCCGGCGCTCCTCACCGAGCTGACGGGCATCAGCGTGATTAGTGACTTTCGCCGCCGCGATCTGGCGGCCGGCGGCCAAGGTGCCCCCTTGGTACCCGCCTTCCATCAAGCATTGTTCGATGACGGTCGCAGCCGGCGGGCCGTTCTCAATATCGGCGGTTTCAGTAACCTCAGCCTGCTCGAACCCAAGCAGCCGGTACGCGGCTTCGACTGCGGGCCAGGCAATGTGCTGCTGGATGCCTGGATTCAGCGCCAGCAGGGCCAGAGTTTCGACCGCGACGGTGCCTGGGCGGCCAGCGGCCAAGTAGCGCCGTTATTGCTGCAGGCATTGCTCCGTGATCCGTTCTTCCAAACCCAGGGCCCGAAAAGCACTGGCCGCGAACTGTTCAACCTAGACTGGCTGGATCGGCATCTGACGAGCCTGCCAGCCTTTGCACTCGAGGATGTACAGGCGACCCTGCTGGAGATGACCGCACACAGCATTACCGACGCCCTGAAAGCCGCACAGAAAGACACCGAACAGCTGCTGGTGTGCGGCGGCGGTGCACATAACGGTGCGTTGATGGCGCGTCTGGCCCAACTGTTGCCCGCCTGCAAGGTCAGCAGCACCGCCGACTATGGCGTACCGCCGGACTGGGTCGAAGCCATGGCCTTCGCCTGGCTCGCGCATTGCTGCCTGGAAGGCATTCCGGCCAACCGCCCGAGCGTTACCGGTGCGAGCGGCCTGCGAGTGCTCGGCGCAATTTATCCCGCCTGACTCGGCTGCCAGTTTTCCAGCATGCAGAAACGACAACGCCGCGCATTAGGCGCGGCGTCATGCTGTACAACCAATCGCTTAAATCGAGAAGGATGACCCACAGCCGCAGGTGGTGGTCGCATTCGGATTCTTGATCACGAAACGCGAACCTTCCAGCCCTTCCTGATAGTCCACTTCGGCACCCGCCAGGTACTGGAAACTCATCGGGTCGACCACCAGGCTCACGCCTTCGCGCTCGACGATGGTGTCATCATCGGCCACTTCTTCATCGAAGGTGAAGCCGTACTGGAAACCCGAGCAACCACCGCCCGTGACGAACACACGCAATTTCAGACGTGGATTGCCTTCTTCATCGACAAGGTTCTTAACCTTGCTCGCCGCGCCCTGCGTGAATTGCAAGGGAGTGGGTGTGAAGGATTCGACGCTCATGCTGCCTATCTCCCGGCTTTAAGCCGTCACGGTACGTTGGGACGCTGCATTATCCGCTTCCCCTAGAAAAACGGTCAACTATTGTGCAGTTTCTGCGCCGACCGGCAACTCCAATGATTCACGCCGAACCACTGAAAAGACCGCACGTTCACCATTCCGCCGTCATGCAGCGCCAGCCATAGGGCTCGCGCGACATGCTCTGCGGATGATTGCAGCGCCTCTAGCCTTGCCTCAAGGCAGCAATGCTGCGTGGGACAGACCGAGGCGCTCATCCAGGCCAAAGAGGATGTTCATGTTCTGCACAGCCTGCCCGGAAGCGCCTTTGACCAGGTTATCGATGACTGACAGCACCACCACCAGATCGCCACCCTGTGGCCGATGCACCGCAATCCGGCAGACGTTGGCACCGCGCACGCTGCGGGTTTCTGGGTGACTGCCGGCCGGCATCACATCAACGAAAGGCTCATTGGCGTAGCGCTGCTCGAAGAGTTGCTGAAGATCGACGGACTTGTCAGCCACTGTGGCGTACAGCGTGGAGTGGATGCCGCGGATCATCGGCGTCAGGTGCGGCACGAAGGTCAGCCCCACTTCACCACCCGCCGCGCGGCGCAGGCCTTGGCTGATTTCCGGCAGATGACGATGGCCATTCACCGCGTAAGCCATCATGCTTTCGCCGGCCTCACAGAACAGCGAACCGACCTTGGCACCACGGCCAGCGCCACTGACGCCCGATTTGCAGTCGGCAATCAGCCGCGAGGTGTCGGCCAGACCGGCTTCCAGCAACGGCAAGAAACCCAGTTGGGTCGCGGTCGGGTAGCAGCCAGGCACGGCGATCAAACGCGCCTGCTTGATCTGCTCACGATTGACTTCCGGTAGACCGTAGACCGCTTCCGCCAGCAACTCTGGCGCGCCGTGCGGCTGGCCGTACCATTTTGCCCACTCCTCGGCATCTTGCAGACGGAAGTCAGCGGACAAGTCGATCACCTTGGTACCGGCGGCCAGCAACTCACCGGCCAGCGCATGGGCGACGCCATGAGGCGTGGCGAAGAACACCACATCGCAAGCAGCCAGGGTTTGCGTATCCGGCACGCTAAAGGCCAGCGAATCGTAGTGGCCGCGCAGGTTCGGGTACATCTCGTCGACCTTCATCCCGGCCTCGGAGCGCGAGGTAATCACTACAACCTCAGCCTGCGGATGCTGAGCCAACAGACGCAGCAGCTCTACCCCGGTGTAGCCCGTGCCGCCGACGATACCGACCTTGACCATAACGCGCCCCTTCAACAAGCCATTGGAAAGCTGTCGATGATAAGGCCGCATCGACCATGGGCCAACTGCCAGGATGACGTACGGGCATAACAGCCACTACTATCGGAGCACTTTTAGTTGGGATGCACGTAATGCTCTACCTATGGATTAAGGCACTGCACATCATCGCCATGGTCTGCTGGTTCGCCGGTTTGTTCTACCTACCCCGTTTGTTCGTTTACCACGCCATGAGCGGGGACAGCGCCAGCCGCGAGCGCTTCTGTGTGATGGAACGCAAGCTCTACCGCGGCATCATGCTGCCGTCGATGCTCGCAACCGTGCTCTTCGGCATCTGGTTGCTACTGCTCAACCCAAGCTTGCTGAGCCGGGGCTGGATGCATGCCAAGCTGACGTTAGTGTTGCTGCTGATCGGCTATCACCACGCCTGCGGCGCCATGCTCAAACGCTTCGCGCAGGGCGAGCAAACCCGCAGTCATGTGTTCTATCGCTGGTTCAACGAAGTACCGGTGCTGTTGCTGCTCGCCATCGTGATCCTGGTGATTGTGCGGCCGTTTTGACCCTGCCGACTTAACTACTGCATGAGGTAACGCCATGTCCCTGCCCGCCCTACTCGACCAACGCTTGCGTTTACCGGTGGTCGCTGCGCCGATGTTTCTGGTCTCCAACCCGCAACTGGTACTCGCCTGCTGCCAGACCGGAATCGTCGGTAGCTTTCCGGCGCTTAACCAGCGCGAGAGCAGCGGCTTCAAGGCCTGGCTGGAAGAGATCGAAGCCGGGCTGCAGGCGGATTCTGCGCCCTATGCGGTCAATCTGATCGTCCATCAGAGCAACCCGCGCCTACAGGCCGACCTGGCCATCTGCGTCGAACGCAAAGTGCCAATCGTGATCACCAGCCTTGGCGCGGTGAAGGAAGTCGTGGATGCCGTGCATAGCTACGGCGGTCTGGTATTCCATGACGTCACCACCCGTCGGCATGCCGAGAAGGCCGCCGAGGCTGGCGTCGACGGTTTGATCGCCGTGGCCGCTGGCGCCGGCGGGCATGCCGGGACCTGGAGCCCGTTCGCACTGATCGCCGAGATCCGTCAGTTCTTCGACAAGACCCTGCTGCTGGCTGGCTGCCTGAATCACGGTCACGAAATCCTTGCCGCCCAGTTGCTCGGCGCCGACCTCGCCTACCTCGGTACGCGCTTTATCGCCACCCAGGAAAATGACGCATCACTGGCCTACAAGCAGATGATCCTTGACGCCAAAGCCGCCGATATCGTGCACACCCCAGCCGTTTCCGGGGTACCGGCCAGCTTTATGCGCCAGAGCCTGGCTCAGGCCGGCTTCGACCTGGCGCGCCTGCAGGACAAGGGCGAGTTGAACTACGGAGAGAAACTCAAGCCAATCAGCGACGAAGCCAAGGCCTGGAAAACCGTGTGGTCGGCCGGTCAAGGGGTCGGCAATATCCGCGACTTGCCCACAGTGGAGGAGTTGGTGAGCCGTCTCGACACCGAATACCGCGCCGCCCAGACACGCTCCGCTCAGCTTGGCCAGCGCTGGCCGCGATGAACCGACGCCGCCTACTCGGCCTCGGCGCGCTGGATCTGCTGGGACTCTGGGCGGCCCGACCGAACGATCACGGCCGCCCCCCACAGTGACTGCTTCGCCCAGCTGAATAGCCTGCTCAGACGCGAAGGCGGTACCGCCCCCTGCTGGTCGTCGACCTACAACGCCTGGACGGCAACGCCGAGGGGCTTGGCTACGATGATTTATACGGCCGCAGCGCAAACCAAGAGCGGCTGATTGGCCCGGCCGGCACCGCCCTGGCAGCCGACGACTGGGTGTTCCTTCGCCCACAGCTGTCGGAAGGCTTGCTCGACGATTTCAGCGAACTGCGGTTATTGCGCCATAATCGCCTGGTCGGTCGCTGGTTGCCTCAGAGCATTGGCTAAAGCATCGGTTGAGTTTATGCCGCAGGCCGCTTGTCTCGTAGCCTGCGCGCCTATTACGCTGTGCCCGACCGTCTTTCTCTCGCTGACAAGGAAGCCCGCATGACTGATGCCCGATTCAAGATCGTCTTCACCGGCGAACTAATGCCCGCGGTGACACTCGACACCGTCAAAGACAACCTCGCCCGCCTATTCAAGAGCGATCGCAGCAAGATTGACGGGCTATTTTCTGGTAACGCCGTGGCGCTCAAGCGCGATCTAACTGAGAGCGAAGCGGATAAGTATCTGGCCGCGCTCCAGAATGCGGGGGCTAAAGTCCGCAAGGAGCCCGATCTTGCCGCCAGCCTGAGCCTGGTGGAAACCGATGGCCACCGCACCAGCGCGCCAGAAAGTGTGCCGGGCAGTGACAGCATGACCTGCCCCAAGTGCGGCCACGAGCAACCCACGTCCGTTGACTGCGAGGCCTGCGGCATCGTCATCGAGAAATACCTCGCCCGCCATGCGCAACTGGCCGGAACCACCACTGCACCCTCCAGCCAGGCCGTCCCGGTCGTCGCCAGCACTACCGACCCTTCGCCGTACGCCACGCCGCAAGCCCAGGTTGGCGAAGTGCTACCGGAGTTTGGCGAGCTCAATGTCTTCACCACCGATGGCCGGATCGGCCGCCTGCGCTATTTGGCCTGGTACCTGCTGCTGTCCCTGGGCGCTGTCGCCCTGTTCGCCATCGCCGCCATGGGGTTCGCCATGTCGCAGATCATCGGTGGCGTGCTGATCGCGGCAGTGACTATCGGGATGGTCGTAGTTGCGGTGCAAATGAGCGTGCAACGCTTGCACGATATCGGTTGGTCGGGTTGGCTCTTACTGCTCAGCATCGTGCCGATTATCGGTAGCGTGTTCTCCCTGTTGATGCTGGTGGTTCCCGGCAGCACAGGCGCCAACCGCTTCGGCCCGCCACAACCAGCGAATAGCACGGCCGTCAAAGTGCTGGCCGCGCTCTGGCTGGTGCCGATCCTGGCACTGCTGATTGCAGTTTTTGTCGGCGGCATTGGCATGTTCAGCGAGTTGGGCGGCGAACTCGGCCTGCCCAGCAGCTACAGCGAATCGGCCAGCGACACCGCCGAGGGCTACAGCGATTACAGCGATGCGGCTGAACCCGCCACATCTGCGGATGCAGCCGATGCTGAAGCGGCCGGCGCTGCAAGCGACTCTAGCGAAGAATAAACGCCTCGTCTGGCAACCCGACACGACCGGCGCTAACAAGGCCGGTTCGGTCACGGAGAACCCGCATGCCCCGTTATGCCCTGATTACCGGCGCCTCCAGTGGCATCGGTCTAGCCCTGGCCGAAGCGCTGGCCCGTCGCGGCCGCAACTTGATTCTGGTGGCCCGTCAGCGCGACGCCCTGGAAAGCATTGCCTGCGAGTTGACTCAACGGTTTGGCGTTGAGGTGCTGTTTCGCGTGTGTGACCTAGGCGAACCGATGCAACTCTCCGGTCTGCTGCATGAACTGGGGCAGGGCGAGCGGCAGATCGACTTGCTGATCAACAATGCCGGGGTCGGCACCTCCGGCCCCTTCCTCGACCAGGACTGGGGTCGTGAACAGCAGTTGATCGAGGTGAACATTCTGGCCCTGAGCCGCCTCTGCCACGCCCTGGGCAATGCCATGGCACTACAGGGTGGCGGGCAGATCCTCAACGTTGCGTCGGTAGCCGGCTTCCAGCCCGGCGCCTGGATGAGCAACTACTACGCCAGCAAGGCCTATGTACTGCACTTCTCCGAAGGCTTGCGTGAAGAGTTGAAGAGTCGGGGCATCAAGGTCTCGGTACTCTGCCCCGGCCCCACTCGCACCGCATTCTTCCGTGGTGCGCAGATGGATGTCAGCAGGCTTGAGGACAGCAAATTGATGATGGGCGCAGAAGAGCTCGCGCTGTTCACCGTCAAAGCGCTGGAGAAAAATCGCGCGATCATTATTCCCGGCTGGCGCAACCGTCTGCTGGCACTCAGCCCGCGCCTGGCGCCGCGCTGGCTGGTGCGAAAACTCTCGGCCGCGATCAACAAACCCTTCGCCGGGCGCTAAGCCCAGCGCTCCTCCAAAGGTGCCTGGTTCTTTAACCAGCCGGCACCGTACGCCCAGCCGCCCACGCCCGTAGCTCCGCCAAGTCCTCCACCATCACCACCGACAGCGGTGCCGTGCTCTTGATGTTGCGTAGCAGCAAACTCTGATCCACCGTCTGCTGCTGGGCTTGCCCGGCGTACAACGCACTGACCACCACCTGCTCGATTTCCGCCCCAGAGAAACCTTCGCTGGCTTCGGCCAGCTGCGTCAGATCGAAGCTCGTCGGCTCCAGTTCACGACGCGCCAGATGAATACGGAAAATCTCCGCCCGCACAGTCACATCCGGCAAATCGACGAAGAACAGCTCATCGAAACGCCCCTTACGCACCAACTCCGGCGGCAGCCGGTCGATGGCATTCGCGGTCGCCACCATGAACACCGGCGCCTTGCGCTCGGCCATCCAGGTCAACAGCGTGCCGAGGACGCGCTGACTGACGCCGCCATCCTGCTCGCCGCTGGCCAGCCCCTTCTCCACTTCATCCATCCACAACACACAAGGCGCCATCTGCTCGGCCAACTTGAGCGCTTCGCGCAAATTGCGCTCAGTCTCGCCAAAAAACTTGTTGTACAGGCAGGCGAAATCCAAGCGCAGCAACGGTAAGCCCCACAGCCCGGCCACCGCTTTCGCCGCCAGACTTTTACCGCCGCCCTGCACGCCCACCAGCAGCATGCCTTTGGGCAAGTCGGCACCTTTGCCTTCGAGGAAGATGTCTTGCCGCTCGGCCAACCAGCGCTTGAGGTTGCTCAGCCCGCCAACCTCGGCGAAACGCGCGGTGTCGTACTCGAAACTGAGCACGCCTTCCAGATCGAGCAACTGGAACTTGGTCTTGTTCAACTCCGGCAAGTCTTCCTGGGTGATCGCGCCATCGTCGCAAATCACCCCGCGCGCCAAGGCTCGTGCTTCCGCGTGGCTCATGCCGCGCAGGTTTTTCACCACCTGCTGCAACGTGCGATTGTCGGTGCGCACCCGTGCGCCGCGATTGCGCTCGCTCCAGCGCGTCGCCTCCTCACGCACAATTGCCAGCAACTCATCTTCCGCAGGCAACGCCAGGGTGAAACGCGCGGCATAACGCTGTACTTCCGCCGGCAATTTCAGCGCATGCGAGACCAGCACCACGGTTGGCTTGTGCTGCGCCTCGGCCATGGCGATTTCCTTGAGCAGGCGCACCAACTTGGGGTTATCCACCAGAAACGGATGCAGGTCGCAGAGCACATAGAGGTTCGGTTGCGGGTCGTGCTTGATCAGCTTGAGCGCCGCTTCCGGCTCGGTGGTCGGCTGCTCCCCATGCTGCTCAGCACCGAAGCCCAGGCGCTGCATACCCTCGGTCACCGCCCAAGTGAACAGGCCTAGGCCGCGCTTGACCGCCAGACTGGTGAGTGTCTCCAGCACCCGCGGCTCATCCCAGGACTCGATCACCACCAGCTTGACCTTGGAGTCGAGCACCAAGCCCAGATCATGAATATCGTTTTTCACACCCACTCCTTGTGAATACCGGCTAAGGCTGGCCGGGCTTACCACGCACCGTTAAACTCGGCGCTTCTTATCGCAAGCCGGAGAGCTGTCCGTGGACTGTCTGTTCTGCAAGATCGTCGCTGGGGATATTCCCGCGCGCAAGCTTTATGAAGACGACCAGGTGTTCGCCTTCCACGATATCGGCCCGCAGGCCCCCGTGCACTTTCTGGTGATCCCGAAACGCCATATCGCCACTCTCAACGACCTGACCGAAGCGGACAAGGCGCTGACCGGCCATATGCTCTTCACCGCCCAGCGCCTGGCCAAGGAACTGGGCTGCGAGCCCGGCTTCCGCGTGGTGATGAACTGCAACGCGCAAGGCGGGCAAACCGTTTACCACATTCACATGCACGTGCTCGGTCAGCGCCAGATGCACTGGCCGCCGGGCTAATGCGACGGATTTTAACCCTCTCGCTCACAATGCTGCTGTCGCTGCCGGCCTTCGCTTATAAGGCCGGCGAGACTTTTCACGATGTCCTCACGGATATCGGCCCGGGCCCGGAACTGGTCGTGGTGCCGGCCGGGCGCTTTCTGCTCGGTGATAGCAGTGGCCGTGGCAACTATAACGAGCGCCCGGCGCAGCCCATCGAGATCCGCCACTCCTTCGCCATTGGCCGCTTCGAACTGACCTTCGCCGATTGGCAGCGCTATGCCCGCGCAACCGGCAAAGCATTACCGGATAACGAAGGCTGGGGGCTGTCCGAACACCGCCCCGTCATCCATGTCTCCTGGTTCGAGGCCCAGAGCTACTGCCAGTGGCTGTCCAACGTCAGCGGCCAGCACTACCGCCTGCCCACTGAGGCGGAGTGGGAATATGCCGCCCGCGCCGGCAGCACCAGCTATTACTGGTGGGGCGAACAGCTGGACAGCCCGGAAGATCAGCCGCGCGCACATTGCCGCGGCTGCGGCGCACCACGCAGCATTCAGCACAAGAGCGCACAGGTTGGCCAGTTCGCCGCCAATGCCTTTGGTCTCTACGACACCGCCGGGAATGTCTGGGAATGGACGGCTTCACGCTTCGTCACGCCCTTCGATGGCAGCGAACAGCGCTCGGCCACGTTGCTCGAACAAAGCCCCAGGGTGGTGCGCGGTGGCGCCTGGAATAGTGGCCCGGCTTACTTGCGCAGCAGCCTGCGCGACCTCAAGCAGCCACAGCACAAGGACTACGCCGTGGGCTTGCGGGTGCTGCGCGAGCTGCCCTGAGCTGAGGCTCTGTTGACGTTTACGAGTGCACCGCGTTGCCGCGCCAAAGCCCGCCAAGCTAGGCGCGGGCCCCAGGCCGCAGGCCGCAGGCCGCAGGCAATGGTCATTCCCTTGGCAAGGCCCGCAACGACGCATGGCGGGCTTTGACGCACAACCCGAAGGGACGGGGCTGTCTTGTCGCAGGCCTGCGTTTCTCGTCGTTCATTTGGAATAACCAAACTTCTCTCCTCGCGCCTTGCCCTGCGACAAGACAGCATCCGTCGCGGCATGCTCGTAAACGTCAACAGAGCCTTCCCAAGACCGCTCCAGGGGATTGGGGTAAACTGCCCGCGTAGACTTTTCCGGAGGCGCCTTTATGGCTACCGAACGCCACTACTCACCCGTCGACCGTCTGTTGCTGCAAGCCGATGCGGCGCTGCGCACGCTGCTGCCATTCAGCGGCCAGCCCTACCGTCCGTCACCGGCCCTGGTGCAACCCGAAGCCGAGCTGAATGCCGAAGACGCTCGGCATGTCGCCGGGCTGATGCGCATCAACCATACCGGCGAGGTCTGCGCCCAGGCCCTCTATCAAGGCCAAGCGCTGACCGCCAAGCTGCCGCATGTGCGCACCGCGATGGAACATGCGGCCGATGAAGAAGTGGATCACCTGGCTTGGTGCGAGCAACGTATCCGCCAGCTGGGCAGCCATCCGAGCGTGCTCAATCCGTTGTTCTATGGCCTGTCCTTTGGCGTCGGCGCAGTCGCCGGCCTGATCAGCGACCGAGTCAGCCTGGGCTTTGTCGCCGCGACTGAAGATCAAGTGTGCAAACACCTGGACGAGCATCTGACCCAACTGCCGATCAAAGATGAAAAGTCCCGCGCCATTCTCGAACAGATGCGCAGCGATGAAGCGCAACACGCCGCTAGCGCACTCGAGGCCGGCGGTTTTCGTTTCCCGGCGCCGATCAAGTTCGGCATGAGCTTGCTGGCGAAGGTGATGACCAAGAGCACCTACCGTATTTGACTACTCAGTCGGGGCAAAACCTACCCCGGCGGCCCTACTCCACGGTGCCCCCGACACCTTCCTTAGCTAGCCATATAGCGCCTAGGAAAATTCTGATTTTCAGGTAAGAGCGCTTAGCCATCTCTGGCGAACACTACAATTCCCCTCCGGCTTCACAACCCCTTCCGGAGGCTTACCTTGTCATCTTTTCCGTTTACCCGAAAACTTCTGCTTCCTCTGCTGCTCGCCCTCCCCCTGCAAACCTTCGCCTCATCCGATGCGCATTGGACCTATCAAGGCGATAACGGCCCCGACCATTGGGGCGAACTGGGAGGCGCGCTTGAAAACGCCCAATGCGCCAAGGGCCATGCCCAGTCGCCGATCGACATCAACATGCAGCAGGTACAGCACCAGAAAGTTGTCGCCGACGACCTGCACATCAACTACGAACGCAGCTCGCTCAAGCTGGCCAACAATGGCCATACCATCCAGGCCACTCTCGATGTGAACAATACCCTCACCTATAAAGGCGAGGCCTATCGCTTGCTGCAGTTCCACTTCCACACTCCGAGCGAACACCAGTTCAACCACCAGAGCTACCCGATGGAAATGCATCTGGTGAATCAGGGCAAAAACGGGCAGCTACTCGTGCTCAGCCTTCTCATCGAGGAAGGCAAGAAAAACCACGAACTGGCCGCCTTGTGGGAAGCCCTGCCGAGAATCAAAGGGAAAACCGCCGTCCTTAATGAGAAGACCGCGCCCGACCTCGGCAAATTACTGCCAGAACACAGCAAGCATGCGTTCTATCAAGGCTCGCTTACTACCCCGCCTTGCACCGAAGCCGTGCAATGGGTGCTGTTCGAACAGCCGATCGAACTGTCGCACCAGCAGATAGAGCAATTCCGCCAGCTGTTCCCGGACAACCATCGCCCAGTACAACCGCTCAATGGGCGGGAAGTGGACGAGGACTGATTACCCCGACCGAACCCTCGCTCACAAAAAAGCCCGCTCTCGCGGGCTTTTTTGTGAGCGGAAAACGGGAAACTCAGCGCGGCATGTTGCGCGCGGATACTATCTCCAGCATTTCGTGCTTGACCCGAGTCGTCACCAGCTCGCGTTGCTCGCTGGAAAGATTCTGCGTGGCGTCGCCGAACAGGTAGTTATCCAGCTCGAACTCCTTGAGCAGCATCTTGGTGTGGAACAAGTTCTCTTGGTACACGTTGACGTCGGTCATTTGATAGGCCGCCTGCGTGTCCTCGGACAGGTAGTTCTGGATCGAGTTGATCTCGTGATCGATGAAATGCTTCTTGCCTTCCACGTCACGGGTAAAACCACGCACCCGATAGTCGACCGTGACGATGTCCGAATCGAACTGGTGGATCAGATAGTTCAGTGCCTTCAGCGGCGTGATCACCCCGCAGGTGGACACGTCGATATCCACCCGGAAGGTCGCGATGCCTTCCACCGGATGGATCTCCGGGTAGGTGTGCACGGTGATATGGCTTTTATCCAGGTGCGCCAGAATGGTTTCCGGCAGCGGGCCTGGCGACTCCTCGATCTGGCTGTCGGTCGGGGTGACCGGCTGCTCAGAGATCAGAATGGTCACGCTAGCGCCTTGCGGGTCGTAATCCTGGCGGGCGATATTGAGGATATTGGCACCGATAATGTCGACAACATCGGTGAGAATCTGCGTCAGGCGCGCGGCGTCGTACTCTTCATTGATGTACTGGACGTAGGCCTGCTGGTCTTCCGGCGTTTCCGCGTAGCAGATGTCATAGATGTTGAAGCTCAAGGTCTTCGTCAGGTTATTGAACCCGTGGAGCTTGAGTTTGCTTTTCACCGTAGGTAACTCTCTTTAGCTATGCGGCACTGCCGCGTGATCGAGCATGCCCGTCAGATGCGAACGACGCGTCTGCGTAGGACGGTTAACACCTCTTCGCGATGGCGATTTTGGTTGTTTGTTCGAGGCCCTGACCCGATGACCAGCAGCCCCTGAAAAAGGGGCGCCATTATGCAGAGGTCAGTAACCTGCTGCCAGAGTGTGCGCCACTTTTGTGATGCTAGGATGTCGGCCGCCAAGTGGCGACTCAAGCGAGTTCGATGATCTCGTAATCGTGGGTGATCTCTACACCACCGCGACCAAGCATGATCGACGCCGAGCAGTACTTCTCCGCCGACAGTTCGACGGCGCGCTTCACCTGCGCCTCTTTGAGGCCACGGCCCTTGACCACGAAATGCACGTGAATCTTGGTGAAAACCTTCGGCTCTTCGCTGGCGCGCTCGGCTTCGAGAAACGCTTCGCAGCTTTCCACCGGCTGGCGGGATTTTTTCAGGATACTGACCACATCGAAATTGGTGCAGCCACCCAGGCCGATCAGCAGCATTTCCATCGGGCGCACGCCGAGATTGCGCCCACCGCTCTCCGGCGGGCCATCCATCACCACGGCGTGACCGCTGCCAGACTCACCGAGAAACAGAGCTTCGCCAGCCCACTGAATGCGTGCTTTCATTGCCACGACTCCGCTGTTAAAAAGAGCGGCCAGCTTAGCACAGCGCTATAGACGAACTTAGTCACAGCAGAGCGCCTGATAGTCATAACGCAGATGTTAGCTACGTCGCAAAACCGATCAACGGTCATGAGTGTCTGTTAAGCTGACGCCGGATTACTGGCACACTTGGCCTGATAACTTATAAGAAATTGCCGGCTAGACAAAGGCTTACATTTATTCTTTCGGGGCTTGGGCATGGTAGCGATAACACTTACACCTAAAATAAAAAATCTCGACAAACTTCTCGCTCACTGTCACCGCCGTCGCTACACCGCCAAAAGCACCATCATCTATGCCGGCGATCGCTGTGAAACCCTATTCTTCATCGTCAAAGGCTCGGTCACTATCCTGATCGAGGATGACGATGGCCGCGAGATGATCATCGCCTACCTCAACTCCGGGGATTTCTTCGGCGAGATGGGGCTGTTTGAAAAAGACGGCAGCGAGAAAGAACGTAGCGCCTGGGTGCGTGCGAAAACCGAATGTGAAGTGGCCGAACTGAGCTACGCCAAGTTTCGCGAGCTGACCCAACAAGACCCGGACATCCTCTATGCCCTCGGCAGTCAGATGGCCGAGCGCCTGCGCAACACCACGCGCAAGGTCGGCGACCTGGCCTTCCTCGACGTCACCGGGCGCGTCGCCCGCACCCTGCTGGACCTGTGCAAACAGCCGGATGCCATGACCCACCCGGACGGCATGCAGATCAAGATCACTCGCCAGGAAATCGGCCGTATCGTCGGCTGCTCGCGCGAAATGGTCGGTCGCGTGCTCAAAGCCCTGGAAGAACAAGGGCTGGTCAACGTCAAAGGGAAAACCATGGTGGTGTTCGGCACGCGCTGAACCCTCCAGGCATGAAAAAGCCGGCGCATGCGCCGGCTTTTTCATGGGCGTGGCTTAACCCTTCAATCGACGTCGGGACTGGTCAGCACGCGATTACGCTCGGGGAAGAACAAGCGCTGCAGCTCGGCACCGGGGTTATCCGCACGCATAAAGGCCTCGCCGACCAGGAAACCGTAGACCTCGCTGATTTCCATCAATTCGACATCCGCACGGTTCATGATCCCGCTTTCGGTCACCACCAGACGCTCACGAGGAATCCGCGGCAGCAGATCAAGGGTGGTTTCCAGACTGACTTCGAAGGTATGCAGATTGCGGTTGTTGATGCCGATCAGCGGTGTGTCGAGGGTCTTTAGCGCCCGCTCCAGCTCATCGCCATCGTGCACCTCGACCAGCACATCCAAGCCAAAACTTTTCGCCACCGCGGCCAATTCGGCCATCCGCACATCGTCCAGCGCTGAAACAATCAACAGCACGCAATCAGCTCCGAGGGCTCGTGCCTCGACGATTTGATAGGGATCGATCATGAAATCCTTGCGGATCACCGGCAGGCTGCAGGCGGCACGCGCTTGCTGCAGATAGCGATCGGCGCCCTGGAAGAAGTCCACGTCGGTCAACACCGACAGGCAGGTTGCGCCGCCGGCCTCGTAACTTTTAGCGATCTCTGCCGGCACGAAGTGTTCACGCAGCACGCCCTTGCTCGGCGAGGCTTTCTTGATCTCGGCGATCACCGCGGGCTCTTTGCGCCTGGCGCAAGCCAGCAGCGCATTGGCAAACCCGCGCGGCGCATCGGCCGCTCGCGCCTCGCGCTCGAGCTCCGCCAGGCTGACCAACGCACGCCGGGCAGCCACTTCCTCAACTTTGCGAGCGAGGATATTTTCGAGGACGGTGGGCACGCTCACGCTTCATTCTCCTGGCGGAACACCGCGGTCAAGGACACCAGCTCTTCCAGTTTTTCGCGGGCCAGCCCTGTGTGCAGCGCATCGTGAGCCAGGTGTACACCTTCCCTCAAGCTGCTGGCATGATCCGCGGCATAGAGTGCGGCGCCGGCATTGAGGACGATCATGTCGGCAGCTTTCTGACCGCTCTCGGTCTTGCGTCGGCCGAGAGCATCGCGGATCAACTCCAACGACGCTTTCGGGGTGTCCACCGTCAAACCGATCAGACTCTGGCTCTTGATGCCGAAGTCTTCCGGCTGGATGCGGTACTCGCTGATCACACCGTTGTTCAGTTCCGCAACGAAGGTTGGCGCCGCCAAGCTGATCTCGTCGAGCCCATCCTGCGCATGCACGACCAACACATGCTCGCTGCCCAGACGTTGCAGCACTTCGGCCATCGGCCGGCACAGCGCCTGGCTGAACACACCGATCACCTGGTGCTTCACCGCAGCCGGGTTGGTCATCGGCCCGAGCATGTTGAACAAGGTACGCAAGCCCAGTTCACGGCGCGGGCCGATCGCATGCTTCATCGCGCCATGATGGGCCGGCGCGAACATGAAGCCCACACCGACCGTCTCGACACAACGGGCCACCTGTTCAGGGGTGAGACTCAGGTAAACCCCGGCGGCCTCGAGCAAGTCGGCACTGCCGCTCTTGCCGGACACCGCACGGTTGCCATGTTTGGCCACGTTGCCGCCCGCCGCCGCGACCACGAAAGCCGCCGCAGTGGAGACATTGAACACGTTCATGCCGTCACCACCGGTGCCGCAGGTGTCGACCAAGTGTTCGGCGTTGATATGCACCGGCGCGGCCAGCTCGCGCATGACTTGGGCGGCACCGGTGATTTCGTCGATGGTCTCACTCTTCATGCGCATGCCCATCAGGAAGGCACCGATCTGCGCGTCAGTGCACTGCCCGGTCATGATTTCGCGCATGACGTCCTGCATTTCTTCTGTCGTCAGGCTCAGTTGGCTGACTACCCGATTGAGGGCTCCCTTGATATCCATCTCAGCGCACGCCCCCACTCTGCTTCAGGAAATTGGCAAACAATTCGTGACCTTGCTCGGTAAGGATAGATTCCGGATGGAACTGCACCCCCTCGATGTTCAAGGTTTTATGCCGCAGCCCCATGATCTCGTCCACAGAGCCGTCTTCATGTTGAGTCCAGGCGGTCATTTCCAGGCAGTCCGGCAGGGTTTCGCGCTTGACCACTAAGGAATGGTAGCGGGTTACCGTCAGCGGGTTGTTCAGCCCACTGAATACGCCCTGGTTTTCGTGAACTACCGGGCTGGTCTTGCCGTGCATCACCCGGCGCGCACGCACCACATCGCCGCCAAAGGCCTGGCCGATGCTTTGATGGCCAAGGCAAACGCCGAGGATCGGCAGCTTGCCGGCGAAGTGCTCGATCACCGCCAGCGACACGCCGGCTTCGGTCGGCGTGCAGGGGCCGGGCGAAACCACAATGCGCTCAGGGTTCAGCGCGGCGATTTGCGCCACCGTCAACTCGTCGTTGCGGATGACTTTCACCTCTGCACCGAGCTCGCCGAGGTACTGCACGACGTTGTAGGTGAAAGAGTCATAGTTATCGATCATTAACAGCATGTCAGTGCTCCTCAGGCGTCGGTCTTGGTGGTTTGTTCGGCCAAAGCCACGGCGCGGAACATCGCGCGACGTTTATTCAGCGTTTCTTCCCACTCCAGCGCCGGCACCGAGTCGGCGACGATGCCACCGCCGGCCTGTACATGCAGTTCGCCGTTTTTAATCACCGCGGTGCGGATCGCAATCGCGGTGTCCATATTACCGTTCCACGCCAGGTAGCCCACGGCACCGCCGTAGACCCCGCGCTTGACCGGCTCCAACTCGTCGATGATTTCCATCGCGCGGATCTTCGGCGCGCCGGACAAGGTGCCCGCAGGCAGAATCGCCCGTAGCGCATCCATCGCCGTCAGGCCGCTTTTCAATTGGCCGGTGACATTGGAGACGATGTGCATGACGTTGGAATAACGCTCGATGACCATTTTCTCGGTGAGCTTCACCGAGCCGATTTCCGAAACCCGACCGGTGTCGTTACGGCCCAGGTCGATCAGCATCAGGTGCTCGGCGATTTCCTTGTCATCGGACAGCAGATCCTCCTCCAACGCCAAATCGGCCGCTTCGGTGGCGCCGCGTGGACGGGTGCCGGCGATCGGGCGTACGGTGATCAGATTGTCCTCGACCCGCACCAGCACTTCCGGCGAGCTGCCCACCACGTGGAAGTCGCCGAAGTTGAAGAAGTACATATAGGGCGTCGGGTTGAAGCAGCGCAGCGCCCGGTACAAATCGATCGGAGCCGCCTTGAAGTCGATGGACATGCGCTGCGACGGCACCACCTGCATGCAGTCACCGGCGAGGATGTATTCCTTGATGGTATCCACCGAGCGCTCGTAGTCCTCACGGGTGAAGCTGGAGCGGAACAATGGCTCGGCGCCCGACTCCTTGCTGAAGTCCAGGCCACGCCGGGGGGTGATCGGCTGACGGAGTTTTTCCAGCAGCGCTTCCAACTGCGCCAGGCCGTTTTCGTAGGCGCTTTCCTGCGCGGGGTCTGCCAGGACGATTGCGTGCATCTTGCCCGCCAGATTGTCGAACACCACCACGGCATCGGAGACCATCAGCAGGATATCCGGAACGCCCAGCGGATCGGGGTTCGGGCACTTGCTCAGGCGTTTCTCCACATAACGCACGCAGTCATAGCCGAAGTAGCCGACCAGTCCACCGTTGAAGCGCGGCAAACCCGGAATGCTCGGCACCTGGTAGCGCGCCTTGAACTGCTCGACGAAGGCCAGCGGATCTTCGGTCTCAAGCCGCTCGATCTCGACACCATCGTGGCTCACGCTGATCTGATGCTCATGCACGCGCAGCACGGTGCGGCACGGCAGGCCAATGATCGAGTAGCGCCCCCATTTCTCGCCGCCCTGGACGGATTCAAGCAGGTAGGTGTTCGGTTGATCGGCCAGCTTCAGGTAAATCGACAGCGGGGTGTCGAAGTCGGCCAGGGTTTCGCAGGCAAGCGGGATACGGTTATAGCCGGCAGCGGCTAAACGCAGGAATTCGTCGCGGGTCATGAATCAGCCTCGTGGCTTGAGGGTAAAAACCTATCTAATATCTGCTGCGCTTGGTGGGGCGGCGTTGAAACCAGGCTCGGACTGCTCATTTACAACTCGTAAACTCCGCGTCCTCGCCTGGTTTCGCCTTGCCTGACCTGCGCTCGCGACGATCTTAGATTAGGTTTGGGTCGAATAGGCAAACGCACCGGCGAACCGGCCAGGATCAAATCAGGCGCGCCAACGCCAACGGGCCAAGGTCTTGAGGATGTTCATCCCAGACTTTATGAACCCTGATTTTACGAACCAATGTTTGCGGGTGACCACCACGATGGAATCTCTTTGGCGGGGGGATTGAGTAGTGTCGGGCAACGTTAGCGCAGCGGCTGGCTCGAAGCAACCAGGCAGCAGCTCGCGCAAATCATCGATCACCAGCGCCGGCGACTCTTCGGCGATCGGCCGGCCATGGTTATAACCGTAGCTCAGGGCCACGCAGAGCACGCCGGCGGCTTTGGCGGCCAGCACGTCGTTACGCGAGTCGCCGATAAACAGGGCGTCTTGCGCCTCGACCTCGGCCATTTTCATCACATGCAGCAGCGCCGTCGGGTCGGGTTTCTGCTGCGGCAGGGTATCGCCGCCGATGATCCAGCGGAAATAGCGGCCGATGCGCATTTCATCCAGCAGCGGTGCGACAAAGCGCTCCGGCTTGTTGGTGATCAGCGCCATTTCGACGCCCTGCTTCTTCAGCCATTTCAGGGTTTCGCGTACGCCGGGATAGACCACCGTTAACCCATGGCTGTCGGCGTATGCCTCCATAAACACCGCCAGGGCTTGCTCGGTGTCGGCTTCGCCCACCGCCGCATGCTGCATATCGTCGGCCAGGGCACGCCGCACCAGCACCCGTGCGCCATTGCCGACCCAGTTGCGCACCCGCTCGATACCGGCGACCGGCCGGCCGAGGGTCAGCAGCGTCTGGTCGATAGCCGCCGCCAAATCCGGCACCGAATCGACCAAGGTGCCGTCCAGATCGAACATCACCAGCCGCGGCAGGCGACCGGGGAGCAACTGCTCGAAACCGCTCATCCGTGTGCGAGCGCCAGTTGTTCACGCATTTGTTGGATAACTGCGGCGTAGTCCGGCGTATTGAAGATGGCTGAACCGGCGACAAAGGTGTCGGCGCCGGCGGCGGCGATTTCGCGGATGTTCTGCAGATTCACCCCTCCGTCGATTTCCAGGCGAATCTCACGCCCGGAGGCGTCGATCAGCGCCCGCGCCTCACGCAGTTTGTCGAGGGTGCCGGGAATGAACTGCTGCCCGCCGAAGCCAGGGTTGACGCTCATCAACAGGATCATGTCGACCTTGTCCATCACGTATTTCAGGCTTTCCAGCGAGGTGGCCGGATTGAACACCAGGCCGGCTTTGCAACCGCCATCCTTGATCAACTGCAGCGAGCGATCGATATGGAAGCTGGCGTCCGGATGGAAGGTGATATAGCTGGCACCGGCCTCGATGAAGTCGCCAATCATGCGGTCGACCGGCGCAACCATCAGGTGCACGTCGATCGGCGCAGTGATGCCGTACTTGCGCAGCGCCGCGCAGACCATCGGGCCCATGGTCAGGTTGGGCACGTAGTGGTTGTCCATCACATCGAAGTGGACGATGTCGGCGCCGGCGGCGAGGACGTTGTCGACGTCCTCGCCCAGGCGGGCGAAGTCGGCGGAGAGAATCGACGGAGCAATAGCGAAGGGCTGCATGGCGCACCTCAGAGCAAAATCACGGTGGCGCACATTGTAGCCTGAGTCGATCGATCAGGCGGTTGTCATGTGTCAGTGGCGGGCCTGCAACTTTGCTCGCAGACCAGCCCCTGACACAGGCAAGCCCCAACAACGGCGGGCTCAGGCGTCACTCGGGCGGCGCGATACGCAGCTGCTCGCTACGCCCACGCAGCCATTCCAGGGTCAGCAACAGCACCACGGAGAAGCCGATCAGCAAGGTCGCCGCCGCGGCGATGGTCGGGCTGAGATTCTCGCGGATGCCGCTGAACATCTGCCGTGGCAAGGTGGCTTGCTCGGGGCCGGCGAGGAACAGCGTCACCACCACCTCGTCGAACGAGGTGGCGAAGGCAAACAGCGCCCCGGAGATCACCCCGGGGGCGATCAGCGGCAAGGTCACCCGGAAGAACGCCGTCAGCGGCGAGGCGCCGAGGCTGGCCGCCGCGCGCACCAGGTTGTAGTTGAAGCCCTGCAAGGTGGCCGACACGGTGATGATCACGAACGGCACGCCGAGCACGGCATGCACCAGAATCAGCGATATATAGCTGTTGCCCAACCCCAGCGGCGCGAAGAACAGATAGCTGGCCACCCCGACGATCACCACCGGCACCACCATCGGCGAAATCACCAGGCTCATCACCAGTGCCTTGCCGCGAAAATCGCCGCGGGTCAGGCCGATCGCCGCCAGAGTGCCGAAGACCATCGCCAGCACGGTCGCTGCCGGAGCGACGATCAGGCTGTTCTTCAACGAGCGCATCCATTCGGCCGAGGCGAAAAAGTCCTGGTACCAGTGCAGCGAGAAGCCCTGCAGCGGATAGACCAGGAAACTCCCGGAGTTGAATGACAGCGGCACGATCACCAGTACCGGCAAGATCAGGAACAACAGCACCAGGCCACAGAGGCTGCGCAGCGTGTAGAACCAGACGCGCTCGATGGGGGACATGTAAGGACTGAGCATTTCGACTTCTCCTTGAACAGACGGCTTAGCTCAAGCGCAGGCGGCTCGCGCCCACCAGCCAGCTGTAAACCACGTAGAGCACCAGGGTGGCGAATAGCAGCAGGCCGCCGAGGGCCGTGGCCATACCCCAGTTGATGCTGGTGTTGGTGTAGAACGCGACGAAGTAGCTGACCATCTGGTCGGTCGGGCTGCCGAGCAGCGCCGGGGTGATGTAGTAACCAATCGCCAGGATGAACACCAGCAGGCAGCCGGCACCGACACCGGCCAAGGTCTGCGGGAAGTACACCCGCCAGAAGCTCGCGAACGGGTGGCAGCCGAGGGAAATCGCCGCCCGCATGTAGGTCGGCGAGATGCCCTTCATCACGCTGTAGATCGGCAGGATCATGAACGGCAGCATGATGTGCACCATCGAGATGTACACCCCGGCACGGTTGAACACCAACTCCAGCGGCTTATCGATCACCCCCAGGCTGAGCAACGCACCGTTGATCAAACCGCCCGACTGCAAGAGCACGATCCAGGCGGCCACCCGCACCAGGATCGAGGTCCAGAACGGCAGCAGCACCAGGATCATCAGCAGGTTGCTCTGGCGTGCCGGCAGGTTGGCCAACAGATAGGCCAGCGGATAGGCCAGCACCAGGCAGATGGCGGTAATCACCAGGCCCATCCAGAAGGTGCGGGCGAAGATATCCAGGTAAATCGCCTGATCCGGCGTGGCCGGTGCCAATTCGCCGAGGTCGTCGATGCGATGATCGACCGCCGCCAGCAGGTAAAACGGGGTGACGCTGCTGGTGTTGCGGCTGATCGCCTGCCAATAGGCAGGGTCGCCCCAACGCTCATCTAGGGCTTCCAGCGCCTCTTTATAAGACGCCGGCTCCGTTTTGAACGGCAGCGCCCGCGCGGTTTTCGCCATCAGGCTACGGTAACCGGCCAATTCCATATTCAGCCGTTTGGACAGATCGCCCAGGGTCTGATTCTTCCGCGCCTCAGCCAGGTCCAGGCTCAGCGCCTTATAGACGGGCTCGCCAGGCAACGCCTTGCCATCCCAACTGGCGACCGCCTCGAGGGTGCGTGGCATTGTGCCGACCACCTCGCTGTTGCCGACGCTCTTGTAGAGCAGCGCGACAATCGGCACCAGGAAGATCAGCAGCAGAAACAGCACCAGCGGCAAAATCAGCGCCTGGGCTTTCAAGCGGTTCAGCCGCTCGGCACGCGCCAGACGTTGTTTCAGGGTGGGGCCGGCGACCTCGGTCAAGGGCACTGCGATGGCCATAGCGAACTCCGGAAAAAAAGGCCGCGCGGGCGCGGCCAAAAGCTAAAGCGTTTGAACTCCCCTCTCCCACTTGCGGGAGAGGGGACTACTGGTCTTACTTGGCCGCCCAAGAGTTGAAGCGCTGCTCCAGCTGCTCGCCGTAGTCGGCCCAGAAGGTCACGTCGATGGCCACTTGGTTCGCGATGTTTTCCGGGGCGGTCGGCATGTCTTTCAGCAGCGACTTATCCAGCAGCGCGATGGCCTTGGTGTTGGCGGGGCCGTAGGCGATGTTTTCCGAATAGGTCTTCTGCTGCTCGGGCTTGACCGAGAAGGCGATGAACTTCTGCGCTTCGTCGGCATTCTTCGCGCCTTTCGGGATGGCCCAGGCGTCGAAGTCGTAGATGCCGCCGTTCCACACCACCTTCAGGTTGCTTTCTTTCTGTACGGCAGCGATGCGGCCGTTGTAGGCCGAACTCATCACCACGTCACCGGAAGCGAGGTACTGCGGCGGCTGGGCGCCGGCTTCCCACCACTGAATGCTCGGTTTCAGTTGATCGAGCTTCTTGAACGCGCGGTCGACCCCGTCTTTGGTCGCCAGCACGCTGTAGACATCCTTCGGCGCCACGCCATCGGCCATCAAGGCGAATTCCAGGGTGTACTTGGCGCCTTTACGCAGGCCACGCTTGCCAGGGAATTTCTTCGTGTCCCAGAAATCCGCCCAGCTGGTCGGAGCGCTTGTCAGCTTGTCGGCGTTGTAGGCGAGTACCGTGGACCAGACGAAGAAGCCTACGCCGCACGGCTGGATAGCCCCCGGCACGTAGTCAGCGGGATTACCGAACTGAGCCGGGTCGAGCTGCTCGAACATGCCCTCGTCACAGCCACGGGCCAGCTCCGGAGATTCCACTTCGACGAGATTCCAGGACACGCTCTTGGTGTCGACCATGGCTTTCACCTTGGCCATCTCGCCGTTGTACTCACCGGCGATGATTTTGCCGTTGCCGGCCTGTTCCCAGGGTGTGTAGAACGCTTTGACCTGGGCGTTCTTGTTCGCCCCGCCAAAGGACACCACGGTCAGGTCGGCCGCCATGGCCTGAGCGGCGCAAGCCAACCCGAGAGCCAGGGCAGTGAGTTTGAGAGATTTATTCATTGTTGTTTTCTCCACTGTGCAAAGTTGATAAAGCGCGGATTCGATCAGACGGTTTCCAATAACGGGTCGAGCGCGCGGACGTGCTCTACTTGCCAGCCGAGCGGCACCACATCACCCACCGCGAGGGCCGGATCCAGTTCGGCAATCGGTTGTTTGACGAAGAAGTTGGCCTTGCCACACACCTCCAGACGCACACGCACGTGGTCGCCCAGGTAGATGAACTCCTCCACCCGACCGGAGAAGCGATTGGTGCAAGCCTCGCTGGAGCCGTTCAACAGCACCCGTTCCGGACGGATCGACAGGGTCACCGGCTCGCCGGTCTGACCGACGTTGACCGCCAGCGCCTCGACCTTCTCACCGCGCGCCAGCTCGACCACGCAGCGATCACCGGTGCGGCTGAACAGGCGCCCGCTGATGCGGTTGTTCTCGCCGATGAAGTTGGCGACGAAGGTGTTCTTCGGCTCTTCATACAAGGTACGCGGGGAGGCGATCTGCTGGATCTCGCCCTGGTGGAACACCGCCACCCGGTCGGACATGGTCAGCGCTTCGCCCTGATCGTGGGTGACGTAGACCACAGTCACGCCGAGACGCTTGTGCAGGTGTTTGATCTCCATCTGCATGTGTTCGCGCAGCTGCTTGTCCAGCGCGCCGAGCGGCTCATCCATCAGCACCAGTTGCGGCTCGAACACCAGCGCACGGGCCAGCGCCACACGCTGCTGCTGGCCGCCGGAGAGCTGGCCGGGATAGCGGTTGCGAAAGCTATCGAGCTGCACCATCGACAGCGCGCGCTTGACCCGCTCGCTGATGTCGGTCTTGCTCAGGCCGCGTACCGACAGCGGAAACGCCAGGTTCTCCGCCACGGTCATGTGCGGGAACAAGGCGTAGTTCTGAAAGACCATGCCGATGTCGCGTTTGTGCGGTGGGACGTTGTTGATCGAGCGCCCGGCGAGGAGAATTTCCCCGGCGGTGGGCGTCTCGAAACCGGCCAGCATCATCAGGCTGGTGGTTTTGCCGGAGCCGGACGGCCCGAGCAGGGTGAGGAATTCGCCTTTGCGAATATCCAGGTTGAGGTCTTTGACGATGAGGTTCTCGCCGTCGTAGCTCTTCTGTACGCCACGGAAGCTGACCAGCACATCGTTCGTTTGCTTCTCGACCATAACCACACCTTTGATTTTTTTGTATGTCGTGCCTAGAGACTAGAGAAGCCTGCAAGCAGCGCAAATCGGGGGGTATGAGAGATTGCTATAAGAACAGTGGACGACTGCATGTAGGGATTGCCCTACACGGACGGCGCGCATAGGCATGGACAGGCAGAGCGTATACGGCCAGCGGTCCCGAGCGGACAGCGGCAGAGTCGTAAACAGCTACGCCGACAGGAAAGTGCAGAGGTAGGTTGACGCTGAGCCGTAGGCGATGCCCAACAACCGGCCTGCAAGGCCGGGCTTTCAAGTTCAAGACCGAGCAGAGGGAGTCGCTAAGCGACTCCTTGTTGGGCATCACTTCGTTCAGCGCCAACCTACGCTCAGCACCTACACCCGCGCCAACCGGCCGTCCCCTCAGATCAGCTTGTGCTCCATGGCATAACGCACCAGATCCGCCACCGAACTGGCATTCAACTTCTGCATCAAGCGCGCTTTGTGGGTACTGATGGTTTTGTTGCTGAGCGCCAATTGCTGGGCAATATCGTTGACGTTGGCGCCCTGCACCAGGCGCTCGAATACCGAGAACTCACGCTCGGACAGCCGCGCGTGCAGCGGCCGCGAATCTGTCAGGCCGACCTCGAAGACCATCCGGTCGGCCAGCTCCGGGTCGATGTAGCGCCCACCGGCGGCCACCTTGCGAATCGCCGTAAGGAGCAACGCCGGGTCGCTGTCCTTTGTCGCGTAACCCGCCGCCCCGACCTTCAAGGCCCGCGCGGCCATCTGGGCTTCATCGTGCATCGACAACACCAGAATCGCCGGCGCATGCTGCAACGCGCGAATCCGTGGAATCGCCTCCAGGCCATTGACGCCGGGCATGGAGATATCCAGCAGCACCACCTCGCACTCAACCTGCCGCAGGGTTTCCAGCAATTGCTCGCCGTTGCTGGCTTCACCGACCACGCAGAGATCCTTGGCCAGGCCGATCAGTTGCTTGATGCCCTCACGGACGATGGTGTGATCTTCGGCAACCAGTACACGAATCACTCAGGTGTCTCCTTAGGTTGAGGCCTGTTAATCCAAGGGGATGCGCACGCTCAGGTTAGTGCCTTCGCCAAGCCGACTGTCGATGCTCAGGCTGCCACCCAGCATCAACACGCGCTCACGCATACCGACCAGCCCGAAGGAGTTGGAGCGACCCGGCGCGACGACGAAACCGCAACCATCATCGCTGACCGTCAGGCACAACTCGTCCTCTTCCAGCGTCAGGCGCAGTTCGACAGTATGCGCCTGCGCGTGCCGCATGACGTTGGTCAGCGCCTCCTGGAGGATGCGGAACAGGCCGACCGCCTTGGCGTCCGCCAGCGCCGGCAAGCTCTCCGGGACCTGGACCAGACAGGGAATCTGCGTGCGCGCCTCGAAGCGCTGGGCCTGCCATTCGATCGCCGAGCCAATGCCCGCGTCGAGGATTGGCGGACGCAAGGCGGTAGCCACATCACGCACCAGTTGGAACAGATTGGCGATCAAGCGCTTCATGCTGTTCAGGCGCTCCTGCAGGCCCGGGTCAAGCTCGGCATAGGCCAGCTCGCACATCGAGGTTTCCAGCTTGAGCACGGTCAACACCTGGCCCAGCTCGTCGTGCACCTCACGGGCGATACGGGCTTTCTCCTCTTCGCGCACGCTCTCCAGGTGCGCCGACAACTCGCGCAGTTGCGCGCGCGACTCGGCCAGCTCCAGCTCGATGCGTTTGTTCTCGCTGATGTCCCAGACGATACCGTCCCAGACCACCAAACCATCCTGCAGGTGCCGCGCAATCGCCTTGATATCCGCCCAGCGCTGTGAACCATCGCGGGTCAATATGCGGCCCTGCCAATGCCAGTCACTGTCGCTGGCGAGCGCCAGATCCTGGCTGTGGTGATAGCTGGCTTTATCGTCCACATGCACCAGGCTGCGCAGGCCGCGGTCGGCGGCCAGCAGCGTGGTGGCGGAATAGCCGACCAGGCTTTCGCTGCCTTCGCTGATAAAGGCGAAGTCCACCGGCGCATCGGGCCGCGGGCGCTCCAGGCGAAACACCAGGCCCGGCACATTGGCGGCGATGCCCTGTAGGCGCGCCTCGCTTTCCTGCAAGGCGGCCAAGGCCCGCCGCCGCTCGGTGACGTCGGTGATGAACACCACCAGGTACTCGGCCTGGCGAAAGCGCAGGAAACTCAGCGACACGTCGGCCGGCAGCGCACTGCCATCGGCGCGGCGGCAATTGGTCTCGAAGCTCAACGGCCCTTCCTCGCTCGAACGCGCCCGCTTCCACAGCGCGAGCCAGCGATCCATGTGCAGGCTCGGTTCGAACTCGATCAGCGGCCGATCGACCACGCCCCCCGGCAGGTAGCCGAGCATCTGCTCCGCGGCACGGTTGGCATAGCGCACGTGACTGTCCCAGTTGACCCAGAGAATGCCGACGGTGCTTTGATCGATGGAGAATTGGGTCAGGCGCAGCGCCTCTTCCGCCGCCTCGCGCAACTCGATAGCGTGCCGCGCCGCCAGCAAACTGCGCTCCAGCGTATGCAGTTGGCGGCGCAGCCAGAACAGGCCGGCCAGC
The DNA here is from genome assembly GCF_003596405.1 of Pseudomonas cavernicola. Lineage (NCBI taxonomy): Bacteria > Pseudomonadati > Pseudomonadota > Gammaproteobacteria > Pseudomonadales > Pseudomonadaceae > Pseudomonas > Pseudomonas cavernicola. The sequence continues at coordinate 540,183 of NZ_QYUR01000002.1, forward strand.
GCCATCAGCAGCAAAACGGCGAACAACAAACTGAGGTTCTGCCAGAAGCCCGGCGACTCGGCGAGCCGCGGATACTTGAGCTGCAACCAGCGGCCATGCAGTTGATCCAGCTGCTTTGGGGAGATCGCCCGCAGCGCGCTATCGATGATCCCGGACAGTTCCGGCCAGTCGCGCCGCGAGGCGATACGCAGCAGTTGCGGTAGACCGATATCTCCGACCACGGCGAGCCCGGCGAACTCGCCCTCACGGGATAAGCGGCTGAGCTGCGCCTGATCGACCACCGCATATTTAACCTGCTGGCTGAGCAGACTCTGCAACGCCTCACGCTCGTTAGCCGCAGCTTGTAGGTTGAGGTTCACATAGGTGCCGTGCAGGTAATCGGCCACCGCGCTGGGCATGCGCACGGCGACCGGGTCTTGCGCGCCGAGCTGCTCCAGATCGACCGCCGCGCCACCATTGCGCACCCCCACGATCAGCTGTGGCACGCGCATATAAGGGTCGGAATACAGCCACAGCCGCAGCCCGGCCGGTGTCTGGCTAAGGCCCGGAGCCAGGTCGACATGCTTGGTCCGCACCGCGGCCTCCAGCGCCGCCTGATCGACATACTGCTGCCAGACCAGCTCGACCTGCAGCGCCGCCGCCAGCCAATTCATCAGCTCGACATTGGCCCCGGACAGCTGCTGCAGGCGCCGATCGAATTGCGCATAAGGCGCCTGCAAGACCACTCCGACGCGCAACTGCCGATGCTCAGCCAACCAGGCGCGTTGCTGCTCATTCAGCGGCAACGCCACCGCTGTCGCGCTGAGGACCGGCGTCGGCAGCAACAGCCAGCAGGCAAAAAAGCAAACAGACAACAAACGAATCATCCAGCGCACACCGCACAGCCCCAGGTGGAAGACAACCGCCATACCTTACTCCAGCCCACATGGATCAGGCGAAGGCTCGGCCTGACAAATAACCGGCAAGCCATTAGGCTGCACCCATCGTTCCTGGCCTGGACTGTTCCAATGCCCAATCTGCAACGCCCGCGACTGCCTGCGCTGTGCCTGCTGCTGTTGCTACCTCATGCCCTAACTCTGCAAGCTGCCGATGCGGCTACACCAACAGCGGCCAGTGCGGCAGCCATTGAGCGACCCGTCATCCCCGAGCGCAGCCAGGCTGAAGCCGTCGCCCTCGAGCGGCAGCTGCCACAAACCGAGCAGCAACAATTAACCGCGGCTGGCGAACAGTTCCTCGCCCTGTGGAAACCGGCCAATGCCGCTGAGCCGAGCGGGGTGGTGATTCTCATCCCCGGCGACGCGGAAAGCGCCGATTGGCCCAAGGTTGTCGGCCCGCTGCGCAAAAAACTGCCGGATGCCGGCTGGCACAGCCTGAGCCTGAGCCTGCCCGACCCGCAGGGCGATGCGCCGCCCATACGACTGGCAGAGGCCGCAGCCAGCCCCAACGCAACGCCAGAGGCAAAAGAGCCTGCCGCCACAACAGCGCCCGTGGCCGACACTGCCGACGCCAACGCAACGGCCGCAGAAGCGCCCGAGCCCAGCGCTGTTGCCGAGGAGCAATACCAGGCCCACACCGCACGGGTACTGGCGCGCATCCAAGCCGGCATCGCCTTTGCCCAGCAACAGAAACCCAAGGCCATCATCCTCCTGGGCCATGGCAGCGGTGCTTACTGGGCGGCCCGCTATCTGGCGGAAAACCATCCCGCAGAGATTCAGAACCTGCTGCTGGTCGCCGCGCAAATGCCGGCGGGCTTTAGCCCGGCGTTAGACGAGCTCGTCCCCGGCCTGCAACTGGCCACCGGCGATTTCTACTACAAGGATCAAACGGCCGACCGCACCGCCGCACTGCAGCGCGCCCAGGCCGGCAAACGCCAGCAACATCCGGCCTATATCCAAATCGCGATGAAAGCGCTGCCGGGCAATCCCGCCACGGAGCAGGAACAGCTCTATCGGCGGGTTCGCGGCTGGCTCAGCCTGCATCCACAAGCCGCGGCGCCGCAGCCCACTATCCCCGGCGCAGCCATCACACCGGCAGCCACTACCGCGCCGGGCGGCTAGCGGAAACCGCGGCGCTCACGGATCAACCCGTAAGCGCTGTGCAGTTCGCGAGTCTTCTCCGTGGCCTCTCGTACCCGAGCGGGATCGGCTCCGGCACCAACCAGTTTGTCCGGATGGTGCCTGCTCAGTAGCCGCCGGTAAGCCCGCTTGATCGCGGCGGGTTCGCTCTCGGCTGTCACATCGAGTAAGCGCAAAGCGTTCTGATAGGCTGCCGCCCCCTGCAGCAACGCCCCCTTGCGCGGTTCATATTCACTGGCCAGTGCGACAACCTGGTCACTGCGCCAACCCAGCCACTTGCCCCATAGCAGAATCAGCTCGCGCTCACGCGCGGTCACCCGCCCATCGGCCCAGGCCATCCGCCAGCACGCCCGCAGCAGAGCCGCAACACTAGCTTCACGGTTGCGCAGCCGGCGCAATGGCATGCGCAAGCCCTCTCGCCCAGCCTTGCCACGACTGAAGGCGTCAATGGCACGCCGCTGCCCCGCATCATCCAAATGCAGCCGGCACATCTCGGCGCGCGCCAGCTGGATGTGCGCTTCCAGCACCTGCCCTTCACTCTTGGCCAGACGCCCGAGCAGCACAAACAGCAGCTCCTCATCACTCGGCATGGGCGCCGCGCCTAAGTGCTCACGCAGGCTCGCCCAGCTCTGCAACCCCATACGACGATCCAGCACCTGCCCAAGCAGCGTACCGAGCAACGCGCCGGGGATGCTGGCCAGCGCCAGACCCGCAGCCGCACCGAGCAGCGTGGCCGGCCAAAGCATCTCAGCCCTCCACCGCGAGCAGGCGCTCGACTTCTGCCAGCCGCTCGTGGGTGCCGACATCCACCCAGCGCCCGCCGAAACGCTCACCGCTGACTTGGCCCGCCGCCATCGCCTGACGCAGCAACGGAGCCAGCTTGAAAGCGCCCGCCTGACAATTGGCAAACAGCGCTGGATCGAGCACCGCTATCCCGCTGTAGGTCAGGCTCGGCGCACCGTCCTGGCCATCGGTGACCTGGCCATCCGCCAGACAGAAGTCACCGCGAACGTGATGCGCAGGGTTATCCACCAGCACCAGATGGGCCAAACCATTTAGCGGTTGCTGCAGCGTCGCAAAGTCGTAATCGGTCCAAATATCACCGTTGACCACCAAGAACGGCGCATCACCGAGCAGCGACAAAGCCTGGAATATCCCGCCGCCGGTCTCCAACGGCTCACCTTCGGCGGAGTAACGGATGCGCAGACCAAAGCGCACGCCATCACCCAGGTAGTCCTCGATCTGCTGGCCGAGCCAGGCATGGTTGATAACCAGCTCGCGAAAGCCCGCCGCCGCCAGCGCTCGCAGGTGATACTCGATCAACGGCACGCCAGCCACCTGCATCAAGGGCTTTGGCGTGTGCAGGGTCAAAGGCCGCAAGCGCTCGCCTTTGCCAGCGGCCAGGATCATCGCCTTCATGCCGGGGCGACCTCGGCCTGCGGCAGGCGGGCAAGGAATTCACCGAGTTCGGCCAACTCCGGCCGACGCGCCAATACCGCGTCGATATAACGAAAGAAGCGCGGCACATCGCCGAGGTACTTCGGCTTGCCGTCTCGATGGCAGATGCGCGCGAAGATGCCGATGACCTTGAGGTGACGCTGCACCCCCATCAAATCACTGGCCCGCAGGAAGTCCTCCAACTCAGGCTGAACCGGGATACCGGCCTCGCCCGCCAGTTGCCAATAACGCGCCAACCAGCCACGCACCTGTGCTTCCGGCCAACTGAGGAAGGCATCCTTGAACAGGCAGGTAACGTCATAAGTGACCGGGCCGTAGACCGCATCCTGGAAATCCAGCACCCCCGGCTTGGGCTCACTGTCCATCAGGTTGCGTGGCATGTAGTCACGGTGCACCAACACTTGCGGCTGAGCCAATGCGCTGTCGATCAACAGCTCGCAGACGCGCTGCCAGGCCGCCAGTTGCTCGCCACTCAGCTCGACACCAAGCTGGCGCCGCAGATACCAGTCCGGAAACAGCTGCAACTCACGGCGCAGCAAGGCCTCGTCATAGCTGGGCAGTTGAGCGTCCAGTGGCAGCTGCTGGAACGCCAACAACGCCTGCAACGCATCGGCGAACAATGCGTCGGCATTATCCGGGTTGATCACCTCGAGGTAGGTCTGCCGGCCCAGATCGGAGAGCAACAGAAAGCCCCGCTCCAGATCGGCCGCCAATACCTGTGGCACGTTTACCTCGGCCTCGGCCAGTAAGCCCGCGACCTTGACGAAGGGGCGGCAATCTTCCTGCGGCGGCGGAGCATCCATCACGATTAAACTGCGCCCCGCCCCCTCCCAGCGAAAGTAACGACGGAAACTCGCGTCACTACTGGCCGACGTCAGCGTCGCGGGTGGAACGGTGCCCCAGCCCTTGGCGGTAAACAGGGCGGGCAAATGCTGGTCGAGCCAACCAGTCAGCTGTTGCAGGCGTACATCTTCATCAAGCATTACAAGGGTCTCCGACGGCGCTAGCCGTTGTGCGGGTCATGCTTTATTATCCAGCATCTTTTTCAGCCCATCGAGAGGCGTGCGGTCCTAGCGGGCCGTTGGCGCGCAGGAAGCCCGGACTACAAGATGGCAGTAAAATACCCCGCGTTTCGCAAAAAATTTCCGCTGCTGGTCACCGGCAGTCTATTGGCACTGCAACCCGTTGCCACTCAATATGTGGTCGCCGCCGAGCAGTATGACTGCCAGGTGTCCGCATCTGGCGGCTGGGCCTGTACCCCGAAAGCGGATGCCACCGCGCTCCCACCACGCCCAGTGCATAGCACTGGCGCGGTGAGCTCGACGGTTGGCACTGTCGCGGAAAAGCCGAGCACAACAGGTGCGGCCACCGAAGGGCAACCCACTCAGTTGGTTACCGAGAGCGAGGGCAAAGGCCTGGCTACGCGTAGCGCTGATTTCAGTCATCTGGACTGGGTGCCCCGCGACAAGCTCACCGCCGCCCAGCTGGCTGAAACCGGGCCCTACTGTGCCGGCGCCTATATCGAGCCGACCCGCCCCGAGATGAACGACAAGACGCCGCTCGATGAAGCGCCGATGTTCGTCTCAGCCAAAGCCTCGCGCTATGAGCAAGAACAGCAAGTCGCCACCCTGGCCGGCGATGTGGTGGTACGTCAAGGCAGCATGCAAGTCGAAGCCGATGAGGCCAGGCTGCTCCAAGCCGAGAACCGCGGCGAACTTAACGGCAACGTCAAGCTGCGCGATAACGGCGCCCTGGTAGTCGGTGATCACGCCGAGCTGCAGCTGGACAATGGTGAAGCCAAGATCGACAACGCCGAATACGTGCTGCATCAGTCACATACTCGCGGCAACGCCCTGTACGCCAAGCGCCAGGAAGACGCCATCATCCGTCTCAAGGATGGTACTTACACCACATGTGAACCAGGCAGCAATACCTGGCACCTTAAGGGCAACAACATCACCCTGAACCCGGCCACCGGTTTCGGCTCCGCCACCAACGTGACGCTGCGGGTGAAAGATGTTCCAGTGTTCTACACCCCGTACATCTATTTCCCGATCGACGACCGGCGCCAGTCCGGCTTCTTGCCGCCGAGCCTCGGTAGTTCTAGCGATACCGGCTTTTTCCTGGAAACGCCGTACTACTTCAACCTGGCGCCCAACTACGACGCCACGCTGTACCCAACCTACATGGCCAATCGCGGCCTGTTGCTGGAAGGCGAAGGACGCTACCTGACCAAGAGCAGCGAAGGCCAGCTCGGCGCCGCCTATCTGGATGACCAGGAAGACGAGCGCAAACTGCAGTCCGAATACCAAGCCGAACGTTGGCTCTACCACTGGAAACACACGGGCGGGCTGGATTCGCGCCTACTTGCCGAGGTCGACTACACCGACATCAGCGACCCGTACTACTTCCAGGATCTGAAAACCGATCTAGGTATCGAATCGACCAGCTATGTAAACCAGCGCGGCACCCTGACCTATCGTGGTGACAGCTACGTCGCACGACTCAATGCGCATGCCTATGAATTGGCCACGGTCACTGACATCACGCCATACGACCGCCTACCGCAAATCACCTTTGATGGCGCCCTGCCGTTCCAGCCGGGCGGACTGAACCTCACCTACGGCACCGAGTTCGTCCGTTTCGACCGCGATCTACGTGAAGGCAACTTCATCGACGAAAATGGCGCGCCAACCCTCTGGCTGGATAACAACATCACCGGCCTGGCCCGCGCCAACGGCGATCGCGCCCATCTGGAACCGGGCGTCAACCTGCCGTTGAACTGGACCTGGGGCTTCCTCACGCCCTCGGTCAAGTACCTCTATACCGATTACAAGCTGGACCTGGACAGCCTGGGTAAGAGTCAGGTGACCTCTTTCGATGACGCTCCGGATCGCGGCGTGCCGATCTATAGCGTCGACAGCGGCCTGTACTTCGATCGCGACAGCCAATGGTTCGGCAAGAACTACCGCCAGACCCTGGAACCGCGCCTGTTCTATCTCTACGTGCCGGAAAAAGACCAAACCGACATCCCGATCTTCGACAGCGGCGAGAGCACCTTCAACTATGCCTCGCTGTTTCGCGAGAACCGTTTCAGTGGGCACGACCGCGTCGGTGACGAGAACAAGCTGTCCCTCGGCGTGACCAACCGCTGGATCCAAGCCGACGGGTTCGAGCGTCAACGCTTCAGCATCGGCCAAGCCGCGTACTTCACCGATCGCAAAGTACAGATGCCCGGCATCGACTTCCGCACCCGTAAAGATGCGCAGTCGTCGGTTTCGCCCTATGCACTGGAATACCTGTACCGCTTCAACCGCGACTGGCGCCTCTCTTCGGACTTCAACTGGGATCCGGACAGCCACAGCACCCGCTCCGGCAGCGCAATGTTCCACTACCAGCCGGAAGACAACCCGAACAAGGTGGTCAACCTCGGCTATCGCTACAATAACGACACCATCATCTACAACTCCACGACTGGCGAATGGCAACAGGGCGGCGACTACACCGACCCGGTGACCGGCAAGGTCATCAAGGACTACTACAAGATCGTGCAGCACGACTTCTCGACCATCTGGCCGATCGTGCCGCAATGGAGCGCCATCGCCCGCTGGCAATATGACTACAACCGCAACCGTACTCTCGAAGCCTTCGGTGGTTTCGAGTATGACAGCTGCTGCTGGAAGCTGCGCCTGGTCAACCGTTACTGGGTCGATTATGACGAGACCAGCCTCTCTCCCGATCTGAACGAGAAAGGCGACCGCGGGATCTTCCTGCAAATCGTGCTGAAGGGCCTCGGTGGCGTCGTCGGCAATAAGGTTGAGGGTTTCCTCGACCAAGGCATTCAAGGTTACCGTGAACGTGAAGACCAAGCTTACTGATTGTCTGCGCCCGCTGTTGCTGGGCGCACTGTTTCTGGGTAGTGCGGCGCATGCCGAAGTGCAATCCATCAACCGCGTCGTGGCCATCGTCGATAACGACGTCATCATGCAGAGCCAGTTGGATAGCCGCCTGCGCGAGGTGCAACAAACCATCGCCAAGCGCGGCGCCGCCTTGCCACCGGAGCATGTGTTGAGCCAACAGGTGCTGGAACGGCTGATCATCGAGAATATCCAGCTGCAAATCGGTGATCGCTCGGGAATCCGCATCACCGACGAAGAACTGAACCAGGCGATCGGCACGATCGCCCAGCGCAATAACATGAGCGTCGAACAGTTCCGCGCCGCGCTGGCCCAGGACGGCCTGTCCTACGACGATGCCCGCGACCAGGTACGCCGGGAAATGGTCATCAGCCGCGTGCGGCAACGGCGAGTGGCCGAGCGTATTCAAGTGACCGACCAGGAAGTGCAAAACTTCCTCGCTTCCGATCTTGGCAAAATGCAGCTCTCGGAAGAGTTCCGCCTGGCCAACATCCTCATTCCAGTCCCGGAAAGCTCGTCGCCAGAGACCATTCAGGCCGCCGACCGTCAAGCCAAAGAGCTCTATCAGCAACTGCAGCAAGGCGCCGACTTTGCTCAGCTGGCGATCGCCCGTTCGGCCAGTGAAACCGCTCTGGAAGGCGGCGAAATGGGCTGGCGCAAAGCCGCACAGATGCCACCGCCGTTCGACGGCATGATTAGCGCCCTATCCGTCGGTGAAGTGACCGAACCGATGCGCACTCCCGGCGGTTTTATCATTCTCAAGCTGCTGGAAAAGCGCGGTGGCGGCTCCCAGGTGCGTGACGAAGTGCATGTCCGGCACATCCTGATCAAGCCGAGTGAAATCCGCAGCGAAGCGGAGACCCAGCGTCTGGCCGAGCGTCTCTATGAGCGCATTCTGGCAGGCGAAGATTTTGCCGAACTGGCCAAAAGCTTCTCGGAAGACCCAGGCTCTGCGCTGAATGGTGGCGATCTGAACTGGATCGACCCGAACGCCCTGGTTCCGGAATTCCGCGCGGTTATGGCGCATACCGCCAGTGGTGATCTGTCCAAGCCGTTCAAGAGCCCCTACGGCTGGCACGTGCTGCAGGTCATGGGGCGGCGCGCCACGGATAGCAGCGAAGAGTTCCGCAAACAGCAGGCTTTGAATGTGCTACGCAACCGCAAGTACGACGAAGAACTGCAAGCCTGGTTGCGCCAAATCCGCGACGAGGCCTATGTAGAAACCAAGCTGTGACTCCACAACGCTTCGCTCTAACGCCTGGCGAGCCGGCCGGTATCGGTCCTGACCTATGCCTGCTACTCGCCCAACACGCCCAGCCCCATCCCCTGATCGCGATTGCCAGCCGTGACCTGCTCGTCGAGCGGGCCGCGCAGCTGGCGCTAGACGTACGCTTGTTGGCGGTCACGCCAGACGCCTGGCCGGATACTCCGGCAGCGGCCGGCAGCCTGTACGTCTGGGATACGCCCTTGCGCTCAGCGGTGGAGCCCGGCCAGCTAGCCCCTGCAAATGCCACCTATGTGCTGGAAACCCTGACGCGGGCTGGCCAAGGGTGCATGAACGGGGACTTCGCCGGGATGATCACCGCCCCGGTGCACAAAGGCGTGATCAACGAAGCGGGCATTGCCTTCTCCGGTCACACCGAGTTCCTTGCCGAGCTCACCCACACCGCACAAGTGGTGATGCTCTTGGCTACCCGCGGCCTGCGCGTAGCCCTGGTGACCACGCATCTGCCACTTAAAGACGTGGCTGCCGCCATTACTGCCGAACGCCTGGAGCGGGTCACCCGCATCCTGCACGCCGATCTGGTCAGCAAGTTCGGCATCGCCGCGCCGCGCATCCTAGTCTGCGGCCTTAATCCACATGCAGGTGAAGGTGGTCATCTTGGCCGCGAAGAGATCGACGTCATTGAACCCACTCTGGAACGCCTGCGCAGCGAAGGCTTGAACCTGATTGGCCCGTTGCCGGCCGACACCCTTTTCACCCCCAAATATCTGGAGCACTGCGACGCAGTGCTGGCGATGTACCACGACCAGGGCTTGCCGGTGCTGAAATACAAAGGCTTCGGTGCCGCCGTCAATGTGACCCTGGGCCTACCGATCATCCGCACCTCGGTCGATCACGGCACCGCGCTGGATCTCGCCGGTAGCGGCAAGATCGACACCGGCAGCCTGCAGGTCGCGCTGGAAACCGCCTACCAGATGGCAGAACACTTATGACTGAGCACTACCAGCACCGCGCCCGTAAGCGCTTCGGCCAAAACTTTTTGCATGATGCCGGGGTGATTCACCGCATCTTGCGCGCCATCTACGCCCGCCCAACTGAGCGTTTACTTGAGATTGGCCCAGGCCAGGGTGCACTGACAGAAGGTCTGCTCGCTAGCGGCGCACACCTCGACGTGGTCGAATTGGATTTGGATCTGATCCCACTGCTCAAGCATAAATTCGATAGCAACCCCAACTTCACCCTGCACCAGGGCGATGCGTTGAAGTTCGACTTCGCCAGCCTGAATCCCCCGCCTCACAGTCTGCGCGTGGTTGGCAACCTGCCGTACAACATCTCTACGCCGTTGATTTTCCATCTGCTCGAGCATGCTTCGCTGATCCGCGACATGCACTTTATGCTGCAGAAGGAAGTGGTCGAGCGCCTGGCGGCAACGCCCGGTGGTGGCGACTGGGGCCGTCTGTCGATCATGGTGCAGTACCACTGCCAGGTGGAGCATCTGTTCAATGTCGGCTCTGGCGCCTTCAAGCCTGCGCCCAAGGTCGACTCGGCCATCGTTCGCCTGGTCCCGCATGAAACCCTGCCGCACCCGGCGAAAGACCATCGGCAACTCGAGCGCGTGGTCCGCGAGGCATTTAACCAGCGCCGCAAAACGCTGCGCAATACGCTGAAAGCCCTACTCAGCAGCGACGCGATCGAAGCCGCCAATGTCGATGGCAGCCTGCGCCCAGAGCAACTGGATTTGGCCGCCTTTGTCCGTCTGGCGGACAAACTGTGTGAGCAGACAAGCGCCGAGTAGGCGCCCTAGTGTGCTGTCTCGGAAATACGCTGAAGACGTTGGCGAGTGTATTTTGTTGCCAGGCAAGGAGCGGCAACGAGGTAATACGGCAAATGACACCGCCAAAATTGAACAGTTATTTTTGAGACAGCGCACTAAACTCGACTCCCGGCTGTTCCGCTATCAGAGCCATTCGCATGTCCGATCCCCGTTACCAGGTCGACGTCAGCGTCGTCACCCGTTTTCTCCCGGAGCAGTCGCAGCCGGAGCAGAACCGCTTTGCTTTCGCCTATACCGTGACCATCTACAACCACGGCCAGCTACCGGCCAAGCTGCTGTCGCGTCACTGGCTGATTACCGATGGTGACGGCCGCGTACAGGAAGTCCGCGGCCCTGGCGTGGTTGGCCAGCAGCCGCTGATCGAGCCGGGCGAAAGCCACACTTACAGCAGCGGCACGGTCATGGGCACCAGCGTCGGCAATATGCAGGGTAGTTACCAGATGCTCGCCGATGACGGTAAACGCTTCGACGCGATCATCGCGCCGTTTCGCCTGGCCGTGCCCGGAGCCCTGCACTGATGACGGTGTATGCTGTCGGCGATCTGCAAGGCTGTCTGGAACCACTGCAATGCCTGCTGCACCGCGTCGCCTTTGATCCCGCCAAAGACCGCCTATGGCTGGTCGGCGACTTGGTCAATCGCGGCCCGCAGTCACTGGAGACCCTGCGTTTTCTCTACGCCATGCGCGGCTCACTGGTTTGCGTACTCGGCAATCATGACCTGCACCTGCTGGCGGTGGCGCACAATATCGAACGGCTGAAGAAAGCCGACACCCTGCGCGAAATCCTTGAGGCGCCGGATCGCGACGACCTGCTCGACTGGCTGCGTCGGCAAAAGCTCCTGCACTACGACGCCGAGCGCGACATCACGCTGGTACATGCCGGCATCCCACCGCAGTGGACACTGAAAAAAGCGCTCAAATGTGCCGCTGAGGTCGAAGAAGCCCTGCTCGACGATGCCCGCCTGCCACTGTTCCTCGACGGCATGTATGGCAACGAGCCGACCAAGTGGGACAAGGACCTCAAGGGCGTGACGCGCCTACGGGTGATCACCAACTACTTCACCCGCATGCGTTTTTGCAAAGCCGACGGCACACTAGACCTGAAGAGCAAAGAAGGGCTCGACAGCGCACCGCCCGGCTATGCCCCCTGGTTCAGCTACTCAGAGCGCAAAACCCGCGGGCAAAAGCTGATCTTCGGCCACTGGGCCGCCCTGGAAGGCCAGTGCCACGAGCCCGGCCTGTTTGCCCTCGACACCGGTTGTGTGTGGGGCGGCGCCATGACTTTATTGAATGTCGATAGCGGCGAGCGCCATCGCTGCGACTGTACGGAGAACCGTCCATGAGTGATTTCAAACGCATCCCCCCCGAACAGGCCCACGCCCTGCGCGAGCAAGGTGCAGTGGTGGTCGACATTCGTGACCCACAGAGCTTTGCCCTCGGTCATATCAGCGGCTCACGGCATCTGGACAACCACTCGCTACATGACTTCATCGCCAAGGCCGACCTCGATAAGCCGCTGATCGTCACCTGCTACCATGGCAATTCCAGCCAAAGCGCCGCAGCGTATCTGGTCAACCAGGGCTTCTCCGAGGTTTACAGCCTGGATGGCGGCTTCGAGCTATGGCGCACCACCTTCCCGGCCGAGACCGCTACCGAGCAGGCCGAATAAAAATTTTCTGGATGGCGACCCCGCGCCATCCCTGGGCTTGCGCCCTGCTCTGACGAACGGTAATTCGCACTTATCGTTCGTTGCCCCTTGATCTTGCCAATTCCGAACTATCCTTACCCCAGGCCATCCAAAATAGGGGAGAGCCGGCACACCGGCTTCCGGGCTATCGGCAGTGACCTTTAGGTGTTCTGGGGGATTCTCATCCGCCGACTCGTCGGCTGATTGCCAGCACCCGCACGACCGATCCCGCGCCGGCTCCGAGTATCAAGCGAGGTGACGTCATGAGTATTTTCAGCCACTTCCAACAACGTTTCGAAGCGACCCGCCAGGAGGAGTATTCCCTTCAGGAGTACCTCGAACTGTGCAAGCAGGACCGCAGCGCCTATGCCACCGCGGCCGAACGCCTGCTGCTGGCCATCGGCGAACCGGAGCTGATTGATACCTCCCACAACTCCCGACTATCGCGGATCTTCTCCAACAAGGTGATCCGCCGCTACCCGGCCTTCGCCGACTTCCATGGCATGGAAGAGTGCATCGACCAGATGGTCTCCTTCTTCCGCCATGCCGCCCAAGGCCTGGAAGAGAAGAAGCAGATCCTCTATCTGCTCGGCCCCGTCGGTGGCGGCAAATCGTCACTCGCGGAAAAGCTCAAACAACTGATGGAGAAGGTGCCCTTCTACGCGATCAAGGGCTCACCGGTATTCGAGACGCCGCTGGGGCTGTTCAATACCGCCGAGGACGGCGCGATTCTCGAAGAGGACTTCGGCATTCCACGGCGCTACCTGAGCACAGTCATCTCGCCGTGGGCGACCAAGCGCCTGATCGAGTTCGGTGGCGACATCAGCCAATTCCGCGTGGTCAAACTCTACCCGTCGATCCTTAATCAGATCGCCATCGCCAAGACCGAACCAGGCGATGAGAACAACCAGGACATCTCCGCCTTGGTCGGCAAGGTCGACATCCGCAAGCTGGAAGACTTCCCGCAGAACGACGCCGACGCCTACAGCTACTCCGGCGCCCTGTGCCGCTCCAACCAGGGCCTGATGGAGTTCGTCGAGATGTTCAAGGCACCGATCAAGGTGCTGCACCCATTGCTGACAGCCACCCAGGAAGGCAACTACAACAGCACCGAGGGCCTCGGCGGCCTGCCGTTCAGCGGCATCCTGCTGGCCCACTCGAATGAGTCGGAATGGCATAGTTTCCGCAACAACAAGAACAACGAAGCCTTTATCGATCGGATCTACATCGTCAAGGTGCCCTACTGCCTGCGCGTCAGCGACGAGATCAAGATTTACGACAAGCTGCTGTTCAACAGTTCCCTGTCCAAGGCCCATTGCGCCCCAGACACCCTGAAGATGCTGGCGCAGTTCTCGGTACTCTCGCGCCTGAAGGAGCCGGAAAACTCCAACGTCTACTCGAAGATGCGCGTCTACGACGGCGAGAACCTCAAGGACACCGATCCCAAGGCCAAGTCGATCCAGGAATACCGCGACAACGCCGGAGTCGACGAAGGCATGAATGGCCTGTCGACCCGCTTCGCCTTCAAGATCCTCTCCAAGGTCTTCAACTTCGACCCGCACGAAATCGCCGCGAATCCGGTGCACTTGCTGTATGTGCTGGAACAACAGATCGAGCAGGAACAATTCCCCGCCGAGGTACGCGAACGCTACCTGCGCTACATCAAGGAATACCTGGCGCCACGCTATATCGAGTTCATCGGCAAGGAGATCCAGACCGCCTACCTCGAGTCTTACAGCGAGTACGGCCAGAACATCTTCGATCGCTATGTGCTGTACGCCGACTTCTGGATCCAGGACCAGGAATACCGCGACCCGGAAACCGGCGAAATTCTCAATCGCGTGGCCCTTAACGAGGAGCTGGAGAAGATCGAAAAACCCGCCGGGATCAGCAACCCGAAGGATTTCCGCAACGAAATCGTCAACTTCGTGCTGCGTGCCCGCGCCAACAACAACGGCAAGAACCCGACCTGGCTCAGCTACGAGAAGCTGCGCGTGGTGATCGAGAAGAAGATGTTCTCCAACACCGAGGATCTGCTGCCGGTCATCAGCTTCAACGCCAAAGCGAGCAAGGAGGATCAACAGAAACACAACGACTTTGTCTCCCGCATGGTCGAGCGCGGCTACACAGACAAGCAGGTTCGCTTGCTGTCAGAATGGTATCTGCGGGTCCGGAAGTCGCAGTAACCCGCCACCGGCCTGGCCGGTCGTTGTTGTTGTTGCCGCAGAGCCTGTGCCCAGTAACGGCCGCAGGCTCGAAGGAGCGCCCATGAGCTATGTGATCGACCGCCGTCTGAACGGCAAGAACAAGAGTACGGTGAACCGCCAGCGCTTCCTGCGGCGCTACCGTGATCACATCAAGAAGGCGGTGGAAGAAGCCGTCAGCCGCCGCTCCATCACCGACATGGAGCATGGCGAACAGATCAGCATTCCCGGTCGCGATATCGACGAGCCGTTGTTTCATCACGGCCGTGGCGGCAAGCAGACCATCGTCCATCCAGGTAACAAGGAGTTCACCGCTGGCGAACGCATCCCGCGCCCAGCAGGCGGTGGCGGCGGCAAAGGCCCCGGCAAGGCCAGCAACACTGGCGAGGGCATGGACGAGTTCGTCTTCCAGATCACGCAGGAGGAATTTCTCGACTTCATGTTCGAGGATCTGGAGCTACCCAACCTGGTAAAACGTCACCTGGCTGGCAGCGACACCTTCAAAACGGTGCGCGCGGGGATCAGCAATCAAGGCAATCCCTCGCGGATCAATATCGTCCGCACCTTGAGGTCAGCCCATGCACGACGTATCGCGCTGTCCGGCAGCAGCCGCATTAAACTGCATCTTACAGAGCTCGAACTGGAACGGCTTAAACGCGAAGAACCCGACAACTTCGACGACATTCAACGCATTGAAGCCGAAGTAATTCGTCTGCGCGCACGCATCAAAAAAGTGCCCTTCCTCGACACCTTCGACCTCAAGTACAACCTGCTGGTCAAGCAACCGAATCCCAGCTCCAAGGCGGTAATGTTCTGCCTGATGGACGTCTCCGGCTCCATGACCCAATCCACCAAGGACATCGCCAAACGCTTCTTCATCCTCTTGTACCTGTTCCTCAAGCGGAACTACGAGAAGATCGAGGTGGTGTTTATCCGCCACCACACCAGCGCCCGCGAAGTCGATGAGGAGGAGTTCTTCTACTCCCGGGAAACCGGCGGCACCATCGTGTCCAGCGCCCTCAAGCTGATGCAGGAAGTCATGGCCGAGCGTTATCCGATCAACGAATGGAACATCTACGCCGCCCAGGCCTCGGACGGTGACAACTGGAATGATGACTCGCCTATTTGCCGTGACATCCTGCTCAAGCAGATCATGCCGTTCGTGCAGTACTTCACCTACGTCGAGATCACCCCGCGCGAACACCAGGCGCTGTGGTTCGAGTACGAGCAGGTCAGAGAGTCCTTCGACGACACCTTCGCCCAGCAGCAGCTGGTGTCCGCCGGAGACATCTATCCGGTGTTCCGCGAACTCTTCCAGCGCCGGCTCGTAACATGAGGTCTTTTGACATGACCGCTCGAGAGAAAAAAACCCAACCAATTTCCACCGGTTCGGAATGGACCTTCGAGCTGATTCGCGCCTACGACCGCGAAATCAGTCGGATCGCCGAAGGCTATGCGCTGGACACTTACCCGAATCAGATCGAAGTGATCACCGCCGAGCAGATGATGGATGCCTACGCCTCCGTCGGCATGCCGCTCGGTTATCACCACTGGTCCTATGGCAAACACTTTCTCAGCACCGAGAAGTCTTACAGCCGCGGACAGATGGGCCTGGCCTATGAGATCGTGATCAACTCCGACCCCTGCATCGCCTACCTGATGGAAGAGAACACCATGTGCATGCAGGCCTTGGTGGTGGCGCATGCCTGCTACGGGCACAACAGCTTCTTCAAGGGCAACTACCTTTTCCGCACCTGGACCGACGCCAGCTCGATCATCGACTACCTGGTGTTTGCCAAGCAGTACATCATGCAGTGCGAGGAACGCTACGGCATCGACGCCGTGGAAGACCTACTGGACTCCTGCCATGCCCTGATGAACTACGGCGTAGATCGCTACAAACGGCCCTACCCAATCTCCGCCGAAGAGGAACGGCGGCGGCAGAAAGAGCGCGAAGAGCACCTGCAAAAACAGATCAACGACCTCTGGCGGACCATCCCCAAAGGCGCCGGCAAGGGCAGTGATAAAGACAACAAGCGCTTCCCCGCAGAGCCGCAGGAAAACATCCTGTATTTCCTCGAGAAGCACGCGCCGTTGCTGGAGCCCTGGCAGCGCGAAGTAGTGCGCATCGTGCGCAAGATCGCCCAGTACTTCTATCCACAACGCCAGACCCAGGTGATGAACGAAGGCTGGGCGACCTTCTGGCACTACACCCTGATGAACGATCTGTATGACGAAGGCTTGGTCACCGACGGCTTTATCATGGAGTTCCTCCAGTCGCACACCAGCGTGATCTACCAACCGCCTTTCGACAGCCCCCATTACAACGGTATCAACCCCTACACCCTGGGCTTTGCGATGTATCGCGACATCCGCCGTATCTGCGAAGAGCCGACCGAAGAGGACAAACGCTGGTTCCCGGATATCGCCGGCAGCGACTGGCTGGCGACCCTGAAATTCGCCATGAATAGCTTCAAGGATGAGAGTTTTATCCTGCAGTACCTCTCCCCCAAGGTGATCCGCGACTTGAAGCTGTTCAGCATCATGGATGACGACCAGAAGGATGAGCTGCTGGTCTCCGCGATCCACGACGAACCGGGTTATCGCATCATCCGCGAAACCCTCGCCGCCCAGTACAACCTCGGCAACCGCGAACCCAACATACAGATCTGGAGCATCGATCGGCGCGGTGACCGCTCACTGACCCTGCGGCATCAGCAGCACGATCGCAAGCCGCTGGGCGATTCCACCGAGGAGGTACTGAAACACCTGCACCGCCTGTGGGGCTTCGACATCCATTTGGAAACCGTGCAGGGCGATAAAATCGTCCATACCCAGCATGTCCCCCCCAGATCCGAGCAAGAGAGCACAGGCGACTACCCACGGCTCGACTTGATCATCCCGCCCATTTGATCGGTTGACCGCTCGCCAGCGGCCGCCGAGCATGCGGTTATCGTCCGCGGAGCTTGCCGCCCATGCGTGTGTTTGCCGTTTTACTGCTCTGCCTGGCACTGGCCACCTGCGCCAGCCACATCCCCCAGATCCGCGTGGTGCAAGCCGCTGCGCCCGCCTTGGCAAGTCTCCATAGCTTTCAGTTGCTGCCCCCTGAGCAAGCGCTCAGCAGCGACCTGCCTTTGCGTGAGCATTACGCCCAGCTCGAATCGCTGCTGCACCAAGGCCTCGCCGAACGCGGTTATCACGAAAGCCAGCAGCCCGAGTTACGCGTGTATTACTGGCTGGCCCTGCGCGACACCCCATTGGAGTTTCGCGTCGACGCATCGCCACCCAACCCGCTCGGAGCCTACCAGGCCATCCACCGCCTGCACGATGAAACTGGCACCCTGCGCGTACGGCTAACCGACCTGAACGACCAGATACTCTGGGAAGGCCTGGCCAGCACCGGACTGAGCCCCGCCTGGGATAGCGCCGAACAGCTACAAAGTGCCGTAGTCGCATTACTGCAGCAAATCCCCGCCGCCCGCTGAGCCTCCGTTTTCAGGGCGCAGCGGTTATGCTGTCGCGCTAACGGAGGGGATTTTCCATGCAGATTTACAAGGTCGGCGGCGCTGTGCGCGACCGCTTGCTCGGCCGCCCAATCACCGACACCGATTGGCTGGTGGTCGGTGCCAGCGCCGAAGAGATGCAGGTCCAGGGCTTTCGCCCAGTTGGCGAAGACTTTCCGGTATTTCTCCACCCACAGAGCGGCGAGGAATATGCCCTCGCCCGTACCGAGCGCAAAAGCGGGCGCGGCTACGGCGGTTTTACCTTCTACGCCAACCCCGAGGTCACGTTGGAAGAAGACCTGATCCGCCGCGACCTGACGATCAACGCCATGGCCGAGGACGACCACGGCGAGCTGCACGACCCCTACGGTGGCCGGCGCGACCTTGCCGCCCGCCTACTGCGCCACGTGTCCCCGGCCTTTGCCGAAGACCCGCTGCGGGTGCTACGCGTCGCCCGCTTCGCCGCCCGTTATGCGCCATTGGGTTTTCGCGTCGCACCGGAAACCCTGGCATTGATGCGCCAGCTCAGCGAGTCCGGCGAGCTGTTGGCGTTGACCCCCGAGCGGAGCTGGAAAGAGATTTCCCGCGCCCTGCTGGAGCCAAGCCCGGAGGTGTTCATCGAAGTGTTGCGCGACTGTGGCGCGCTCAAGGTGTTGCTACCGGAAGTCGACACCCTGTTCGGCGTGCCGCAACCGGCCGCCCATCACCCGGAAATCGATACCGGCGCCCATGTGCTCAGCGTGCTACACCAATGTGCCGAGCATGCACAGCCTCTGACGGTGCGCTGGGCCTGCCTGCTGCACGACCTGGGCAAAGGCCTGACGCCGAAAAGCCAGTGGCCACGGCATATCGCCCACGAACGCAACGGCCTGCGCCTCATTCGCGCGGTCAATGAGCGCTGTAAAGCACCGCGCGATTGCCAGGAGCTGGCCCTGCTGGTCGGCGAGCACCACACCCACGGCCATCGTGCCCTGGAGCTGAAGCCATCGACCCTGCTGGAATTGCTGCAGAGCTTCGACATCTACCGCCGGGCGCAACGCTTCGAGGAGTTTATCGCCGCCTGCGAAATGGATGCCCGCGGCCGCTTGGGCCTGGAACAACGCGATTACCCACAGGCCGCCTACTTGCGCGGCGCCGCCGAAGCGGCGCGCGCAGTGACAGTTCAACCGTTACTGGCGCAAGGCTTCCAAGGCGCAGAGCTGGGGGAGGCGTTAAAGCGTGAGCGCCTGACGGCACTCAAAGCCTACAAGGCCGGTGCCGGGAAGGCCTGACGTAGCGACGACGGGGTCAGCTCGCTGTCGCGCCAGATAAAGGACACCGGCCACAGCGTTTGCTCAATCTGCGCCGCCTGCCAAAGCGCGGCGAAGGACTGATTCACACCCGGATGCAGCCTCTTCGGCACCAATAGCGCCAGCGGCCAGAGAACGAACGCGTTTTTGAGGATTTCCGCGCGCGGCAGCACCAGTCCGTCGAAATTGCCGACCTGCTCGCCATACAGCAGCACATCGATATCCAGCGGCAGGCCCTTGCGCTCGGGCGCGTAGCGGCCATTATCCGCCTCGATGAACTTCAACCGCCGATCCAGCTCGAGCAACGGCAGATCGGTTTGCGCGGCCACCACCAGGTTGAAGAAGGGACCGCTTTTGATCCCCACCGCCTGACTCTCGAATACTGGCGAGCAGTGCAACTCTTGCAAAAAGCCCGACAGCGCCTCGAGACCGGCAGTCAAATGCACCTCGCGCTCGATATTGCTACCGAGGCCAAGCAAGATCGGGGTTAGAGACATCCGCGCTCGATCTCCACACCGACCGCGCCACTGGCCGCCGGCACGGCGCCGGGCTTGGTCAGCTTCAAACGCAACCAGGGAATCTGGAATTCGCTCATCAGCGTCTCGGCCAGACGTTCGGCGAAGGTTTCCACCAGGATAAACTGCGCCTCGGCGGCAAACACCTGAATCCGCGCAGACACTGCGGCATAGTCGAGCGCCTTGGTGAGGTCATCGCCAGCCGCTGCCGGACGGTTATCCCAGCCAAAACTCAGATCCAGACGTAGGCACTGGCGAATCTCACGCTCCCAGTCATACGCACCAATCACAGTGTCGACTTCCAGACCCTCGATAAACACTCTGTCCAAGCACTCTGCTCCACCGCACGACAAGGGCGCAGGGCCCCGTTAGAATCGGGGCTTACCCGCCCCGGAATGGATACCATGTTTTGGTTGCTGGCGATCCTCGCCTACCTGCTCGGTTCGCTGTCCTTCGCCATTCTGCTCAGCCGTCTGGCTGGCGGCCCCGACCCCCGCGTCAGTGGCTCGGGCAATCCCGGAGCGACCAATATGCTGCGGGTCGCAGGCAAAAAACTGGCGCTCCTGACCTTGCTCGGCGATCTGCTAAAGGGCCTTCTGCCCGTCTTGGTCGCGCACCTACTGGGCTTTCATGTCCAACAACAAGCCTGGCTTGGCCTGGCCGCCGTGATCGGTCATCTCTATCCGCTGTACTTTCACTTCCGCGGCGGCAAAGGTGTTGCCACTGCCGCCGGTATGCTGCTCGGCCTCTATCCACCGGCCGCCTTGCTGGCTGTTGGCGCCTGGGCGCTGACCTTCCGGCTAACGCGCACCAGTTCGCTGGCCGCCTTGATCGCTACACCGCTAACCCTGCCGTTACTGGCCTGGCAGCAACCAGGGGCACTCTTACCGATGAGCGTGTTGACCGGCCTGATCGTCTGGCGGCACCGCGGCAATCTACGCGACCTGCTCGCCGGGCGCGAACGCCACTTCTGAATCGGCCACCTGAAGCCGGCTCAGATTCAGGCCAATCCATACTCGATGCACGTCAGAGCGGCGGCAGTTGCTCCATCGGCCAGCGCGCCTGCACCGCGATGCTTGGCCCTTCATGCTGACCGGCCTGCAAGCGCTGACAACCGGCATAGGCGATCATCGCGCCGTTGTCGGTGCAAAACGCCGGGCGCGCATAAAAGACATTGCCTTTGAGCTCCGCGAGCATTCTTTCCAGTGACTGGCGCAGCGCCTGATTGGCGCTAACACCACCAGCGATCACGAGACGCTTGAGGTCAGTTTGTTTAAGAGCACGCCGACACTTGATGGTCAGAGTCTCCACCACCGCATGCTGGAAGGCCAGGGCGATGTCGCAACGGGTCTGTTCGCCGTCGTCCCCAGCGCTGCGGCACTGCTGCCAGGTGTTCAAGGCAAAGGTTTTCAAGCCACTAAAGCTGAAATCCAACCCAGGCCGGTCAGTCATCGGCCGCGGGAAAACGAAGCGCCCTGGCGTGCCACTCTCCGCCAGACGGGCAATTTCCGGCCCACCGGGATAGCCCAGACCGATCAGCTTGGCGGTCTTATCGAAAGCCTCACCCGCGGCGTCGTCCAGCGACTCGCCGAGCAACTGATAACGGCCGATACCATCCACCCGCACCAACTGGGTATGTCCGCCGGAAACCAAGAGCGCGACAAACGGAAACTCCGGCGGCTGCTCTTCCAGCATCGGCGCCAACAAATGCCCCTCCATGTGGTGCACGCCCAGCGCCGGGATGCCCCAGGCAAACGCTAGCGCCTGCGCACAGGAAGCGCCGACCAGCAGTGCACCGACCAGGCCAGGGCCGGCGGTATAAGCGATAGCATTGATGTCTGTTGGCGCACTGCCAGACTCAGCCAGCACCTGACGGATCAGCGGCAACATGCGCTTGACGTGGTCACGCGAAGCCAGCTCCGGCACCACCCCGCCATAGACGCTATGCAGATCGATCTGGCTGAACAAAGCGTCCGCCAACAGACCGCGCTCGCTGTCATACAACGCGACGCCGGTTTCATCACAAGAGGTTTCTAATCCCAGTACGAGCATGGGTTTGTCCCTTCAGCCTGGGCAAATTCGAAGGCGCGCATAATAATCGCCACCCCAGGCCCCGGCCAGCGGTTTTCGATCAGAGGCTTTGCATTCCTGGCGATGAGGCGTTAACATCCGCAACCCTTAAAAACCGACGTCCTCCAGCGCGATTTGCCACGAGTACGTCTACCCCGGTAATGAATGAAGGTAGCTCTGGATGCCAGCCGTCAAAGTTAAAGAGAACGAACCCTTCGACGTAGCTCTGCGTCGCTTCAAACGCTCCTGTGAAAAAGCCGGTGTTCTGGCCGAAGTTCGCAGCCGTGAGTTCTACGAGAAGCCCACTTCCGAGCGCAAGCGCAAGGCTGCAGCCGCAGTTAAGCGTCACGCCAAGAAAGTGCAGCGCGAACAGCGCCGCGCCGTACGCCTGTATTAATCTACAGACGCACGCAGTCAGTTTTTGCCACGCCCGGCCCAAAGCCGGGCCGACGGCATGACCGAACCTAGCATCAAGACCTGCATCACCGAGGCAATCAAGGTCGCCATGCGCGCCCGAGACAAACCTCGACTGATGACGTTACGCCTCGCCATGTCCGATATTAAACGTATCGAAATTGACGAGCATATCGTGGTCGATGACGCCCGCACCCTGCTGATCCTCGACAAGATGATCAAACAGCGTCGCGACTCCTTGCGTCAGTTCAGTGACGCCGGTCGCAAAGACCTCGCCGATGTCGAAGCCGCAGAAATTGTCGTGCTTCAAGCTTTTATGCCGAAACCACTAGACGAGACAGAGATCAGCTCGCTGATCCAGCAAGCTATCGTCGACAGTGGCGCCCAAGGCATGCCAGACATGGGCAAAGTGATGGCAATATTGCGCCCCCTGGTGCAAGGCCGCGCCGACATGGCACTGGTTAGCCAGCAGCTGAAAGCCCGTCTGTCCTCCTGATACCGCCGCAGTTATGCTGGCGACTCGCCTGATTACGAGAACGCCATGGCCGGGCTGATACCCCAGACTTTTATTGATGACCTGCTGAACCGCACCGACATCGTCGACGTGGTCAGTTCGCGCGTTCAATTGAAGAAAACCGGCAAGAATTTCAGCGCCTGCTGCCCGTTCCACAAAGAGAAAACCCCCTCGTTCAGCGTCAGCCCAGACAAGCAGTTCTACTATTGCTTTGGCTGCGGCGCCGGCGGTAACGCACTGGGCTTTATCATGGATCACGACAACCTGGACTTCCCCCAGGCCGTCGAGGAACTGGCAAAAGCCGCCGGCATGGAAGTCCCGCGCGAGGAGAGTGGCCGCAGCCAGAAACCGCGGCAACCAACCGACTCGCCGCTCTACCCTCTTCTAACCGCTGCCGCCGACTACTACCGGCAAGCGCTGAAAAGCCATCCGACCCGCAAAGCCGCGGTGGATTACTTGAAGGGTCGCGGCCTGTCAGGCGAGATTGCCCGCGACTTTGGCCTTGGCTTCGCCCCGCCCGGCTGGGATCACCTGCTCAAACATTTGGGCAGCGACAGTCTGCAGCAGAAAGCCATGATCGACGCTGGCCTGCTGATCGAAAACGCCGAGAGCGGTAAACGCTACGACCGCTTCCGTGATCGAGTGATCTTCCCGATCCGCGACAGCCGTGGCCGCGTGATCGCATTCGGCGGCCGCGTCCTGGGTGACGACAAACCGAAATACCTGAACTCGCCGGAAACCCCGGTCTTTCATAAGGGCCAGGAACTCTATGGCCTGTTCGAAGCGCGCAAGAATAACCGCGACCTCGACGAGGTCATGGTGGTCGAGGGCTATATGGACGTGATCGCCCTCGCCCAACAAGGCTTACGCAACGCCGTCGCGACTCTCGGCACTGCCACCAGCGAGGAACACCTCAAGCGCCTGTTTCGCATCGTCCCGAGCGTCTTATTCTGCTTCGACGGCGATCAGGCCGGCCGTAGCGCAGCTTGGCGCGCACTGGAATCGACCCTGCCAAGCTTGCAAGACGGCCGCCGCGCACGCTTTTTGTTCCTTCCGGAAGGCGAAGACCCAGACACCCTGGTGCGCAGCGAAGGCACCGATGCATTTCGCGCGCGCATCAACCAGCAGGCGCAGCCGCTGGCCGACTATTTTTTCCAGCAACTCACCCAGGAAGCCGACCCGCGCTCACTGGAAGGCAAGGCTCATCTCGCCACCTTAGCCGTACCGCTGATCGACAAAATACCCGGCGCCAACCTGCGCACCCTGATGCGCCAGCGCCTCAGCGAAATTACTGGCCTCAACAGTCAAGCTCTCGGCCAAGCGATACAGAACGCACCCGCCGAGGAGCCACCAAGCTACGATCCGAGCGCGTACTACGACGTAGCTCCTGACTACGCCCACGAGGAATACAACCCTCAGCCCGAACAAAATTGGCAGAAGAAGTCCGGACAGAAAGGCAGCGGACAGAAGAAATGGGAGAAATCCTGGGACAAAAAAGGCAAACGCCCGGACTTCGAGCCCAGAGCGCCACGTGTCGCCGCACCGGTAGAGTCACCCACGCTGACCGCCTTGCGCACGCTACTGCACCACCCAGAACTAGCACATAAGGTCGAAGATGCCAGCCATTTCGCCGCAGAAAACGACACCTATGCGCAACTACTGGTCGCCTTGCTCGGGGCCCTGCAGAAGAATCCCAAGCTACGCTCATTGCAGCTGATCGCCCGCTGGCACGGCACCGAACAAGGCCGCCTGCTTAGGGCCCTGGCAGAAAAGGAATGGCTGATTCAGGCCGACAACCTTGAACAACAGTTTTTTGACACTATAACTAGTCTTGCAGCCCGCCAACGCGAGCGCAGCCTGGAACATTTGCTCCGCAAAGCACGTCAAAGTGAGTTAAGCGCAGAGGAAAAAGACCAACTGCGCGACTTGCTCAGCCGCACTATTACTCCCATCACCCCGACCTCAACTGGCGCGTGAGGTCCCTGCTCAGGTATAATCCTCGGCTTGTTTTTTTGCCCGCCAAGACCTTCAGTGGATAGGGTGTTATGTCCGGAAAAGCGCAACAGCAGTCTCGCCTCAAAGAGTTGATCAGCCGTGGTCGTGAGCAGGGTTACCTGACTTACGCCGAGGTCAACGACCACCTGCCGGAGGATATTTCCGATCCGGAACAGGTGGAAGACATCATCCGCATGATTAACGACATGGGGATCAACGTATTCGAGAGCGCCCCGGATGCGGATGCCCTGCTATTGGCCGAAGCCGATACCGACGAAGCCGCCGCTGAAGAAGCTGCTGCTGCGCTGGCCGCGGTTGAAACCGATATCGGGCGCACTACCGACCCGGTGCGCATGTACATGCGCGAAATGGGCACGGTGGAGCTGCTCACTCGTGAAGGCGAAATCGAAATCGCCAAGCGCATCGAGGAAGGCATCCGCGAAGTGATGGGCGCTATCGCTCATTTCCCGGGGACTGTCGACAGCATTCTCGCCGAATACACCCGAGTCACTACTGAGGGCGGGCGCCTCGCCGAAGTCCTCAGCGGCTATATCGACCCGGATGATGGCATTGCCGCACCGGCCGAAGCCCCCGTTCCGGTCATCAAAGACGGCGCAGCTGCCGAGGCCGAAACCGAAGATGAAGAAGCCGAAGGCGACAGCGAAGACGAAGAAGAAGGCGATGGCGGCCCAGATCCAGAAGTCGCACGCCTACGCTTCGGCGCGGTAGCCGAGCAGCTGGAAAAAGCCAAGAAAGTGCTGAAAAAGCACGGTCGCGACAGCAAGCAAGGCATTGCCGAGCTGAAGGCCTTGGCCGAGCTGTTTATGCCGATCAAGCTGGTACCGAAGCAGTTCGACGCCCTGGTTGTGCGGGTGCGTGACTCCCTGGAGCGTCTGCGCGCCCAGGAACGCGCCATCATGCAACTTTGCGTACGTGATGCCCGCATGCCGCGCGCCGACTTCCTGCGCCAGTTCCCCAGCCATGAAATCGACGAAAGCTGGACCGATCAACTGGCCAAAGGCAAGAGCAAATATGCCGAGGCCATCGGTCGCCTGCAGTCCGACATTCAGCGTTGCCAGCAGAAACTTGCGGCACTTGAGGCCGAGACCGGCCTGAAGCTGGCCGAGATCAAGGACATCAACCGTCGCATGTCGATCGGTGAGGCCAAGGCCCGCCGCGCGAAGAAAGAGATGGTTGAAGCGAACTTGCGTCTGGTGATCTCCATCGCCAAGAAGTACACCAACCGTGGCCTACAGTTCCTCGACCTGATTCAGGAAGGCAACATCGGCCTGATGAAAGCGGTGGACAAGTTCGAATACCGCCGCGGTTACAAGTTCTCGACCTACGCCACTTGGTGGATTCGTCAGGCAATCACCCGCTCGATCGCCGACCAGGCGCGGACCATCCGCATCCCGGTACACATGATCGAGACGATCAACAAGCTCAACCGCATCTCTCGCCAGATGCTGCAGGAGATGGGCCGCGAGCCGACTCCGGAAGAGCTTGGTGAGCGCATGGAAATGCCGGAAGACAAGATCCGCAAGGTATTGAAGATCGCCAAAGAGCCGATCTCCATGGAAACCCCGATCGGTGATGATGAAGACTCCCATCTGGGCGATTTCATCGAAGACTCCACCATGCAGTCGCCGATCGATGTAGCCACGGTCGAAAGCCTCAAGGAAGCGACCCGCGAAGTGCTGGCCGGCCTCACTGCCCGTGAAGCCAAGGTACTGCGCATGCGCTTCGGTATCGATATGAATACCGACCACACGCTGGAAGAGGTGGGTAAACAGTTCGACGTGACCCGCGAGCGGATTCGTCAAATCGAAGCCAAGGCGCTGCGCAAGCTGCGCCATCCGACGAGAAGCGAGCATCTACGCTCCTTCCTCGACGAGTAACAACAAAACCCCCGGCCCTGCCGGGGGTTTTGCTTTGCGCACTCCCATTACCCGCAGTCCGCAACCCGTCTACACTCGCCACTACACCCGAGTGGTAATGAGGCTGCTATGCCGCGACTGCTGGCCATTCTCCTGCTGTGTCTGGCGCACTGGGCAGCCCCGGCTGTTGCTTTGACGCTTAACCAAGAAGAACGCAACTGGCTTGCGGCGCTCCCTGAGTTGCGCTTGGGCACCGACACGTCCTGGCCACTGTTCGAGTTTCGCGGCACCCAGGGTCTCTACCAAGGCCTGACGGCCGACTACATTGCCCTGATCGAGCAGTGCCTTGGCATGCATGTGCGGCCAATCGAATCGACCAACTGGAATAAAACTCTCGCGCAAGCCAAGACTGCCGAGCTCGACCGGCTCGCGCTACCCAGTGTTAACCCAACGCTCCAGGCCTTGGCCAGCGGCCAGACGGACGCCCTGGCCGCCGGCGAACTGGATCGGCGCAGCCTCTGGCCAGAGTTCCTGCGCTATGGCCTGCCGGGACTGTTGGCCGGACTAGCCATATTCGCCGCGGCTGCTCGCATCAATCGCCGCCTGAGCGCCGAAATGGCTGGGCGCGCCACGCTGGAACGGCAACTGCGCAACAGCGAGCAGCACTATCGCGGTCTAGTCGAAAGCCTCTCGGCTATCGCCTGGGAAGCGCATGTGAGCGACTACACCTACGCCTATGTCTCGCCCCACGCCGAGAAACTGCTCGGTTACCCGCTTGCCGACTGGTTAGCACCAGGTTTCTGGCAACGCATACTGCACCCGGACGACCGCCAACAAGCATTCGACTACTGCAGAAGCGAGAGCGCGGCTGTTCGCGACCACAGCCTCGATTATCGGATGTACGCCGCCGATGGTCGCATCGTCTGGATCCACGACATCGTCACTCTCATCCAACACGGCGATACCGCCGTGTTACGCGGCCTGATGATCGACGTTACCGAAACCAAACAAACCGAGCAGGCACTACGCCTTTCAGAACAGAAGTTCGCCTCGGTGTTCCAGCAATGCCCTGACATGCTGGTCATCGCCCGCCGCTCCGATGGCTGCCTGCTGGAAGTGAACAACTCCTTCGAACAGCAGACCGGTATCCTCGTCGCCAACGCACTTGGCAAAACCGCAACCGAGCTCGACATCTGGGGCATACCTGGCATCGGCCCAAGCGTGTTGCAACGCCTGCAAAACGGCAGCCTACGCAACCTCGAGATGCCCTTTCGCAAGCATGACGGGCAACTGTTTACCGGCCTGATCTCGGCCCAACCCTTCCAACTCGATGACACACCGGCACTAGTAGTCGTGGTGCGCGACATCAGCCAACTGAAGGAGACTCAGCAGCAACTGCAGATCTCCGAAGAGAAGTTCTCCAAGGTCTTCCACTCCTCGCCAGACGGCTTACTGCTTACACGCATGAGCGATGGCCTGCTGCTTGAAGTCAACGAAGGCTTCACCCGCCTCAGCGGTTATAACAGCAGCGAAATCGCCGATCGCTCGACACTCGACCTGGGCCTCTGGGACAACCAGGAAGATCGCCAACGGATCATGCAACTGCTCAGCATCCATGGCGCCGTGCGCGACTTCACTGCGCCGATGCGCACCCGCACTGGCGAGTTGCGGCTCTGCGAACTGTCGACCCAGATCATGCACATCAACGGCGAAACCTGCCTGTTGACCATCGCCCGCGACGTGACCGAGCGCCTGCAAATACAAGAAAAACTACAGCAGGCCGCAACCGTATTCGAGAGCACGGCAGAAGGGGTAATGATCACCGACACCCAGCAACGCATTACTGCCGTAAACCGAGCCTTTAGCGAAATCACTGGCTATAGCGAACAGGATGCTCTCGGCCAGTCGCCGCGCATGCTCGCGTCCGGTCAGCACGACAGCGCTTTCTACACCGCCATGTGGCACCAACTGGGCGCCGAGGGACACTGGCAAGGTGAAATCTGGAACCGCCGCAAGAACGGCGAACTCTACCCAGGGTGGTTGACCATCAGCGCCGTGCGCAACAGCGAGGCACTGACTACACACTTCGTCGGCGTTTTCGCCGACATCTCCAGCCTCAAGCATGCCCAGGCCAGCCTTGACTATCAGGCTCACCATGATCCGCTCACCGGCCTGCCTAATCGCCTGCTCTTCGAAAGCCGCCTGCGCGCCGCGTTAACCGACGCCCAGACCGATGACCGCCAGGGCGCGGTACTGTTCCTAGACCTCGACCGCTTCAAACATATCAACGACAGCCTCGGCCACCCGGTCGGCGACCTGCTGTTGAAAGCCTCCGCCCTGCGCCTCAAGGAGCATTTACGCGATATCGACACCGTCGCCCGACTGGGCGGTGACGAATTCATCATCCTGCTGCCAGGCCTGCAGCAACCCAGTGACGCCGAACATGTCGCCAATAAGCTATTGGCGGGCTTCAGCGCCCCCTTCCAGGCTGACGAGCACGAGCTATTTATCAGCGCCAGTATCGGCGTCAGCCTATTCCCGCAAGATGGCAACGACGTCGCCACCCTCGTGAAGAATGCCGATGCTGCCATGTACCGCTCCAAAGCCAAGGGCCGCAACCGCGCCGAACTCTACACCCGTGACCTGACCTCCCAGGCCACCGAGCGCATGGCTCTGGAGCACGAGCTACGCCGCGCCTTGGAACGTCAGGAGCTAAGCCTCTACTATCAACCGAAGCTCTCCCTGGGCACGCAACGCTTGGTTGGTGCCGAAGCGCTGATCCGCTGGCATCACCCGTTTTTTGGCGAGATCCTCCCTGAGCGCTTTATTCCGCTGGCGGAAGAAAACGGCCTGATCCTGCCACTGGGTGACTGGGTATTGCAGGAAGCCTGTCGGCAAATGGGTGAATGGCAGACACAGCACGCCCCCTTCGGCTCACTGTCGGTCAACCTCGCAGGCGCACAACTGCGCCAGCCACAACTGGTCGAGCGCATCGACCGGCTACTGAAGGGTTACGGTCTGGAACCCGCCCTTTTACAACTGGAAATCACCGAGAACTTCATCATGAGCCAGACCGAAGAGGCCCTGACCATCCTCCACGAGCTGAAACGGCTCGGCGTACAACTGGCCATCGACGACTTCGGCACTGGCTACTCTTCCTTGAGCTACCTCAAACGTCTACCGCTGGACACGCTGAAGATCGACCAATCCTTCGTCCGCGGCCTCCCTGACGACCCGCACGATGCCGCCATCGCCCGCGCCATCATCGCCCTCGGGCGCAGCATGCAACTGACGGTGATCGCCGAAGGTGTGGAAACCAAAGCCCAAGAACAGTTTCTTGCCAGCGAGGGCTGCGAACAGATCCAAGGTTTCATCGTCAGCCGCCCCTTGCCAGCCGAAGTCTTTGCCAGCAATTTCCTCGACCCATGCCATTCGATTGGCGCTCCACAGAAGGCGCCGGTATAATCCGCCGGCTTTCCGGGGCCTATAGCTCAGTTGGTTAGAGCAGGGGACTCATAATCCCTTGGTCGCAGGTTCGAGTCCTGCTGGGCCCACCACCTTCAAAGCCGCGCACTGCGCGGCTTTTTTATTGGCCAAGCAAAAACAGCTCGACCAATCCCATGTTCCAAAGGTACAAATTCGGTACAGCGCTGATTCGCCAGCACGCCTTCGGAGCACCTCAAAGATGGCCAGCATCATCAAAACGCCCTCCGGCACCTGGAAAGCCCTGGTGCGTAAAACCGGCTGGCCGACCAATGCAAAAACCTTCCGCATCAAACGCGATGCCGAAGACTGGGCACGCCGCACCGAAGACGAAATGGTCAGGGGTGTCTACATCCAGCGCAGCGGCTCCGAACGCATGACGTTGGAAATGGCGCTCAAGCGCTACCTCAGCGAGGTCAGCCCTACCAAGAAGCCCACCACCCAGAAAGCCGAAGCCACAAAAGCTCAGCAGCTGATCCGGCATCTGGGTAAATACTCAATGGCCGCCCTCTCTGCTGAAATCATCGCCGGCTACCGCGACACCCGACTTGCCTCGATCACCAATCGCGGAAATCCCACCAGCAACAACACGGTGCGCTTAGAGCTGGCCCTGCTAAGCCACCTCTATACCGTAGCGATTCAGGAATGGGGTCTTGGACTGACCTTCAACCCCGTTCTCAACATTCGCAAGCCGAGCCCCGGGGAAGGCCGCGACCGTCGCCTGTCAGGCGAGGAAGAACGCCGCCTGCTGGCAGCCGTTAATGCACATAGCAACCCCATGCTGGGCTGGATGTTCCGAATTGCCCTGGAGACCGGGATGCGGTCATCCGAGATCGCATCCCTACGACGACATCAGGTCGACCTGAAAAAGCGCGTGGCGCGACTCTCAGACACCAAAAACGATGGCGCCCGCACTGTGCCGCTGAGTAAACGGGCCACCGAGGCCTTCCAGGCAGCCATGAGTAACCCGGTCCGCCCTATCGACTGCGACCTGGTGTTTTTCGGCGAGCCGGGCAAAGACGGAAAGCGCAGACCCTACGCATTCACTAAGGCCTGGGGTCAGCTTAAGACAAAGCTAGGGATGTCCGACCTGCGTTTCCATGACCTGCGCCATGAAGCAGTAAGCCGCCTGGTGGAAGGGGGCCTTTCCGACCAGGAGGTGTCCGCTATCAGCGGCCACAAGTCCATGCAAATGCTCAAGCGCTATACGCACCTGCGCGCTGAAGACCTGGTTAGCAAGCTGGATAAGCTGACGAACGAACGGTAGATCGCCTTGACGGTGCGTTAAACGCACCACAAACTATACGCAGATAACGTACAGAATATGAAAGCACTGTTTGTTGAACTACCACCGTTTCAGCGGCACCGAATGGACTATCTGGATGAGGAGGCCTTTCGCGCTTTTCAGACCGTCCTCATGGAGAACCCCGAAGCCGGCGATGTGATCCAGGGAACCGGCGGCCTGCGCAAGATTCGCTTCGCCGATGAGAAGCGCCAGAAGGGCAAGCGCGGCGGCATTCGAGTCATTTACTACTGGTGGCTGGGTGGCGCGCAGTTCTGGTTATTTACCGTCTACGGCAAGGACGTCCAGGACGACCTGAGCGAGCAACAAAAGAAGGCGCTCAAAAAGCTGCTAGATACTGAGATAGATGCGAGGAACAAACCATGAAACGTGACATTTTTGCCGAACTGGTCGAAGGCTTTGAAGCCCTGGCCGACGAACGCCAGGGGAAAGTCACGCTGCGCTCGCATAAGGCACAACTGAAAAAGCTGCCCGAGGTTACTGCAGAAGAACTGGTCGGAATTCGTCAGCACTTGAACATGTCCCGGCCTGTGTTCGCCATGTACCTACGCACCAACACCCGCACCCTGGAGAACTGGGAGCAAGGCCGCGCCAAACCCAACGCTCAGGCCACAACCCTGATTCGCCTGGTGCAGAAGTATCCGGAGACGGTGGAGCACCTAGCAGCGCTAGCCTAAATATCGGCGAGACGCCCCTTCCCCGTCTCCTCAGCGCGCTGCTCTCGCGTCACCCTTCTGCGCTGAAGCTCCGCCTTCATCCACTTGCTCGCCTCACGCATCTCATCTCTCAAAGCTACAAGTTCAGCATCAGTCAATCTTCGAACTGTCACTACTCGCCCCTCACCCAAACGCAGCTTTGATTTAGCTACCACTCCATGCATGCATTTTAGCGGCTAAAAAGCCTACTCAGACATGAGAGGGGCATTCCACTCAAGTGCGTCGTCGTAGGTCCATTTAGCCGAGTCGTAAACCGCAGTATCTCCTGCAAAATTTACAACCCGCTGAAGCTGCCCGCCTCGGTACCCAGCCCTCATAAATAGCTGGCAGACCTCAGCGAAACACTCATTGAAATGATGACGCCCAAGCATCCCTACAGCGATTCCTCGACCATTCAATTCATCAACGGTCTCGCTGGAGTCCCACGCCGGCATTGTGTTTACTTCTTCACGCCAGATCGTCACGCTGGACATTTTCGCCTCTCAACATTCGTAAGCAGAAGGAACGATTTGTCGTTATCGGGCTCCACCGACAAGCCGGCGTAGTGCTCACACAACATGCCACCCCCTCGCACCTCGTAGCCAATTTCCAGATTGCGCAGAAACGCGGCAACAGAAAGCCCCGCCTTTTTCGCGTTGTCCTCTATCGCCTTTTTTTCGTACGCCAGCACCGGAACTCTCAGGTGCGGCCCGTTCTTGCGCGTTTCATTTCCCATCGCTCACCCGCTGTATGGCTTTGATTTGACGGCGGTAGCCGTCTGCCTCGCAGAGCAAGATCCCCGTTGAGTGCGTAGCGCGAATAAGGGAGAGTGAAGATAGATAACCGGCTTGCCGGTTAGCTAACTTCACACATCTTGCCACAAACTTAGAGTTGTATATCCCTTTCCATAAAACCCCTCATAGGCTTGCTTATACCTTGTAGCTGCCTTTCTTCAAAAAAAGAAAGGCAGCTACAAGACAGAGGAAAGCCATAGACAAGGAGCAGGCCAAAAAGAAAGCCTCTTACAAGAAAATAGAAAGGGGTTACGGTGCGCACAGGAAAGCCAACTCAAAAAATTCGACCAACCGGAGTCAAACGAAAAACTTAACGGGCACTTTCCTGGCGTAACAACCAAACAAGCAGCACACGAAAGAAGTTCAGCTAAACTAATTATCAACACCCTAAGATCTTAGGATTTACATCTTTACGATGGATACACCCAACACTTAAAATTGCAGTTAACTTACACAACACTACTCAAACCTGCAGACACAATCAGGCACCAGACAATATATTGTTCGGCAAAGGCTCTACTCCAGGACAGAGCAAAGGAAAAAGGAGAGTGAGAGTATTAGAGGTGGTGCTATCGAGAGCTGGCGTGTCAGGCTGTTGCAGCCGCTTTCTCAGGGCACTCAAGGCGACGGTAGAGCTTTGTCAGCTCATCATCAGCAAGGTCAGGATGCGCAGCCTTCAAAGCCATAAGCTTTTCCAACACGGCAACGCCATCAGACTGCCTAGCAACTTCGTTTCGAGGCCTCACGCTCACTGAGCGTACAGGCCCCCTAATAGCTTTCACCGCAGCGTTAGGCCGCGAGGAGACATGCGCCTTCCTGCGTGAGATCGCCTTAGCACGTAATTTAGTAAAGAGTTGACCCAGCCCAAGATCGACGAAGAAACGCTCTGTGATGCAGATCAGAGTGCGTGTAGTCCAACGCCCATCCACATACTCGCGCTTAAATTTACGGTGGGTGTAGCCTGCCGAGTCCATAGTCCCCAGCAACCTCGAAAGACGCGACTCAGTGACACCTCCATCCTCTGCCAATTCTCTCTGCCTATTGAGGCGGAAGGCACCTGCATTATCGATCCACCCCAATGCCATTTCTGCAAGATCGAGCCTAGCCAGCATTGGTTCCATGACAGCAACCATTACGTCCCAGGGCTCCTGTCTGGTTCTGCGACCACTGCTGTTAACACGATCAAACGCCGATAGAAATCTCCCGGTGCGCGCTTGCGCCTCGGCTACGACTCGCCTTAAGGCCTCGCCAAAGATGGATTGATTTTGTTTAGGCGAGAGAGTACGCATAACAAGTGCCGTAAATTTTAGCCGCTAAATTTAAGAGGCTTCATTCACGACGCCACCCAGAAACTCGTCAGAGATCAGCCGAGCAATCGCCGGTGTACTGAAGTAAATGCGCCGGCCGATTTTCACTTTGGTTGAGTTCAGTTTCTTCGCATAGGCCTGCTCGCCGCGCAATGCAATACGCAACCCATCAGGACTTCTATGCAATATCTCCGCAAGCTCCTGAAGGCTCAGTAGCGGCCCATATTTACCCGAAATTGATTCGCTCACAGACATGCTTGAAGACATACAGACCTCGCAAAAATATTAGAAACCACGACTAAACACCAACAAAATACACTAACGCAACTTAACTATCGCACCAACGCAACTCAACTATCAAGCACTTCAGTTCCAAGCTTACCAAGTGCCTGCTATATTAACTTCAGGCACCAGAACGCAACTTTCGATATATCGAAAAACAAACATATATCTCTTCAAAAAATAAGCGCTAGAAATTTTAGCCGCTAAAAAACAAAGCCCTCTACCCAGGCCTAGCACCTAGTAAAACTTCAAAACATTAGGAGAACCAAAGAGATGATTGGAACGAAGAAAATTTTAGCCGCTAAAATTTTGCTGCTCGTCTCCTTGAAAGGACATGCAACAGGCATCCCCGTAGTGGATGTCGCCAATGTCTCACAGACCACCATTTCAGCCATTGAGAACGTGGCTCAGACCATTACGCAGGTAGAGCAATACGTCTCTCAACTAGCACAGCTTGAGGATCAACTTAGAAATACAGCCGCGCCAAATGCCTATCTCTGGGATCAGGCGGAGCAAACCATCGCGAGGGTACTTAGCACCATCGATACGCTGGGCTACTACAAACAGCAGGCTGGAAGCATTGATGCCTATCTAGCGGGGTATGGCGATGTGAATTATTACCGCAGTTCCCAATGCTTTGGAGTGAATGGCTGTAGCTCAGACCAATACCAGGCTATGCGACAGTCCGAGATAGACGGATCTGATGCGCAGATGCGAGCCAACGGGAACATGTTGCGAGGCCTAGACGAGCAACAGAAGCAACTCCAACAGGACGCCAGCAACCTAGTGCGGTTGCAGCACAGCACACAGTCCGCTCAAGGGCGTATGGAAGCCCTTCAGTTCGCGAACCAATTGGCCTCAAATCAGGCGAACCAACTCCTACAAATCCGCACCCTCTTGGTCGCTCAGCAAGCCGCCGAAATCCCTCGAGCGCAAACCATCGCTGCGCGAGAAGCAAAGGAACAGGCAGCGTCTGAGCAACTGCGTCGTGGTAGCTACCGGCCCAGCCCCACTCAATCCTGGTAACCGAGGAAACCTTGATGAAAAAGCATTTGCTTATCGCCCTGATGGCTGCGGTTACCTCAGCCAGTGTTACCGGCTGCAACCCCAATTCAGAAGATCAAGAAAAGGCAGCACAAGAGAATCAAAGCACACCGGACACGCGAAAAGGCGAGTTCAAAAAAAGCCCACACAAGCAATGGTAAGTGCCTAATGAAAATTTCCGACTTACTCAAAAGCTCCGTAGCCCTTCCCCTGCTTTTAGCCACATCCCTCTATTCGGTTGATGTGCTGGCGGCCGTCGACAGCGCGGGAGTCCTAGATAACGTTCTTCAACGTTATGCAACCTCCGCAAGCCAGTGGGGAAGCATCATGGTGAATCACGCCACCTTTCTTTTTTGGTCGTTGGTCATGATAAGCATGGTCTGGACGTTCGGGTTCATGCTGATGCGAAAAGCAGACATAGGTGAATTTTTCGCCGAATTTATCCGCTTCACGATCTTCACGGGCTTCTTCTGGTGGCTGCTAATTAACGGGCCAGCGTTTGCCACTTCCATCATCCAATCTCTGCGCCAGATCGGCGGTGACGCCACCGGATTAGGTAATAGCCTCAGTCCCTCAAGCATCGTGGACATCGGATTCGAAATCTTTTTCCGAGTCCTAGACCAGTCAAGCGTCTGGTCGCCGGTTGATAGTTTGTGCGGGATCATTCTTAGCGTGGCGGTTCTGGTAATTCTCGCGCTGATCGGGGCGAATATGCTGGTACTTCTGTGCTCCGGCTGGGTACTGGCCTACGGCGGAGTGTTTCTCCTTGGTTTTGGAGGCGCACGCTGGACGTCCGACATCGCGATTAATTATTACAAAAGTGTCATCGGCGTTGCGGTCAGCCTAATGGTCATGGTGCTGCTCGTGGGCATTGGCAAAAGCCTTCTTGATCAGTACTACGCACAGATGAGTCAGGGCATCAGCCTCAAGGAAATGGGGGTGATCCTGATTGTCGCGATCGTACTGTTCTACCTAGTGGATAAGGTGCCAGCAATGGTGTCTGGCATCGTGGGCAGTGCAAGTAGCGGTGCTGTTGGCGCATTTGGTGCTGGGGCAGTTACTGGAGCTGCCAGCATGGCCGCTGCCGCTGTCGCGACTGGAGGTAATTCGCTTGTTGCCGGCGCTACGGAGATCGGCGGAGGAGCTTCTGCGTTAAAAGCGGCGTTCACCTCAACCCAAGCCAATATGAGCAACGCAACGGGGATGTTTGCTGGGCGCAGCAATGACGACTCAAGCGGCATGAGCCAACGTTCATCCGGGCACCAGGCCTCCAGCTTTACTCAAGCAATGAATACCGGCTTGAGCTTTGCAGCAGATATGAGCGCTAACCTTGCTAAAGGTATTGGCTCTGCCGCTCAGGAAAAAACGGGCTCAGTTCTGGAAGATTTCAAAGCGCGCATGGCCGAGACGACTGGCGGACAAGCCGCCACAGCTATTCGCAGCAACGACAACGCCTCTCAGGAAAGCAGCAAAGAACAGCCAAATGAATTCTCTGGCGACAGTCTCGCTGGTGGCGGCATGAGCGATGAAGTCGCTGCCTTCGTGAACAAGCAGCCGTACAACAGCGACGCGAAAGGAGACGCATGATGAGCAAAAATCAGGCGTCTTACCATGCAATCGAACCTCAAAGCGCAGCCTGGTATGAAGGACATGATGCAGGGCAACGCGGAGAGAGTTTTCTGAGCTGCCCCCATCCTCGCCGCTCGAAAGCGCGCATCCATTGGCAAAAAGCCTATTGGTGTGGACTCCAGGACTGGAAAGAGAGGGATCGCCAGCGCCAGTTGAATCAGCGCAATCCAGCTCATTATCCATCCACTATGACTCTTGAGGGATGAACACTATGCAGAAATCCGCCGCGCCACATAAACCCCTGACTATACGAATCGCTGAGAAGGTATTGGCAGATTCGCCCGACCATCCCCTTCGTCACCGAGCAGAGTTCGTTCTAGCGCTCGACGAGGTAAAGGAAGCACTGAAGGCTGGACACTCCGTAAGGGCAATTTGGCGGGTGCTGCATGAGGAAGGAAACGTGAACTGTACGTACCAGGCTTTCAGGTGTTCGGTGAACAACCTGATCTTATCTAGGCCAGAAGGCCCAGATGGCCAAAGACCCAGGTATGTGGGAGCGGCAATGTCTTAGAGGCTTCGTCTGCAGGAAAAGCGGCGTAGGCCATCTGTCACGATGGCCTACGGTTTCAAGGCGCATGCCATAACTTTTGGAACAAATCGCTCGACTTAGAGCCTCTTACACGGAGCTGAAGCTCTAAATTTGCATCGAATAGGTTAGACCGTGACAGATGGCCTATGGCACAACGAATAAAACAGCCACTGGTGAGCCGAATAATCTCACCTATTCGGCTCACCAGCACCGAGCCCAACTGACCAGCCAAAACCAGTCAGCAAGAGCGAACCGCGAGAAAAGAGTGATAGCCGTCCCAGGCTCCTCACCCAGGATGAGATTGAGGCGCGGTGAAAAGATACCCGGCACTTGGCTGATCTTGTTGAGAAGGGAGTACTGCAACGACTCCCTGGTGGGGGGCGCAGTACTCGTTACCAGATCAGTGCATGCTAGGAGAGCCCATAGCATCTCGGCGGCTCTGCTCTCGATGATCATTTGGCACCACTTGGACTGATCACGCCAGGTGCCGGCTTTTGAGTCCAAAGCCAGCTTCGTTCGTCGTTTCGTTTATTGCGTTTTCGTTTATTTCGATTAAGATGGGGTTGTAAATCTAAGCAATGCACGAACGGAGTACAACCATGAACGTGTCCGAACTCGCCGGCTTCCCTGAGGCTCGCGAGGTTGCTGCCGCGGTGCAGGGGCAGCGCGATCTCGCGGCCTTCCTGTCGACCAAGACAGACACTCAGCGGATCGAAATCTACGATGCCGAGAACAGGGCTCACCAAGTTGAGTTGCCCACCAGCGCGCTGCGCCTGCTGGTGGACATCCTTGGCGAATTGGCCTTGGGCAACTCGGTTCGAGTGGTTCCTGTCCACGCAGAGCTGACCACCCAGGAAGCGGCCGATCTGCTGAACGTCTCTCGCCCTCACCTGGTGAAACTGCTGGAGGAAGGTGCTTTGCCTCATCACAAAACTGGTCGCCATCGCCGCGTGCTCTTCTCCGACCTGATGGAGTACAAACAGCAACGCGATGAAGCCAGCCGCAAAGCCATGGACGAACTGGCCAACCTCTCCGAAGAGCTCGGGATGGGCTACTGATGCGGCACTCGCCTTTCACTGCCGTCTATGACGCGTGCGTTCTCTACCCTGCTCCCCTTCGCGACCTGCTGATACGGCTGGCCGGGAAGGGGCTCTACAGGGCCAAGTGGACGGCGCAGATCGATGAAGAGTGGAAGCGGAACCTGCTGGAGAACCGCCAGGATCTGACGCGCGAGCAGCTCGATCGCGTTTCTCGCCTCATGGAGGCTGCCGTGCCCGACTCAATCGTCACCGGGCATGAAACGCTGTGCGCCGGGTTGGTCTTACCCGACCCTGACGACGCCCATGTACTCGCCGCGGCGATTCGCAGCAACGCCGAGGTGATCGTGACCTTCAACCTGAAGGACTTCCCGCCGGCGGCCCTGGCCGCATTCGATGTTGAAGCTCAGCACCCAGACGAGTTCATCATGGATCTTTGGGACCTCGACCAGGCTGCAGTGCTGGCCGCCGCGACCGAGATGCGCCGGGCCCTGACCCGCAACCCGTACACACCCGAAGAGTTCATTGAATGCATCTTCAAGCAGGGCCTGCCGCAAACGGCAAACGCCCTTCGCAGCTATACGATCCTCATCTAGTCGGTTACCTCTTGATACGGGTCTCAGAAAAAGTCCGTAGATCGAAGCTAAAGACTCTGCTCAAAATCTTTTCTGGAGGGGTATGTTTTCGACTTTATCGATACACAGCCTAAATTTCGATAGAGCTGTACTGCCACCGCGTTATCAAGATCAACCCCTTCAAATAGCAGAAATTGACATCCAGCCGCTTTAGCCTCTTCAATTAATCGCTCACAAATCTTGCGACCATATCCTTTACCCCGATAGTCAGCATAGACTTTTAAGCCGGTGACCCTGAACTCCCGCTCTGGAAGTATATGCCCATGAGATTCTGCAATTAAAATTCCGTCTACGAAAGCACGCGCGTCGTAGTAATGGCATCCCAAAGATGGCCCAGATGAGTAAGCCACAAAAAAGCCCTTTGGTAGAGCTTCCTCTATTTGCCTCCTTGAAAAACCGCACACCTGCTTAACTATTTCAAGCATACATCTACCTATATAGTCACCTGCAACCAGAATTTCTCGCTCACTTCCCGTATATACGCCGGGCAGATGCCAATGCCTGCACGGTGTCCCGTTCGAAGGTTGATCGCATTTCTTCCAATGGGTTACCAAGCCAAATCGGACCAAGGCCCCGCTTAGTTGCCTCTTCTAACAATGGCCTATACTGATCCGCCATTAATTCGTAAAAAATTTTCGCACGCTTGACCCGCAAAGTTAACCGCTCTACGACTTCGCGCTCGTCCCGAATTTCCTGAGTAAGCTCCCTCAGAGTGTCCCAAATATCCTTATCCGAGATGAACGTATCCATCAAAATATTTTCTACAAAGGTAAGATCTGCGATTAGAGCCCTAACGACATGCCCACCCAATCTGCTTGCGAAATAACCGCTGGCCAAATCTGCTTTGCCATGCGATTTAGTATGAACAAACCGCAAATCGCACAAATCCGACAGCACTCTGAGTGTGTCATCTTCCGAAAATCCGATTGAACGTATGTTGTCCCTAATCTCTGGCCCATCCAAGTGACCGCCAGAGGCACTACTCTGGCGAACAAGAGCAGACAAGACGAACAATCGCAGCAGCCCACCGTTTGATTTACCTAACCTAGAGTCGAACGGATTACCAAGAACAGAAAATTCCTCACTATAGACAGATTGATTACCAAGAAGAATTGAGCGGAAAGCTTCCTGTTTTGGAAGTACATATGCCCCTTTGCTTCGGAAGCTTTGAAGTGCTTTGGCTGGATCAGTATAGCCGCGAGCGAGAAACTCTCGCGTCATCCGCAATGCCAAGCGGACATCATGATTTGCCAAAACATCAATCCGCTCACCAACCTCAGTCCCCAAGACCGAAGCCCTAACGATATCAATAAAGACAGACAAATCTTCAACTTTGAAATTTGCACCATTGACCGAAGTAAAACTTCCAGTTTTCCCGGACAACAATTGCCCCGTTAGGAAGAACCGACGCGACAGAACCGCAGGAATTTCTGGCGGCTCAATATGAAGCGGGTCGAAATCGAAGGCATCGAACGTTGCGGAGCCACGATGATTGACATAGGTAGACTCACGCATTGAAATTATCAGGTTGAGGTGCAACCGGCCCGCAATAGCCATGGCATCTGAAAAAATCTCAGACTGCACCCTGTCATCTTCGAATTGATCAACGTTATCAATAACCAAAAAAATCGGCGCATTCTTAGCACCATAAGACATCAACTTGTCCACATATGGCCGTTTCTGATTATAATCAGAAACTATCACTTCAGTGATCTTTTTATCAAATTCCTCTGGATTCCTTGCAACAAGAAACATCGGCCCCGCCTTCAACGCATCTATGTCACGTTTATAAGCTGCCCTAATAGCCCGATTGAAATCCATAAAGTACGGATCATCGTTCACATAAGAAAACAAATGCGAATATATAAACTCCAAAGGGCTTTCATTGCGAGAAAAGTTACGGAAGTCGATATCAATCCAATGCGGATAAGGGGAACTTGAGGACTTCACGAAATATTGAGCAGAAGCCACCCTCCTAGTATACTGTAGAAAAGTAGTCTTCCCCGTACCGACTGTTCCCAAAATCAAAATTGCCAACGGCCGATGAGATGCAGAGGCGGAATTAATCGAATCAACCAGCGTTGACGCTTCTTTCTTTCGCATCGGTTTTTTTGGCTGGACTGAGAAAAGCGGCTCTCGTCGCTGTAAGTGCATCTGTATGCGATTATCAAATTTCTGTCTATCCGCATTCTTTACATAGCACTTTTCAAGCAAAGAATCCTCTGCCTCCAGAAGGGAATCAGAAAAAGCACTGATCACTTCATTTTCTATAAGCGGGTAAATCGGGTTTGACCGCTTAATACTAGAACCTTTAAAAAACTTGTTTAACCTTCGCTCCTCAAATTGATCCGTATTTCTACCGATCAACTCAATAGCCAAATTACCTTCAACCACAGCCGAACGCGAAAGAAGATCAACAAAATGATCCAGTTCTTCACCTAAAATACGTTCCAAAGAGTCGAAGACAATCGCATACGAGTCGGAGAAAGATATCGCATCAGTCCTAACCGCTGGAAATATTATCCACTGACTTCCGTTGGTCACGACAGCAAAAGGAATTGACTTTTTCCGGCAGTAATCTCGCGCCTGAATAATCGCAGCTCCTGTATCACCCTCCATTATTTTCCCGGAGAGCTTAACCCGCTTCTGCGTAGGCACCACGCCGAAAGCTTTACCGACCCTCTTGGCTTCAATCAGCAATGATATGTCGGCAGTACGAATTATATAATCCGCATAAGTTGTCTGCCGATCTTCAGATACTCGCTCTTCGTAGGATATATCAGCATCATCCCAGCCAAGCAATCGCTCGACAATTTTGTCGATCAACTTCTTTCGAGTTTCAGCTTCATTAGAGTCATGCAGCACGAGCGCAGAATGCGCCGCCAGTAGTTCGCTCGCAACTTCCGCTATTTGGTCCAAAATTACCCCCCCCCCCCGAAACAGCACTTCCATTCTTAAATAGATGAAGGCGGCGCACCTCTAGGAGCAGAGCAACACACTTTTTGCGTCCTTACATCTAGCGATGCGCCAGACTAGTCCAAGCGAATGGGGACCGTAAAGCAAATAGGCAGTTTCATTGCGTGACCTTTCGTGTACGAGAGATCACGCATACTCGACGACTACCCAGCCTTGGAGGACAACAAACGCACCATCGGCGCGCTGCAAGCCGCGCTGATTGCCGGGCGATAAGGGCAGCCAGTCGGCCATGCACTCAAGGTCGGCCGTGAAAGCCTTGAACGTATGCGCTGCCCCATCGGCGAATCCGGTGGCACAGTTAAGAGGTCAGTTAAGTGGTCGTAGTGATTTAGGCAGAACAAATCACTACGACCCCTTTAGTCGCTCAATTCGAACATAAGGGCAACCCTGCACCTGCGATTTTCGCGGGCGCGAAAATTTATGAGCCCGGTCGCGGGCCAATATAGATCCCCGACAATCTCGCACGATCAAAACTGAATACATGTGCGTGTGGGCTCTCGCTACAGCGCCCAACCAGAGGCAATTTATGCTCTGGCTTACCTGGCATTAGCGAGACACGACCACTACAGAGCGGACAATCTCCGGTAAAGCGAACAAAACGCGTCCAAGGGCTTTTCTCGCTATCGCGGTACATTTCCAGCTCTGCAGAGTCTTCCAAGATCGATAGAAGCAAGCTCGGTACCTTGATTACACGATCATCCACCAGCTGCCACCAAGGCAAATAAGCACTGCGCCACACAACCCAAGCGCATCCACACATGAAGAAAGCGGTCGCCAGTTGCCTAAATGTAAGCGCCTGATCGACTAATGCCACACTCCATAACCCGCCGACAAGCCAGGTCGCCAGCATTACCATTCCGATCAGGACGACCAAGAGCAAAGACAGTCCTCGCCAGCTTCTGTTCTTCAGCTCTCCATTCTTGAACAACAGTCGCAGCCACCAGGCGGGCTTAACCGCTCCGACGTCTGAACGCGTGTAGACAATCTGCGCACTCGAACCGATGACACCCTCCTGCTTTGATGTGTCCCGTTCAACCGGCCTTGTCTTCAACCAAAACAGGCGCTGAATTCCTGAACCGCCGTCACTGTCGTTCGTGCCAATTGCCGGTATCTCTTGCAGTCCCGCCCGCTCAAGCCGAGCAAGAATTGCTCCCTTACGGGCATCCAAGAACGTCTCCAACATGCTCTGCGTCAGCCAGCGAGAAGGGTTCACCCTGGCAGCATTTTCCTTGCTCTCACACAAGCGCAGTATTGTTGGCCGGTCAAATGTCTGGGGCTCAGCGTTGCCCTGCTCAAGCGCCTTAATACTGGCGTCCAACAACACCCTCAAAACCATGTAGGCCTTTAACCCATGAGCTGGGACTTGCGTTAGCTCCTCATCCAGGCACCGCATCACATCCAACATCTATTTCTCCCTGAAAGCACCGGTCTAGAGGCATTACAACATCAACAAGAACACTACATGAACCCCTTCTTGTGGGGATGGGGGGAAGTTTCACAGCGCACAAATCATGACTCTTGGAGCCGTCTTAACACCAGAGGCTTTGCCCATAAGCATGTTCGTTGCACTCGATCCAAACGGCCAACTGATCACCATTGAGAACGCCCTGCGCGGGCTTGCCTGCAATTGCACCTGTGCTTGCTGCGGCGAGCCCGTCCTCGCCCGCAAAGGCCTGATCCGTGAACATCACTTCTCCCACCACTCGAACAAGGAAAGCTGCTTCATCCATCGAGAAAGCCTGCTGCACCTGTACGCCAAAGAAGTCATCCGTAACCAACTCGGCCTGCAGCTTCCCCCGATGCCTGGCAATTGGCCGGCGAGCGAAGACAAAACCAGCTGGTGGGACTTCGAAAAGGTGGATGAAGAAGTCCCACAACAAGGATTCCAACCTGACCTGGTCGCCCACCTGAGAGATGGCAGCCAGCTATTCATCGAGGTCGCGGTCACCTCATTCATTGGCGAAGAAAAGCTGGAGCGGATTAAAAACGCCGGCATCAATACCGTCGAAATTGACCTCAGCGAACTGCTGTTCAGCAAGCAGTCCATTCCATCTGAAGAGGTGAAAGCCCATATCCTGGAGCAGACGCACAACAAATCATGGGTCTACCCCGAGCAGCCTCTAATGGCAGCTCAGCCAGCAACAGCTTGGCTATCCATTACTCCTAAGCCCCCTGTAACCGAGCCCGTGACCAAATGCATCGAGCATCGCTTTACGGTCATGGGCATGTGGGTATCTGCACGGATACTGCCAACGGGTTCAGCGGCCGTGCGTTCCTGGTCGTTCAATCCACAGATCGCAGAGCTGCTTAAATCCTGGCGAAACGAACTAGGCGGCGAGTACAACCCCAAGTACAGGAACTGGATTTTCTTCCCTCAATCTCGCGAAGAAGTATTGAGCCGCCTGCAGCAACTGGATAAGCAACCCTGACCAGCCGCGATGCCTCTGGCCACAAACAACCTGACCTCAGGATTAGACAGTGAGCCGATTAGCCGGCACAATCAGCTCAAGCGAT
The DNA here is from genome assembly GCF_003596405.1 of Pseudomonas cavernicola. Lineage (NCBI taxonomy): Bacteria > Pseudomonadati > Pseudomonadota > Gammaproteobacteria > Pseudomonadales > Pseudomonadaceae > Pseudomonas > Pseudomonas cavernicola. The sequence goes on from NZ_QYUR01000002.1 coordinate 584,987, forward strand.
GAGCCGAATAAGCTCTCTAATCGGCTCACAGATGAGCAGGCCCCATGAATGACCCCTTCTGGATCTGGCAGCAGCCCAACTGGCCGCACTTCAGCTGGCAAGCCGAACTGCTTGCCCCGTTGCTACGCGCCTGCACCCAGGCTCAGGGGCGCTTGCTCGGCATGCTCGGTGCTGTCGGTGGTGATACTGAAGCACAGAGCAGCCTGGATGCCCTGCTGCAGAACATCGTCACCTCATCAGCCATCGAAGGTGAGCAGCTGAATGTCGGTTCGGTGCGCTCCTCCCTGGCGCGGCGCTTGGGGCTTAGCGAGGAGTGCCGCACCACGGCACGTTCCGAAGGCCTGGCGGAATTGCTGCTCGATGCCACCAGTGCACACCAGCAACCGCTTACCCTAAAGCGGCTGTACGGTTGGCACTGCTGGCTGTTCCCCAGCGACGACAACCTGCTAGCCCGCCCACTGCGCATTGGCACGCTACGCGGCGAAGAGCCCATGCAAGTCGTTTCCGGCCGCCTGGACCAACCCACCGTACACTTTGAAGCCCCGCCACGCGCCGGGCTGAAGCAGCAACTGGACGACTTCCTCGCCTGGTTCGAGAGCAGCCGCAGAGGTACCAGTATCGATCCATTGTTGCGCGCCGGCATTGCCCATTTCTGGTTCGTCACCCTGCACCCCTTCGATGACGGCAACGGTCGCCTCACTCGCGCTCTCACCGACCTGGCCTTGGCCCAAGGCGAGCAGCAGGCCATCCGCTTTTACGCCATGTCGGCCAGCATCCTCGACGACCGCGCTGGCTATTACCGCATCCTTGAGGCCAGCCAGAAAGACACACTGGATATCACCGCCTGGCTGCAGTGGTTTCTCGGAACACTGCTCAAGAGCCTGGAACAAGCCATTGCCCGCATCGACCGAGTGCTAACCAAGGCTCGCTTCTGGCAGGCACACCGCAGCCATGCCCTATCAGCCGAACAAATCAAAGTGCTCAACCGCCTACTCGATGGCGGCGAAAGCGGCTTTGAGAACGGTATCAGCGCCGCCCAATACCAGGCCGTGGCCAAGGTTTCCAAAGCAACCGCGACCCGCCACCTAGGCGACCTCCTTGAAAAAGGCTGCCTCAACCGCCTATCTGGCGGTGGGCGCAGCACCCGCTATCAAGTTAATTACGCAGCAAGTGTGCAAGGCAGCGAGGCAACCTAAACAAGCAACGCAGAGCCATCAGGCTACCGCTCCGCAGGCCAGGCAGTGCAAGAAATCATGGCCTGCCCCCATACGCGCATGACGCTCAAAGGGACAAGCTAGAGCGCCCTGCAATACTTTCGTCCACTTGCGCTTACTTTCGGTAATATCCGGAATATCTGAGGATTGCTGAAGGTTAAGAAATGGACTTCACTCCCGTCATCGCGCAGGTCTGGGGCACGCTTGGCTGGTTTATCCCGCTGATGCTGCTGATCGGCCTGCTCAAGTCGCCTTGGGCCAAGGGCCATATCGGCGAGCTCCTGGTGCGTCTGTTCGCCCATTGGCAGCTGGATAAACAGACCTACCGCCGCCTGCATAACGTCACCCTGAGCGCACCCGACGGCACCACGCAGATCGACCACGTATTCCTCTCGCCCTACGGCATCTTTGTGCTGGAAACGAAGAACATGAGCGGCTGGATTTTTGGCAGCGAGAAGCAGCAACAGTGGACGCAGAAGCTCTACAAACGCTCGTTCAAGTTCCAGAATCCTCTACGGCAGAACTACAAGCACCTCAAGGCGCTGGAAGCCACCCTTGGCGTAAGCCCGGAGCACCTGCACTCGGTGATCACCTTCGTCGGGGGCAGCACCTTCAAAACCAACGTGCCGGCCAACGTCACCCAGGGCATTGGCTTTATCCGCTACATCAAGTCATTCCAGCAGCCGGTATTCAGCGAGGCTGAAGTCGACGCCCTCATGCATACCCTGCAAACCGGCCGCCGCGCACCAACTCTCGCTACCCACCGTGAGCACGTGCAAAACCTCAAACGCCGTAGTGACCCTACAGCCGAGCGGCAATGCTCGAAATGTGGCAGCGCCCTGCTGATCCGCACCGTGAAATCAGGCCCGAAAGCGGGTCAACAGTTCTGGGGCTGCAGCGCCTTTCCTAAATGCCGCACTATGCACCCTTTGGCTTGATAGAGCTGCCGCACACACTCAACCAGTAACGAACTCACAATAAGGACAACCTATGACCATTTCAAATTCTAGGCTGTTGTGAGCCCCATATTGGCTGCAGCCGCAGACGGCAACGACAATAACCTCTTCGCATTACGACTACTTTCGGTGCCCCCTGATTATGGACAAAGCAATAAAGAAATTAAGGCAGTTTCGTGACGAGCGCGACTGGAAAAAATTCCATAACCCTAAAGACCTCGCTTTAGCTTTGAGCATTGAATCAAGTGAGTTGCTTGAAGCCTTTTTATGGAAGTCACCTGAAGAAGCAGACATTGAAAAAATTAAGGAAGAGTTGGCGGATGTATTTTCCTATGCATTGCTGCTTGCAGAGTCCTATGAATTGGATGTGCAGCAGATTGTGCTCGACAAGATCGAAATAAACGAAAAGAAATACCCAGTGAGCAAAGCCAAAGGCTCCGCCAAGAAGTACACCGAATTATGAGCCACGAACATTTGGTTGAAGTGAATTGTTATGCCTTTTCTCGAGAGGCTTTGGACGATATCCGTAACAACGCCTACGCAAGCAACCACTGGCCCTTAGTGTATATATTAAGCGATGGCACAAAAAAACGAGCCTATATTGGTGAAACCACAGATACGCTCACCCGCATAAACACCCACATGAAACATGATGAGAAGAACCAGCTAACCTCAGTGCACATGATTAGCAGTGAGCGGTTTAACAAGTCAGCGACACTCGACATGGAGTCCGCCCTCATCAAGTACATGGCAGCTGATGGAAATTTTTCACTGCTTAATGGCAATCTCGGATTAGTTGAACACAACTATTACCAGAAGAATGATCTCTACGCCCATATATTCAAGGAAGCCTGGAACAAGCTGCGTAGTGAGGGCGTGGTAGAGCACTCACTGGAGTCCATTGATAATTCTGACTTATTCAAATACTCACCCTACAAGACACTTTCCTTTGATCAGCGCCAAGGCTTGCTAGGTATCATGTATGCATTGCTGGATGACAAAGTTAAGAGCCTAGTGGTTCAGGGTGGGGCTGGCACGGGCAAGTCTATTCTGGCAATTTTTTTGTTCAAGCTGCTGCAGTCTGATGATAGCGATTTAAATTTTCGCGAATTTTCCAACGAGGAGACCGAACTGCGTGATTTACTGCTGCTACTCAAGCAGCTTTATAAAAAGCCGAGAATGGCTTTGGTCGTACCTATGACTTCTTTCAGGAATACACTGAAAAAAGCCTTTAGAAATGTTAACGGTCTCAGCGCTGACATGGTGATTAGCCCATCTGAGTTAGCCAAACAAGCATACGACATTGTACTGGTAGATGAATCACACCGTTTGCGCAAACGTGTGAACCTAGGGGCTTATTATGGTGCTTTTGATAAAGCCTGTGAGGTATTGGGTTTTGACAAAGGCACCTGCAGTGAGGTGGATTGGGTAGGCAAACAGGCGAACAAGGCTATTTTCTTTTATGACGAGAGCCAATCTATCAAACCTTCAGATGCCAACCCAGAGGACTTTGCTGAGCTAAAGGCAGCAAGTACAACGCAGGTTCAGACACTGGCATCACAATTCCGCGTTCGAGGCGGAAATACTTACGTTGAGTTTGTGGATGCTCTGCTCAATGTACGCTTGCAAGTAGGCAAAATATTCACATCAAAGAATTATGAATTTTCACTATTTGACTCTATTGACGCAATGGTACAGACCATTCAGGAAAAGAATCGTCAGTTTGGGCTGTCGCGACTGATTGCAGGCTATGCCTGGCCCTGGATATCAAAAAATGATGCCAACCTTTTTGATATTGAAATTGAGGGCAATCTACTACGCTGGAATAGCACAAATACAGACTGGATCAACGCAAAGAACTCCGAACAGGAAGTAGGCTGCATTCACACCACCCAAGGATACGACCTGAACTATGCCGCCATAATTTTTGGGAAGGAGATTACCTATAACAAGGAGCGCAATGAAATTATAATTAATGCAGACCAGTATTTTGATCGCAATGGAAAACAAAGCATTCAGTCCCCCGCCGACTTAAAGCAATACATTCTAAACATTTATAAGACCATCATGCTTCGGGGCATCAAGGGTACTTTTGTCTATGCCTGCAATAAAGAGCTTCGTGAGTACTTAGCACAGCATGTCCCCCTGCACGAATCAGCCCAACAAAGGCCGCAGGAACAAGTAACCAAGCTCATCCCTTATGTGAATTCTGTACCTTTTTATGATTTGCAGGCAGCGGCAGGAGGCTTCAGCAAGCTTCAACAGGCCGAGCATAAGGAGTGGATTGCTGTCCCAGATGACATGAATCCGAGTGAAAGCCTTTTTGCATGCAAAGTAGTGGGGGAATCTATGAACAAAATTATCCCCAACGGTGCCACCTGTCTGTTTCGCCTAGAACGCGGCGGAAGTCGTAATGGAAAGATCGTTCTGGTAGAACACAGCGATGCAATTGATGGCGACAGTGGCTCCCATTACACCGTCAAGGAGTATGAAAGCTTCAAGATGGAGGACGAAAGTGGCTGGTATCAGAAAAAAATCCTATTGAAACCAAATTCATATAACGATGGTTTTGAGACACTAGAATTAACAGAGGAACAATCATCATATTACCGGGTTATAGGGGAGTTCGTAAGAGTATTAGGGCGACACTATCCATATACTGAATAGCCCTTAGCTTGGCATGCAACTTGAGCAGTAGGCATTAAGCCGAAACCTCTCAAGGCGAAAGCTAACACTTACGAATGACCGAATCCGGCCAAAAGCGCCCATTCATGAGCGACAGCCTCTGCAATATGGTTGTGGCAATTTGCCCTTGAAAGATTGTGAGGCAGCCGCTGGAGCCAACTGTGCTGGTATTCGGTGTGAGTCCTGCTCGCTTTATAATCCTCAACTAATCCAACGCGGTCGAATATTCTTCCTGAAAGGAGCGGCAAAGCTACTGGCAATCGCAAGCGCCTTGTTTTCGATCCCATTGCATTTTACATTAGGCTTCACGTACCTCTAGCGATCAACAAAGGGTGAAGGGTTCAAAATATCCTTATTGATTATCAGCCACCTAAATATTAGTTAATAACATGACAGAAAGCGCGGCTACAAATAGCATCAGACAGTCTATAAGCAAAGGGGAATTAGTAGTTGTTGTGGGGACTGGCTGTAGCATTTCCGTAACCAATAATTATTATAAATCACTTTCTTGGTCTGGGCTTATAAAAAGTGGATTTGATTTTGCCGGAGTTAAAGGAAAAGTCTCCAGCGAACAAATTGGCTTTTGGAGTAATCAGTTGCACTCATCAGATATAGATGATGTCTTAAGTGCGGCTGAATATATTAGCCGAAAACTTAATGCACCGACTGGAGATCTGTACGCACGGTGGCTTAATGAGTCATTTGAGAATATCACGCCAAAAAATAATGATATGATTCGCGCAATCAATCATATTTCAAGCATGGGTATTCCAATTTGCACGCTTAACTATGACTCTCTGCTAGAAAGCGTGACCAACCTTCCAACAATCGTATTGTCCGATACTCGTAAATCCTCCGCATGGATTAGGGGTGAGGAGAAAGGGATATTGCATTTGCATGGTCATTGGCAGCAACCTGAAACATGCATCCTAGGAATAAGAGACTATGAAAAAACATTGGACAGTGAGACTCGCGATTTATTTCAGAGATATTTAGGGGCGTTCAAGCGCCTGTTATTTATTGGTTGTGGTGATACCTTTTCGGATCCGAATTTTTCTGCGCTAATCATGTGGTTGAGGTCAAATATGGGCGCTTCAACTCCCCAGCATTACGCGCTGGTTGACGAGAAGCAACTTCCTGAGCGTCATGCCGACTTAACCTGGCAAGGATTTGTCGACCCCCTTGGTTATGGTTCTTCGCATTCGGATTTGCCAAATTTCTTATGTGACATGTTCAGTCAGGTCACATCCCCCAAAAATGCAAGAACACCAACTATAAAAAAGGCCTCCCGCAGCGATAAAAACGCAAAACTTTTGAATAGTTATAAAGAGTTTTTAGTAAGAGATTGCGGCCAGATGACTATCGAAGGCGTTCGAGCAGATATGGACACTGCGCAACGTCGCTTTGATCTAGAACGCCTATTCGTACCGCTGGATCTACTGCCATGCCCTCCAGATATATCACTGGATGATCCAGAACGGCAAAAAAAACTAACTATTTGGAAGCGAAAAAATAAAGATGCTCAATCATTTGGTAAGATCTTTTCAAAAACTAAAGGCTTGGCTCTTTTGGCACTCCCGGGAGGAGGGAAAAGTCTTTTATTAAAAAGATTGGCAGTTGCATATGCTAGTCCAGATCGAAGACTGAAGAGCGATGATCATTTACCGAATATCGAGATAACCCCAGTATTGATTAGATGTCGAGAGTGGAGAGAGCATATAACACTGCCAATCGCGACTCTTCTGAAAAGCCTTCCAGACATAACTGGCCAGCCTGGATTAGAAGGCCTTAGTGGTGCATTGACACCGCTTTTTAGGCAGGGAAAGGTATTGCTTCTCGTTGATGGGCTCGATGAAATACATGACGATGCTGATAGAACAATTTTCGTGGAAAACTTGAGGGGGTTTCTGGATCAATTTCCAAAAACGAAGCTTGTCGTAACTAGCAGAGAGGCTGGCTTCAATCTTGTTGCCCCATACTTGGCGACATATTGTGAACAGTGGAGAGTAGCTTCATTAAGCTCAGATGCCATACGCTTGCTTTGTGGTCACTGGCACAAACTTATGGTTGGGAATGCGCCAGAGGCTATTCAAGAGGCGGAGTCACTTGGTACCGTCCTTACCTCTAATGTCGCGCTAAGAAGACTTGCCGAAAATCCATTACTTTTAACAATGCTACTCGTTGTTAAACACGGTGCAGGCCGATTACCCCCGGACAGAGTGAGTCTCTACGGGAGAGCCGTTGAGGTGCTTCTGGATACCTGGAATATTAAGGGACATGATGCGCTTAATATGAAAGAAGCTATACCTCAATTGTCTTACATAGCCTACGAATTGATGCAGGCGGGGCAGCAAACGGCTACAGAGCGAGAACTGCTGGAGCTTCTTGAGAAGGCTCGAGAAAATGTCCCTCAGATTAAACGTTACGCCAAAGATACACCTTATGAGTTCTTGAAGCGCGTTGAGCTAAGGTCAAGTCTTCTACTAGAGGCCGGCCATCAAGTGGAGAACGGCAGGGCTGTCCCCTTCTATCAGTTTCGGCATTTAACATTCCAAGAGTACCTGGCAGCCCTAGCGGTTGTTGAAGGTAACTATGTTGGTTATGACGCCAAGACCCCGATATTGAAACCTTTAAATGACAAGCTTGCTTCTGATGAGTGGAAAGAAGTAATACCAATGACCGCCGTTCTGGCGGGAAAGCAAGGTGAGTCAGTCGTACAAGCATTGGTTAAAAAAGGGATCTTGCTTAAGAGGAAGATGGATGAAGGGAAAGGTTTTGCAGGGAAGCAGGAGTGGATTTCTCACCCGAACGTATTGCCTAGTGTTATCGCAAGATTGGTTCAAAGTCTCATAGAAGAAGCGCAGGCTGAGCCAAGGACGCTTGCTGAAGCACTTAAGCTTATAGCGTATTTTGCAAGAGGATGTCAGTCTAGCATGGATTGGAAAACCTTGTGTCGAGGGCCTTATGCAGGTGAACTTATCAACCAAGCATGGAAGCTATATGAGCCGATGGATTTCCCAGCAGAGGCATGGGTTCGAAATAGCTACGCAAGTTTCGCCGCACACAGAAAGCCTACAACCTATTGGCTCAGCGAAGAAGGACAGGATGAACTACATGAACTTTTAAGTAGCTCTTCCGATGAAAAGATTTGTTTGGGGCTCATGACTTGCGTGGGTATTCTATGGAATGGTAAATCCACTCGTGGAACGTTCACTGTAGTCGGGACCAAGCTCAGTCAAAGCACAGAATCTTTCTTGTTTTCCGATAACCCTGCAATCGCACACGTTGCTCTATGGGTGTGGAGCCTTGATCGCCACAGTAACGGTTCAGCAGAAATTCCGCCCGTAAAAATATTAAACCTTTTGCTGGAAGGTTTTATGCGAGGGGATTTTGAGGAGAGTGACTTGTCTGCTTTTGCCTTAGATACCTGCTTTGGTCTCTCTAGGGACTATTGGAAGCCCAAGTTAACTTTCGCCTATATTGAAAAACTGAGAACCGCTCCAAAAATTCAAGCTGATGAGCGCGTTAATAAAAATTTAAGTGCAGTATTGGTTATTGCCTTTCATGCTCTTTCGGTGCTGAGTGATGCAGAAATAGTTGTTCAAATTTCCGCACTTCGTGAGCACTACAAACGAATTAGTATCGGCAGAAATATAAGTGAATTTGATCGGACTCTTGCTCAAATTCAGCCATATGGTGTCGATTATTTGGCGTCAGTCGTTGATGATGATGATGTCGAGGTAGAAGATGAGTTGTATATAGATGATATTGAGAATGCTGAAGGTATTGTGGAGCTGACCGCGAAGGAAATGGAATAAGAGGATTTAAGTTTCCAATTTTGGTGATAGCTGGTTAATTCCGCTAGGAGTGAAGCTGTTTGGTGAATAATGTTCCAGCCTATTTTTCTGGGGTGGAACATTTTCAAAATTTGCGTTGTGCAAATGTATCATTGCTCACTGGCAGCTGCTGGCCGATGGATACCTTTCGCCAACGGCAGCTATGGGTCCAGGCTGTGTGAAAACGTATTGAGTGCCAAGCGCTGATCAATAAATGATCAAATTTGGTGCTCTTCCGCGGATTCTATGCAGGCTAGCTCGGATAACTTCTGCAGATTTCGCGTAGCAACGCGAACCTCAGAATCGATCGGGAGTTTTCACACAGCCTGGGTCGAGAGCTGTCAATCACGGCATGAGACAGCTAAATCCTGACCGTTTCGCGGTACAGAAAACAGTACACCAGCGGTACAGTGCCCAGCTTCTACACGTTTCGCCAAATTACGCTCAACCCCAGTAACCACGCTACTTTCAGCTTGCTGTACCTACGCTAACCTAAGTTCGATTTCACTAGGCTTACCGCGTTTCCAGGCAACTCATAATCCCTTGGTCATAGGTTCGAGTCCTACTGGGCCCACCATATAAACCAAAAAGGCTCACGCCGTGATGGCGTGAGCCTTTTTTTGTGCGGCGTTTGTTGATCCACGGTCGGCCGGCTTAACCAAGCCGGAGCATCGACGATGCTCCGGCGCATTGCGCTTAGAAGAACCCCAGCGGGTTGATGTCGTAGCTGACCAGCAGGTTCTTGGTCTGCTGGTAGTGTTCCAGCGCCACTTTGTGGGTTTCGCGGCCGACCCCGGATTTCTTGTAACCGCCGAACGCGGCGTGCGCCGGGTACAGGTGGTAGCAGTTGGTCCACACCCGCCCGGCCTTGATCGCCCGGCCCATGCGGTAGGCGCGGTTGATGTCGCGGGTCCAGAGGCCGGCGCCGAGGCCGAACTCGGTGTCGTTGGCGATCGCCAGGGCTTCGGCTTCGTCCTTGAAGGTGGTTACGCCGACCACCGGGCCGAAGATCTCTTCCTGGAACACGCGCATCTTGTTGTGGCCCTTGAGCAGGGTCGGCTGGATGTAATAACCGCCACCCAGGCTGCCGGCAAGCTGTTCCACGCCGCCGCCGGTGAGCAGTTCGGCGCCTTCCTGCTTGGCGATCTCCAGGTAGGCGAGGATCTTGTCGAACTGCTGCTCGGAGGCCTGGGCGCCGACCATGGTCTCGGTGTCCAGCGGGTCGCCGCGCTTGATCTGCGCGACCTTCTTCATCACCTCGGCCATGAACGCCGGGTAGATCGACTCCTGCACCAGCGCCCGCGACGGGCAGGTGCAGACCTCGCCCTGGTTGAAGAACGCCAGCACCAGGCCTTCGGCGGCTTTTTCGATAAAGCTCGGCTCGGCCTGCATGATGTCTTCGAAGAAGATGTTCGGCGACTTGCCACCCAGCTCGACTGTGCTCGGAATGATGTTCTCCGCCGCGCACTTGAGGATGTGCGCGCCGACCGGGGTCGAGCCGGTGAAGGCGATCTTGGCGATGCGGGTGCTGGTCGCCAGCGCTTCGCCGGCTTCCTTGCCGAAGCCTTGCACCACGTTGAGCACGCCGGCCGGCAGCAGGTCGCCGATCAGCTCCAGCAGCACGCTGATGCCCAGCGGCGTCTGTTCGGCCGGCTTGAGCACCACGCAGTTACCGGCGGCCAGGGCCGGGGCCAGCTTCCAGGCGGCCATCAGCAGCGGGAAGTTCCACGGGATGATCTGCCCGACCACGCCCAGCGGTTCATGGATGTGGTAGGCCACGGTGTTGCCGTCGATCTCGGCGGCGCCGCCTTCCTGGGCGCGCAGGCAACCGGCGAAGTAGCGGAAGTGGTCGGCGGCCAGCGGAATGTCGGCATTCAGGGTCTCGCGCACGGCCTTGCCATTGTCCCAGGTCTCGGTGACGGCGAGCACTTCGAGGTTGGCTTCGATGCGGTCGGCGATCTTCAGCAGGATGCCCGCGCGCTCCTGCACCGAGGTCTTGCCCCAGGCCGCGGCGGCGGCATGCGCGGCGTCCAGCGCGCGCTCGATGTCGGCGGCGCTCGAACGCGGGAACTCGGCGATCGGCTGGCCGTTGACCGGCGAGAGGTTGGTGAAGTACTGGCCGTTGACCGGCGGCACGAACTCGCCACCGATGTAGTTGCCGTAACGGGCCTTGAAGGCAACGATGGCGCCGTCGGTACCGGGGTGTGCGTAACGCATGGTGGTATCTCCTGTCTTTTGTACTTATTAGAGGGTGCAGTTCTGGCCGGGTTTTGTAGTGGGGTCGCAGCTCCCGGCCCGCTGCTCAACCCGTAGGTTTTAACCTTTGTCTGCCTTGCCGGCCGCCGCGGCGAACTTCGCCAGGCCGACATCCAGGCGCCGTGGCCGACGACCGTGATCTTCGGCCTGTTCTTTACGGCGGATCGCGTTGCGCACCATCAGCGAACCGAGGTAGCGGATCGGCTCCGGCGGGAAGTAGCCGAGCGGGCCATTGAGCAACGGCGAACGAGTCCACTCGTTATCCAAACCGAGGACCATCGAGGACAGAATCTGCCCGCCCATATGGCAGGGGCCGACGCCACTTCCAGAGTAGCCAAAGCCATAGAAGACGTTGCCGCTCTGGCTCATCTGGCCGAAGAATGGCAAGCCGGTGACCGAGCGATCCGAAGGGCCGTTCCAGGTCGACTCGATAGCGACCCCTTCGAAGTCCGGAAAGAACTCGCCCAGGCTGCTGCGCAGCAGGCTCTCGTAGGGCGATGGCTGATCGAACACCGGCAGCATGCGGCCGCCATAGGCGAAGGTATTGCCACCCTTGCCGAGCATGATTCGGCCATCCGGGGTGTTGTGGTAGTAGTGCACGAAGATCCGCGAGTCGAGCACGGTCACCCCGCTGGTCAGGCCGATCTTCTTCAGCAGGTCCGGGCGAGGCTCGGTGATGATCATGTCGCTGGAGACGATCGCCACGGTGCGTTCGAACTGCGGGAAGGCGCGGGCCATCCAGGCATTGATCGCGAGCACCACGCGGTCGGCTTTGACCCGGCCGTGGGGGGTATTGACGGTGGCCGGTTTGCCTTCTTCGAGGCCGCTCATCGGCGTGCATTCATACAGGCGCACGCCCAACTCCAGGGCGACCCGGCGCAAGCCACGCACCAGTTTGCCCGGCTGCACGCTGGCAGCGGCCGGCGAGAACCAGCCTTCGAGGTGTTTGCTCGAACCAGCCATGCGCTGCACATCGGCCAGCGGGCGTTTGGTGAACGAGTTGATACCGTTGCGCTCCAGCGCCGCAATCACCCCGTCGGTGGCGCCGACTTGCGCGCGATTGGTCGCGGTGTAGAGCGTACCGTCGAGGCGGTAGTCGGCATCCACCGCGTATTTGCGGCAGAAATCGCCAATCGCATAAATACTCTGTTCCGAGGCTTTGACCAGACGTACGGCCTCCTCCACCCCGAACAGCCGTTCAAGGGTGAAGTACTTGGCCGACCAGGACAGTGCGCAGCCGCCGTTGCGCCCGCTGGCACCGGCACCGCAGATATCCGCCTCGATAATCACTACATCGAGTTCCGGGTTCTGCTCCTTGAGCATGATCGCCGTCCACAGCCCGGTGTAGCCGCCACCGACGATGCAGACATCGGCACGGGTGTCCTGCTGCAGCGTCGGGCAGGGCTCGGACGTATCGTGTTTGAGCGCTTGGTCGAGCCAGTAAGGTCGCATGGGAAAATCTCCAGTGTGTTGTTGCAGGTGTCGGCGGACTTCAGGAGCGCGCCGCCACCACGATCATTTCCAGCCGCCAGTCCGGGTTGATCAGCTCGGCCAGGGTGCAGGCGCGGGTCGGCGCCTGACCTTCGGGGAAGAACTCATCCCAGACCCGGTTGAGCCCTTCGTAGTCTTCCCGGTGCGCCAGCAGGATGCGCACCGAGAGCACCCGGCTGCGGTCACTGCCGACGCTGTGCAGCAGGCGCTCGATGTTGGCCAGGACTTCGCTCGTCTGGGCTTCGATACCGCCGCTGGTGTCCTCGGCGACTTGGCCACCGATGTAGACGGTGTTGTCGTGCAGGACCATATCCGCGCGGCGTTTCACCACCTCGAAACGTTCGATATCCATGGCGTTCTCCTATCTGCAGGCAAAGCGCTGGTAAAGGACGCAAGCGAACTCGCATCACCGGGAAGACAACAAAAGGGTTTAGGTGAACAAAGGGTTCAGGTGCGTAGCGGTTTAATCAGCACCTGCGTGTTCGGCACTGCTGTCTGGCCCTCACTCAGGGCAGCCGGCCGGCTGTTCCAGTGCGGGAGCAGGATCAAGGAGGAGAGCAAGGCGCAGCCGGTAAACACCTGGAACACGGTGTAGGTGTCGAAATAGCCAGGCAGCAAACCACCGAGAATGGCGCCGACCGAGCCGCAGCCGTTGACGAAGCCCGCGGCGGTACCGGCCGCTTTGCTGGTGCCGAAGTCGATCGCCGCGGCGCCGCTAATCATCGAGTCCGGCCCGTAGAGGGTCAGGCCCATCATGAACAGCAGGCCGAGCACGATCAGCGTGTTGCCGGTATTCAGCGCCGGCATGAACAGGAACAACGACGCCGTCAGGGCCAGCAGGCTGATGACACAGGCGGGCATGCGTCGCGCACCGAATAGCTTGTCCGAGGCCAGACCGATCATGATCGGGCCGAGTAAGCCGGCCAGTTCGAAGGCCGTCGGGATGATCGCCGCACCGACCTTGCCCAACGCAGGCATGCGCTCATAAACGATCACCGGCCCCCAAAGTAGAATGGCGTAACGCGCGGGCTTGATCAGGAAGTAAGCCAGGCCGAGGGTCATCACCGTACGGTTGCGCAGAATAGCCAGTAATGGCGCGAGCACACTCAGCTTGCAGCCATCGGCGCCGGCGCTGGCCGTGGCCTCCGACTCCGGTTCGACCGCGGGCAGGCCGACGTCCTCCGGCTTATTGCGTTGAAAGATGAAGAACAGCAGCGCCACCAACCCGACCGCCGCGGCACTGGAGATAAACGCCGCCTGCCAGTTGTGAAACACGGAATAGGCCCACCAGCCGGCGAACGGCGAGGCGACCAGGCCACCGAAGGCATAGCAGGAGCTCCACAGCCCCAACACGCGACCGCGCTGTTCGTTGGGAAAGAAACTGCCGATGTTCTTGCACAGGCCCGACCAGCCGGTGGATTGCGCCAGGCCTTGAACCACCATGCAGGTGGCGAAAATCGGTAGCGTGGCGAAGGTACCCATCGCCAGCGCCGCCAAGGCGGAGATGATCAAGCCGCCGAGAACGACCACCCGTGGGCCGAAGCGGTCGGCGAGCATGCCCCAGGTGAACTGGCCGACCGCGTAGGCCGCCAGGTACAGGCCATCGAGGTTGGCCATGGCCATCTTGTCGAGATGGAAAGTCGGGTCTTCGGTGATGCCAAGCTTGGCCACCGAGAAAGCTTTGCGGGTGAAATAGAAGCCGGCATAGGCCAGCCAGGTGATGGCGAAAATCTGCATGCGCCAACGTTTAATCGTATCCCAGGGCTGCATCTGGGCAGCCGCGCCAGTGTGCTTGTTCATTGTATTTCTGACCTCAGATTTTGAGTGTGCCGGCAGATTCGAGGAACCGCCTGGTTTTTGTTTTGGAAGCACTTCGGTGCCGGCCTGAGGGGCTAGCACTGGTCAGATGGGTAGCAGGTGGGTCACCTCCGCTAGGTTATCGAGAGTCGTCTGGCCTGCACGCTGCCGTTGGGCCGAAAGATCACCCAAACGCATGGCCAGATGTTCAACCGCTGGTGAAGCTGGAGGCGATAAAAGCAATTCCTGATAGATAACTGAAATCGATTTATCGTATTTTAAAAATAAGTTCAGCTTGTAAGAGGCAAGGTCATGTCGGTTTCCCACGCTCAGTTGAAGGCCTTCCACGCGGTGGCGGTACACGGCAGCTTTACCCGAGCCGCCGAACGGTTGTTTTTGACCCAGCCGGCCATCTCCGATCAGGTGCGCAAGCTCGAGGAACGCTTCGGCGTGTTGTTGTTTCATCGCAACAAACGCTCGGTGCGCCTGACCGATCTGGGCGAACGCCTGCTCGGCGTAACCCAGCGCTTATTCGTCATCGAGGCGGAAGCTCAGGAGCTGTTGATGGATTCCCGGGCCCTGCAGACCGGCAGCCTGATCTTGGCGGTGGATGCACCGGTGCATGTGCTGCCGCAGATCGCGCGTTTCTGTGAGCGCTACCCGGGGATCACGGTGAAAATCGAGACCGGCAATACCGATGAATCGCTGCATCGGTTGTTCAACTACCAAGCGGATCTGGCCCTGCTCGGCCGCGCGGTCTCGGACGAACGGTTGCTCTCGCTGATGCTGCGCAATGACCCGATGGTCGCCTTCGTCGCCCACAGCCACCCGTGGGCAAAGCGCGAATCGATTTGCCTGGCCGATCTGGATGACACGCCCCTGGTGCTGCGCGAACAGGGTTCGGTGACCCGGCAGACCCTGGAGGAAGAGATGAGTCAGGCCGGCTTGCGCATTCGCCCGGCGATCGAAGTCGAGGGGCGCGAAGCGGCGCGGGAGGCGGTGGTCGTCGGGATTGGCGTCGGCGTGGTGTCGGCCGCGGAGTTCGGTGCAGACTCGCGGGTCTGCGCCCTACCGATCGTCGACTGCCAGCGGCGCTTGACCGAGACCCTGGTGTGCCTGCGCGAACAGAGCTCACGGCGCATCGTCGCGACCTTCCTCGATATGGTCCGCGCGACCATGCCCGTGGGCTAACCCGGACTAATCTACGACGCGGCTCAGGTTGAAAAAGGCCTTGATGATGCGCAGTTCGCGCCGGCGCTCCATGCAGCCGATCATGTGTTGGTTGACCAGCCCCGGACCTTCGATCGGCAACGCCCGTACCCGCGGGTCATGGCTGACCTCAACCGAGGAGACGATGCCGATGCCCAGCTCGGCGGCGACCGCTTCGGTGACCGCCTCGCGACTGTCCAGCTCCAGCAGCACACGCGGGCTGACCTTGGCGCTGGCACAGGCCTGAAGGTCCGGCGGGTGATCGAGGTCGGCTCGCGGAGCACCATGATCATCTGATCCAGCTCGGCGAGCGAGAGGCCTGCCGAGCGCTCCAGCCACGGCTGCTTGGCCGGCACCAGGGCACAGATCCGCGACTCACTCAGGCGCTGCAGATGCAGGCCCTTGCGCTCCTCCACCTCGGTCAGCACGGCCACATCGGCATGCTCGGAGAGCAACGCGGCCAAGGTTTCCTGGGCATTGCCCAAGCGCAGATTGACGGTAATCCCCGGGTATTGCGCGCGCAGCCGAGCCAACAGCGGCATCACCAGATGCGGGCCATCGGCGGCGACTTCAAGCCGCCCGGAGAGCAATTGCCGGTTGGCGTCGAGCAGCGCCTCCGCCTCCTCCGCCAGGCCGAACATGGCCCGGGTGATCGCCGCCAGTTTGATCCCCTCCTCCGTCAACTCGACTCGCCGTGCCGTTCGTCGCAACAGGGTGATCTGATAATGCTCTTCAAGCGCCTTGATATGCCCGGTCACTGCCGGCTGGCTGATGAACAGGCGCGTGGCAGCATGGGTGAAGCTGCCTTCACGGGCGACGGCGTCGAATGCGCGGAGCTGAAATAGGTTCATATCTATCGGCCTTACTTATTGCAGGCATCACAACAAACAATTTGATTGATGACAAGCCGAACCTCAATTTATGTCCGTCGCATCGTCCACCAGCCTGATGGCTCTTGAGCCTGTACATCCTGAGGAACCCAGCATGAACAGCATTACCACCGTGCAGCCTGATCCGATTTTGCTGACCCCCGGCCCCCTGACCACCTCATTGCGGACCCGCCAAGCGATGATGGTCGACTGGGGCTCCTGGGATGACAAGTTCAATGAGCTGACCGCCAGCCTCTGCTACCAACTGCTGGACATCGTCAATGGCACCAACAGCCACCGCTGCGTGCCGTTGCAAGGCAGCGGTACCTTCGCCGTCGAAGCGGCGATCGGCACCCTGGTGCCGCGCAACGGCAAAGTGCTGGTGTTGATCAATGGTGCCTACGGCAAACGCCTGGCGAAAATCTGCGAAGTGCTCGGGCGCAGTTACAGTACCTTCGAAACCGCTGAAGACGAGCCGACCACGGCAGCGGATGTCGATCGCCTGCTGGCGGCAGACCCGGCGATCACCCACGTGGCGCTGATCCACTGCGAGACCAGCACCGGCATTCTCAACCCCCTGGAAGAGATCGCCAAGGTCATCGCCGGGCATGGCAAACGCCTGATCATCGACGCCATGAGCTCCTTCGGCGCGCTGCCGATCGATGCTCAAACCGTGCCCTTCGATGCGCTGATCGCCGCCTCCGGCAAATGCCTGGAAGGCGTGCCGGGCATGGGTTTCGTCTTCGCTCGCAACGAGTCGTTGGCCGCGGCGGCCGGCAACTCCCATTCGCTGGCAATGGACCTGCATGACCAATACACCTACATGGCCAAGACCGGCCAGTGGCGCTTCACCCCGCCGACTCACGTGGTCGCGGCGCTGCACGAAGCCTTGCTGCAATACAACCTCGAGGGCGGGCTGCCGGCGCGCCTGAAGCGCTACGCGAAGAACTGCCAGACCCTGCTCGATGAGATGGCCAAGCTCGGCTTGCGCAGCTTCCTGCCGGAGTCGATCCAGGCGCCAATCATCGTCACCTTCCATGCGCCGCGTGACCCGCGCTACCAGTTCCGCGGGTTCTACGAACGCGTGAAAGCCAAGGGCTTCATCCTCTACCCCGGCAAATTGACCCAGGTCGAGACCTTCCGGGTCGGCTGTATCGGTCACGTCAACGACAGCGGTATGCGTGCCGCGGTCGCCGCGATTGCCGAAGTGCTGGAAGAAATGGAAGTCGTGGAAATCTGATTTTTTGCTGTACGTGAACCTGCGGCCTCATTGGCCAAAACTGCCTACAGGACTGATGAAATGAACTACAAGAACCCTGAAAAACTACAAGCCGTGGTCCTCGACTGGGCCGGTACCGTTGTCGACTTCGGCTCCTTCGCGCCGACCCAGATCTTCGTCGAAGCCTTCGGCGAGTTCGATGTACAAGTCTCGATCGACGAAGCGCGCGGGCCGATGGGCATGGGCAAGTGGGATCACATCCGCACCCTCTGCGATCAGCCGCAGATCACCGAGCGCTATCGCAAGGTGTTCGGCCGGGCGCCGACAGACGACGATGTCACCGCCATCTACGAACGCTTCATGCCGCTGCAGATCGAGAAAATCGCCAAGCACTCGGCCTTGATTCCAGGCGCGCTGGAGACCATCGCGGCGCTGCGCGAACAGGGCATCAAGATCGGTTCGTGCTCGGGCTATCCGGCCCAGGTGATGGAAAAGGTCGTGCAACTGGCCGCCACCAACGGCTATGTCGCCGATCATGTGGTCGCCACCGACGAAGTGCCGAATGGCCGCCCATGGCCGGCCCAGGCCCTGGCTAACGTGATCGCCCTCGGCATCGACGATGTGGCCGCCTGCGTGAAGGTCGATGACACCGTACCGGGCATCCTCGAAGGCCGCCGCGCCGGCATGTGGACCGTCGCACTGGTCTGCTCGGGCAACGCCCTCGGCCTAACCTACGAGGAGTATCGCGCCCTGCCGAAAGAGCGCCTGGAGCAGGAGCGCAAGCGCATCCACCAGCTGTTCGAAGGTTCGCGTCCGCACTACCTGGTCGACACCATCACCGACCTGCCGGCCGTGATCGCCGATATCAATGCGCGCCTGGCCAAAGGTGAAGTACCACAGGCCAGCTAAGCGCTGTTTTGACTCGCTTGCGACAAAACCCCAGGTGATGAGCCATCACCTGGGGTTTCTTTTTTACCGATTCGGCTTGCGGCTTGCGCCCCGGATCAGCCATCGGCCTTATGCCGCGCGGCATACAGGCAAACCATCTCCATGGCGATGGTCGCACCGGCCAGCGCGGTCACTTCGGCGTTGTCGTAAGGCGGCGAGACTTCCACCACATCCATCCCAACCAGGTTGATGCCGCGCAACGCACGCAGAATCTCCAGCGCCTGATGCGTACTCAAACCACCGCAGACCGGCGTGCCGGTGCCGGGCGCGAAGGCCGGGTCAAGGCAGTCGATGTCGAAGGTCAGGTACACCGGGTTATCACCGACCCGCGCGCGAATCAGCTCGGCGATGGCCTCCGGCGTGTTGCGATGCACCTGCCGGGCGTCGAGCACCTGGAAGCCCATCACGTCATCATTGGTGGTGCGCAGGCCGATCTGCACCGAGCGCGCCGGATCCACCAGGCCCTGGCGAGCGGCGTGGTAGAACATGGTGCCGTGACTGATCCCCTGCACGCTGTCGTCGGCATCCGGCCAGGTATCGCTGTGCGCATCGAAGTGCACCAGGGACAGGGCGCCGTGTTTCTTCGCATGGGCCTTCAACAGCGGATAGCTGATGAAGTGGTCACCGCCCAGGGTCAGCATGCCGCAACCGGCGTCGAGGATGTGCTCGGCATGCGCCTCGATGGCCGCCGGCGTCCGCTGCGGCTGCGCGTGGTCGAAGTTGCAATCGCCGTAATCGATCACCGCCAGATGGTCGAAGGGATCGAACTCCCAGGGATAGTGGCGCTCCCAGGCACTGGTCACCGAGGCGGCGCGGATCGCCCGTGGCCCGAAACGGGTTCCTGGGCGATTGGTGGTAGCGGTGTCAAACGGCACGCCGCTGACCACCAGATCGACGCCGCGCAGGTCCCGCGTGTAGCGCCGGCGCATGAAGCTGGTGACGCCGGCGTAGGTCGGTTCGGAAAAGGTGCCGTACAAGCTGTCGCGCGTGATGGCTAGATCGTTACCCTGAAACTCTTCCACGATGAACTCCTCAATACTGGCTGCGGAAACTGGTCCAGATGCGCGTGCGGTCGCGCTGCGTGCGCAGCGACAGCAACTGCTCGCTGAACAACCGTGCGCGCACTTCCTGCGGCGGATAGATGTCGGGATCGCCACTCACGGCCGGGTCGACCAGCGGGGTGGCGGCGCTGTTGGCGTTGGCGAAGAACACGCTGTTGGTCAGCTCGGCGATGGCCTCCGGGCGCAGCATATAGTCGATGAAGGCGAGCGCGGCCTGCGGGTGCGGTGCGTCCACCGGGATCGCCATGGTGTCGAACCAGATCAGCGTGCCTTCACGCGGGATGCGATAGAGCACCTCGAACGGCTGCTTCGCCTCGCTAGCGCGGGCGGCGGCCATGGCGGCGTCACCGTTATAGGTCAGCGCCAGGCAGATTTCGCCCTTGGCCAGGTCATCGATATGCCGGCCGGTACCGACATAGCGCAGGTTCGGCTGCAGCTCGGTGAGCAGTTGTTGCACCTGTTTCAGCTCGGCCGCGTCGGTACTGTAAGGGTCGTGGCCAAGGTAATTGAGGGCGATGCTGATCACTTCCTGCGGCGAATCCAGCACGGCGATGCCGCAGTCCTTGAGCTTGCTTGCATATTCCGGTTTGAACAGCAGATCGAGGCTGTTCAGCGGCGCGTCGGGAATGCGCTTCGTCACCGCCTCTTTATTGAGGCCCAGACCGACCGTGCCCCAGGTATAGGGCACGCCGTAGCGGTTGCCCGGATCGGCGCTGGCCAGCTTGGCCAGCAGCTCAGGGTCGAGGTTAGCGTAATGCTTCAGTTGCGCCTGTTCGACCGGTTGCACGGCCTTGGCCTTGATCGCCCGCGCCAGCCCGCTGGAGGCCGGGAACACCACGTCGTAGCCGCTGCCGCCGGTGAGCAGTTTGCTGTCTAACGCCTCGGCGCTGTCGAAGATGTCGTATTTGACACTGATGCCGGTCTCCTCCTTAAAGCTCTTGAGCGCCTGCTCCGGGATATAGGCGGACCAACTGTAGAGGTTCAGGGCCTTGTCTTCCGCGTGCACGGGCAGCACGCAGCAGAGCAGTAAGGGCCAGAGGGCCATGCGCATGATAGAAATCCTCATCGGGTGCTTTTTGTTTTGCCGAGCCCATCCTGCGGCGTGCCTCGCTTCTGATAAATATGAAGTGTGCTACTTTGGCATTCACTTCCATAAATGTTTGGAGCCGCCATGCTCAGCCAAGTCCGCGACCTCGACCTGCAACTGCTGCGGCTGTTCGTCAGCGTGGTGGAGTGCGGCGGCTTTAGCGCGGCGCAAGGCGAACTGGGGATTGGCCAGTCGACCATCAGCACGCAGATGGCCAAGCTGGAGACGCGGCTGGGTTTCCGCCTGTGCGAACGCGGCAAGGCCGGCTTTCGCCTGACACCCAAGGGCGACGAGGTGTTACTGGCCACGCGCAAGCTGTTCGCCGCCATCGAAACCTTCAAAGGCGAAGCCCAGGGCATGGCCGATAAACTGCTCGGCGAGCTCAGTATCGGCCTCTCCGAAGCCCTCGACGCGCAGGTGTTGGAACGGGTTGCCGCCGCCATCCAGCGCTTTCGTCAACGCAACCAGGCGGTGCAGATCGAGCTGATCAGCGCCATGCCGGCCGAACTGGAACGTCGCCTGCTGCAGGATCAGTTGCACCTGGCCATCGGCTACTTCTCCGGCAAGCAAACTGCGTTGGATTTCCAACCGCTGTTCAGCGAAGAGCAGTTGCTCTACTGCGGCCGCGGGCATCCGTTATTCAGCCGACAGCAGATCGTCAAAGTCGACCTCGACGGCTGCGACCGCGTGCATCACCCCTACCGCTTCATCAGTGCCGACGAACCCGCCCAGTCCAGCCTCAGCAGCGCCCGCACCGAACAGGTGGAGGGCAGCCTGGCGTTCATCCTCTCCGGCGCCCATATCGGCTACCTGCCCGGGCATATCGCCGGCCCCTGGGAAACGCGTGGGCTCCTGCGGGTGCTATTGCCAGAGCAACTCGGCTACACCGTGCAATTCCACTTGGCCAGCCATCGCGGTCGTCAGCCGAGCGAAGCGCAGCAGGCCTTCGTCGAGGATGTGCTCGGCGCGTTTAGCCAGTAGCCAGAATCATGATGCAGGCTGCCCGCTTCGGCTGCTGAAAACCGAGCAAGGCGGGGCGTCATTGCCGAAAACGACAAAGCGGCTGAGGCGGCCTTCCACGCGGTCGCAGCTATAGTTTTCAGCTCAGGGCTTTTCCGTTCGCCCCTCTCCACAGCGTGCAAGGAGTCATCATGAGCAAGGTTCACCACATCGCCGTCCTGGTCGGCAGCCTGCGCAAGGCCTCCATCAACCGCAAACTCGCCCTGGCCATGGCCGACCTGGCGCCGGCTTCGCTGAAACTGGAAATCGTCGAGATCGGCGAACTGCCTCTGTACAACGAAGATATCGACATCGACCCGCCACCGGCCGCCTACACCGCCTTCCGCGCCAAGATCAAAGCCGCCGATGCGCTGCTGTTCGTCACCCCGGAATACAACCGTTCGGTACCGGCACCGATGAAAAACGCCATTGACGTAGGCTCGCGCCCCTACGGCCAGAGCGCGTTCGGCGACAAGCCGGGCGCCGTGCTCAGCGCCTCGCCGGGGGCGGTGGGTGGCTTCGGCGCCAACCACCACCTGCGCCAGTCCATGGTGTTCCTCGGTGTGCCGATGATGCAGCAGCCGGAGGCTTACCTGGGCGGCGCCGGCAGCTTCTTCGAAGAGGCCGGCATGCTCGGCGACGGCATCCGGCCGTTCCTGCAGAAGTTCATCAACGCTTATGCGCAGTGGGTGGAGCAGCACGTCAAAGGCTGAGTGACGGCCGATCGTTCCCACGCTCCGCGTCTGCCAACAGCGGACGCAGAGCGCCCCCAGAGGGGTTCCCACGCCGGAGCGTGGGAACCATCAAAAAGAGCATTACGCCAGCGGCGCCCTGTTGGGCATTATCGGTCGAGGGTGATGAGTTAGGCGCGAGAGTGTGCGTGGGTATTTCGAGAGTCTGTTGCGAGAGGCATCGGCTAGACGCCGAAAAAAGAAAACCCCGCCGAGGCGGGGCTTTGCAGACTGAATCCTGACATCCGTAATCGTTCCACCATCCTGGTGGAAATCCAGCGTATCCCTGTTATTTCCTAGGCGCTTCCTGCGCGACGTCCATGCCAGCAGAGTACCCGCGCACTGTAGGGGGCGATAGCGGCGATCGGCAACACGTTCTGTAAGCTTAGGCTTACAGAACCAACCAAGCGTCCGCTTGGCTTTCTTTCGTGACATAGGTCTTGTTAGACTCATCTTGTCCTACAAAAACAACAGACCACGACACAGCAGTTCAAGGGCCAAGACCATGCGTGCAGTTGTGATTGCCCTCTCTTGTCTAGCGGCGAGTGCCGCGTCCCCGACCTTCGCCGGCGGACAAAACCAACTTTCCAATCCCAAAGTCGCCGTCGAGCAATTCTTCTGGAAACAGCTCTACGCGGACGGTGGGAGTTCACTCTATTGCGGCACCCTCTTCAGCGCCGAACGTGGTCAAGTCACCGCCAGCCTGGTGTACAGCAGCAAACAGATCAAATCGGCAATGCGTTGCCTCACCGACAACCAGTGCACGGTCTCGAACCCGCAATACCCCTATATGCTTGCCGATCTGCATAACATTTACCCGGAGATGAGCCGGGTAGAACTGGCGCGGCGCAATGCGCTGTTCGGTGAACTCGACGACAGCGTACCTAGCAAGTTCAGCGATATCGGCTGCGACCTGAAGGCCAGCTTCCAACTGGTCGAGCCTCGTGATGAAGCCAAGGGCAACGTGGCACGAGCCATCTTCTATATGCACAGCGAGTACGGCCTGCCCATTGTCGGCCAACTGCAGATGTACAAACGCTGGAACCAGATGGACCCACCGGATGCGCAAGAGAAAGCCCGAAATGCGCAGATCGAGACGATCCAAGGCACCCGCAACCGCTATATCGACGACCCGGCTGCGGCCGACCAGCTGACTCAGGAGTGAAGCCTGGGCCGGGGAGAAAACAGCTTTAGCTGAGTTCTACTGACAGCCTCCGTCCCCCTAACCCTCCCCCCAAAAGGGCAAGGGGACTGAAAACAAAATGCCCCGCAATTGCGGGGCTTCTCTATTACGACAGCCTTAGAACTGCGTGGCATCCAATAGGTACAGCGACTCGCTACCGGCCTTGACCGAAGCCGTCAGCGAGTGAATACGCGGCAGCAAGCGGGCGAAGTAGAAACGCGCAGTACCGAGCTTGCTGGCATAGAACTCGTCCTGAGTTTCCTTGCCCAGCGCCGCTTTGGCCATCAGTGCCCACATGTAGGCATAAGCGGTGTAGCCGAACACATGCAGGTACTCGACCGAAGCCGCACCGATCTCGTTCGGATTGCCTTTGGCGCTGTGCAGCAGCCAAGCGGTCAAATCGTCGAGGTTCGCCACAGCAGCTTGCAGCGGCTCGACGAACTCGGCCAGTTCAGCGCTGGCGCTGCCGGCAAAAGCCTTGATCTCGTCCGCGAAGTGCTTGTAGAACGCGCCGCCGCTGCCAACGATCTTGCGACCGACCAGATCGAGCGCCTGAATGCCGTTGGTGCCTTCGTAGATCTGGGTGATACGCACGTCGCGCACCAGCTGCTCCTGGCCCCACTCGCGGATAAAGCCGTGACCGCCGAATACTTGCTGGCCGTGCACGGTGGTTTCCAGGCCGAGGTCGGTGAGGAAAGCCTTGGCAATCGGCGTCAGCAGCGCCACCAGTTCTGCCGCACGCCTGTGGGTAGTCGGGTCTTCGCTGAACTTGGCGGTGTCCAGCTGCATGGCGACGTAAGTGGAGAACGCACGCCCACCTTCGTTCAGCGCCTTCATGGTCAGCAGCATCCGGCGCACGTCCGGATGCACGATGATCGGGTCCGCCACCTTGTCTTTCGCCACTGGGCCGGTCGGCGCGCGGCTCTGCAGACGATCGCGGGCGTATTCGATGGCGTTCTGGTAGGAACGCTCACCTGCCGCCAAGCCCTGGATACCGACGCCCAGACGCTCATAGTTCATCATGGTGAACATCGCCGCCAGGCCCTTGTTCGGCCCATCGATGATGTAACCGATGGCGCCGTCGAAGTTCATCACACAGGTCGAGGAACCCTGGATGCCCATCTTGTGTTCGATCGAGCCGCAGGTAACGGCATTGCGTTCGCCCAGGCTGCCATCGGCATTGACCATGAATTTCGGCACCAGGAACAGCGAGATGCCTTTCGAGCCAGCCGGTGCATCCGGCAGCTTGGCCAGCACCAGGTGGATGATGTTCTCGGTCAGGTCGTGCTCGCCACCGGTGATGAAGATCTTGGTGCCGCTGACCTTGTAGGAGCCGTCCGCCTGCGGCTCGGCTTTGGTGCGGATGATGCCCAGATCGGTGCCGGAGTGCGGCTCGGTCAGGCACATAGAGCCAGCCCAAACCCCGGCATACATGTTCGGCAGGTAGGTTTGTTTAAGCTCTTCGCTGGCATGCGCGTTGATCGACAGGCAGGCGCCGGCGGTCAGCATCGGGTACAGGCCAAACGACAGGTTGGCCGCATTGAGCATTTCTTCCACTTGCGCGCCGAGGACTTTCGGCATGCCCATACCACCGTAGTTCGGGTCGCCGCCCACACCTACCCAGCCGCCTTCACCGTAGATTTTGTAAGCCTCGGGGAAACCTACCGGGGTGCTGACTGCTGTGTTGCTCCAGCGGCAGCCTTCTTCGTCGCCGCTGCGATTCAGCGGGGCGATGGTTTTCGCGGTGACCTTGCCGGCCTCTTCGAGGATCGCCTCGGCGGTATCGGCATCGACGGTTTCCGCCAGGGCAGGCAATTCAGCCCAGAGTTTAGCGACCTCGAATACTTCATTGAGGACGAAGCGCATATCGCGCAGGGGTGCTTTGTAGTCTGCCATGTGGCGATCCTCGAACGATCCAACGGAGCGGCCTGCTGGCCGGTATGACGCAGGCTTTGGAGTTTACCTGAACAACTTTTAAGACACATAGAGTCGCGTTGTGACCAAAAAGTCATATATAAGTCACCGTGCAACACTGACAAAAAGGCCCGCCGAATGGCGGGCCTTGCAGGCTTATTAACCGTCTGTCAGAGCGCGAACTGCTCGGCCGGCAACTGCATCAGGCAATCACTCCCCGCCTCTACCGCGGCCTGATGCGCGGCAGTCCGCGGCAGCAGACGTTTGAAGTAGAACTCACAGGTCGCCAGCTTGGCCCGGTAGTACGCCGCTTCGCCGCCGCCAGCACTGAGTCGGCCCTGGGCGACCACAGCCATCCGCAGCCAGAAATAACCGAGGATGATGTAGCCAGAGTACATCAGGTAATCCAGGGCGGCGGCGCCGACCTCGTCCGGGTTCTTGATTGCCGCCATGCCGACCTTCTGGGTCAGTTCGCCCCACTCCTTGTTCAGCGTCGCCAACTGGGCCACATAGCCGCTGAGCTGCGGGTGCTGCGCCTGCGCTTCGCAGAACCTGTGGACGATCTTGGTGAAGCCGCGCAGCAGCTTGCCCTGACTACCGAGGACCTTGCGGCCGAGCAAATCGAGCGCCTGGATGCCATTGGTGCCCTCGTAGATCGGCGCGATGCGGCAGTCGCGCACCAGCTGTTCCATGCCCCACTCGCGGATAAAACCATGGCCGCCGAACACCTGCATGCCATGGTTGGTCACCTCCAGGCCGGTCTCGGTCATAAAGGCCTTGCAGATCGGCGTGAGGAAGGCCAACAGGTTTTCGGCCTCCTGGCGTTGTGCGTCGCTGTCACTGCTGTGGGCGACATCCAGCAATTGCGCGGTAAAGTAGGCCAGTGCTCGATTACCTTCGTTGAAGGCCTTCATGGTCAGCAGCATGCGCCGTACATCGGGATGCACGATGATCGGGTCGGCCGCTTTGTCCGGCGCCTTTGGCCCGGTCAGTGCGCGCATCTGCAAGCGCTCGTTGGCGTATTTGATCGCGCCCTGGAAGCTCGTCTCACCTAGACAAAGCCCCTGCATGCCGGTGCCCAGGCGTGCGTGGTTCATCATGGTGAACATGCAGTTGAGGCCTTTATTGGCCTCGCCGATCAAAAAGCCCTTGGCGTTATCGAAGTTGATCACGCAGGTGGCCGAGGCCTTGATGCCCATCTTGTGTTCGATCGAACCACAGGACACGGCGTTGCGTGCGCCCGCCTCACCCTGCGCATCGGGCAGGAACTTCGGCACGATAAACAGCGAAATACCCTTGGTGCCAGCCGGCGCATCAGGCAACTTGGCCAGCACCAGATGGACAATGTTCTCGCTCATGTCGTGCTCGCCGGCGGAGATGAAGATCTTGCTGCCGGAGACCGCGTAACTGCCATCGGCCTGGGGCACGGCGCGAGTCTTGATGATGCCGAGATCGGTGCCGCAATGCGCTTCGGTCAGGCACATGGTGCCGGTCCAGCGGCCGGCGGTCATGCGCGTCAGGTAGGCCTGTTTCTGCTCTTCCGTCCCGTGGGCATGGATCGCCGACATCGCGCCCTGCGTCAGACCCGGGTACATGCCCCAGGAGGTGTTGCTGGCACCGACCATTTCACTGATCAGCAGGCCCAACGAGTGCGGCAGCCCCTGGCCGCCATAGTTCGGGTCGGCAGCCAGACTCATCCAGCCACCTTCGGCATACTGGGCGAAGGCTTCTTTGAAGCCTTTTGGGGTAGACACCTCGCCGTTGTTGAACTGGCATTCTTCCTCATCGCCGGAGCGATTCAGCGGCGCCAGCACCTGCTCGCAGAACTTGGCGCCTTCTTCGAGGATCGCATTGACCATGTCCGGCGTCGCATCGCTCGCGCCCAGCGCGGCGTAACTGGCGTGAAAATCAAAGACTTCGTCGATCAGAAAGCGCATGTCGCGCAGGGGAGCCTTGTAGTCAGGCATGGTAGTTCTCCGTCAGCAGGTACGCAGGAAGCCTCGTCAAGTCGATCACGCTACTGCTGACAGCTAGCCGAGAACAATCACCGTGCAGACGCTGAATGCGCCGCTATAAGCGCCCGGCAGCTCACTCACCGGTGGTCGCGACGCGCACCGCCCCGCGGCGGTTCTGCCCGTGCACCATCACGCAGTTGCGGCCGGCGCCCTTGGCCGCGTAGAGCGCCTGATCGGCGGCCTTGATTACCTCTTCCGGGGTGCGCTGATCGCTCTCTTTCTCCGCCACACCGATACTCACCGTTACCGAGACGCTGCTCGCCGCGGCGCCAGCGCGCTTTTGCCGGCCACGCCGATCATTCTGCGGCCGGCTGCCTTTGTCGCGCAGTTGCACGCTGTAGGCTTCAATCGCCTGGCGCACAGCCTCAAGGTGCGGTCGGCATTCCTCCAGGGTCTTGCCCGAAAACACCAAGGTGAACTCCTCGCCACCGTAGCGGTACGCCTTGCCGCCCCCGCCAATCTTGCGCAGTTGGCTGGCGACCACGCGCAGCACCTGGTCGCCGACATCGTGGCCGTGGGTGTCGTTGAATTGCTTGAAATGATCGACGTCAGCCATGGCGATCACGTAGTTGCGCCCCAGCCGTGGCAAACGCTCGCTCAGCGCGCGGCGGCCGGGCAGACCGGTCAGCTCATCGCGAAAGGCCATCTGATAGGCCTCGTGGGCCACCGCCGCGACCAGAATCAGCATCACCTGGCTGCTCATCACGTTCAGCACATGCGGCAGCAGGAAGGTTTTTGGCAGCATCCAGCACAGCCCGAGCAACCCCACCAGTTGCGCGGCATGCAGCGGCCGCGGATGGCGCAGGTACTGTACCAGCAGTACCCCGAAGGCGAGCAGGAATACCGGATAGGCCAGTTGAATCATGCTCATCCAGTCGGCATGCAGGGCCGGCCAACGGATTTGCGTCAGCCACGCCAGCAGGCCATCGGGATAACGCTGCGCCAGCGCCAGCGCGACACCGCCGACCGCGAACAGCACGGCCGCACGGGCAATCAGGTCGCGCAACAGGTGAGTCCGCTCCAGCCACGCCGCATACAGGCCATAGAGCAAGGGCAGCAGCAGGCTACAGAGATGAAAGACCAACGCGGCGTCAGGCCGGGCCTGGCCATGCGCATGGTAAAAATCGGTCTGGGTGTCGAGCAAGAAGTACGCGAGGTACACCACCAGCAGCAGGAACAACTCCCGCTGGCGGGCATAGATCAGACAGAAAGCACCGCCCAGCGTCAGCAACAGGCTCGGCAACACGTTGAACAGCGAAGTGAAAAACTCGTTCAGCGTATTCAGGCTGGCAGCCGCCATCCCACCGCACAGTAACAGCAGCGACGGCAGAAAATGACTGAGACGCACCGCTTTGAACCGAGACAAGACAAAATTCCAGAGGCTGACGGACTGGGCAGACCGTAGCTGGCATTTTGCCTGCTTACGCTGGATTCGGCACTCGTTCCAGGCGCAAATTCATCAATAGGCCCGCGAATCGAGTTCGCGCCTACAAAAAGCGCAGGCAAAAAAATGCCGCTCACCCTCGAGGGTGAACGGCATTCTTCTGCGCCGAAGTCAGATTACGACTTAGTAACCCAGGTCGAAGTGTTCTTCGTCCATGTCCATCAGGTTGTTGGCGCCGGACAGCATTGCCTCTACGTGAGCACGAGTGCGCGGCAGGATGCGCTGGAAGTAGAAGCGCGCGGTCTGCAGCTTAGCTTTGTAGAAGGCTTCTTCCGCAGTGCCCTCGGCCAGTTTCTCAGCCGCCAGACGGGCCATGTCCGCCCAGAAGTAGGCCAGGCAGGTGTAACCGGAATACATCAGGTAATCCACCGAAGCGGCACCGACTTCTTCGCGGTCTTTCATCGCCGCCATACCGACCTTCATGGTCAGCTCGCCCCACTCTTTGTTCAGCTTGGCCAACGGAGCCACGAACTCTGCGACAGCAGCGTTGGCTTCGTTGTTCTGGCAGAACTTGTGGACGATCTTGGTGAAGCCTTTCAGCGCTTCGCCTTGGGTTTGCAGCACTTTACGACCGAGCAGGTCGAGGGCCTGAATGCCAGTGGTGCCTTCGTACAGCATGGAGATACGGCTGTCGCGAACGTTCTGCTCCATGCCCCACTCGGCGATGAAGCCGTGGCCGCCATAGATCTGAACGCCGTGGTTGGCTGCTTCGAAGCCGACTTCGGTCATGAACGCTTTGGCAATAGGAGTCAGGAACGCCAGCAGGGCGTCAGCTTGCTTCTTCTGCTCTTCGTCCTGGCTGTACTTGACGATGTCGACCTGCTTGGCAGTGAAGTACACCATCGCCCGGTTGCCTTCGGCAAAAGCCTTCATGGTCAGCAGCATACGGCGCACGTCCGGATGCACGATGATCGGGTCTGCCGCTTTGTCCGGCGCTTTCGGGCCAGTCAGCGAACGCATTTGCAGACGCTCACGAGCGTATTTCAGGCCGCCCTGGAAGCCGATTTCGGCGTGGGCCAGACCTTGCAGTGCGGTACCCAGGCGAGCGGTGTTCATAAAGGTGAACATGCAGTTCAGGCCTTTGTTCGCTGGACCGATCAGGTAGCCAGTGGCACCGTCGAAGTTCATTACGCAAGTAGCGTTACCGTGGATCCCCATCTTGTGTTCGATCGAACCACAGGACACAGCGTTGTGCGCACCAACGCTGCCATCGGCGTTCGGCAGGAACTTCGGCACGATGAACAGCGAGATACCTTTGGTGCCTTGCGGCGCATCGGGCAGGCGAGCCAGGACGATGTGGACGATGTTATCGGCCATGTCGTGCTCACCGGCGGAGATGAAAATCTTGGTGCCGGAAACTTTGTAGGAGCCATCCGCTTGCGGTTCGGCTTTAGTGCGCAGCATGCCCAGATCGGTGCCGCAATGCGGCTCGGTCAGGCACATGGTGCCAGTCCACTCACCGGAAACCAGCTTGGTCAGGTAGGTGTGTTGCTGATCAGCGGTGCCGTGCTCAGAAATCGTGTTCATCGCACCGTGGGACAGGCCTGGGTACATGCCCCACGACCAGTTGGACTCGCCAACCATTTCGCTGATGGCAAGGCCGAGGGATTCCGGCAGGCCTTGGCCACCGTGATCGACGGCATGCGCCAGGCTCGGCCAGCCGCCTTCGACGAACTGTTTGTACGCTTCCTTGAAACCAGTCGGGGTCTTAACGCCGGACTCGCTCCAGGTGCAACCTTCGGTGTCACCCACACGGTTCAGCGGCGCCAGCACCTGCTCACAAAACTTGGCGCCTTCCTCGAGAATGGCGTTGACCATGTCCGGAGTAGCGTCTTGGCAAGCCGGCAGGCTCTGATAATGCGCTTCGTAGCCGAGCAGTTCGTCACGTACGAAACGGATATCACGCAAGGGGGCCTTGTAATCAGGCATAGCGGTAAACCTCTACGGTGGGTTCCTAGATTGGGTGACCGTATTTTCGGTCGCTTACGGGATCTCTCCCGATTGCCCGGCAGCTAGGATGCGGCCCAGCAATCAAACAGGCGTTTGAAACATACGTTTACGTCCCACCCTTGTCAAGCACCGGTCGCCGGTTGCGCAAGCAACTCGCGAAGCAAGCGCGTCATCTCAACGGAAGCGCTCTAGATTCAGTTTAGGTGTCCGCGATACTGCGCGCAGGTCAGGCTCGCGCCGCACAGCCAAATTCGCAGCTTTCAGCAGCAGCGGGCGGACGGACGGGCCGCGTAACTTGAGGCGA
Organism: Pseudomonas cavernicola; assembly: GCF_003596405.1. Taxonomy (NCBI): domain Bacteria; kingdom Pseudomonadati; phylum Pseudomonadota; class Gammaproteobacteria; order Pseudomonadales; family Pseudomonadaceae; genus Pseudomonas; species Pseudomonas cavernicola. Next base: position 616,155 of record NZ_QYUR01000002.1, read on the forward strand.
ATTGATGGGCTTATGCCGGGAGGCCTGTCCGCAGTTCACTGCAAAGCAACTGGCGCCTGCGCCGGCAACGGGCTGGAAGGGCGAACACGTTCGGGGGAAAACATCAGACCAGCCAGAGCAGGCAGGCAGTGAAGGCGGTAGGGATGCAACCTAAGGCGTAGCGCTAGCGATGGCTAGCGAAGCCCTCCTCGCCTTCGGAGCGGGCCATGCCCGCGAAAAGCTGAGCTTCGCGAGCAGAGCTCGCTCCTACGAATTGGCGTTGTTGCCAGGCTACTGCGCCACCGCCGCTCTTTGTAGGAGCTAGCTCTGCTAGCGAACACAGGCTTACGAGTTTCGCGGGCATGGCCCGCTCCTACAAATGTGGTTTCTCTCCCAAACCTGCGCGGTCGAGCGAAAACCTAAGCGCGGGTGTCGATCAGCGTACCGAGCATTTCATCGGCAGTTTTGATGACTTTGGCCCCCGCCTGAGCCTCGACCTTGCCCACCTGGAGCTCCGTCAAGCTGCTGGCCAGATCGACAGAACTCGCCGCTGGCTGGCTGCTGTCCGCTGCACGCTCGGGGCGTGGCAGCGCATTACTTGCGATCCCGCTCGCCGCTTGATCGATGCGCTGCTGCCCGGATTGCAAGGTACTCAGCCCAGCACTAAAAGCATTACCCGAGATTTGCATACTGCGCTCCGCACAGGTGGGATGATTCATTGGGGTAATTGAAGCAGGTAACGCCGAAAAAAAGTATCCACAAAAGGCTACCGGCAGGCCCCTGTTTATAGCGCCAAACCCAATAACGCCAGATTCAAGTGCTCCGCCACCGCCGCTGGCGTGGCACTGGCCAGACGTGGCACCCGCCCCAGGCACGGCGCCGGCAAGCGCTCGGCGAGTGTTGCGAGATTCTCTTCCAAGCGCGAAGTGGCCGGGTCGACGATATTCGCCACCCAACCGGCCAAGCTCAGGCCGTCCCGCTGGATGGCTTCCGCGGTCAACAACGCATGATTGATACAGCCCAGCCGGACACCGACCACCAGAATCACCGGCAAATCGAGTGCGATCGGCAGATCTGACAGCAACTCCTGCCCGGCCAATGGCACGCGCCAGCCACCCGCGCCTTCCACCAGGGTGAAATCCGCAGCTTTCGCGAGAATATGCTGCACCGGTCCGCGCAACGCTTCGACATTGAGCGTCACCCCCGCCTCGCGCGCCGCCAGGTGCGGGGCGATAGCAGGAGCGAAAGCCCAGGGATTGACCTCGGCGTAACTCAACGGCAGCGAGCATTCGCCGAGCAGCGCCAGCGCATCTTCGTTGCGCAGGCCCTCGCTGCTGGCGCTACAGCCGGACGCCACCGGCTTGGCCGCCGCCGTACTCAGCCCGGCCAACCGCGCCGCATGCAGCAAACCCGCGGCGATGGTGGTCTTACCGACTTCGGTATCGGTGCCGGCAATAAAAAAGACCGCAGTCATTTCAGTGCTCTTTCTGCAAGACGGCATAGACCACTTGATAGGTCGCCGGCAGCCCCTGGGGCTGACGAAAACCTTCATAGGCGTCGATCAGCGCGAGAATCCGCGCACGCCCCGTCAGGCCGCCGGGGCGGCCGGGATTCAGGTTGTGCGCACCCAAGGCTTTCAGCTCGTGGGTCAAGCTGCGCACATCCGGGTAATACAGAACCTCCGGCAGGGTCTCCAGGTTCAGCACGCGTAAACCGCTGGCGGCACACAAGCGCTGGTAATCGGCAAACTGGCGGAAGCGATTGACGTGGACCAAGCCATCCACCGCCTGCCAGCTATCGCGCAATTCCTGCAGCGTGCCGACACACAGGCTGCTGAACGCAAACAGGCCGCCCGGCTGTAAAACCCGTTCGGCTTCGGCTAATACCGCGGCGAAATCCGCGCACCATTGCACCGCCAGGCTGGAGAACAGCAGATCGCGGCTCTGCGCCCGGAGTGGCAGCCGCTCGGCATCGCCAGCGATGAACTGCTGGGCGCCACCCAAAGGCCGCGCATGCCGGAGCATACCCTCGGCAATATCCAGCGCCGCACCCTGCGCGGACGGAAACCGCTGCGCCAACGCCCGGCTGAAATGCCCGGTACCACAGCCCAGATCCAGCCAAGCTTGCACCGGCTGCGCAGGCGGCAAACGCGCCAACAGTTGCGCGCCGACCGCGCGTTGCAACTCAGCCACACTGTCGTAGCTCTCCGCCGCGCGGGAAAAGGAAGCGGCGACCTGGCGCTTGTCCGGTAACGCGCCAAGCACCGGGGAATGGGCGAGATCAGTCATCGCCAGACTCGTGCAAAAAAGCCTGGATGGCCGCCGCCACTTCATGCGGGCGCTCGACGACAAACGCGTGGCTGGCCTGTTCGATCAAGCCGATTTCGATATCCGGCAGCAACGCCAGTAGCGCACCGGCCGCCTCGCCCGGCACCAGCGCATCGGCGCCGGCAAACAGGTGCAACTGCGGGCCTCGGAAGGCTTGCAAAGCGCCGCGGGTATCCAGGGCGGCGAGCACGTCCAAGCCCTGCAGCAGAGCCGTGGCCGCCGTGTGCGGAGCCCCACCGGCGAGCAGCCGTGCCAGGCTGCGGGCCTCTGCCGCGCCTTGGGCGCTGAGCAGACTGAAGCGTTTCAGGGTGGTATCCGCATCGACCACACAGCCCTCGCGGAAGGCGCCAAAGTTGGCCTTGGACATGGCGCTCGGCCAATCGTCGCGGGCGACGAAACAGGCATTGCTGGCCAGGGTCAGCAGGCCGCAGCAGCGATCAGCGCGGCGAGCGGCCAATTCGGCGGCGAGCATACCGCCGAATGACCAACCACCGAGCCAAACGTCTTCCGGCAGGTTGGCGTCCAACTCGTCCAGCCAGTCGGCAGGATCGCTGGAGCCTGAGGTCGGCAGCGGTTCGATCTGCACCCGCAGGCGCTCATCCAAGCCTTGCAGGGCCGCAGCCAGGGGCTCCAGCGGTGCGCTACCCAGGCCCCAGCCGGGCAATAGAATCAGACGATTACGCATTGGCAATCTCCGCAGGTTCTTCTGCACCTAAGCGCGGCCAGCATTCGGCCAGTGCCTCTAACAATAGCTGCAGCTGCGCCTCGCTATGGGCGGCCGAGAGGGTAACCCGCAGGCGCGCGCTGCCGGCCGGCACCGTTGGCGGGCGGATCGCGGTAACCAGCAAGCCGCGCTCACGGAGCATCTGCGACAAGCGCAGCGCACGACCGCTGTCGCCGATCAGGATCGGCTGGATCGGCGTGAAGCTGTCCATCAATTGCAGGCCGATGCTGTGCGCCCCCGCGCGAAATTGCTGAATCAGCGTGGCCAGATGCGCCCGCCGCCAACTTTCCGTGCGCAGCAGTTCAAGGCTTTTCAGCGTGGCACAGGCCAGCGCCGGTGGCTGGCTGGTGGTGTAGATGTAGGGCCGAGCAAACTGGATCAGCGTTTCGATCAACTCCTCGCTACCGGCGACGAACGCGCCCGCCGTACCGAAGGCCTTGCCGAGGGTGCCGACCAGAACCTGCACATCCTCCAGCCCCAGGCCGAAGTGTTCGACGATCCCGCCGCCATTGGCGCCCAGCGGGCCAAAGCCGTGGGCATCATCGACCAGCAACCAGGCGTCCCGAGCTTTTGCCGCAGCCGCCAGCGCCGGCAGATCGGCCAGATCGCCGTCCATGCTGAATACGCCGTCGGTCACCACCAGGGTGTTGCCGCTGGCTTTCTCCAGGCGGCTGGCGAGGCTCGCCGCATCGTTATGCAGGTAACGTGAAAAACGCGCGCCGCTGAGCAAGCCAGCATCCAATAAGGAGGCGTGATTGAGACGGTCTTCCAGCACCGTATCGCCCTGCCCGACCAACGCCGTAACGGCGCCGAGGTTGGCCATATAGCCGGTGGAAAACAGCAGTGCCTTGGGCCGCCCGGTGAACTCGGCCAAGGCTTCTTCCAGTTCATGGTGCGGAGTGCTGTGGCCGATCACCAGGTGCGAAGCGCCGCCACCGACGCCCCAGCGCGCGGCACCGGCACGCCAGGCGGCGATCACCTCTGGGTGATTGGCCAAGCCCAGGTAATCGTTGCTGCAGAACGCCAACATGGACCGGCCATCGACCATGACCAGCGGGCCTTGCGGGCTTTCCAGCAGTGGCCGCTGGCGATACAGATTGTCTGCGTGGCGGGCGGCGAGACGGGCGGCGAGGTCGAAGCTCATGGCAGCTCGGTGTAAAGGAGATATGACTCCCCTCTCCCGAAACGGGAGAGGGGTTGGGGGAGAGGGCCGGACCGCAGAGATCCGTGAGCCCTCTCCCCAACCCTCTCCCGCAACGGGAGAGGGAGCTGACCGTTTCAAGCCGAGGTGGCGTCGTAGAACAGCTCGCTGCTCTTCTGCTCGACCAGGGCCTGTTCGATCGCGGCCTGGTGCACCTCATCGGAATGCTCTTCGCGCTCTTCCGGCTTGATCCCGAGGCGTCTGAACAGCTGCATATCCTTGTCCGCTTGGGGGTTGGCGGTGGTCAGCAGTTTCTCGCCGTAGAAAATCGAGTTGGCGCCGGCGAAGAAGGCCAAGGCCTGCATCTGTTCGTTCATCGCCTCACGGCCGGCGGACAGCCGTACGTGCGACATGGGCATCAGGATGCGGGCCACGGCGAGCATGCGAATGAAGTCGAACGGATCGACATCCTCGGCATTCTCCAGCGGCGTGCCCTGGACCTTCACCAGCATGTTGATCGGCACCGATTCCGGATGCTCCGGCAGGTTAGCCAACTGAATCAGCAGGCCGGCGCGGTCGTCCAGCGACTCGCCCATGCCGAGGATGCCGCCGGAGCAGATCTTCATCCCTGCATCGCGCACGTAAGCCAGGGTTTGCAAACGCTCGCTGTAGGTACGGGTGGTGATGATGCTGCCGTAGAACTCTGGCGAGGTATCCAGGTTGTGGTTGTAGTAGTCGAGGCCGGCAGTGGCCAGGGCAGCGGTCTGCTCCTGGTCCAGGCGGCCGAGGGTCATGCAGGTTTCCAGGCCCAGCGCCTTCACGCCTTTGACCATTTCCAGCACGTAGGGCATGTCTTTCGCCGATGGGTGCTTCCAGGCGGCGCCCATGCAGAAACGCGTCGAGCCGATGGCCTTGGCCTCGGCGGCGGCTTGCAGGACTTTCTGCACTTCCATCAGCTTTTCTTTTTCCAGCCCGGTGTTGTAGTGGCCGGACTGCGGGCAGTACTTGCAGTCTTCCGGGCAGGCGCCGGTCTTGATCGACAGCAAGGTCGAGACTTGCACGCGATTGGCATCGAAATGCGCGCGGTGCACGGTCTGTGCCTGGAACAACAGGTCGTTGAACGGCTGCTCGAAGAGCGCCTTAACCTCGGCGAGGGACCAGTCGTGACGCAGGTTAGGGGTAGTAGTGGCGCTCATTCGGTGTTCCTTACTAGTAGCTTGCACCTGCTAAAGTCCACAGGCGCGACACGGATGTTCGGCATAGTTAAGGAAGCGATATGCGCTGTCAACCAGGTAGCAGAAAGCCGGTTTACATCTGGTTAAAAAACAAACAGTCTTGCTTGCTGTGTGACGAGCCTGCGGACACCCTTGTCCCCCTCTGCAGCAGTTGCGAGACGGAACTACCCTGGCTCGGCGGGCACTGCCTCATCTGCGCGCTGCCTTTGCCGACCTCCGGTCTCGTTTGTGGAGAATGCCTGCAGCGCCCGCCAAGTTTTAGCCGCGTCGAAGTGCCCTGGCGCTATGCATTTCCTGTCGATACGCTGATCACGCGGTTCAAACATCAGGCCAAGTGGCCATTGGGACGCCTGCTGGCCGAGCTTTTGTCACAGCATCTGCTCAATTCTTTCGATCAAGGCCTCCCTCGCCCGGACCTCCTGCTACCAGTGCCACTGGCCAATCGGCGCTTGCGCCAGCGCGGCTTCAATCAGGCGGCGATGCTGGCCCGCTGGCTCAGCCAGAGTCTGCAACTGCCCCTGGCGGAAGGCTGGCTGCTGCGCACCCACGACACCCCGGCACAGCAGAAACTCGATGCTGCCGCGCGCAAACGCAATCTGCGCCATGCCTTTGCCCTGGCCAATCACGCCGCGATCAAAGGTCGCCATTTGGCGCTGGTCGACGATGTGCTGACGACCGGCGCCACCGCCGAACGCCTCGCCCGCCTGCTGAAAAAAGCCGGTGCCACGCGAGTCGATGTGTATTGCCTGGCGCGTACGCCGAAACCCGGCGATGGGTAAGCTGGGTTTCACCAAAAGGCGGCTCTACCCAACCTAGTGCGTCGGTTTTTCTCACCGTGCTGGCACGCACAATCGGCGGCCACCTGGCTTGTGGGCGTACACTGGTACGCCCCGCTGTCTGGATTGCCCCATGACCCACCCCTTCGCCGCGCTCACTCCCGACCTTGTACTCGATGCCGTCGAGAGCATTGGCTTTATCAGCGACGCCCGCGTGCTGGCGCTGAACAGCTACGAGAACCGCGTGTATCAGGTGGGTATCGAGGACGGCGAACCGCTGATCGCCAAGTTCTACCGGCCGGCGCGCTGGAGCAATGCGGCGATCCTCGAGGAGCACAGCTTCACTTTCGAACTGGCCGAGTGCGACGTTCCGGTGGTGGCGCCGCTCATACACAATGGCCAGACGCTGTTCGAACACGCCGGCTTTCGCTTCACCCTGTTCCCCCGCCGCGGCGGCCGCGCGCCGGAACCGGGCAATCTCGATCAGCTCTATCGCCTCGGTCAGCTACTCGGCCGCCTGCATGCGGTGGGCGCGACCAAGCCCTTCGAACACCGCGAAGAACTGGCGGTTCAGAACTTTGGCCATGATTCGCTGAGCACATTGCTGGAAGGCAACTTCGTCCCTCGCAGCCTGCTACCGGCCTATGAGTCGGTCGCCCGCGACCTGCTCAAGCGCGTCGAAGAACTGTATGCCGCGACGCCCTATCAGGCGATCCGCATGCACGGCGACTGCCACCCGGGCAACATGATGTGTCGCGACGAGGTATTCCATATCGTCGACCTCGATGACTGCCGCATGGGCCCGGCGGTGCAGGATCTGTGGATGATGCTCGCCGGTGACCGCCAGGAACGCCTGGGCCAGCTCTCCGAACTGATGGATGGCTACCAGGAGTTCCACGATTTCAATCCGCGCGAGCTGCCGCTGATCGAAGGCCTGCGCTCCCTCCGTCTGGTGCACTACAGCGCCTGGCTGGCGCGTCGCTGGGACGACCCTGCCTTCCCCCACAGCTTTCCCTGGTTCGGCAGCGAGCGCTATTGGGGCGAGCAGGTGCTGGTGCTGCGCGAACAGCTGGCGGCGCTCAACGAAGAGCCGCTGCGGCTGTTCTAAATCGTGCCCGCAGCGCAACCAACCGTTGCTGTAAAGCTAACCTTACGACTTGCGTATTTTATCCAACGAAGAAAAACCTGAACTAACAGACAGGTCGACTGAGCGACCTTAGAATGGCCGACGAACTCGTTAGCTGCCTAAGCAAGGACTCAGCATGCACGCCGCCAACCCGCGCCGCGGGTACATCCTCGGCCTCACCGCCTACAGCATCTGGGGCCTTTTCCCGCTCTATTTCAAAGCCATCGCCCAGGTGCCGGCGCTCGAGATCATCGTCCATCGCGTGCTCTGGTCGGCGCTCTGCGGAGCTTTGCTGTTGCTGGTCTGGAAGCATCCAGGCTGGCTGGCCGAGCTGCGCAACAACCCGCGGCGCTTCGCCGTGCTGGCCGCCAGCGGCACGCTGATCGCCGTGAACTGGTTGACCTATGTCTGGGCGGTGAATAACGGCCGCATGCTGGAAGCCAGCCTCGGCTACTACATCAACCCGCTGATCAACGTACTACTGGGCCTGTTTCTGCTGCGCGAACGCCTGCGTCCGCTGCAATGGCTGGCCGTCGCCCTCGCAGCGATTGGAGTGGCGCAACAGGTCTGGCAAGTCGGCAGCCTGCCCTGGGTGTCGCTGGTGCTGGCCTTTTCTTTCGGGTTCTACGGGCTGATTCGCAAGCAGGCGCCGGTCGCGGCGCTGCCAGGCTTGGTTGTGGAGACCTGGATGCTGGTGCCGCTGGCTGTCGGCTGGCTACTGCTGAACCCCACAGCGGCGAGCAGCCAGGCGAGTTTCTGGACCACCTCGCAGGCGCTCTGGCTTGCCGCGGCCGGGCCGATCACCCTGGTGCCGCTGGTTTGCTTCAACGCCGCCGCCCGCCACCTGCCTTACACCACCTTGGGTTTTCTGCAGTACCTGGCGCCGACCTTGGTGCTGCTGCAGGCGGTGTTCCTATTCGGCGAGCACCTGACCCCCAGCACGCTGGCAGCCTTCGGCTTTATCTGGGCGGGGTTACTGCTGTACAGCATCGATGCCTGGTTCAATCTGCGGCGCAATGGTGGGTTACGGCCCTCGGCCTAACCCACCCTACGAAACTGCGCGCAGGCAGAGACAGCCCTCGTAGCGCGACCAGAGCAAAAAATGCTCGACCTGCTGTGGGCCGCGTTGAGCCAAGCCGTAGGGTGGGTTAGCCGCGAAGGGGCGTAACCCACCAGCGAGATTCACAGACATCGTCATTGGCCGGCCCCATGGGCCGGATGGTGGGTTATGGCCCTCGGCCTAACCCACCCTACGAAACTGCGCGCAGGCAGAGACAGCCCTCGTAGGTTGGTGCTGAGCATAGCGATGCCCAACAAGGAGTCGCCCCGCGACTCCCTTGACTCGATCTCACCCTTGAAAGCCCGGCCTTGCAGGCCGGTTGTTGGGCATCGCCTTCGGCTCAGCATCAACCTCCGTTCTCGGCGTTGCGCAGGTTGAGCTCCACCATCAAGTCATCGGCCAGGGTTTCCAGGCGGGTCTGCAACAGCTCCAGCGACAGCGTCAGCGGTACCGCCAACACCGCCTTGGCATGGAACAACGGCTCGCTGCTCATCGGCGCCGGCATCACCTCGGTGACCAGACTTTCCACGTTGATCCCGTGCTCTGTCAGCAACTTCGTGATATCGCGAACGATGCCCGGCCGGTCGTTGCCCACCAGATCGAGCAGGATCGGCTTCCAGGTGCAGGACGGCTCGATGCCGCTTTCCGCCACCAGCACGCGAATACCGTGGCTGTTCAACGCTTGCAGGGCGTCGACCAACTCATCGTAAGCCTCCGCCGGCACCCCGACCCGCAGGATGCCGGCGAACTGCCCGGCCATCCGCGACATGCGACTTTCCAACCAGTTACCGCCGTGCTCGGCGATGCACTCGGCAATCTGCTCCACCAGGCCAGGCTTGTCCTGGGCGATGACCGTGAGTACCAGATGATTCACGCGCGACTCCTTTTCTATAAGCCAGGCGAGCCTGATTCAAGTGCGCGCCAAGCTCAGCCAATAGGTATAAAAGACTTCATCTCTTACATAGCCTAGGCGCTCATACAGCGCCTGCCCGGGCAAATTAGTCTTCGCCGTTTCCAGTTGTAGGCCACAAGCGCCGCTCGCCTGTGCATGCGCGCGCGCCGCATTCATCAGCGCCTCACCAATACCCTGACGGCGAGCCTGTGCCACCACATAGAGATCACTCAACAACCACGCGGATTCGAGCGCCAAGGATGAGAAAAACGGGTAAAGCTGGACGAAGCCCAGCGCCGTACCGGCGACATCCCGGGCGAGCAGCAGCGTTGAGTCGCCTCGCTTCAAACGCACCGCAAGAAACTCGCGGACCACCGCTAGCGGCTTGGGTACTTCGTAGAACTCGAGATAGCCGACAAACAGCCGCGCCAGGTCGTCGAGGTCTTCAGTGGCGGCAGCATGGATAGGCATTCGATACGCTCCAACGAAGTGATGCCCGAGTATAGGCAATACTTATCGAGCGCTCTTCAAGGCAGCCGCGACCGCAGGTCGCAGGTGCGCCAGCGAACAAATCGTGTACTGTTTGAAGATTTATCTGGAACAATCTGTAGGATTTTTGAGAACATCCGCGCCCCCGCTGTGACTGCAAGGCACGCTCCGGTCGCAGAGCGACGCGTGCCCACTGATTTTCACAACATCTTGATGTAGTATGCCGCGCCTCGGACTACAAGACGGCCAACGCCGCGAGTCCGTAGTGGGCTATTGAGTAGAGCTGAAGAGCTGAGCAGAGTGAGGCAAGTGATGACTGAGCGCGTTCAAGTCGGTGGCCTTCAGGTCGCCAAAGTCCTGTTCGACTTCGTAAATAACGAAGCCATCCCCGGTACCGGGATTTCTGCCGAGCAGTTCTGGGTCGGTGCCGAAAACGTCATTAATGACCTGGCGCCGAAGAACAAAGCCCTGCTCGCCAAGCGCGATGACTTCCAGGCCAAGATCGATGCCTGGCACCAGTCGCGTGCTGGTCAGGCGCATGACGCCGTGGCTTACAAAGCCTTCCTGCAAGAAATTGGTTACCTGCTGCCAGAAGTCGCAGATTTCCAAGCCACCACCCAGAACGTCGACGAAGAAATCGCCCGCATGGCCGGCCCGCAGCTGGTCGTCCCGGTGATGAACGCGCGCTTCGCCCTGAACGCCTCCAACGCCCGCTGGGGCTCGCTGTACGACGCCCTGTACGGCACCGATGTGATCAGCGAAGAAGGCGGCGCCGAGAAAGGCAAGGGTTACAACAAGGTCCGCGGTGACAAGGTGATCGCCTTCGCCCGTGCCTTCCTGGATGACTCCGCACCGCTGGAAAGCGGTTCCCACGTCGACGCTACCGCCTATGTAGTGAAGAACGGCGCGTTGGTGGTCAGCCTGAAAAACGGCAGAACCAGCGGCCTGAAAAACGCCGCCCAATTCATCGGTTTCCAGGGCGACGCTGCGGCGCCGAAAGCCGTACTGTTGAAAAACAACGGCCTGCACTTCGAAATCCAGATCGACGCCAACAGCCCAATCGGCCAGACCGATGCCGCCGGTGTCAAAGACCTGCTGATGGAAGCGGCGTTGACCACCATCATGGACTGCGAAGACTCGGTCGCTGCCGTCGATGCCGACGACAAAGTGGTGGTCTACCGCAACTGGCTGGGCCTGATGAAAGGTGACTTGGCGGAACAAGTGTCGAAAGGCGGCAGCGCCTTCACCCGCACCATGAACCCGGACCGCGTCTACACCGCGGCCAACGGCGGCGAACTGAGCCTGCATGGCCGTTCCCTGCTGTTCGTGCGCAACGTCGGCCACCTGATGACCATCGACGCCATCGTCGACGCCAAAGGCAACGAAGTGCCGGAAGGCATCATGGACGGCCTGGTTACCGCGCTGATCGCCGTGCACAACCTGAATGGCAGCAGCAGCCGCAAGAACAGCCGTACCGGCTCGATGTACATCGTTAAGCCGAAGATGCACGGCCCGGAAGAAGCCGCGTTCACCAACGAACTGTTCGGCCGCATCGAAGACGTCCTGAGCCTGCCGCGCAACACCCTGAAAGTCGGCATCATGGACGAAGAGCGGCGTACCACCGTCAACCTCAAGGCCTGCATCAAGGCCGCCAGCGAGCGCGTGGTGTTCATCAACACCGGCTTCCTCGACCGTACCGGTGACGAGCTGCACACCTCCATGGAAGCTGGCGCCATGGTGCGTAAAGCGGCCATGAAATCCGAGAAGTGGATCGCTGCCTACGAAAACTGGAACGTCGATATCGGTCTGGCTACCGGCCTGCAAGGTCGTGCGCAGATCGGTAAAGGCATGTGGGCCATGCCCGACCTGATGGCCGCCATGCTCGAGCAGAAAATCGCTCACCCGCTGGCCGGCGCCAACACTGCCTGGGTCCCGTCGCCGACCGCTGCTGCTCTGCACGCCCTGCACTACCACAAGGTCGACGTGTTCGCTCGTCAGGCCGAGCTGGCCAAGCGTGAACGCGCGTCCCTGGACGACATCCTCAGCATTCCGTTGGCTGCAAATACCAATTGGTCGGCCGAAGAGATCCAGAACGAACTGGACAACAATTCCCAGGGCATCCTCGGTTACGTGGTGCGCTGGATCGACCAAGGCGTCGGCTGCTCCAAGGTGCCGGACATCAATGACGTCGGCCTGATGGAAGACCGCGCCACCCTGCGCATCTCCAGCCAACTGCTGACCAACTGGCTGCGTCATGGCATCGTCAGCGCAGAGCAAGTGCTGGCCAGCCTCAAGCGCATGGCGCCGGTGGTTGACCGTCAAAACGCCAACGACCCGCTGTACCGCCCGCTGGCACCGAACTTCGACGACAACATCGCCTTCCAGGCTGCCGTCGAACTGGTGATCGAAGGCACCAAGCAGCCGAACGGTTACACCGAGCCGGTACTGCACCGCCGCCGCCGCGAATTCAAGGCCAAGAACAGCCTGTAATTCGTACTGCGACTAAAAAACCGCCCTTCGGGGCGGTTTTTTATGGGCGCTTGCAAAACCTCGACCTGATATAGGTCGCCCGGTAATTGCAGCCTAGTAGGGCGGGTGAAACCCGCGCGGCTGGCCTCTGTGGAATTACCGCGCGGGTTCCTCCCGCCCTACTGAAGCCTCATTTGCGACTTCTGCGAATGGCCGGTTAGGGTCGCACGCGCTCATTCAATACGGGGCAGGAGCTGAGCGACAAGCCATTCCCTCTCGCAAGTGGATTGCAGAAATCTGGCCTGCACACTGCATCCTCCTCTCTGAGGTAAGGAGTACGGCAAAACCCGTCTTTTAGACTTACGTCCAATGTGCCCCCGGCGCCATCCGGCCGACCATGGGGCAGTCGATGAATCTGGATGTGCGTGATGAGCAAAGCGGATGACTTCGCCCAGGCGGGCAAGGTTGCGGTGCAGCAGAACATCCACGGGCTGATGGAGTTCCTGCAGAAATTCCCGCCGTTCAACCTGATGGAAAGCGCCCACCTGGCCTATCTGCTGGAGCAGTGTCAGCTGCGCTTCTATGGCGCCGGCGAGAGCATCCTCCAACCCAGCGACGGGCCGGTTCAGCACTTCTATATCGTCAAGCAGGGCCGGGTAGTCGGCGAGCGGCCGCACGCGGCCAAGCTCGGCACCGAGACAACCTTCGAGATCACCACTGGCGAGTGCTTTCCGCTGGCGGCGCTACTCGGCGAGCGCGCCACCCGCACCGAACACCTGGCCGCCGAAGACAGCTTCTGCCTGCTGCTGAGCAAACCGGCCTTTATCAAGCTGTTCGCCCTCTCCAGCACGTTTCGCGACTTCGCCCTGCGCGGGGTCAGCAGCCTGCTCGATCAGGTCAACCAGCAGGTGCAACTGCGCGCGGTGGAAACGCTCGGCGCGCAGTATTCGCTGGATACCCGCCTGAGCGAGCTGGCAATGCGCCAACCGGTGGTTTGCGTACCGGGCACGCCACTGTGCGAAGCGGTCAAGCTGATGCACGAACAGCAGGTCGGCAGCATCGTCATCGTCGATCCACGGCGACGGCCGCTGGGGATTTTTACCCTGCGCGATTTGCGCCGCGTGGTGGCCGCCGGCAGTGGCGATCTCAGCCAGGCGATCGACCAACTGATGACTCCGGCGCCCTTCCATCTACCGCCAGCGGCCAGCGCCTTCGACGCCGCCATCGCCATGACCGAGCGGCATATCGCCCACGTCTGCCTGGTGCAGGACGGCCAACTCTGCGGGGTAGTTTCCGAACGCGACCTGTTCTCCCTGCAACGGGTCGACCTGGTGCATCTGGCGCGTACCATCCGCCACGCCGGCAAGGTCGAAACCCTGGTGGCACTGCGCAGCGACATCCGCCAACTGGTCGACCGCATGCTCGCCCACGGTGCCTCCTCGACGCAGATCACCCAGATCATCACCCTGCTCAACGACCACACCGTCTGCCGGGTGATCGAGCTGACCCTGGAAGAACTCGGCGACCCGGGCGTGCCCTTCACCTGGCTGTGCTTTGGCAGCGAGGGTCGACGGGAACAGACCCTGCATACCGATCAGGACAACGGCATGCTGTTCGATGCAGCGGATGCACCGGAGGCCGCGCAGATTCGCGGGCGCCTGCTGCCGCTGGCGGAACGGATCAACCAGAGCCTGGCACTCTGCGGTTTTAGCCTGTGCCAAGGCAACATCATGGCCGGCAACCCCGAGCTGTGCCTGTCGCGGGCGGAGTGGTCACGGCGTTTCAGCGGCTTTATTCGTGAGGCGACGCCGGAGAACCTGCTGAGATCCAGCATCTACTTCGACCTACGGGCCGTCTGGGGGCCGGAAGATGGCTGTGAGCAATTGCGCCAGCAGTTGCTGGTAGACGTCGCCGACAACCGTATCTTCCAACGCCTGCTGGCCGATAACGCCTTGCGCAATCGGCCGCCGGTCGGGCGTTTTCGCGACTTCGTAGTGACCCGTAAAGGCGCCGAAAAACACACCCTCGACCTCAAGGTGCAAGGCCTGACGCCCTTCGTCGATGGCGCCCGGCTGCTCGCCCTGGCCCACGGCATCGCCGCCGGCAACACCTTGCAGCGCCTGCGCGAGCTGACTGTCAAAGCAGTGATCGATCCACTGGATGGCGCCGCTTATGAGGAGGCCTACCACTTCATCCAGCAAACCCGCATGCAACAGCACCAGCAACAAGCGCGACAGCAGCTGCCATATTCCAATCGCCTGGACCCGGACAGCCTCAACCACCTGGATCGGCGCATCCTGCGTGAATCCTTCCGTCAGGCCCAGCGCCTGCAGAGCAGCCTGGCGCTGCGCTACCAGCTATGAACGCCTTCTCCTGGCTCAGCCGCCGCTCTCGCCCACAGCCGGGCAGCGCCCTTGCCGAACGGCGCGCCCAGCTGGCGACGCCCACGGCACTGAATGATCGGCCCCTGCGCGAGCAGCGCTTCGTGGTGCTCGACCTGGAGACCAGTGGGCTGAACATGAGCCGCGATCAGGTGCTGTCGATTGGCGCGGTGGTGATCGAGGACGGCGCCATCGACCTCGGCCAGCAGTTCGAGTGCACCTTGCAGCGGGCCGCGCAGAAGCCCAGCGCCAGCGTGCTGATCCACGGCATCGCCCCCAGCGCCCTGGCGGCCGGGGTCGAGCCGGCAGATGCGCTGCTGGACTTCATGGAGTTCGTCGGCGACAGCCCCCTGCTCGCCTTCCACGCCCCGTTCGACCAGCACATGCTGGCCCGAGCCTTGAAGCAGGACCTCGGCTATCGCCTACGGCACGCCTTCTTCGATGTCGCCGCGCTGGCGCCGCTGCTCTGCCCGCACGCCGCCATCCGTCACGCCGGACTGGACGACTGGACCCAGCACTTCGGGCTGCAGGTGCAGCAGCGCCACCACGCCAGCGCCGATGCCCTGGTCACCGCCGAACTGGCAATGATCCTGTTCAGCCGCGCGCGCCAGCAAGGGTTGGACAGCCCCGCCAAACTGGCCGATGCCACTGCCCGCTGGCGCCGCCGACAGCAGGCCCCGGCGATTTAGCCGCGGCTCATCACCCCGAGAATCGGCTCGGTGCGGCCATGAGTCTGCGCACTGATGGGGGCGCCAGCCGTAAGCAGGGCCTCACGTTGCTGGGCAATCGGCGTGCGCGCGCAGATCGCCTCGAAGGCAGTCAGCTTGCCGAACGCCGGCAGTTTCAGGGTCGCATCCATGCAGGCAGCCAGCCTCGGCCAATGCGCGACGTCCAGTTGATAACGGGCGAATTGGGCGTTACGCATGAAGCTGGCAAGGCTGATCTCGCCGATCGACGGCGTACCGAACAGCCAACCCTGCGCCGGCAACTGGCCCTCGAGATAGTCGAAGATGGCCGGCAGGTCTTCGTTATAGGTGCGCTCGAGCAGCGCCTGATCCGGCTCCTTGCCCCACACCGAACGCCGGATCACCAACTGGTTGAACAGTTGCCAGATGATCACCTGGCCCATCCGCGTGTCGGCGAATTCCTCCAGCCAGCGGGCCCGAGCGCGTTGGGCGATGTCCGCCGGATAGAGCGCAGGCTCGGGGTAGCGCTCCTCCAGGTACTGGCAGATCACCGTGGAGTCGTTCAGCACCAGCTCGCCGTCCACCAGCACCGGCACCTGGCGCAGCGGGCTGAGGCGGCCGAAGTCGTCGTTACCGAAGAACGGCACTATCGGGTCGACCTCGTAGGCCACGCCCTTGCTCTCTAGGCAGACCAGCACCTTGCGCACATAAGGCGATAGATAGGAACCAACGATCAGTAGGGGCGCGCTCATGCGGCTTCTCCTTAGTTGTGGGTGATGGCACAGCTCGGCGCACACGACAAGTTGCCGCCGAACCCTCACCAGTCTCCGGCAGTCCATACTGAGTGTCCACTGGCCGGAGTTCGCCCATGCCTCGTTCAGCCTTGGCCGCCGTGCTCGGCCTGTTGCTCAGCACGCCCCTGTTCGCCGCTCAAGTGCAGTACTACCCGTTGCCCCGCGGCAGCGGCCCGCATGACGTGGCCCCCGCGCCGGATGGACGCATCTGGTACACCGCGTAGGTTGGTGCTGAACGCAGTGATGCCCAACAAGGAGTCGCATGCGACTGCCTATGCTCGGTCTCGAACTTGGTAGCCCGGCCTTTCAGCCCGGTTGTTGGGCATCGCCTTCGGCTCAGCACCAACCTACCTCTGCGTTCAGACTGGCAGGGTGGGTTTTGCAGGCTGACTGCCATCGGCTGCAGCGATTTATTATCCGCATCACGCATCCTTGCCATGAACTCATGGTCCATAGCCATTTGAGAGCTGTGCCGGTTATGCCGAGATATAAGAGACTTGCCAACCCTACATCCGCGTTTCCCTACGGAGTGACACGCATGCCGTCGATGACCCTGTTCCACAGCCCCTCCTCCCCCTTCGTGCGCAAGGTGATGGTGCTCTTGCATGAGACCGGCCAGCTTGACCGCGTGGCCTTGCACAGCGTAACGCTGAGTCCGATCAGCCCGAGCCCAGACGTGAATGCCAGCAACCCGGCCGGCAAGATTCCCGCCCTGCGCCTGGCCGATGGCAACCTGTTGCACGACAGCCGGGTGATCTTCGAGTACCTCGACCAGCAACATGTCGGCGAACCGCTGATTCCCCGTGAAGGCCCCGCGCGCTGGCGGCGCCTGACCCTGGCCTCGCTGGCCGATGCGATTCTCGATGCCGCCGTACTGATCCGCTACGAGACCTTTCTGCGCCCGGTAGAAAAACACTGGGACGTTTGGCTGGCCGCGCAGCAGGACAAGATCACCCGCGCCCTCAGCCAGTTCGAAGAAGAAGCCATCGCCGAGCTGACCTGCCATTTCGATGTCGCCGCCATCGGTGTGGCCTGTGCGTTGGGCTACCTGGACTTCCGCCAACCCGAGCTGGACTGGCGCAGCCACTATCCGAAACTGGCCGGCTGGTATGCCGAGGTCAGCCAGCGGCCGTCGTTGCAGGCCACTCAGCCGCCGGTTTGATCGACGCGGGGCAGGCTCTTGTAGAAAAAGGCCGCATTGTTTTTGTAGCGGGAGCTTTAGTCGCGACTCGATCCACTTCCTAGAACGCGACTCCGAGAGTGGCGGTCAAATCGCTCCGGTGGGCGGGGAAATAGTTTGGCAATGCGCGCGACCAAGACCGCGCGCACTTGCGCGTCTTCGCGCAGCCCCAGATACCCGCTCATCGCCAGCAGCACCCACGGAACAACCCCGCTCCCAGCAGCAAGGCGAGCTGCCCCAGCGCCGCACAGAACTGCAAAAAGGACTGCACCGAGGCGTTCTGCGCAGCGCCTTGCACACCGGTCAGAGCGCTCCAAACGCTATCCGGCAACAGCGTTAGGCTCAGGCTGGCCAACGGCTTGCCGGTCAGCACAAGCCCGTCGATGACACCGAACGCGCTGGTGAACATCAGGCCAACCAGAATCAACAGCGCGACAAACACGCCGAGCGCCAAACAGGCGGAAAATTGCAGCACTACTTTCATCGTCGAATCCTCCCTAAAGGCACGACGTCGCAGCTTCAGCTTTGCCGAGGCCATACCAGTCGAGCTTGCGGGTCAGCACCATCACACAGGCCAGCAGGCCGAAGACCAGCAGCGAACCCATCAGCAGCGCGTAGTCCTCGGCACTGAGCAAGCCGTAGAGCATCCCGTAGAGCACGGCCAGGGCAGTGCTGAAACCGGCACCGCGCAGCACGCTCTTCAGCACCGCTGAGAGGTACACGCCGAGCAGCAGCACGCAGGCCGTGGCGGCCACCCCGTAGGCCGTAGCGAAGGGCAAGTGCTCGGACAGCGACAACAGCAACAGGTAGAACAGCGCCAGGGCCAGGCCCACCAGGCCGTACTGCACCGGGTGCACCGCCAGACGCTTGAGCACCTCGAAGAGGAAGAAGCCGGCGAAAGTCAGGGCGATGAACAACAGCGCGTATTTGATCGCACGGTCGGTCTTCAGGTACTGGTCCACCGGATCGATGAAGCTCACGCCGAAGTCGCGGTTGTTGAAGGCCTGGCAGTCGCCGCCGCTGACGCAGTCATCCAACACTTCCTCGAAATTGGTGGCGAAGAAGCTGGTCTGCCAATGCGCGGTAAAACCGCTGCCCGTCACTTCCCGCTGCACCGGCAGGAACTCACCAACGAAGCTCGGGTGTGGCCAATCGGAGCGCAACTGCACCTGGGTATCGCGGCCGACCGGGGTTACCGCCAACTGCGCGGTGCCTTGCAGTTTCAGGCTGAAGGCGAAGTCCAGGCGCTGGCCGTTGACCCTGTCCAGCGCCGGCAGCGGCGCATGCACGCCGTTGGCCAGCAGGCGGTCGGCACTGCCGGCGGCAAACGGCAACTCCGTGCCATTCAGGCGCAACTTGAGGTCGCTCTCGATGCCGCGAATATCACTGATGCCGACACTCAGGAAGGCCGGCTCGAAGCGGTAATCGGCGTAGTTCTCGCGAATGCCGTACTGCGCCGGCAACAGGAAGTGGCCGCCGATCTGGTTGTCGCTGTGGTACAGGCGAGCCTGGTAAATGCCACGGCTGCGCTCCTCGGTGGCGACCGTGCCGTTGAGCTCGAAACGCTCCGGCAGGAAGTACAGGCGCCCACGCTCTTCGAGCTCCTCAAGGTAGCGCACGCCGCTCTTCTCATGGGTTTTCCACTCCCGCACCGTCTTGCGGTAGGGCACCACCAGAATCGGCCCAGTGACTTGCTGCTGCCCGCTGGAGCTGTGCGCAATGTCCGCCAGCACAGCATCACGCAGGGTCTGCCGCTCACTGACCATGCCGCCGATCAGCAGCAGCGGAATCATCAGCAGCACAATAAGCAAGGCAATCACGCCCAGCTTGATGCCAAGGTTTCGGTTCATCCTCATCTCTCCCTGTGGGTGGCCAGGTGGCCGATGGGGAGAGTCTGGGTAGGCTGAGTGGAGGCTGTGTGCAGGGCGGATGGAGAGTGTGTGGAGAATGTGCGCAACCGTAGGATGGGTTACACCGCTTCGCGGCTAACCCACCCTACATCCTCCCGTATCGGAACCGGGCCGCGCGCTACTCGCCGCGAATGTACTGCTCTAGATGATGAATCAGGCTTTCCTGCTCGGAGATGATGTTCTTGACCAGATCGCCAATGGACAGCAGGCCGATCAGCTTGCCGTCTTGCATAACCGGCAGATGGCGCAGGCGCCCCTCGGTCATTAACTGCATGCATTGCTGGCTATTCTGTCTCGGCTCTACAGTGATGACCTTCGCCGTCATGATTTCGCTGACTTGCGCAGTAAACGACGAGCGCTCCAGCAGAGCGACCTTGCGTGCATAGTCACGCTCACTGACGATACCGACCAGTTGCTCGCCCTCCAGCACCACCAGTGCACCGATACCCTTCTCAGCCATCAGGGTGACGGCATCTAGTACCGAGGTCGTGGGGCTGACACTGAAGATCATTGAATGTGATTTTGACTTGAGGATTTCGGCAACCGTTTTCATTCAGCTACTCCCGAGGCTTGTATTTCTTTTTAGCAGAGCTTTGCGACTTGCACGATTTCTGCCAACGCCAACCGAACTCTAGAGTGGATCAGGCCAAAGGCCGTAACCCAACAATGCCTGAGCATTCACAGTGGGATATGCCGCTGCGCGACCTTGCCTATTCAACCCGCGGCAGTGTCAACCGCACCTCGACCCCGCCGTGCACGTTACCCACTCTTAAACCACCACTATGCAGGCTAGCCACTTCCTGCACGAAATTCAGGCCCAACCCAGTGCTCTTGCGCCCAGTGAGCGGGCGCGGCAGGGAATAGAAGCGCTCGGTCAGACGCGGCAAGGCGTAATCGGGGATCGGTTCGCCCTGGTTGAACAGGCTCAGTTCAACGTACCCCGCACGCATCTCGGCGCTAAGACGGAGCAGCCCGCCCGGCGGGGTGAAGTCCAGCGCGTTGTCGAGCAGATTGGCCAGTGCCTGCTGTAGCAAGAAGCGCTCGCCCAGTAGCTGCACCCCCTCGGCCACCTGGTTCTCGATGCGCAGTTGCGCGCTCTCGATACGCGCGGCCTGGGCCTGCAACTGCTCGTCCAGCAGCGCCCGCAGCGGCAGCCCGATGCGCTCCTCCAAGCCTTGGCGCTGCTCCACCAGGGCAAGGTTCAGCAGCCGCTCGATCAGTTGCTGCAGGCGCGCGCTCTCGTTCTGGATATTGCCGACGAAGCGCTGGCGCTGCGCGACCGGCATCTCACCTTCGAGCAGTTCGGCGGCACCACGGATGGCCGCCAGCGGGCTCTTCAGTTCGTGGGTCAGGGTGTGCACATAGCGCTCGACATAGGCCTTGCCCTCCAGCTCGTTGCGCATGTACTCAAGCGCCTCGGCCAGTTGCGCCAGCTCGCCGCCGCGCAGCCTGGGCAGTTCTCCACGCTCACCGGCCGAGACCGCGCGGGCATAGCGGGTCAACCGGCGCAACGAGCCGCTCAGCCACCAGGACAGCACGCCACCGACCAGCAGGCCGAGGGCGATCAGCCCGGCGCCGAACCACGCCAGGCGCCGCTGCGAGCGTTCGATGTAGGGTTGCACGGTACGGCTCGGCTTGCTCACCGACACCACGCCAATGATTTGCCCGTGATCATTGATCGGCGCCGCCACGTACATCACCGAGGAATCGGGATCGCCCGCGGTCTCGCGGGTCGAGCGAGCCCCGTATTGACCGCGCAGGGTCAGGTAGACATCGTTCCAGCGTGAGTAATCCTGGCCCACCGCCTGGCCGCTGGAATCCAGCAGAACCATGCCCTGCGCGTCGGTGACGTAGATGCGGTGGCTCACCGCCGTCTTGGTCACGTCCCAGATCCGGGCCTGCGGCTGGCGCTGGCCATAGGCCTGGAACAGTTCCTGCCAGCGGCTCTGGTTCAGGCGCCCGGCGCGCAGGTCATCGCGCAGCAACTCGGCCAAGAGGTTGGCGGTGTCCACCAGGGTTTCCTCGGTGGACTGGCGCACGCCGGGACGAATCTCCTCCATCACCGTGCTTAAGACAAACCAGCCGGACAGCCCGACGAACAGAAAGTAGACCAGGAAGATGCGGATGCCGAGCGGCATCACGTGAGCCTCAGGCTGTAACCCAGGCCCCGATGGGTCTGGATCGGCTCGGCGTCAGGCGCCACCAGGCGCAGCTTGGCGCGCAGGCTCTTGATATGACTGTCCACGCTGCGCTCGTAGCCGACGTCACTGGCAACGCCGGTGGCATCCAGCAGTTGCTCGCGGGAAAACACCCGCTCCGGCTGGCCGAACAGGGCTTGCAACAGGCAGAACTCGTGGCGGGTCAGGCCGAGCAGTTGACCGTGGTAGTGGATCTGGTAACGCTCGAGGTCGAGGCGGAACGGCCCGGCCTGGCTCCACGCGGCAGGCTCCGCTGGACGCGGCTGCACACGCTTGAGGATGGCCTTGACCCGTGCGGCCACCTCGCGCGGGCTGAACGGTTTGGTCACGTAATCGTCGGCGCCGATCTCCAGGCCCACCACCCGGTCGATTTCGGCATTGCGCGCGGTGAGAAACAACACCGGCACCTCGGAGAAACGCCGCAGTTGCTTGCACGCCTCGAAGCCGCTCATGTCTGGCAGGCCGACATCGAAAATCAGCAGGTCCGCCGGTGTCGCCCGCTGAAACTCCAGCGCCGCGCCGGCCAGCGCCACCCAGTGGGTACTGAAACCCTCGCTTTGCAGGGCATAGATCAGGGTGTCGGCGATTGCCGCTTCATCTTCAACGATCAGAACCTGTGGCATAAGCAAGCAATCCGGCAGCAACACGATAGCCGCACGGTGCCGAAACCGGCGCTAAGGGTCAACCGCGACCTGGCGGTCGCCGTCATGCCAGGCGCATGCCCACAGCAATCAGCACTTAGGTTTGCCAGCGGTGAAGCGGCGCGCCGGGTTGACCGCCGCGTCGAACTCGCGCAATGCCTTGGCGCCGATCAACAGCGGATAGTTGAAACTGCTGCGGTCGGTCAGGTTGACCTCGATGGTGCGCGTCACACCAGCCAGGCACATCTGCAGATCCACCACCGGGCGCTTCACCACCTCGGGGTCTTCCTCACCATCCTCCTCATCGGCGCGGCTTTTGATCTTGCTGATGCGCGCCAGGCGATGCTCGTAGACCGTGTCATCCGCCCCTTTTGTCGCCAGGCGGAAGCGCACCCACTCTTCACCATCGCGCTTGAAACTCTCGATATCCTTGGCCGACAGCGAGGCGGTCAGCGCGCCGGTGTCCATCTTGGCTTTGAAGGTCTGGTTGATTTCCGGCAGCTTGATGTATTCGTAGCGGCCATAAATGGTCGGTTCGGCGGCCAGAACAGGCAGCGCCATGAGGGCCAGCAGGGCGAGAGTACGTTTCATGCGCAGTGTTACTCCGAGCTAAGGATGTAGGGGTAGGACTGAATTGACCGCAGTCGGTTCTTTTTACTAGCTCCGCAGTGAAAAGGAGGTGCTGATTTTGTCAGAAACTCCTCGCCCCAAGCGCCAGCCCGAGCGCGCAGGCCGCCCGCGCCGAATGCTTGCAGACCGCCAAAACCCTACCTCGATCGACTTCGACGCCGCCCAAAGATGCGCGCTACGGCGAAGCATCGGCCTGAGGCGGGTGCCGCGGCTCAGTAGCGCCCGCAGCAGCGATCAGGCGCCGTTGCCGACACCCCAGAGGCTGCCCAGGTTGCCCAGCAGCGAGCCAGCAACGCCCTGCTGGCCGAGGTACTGCAGCAGCAGCGGGGCGAACTGGCCGATCATCCCTCCGTCCATGCCCAGGGCGCTGAACGCCTGATTCAGATCCTGCAGGCTATTCACATTCGCCAGCGCGGCATTGGCTTCGCCACTCACCGGGGTTCCCGCCGACTGGCCGAGCAAGCCGCTGAGGGCGCTCATCTGGCTCAGGCCATTGTTACCCTCGAGTTTTTCCAGACCTGGAACGGTCTGGGTCAGTTGGCTGTACTCGGCGCCAGGCAGTTGATTCTTCGCCAGCCCGAGCAAGGCCCCCGTACCGCCCACCGCCTGTTGCGGCGTCAACTTGAGGCTGCTCAGCGTCTGCAGCAACTCAAGGTTCTGCGGATTGCCCAGCAAGCTTGCCGTGTCACTGCCATTGCCGTTGCCGCCTGTAGCGGCCGACACCACATTGGCGGCGTCGCTCAAGCTGAAAGCAAAGGCCGGGCAGGCCGCCAGGGAAAGAGCTGCGACCAGGGCAAGGCTACGTGGAGCGTTCATCGGTAAAAAACCTCTTCGGGGAAAGTCCTGCCAAGGAGATGCCGCCGGCAGGTAAATGAGCCACCGGTTTGACTGGGCCGGAGCAGACGATGTTCCCGTCTTGCGCAAGATTATCCGTTGCCCGGCCATGGAAGGCGACAGGCGGGAGGCGATCGCGTTGGATAATCAGAAGAACGCAGAGGTAGGTTGGTACGTGGATTGGTGCGTAGGTTGGTGCTGAGCCGAAGGCGATGCCCAACAACCGGCCTGCAAGGCCGGGCTGTCGTGCAAAGGGAGTCGCTGAGCGACTCCTTGTTGGGCATCGCTGCGCTCAGCGCCAACCTACAGGTTAGGCGGCGCTGAACAGCTTGTGCGGATCCATGACGAATTTCTTCGGCACCCCGGCATCGAACTCGTGGTAACCGCGCGGCGCGTCGTCCAGGCTGATCACCTGCACGCCGACGACCTCGGCAATGTTGATCCGGTCCCACATGATCGCCTGCATCAGCTGGCGGTTGTACTTCATCGTCGGGGTCTGGCCGGTATGGAAGCTGTGTGACTTGGCCCAGCCGAGGCCGAAGCGGATGTTCAGGCTGCCATGCTTGGCGGCTTTATTGACCGCACCCGGGTCTTCGGTGACATACAGGCCGGGGATACCGATACTGCCGGCCACCCGCACCACGCCCATCAGCGCGTTGAGCACGTCGGCCGGGGCCTCATGCTGCGCGCCGTCATGCCCGTGGCCGCGGGCCTCGAAGCCGACCGCATCGACCGCGCAATCGACTTCCGGCTCACCCAGCAGGTTGGCGATCTGCTCGTGCAGCGGGGTGTCCTGGGTCAGGTCGGCGATCTCGAAGCCCTGAGCCTTGGCATGCGCCAGACGCAGTGGGTTGACGTCGCCGACTATCACCACCGCGGCGCCGAGCAGGCGCGCCGAGGCCGCCGCGGCCATGCCGACCGGGCCGGCACCGGCAATATACACCGTGCTGCCGGGGCCCACACCGGCGGTCACCGCGCCGTGGTAGCCGGTCGGCAGGATGTCGGAGAGGCATGTCAGGTCGCGGATCTTCTCCATCGCACTGTCGCGGTCCGGCAGCTTCAGCAGGTTGAAGTCGGCGTACGGCACCAGTACGTATTCGGCCTGGCCGCCGACCCAGTCGCCCATGTCGACGTAGCCATAGGCACCGCCGGGGCGCGCCGGGTTGACCGACAGGCAGACGCCGGTGTTCTGTTCCTTGCAGCTACGGCAACGGCCGCAGGCGACGTTGAACGGCACAGAGACCAGGTCACCGATCTGCAGGTTTTCCACGTCACGGCCCTTCTCGATCACCTCACCGGTGATCTCGTGACCGAGCACCAGCCCGACCTGGGCCGTGGTCCGACCGCGCACCATGTGCTGATCGGAGCCGCAGATATTGGTCGAGACCACGCGCAGGATCACGCCATGGTCGATGCGCTTGCCGCGCGGGTCTTCCATTTTCGGATAGGGGATGGTCTGCACCTCGACCTTGCCTGCGCCGAGATACACGACACCACGATTACCAGACATGCTTTCACCTCGCTTTTGTTGTTGTGAGAACACGGCCCTTGGATTTCCAAGGGTCGCGCGGCCTTACATTGCAGCGGTATATGTCTTGCGGATGCTTACAAAATCACGGTGCGATTGGCGTTGAGGAACACCCGCCGCTCGATATGGAAGCCGATAGCCTTGGCTAGGGTCAGGCACTCGATGTCGCGGCCCTTGGCGATCAGGTCTTCGGGATAATCGGTGTGGTCTACCGGCTCGACGCCCTGGGCGATGATCGGGCCTTCATCCAGGTCGTTATTGATGTAATGCGCCGTCGCGCCGACCAGCTTGACGCCTTTCTGATAGGCCTGGTGATACGGCTTGGCACCCTTGAAACCGGGTAGCAGCGAATGGTGGATATTGATCGCCCAGCCATCCAGCTTGCGGCACAGTTCCGGCGACAACACCTGCATATAGCGGGCGAGAATCACCAGTTCGGCACCGGTTTCTTCGATCACCTGCCAGACCTTGCGCTCCTGCCCGGCCTTGTCGTGCGGGTCGAGGGCGAAGTGGTGATAGGGAATCCCATGCCAGCGCGCCAGCGGTTCAAGATCCGGGTGATTGGAGACCACCGCCACCACCTCCATCGGCAATTGGCCGATGCGCTGGCGGTAGAGCAGGTCATTCAGGCAGTGATCGGCCTTGGAGACCATGATCACCACCTTGCTGCGGTAGTTCGGCGGGGTCAGCTCGAAGTTCATGTCGAACGCCGCGACACGCTCGGCCAAGCCCTCGCGGAATTCCTGCTCCGCGAAGGTATCCGGCTGGCGGAATTCGATGCGAATGAAGAAGCGACTCGACAGCCGATCATCGAAGCTATGGTGCTCGGTGACATAGCAGCCCTGTTCGAACAGGTAGCGCGTCACCGCATCCACCGTGCCCAACAGACTCGGGCAGTCGGCGGTGAGAATCCAGGTATCGGGTGTGCGGCTCATGTGCGTACTCCGATGGGGTATTTCGTTAATCGTTCCCACGCTCCAGCGTGGGAACGCAGCCTGTGACGCTCTGCGTCACCGCCGTAGAGCTGGACGCGGAGCGTCCGGGGAGGCATTCCCACGCAGAGCGTGGGAACGATCGGACGTACACGTGCTCCCTACTCCTTGATCGCCAGCCCATACTCCTGGCTGGCATCCTGCAGCCACAGCCAGTAGTAGTCGGAGAAGCTGCGGCGAACCAGCAGTTCCCAGGTCTCCTCGCCGGTGCGGCGAATCACCAGTTGCGACTTGGCGAACACCGTGCCGACCGCTTTACCGACCGGGAAGTTTCTCGGGTGTACGTCATAGCTGGTGGACTTCATCAACAGCTCGCGGACTTTCGGCCCGCTCAGCTCAAGAATCGTCTGCCCGCCGCTGACGTTGACCACCTGATGATGTTGCTCAGCCAGTGCTTCACGCAGGCGCTGCTCGGCGGCCAGCTCTTCGCCACTCGGGACGATCAGCAGCCACTCATCCGGGCCCATCCACTGCAACGAGGTGTCGCCCTGGCTGACCAAGGTCAACGCGCCGGGCAGCTCCAGTCCGGTGGCCTTGTGCACGCCGCCGGCAAACGCCGCGTCATGAGCATCGCCACGAATGGTCAGGTGACCGAGCAACTTCTTCTCGCGCAGGTGGATACCGGCATTAGCTTTGCCCTTGCCAGCCAGCTCATGGAGACCGGTGTGGAACAGCGGCGACTCGGCGTGGGCCGCATCCGGACGCTGTTTGTAGACGTTTACTGAAGTCATAGGGGCCTCGCTTGCTTGTGCACCAGGCTATCGAAATGAACCGTCATCCCCGCGTAGGCGGGGACCCAATAAAGAGATGCTCTAGACATTCTGCTGATCCCCTTTCGGATCGAAGAACACCGAGCTGACGATTTCGGCCTCGATCATGCGGCCGTCCACCAGAGGCGCGAAAACCTTCTCGCCAAGGCGCTTCAGCCCGCCTTTGACCAGCGCCAGCGCGAAGCTGTAGCCGAGGCTGCTGCTGTAGTAGCTGGAGGTGACGTGACCGACCATCGCCATCGGGATCTGCTGTTTGGCGTCGAACACCAACTGCGCGCCTTCCGGCAGCACGATGTTGGGGTCGACCGGCTTGAGCCCGACCAGTTGCTTGCGGTTTTCCTTCACGCAGTCTTCACGGTTCATCCCGCGCCAGCCGATCCAGGAGAATGGTTTAGTGCGGCCAACACACCAGCCCATGTTCAGGTCGTCCGGGGTCACCGAACCGTCGGTGTCTTGGCCGATGATGATGAAGCCCTTCTCGGCCCGCAGCACGTGCATGGTCTCGGTGCCGTACGGGGTCAGGTTGTACTTCTTGCCGGCCTCGACGATTTTTTCCAGCACGCCCATGGCGTAGTCGGCCTGCACGTTGACTTCGTAAGACAGCTCACCGGTGAAGGAGATGCGGAACACCCGCGCCGGCACGCCGCCGACCTGACCTTCTTTCCAGGTCATGAAGGGGAAGCCATCTTTGTCCAGATCGATGTCCGTCACTTCGGCCAGCAGCTTGCGGCTGTTCGGCCCGGACAGGGTCATGGTCGCCCAGTGGTCGGTTACCGAGGTGAAATACACCTTGAGGTCCGGCCACTCGGTCTGGTGGTAGATTTCCAGCCACTGCATGACGCGCGCAGCGCCGCCGGTGGTGGTGGTCATCAGGAAGTGATTGTCGGCGAGACAGGCGGTTACGCCGTCGTCGAAGACCATGCCGTCTTCCTTGCACATCAGGCCATAGCGGGCCTTGCCGACATCGAGCTTGGTCCAGGCGTTGGTGTACACGCGGTTGAGAAACTCGCGAGCATCCGGGCCCTGAATGTCGATCTTGCCGAGGGTCGAAGCATCGAGAATACCGACGCTGTCGCGCACCGCCTTGCATTCGCGGCCGACCGCTGCGTGCAGATCTTCACCGTTTTTCGGGAAGTACCAAGGACGCTTCCACTGGCCTACATCTTCAAACTCGGCGCCGTTCTTCAGGTGCCAGTTGTGCAATGCGGTGTAACGCACCGGATCGAACAGCGCGCCGCAGTTACGTCCGGCTACCGCACCGAAGGTTACCGGGGTGTAGTTCGGGCGGAACATGGTGGTGCCCATCTGCGGGATGCTGATGCCCAGCGAACGCGCGGCGATGGCCAGCCCGTTGATATTGCCCAGCTTGCCCTGATCGGTACCGAAGCCCAGCGCGGTGTAGCGCTTGACGTGCTCGACCGACTCGAAGCCCTCGCGGGTCGCCAGTTCGATACCGGCGGCGGTGACGTCGTTCTGCAGGTCGACGAATTGCTTCGGTCCCCGAGCAGTCGGTTTTTCGTGCGGCACCTGGAACAACGCCACGCTGGCCTCTTCATGGCGCCCGAAGACTTTTGGCAGCTCGCCGCTGACCGGAGCGAACCCAGCATCACCGGCAGCTTTGACGCCGGCTTCGAAACCATCGGCAAGCACATCCCCGAGGGCGAACACACCGTTCACCGCACCGGCGCAAACCCGCTGCTGGAAACCTTCACCGGGCACAAATGCAAGGATGTCTTCACGCCAGCTCGGTTTGCCACCCAGGTGCGAAGCCAAATGCACGACCGGGCTGTAGCCGCCGGAGGTGGCGACCAGGTCGCACTCCAGCCACTCGCCAGGGCTGGTGACTTTATGCGCCAGCGGATCGATCGCCGCCACCCGCGCTGCGCTGACGCGCTTGCTGCCACGGGTTTCGATGACCGCGCTGCCGGTGAGAACCCGCAGGCCTTTCGCGCGCGCTTCCTCGACCCAGGCACCACGCGGGTTTGGCCGGGCATCGGCGATGGCGACCACTTTCAGGCCAGCCTCAAGCCAGTCCAACGCAACGCGATAGGCGTAATCGTTGGTGGTCGACAGCACCAGCTGTTTGCCCGGCGCCACGCCATAACGGCGCACATAGGTGGAGACCGCGCCGGCCAGCATATTGCCCGGTACATCGTTGTTGCCATAGACCAGCGGACGCTCGTGGGCGCCGGTAGCCAGCACCACACACTTGGCACGCACGCGGTGCATGCGTTGACGCGCCTCTTGGAAACTAAAAGCGCCCAGCGGCGCGGTTTCGCCGATGTGATCGAAACGACGCTCATGAATAGTCAGGAAGTTGTGGTCGTGGTAGCCGTGCACCGTGGCGCGCGGCAACAGCAGCACCTCGGGCATGGCCTTGAGCTCGGCGATAGCTTTGCCCACCCAGTCGGAGGCCGGTTTGCCGTCGAGGCTTTCGCGGCTGTCCAGCAGGTGGCCGCCGAACTCTTCCTGTTCGTCCGCCAAAATCACCCGCGCACCGGCACGACCGGCGGCCAATGCGGCAGCCAGGCCCGCAGCACCGCCACCGACCACCAGCACATCGCAGTGCTGGTTCATGTAGTCATAGCGATCCGGGTCGTTTTCTTTCGGCGCGCGGCCCAAGCCTGCGGCCTTGCGGATGTACTTCTCGTAGGTCATCCACATCGACTGCGGATACATGAAGGTCTTGTAGTAGAAACCGGGTGACATCATCTCGCCGCCGACCTTACCGAGAATGCCCATCAGGTCGTTGTTGACGCTCGGCCAGCCGTTGGTGCTGCTCGCCACCAGGCCGCTGTACAGCGCCTGTTGCGTGGCACGCACGTTGGGGATCTGGGTTTCTTCGCGCGAACCGATCTGCAGCACCGCGTTCGGCTCTTCGGCGCCGGCGGCGACGATGCCGCGTGGCCGCGAGTATTTGAAGCTGCGACCGATGATATCGACGCCGTTGGCCAGCAGCGCGGCGGCCAGGGTGTCACCGGCATAACCCTGATAGGTCTCGCCATTGAACTTGAAGGTCAAAGGCTGGCTGCGGTTGATCCGCCCACCTTTGCTCAGGCGATTGATCTGGCTCATGCCTTTCCTCCTGCTGCGCGGCTGGTCAGCGGAGCGCTCTTGGGCTTGGCGGTCACGCTCGGCTTCTCGCCAATTTTGTAGGTTTCGAAAATTTCGTAGCTGATCGTGTCACGGGTGGCGTTGAAGTACTGCCGGCAGCCGGCCGCGTGAATCCACAGCTCGTGGTGCACGCCGCGCGGGTTGTCGCGGAAGAACAGGTAATCGCCCCATTCCTCATCGGTGCAGCCATTCGGATCGAGCGGGCGCGGAATGTGCGCCTGGCCGGCCGAGTGGAATTCCTCTTCGGAGCGCAGTTCGCCACAGTGAGGGCAGAATATTTGCAGCATTTGCAGTACCTCCAGAATTCTTTACTCCCCTCGCCTTTGTATGGCGTAAGGGGCAAGGGGCAACATCACTCTCGGTCTACCCCCTCTCCCTTCAGGGAGAGGGCTGGGGAGAGGGGCTCCCGTGCAGGCCGAACCCACCCTCTCCCGCCCTTCGGGCACCCTCTCCCATAAATGGGAGAGGGTCATCAGCCGTCGCCTTTCAGGCGACCTTTTAGTGGGCGACGCCGGCGGCGCCGTGCTCGTCGATCAAGGCACCGTTATAGAAACGGTCCATGGCGAAGGGTTTGGCCAGCGCGTCCATCTCGCCGGTGGCGAGGCTCGCGGCAAACACATGACCGGAACCCGGCGTGGCCTTGAAGCCACCGGTGCCCCAACCGCAGTTGAAGAACAGGTTCGGCACCGGAGTTTTACTGATTATCGGGCAGGCATCCGGCGTGGTATCGACGATGCCGCCCCATTGGCGGTTCATCCGCACGCGGCTGAGCACCGGGAACATCTCGACGATGGCTTGCAGGGTGTGTTCGATGGTCGGGTAGGAACCGCGCTGGCCGTAACCGACGTAGCCGTCGATACCGGCGCCGATCACCAGGTCGCCCTTGTCCGACTGGCTGATATAGCCATGCACGGCGTTGGACATGATCACGCTG
This sequence comes from Pseudomonas cavernicola, assembly GCF_003596405.1. Taxonomy (NCBI): domain Bacteria; kingdom Pseudomonadati; phylum Pseudomonadota; class Gammaproteobacteria; order Pseudomonadales; family Pseudomonadaceae; genus Pseudomonas; species Pseudomonas cavernicola. Next base: position 646,965 of record NZ_QYUR01000002.1, read on the forward strand.
TCGATAATCGGCTTGATCGGCTCGGACACCAGCGCCTGCAACGGGTGCGACTCGATCGGCAGGCGGAAGCCGGCGAGCTTGGCCATGTGCCCGGAGTTACCGGCAGTGACCACGCCAACGCGCTTGCCGCCGATAAAACCACGGTTGGTTTCGACGCCGATCACCGCACCGTTTTCCTTGCGGAAGCCGGTTACTTCAGTCTGTTGAATCAGGTCGACACCGAGGGCGTCGGCGGCGCGGGCAAAACCCCAGGCCACGGCATCGTGACGGGCGACGCCGCCGCGACGCTGCAGGGAGGCGCCCATCACCGGGTAACGAGTGTTCTTCGAGCAATCCAGGTAGGGGATCATCGCCTCTACCTCTTTGGCATTGAGCACTTCGCCGTCGATGCCATTGAGACGGTTGGCGCTGACCCGCCGCTCGATGTCACGCATGTCCTGCAGTGTGTGGCCGAGGTTGAACACACCGCGCGGCGAGTACATGACGTTGTAGTTGATGTCTTGCGACAACCCTTCCCACAGCTTCATGGCGTGCTCGTAGATCGCCGCCGACTCGTCCCACAGGTAGTTGGAACGAACGATGGTGGTGTTGCGCGCAGTGTTACCGCCGCCCAGCCAACCCTTCTCGACCACCGCGACATTCTTGATGCCGTGGACCTTGGCCAGGTAGTAAGCGGTGGCCAAGCCATGGCCGCCACCGCCGACGATGACCACGTCATATACCGGTTTCGGCGTGGGGTTACGCCACATACGCTGCCAGTTTTCGTTATGGCTGAGCGAGTGTTTGAGCAGGCCGAAGCCGGAATAACGTTGCATGTGGATGCTCCTGGTTTTACTCCCCTCTCCCACGTGTGGGAGAGGGGCTGGGGGAGAGGGTTTGGCGACATCGCCCTCTCCCGCCCTTTGGGCACCCTCTCCCGCAGACGGGAGAGGGGATCAGTCAGCTCAGCGGTAAACCGGGAAATCGCTGCACAACGCAGCGGCCTGCCTGGCGACTTGCGCCTCGACATCGGCATCGCCGAGGTGATCGAGGATGTCGCAGATCCAGCCGGCCAGTTCGATGCTCTGGGCCTCCTTGAAACCACGACTGGTAATCGCCGGCGTACCGATCCGCAGGCCGGAGGTAACGAACGGCGACTGCGGGTCGTTCGGTACGGCGTTCTTGTTCACGGTGATCCCGGCACGGCCCAAGGCGGCGTCGGCGTCTTTGCCGGTCAGGCCCTGACGGATCAGGCTGACCAGGAACAGGTGGTTGTCGGTACCGCCGGAGACCACGTCGTAGCCACGCTCGATAAAGACCTTAGCCATCGCCTGGGCGTTCTGGATCACTTGTGCCTGATAGCTCTTGAAGCCCGGTTCCAGCGCTTCCTTGAAGCACACGGCCTTGGCGGCGATCACGTGCATCAGCGGGCCACCCTGGCCGCCGGGGAATACTGCGGCGTTGAGCTTCTTCTCCAACTCCGGGTTGGCCTTGGCCAGGATCAGGCCGCCGCGCGGGCCGCGCAGGGTCTTGTGGGTGGTGGTGGTGACCACATCGGCGAAGGGAATCGGGTTCGGGTACAGACCGGCAGCCACCAGCCCGGCGACGTGAGCCATGTCGACGAACAGGTAGGCACCCACTTTGTCGGCAATGGCACGGAAACGCGGGAAATCCAAGGTCTTCGAGTAGGCGGAGAAACCGGCGATGATCATCTTCGGCTGGTGCTCGACGGCCAGGCGCTCGACTTCGTCGTAGTCGATCAGCCCGGTAGCGGTGTCGATGCCGTACTGCACGGCGTTATACAGCTTGCCGGAGAAACTGACTTTGGCACCGTGGGTCAGGTGACCGCCGTGGGCCAGGCTCATGCCCAGCACGGTGTCGCCGGCTTGCAGCAGGGCCAGATAGACCGCGGCGTTGGCCTGGCTGCCGGAGTGCGGCTGGACGTTGGCATAATCGGCGCCGAACAGCTGTTTGGCGCGGTCGATGGCCAGTTGCTCGACCACATCGACGTGCTCGCAGCCGCCGTAGTAGCGCTTGCCCGGATAGCCTTCGGCGTACTTGTTGGTCAGCCCGCTGCCTTGCGCTTCCATCACCCGCTGACTGGTGTAGTTCTCCGAGGCGATCAGCTCGATGTGGTGCTCCTGCCGCGCTTCCTCGGCATTCATCGCCGCCAGCAGTTCGTCGTCGTAGCCTTTGATCTGGTCGTGCTTGCTGAACATCTCGGATCTCCTGCGACAATCGCGTGTCACGTTTATTGTTGGGGCCGCCCTACCCAGGTTGATTCGGCACCCGCCAAGCCTGATGCGGCCCGGCGACGGTGACGCGGCCAGCGGTGGTCGGCCTGTGGTTCTGCGTTGCTACCGATTCTGCGAAATACCCAGGCACCGCGTTTGCCTGTTTACGACGTCAAAATGCTCAAACTGACCAAGCACAGCCGCCGCTGAGCGAAATTACCGCCCCAGCGGCTAGCTATTTGCGACAACCCGCCTGAGCGTAGCCCGCAAATGTTTCCGTGGCCGCCAAAACCAGCGCCTGACGGCGCTCAACCCAGGGCTGAATGGGTGTAAGCTCGGCCCTGGCGGGATGACTTTCCACGCCCTCGAAAACAATAAAAACAACACAGCTGTCTTAGGCCTTCGGCAGAGGCCCCGCATCCCAAATGCGACAGTTGTAGTAGTGGAGGAACACCAGATGGCAACTGCCACCCAACCAGCAGGACTGGTCAATGTCCGCTCGAGCGAAGCGCCCGCCGCTCGGGTCAAGACCTTCGGCTTTCTGCTGATCCCCAACTTCACCACCATCGGCTTCGCCTCGGCGATCGAAACCTTGCGCATGGCCAACCTGGCGGCCAAACAGACGCTCTACAAGACCCTGCTGATCGCCGCCGATGAGCAGCCGGTGAGTGCCAGCAACGGCATGCGCGTGGTGCCGGACTTTACGATTGCCGACGCGCCCAAGCTCGATGCGTTGTTCGTGGTCGGCTCCAACCCAATCAATCCTAAAAACGACCGCACGATGCTCAACTGGTTGCGCAAACTGGCCCATGAGCACGTTCCGCTGGGCGGGATCTGCACCGGTAGCCACTTGCTGGCCTGCGCCGATCTGCTCAAGGGCTACCGCTGCACCATCCACTGGGAAGACATCGAACAACTGAAAGAGAAGTTTCCAGGGATCATCATCTCCAACCAGCTGTTCGAGCTGGATCGCGACCGCTACACCTGCTCGGGTGGTACGGCCTCGATGGACATGACCCTGCAGCTGATCGCCCGTGAGCCGAACGGCGTGGAGATTGCCATCCGCGCCGCCGAGTTACTGCTCTGCGACCGGATGCGCGGCGCTCGCGAACAGCAGCGCGTGCCGCTGCGGCAAAAACTCGGGCATGCCCAACCGAAGCTGAGCCAGATCGTCGGGCTGATGGAGGCTAACCTGGAAGAGCCGCTGGAACTCGACGAAATCGCCCGACTCAACGAGGTCTCGGTGCGCCAGCTCGAACGGCTGTTCCACAAATACCTGCAACGCACGCCCAGCCAGTACTACCTGGAACTGCGCCTGAACCGCGCGCGCGAACTGCTCCTGCGCAGCGAGTCGCAGGTGCGCGATATCGCCCTGTCCTGCGGCTTCGCCTCACCGGCGCATTTCTCCAAGTGCTACAGCCGCTTCTTCGGCATGTCGCCCAGAGGTGAGCGCAAGCACAGCGTTTTGCATGCCTGACGGGCAGTTTTTAGCTCATTGCGCAAACAACAAAAAACGCCGCCCCCCTAAGGAGTACGGCGTTTTTTTGTTGCGTCCGAGTCAGTCCGACTCAGTCAGGCAAGGCATGGTGCGCGGTTTCACGAACCGCCAAGGTCGCCAGTAGCGCCACCGCCGCGGCCACGACCAGAAACCAGGCCGGTGCCATCTTGTCGCCGCTGACGCTGATCAGCCAGGTGGCAATGAACGGCGCCGTACCGCCAAACAACGCATTTGCGGTATTGAAGCTGAAGGCGAAACCGCTGTAGCGCACCCGAGTCGGGAAGATCTCGGTGAGGAAGCACGGCAGGGTGCCATCGTTCATGGCCAGCATCAGACCGAAGGCGATTTGAATCAGCAGGATCACCATGAAGCTCTGCCCGTTGAGCAGCGAGAACAACGGCACCGTCAGCCCGAGGAACAGCACCGAGGCAGCGACCAGCATGGTCTTGCGGCCGAAACGGTCGGACAACTTGCCCATCAGGAAGATGAAACCGATATAGGTCGCCAGCGAAACCGTCGAGGCCATAAAGGAGTCGGTTTCCGACATGCCCATTTCCGCCGAGAGGTAGGTCGGCATGTAGCTGAGGACCAGATAGAAAGCCACCGCGTTCAGGCAGGTCACACCAATCGCCACCAGCACTTTGAGGCGATACACGCCGAACAGTTGGCGAATCGGCGCCTTGTGCTCAGCCTCCTTGTTTTCCAGGGCCTTTTCCATTTCCAGGAACTTCGGCGTGTCCTGCAGGCGCAGACGGATGTAGCGGCCGATCAGGCCCAGCGGTGCCGCCAGCAGGAACGGCAGGCGCCAGCCCCACTCATGCAGTTGCTGGCTGTCCAGCAGGTTGTACAGCACCGCCACGAACAGCGAGCCGAACAACAGCCCCGCCGCCGTACTCGCCGGCACCAGGCAGGTGTAGAAGCCGCGCTTGTTGTCCGGTGCATATTCGGCCAGGAAGGCCGACGCCCCGGCATATTCGCCAGAGGCGGAGAAGCCCTGAACCAGCCTGATCAGCAACAGCAGCAAGGGTGCCCACATCCCGACCTGGGCATAGGTGGGCAGGAAGGCGATGCCGAAGGTGGCGGCGGACATGATCAGGATCGACCACGCCAGCGCATTGCGGCGCCCGTGGCGATCACCAATGTGGCCCCAGATGATCCCGCCGATTGGGCGCACGATGAAGGAAATGGCGAACACCGCAAAAGCCGCCAGCAGGCCGGAGGTTTTGTCGGTTTGCGGGAAGAACACCACCGCGATCACGGTAGCCAGATAGCCATAGGCGGCGTAGTCGAACCACTCGACGAAGTTGCCGATGAAACTGGCGACCGATGCCCGCCGCAAGGCTTTGCGTTCTACCGACATCGCGCGACCTCGCGGCGTATCGCCGTACGCTTGCGCTCCGCTCACAGTGCTCATTGCCCACCTCCCGACAGCAGCGCAAGCTGCTCGGACTGGGCCACGCAAGAACAAACTTTACTAGCTTTCATATCTACTTACCGTCCGCATAAGAATATTTGTTTTAAGGAGCGATAAAAACAGAGAGCCACAACTTGCAGAGGCTTTAAACTGCAAGCCCACGCAATGCAAACTTCAGGAATTCACCCATCGCCCATGCCGCTGTACTTATTACAGCTTCGGCAGTTGGATAATGAATCCCGTGCTTTCGCCAATTGTTAAACAACATTCGGCAAAGCCTTCAGATTTTGTTATTAGAATCAAACACAGCACATCGCGACTGCAGGGGCTTCAAAGCAACGCCAAAAGGAGTTGAAGCAGCCATTGCCAGGGATCGGACCTTTACAGCCAGCCGATCAAGCCCTATGCAGTTGACACTCCAGTCCGCCCCTGGTTTCAGGCTCTCCAACTCAAAAACAATCAACCCAACTGTCTTACCACTAACACTGGTCAAGGAGTACCTGAGCCAGTACTTGTTCGTCGTCCCCGCCTACGCGGAATGACAACTTACGTAGAACTCCCTTAAGACCCAGCACAGCGCACCAGCAAATATTCAGGCGTAATGCGCTGCGCACGGACTTATTTACGGATAATGTTTTTCTCCGGCCCGTAGGGGAACTTGGTGATGTTCTCGGCGCCATTCTCTTTAACGATCAGAATGTCATGCTCGCGATAACCGCCGGCACCCGGCAGGCCTTCGGGCAGCATGATCATCGGCTCAATGGACACCACCATGCCCGGCTCGAGAACCGTGTCGATATCCTCGCGCAGCTCCAGACCCGCCTCGCGGCCGTAGTAGTGGCTGAGCGTGCCGAACGAGTGGCCGTAGCCGAAGGTGCGGTATTTCAGAAGGTCGTGCTTGAGGAAGATCTCATTCAGCTCGCGGGCGATGTCGCAGCAGCGCGCGCCGGGCTTGATCAGCTTGAGGCCGGCCTCGTGCACCTCGACGTTGACGTTCCACAGGCGCAGGTGCTCATCCGAGCAATGGTCGAGGAACAACGTGCGCTCCAGCGCAGTGTAGTAACCGGCGATCATCGGGAAGCAGTTAAGGCTGAGGATGTCGCCCTTGTTGACCTTGCGGCTGGTCACCGGATTATGCGCGCCGTCGGTGTTGATGCCGGACTGGAACCAGGTCCAGGTGTCCATCAACTCGCCATTCGGGAAGGTTCGGGCGATTTCCCGCACCATCGCCTGGGTGGCGTGCAGCGCCACTTCATACTCCGGCACCTGATCGCGCAATGCTTCGACCACCGCCGCGCCACCGATATCGGCAATCCGCGCGCCGTGGCGAATCATCACCTGCTCTTCCGCCGACTTGATCATGCGCATGCGCATGCACGGTGCGGCGATGTCGACCAGCTGCGCCTGCGGATAACGCGCGGCGAGCTTCTCGTGGTTCTGCAGGTTCAGGTGATCGAACTCGATACCGATGCGCCCCGCCTTCGGCAGCGCCTGCTGGATGGCGACGAAGTAGTTGTCGCGCTGCCAGTCGGTGTAGACGATGTTTTCGGTGCCGACGGTGCGGCGCCAGGGCTGGCCACCGTCGATGTTGGCGCTGATCGACACCACCTTGTCCTGGGTGACCACCAACGCATAGGGACGGCCGAAGGAGCAGTAGAGGAAATCGCTGTAGTAGTTGACGTTGTGGTACGAGGTGAAGACCGCAGCGTCAATGTCCTGGGCCGCCATGTAGGCGCGCAGCTTGGCCTGACGCTCGGCGTATTCCTGCTCGGAGAAGGTCGGTTGGACTTTCTCGCCATTCTGGATTTGCAGCGTTTTTGGCATTTGCATGATCTGTATTCCTTGTCATTGTGAGCGTTTCGGTATGCCGCTTTTGGCCGGCCCCTGGAGAGCATTGCAGCAGATACCCGGGAGCAACTTTTGTACGTTTGCGACCCGAAGTTGGTTAGATCCGAATAGTGGACACCAGGGCAAAAAAAACCGGCCCCGAAAGATCTCGAGGCCGGATGGGTGACGCGTCAGTGATGCTCTCAATGCAGCGGCGGGGAATTCATACGGCGGCGGTGCACTCGCTCATCTTTGGGCGGCACGCCATATTGTTCGCGGTAGCGCTTGGAGAAGTGCTGGGTTGAAATGAAGCCGCACTCAGCCGCCACCTGCATCACCTGACGTGGGTCCATGCCGTTTGGAAGGGTGGAACAGGCGCGCCAGGAGCACTGACGGAGGGGGGAAGGAAAAAGCCGGCCTGCTCTGGGAGCAGGCCGTAAAGAGGTGAGCGATAGACGGCGCCAGGTGGGCCTAGCGTCAAACGCTTTCCGTTGAAGCCACTTCAATGGTTTGCACGGTACTTTTCTTGGCGTTGAAGATTGAGCCCGTACATACGATGGACAGTGTGAGCGCACCGGTAGCGATCACTTCCATACGATGCTCTGGCAAAATCAGCATAACGACCAGAATGCTCAAGATACAGAAAATAACCAGATAGCTGAGCCATGGGTAAAACCACATCTTGAATGCAATGGGCTGTCCCGATTCATTCAATTTCTTGCGAAGTTTGAGCTGGGAAACAGCAATGACGAGGTACACCAGCAGTGCGACAGCTCCCGAACTGGCCAGCAGGAAGGAGAACACTTCGTTGGGCGCGAAGTAATTGAGCGCTGTGGTCAGAAAACCGACGGCTGTGCTCGCCAGTACCGCAACATATGGCACCCCGGACGATGAAGTTTTCTGCAGCACTTGAGGGCCATCCCCGCGCTTGCTCAGGGAGTAGACCATGCGCGAGGCTGTATAGATGGCTGAGTTGAGGCAGCTGGCCACCGCTATCAGTACAACGATATCGACAATCATCTTCGCCTGTGGAACGTTCATCAGCTCAAGCGCTCGCTGATAAGAACCCACCTCCCCAAGCAGGGGGTCGTTCCAGGGGACGATGGAGATGATGAGGAATACCGAGACAATATAGAAAATCCCCATTCGCCAGACGACCGAGTTTGTCGCGCGGATGATCTGCTTGGCGGGGTTCTGGGATTCGGCCGCTGCAATCGTGACGATTTCCGTGCCCATGAAGCTGAATACGGTGATGAGCATCGCGCCGATGACAGCCGTCATGCCATTGGGCATGAAACCACCAAACGCGTTGCTTAACTGCATGACACCACTCACCTCTCTACCCGGCAATGCGCCCGCCAGGGCGAGCCCGCCGATGGCGATGAAGCCCAATACGGCAATGACTTTGAGCATGGCGAACCAGAACTCGAACTCCCCGTAACGAGCCACGCTGAACAGGTTGGTTACCGTCAATAGACCGGTGACCGCGATTGCAAACTCCCACGTCTGCACCGCAGGGAACCAGGCGTGCAAGATAGCGGCGGCGGCGATGGCTTCGATAGGAATGACCAATACCCAGAACCACCAGTACAGCCAGCCGATGGTAAAGCCCGCGCTGCGTCCCATCGCACGCTCGGCATAGGTCGAAAATGATCCGGTATCGGGTGAGGCTACAGCCATTTCTCCCAGCATGCGCATGACCAGAACGACCAGCGTACCGGAAAAAATGTAAGCCAGAATCGCCGCGGGACCGGCGGATGCGATGGCGTGCCCTGAGCCGATGAATAGGCCGGCACCGATGGCGCCGGCAATGGAAAGCATGGTGACATGACGCTGCTTGAGGCCTGGGGCCAAAGTGGAGCTGTTGGACATGATATTTACCCTTTTTATTCTACTAGGAGGGTGAAGGATCAGCTGTGGGTTGTTATTTCGGGCCTCAGGGGTGCTCTTTATGTTGCTAAATCAAACGCCTCCCGTACTGCGGCGCTGATGCCGGAGACACAGACGCTCAGGATCAGCTCGCCCTTCTCGCGGCTGGCCGTTTTCGCCGAAGACAGCGTGCCCGGCGCCGGGGTGCGCTCGGGAATGACCGGGAACACGTCGTAAGGCGGAAAGGTGGCGGGCGGATGGTCCACGACCTTGTCCAGATCGACCAGCTGGGGGTACAGGGCCAGCATCAGCGAAGTCTCGAAGACGCCGCCGTGCTCGATATCCCAGCCCAGGAAACCGTCCGGATACAGACGCCCGATCACCTGGGGATCGCGGACGAAGTCCCAGTACGAGAGCGCCACGACCTTGAAATCGTCCACCCCGGCGTAGCGCAACTCGCGCAAGGCCAGATCGATGCCTTCGACTATGAACATCGAGTTCTCGTAGTGGCCGTTCATCATCACCAGGCGGCGCACGCCATGGCGCGCGAGCTCGCGGATGATGTCCTGGACCGTGTGCGTCAGGGTGGCGCCGTCGAGGCTGGTGGTGCCGGGGAAGTGGTTGCCGCCACCGGACTTCTGCTGCGACTTGTAGCCGTACTGGATCCCCGGCAGCACCAGCGCGCCGATGCGCTCGGCGACCCGCTGGCACACCGCGGTGGGCAGCAGCACATCGACGTTCATGCACATGTGGTGGCCATGCTGCTCGAGCGCGCCGACCGGCAGCATCGCCACGCAGTTACCCTCGGCGACCTTGGCTTCGTACTCCTTCCAGGTCAGCTCACCTATGAAAACACTCTTGCTCATCGATATTTCTCCAACATTTCCGGGTCCGGCCGGAGTGCCGACCGGGATCTGATGCTCACTCGCCGCGCAGGATCAGCGCACGCGCGCCGTCCCACTCGGCGAAGATCTGCTGTCCGCCGTGCAGGCCGAGCCGGTCGTAATCGGCATGCGGTTTCTGCACCTGCAGCTCGAGCCCGCCGCCGGCTTCGAGGTGGATGTTGACCATCGAGCCGATGAACTCTTCACCGACCACGGTGCAGGCCAGCCGGTTGGGCCGGCCAGGCTGCGCGGTGAGGTCGATATGCTCGGCGCTCAGGCAGACGGTGACCAGATCGCCGGGGGCGACCGACTTACCGTCCGGCAGACGCGCCTGGAACTCGCCGTGCTCCGAGCCGACATGGACCAAGCCCGCATCGTCGAAGCCGGTGACGGTACCGGTGAGGATGTTCTTGCCGCCGACGAACTCGGCGACGAAGCGGTTGTGCGGCTCGAGGAAAACCTCCTGCGGCGAGCCAATCTGTTCGACCCGGCCCCGGCTCATGATCACCACGCGATCGGCCATCGCGAAGGCTTCGGACTGACTGTGGGTGACGTAGACGAAGGTGATGCCAAGATCCTTCTGCAGCCCGGTCAACACGCTCTGCATGCGCACGCTCAGGTTGGCGTCGAGTGCGCTCAGCGGCTCGTCGAGCAGCAGGATCGGCGGCTCGGTAACCAGCGAGCGCGCCAGCGCCACGCGTTGGCGCTGGCCGCCGGAGAGCTGGCTGATGTCGCGCGCGGCGAACTCCTCAAGCCCGAGCCGCTCGAGCCAATGCAGCGCCTTCTTGCGCCGCTCGGCCTTGGCCATACCGCGCATCCGCAGACCGAACTCGACGTTCTCGAGCACGTTGAGAAACGGGAACAGCGCCAGGTTCTGCCAGACCAGCGGCGTCTCCCGCTCCCAGGAGTAGAGGTCATTGATCCGCTCGCCGTTGAGGCGTATCTCGCCTTCGCTCGGCTTGTCGAGGCCGGCGAGCATGCGCAGCGTCGTGGTCTTGCCGCAGCCGCTCGAGCCCATGATCGCGACGAACTCGCCCTTGTAGATCTCGAGGTTCATGCGCTCGACGGCTAGGTAGCTGCCGAAGTGCTTGACCACATTGTCGAATACCACCAGCGGTTGAGTCATGGCTGAAATCCTTCCGATTCGGGTGTTTGTCAGGGTCGCCTCAGGCGCTCGCCGGCTTCTGCCGCCGCATCAGCAGCACCTGCGCGAGGATTACCAAGGTCATCGTCGTGATGAAGACGATCGTGCCGATCGCGTTGATGGTCGGGCTCACCTGCCCTTGCAGCGTATTGAGGATGCGTACCGGCACCGTCTCGTTGAGCCCTGACACGAACCAGGCGACGGCGAACTCGTCGAAGGAAACGGCCATGGTCACGAACAGCGCGGCGAAGATGCTCGGTGCCGCGAACGGCAGGATCACAAAGCGCATGGCCTTCCATTGACTGGCGCCAAGGTTCCACGCCGCCGCCTCGATGTTGGGATCCATCTGCGCCAAGCGCATCCGGATCACCGCCATCGCGAACGGCGCGCACATCACGATGTGGCTGACTATCACCGAGTGGATCTCGCCGGAAAGCCCGATCCGCGACAGGAAAGCCAGCATCGCCAGCCCCATGATCACGACTGGGATGGTCGGCGGCAGCAGTGCGAGCGCCATGTATATCGGCTTGCCGAAGAAGTGGTAGCGGAAATCGGTGTAGGCCGCAGTGAAGCCGAGCAGGGTCGACACCAGCGACACCACCACACCCACCATCAGGCTGTTCCTGAATGCCTGCCACACCGCCGGGTCGGCGGCGATCGTCTCGTACCAGTGCAGGCTGAAGCCGCCCAGCGGCAGGGACGGGAAGCGGTCGATGTTGAATGAGAACACGAAGCTGCCGGCGATCGGCGTGAAGATGAAGATGAACACCAGCACGACGTAACTGCGCAGCAACAGGTTGATCAGGCGATTCTCGTTCATGCGCGCCTCCGGTAAGCGAAGCGGACTGATCCGAAGGCCGTGATCAGCAGCGTCACGATCATCATCGTTGCAATCACTGCCGCGCGTGGCCATTGCTGACCGGACTTGGTGGTGTCGGTGATCAGCGTGCTCAAGGTCGGCGGCTGGCCACCGCCCAGGTAGAGTGGGCTGACAAAGTCGCCGAAGGTTAGGATGAAGCAGAACAGCGCCGCGACGACTATGCCGATCCGCGCCGACGGCACCACCACCTGGAACACCGTTCGCAGTCGTCCGCAGCCGAGGTTGTGCGCCGCCTCGATCAGCGAGCGGTCGATGTACATCAGGCTGAACAGCTGCAGTAGCACCACCAGCGGCAGGCACAGCGTGAAGTAGCCGACATAGGTGCCGAACGCGGTGTTCAGCATTGGAATCGGCCCCAGCCCGAGCAGGCCGAGCGCGGCGTTGAGGATGCCGTTGTCGCTGAGGAACACCTGCCACGAATAGGTGCGCACTAGGTAGCTGGTGAAGAACGGCGTGATCAGCAGCAGCACTATCAGCTGCTTAGCCGATTCGCGGAACTTGAAGGCGATCGTGTAGGCGCAGGGAAAGGCCACCATACTGACCAACACCGTTGCACCCGCGGCCATCCCGAGGGTGTGCAAATAGGCGTCCCAGAAGAACCCGCGGCTGAGCATGTAGCTCCAGTTCAGCCACTCGAACGTCGGCACCATCCGGAAATTGCGCACGACCCAGAAGCTGATCGCGACCAGGAACACCAACGGAAAGACGAAGAAGATCAGCTGCCAGATCAGGATCGGCATCGAGAAACTGAGGCCGTACCAAGGCAAGCGGAATGTTTTCTTGCCGCCATATGCCTGCGCGAGCGGCTTAGAGCCACTCATGTCAGCACTGATCGGCGGGGCATATATCTTGCGTGAGACCATTACGACCACTCCCGCGTTTTTTCGTCAGGCGCCCTTGTATTCCGACCAGAAGTCGTTCCACTCCTCCAGACTCTGCTGGACCGGAAGCTCGCGGTACTTGATGCGGCCATCCCGGATGTCATCCATGACGTTGCGCTGGCCGAGCACCATGCTTTGGCGCTTCGCTTCGGCGGGATCAGCCTGGCTCAACAGTTCCCAACCTTTCTTGCTCGGGATCAGAGCCGGATAGGCGGCCATCTTCGCCGACTTGACCTGACCTTCCGGCGAGGTGATGTACTGGATGAACTTCTTCGCCAGTTCGGGGCTGCTCGCCTTCTTGGCGATGCAGTAGGACTCAGTCCATTGCAATCCACCTTCCTCCGGCACCACGGTCTTCACCGGGGCGCCGGCGCGCTGCAGGACACCGGTGATCCAGTCGCCGATGCCGCACATCGCATGGATCTGACCGTTCTTCAGCGATGAAAAGGTTCCGCCGTAATCGAAGAATCCGCCGATCTGCGGGCGTAGGCTCATCATCTTCTGCTTGACGGCTTGCCAGTGCGCCTCGTCGATGTCGTACGGACGCGAATTGCCGCTCAGCAGGCTGATCTGTCCCAGATTCGGCAGGTGCCAGTCGAAATGCCCGACCTTGCCCTTGAGGCTTTCGTCCCAGAACACGTTATAGCTGCGCACCTTGGCTTCGGAAACAAGCTGGGTGTTGTAGGCGATGCCGAGAAAGCCGAAGCGGATCAGGACCGAATACAGTTCGTTGTCCTGCCAGTGCCCGGGGAAGCGCTGGAATTCGGGGAAGAAGTCGTCGAAGGGGTAGTCGGCTGGGTCGAGTCGCTCGATGTAGCCGGCGGCGTTGAGTTGCTGCACGTATTCGGCGTCAGACAGGATCAAGTCGAAGGTGCCGGGTGGGGACTGCGAGATCAGCCCGAGCATGTTGTCACCGCCGGTGTAATACTTGGCCCTGACCTTGATCCCGTGCTGGCGCTCGAAGTCGGCGACTATGTCCGGCTCGGCATGCCCGGCCCATGCCAGGATGACCAGCTCTTTTTCCTCTGCGGCAAAGCTTCTCAAGGGTAGGAAGCTAGAAAGGGCCGCGCTACCCGCCAGAATGCCCGTGGTCTGGAGAAATGTCCGGCGCGAAAGGTCGATGCGATTTTTCATTATTTTCTCTCCTCGGTGATGGAAAGGTGCTTCTGTCCTTCTGTCCTTGCCTCTTGCTTTCTTCTCTGCCCTGGCGCGTCAGCGGTGGATGCGGGGAGGGAATTCCCCCTCCCGCAAAGGCCGGCTGCGACATCTTTTACGTTAGTCGAAGGTACCCGACGGGATGCAGCATTGGCGCGCCCCTGGAGAGCATTTCAGCAGATCCCCAGGAGCAACTTTTGTACGTGTGCGACCCGAAGTTGGCCAGATCCGCCCAACTGTTTTTGCCCGCTTCAGGCACGCCAAAGCGCCGACACCAAGGTGTCGGGTGAGCCGTTTTTCTTGCAGGTTTCAGGGACGAAAAAGAGGCGAGCGCGAACGCTTCTGCGCGGGCGATTGGCGGCGTGTCGTGGCCCATCCATCGCCTCTCATCTGAAGGGCAACAGGTGAGCCTTCGATAGAACGGAAAGCTATGCCATCAATGCAGCGGCAGGGGATTCGAGCGGCAGCGGTGCAGCCGCTCTTCGGTCGGCGACACGGCAAAAAGTTCGCGGTAGCACTTAGAAAAGTGCTGAGCCGAAACGAAGCCGCAGTCCACCGCCACCTGCACCATCGGCAACGCGGTCTGCTTGAGCAGCTGCCGGGCGCGGATCAGTCGCAACTTCAGGTAATAGCGCGAGGGTGTGCAATACAGGTACTTCTGGAACAGCCGCTCCAGCTGCCGCCGTGAAACGCACAAATAGTCGGCCAGCTCATCGAGACTGAGGGGCTCGCGCAGGTTGCTCTCCATCAGCGCCACCACTTCCTGCAGCTTCGGTTGCGAGTTGCCGAGGATGTGTTTGAGCGGCAGGCGTTGGTGTCCCTGCTCATTGCGCAGGTGTTCGAAGGCCAGGGTTTCGCAGATCTGCGCCACCAGTTCAGGCCCATGCCCGTGGCCGATCAGGCGCAACATCATGTCCAGCGGCGCCGTGCCACCCGAGGCGGTGTAACGATCACGGTCGATCACGAACAATTGTGGGCTGATCGCGACCTGCGGGAAGCCCTCCTGCATTTCCAGCAGGTATTCCCAGTCGACACTGCAGTCGTAGCCATCGAGCAGGCCGGCAGCGGCCAGGGCCCAACTGCCGGAACACAAACCGCCCAGATGCAACCCCTGCTCGGCCTGCGCCCTGAGCCAGGCCGCCTGTTCCGCGGTGCAACTGCGTTGGATACCCTTGCCGCCACAGACAATTAGCGCATCCATCGCCGGAGCCGTGCTGCTGGCGGCACTGGGTGAAATCTGCAGGCCGTTGCTGGCCCACACCGGGCGCCCATCCAGGGTCAGGGTGTGCCAGCGGTACAGCTCCTGCCCGGACAACTGGTTGGCCAGGCGCAGGGGTTCCACGGCGGAGGCCATGGCCATCAGCGTGAAGTTGTTGACCAGCAGAAAGCCGATGGACTCGAGCGCACGCGTGTGTGGCGCATGCCGGGTGTATTCAGTAGCCATGGCGCTGCTCCTCCGCTCGGCTCAGCACTCGATGGCACTGACGGCCAGACCGCCGCGCGAGGTTTCCTTGTACTTGTCGTGCATGTCGGCGCCGGTGTCGCGCATGGTACGGATCACCCGATCCAACGAGATGAAGTGTTCGCCGTCGCCACGCAGGGCCATCTGCGCCGCGTTGATCGCCTTCACCGCCGCTATCGCGTTACGCTCGATGCACGGCACCTGCACCAGCCCGCCGACCGGGTCGCAGGTCAGCCCGAGGTTGTGCTCCAGGCCGATCTCGGCGGCGTTCTCCAGCTGTCCCGGGGTGGCACCGAGGATTTCCGCCAGGCCGGCGGCGGCCATCGCGCAGGCCGAACCGACCTCGCCCTGACAGCCGACTTCGGCGCCGGAGATCGAGGCGTTTTTCTTGCAGAGGATGCCCACCGCTGCGGCGGCAAGGAAGTAATCGATCACGTCCGCCTCGCTCACCGCCGGGCTGAAGCGCACGTAATAATGCAGCACCGCCGGGATGATCCCCGCCGCGCCGTTGGTCGGCGCCGTGACCATTCGCCCACCGGCGGCGTTTTCTTCGTTCACCGCCAGGGCGAACAGGTTGACCCATTCCATGCCGCTGAGGGTCGTGCCGATCACGTTGGGCTTGCCCAGCTCCTGCAGGCTGCGGTGCAGCTTGGCGGCGCGGCGTTTGACGTTGAGCCCGCCCGGCAGCACGCCTTCATGCTTGAGGCCCTGCTCGACGCAGTCGCGCATGGCCTGCCACAGACGCATCAGGCCTTGGCGGATTTCCGCTTCGCTGCGCCAGGCCTTTTCGTTGGCCAGCATCAGTTCGGACACCCGCAGGCCATGTTCCTGGCACAGACGCAGCAGTTCGGCGGCGCTGGAGAAGTCGTACGGCAGCTGGGTCTGGTCCTGATCCAACGAGCCGCTGGCGGCCTGGGCGGCATCCACCACGAAGCCACCGCCGACCGAGTAGTAGGTGTCGCGGTGCAGCTCGCCGCTCGCGCCTTCGACGATCAGGGTCATGGCGTTCGGGTGGTAGGGCAGGTTTTCGTCGAGCAGCAGCAGGTCGCGCGCCCAGTCGAACGGCACCTCGAAGTGGCCATCGAGCAGCAGGCACTGGCTCGCGCGCAGGGCGGCGATGCGTGGGCCGATCTGCGCCGGGTCGATGGCGTCCGGCCATTCGCCCATCAGCCCCATGATCACCGCGTTGTCGCTGCCGTGCCCGACCCCGGTGGCGGACAGCGAGCCATACAGGCGCACCTCAACGCGGCGCACCTGCGCCAACACGCCGCGCTCGCGCAGCCCCTGCACGAACAGCGCGGCGGCGCGCATCGGCCCCACCGTGTGCGAGCTAGAGGGGCCGATACCAATCTTGAACAGGTCGAATACGCTGATGGCCATGCCGGTTTCCTGAGCTGAACTGGCGCCAGGATGAAGCGCGCCTTGCGTTGGATTGTCAGCCGGCTAGCAAGGGCAAAGCTGTCTAACCTCGACCCAAACGTGTTCATACTCGCCGCCGTGCCGGCCTCATCTTGCGTGTCGATTCGAGCGCTTAGCCCTTTGCCAGAGCGGGGCTGGCTGGCACGGGGCAGCCAATGGCTAGTGGCCTGTACGGCTAGTTGGTTAACTCAAGTTCGGATGCCTGGAGTCCCGAGACAAGGCGCCGTGACGAGTCATAGCTGGGCTATGACGAGGAGCGGCAACGCAGTATCGGGGCTTCAGGCGCCGAAATTGACTAATGGAACTAGCCACACAGGCCACTAGGTACGTCACGCTGCGGGCGCTTGCGACATGACTGAAGAGAACGGCTAGGCCAGCACGCCCAAGACAGGCGGCGGCATGAGGGACAACGCAGGCGTCACGCCTGGCCGAAAGCTGTGCCGGAAGGCTGAAACAGCCAGGCCGCCCTACTGATAGTTCAATATCGTCAAAAAAATATCTTTTTAATTACATCTATTTAGATAGATAAAAATATTTCAAGAAGAAAAGTGCCGGCACATTGACAGCCTTGCTCAGCAGAACTTAAGTCTGACTGTAGGTGTGTGTGTGACCGGTGGCGGGGAATGCGGCGCAGGAGAGGGCGTTGCGTCCTATGTCAGGTCTATCGCTAGGGAGAAGATCATGGACAAAGCATCGTTCATCTACGGAGTGGTCGTGCTTTTCCCGCCTGCGAGTTTTTCACCCCAACTGCATGGCCCGCCGTCGATCTGACCAGCAACGCCGTCCTCTGGCGCGCTGTCATCGCGGGTAAAACCACCTGTCCTTGACCACTGAGTAGGCGCAAGCCACTCAGCCGCGATCAGCTGAGGCGTTACCCCAAATCCCTGTCATTCAATCTTCTTCGTTCAAATACGGAGGGGTTTTTTGCAGCCATGAATTAAGCATGGCCGCAGCCAGCACTGAGGAATGCACTACCAAGGAGAAGAGCTGCCATGAAATCAAAACTCTTGGCTAACTGGAAAGGCAAACTGCAAGCGGGCACGTGGGGGATATCCATCCAGGCGAGTGGCTGGAAACCCCTCTCGCCCGCCCCATTGGACGAAGCCGACGGCGCCGGCCGGCGCTCCTTCCTGAAGCTCGGCGCAGCCGCGATGGCGGCGCCGCTCCTGCTGCGGGCGCGTATCAGCACGGCCGGGGACGATGATGATGACGCAAGCCCGCCGGTGTTCCCCCCCAGCCCGCCGACCAAGCCGTGGCAGGAGAGGCTACCCGACGCGATCACGCCACTCGCCCCGCTCGACCAGCTCAACCCGCTAACCCCGGCCCCCAGCGTGACGGCGAATACTGCGGGCGAAGAAGAGTGCGGCCGGGGCGCGCACCAGCGCCATGACGAACTCCTTGACGCGGTTGGCGTGACACAGACTGTTTACGCGCTGAATGCCGTGGAGCGGCCCGATTGGCAGTTCCATCCGGACTATCCGAAACAGCCGGTCTGGGTCTTCGAAAGCGACAACCCGGATAAGAGCCAATTCAGTCCGGTGTTCTTCGCCCGTTATGGCCAGCCCATCCTCTGCCGCTTCCGCAATCGGCTGCCGCAGAATCACACCGGCTTCGGCTCGCCCGAGATCTCCGTGCACCTGCACAATCTGCATGCGCCATCGGAGAGCGATGGCTTCCCCGGCGACTACTTCAGCCCGACCAAGGCCGGGCCGACCCTGAGCGCGCCGGGGAAATGGAAAGACCACTTCTACCCCAACATCTATGCCGGCTACGACCAGCAGAAAACCCCCCTCGGCGATCCGAACGAGGCCCTCGGCACGCTGTGGTTTCACGACCACACCCTGGACTTCACCGCGCCGAACAACGTCCGCGGCTTGTTCGGCTTTTACCTGTTGTTCGACAACCTCGACTCGGGCGACGAGGGCCCGCAAAGCAGCGGGCTGCGGCTGCCGAGCCATCCCTACGATTACACCCTGAGCTTTGGCGATCGGCGCTTCGACGCCAACGGCCGGCTGTTCTACGACCAGTTCAATCCCGAGGGGGTGCTCGGCGACAAGGTGATAGTCAATGGCAAGATCGAGCCGGTGTTGCGCGTCGCCAAACGCAAGTATCGCCTGCGCCTGCTGAATATCGGCCCGAGCCGTAATTACGAGCTGTATCTGGCGCGGGCCAACGGCGTCGTGCAGACCTTCACCTACATCGCCAACGACGGCAACCTGTTGCCGGCGCCGCTGCTGAACCAGGCCAGGGTGCGCATCGGCGTGGCCGAACGCGCGGATATCGTCGTGGACTTTTCCAGGTATCCGATCGGCACCGAGCTGTACATCGTCAACCGCCTCGAGCAGATCACTACGCGCAAGCCTGGAGCCGTAAAGGCGCCGGGCACCCAACTGCTGAAGATCATCGTCGACCGCACCGCGGCGGATGTCAGCGTGGTGCCGAGCGCGCTTCGCCCGCTGCCGCCGCTACCCACTGCTGCAGAAATCGCGGCATTTCCGGTTCGCCGCTGGGTGTTTAACCGCAGTGGTGGCTTGTGGACGATTAACGATCAGCTGGTCGACGTGCAAACCCCGCGCGCCCAGATCCGCCAAGGCGAGTACGAGGTATGGGAGCTGGTGAATATCGACAACGGCTGGATCCACCCGATCCACATCCACTTCGAGGAGGGACGCATCCTCAGCCGGAATTTTGAGGGGAAAAACGTCCCGATCCCGGCACACGAGCAAGGCCGCAAGGACGTCTTCATGCTCCGCGGACCCGAGACCATTCGGGTGCTCTTGCGCTTCCGCGACTTCAAAGGGAAATACGTCATGCACTGTCACAACCTGATCCACGAGGATCACGCGATGATGCTGCGCTTCGACATCGTCTGATGTGCGCGCCAACCCCATCCGTGACGCTGGAGGTATGCAGATGAACACTCGCAGAAATCTCTTGGTCGGCCTCGGCGCCGCCGCGCTCGGCGTTGTCGCCTGGCGCACCGGCAGCGACACCCGCCGGCTCGAAGCTCAGCCGGCTGGCGCCGATACAACTGGCGCCAGCTATTTCCCGAACATCACGCTCTACACCCACGAAGGCAAACCGGTGAAGGTCTACGACGACCTGATTCGCGGCAAAGTGGTCGCCTTCAACATGATGTACACACTCTGTGGCGGCTTTTGCCCGACCATGACGGCGAACCTGCGGGGCGTGCAGAAGCTGTTGGGCGAGCGCGCCGGGCGTGACGTCTTCATGTACTCGATCTCACTGCAGCCGGAGCTGGATACGCCACAGATCCTCAAGGCCTACGCCGAGCAGCATCACGTCGGCCCAGGCTGGTCGTTCTTGACCGGTGCGCCCGCCGACATCGAACTGCTGCGCCGGCGCCTCGGCTTCTACGATGTCGATCCGCTGGTCGACGGCAACAAAGCGAGCCATACCGGCATGGTCCGGATCGGTAATGACCGCAACAACCGCTGGACCATGGCTGCGGCGCGCTCAGTTCCCGAACAGATCTTTGCCGCCATCAATCATGTCGACAATAGCGTCGTGCATACGGCGTAGGGTGGGTTAGCCGTAGGCGTAACCCACCACCCGAACCGCACGCGGCGCTGCTCTGCGGCACCGTTGTGGGCGGTGTCTGTTGCTGACACCGCTGGTGGGTTACGCCGCTACGCGACTAACCCACCCTACACTTGATGACTTAAGGCGGCTCGGGATCAGTGCGTAATTAAATCCGACGAAAGCGACGGGTTAGCGTCGCTTTCAACTTTACGATTCCTAGGTCTTGGACTTTAGTCTAATCATTGACGTTTTGAGCGGCATCGAAGAACGAGCCGCGGGACAGTCACCGTCAAGCTAGCGCTGGGGAGGGCAACCGCCATGAACCAAGCATTCATGGGGAGTTGGCAGCGCAAATTGGCAGCTGGGGGTAGGTATGCCCCATGAAAAGCAAGGCTTGGAAATCCAGGTCGAAGCGTTCCAAGGATTTACCCGACGGCGAAGCAAGACGCTCATTCCTCAAATTATCCGCCGCGGCAATGGCGGCGCCGCTGCTCCTGCGAGCACGCAACAGCGCTGCCGTGGAGTGGGTCACCACGCCCCAGCCGATCTTCCCCCCCAGCCCGACCACCAGGCCCTGGCTGGAGGAACTGCCCAGGCAGATCGTGCCGATCGCGCCGCTCGACCCACTAATAACCCCGCTAACCCCGAGTCCCACTGTGGACGCAAATATCGCAGGCGGCGAAGCCGGGCGAGCGCCGCACCAGCGTTACGCCGAGCTCATCGCAAGGTTCGGAGCGCCGCAACTCTATGAGTTAAGTGCCGTGGAGAATCCCGCATGGGTGACCCATCCGGACCTGCCCAACCAGACCGTCTGGGCTTACCGCAGCGCCACACCGAACGCGACCGTGCCCGCCACCATCTTCGCGCGTTATGGCAAGCCGATCCTCTGCCGCATCCACAACGAACTGCCGCAGGATCACGTCGGCTTCGGCAGCCCGGAGATCTCCACCCACCTGCACAATCTGCATACGCCCTCGGAGAGCGACGGCTTCCCGGGCGATTTCTACAGCCCGAATCTGGCCGGCCCGACCCTAACTGCGCCAGGGGAATTCAAGGACCACTTCTACCCCAACATCTATGCCGGTTACGACGAGCAGAAAACCCCTCTCGGCGATCCGAACGAGGCCCTGGGCACTCTGTTCTTCCATGACCACACCCTGGATTTCACCGCGCCGAACGTCTACCGAGGCCTGGTGGGGTTTTACCTGTTGTTCGACGACCTCGACTCGGGCGACGAACGCGATCCCAACGGGCTGCGGCTGCCGAGCCATCCCTACGACTACCCGCTGGCCTTCGGCGACCGGCGATTCACCCCGCTCCCGGACGGCCAGCTGTTCTTCGACCAGCTCCATGCCGAAGGCGTGCTCGGCGACAAGGTGGTGGTCAACGGCAAGATCGAACCGGTGTTGCGCGTGGATCGCCGCAAATATCGCCTGCGCCTGCTCAACAGCGGGACCAGCCGCTTCTACGAGTTCTATCTGGTCACCCCGGGCAACGTCGTGCAGCGCTTCGACTACATTGCCAACGACGGCAACCTGTTGCCGGAAACGCTGCGCAACCAGACCAAGGTGCGGCTCGGCGTGGCCGAGCGCGGCGACATAGTGGTGGACTTTTCCAAGTATCAGATCGGCACCGAGCTCTACCTGGTCAACCGGATCCGCCAGCTCAGCACCCGTGGGCCCAAGGACGTGAAGGCGCCAGGCACCCGCGTGCTCAAGTTCATCGTCGACCGCGACCCGCCGGAGCAGGACATGAGCCAGGTGCCGGACAAGCTGCGGGACTTGCCGGAGCTACCCACCGATGAGGAAATCGATAAATTACCGGTGCGGCGCTGGGAGTTCGATCGCAAGAATGGCCTGTGGGTGGTTAACCAGCAGCTGTTCGACGTGGACAACCCGCGGGCCAAGATCAAGCAAGGCGACGCCGAGGTCTGGGAATTGGTGGATGACGCCGGCGGCTGGTCCCATCCCATCCACATCCACTTCGAGGAAGGCATCATCCTCAGCAAGACCGTCGATGAGATAGAGGTGCCAGTGCCGCTGCACGAGCGCGGCCGCAAGGACGTCTTCGTGCTGGAAAAAACCATGGCCATGCGGGTGCTGCTGCGCTTCCGCGATTTCAAAGGCAAGTACGTCATGCACTGTCACAACGTGATCCATGAAGATCACGCGATGATGGTGCGCTGGGACATCGTGGGCGAGGGCGAGGAGGACGTGGACGTGGGCGAGGACGTGGACGTGGACGTGGACGTGGACGTGGACAATGACGATGACGATGACGATGACGACTGAATGCTGCGCGGCAACGACGCTCATGAGCCTGGAGGAATGCAGATGAACACTCGCAGAGATCTATTGGCCGGCATCGGCGCCCTCGGCGCCGCCGCGCTCGGCTGGGCTGCCTGGCGCGAGGTCGGCGAAGCACCGCAACGCCTTCGCAGCGCGGCCGCCGCTGGCGGTCGCTTGCCGAACACGCTGCTCTATACCCACGAAGGCAAGGCGGTCAGCTTCTACGACGACTTGATCCGCGGCAAAGTGGTCGCCATCAACATGATGTATGCATCCTGCGCGGGGATTTGCCCGACCGCGACGGCGAACCTGCGGCTGGTGCAGCAGCTGTTGGGCCAACGCCTGGGGCGCGACGTCTTCATGTACTCGATCACCCTGCAGCCCGAGCTGGACACGCCGCAGAACCTGAGGGAATACGTCGAGTTGCACCATATCGAGCCGGGCTGGTTGTTCTTGACCGGCGCGCCCGCCAACATCGAGCAGTTGCGCTATAGCCTCGGCTTCTACGACCCCGACCCGCTGGTCGACGGCAACAAGGCGTCCCACTCCGGCATGCTGCGCGTCGGCAACGACGCCTACCAGCGCTGGACCATGGCGCCCGCACTGGCCACGCCCAAGCAGATCCTCGCCACCATCAATCATGTGGACAGATCCAGGGTGCACAGCGCTTAGGGCTGTAGGGTGGGTTAGCCGTAGGCGTAACCCACCAGCCGGCCTGCACGCGGCGGTGCTTGACGGCACCACTGGTGGGTTATGCCGCTACGCGACTAACCCACCCTACAAAAGGCTACGGCCCGATTCAACATTCAACTGGTACATAGCCTTGAAAGCGAGCGGTGGCTAGTCCAGGGCGCGCGGTTTGATGCGCTCTGCAACCACACTGCCGTCAGCCGCGATGCGACCACGCACTTGCACATAGTCCCCCGCGACCGGGGCGTTATCCACGCGGGTGGCCGAGTCGACGATCAGCCTCAACCCATCCAGCGTCCAGCCGGCACCGAGCCTGCCGTGCAAACGCACCCGCGCGCCGCTCGGGCTGGGCGCGGCATTGCCTTGCGCATCCCGCGCGCCCTGGTTGATCCAGGCGCTGATCAAGGCGATTTCCGCATCATCCAGATACGGCGGTCCATCGTGTGGCATGCGCGGCAGCGCCTGCCCGCGAATACGCCGCACCAGCTCGCTGGCCTCGGCAAAACCCGGCACCACCCGCGCGCGCTCGGCGCGGGAAACCGTCGCCTGGTAGGAGGTCAGCACATAGCCCTCGGGCGCCCGCCCCTCGGCGTGGCATTTGGCACAGCGCTGGGCAAAGATCGGCGCAACACGGGCATAGCTGACCGGTTCACCCGGCTGCGCTCGCAGCTCCGCACGGGCCACGGCAGCCGCCGGAGGTGGCGCACCGTGCGGCAACCCGGCAGCCACCCAGCGCTCGAACAGGTCGATCTCCTGCTCAGTGAGAAACGGTGGCCCGGTCATCGGCATGCGCGGCAGGCTGAGGCCTTTGAGCCGGCGGATCAGCTCACTCTCGGCCGGATTACCGGCCTTGACCACCGGGCCGTTTTGGCTGCCGGCCAGCAGGTTGTCGAGACTGTCGAGCTTGAGTCCCAGCGGCGCCGCTGGCCCGCTATGGCAGAGCACGCAGCGCGTTTGCACAAGCGCCGCGAGATCCGCATAGGTCACTTCCTCGGCGTGGCCCGTGGGCGCAGCGAGCAACACCGGCAGCAGGTACAACGACGTCATTCGGTACAGGTTCTGGTTCATCCGCACACCCGCCTCAGGCGCGCTCGCGCACTCGCAAATAACGGCTTGGCTCTTGTAGGAGCGAGCGGGCATGGCAGAAAAGCATCGCTCGCGATGCTCGCTCCCACATTCATTTCCGGGCGCTGCAAGCGAGCTACTACAAGGCCGCCAAGGTGTAGCTCTAGCGCATACGGAAAGAGAGCGTTATTCAGCAACAGCACAGCTGGCGGAGAGGCCCAGCCTCGGAGTACCTGCCATAGCCCACAGGCTTAACAGCTGATATCAATGAGCCATAACAATCTATTGAACCTCTGGCAGAACAGTTATTTGCATACTTATCAAGAACGGTTCTGATCTAAACTGGTCATCGACACCTTTAGCAACATAGTTCAGTTCCAAGGAGGATTTCGACGTTTTGCAGAGCGTTGTGTTGAATAGGCAAGGGCACGACGCCCGGTGCCAGCGTCAACACAACGACGGAGAAAATCATGGACAGCGAGCAACGCACTCGCATGCTGGCGCCGCCGCCAACCGGCGCTTTCGCGGCCTATCAGCCTACCCCCGCCCGGCAACTCCATACCGACCGTTTGTTCGGTGTCGTCAACGCCCAGAACCACTTACGACTGAGCGCTGATAAGCGAAAGCGATTCAGAGGCGTTCGGCTGTGGGCGTTATCCCAATGCCCGATCGCCGAACGCCTGGTTCGAACACGGAGCTGACGTTTTGCCACCCTGCCAGGTGCCGGGCGGCAGTTAGCGAGGAGCAAGCCGCGTGAGAGAAGCACCGCCATGAAACCTACAGACTTGAGACACAGGAAAGGTCAACTGCCGAACCCGCAAGACTCAGCCGATGTCGAGGCCCGGCGCTCGTTCCTTAAGCTCGGCGCTGCCGCCATGCTGACGCCGCTACTGCTGAACGGACGCAGCGCTGTCGCCGATGATGATCCAGAGCCCCCGGTATTCCCCCCGAGCCCGCCCACCACGCCGTGGCTGGTGACACTGCCCAACGCGATCACGCCGCTCCAAGCGGTCGCCGCCCTGAACCCGAGCCCCACCGTGGCGGCGAATACTGCGAACGGCGAAGCGGGGCGAGCGCCGCACCAACGTTTCGCCGAGCTCACCGGAGTGCTCGGCGCACCGCTACTGTACGAGCTGAAGGCCAAGGAGCGCCCCGATTGGGTGTTCCATCCGGCCTATCCGCCGCAGCGCATCTGGGGTTACGAAGGCACCACGCCGGGTGCGACCAGCCCGGGCCCGACGATCTTCGCGCGCTATGGCCGGCCGATCCTCTGCCGCATACGCAACCAACTGCCGCAGAATCATGTCGGTTTCGGCACGCCGGAGATCTCCACCCACCTGCACAACTTGCATACGCCGTCGGAGAGCGATGGCTTCGCGGGCGACTACTACAGTGCGAACAAGGCGGGCCCGACCCTGACCGCGCCTGGGGCATTCAAAGACCACTTCTACCCGAACATCTATGCCGGCTACGACCAGCTGCAGAACCATATCGGCGATCCGAACGAGGCCCTGGGCACGCTGTTCTACCATGACCACACCATGGACTTCACTTCGCCGAACATAGTGCGCGGCTTGTTCGGTTTCTACTTTATTTTCGACCCGCTCGACTCGGGCAACGAGCGTGATCCAACCCCCGGCGCCCTGCGGCTGCCGAGCCATCCTTACGACTACCCGTTGAGCTTTGCGGATAAGCGCTTCGACGCCAACGGCATCCTGTTCTACGACCAGGTCAACCCCGATGGGGTGCTCGGCGACAAGGTATGCGTAAACGGTTACATCGAACCGGTGCTCAGGGTGGCGGCCCGCAAGTATCGCTTCCGCCTGCTCAATGTCGGGCCCAGCCGTTTCTATGGCCTGTCCCTGGTGACGGCGAGCAATGTGCGGCAGACCTTCACCTACATCGCCAACGACGGCAACCTGTTGCCGGCGCCGCTGCTGAACCAGACCCTGGTCAGCTTTTCCGTGGCGGAGCGCGCCGACATAGTGGTGGACTTTTCCCGCTACCCGATCGGTACCGAACTCTATCTGATCAACCGGCTCCGTCAGGACAACACCCGCGGACCTGATGGAACTGGAATCGGGAGTAATGGCCCGCGCATCCTCAAGTTCATCGTCGACCGCTTCCCGCCACAGCAGGACCTGAGCCAGGTACCGGCTGCGCTGCGCCCGCTGCCGCCACTCAGTCTCGCCGAAATCGCCGCCGCGCGAGTTCGCCGCTGGGATTTCGACCACGACCGCGGGGTGTGGGTGATTAACGACCGGCTGTTCAACGTGAATCGCGCCAGCGCCCTGATCCCCCAAGGCGCCGCCGAGGTGTGGGAACTGATCAATGACGACGACGGCTGGCAACACCCGATCCATATCCACTTCGAGGAGGGGCGCATCATCAGCAAGACCAGGGAGGGGAAAAACGTGCCGGTGCCGCTGCACGAACGGGGGCGCAAGGACGTTTACTTGCTCGGCGAGGATGAGACCGTGCGGGTATTCATCCGCTTCCGCGACTTCAATGGGAAGTACCTCATGCACTGCCACAACCTGATCCACGAGGACCACGCGATGATGCTGCGCTTTGACATCGTGGCGCAAAGCGGCAACCAGGGCCCCGGCGGCGGAGGCAGCAGCGGCACCGGCTAAGTGAGGCGCCAGCAACGCTCACAGGCCAGGAGGATTGCAAATGAACACTCGCAGAAATCTCTTAGTCGGCATGAGCGCGGCCGCGCTCGGCGTGCTCGCCTGGCGCGGGGCCAGCGAAGAACCGCAGCGCGCTCGTAGCGGCGCTGCGGACGGCGGCTACTTCCCGAACACGCCGCTGTATACCCACGAAGGCAAGGCAGTCAGGTTCTATGATGATCTGGTCCGCGGCAAAGTGGTCGCCATCAACATGATGTACACCTCGTGCACAGGGATTTGCCCAACCACGACGGCGAACCTGCGGCTGGTGCAGAAGCTGTTGGGTGAGCGCGTGGGCCGCGACGTCTTCATGTATTCGATCACCCTGCAGCCCGAGGTGGACACGCCGCAGATCCTGAAGGAATACGTCGAGAGGCACCACATCGAGCCCGGCTGGTTGTTCTTGACAGGCGAGCCCGCCGACATCGAGCAACTGCGCTTTAGCCTCGGCTTCTACAGTCCCGACCCGCTGGTCGACGGCAATAAGGCCAACCATTCCGGCATTCTGCGCATCGGCAACGACGCCTACGAGCGCTGGACCATGGCGCCCGCGCTGGCTGAGCCGGAGCAGATCCTGGCCACTATCAATCATGTGGACAGATCCGTCGTGCATACGGCGGCGTAGGTTGGTGCTGAGCCAAAGGCGATGCCCAACAACCGGCCTGCAAGGCCGGGCTGCCAAGCGAAAACCCGAATACCGGGAGTCGCGAGGCGACTTCATGTTGGGCATCACTGCGTTCAGCGCCAACCTACGTTCAGCGCCAACCTATGTTGACGGTCAGGCTCAGCCTATCCGGCGCCTAACGCGCCGTGCAAAAGCGCCCGCGCGCCGCTCGGGCGGGGCGCAAGCGAATCCTGTCGTCAAGCAGATCAAGCATCAAACAGCCTGATTTCTTCCCTGCACCTCGGCCAAGGCGCTTGGGGATGTAGCCGGCTGAAACCGAAGGTTGAGGCTGGCAGTCTGCGGCTGAATTTTTCATTTCCGACAAGCAGTTACAGAACGGATGTCCTAATTTTCCTTTATCTCGACATACCCCCGTGCATCTTTCGCCTGGCAGGGTGCTGGTGCGCGAATTCGGGGGAGCGCGAACACGAGGTCACTTTGACCCCGGAGAGCGGCTTCAAGGCGTTAAGCTCCGCCTTTCCGGCAGTGCCAATGTGCCACCTAGAAGGAAGGGGTGGAGAAGTTGGCGATAGCCGCCCTAAGCTGTCCGTTGTCGACATCGAAGGTCAGGGTGAAGGACGCGAGCACCGGGCGCGCCGATTCGGTCGCGTTGGCGTTCACCGGGGTGATGGGGAAAGTGAGCTCTACCAGATCACTAGGCCGGAGCGGCCGGACCACCGTGTTCTCGCCATGCGCGAAGTACCTTGCCCCTGTCGATTGCCCGACGCCGATCACGTTGAGGAAATCGATGGAAAGGATGACACCGGGCGGGCCGTCAAAGTCGGGATCGGTGAACATGGTGCTCCTGATGCGTGCCTGCCCCTTAAGGGCAATGTTTTCCGTAGCCCCGTCCAACGTGCCCTCGATCGGGACGATGAGCTGGGATGTCTGGCGCGCTGGTGAGGGAGCGGCAGAGGCGCTCTCCCAGATCAGGCTGCCCACGATCCCGGCGAGCGCCAGGAGGGCAGACGTGAATCTCGGGTGACCGGTGTTCATTTTTGCCTCCTCGACTCCTTTCGGAGTTCCTATGAGCCCGGAGCGTCGCTCATGGGCTGGGGCATCATCGGGGGCGTCGAGTCTTTCCCTTCCGGATGCTCGTGGGCTGCGCTTTGCGCCTCGAGATACTGGATCAGAGCCTCCACATCGCCATCGCCCAGGTGCAGGTTGGGCATCCGCACCGCGTTGTATCTGGCGTACAGGTCCATGGCGATCGGGTCCTGCTCCGCCAGCATCTCGTCCGGCGTCTTGATGAACCGCCTGAGCCACGCCTGGTCGCGGCGGCTCGTGACACCCAGCAGGTCCGGCCCCAAGGCATCCCCTTTGCCGATGGTGTGGCAGGCGGAACATCGGCTGCGGAAGAGATAGCCCCCTGCGTCCAGCCCTTCGATCGGGGGGGCGGCCGTGTAACTTTTGCCCATGTCCTCCTGCCGATTTTGCCAACCCAGCAGGAACGTGCTGAGCTTCATGGCGAGGAAGCGTGGGTTGTCCAGAGCGGATTGCCGCATCCATTGGCCGGTCGGCTCGTTGCCGATCATGAGGCTGGAAAGGTGGCCGTCCGGGTCGTCGGCGTCCGTGCGCGACCACAACCCCAGCTTCTTCTGCACGAGGGTGATGTCTTCTTTCTTTCCGGTGAGGAACAGCCATCCGGGACCCGCGTGAAACTTCTCTGCATAGGCCTTGAGCACCGCTGGCGTATCGCGTTTGGGGTCGATGCTGATCGAGTAGAAGAAGATCTCTTTCCCCACCCGGTCGCCCAGCAACCGCTGCACCTGAGCCAGCTTTGCGGTGCTGAGAGGGCACTTGTCCGGGCAGTGGGTGTAGATCACGTTGATCACCACAGCCTTGCCCTTGAGCAGATCGTCATAGAAGCGGACCCTCTTCCCGTCCTGCGTGACCAGGGGGACATTGGGAAAATAGTCTGCCCCCCATCGCTCCGCGCTAAGGGCGGGGCCGATCCACAGAAGAGCCCCGGCGCCGGCGAGCCATACGCAGGCTGCCGTGATGCATGCCCACTGGGGCCTTTGCATGGTACCCGCTCCTTTCAGTTCCAATTGACACCTCGCCCGGCGCCGATGCGCCGACGTCGCAGACGCATTACCGAAACGCGGTCGAGAGAATGTCGGTCGGGTCCACGAACGTCACACCCTGGGGCGTCGGCATCGGGGTCGGCAGCGGCCTCAGGAACGCGCCGCCCGCGTCGTTGATCTCCCAGCGCAACAGCATGGCGTTGTCCTCGTGGGTGGTGTTGTGGCAGTGCTCCATGAACATCCCGCCAAAGTCCCGGAACTGCATGGTGATGGTGACACTGCCACCCGGACGCAGCCGATAGACATCCTTGCGGCCGCGCTCCCACGCCGGGACGTTGCTCAGCTTGCCGTCGCGGGCGAGGATCTGGCCCTCTTCGAAGTGGATGTGAATCGGATGATCCCAGCCGCCGCCACCGTTTCTCAGGGTCCAGATCTCACGAGTGCCGAAGCGCGGCGCGGCCGAAATGCGCCCGAAGTCGGCGGCGAGCATGTCTCTCCCGTTGGTCTTGATGCCCCAGGGACCGAAGAACGACGAGACGGGGTCGCTCGTGGTCTGCTTGGCACCCCGCCCGAACTCGAAGATTCGCTTCGCTGCCACGGGAATCCTGGACAGATCCGGGTTTGGGCAGAGGACGGCAGGCACTCGGCTCACATCGGGCCTGGCGGGATCCCGGACGATCCGGAACTCGAAAAACTTCCCGACGCAGGGATCGGACGAAATCCCCGAAAGGGCCTCCCGCAGCGAGAGGTCTTCATGTGGCTTCCTGCCGTTCTCGTGCTCGGCGAGGTTCACCATCCAGACCTTGTCGCCCACCCGATAGCGGGAAAAGTCGATCACGATGTCGTAGCGCTCCGCGATGCCCAGCTCGTCGAGTTCGGTGAGGACCACCGGGCTCGGCAGCAGGTTCCCGTCGTTGGCGATCATGATCAAGGGTGAAGCATCGCTCAAGGCGATCTTGAAGAACCGGGCGACGGCCCCGTTGAGGATGCGGAAGCGGTATTTGCGCCGCTCGACCTCGAAGTAGGGCTTGTAGACGAGGTTCACGGTCATCACATCGCCCAGGAACCCGTCGAAGTCGAAGATATTCATCGCCAGCTGCCCGTCCCCGTCCCAGGCTTTGTCCGCCAGCATGAGGTTCACGTCGAAGTCGAGGTTGCCAAACGACTTGTCCCTGCCGCTGGGCAATCTGAGATTCACCCCGTCGTTGATCTCCTCGTTGCCGCGATCGAGGCTGCTGTAGATGTTGAACATCCCGGCGTTGCCCTTGTACACGTTCTGGGCGGTGAAACTGAACATGTGGTCGTGGAACCAGTGGGTGCTCATGGTCTCGCGGAAGTCGCCGGCGAGCTTGTCGATGCCACCGGCGTCATTAGGGCTGCCGCAGCGGGAATCCGTGGCCTCCAGGTTGAAGCTGAAGTAGCCGCCATGGCAGATCGGGTAGTGGTAGTCGTAGAACTGGCCGGGGAAGAAAAAGGCCCCGGTGAAGCCGTCGTTCTCCGCCCCATGGTGCCCGTTATGCTCATGGGTGCTCAGCGTGTGTATCCCGAATCCGCCGTTTTGGGTCGGGTCGACCGGCAGGCGGTTGTGATGGCGGAAGAGGATGGACTCGTGGTAGCGACCGATCAGCAGCTTGGGTGGCAAGGTCCCGTTGAACGTCCAGAGCGCGAGTGGCCCTTGGTCCGGCAGGCCCGGATGGAAGCGCGGGCGCAAGGCCGCCGTCGGGTCGATGCCGGAATTGAGGCTCGATGGGACGCCGGGATTGTAGAGGGTGTTGGCCTTGGCACCCTCCTGCGTGACCTCCACGGCCACGGTGGGAAAGAAATCGTGCCACTGCTGGTGGGCCCAGATCGGTCCCGGAGGGCGGCCCTCGATGGGGCCGGTGCGCCCGCCCAGCACGGCGGGCACGGGCTGCTGGGTGGTGTTCGCCTGCTCTGTCGGGTCGAACCCCGGACGGCCAGGAAACGCCGGGAGTGGATTCATCACGCCCTTGCCGGGCGTATACGCTTTGCGCGGCAGGACATCGAAGCGAGGCATGGGCTGGGTGAAGGCCTGGACGCCGAACAGCGGGCTCGGCGGCAACCCGGTCGGGACATTGAAATCATCGGCATACGCACTGCTAGTGAAGGGACTCAGGCCGTGGATCGGGACCAACAGTCCCCCTGTCGTGACGAGGCCCCACTTGATGAAGTCGCGTCGTGTAACCTCTCCCTGGGAGTAAGCCTTTACTAACTCCGCAAGATTCCGTCTCGCGTTCTCGGCTTCTCTGAGTCGAGCTTTGGATACATTCGGTGGAAGGTACATTCGCACCTCCTTGCTCGCAGTATCCCCCGACGTACTAATTCCCCTGCTGCCTGAAAGATGCAGGGCCTCAGCGTGTCACTTCGGACCCACTATCGAGCCGAAAATACAGCGCTCTCGCGGTGGCCTCCGCTATACAAGCACCGCACCCCAGTCACCTATGTGTCTTTGGGGCACAAGTGGAGCAGAATCTCACCTTCACCGCCTATATATCCCGTTTAACGGTTAAATTGTGGCGGATGCCTTCTCTAAGCTTAGCTGAGCAAAAATCGAACTAAAGGGGGGAACTAAAGGGGTCGTAAAAATTTATTTTTAAGCGGCGGCCGCCACCGATTACATTGCCCAACCACGCGACCTAAATTTCGCTCAACTGACTCACGGAAGCGCTCATTACCCAGCGGATAGTTGTGAGTCAACGCCTCACGCATGACATGCAAGGCTGAAGCCTCGAGGTGCTCCGTGAACAACTGTCGATAGGCCTGTTGCCGCTGAGAGGCATCTTCGCCCAACTGCTGATAGAGAAGATGATCCGCCACCACCCCATTCGGCATTCCCCAGGCATGCCAGCCATAGCTTGACCAAGGATATTCCTCCGGAGCCGCAACCATGCCTGCTCGCAGGGGGTTCAGCTCGATGTAGCGATAGCAGGTCAGCAGATTCTCGGCAGCGTTGACCAGGCTTGCTTTGTGCCGCCCCTCCCACAGCGTGCCCGTGTGCCGATGGGTTCGGTTGATGTTCAGCACATACAGGCGTCCCACATTCTGCATCACCCGCGAAATACCCTCAGTATCCGCCGGCGTCATCAGCAGATGGACGTGATTGGTCATCAACACATAAGCATGCAGCTCCACCCGATAGCGCTTCAGCGCATCGGCCAGTGCCGCGAGGTAAAAACGGTAGTCGTCCTCATGGAAGAAACTGGCAGCGCGATTGTTTCCGCGCTGCACCACATGGGCCGGCACACCAGGCAGATACATCCGGTGTTTACGAGGCACGGCAAACTCCTTTTGCCAAAAAACACGACCAACAGCTTAGTTGATCGAAAATAAATCACTACGACCCCTTGAGTTAGGCCGGGCCTTCAGGTAGGGCTCCGTTCGCTCACTAGATTCCCCCTGCGCGGGAATCCAATCAAGTTCGAGACCGAGCATTAGGAGTCGCGAGACGACTCCATGTTGGGCATCACTACGTTCAGCGCCAACCTACGTTGACGATCAGACTCGGCCGTGGCCACGCTGGAAAACCCAAAGCCCACGCAAAAAACCCAGACAGACAACCGCCCCGGCGCGAAACATTCCCGCTAAAGTGAGCCGCATAGCCGCAGACAGGAACGCGCCACATGACCGACAACACGCAACAATTCGCCAGCGACAACTACTCCGGTATCTGCCCGGAAGCCTGGGCCGCCATGGCCGAGGCCAATCACGGCCACGAGCGCGCCTACGGTGACGACCAGTGGACCGCCCGCGCCGCCGATCACTTCCGCCGCCTGTTCGAAACCGACTGTGAAGTGTTCTTCGCCTTCAACGGCACCGCCGCCAACTCGCTGGCGCTGTCGGCGCTGTGCCAGAGCTATCACAGCGTCATCTGCTCCGAGACCGCCCACGTCGAGACCGACGAGTGCGGTGCCCCGGAGTTCTTCTCCAATGGCTCCAAACTGCTCATCGCACGCACCGAGAACGGTAAGCTGACACCCGCGGCGATCCGCGAGATTGCCCTCAAGCGCCAGGACATTCACTACCCCAAGCCACGGGTGGTCACCCTCACCCAGGCCACCGAGGTCGGCAGCGTCTACCGTCCGGACGAGATTCGTGCCATCAGCGCCACCTGCCGCGAGCTTGGCCTCAACCTGCACATGGACGGCGCGCGCTTCGCCAACGCCTGCGCCTTCCTCGGCTGTGCCCCTGCGGAGCTGACCTGGCAGGCCGGTGTCGACGTGCTCTGCTTCGGCGGCACCAAGAACGGCATGGCCGTCGGCGACGCCATCCTGTTCTTCAACAAGGACCTGGCCGAAGACTTCGACTACCGCTGCAAACAGGCCGGCCAACTGGCCTCGAAGATGCGCTTCCTCTCCGCGCCCTGGGTCGGCCTGCTGCAGGACGACGCCTGGCTGTATTACGCCAACCACGCCAACCACTGCGCGCGCCTGCTCGCCGAGTTGGTCAGCGACATCCCCGGCGTCAGCCTGATGTTCCCGGTCGAAGCCAACGGCGTGTTCCTGCAAATGTCTGAACCCGCGGTCGAGGCCCTGAGCGCCCGCGGCTGGCGCTTCTACACCTTCATCGGTGCCGGCGGCGCGCGCTTTATGTGTTCGTGGGATACCGCAGAAGAGCGGGTACGGGAGTTGGCGCGGGATATCCGGGAAGTGATGCGAACCGCTTAAGGTGCACGGAGCTTATATAAGCCGGTTACAAGCCAGAGAGCCTAATCGCCATCGGATATAGCTTGTTGGGCCTCGCGCAAGCAATTAAGCCTAGACAGCCGCGAGCGCCCACTATGCTTCATCGTGCCGCCGACCAAACTTGGCGAGGGCTTATCGCCCATGACACGAGGTTGAGAACGAGGAGGATAGCACCATGGTCAAAATCGAAATCAGCTTAGTCATCAACCGCCCCGTCGAGGAGGTGTTCGCCTTTGTCTCCAATTACGAAAACCTCCCCCGTTGGAGATCGATTGCCTTAGAAGTCAGGAAGACTTCAGAGGGCCCCAGCCGCGTGGGCACTAGCTACACAGGAAAATTCAGCTTTCTGGGCCTACCCTTCGACGCAGTCTTTGAGGTCATCGAACACGAGCCGAGTCGCAAGTGCACGATCAAGACCACCACCCGACCGTTTCCACTCGAGACGCGCTACAGCTTCGAGCCGGTGGAGAATGCCACCCGCATCACTCTTGTCTCCGAAGGCTCGCCAGGCGCTTTCTTCAAATTGGCCGAGCCTCTGGTTGCGAGCATGGGGAAAAGGCTGTTCGAGGCCGATCTGCATAATCTGAAAGAGCTGCTGGAAGCCCAGGCCCTATGAACGCCTGAGACGACTAATCAAAGGGGACAGCTTTATTTTCTGAGGCTGCCAAGGTTTGGAAAGATAGATCCGTCCCCTTTACCCATCTTTACCCACTTATGTGTTCATGGGATACCGCAGAAGAGCGCGTGCGGGAGTTGGCCGCGGATATTGGGCTGGTGATGACCGCCGGCTAACGCCCAACCCAGTTGCCGCTCGTGTCAGGGCGGCAGCGGCCGATTCAGCCCGAGCCGCGCCGATCTATACTCCATGCACGCATGCACGCCTTTTCTGCCTAGCGGGAGTTCAAACACAGCGGACTAGCGCCAGCCCCTCAGCGGCGTCGTTCGCCACTGCCATTTGCAGCCGATGAAGCCTCAGCTTTCGTAGGCTCGCGAGGAGTTCACCATGTCTCGTGCTCTCAAACTTTGGCCCCTGCTGACGGGCACCCACCGTTATGAGAAGACCGTGTCGACCCGCGGGCGCGGCCATGGGCAGTTCATTCAAGCGCCGATCCTCGCGTACCTGATCGAGACACCCAACGGCCGCATTCTCTACGACGTCGGCTGCGACTACCGCAAGGTGGCCGATCCCAATTTGAGTAAACAGTACTTCGAGCCGATGCGCCCTCAGTTCGAGCCGCCCACCATGCATGAAGAGCAGCGCATCCCGCGCTATTTGGCGAAATTGGGGCTGACGCCAGCCGATATCGATGTGGTCTTCATCGGCCACCTGCACTTCGACCACGCCGGCGGCATCTGCGACTTGCCGGGCTGCGAGGTGCATCTGCACGCCGACGAACTGGCGGCCGCGCGTACCGGCCTGGATGAGGGGGTGTTTGCCGACGAACTGACCAATGCCGATCAATGGCGCCTGCAAACCGGCGAATACACCGTCGCCCCAGGCGTCGAAGCCATCTCCAGCCCTGGCCACACCGCCGGGCACATGTCGTTGTTCATCGAGTTACCGAAAGGCCGGCCGGTGATCCTCTGCGGCGACGCCGCCGATCTCAGCGAGAATCTGACGGAGGAAATCGCCCCCGGTTACTGCTGGCAAGACAACGAAGCGCTGGCCCTCGCCAGTATCCGCAAACTCAACGCGCTGGCCCGCGACGAAGACGCTCAACTCTGGCCTAACCACGATATGGCCTTCTACCAAAGCTTGCCGAGGTTCCCGCTGTGGCGGGACTGAGGTTGCGCTGACAACCTATGCCCGGGGAGCGCCTGAGCACCCGGGCAATTGGATTATCGGATCGAATACAAACGTGAACTGCTGGCCGGCGGCGTGGTCTCCATTCAGTCCGCGAGCCTGGAGGTCCACGACAAGTCGATTCGCTTCACCCATGAGATACCCAACGCCGAAACCGGCGAGCTGCCGGCGAGCACCGTATTGGTCGGCCTGCACCTCGACATGGCCACCAGGAAAGCCCGCCCCCTGCCGGCCGACGTGCGCGAGCGCATAGCGCTCATGATCGACGAAGGCCGCTGGATTGATAATTGAACTATCTGATCGTTAGAGGCCTGGATCAGGCCACGGAGCAACCATGCAAAAAATCGCGAGCTTCATGTTGATTGGCGCCAGCGCCCTGGCCCTGTCGGGATGCTTCGGGCAAACGTCCGAAGTCGACCAGTCGTACCTCTGCACTTACAGCACCGATGCGCAAGCCGAGCGGTGCAAAGACGGACAACTGGCCTGGTTCAAGCCCGAGCAATGGAACAACGAGCAGCTGCCGCTCAGTGTGGCGGCGGCCTATTGCGACTTTAACCATGAGGTCATGTACAACAAAGCCGGGGTTATCTGCGTGTTCACCAACAAACGCATGAACCTCGTCAAATAAGCATCGGGCTATAGGTGCGGACTGCGTCGAATCGCGGTGCTGGAAGGGCGCGCGATGGCTGGGCGGCGCAGCAAATAGCCCGGATTACCTCACTTACCCCCGCAGACAAATCGCTTTGCGACATGTCCGCCCTACGAGCTTACGGAGCGAAACGAGAATGCAATCGTAGGGTGGACATGGCGAAGCTTTGTCCACCGCAAACGCCGAGGGTTGGCTAGACTTCGGCAGTCAATGAATAACGGACACAAGGATGAGTCCATGCCCCACTATCGTCGTACCTGGGTGCCGGGTGGCACCTACTTCTTTACTGTCAACCTGCATGACCGCCGCAGCGATCTGTTGATCCGCGAGATCGCTCTGCTGCGCCGGGTCGTGGCCGAAGTCAAAAAGCGTCACCCGTTCCAAATCGAGGCCTGGGTGGTACTGCCCGAGCATATGCACTGCCTCTGGACATTGCCGCCGGCGGACTGCGATTACGCGAAGCGCTGGATGGTAATCAAGCAATTGTTATGTCGCGGCTTGCCTGCCACTGACACCTCCTCCGCCCTCCAGCCCAAACGCGGGCGGGAGCGTGGCGTCTGGCAAAGGCGCTACTGGGAGCACCTGATCCGCGACGAGGAGGACTACAGGCGCCACTTCGATTACATCCATATCAACCCGGTTAAGCATGGATGGGTGCCTAGGGGGCGTGACTGGCCATTTTCCAGTTTTCACCGAGCAGTGCGTTCGGGGATCTACTCGGCGGATTGGGCCGGCGATGTTGGCGTGGAAGTGCCGGGCTCGGAGTGGTGAATTGTGGCGGACAAGGCTGCGCCATGTCCGCCCTACACGAGAGTGTCCTCGGCACACCCCTTCAGCGCCTGCCTATACTGCAAAAACCTGCGCTTGGAGGTCGTCATGTCGAACTACTCGGTCGAAAATATTCGCACGGTCGCCCTGGTCGGCCACGGCGACAGCGGCAAGACGACCTTGGCCGAGGCGCTGCTCCAGCGTAGCGGCGCCATCCCCGTGATGGGCACGCTGGAGCGTGGTGACACGGTCTGCGACTTCGACCCGATGGAGCGTGAATACCGCCATTCATTGGCGGCAGCGCTGGTGCACTTCAGCCATGCCGGCGCCGAGATCAACCTGATCGACAGCCCCGGCTTCCCCGACTTCATCGGTCATGCAATCCCCGCGCTGGCGGCGGTGGAAACCGCGCTGGTGGTGGTTAACGCGCAGAACGGCATCGAATTGACCACCCAGCGGATGATGAACGCGGCGCGCGAGCGCGGACTGTGCCGGATGCTGGTGGTCAACAAGATCGATGCCGAGCGAATCGACCTGCCGGCGCTGGTCGCCGATCTGCGCGAGACGTTCGGCAAGGAGGTGCTACCGATCAACCTGCCAGGCGATGGCGGCAACCGGGTGGTCGACTGCTTCTTCGACCCGGCCGGCGAGGCGGACTTCTCGTCGGTGGCCGAGGCGCACCAGGCGCTGGTGGATCAGGTGGTCGAGGTCGACGAAGAGCTGATGGCGCGCTACCTGGAACAGGGCGAGATCACCCCGGAGGAACTACACGCCCCCTTCGAGCGGGCGCTGCGCGAGGGGCATCTGATCCCCCTGTGCTTCGTCTCGGGGCGCAGCGGCGCTGGCGTGAGCGAGCTGCTCGAGATACTGGCGCGGCTCGCGCCCAATCCTCTCGAAGGCAACCCACCACTGTTTTTCAAGGGCGAAGGCGCTGCGGCGAAACCCTTCCGCTCTGTCCCCGATCAGGAACGCCACGTACTGGCCCATGTGTTCAAGGTGGTGATGGACCCGTTCGTCGGCAAGCTCGGCGTGTTCCGCGTACACCAGGGCACGGTGCAGCGCGACATGCAGCTGTTCGTCGGCGATGGCAAGAAGCCGTTCAAAGTCGGGCACCTGCTGCGCCTGCAGGGCAAACGCTATGACGAGGTGGCGCGGCTGATTCCCGGCGATTTCGGCGCTGTGAGCAAGATCGACGAGATCGAGTTCGACGCCGTGCTGCACGACTCCCATGACGAGGACAATATCCACCTCAAGCCGCTCGCCTTCCCCACCCCGATGCAGGGGCTGGCCATCGAGGCGAAGCGGCGCGGCGACGAGCAGCGGATATCCGAAGTGCTGCACCGGCTGCTGGCCGAAGACCCCTGCGTGAAACTCGATTACCACCCGACTACCCAAGAGACTGTGCTGCGCGGCATGGGCGAGTTGCACCTGCGCTACCTGCTCGATCGCCTGGCCGGCACCTACAAGCTCGAAGTGCAGACCCAGCCGCCGCGCGTGCCCTACCGCGAAACCATCACCCGTGCGGCCGAGGGCCATAGCCGGCACAAGAAGCAGACCGGCGGCGCCGGCCAGTTCGGCGAAGTGTTCCTGCGCGTCGAGCCGCTGCCGCGCGGCAGTGGCTTCGAGTTCGTCGACGAGGTGAAGGGCGGAGTGATCCCTGGGCAGTTCATTCCCTCGGTGGAAAAAGGTGTGCGCTCGATGCTGGCGACCGGGCCCCTGGCCGGCTATCCGGTCGAGGATGTGAAAGTGACGGTCTACGACGGCAAGAGCCACTCGGTCGACTCCAAGGACATCGCTTTCCAGGCGGCCGGGCGCAAGGCGATGCTGGAAGGTCTGCGTGCGGCGGGGTGCATCGTGCTGGAACCGATCGTCGCCATCGAGATCACCACGCCCGAAGCCAAGCTCGGTGACATCACCACCGACCTGATCGGCCGCCGCGGCCAGGTGGCTGGCACCGAAACCCTGTCGCAGAGCATGGTGCTGATCCGCGGCCAGGTGCCGCTGGCCGAACTGGACGGCTATGGCGGCCGACTCAAGTCCATCACCGCCGGCCACGGCGCCTACAGCCTGGTGCTGAGCCACTACAGCGCCGTGCCCCTGGACGTGCAGCAACAACTGGCCGCCGGTTATAAAGCCGAGCAGGAGGAGGATTGAGCTGCCACCCGAGCCAGCCAAGGTCTTTGCAGCCGCACCAGGCAGCCGCCAAATTATCCGCTATGGTTTCAGGCTGAACTGTTTCTGCCTCATGCCCCTCCCCGCAATCAGTAGGAACGACCTGTATGTCTGTCACCCCTGAAGTCATCCTCTTCCACTCCCCGCACACCCGCTCCACCGGGGCACTGACCCTGCTCGAAGAGCTCGGCACACCGTACCAGTTGCACGTGCTGAACCTGCAAACGGGCGAGCAGCGGGAGCCGGCGTATCTGGCGATCAACCCGATGGGCAAGGTGCCGGCGATCAAGCATGGCGATGCCGTGATCACCGAGCAGGGCGCGGTCTTTCTCTACCTCGCGGATCTGTTCCCGGAGGCCGGGTTGACTCCGGCCATCGGCGATCCGTTGCGCGGGCCTTTTCTACGCTGGATGTTCTATTACGGCTCGTGCTTCGAGCCGGCGCTGGTCGACCGCGCGCAAAAGCGCGAGCCTGCGCCGCCTGCAATGTCGCCCTATGGTGACTTCGACACCATGCTGCGCACCTTGAACGAGCAACTCGGCAAAGGCCCTTACCTGCTCGGCGAAAAGTTCACCGCCGCCGATGTGCTGTGGGGCACGGCACTGACCTGGACCACGATGTTTGGGCTGGTGCCGCTATCGCCGGTGATCAAGGCTTATATCGAGCGAGTGAATGCGCGGCCAGCCGTGGCGCGGGTCAGGGCCAAAGACGAGGAACTGGCCGCCGCTCAAGCCAAGTGAATCACCTTCAGGCTAAAGCGGCAGAGCCCCCAGCCCTGGCAATGCGCTGGGGGCTAGCACTGGCCAGACTGTTAGGCCAGCCAGTGCAAGCCTTCGGTCTTCATGGCTTTCTGCACCGCCGGCCGGGCGGCGATCCGTTGCAGATAGCCTTGCAGTTCCTCGGTGTTCGGCAGCTCGAACTTGAGATAGGGCGCCCATCCCGACAGGACGAACAGGTAGGCATCCGCCGCGGTGAAGCTGTTGCCGGTCAGGTATTGCTTGCCGCGCAACTGCGCGGAGACCCAGCCGAATTTCTTCTGCAGGCGGCTGATGAAGATCGCCTTGCTCGCCGCGTCGAACGTCGGGTCGAACAGTGGCGCAAAAGATTGGTGCACCTCCGAGTTGAGGTAGCACTGCCATTCCATCACGCGATAGCGCGCCTGGCTCCCGGCGGCCGGCATCAGCTCGGTATTGCCGGCTTTGTCGCTGATGTACTGGGTGATGACCGGCCCCTCGGTCAGCCGCTCACCGTTGTCCAGTTCCAGCGTGGGCACGTAGCCCTTGGGGTTGATGCCGTAGTAATCGGCGCCGGTCTCGGTCTTGTGCGTCTCGAGGTCGACCCGCTCGAGGCTAAAGGGCAAGCCGGATTCGTGCAGGACGATATGGGGGGCGAGCGAGCAGGCGCCGGGTGAGTAGTAAAGTTTCATGGCTATGGCTCCGCAGGGATGCGTGACAGCCCGCAGACTGGGCTGAGCGCGGGCGCTGCCGGAACCTTCGCAGCAACGCCGGCGCGTGACCCGACTCAGCTTAGATCAGTCCTGCGCAAGGCTCCCTGCCCTTCGTCGCCCTGCCAGGCACAAGCACCGCGGAGACGCTTCAGTACTCGATGCTCACATCACCCTTGGGCACGCTGCAGCAGGAGAGGATGTAACCCTCGGCCACATCTTCATCGGTGATCCCGCCGTTGTGCTCCATCTCCACCTCGCCAGCGGTTTTCATCACCTTGCAGGTGCCGCAGATACCCATGCCGCAGGCTTTGGGGATATGCAGGCCAAGCTTGGCGGCGGCGGCATGCACGGTCTCCCCAGGCGCCACGCGGATGCTTTTGCCGGTATTGGTGAACGCCACTTGATGCAGATCGGCGGCATCCACCTCGGGGGCCTCGGCGGCCTGTTCGGCATGCTCGATGGCATCGGCGCGAGCTTCCGGTGGTGTCGCACCGAAAGACTCTTCATGGTAGCGCTTCATGTCGAAACCATTGGCTTCGAGCAGGCGCTTGACCGCGTGCATGTAGGGCGTCGGTCCGCAGCAGAAGATTTCCCGCTCCATAAAGTCCGGAGCAATCAGTTCGAGCATCTTCTGATTGAGGTAGCCGCGATATCCCGACCAGGTTTCGCCAATCTCGTAGCGCTCGCAGATCAGGTGCAATTTGAAGTTGTTGATCCGCGAAGCCATGTGGCGTAGCTCGCGGTGGTAGATGATGTCGCGTGGCGCCCGCGCACTGTGGACGAAGACCATGTCGACATTGCCGTTGGTGTCGAAGAACCAGCGCGCCATCGACATCACCGGCGTGATCCCCACCCCGCCGCTGAGGTAGAGCACTTTATCGCTCGGGAAATCCATGGCGTTGAACAGCCCCACCGGGCCGTGCACAGGCAGCTCGTCGCCCTCTTTCATATTGTCGTGCAGCCAGTTGGAGACCTTGCCGCCCGGCACGCGCTTGATGGTCAGAGAGAAACTGTAAGGCACCGAGGGCGAACTGGAGATGGTGTAGGAGCGCATGATCGGCTGGCCGTCGATCTCCAGCTCCAGGGTGACGAACTGCCCCGGCTTGAAGAAGAACATGATCGGCTGGTCGGCCATGAAACAGAAGGTGCGCACATCCCAGGTTTCCTGGATCACCTTGACGCAACGCACCAGATGGCGGCCATTGGCCCAGGTCCGGGTGTTGACTGGATTAAGGAAGGTGTTCGACATGCTTCGCTCCCGCCATTTTTAGAGTGCCGCTGCCCGAACCATAGCTCAGTACGCAGTGGGCAAGCGCCCGCCAGCAGAAACGCTGATACAGGCTGATGGAGCCGATTGTGGGCAAGGCAATAAGCAGCCACTTACCTATCAGCGACATCTACATACTTATCGCGACCAGCCCCTAACCACCGGGGCTCGCGCGTCGGAAACGGATGCGAGCATGTCGCCCATGGATAAGGCTCCGCGCACGCCCGACCCCACACTCCAATCCAGTCGAGCCGTACCGGAGCATCCGCCAGCGGCCGAATCAGAGCGCGATCCAGGCCGTGTGAAAACGTGGCGAGCGAAGGTTAGACAAGGCGCAACGCAGCGAAGCGGAGTAACAGCCGCAGGCTGGCCCGAAGGGCGAGCGCCAGTGAGTCAAGACAGGTGAAAAAGCGCAGTTTACGAGTTGTAAATGAGCATTTAAGGCCTGTTTTTAACGCTGTATAACCGAGCGCA
This sequence comes from Pseudomonas cavernicola, assembly GCF_003596405.1. Classification (NCBI taxonomy): domain Bacteria; kingdom Pseudomonadati; phylum Pseudomonadota; class Gammaproteobacteria; order Pseudomonadales; family Pseudomonadaceae; genus Pseudomonas; species Pseudomonas cavernicola. The sequence goes on from NZ_QYUR01000002.1 coordinate 689,841, forward strand.
GTAGTTTTCACACAGCCTGGACCACAGCGCCTTGCGTGCAGACCATAACCGCCACTTTTTCGCTGGCCGCCAGCCGCGACCAGCCATGAGGACTTACCGATGGATGTCACCACTACCCTGAGTTTGGGCGATCCGCTGGAACCAGCACGCAAGGCCACCGCCGAAATGCTGCAGACCCGCGAACGCACCTATTCGCTGCCGCAACCCTTCTACTGCGACGAGCGGCTGTTCGATATCGACATGCAGGAGATCTTCCAGAAGGAATGGCTGATCGCCGGCATGACCTGCGAGATCCCGGCCAAGGGCAACTACCTGACCCTGCAGATCGGCAAGAACCCGATCATCGTGATCCGCGGTGCCGAGGGCGTGGTGCACGCCTTCCATAACGTCTGCCGCCATCGCGGCTCGCGCCTGTGCACCAGCGAGAAGGGCAAGGTCGCCAAGCTGGTGTGCAACTACCACCAGTGGACCTACGAGCTGGACGGCCGCCTGCTGTTCGCCGGCACCGAGATGGGCGCCGACTTCGACATGAATCAGTACGGCCTCAAGCCGGTCAAGGTGAAGACCGCCGGCGGCTACATCTTCGTCTCGCTGGCCGAGAACCCGCCGGCCATCGACGAGTTCCTCGCCACCCTGGCCCATTACATGGAGCCCTACGACATGGAGAACACCAAGGTGGCGGTGCAGACCACCTTGATGGAGAAGGCCAACTGGAAACTGGTGCTGGAGAACAACCGCGAGTGCTACCACTGCAGCGGCTCGCACCCGGAATTGCTGAAGACCCTGCTGGAGTGGGACGACGTCACCGACCCGCGCGCCGATCAGGCCTTCAAGGACCACGTGGCCGCCTCCGCCACCGCCTGGGAGGCGGAGAAGATTCCCTACGCCCACGCCGAATTCGGCCTGCGCAATCGCATCGTGCGCATGCCGCTGCTCAAGGGCACGGTGTCGATGACCATGGACGGTAAGCAAGGCAGCAAGAAGCTCATGGGCCGGATCAAGAACCCCGACCTCGGCTCGATGCGCATCCTGCATCTGCCGCACTCGTGGAACCACTGCATGGGCGACCATGTGATCGTGTTCACCGTGTGGCCGATCAGCGCCCAGGAAACCATGGTCACCACCAAGTGGCTGGTGCACAAGGACGCGGTCGAGGGCGTAGATTACGACGTGGCCCGCCTGCGTGAAGTCTGGGATGCCACCAACGATCAGGATCGCCGGCTGGCCGAAGAGAACCAGCGCGGCATCAACTCCACCGCCTACCAGCCCGGCCCGTACTCGAAAACCTACGAGTTCGGCGTGGTCAACTTCGTCGACTGGTACAGCGAACGCCTGCTGAGCAACCTCGGCGCGGCGCCAGCGGCCTATCTGCGCGGGATCAAGAGCCAGTAAGGTGACCTGCGAAGCCCCGCACCTTCTGGTGCGGGGCTTCGTTTTTTCCAGTTCCCTTTCCGGAGCCCCGCCATGTCGACTGTGAATCTGTGTTTCGTCATCGCGCTGGCGGGCTATGGGCTATATGCCTGCTTCCGGCATGACCGGACGGGGCAGGATCAGCGAAGCTCCAAAGCGACGCCTAAAACGTAGGCTGGGTAGAGCCGCTTTTGGCGAAACCCAGCAGGGCCAATGCTGGGTTTCGCTTCGCTCTACCCAGCCTACGGATACGGGCTTTACGCAGTTAGTAGGGTGGAATCCCCGGAGGGGCTTCCACCGCCTGCCGCGAGCCCAATTTGGTGGATTACGCCGCTGCGCGGCTAATCCACCCTACCTGCTATGGGCTATATGCCTGCTTCCGGCACGAGCGGACGGGGCAGGATCAGCGAAGCTCCAAAGCGACGCCTAAAACGTAGGCTGGGTAGAGCCGCTTTTGGCGAAACCCAGCAGGGCCAATGCTGGATTTCGCTTCGCTCTACCCAGCCTACGGATATGGGCTTTACGCAGTTAGTAGGGTGGAATCCCCGGAGGGGCTTCCACCGCCTGCCGCGAGCCCAATTTGGTGGATTACGCCGTTGCGCGGCTAATCCACCCTACCTGCTGCGCTCTACCCAGCCTACAGACCCCGATAGGTAAGCGAATCAGCCACTCAATCCAGCCGTTTATGCACGCGGGTCACCGCGATGCTGAACATCAGCACCGCAAACAGCCCCAACGCCGCCAACTCGACCCATAGCTCAGCGAGCCCAGCGCCGCGCAGCATGATGCCGCGCGCCAGCCGCAGGTAATGGGTCAACGGCAGCAATTCGGCCAGCTGTTGCGCAAGCCTGGGCATGCCGGCGAAAGGGAACATGAAGCCGGACAACAGGATCTGCGGCAGGAAGGTGAAAAACGCCATCTGCATGGCTTGGAACTGGGTCTTCGCCAGGGTCGAGAGAAATACCCCAAGCCCCAGGCTGGCGACGATGAACAGCAGTGTCGCCAGGTACAGCTCGCCCAGCGAGCCACGCACCGGCACCGTGAACAGCGCCTTGCCGAACAGCAGTACCAGGCTCATCTGCACTAAACCAATGGCGATGAAGGGCAACACCTTGCCGATGGTCAGCTCCCACGGCGACAGCGGCGTGGCGATCAGCATCTCCATGTTGCCGCGCTCGCGCTCACGCACCAGGGTGATGGCGGTGAACATCACCAGGGTCATGGTCAGGATCACCCCGATCAGCCCCGGCACCGTGTTCAGCGCCGCCACCCGCTCCGGGTTGTAGAAGTTCACCACCTCGACACCCGCCGACAGGCTCCAGTTCGGCAGTGGGTAGTTCGCCAGCTGGCGGGCCGCGGCCTGCACCGTCTGATCCGAGCCATCCACCACCAGTTGCAACGGCCGGCGCTCCTGCAGCAGGCCGCTCTGCGACGGGCGGCCCTGCCGCTGTGCCGGCCCGCGCTCCAGGCGCGCCTCGAAATCCGCCGGCACCACCAGCGCCACGCTGATCCGCCCCTGGCGCAGCAAGTGGTCGATCTGCTGCGGGCTCGAGAGCCGGTAACGCAGGTTGAGCACCCGGCTGGAGGCGATCTCGGCGATCACCTCGCGCGAGCGCGCGGTGTTGGCCTGGTCCAGTACCGCCGCATCCAGCCCGCGCACGTCCATATTGATGGCGTAGCCGAACAGCACCAGTTGGAGGATCGGGATGCCGGCGATCATGGCGAACGTCAGCCGATCGCGGCGCAGCTGGCGCAACTCCTTGCGCACGATGGCGATGATCCGCCGCAGGTTCATGCGCCCTCCTGCACGGGTTGCGCCGGACGTTGGGTGACGGCAACGAAGACGTCCTCCAGGTTCGGCTCGGTCTCCACTACCCGCGCGTGTATACCCTGTTCCTGCAACCGCCGAGCGATCCGCTCGCGGCCGTCCGCTGCGCCGCTGAGCACCCGCAGGCTGGCGCCGATTTGCGCCTGGGCGAGAACTTCCGGTATGCCCTTGAGGGCGAGTTGCGCCTGGCGTGGCTGGCTGCACTCGACCAGGAAGGGTCGGCCCGGCAAATGCGCCATCAGCTCACGCGGACTGCCGTCAGCCACCAGCCGGCCGGTGTCGAGAATGCCCAGGCGCGTGCAACGCTCGGCTTCGTCCATGTAGTGCGTGGACACCAGCAACGTGGTACCGGCGTCGGCCAGCTCGAACAGCGAATCCCAGAACTCCCGCCGCGACTGCGGATCGACCGCACTGGTCGGCTCGTCGAGCAGCAACAGGTCCGGCTTGTGCAGCACCGCGGCGGCCAGGGCTAGCCGTTGCCTCTGCCCGCCACTGAGAGTGCCGGCCAACTGCCGCGTCAACTCGCCGAGCCAATAGCGTTCCAGCAACTCCTCGATGCGCTGGCGGCTGGCGGTCTTCGACAGGCCGTGCACGCTGGCGAGGAACTGCAGGTTTTCAGCCACACTGAGGTCTTCATACAACGAGAACTTCTGCGTCATGTAGCCGATACGCCGCTTCAACGCCTCGGCATCGCGGGGAATCCGGCAGCCCAGCACCTCGATCTCACCCGCGCTGGGCCGCAGCAGGCCGCAGAGCATGCGGATGGTGGTGGACTTACCGCTGCCATTCGGGCCGAGAAAGCCGAACACCTCGGCACGCTGGACCTTGAGGTCGAGGCGATTGACCGCGGTCAGCTCGCCGAAGCGTTTGCTCAGCCCGCGCGCCTGGATGACCGGCACCGGCTCATTGGTGTTCATCGACGATCCGCTCGGCGCTCAGCGGCAGGCCGGCTGGCAACTGCCGCGCCGCCTCGCCCTCCAGCAGCAACTCGGCGCGATAGACCAAGCGGCTGGCGTCGTCACCGGTCAGCGCGAAATACGGGGTGAAACTGGCCTCGCTGCTAATGCTACGCACCTTGGCAGCAAAGGGTTCGGCGATGCCCTCGACCTTCACCCGCAACGGTTCACCGATGTGCAAGGCGCTACGCTGCGAGGCCGGCACGAACACCCGCGCATAGGGCGCCTCGCCCACCAGCAGGCTGACCACGGCGGCGCCTTGTGGCGGCTGGTCACCAGGCTTGAACGGCAATGAGTCGACCCGCCCGGCACGCGGCGCGCGCACGCTCAGGTGCTGGCGGCCGACCTGCAGTTGCGCCAGATTGCCCTGTGCGGCCTCAAGCGCCGCCGCCGCCTGTTCGATCTGTTCCACACGGCTGCCGCTCTTCAACTCGCGCAGTTGGGCGCTGGCATTGGCCAGCTCGGCGCGCGCCTGGTCACGGCTGGCGCGGGCTTTATCCAACTCGGCGATAGCCACCAGACTGCGCTTGTAGAGTTTTTCGATGCGGCTGAAGTCCTGTTCGGCGGCAGTCAGCACAGCGCGGTCACGGCGCAGGACCGCCTGAGCCGCATCGATGGTTTCCAGCCTTGCACCATTGCTCAGCTCGCTCAGCCGTGCCTGCGCCTGGGCGACTTCGCCCTGGGCCTGGGCGATGCGCGCGTCCTGGCGGCGCGGGTCGAGCTCCAGCAACAGTTGGCCGGCCTGTACCCTGTCGCCCTCGGCAGTATGCCAGGCAAGGATGGTTTCCGAGGCTTCGGCCGGCAGGCTGACCCGGTCCCACTCCAGGGTGCCGAGCAGGGTCGGGTGGCCCTCGCCTTCGCAACCGGAAACGGCGATCAGCAGCAGCCATAAAGGGAGGAGCCACCCACGCTCTGCACGCACGCTCAAACCTCGTTGAGTTCGTTATGAACAAGCGTAGGCCATACGCCGCCAGCGCCGGCAGCGCCCATACTGAGCATGAAGCGGCACATGGCCGGCGCCGGGCAAGGCAGCCGGCCCAAGCATAGGGGTGGGATAAAGCCATGCGGCACAAGCCTCACGAGCCGACCTGCGACTGGTGCCTGCTGCGCCTGGACGATAACGGCAATGAGTTTGTCGTCAGTTGCGGCCACACCCGGGGAGAGGCGCTAAGCCTGGCCCACGCGTACCAGGCGCGCGGGCACAAACAGCTGTACTGGGCCCAGCAACGTCCTGGTGCAACGCCGACCGAGCAACCCAGCCTACGGATGGCGCCCGACTAGCGCAGCACGCCCTCTTCGAGCAGCAGTTTGAAGACGGCTTCGGCGCCGTCTTGCGGGCTGAGGTCTTTCAGCACTTGCCCGCCACCGCCCGCAGCCTTGGCCGTGGCGGCTTTCATCCGCTCGGCACCGGTTTTCGCCTTGATCACCTTGAGGCGCTTGGGCCGTGGCCGGGCCGGTTGGAACTGCGCGGTGGCGAGCAAGACATCGTCGATCACTTCGACCGCTTCGGCCTTCAGCACGCCGCGCCGGGCCGGGCCGAAGGCACTTTGCCGAGCGGTCGGCGCCGCGTTATCGACACTGGCGAGAAATGGCAGGCGCACCTTCAAACGCCGCCGCTGGCCACGCGGCAAGGCTTGCAGTACTTGAGCGACACCGTTCTCGACCTTCTCCACTTCAGCCAGCCCAACCACCAGCGGCCAGCCGAGTTTTTCCGCCAGCAGGAAGGGCAGCATCCCCGAGCCTTCGCCAGTTTCCGCCTGGCTACCAGTGAGTACAAGCTGGGCGCCGGACTCGCTCAGATAGCTCGCCAGCACCGGCAAGGCGTCAGCGCCTCGCGGTTGTTCGAGCACGCTGAGCTCAGTCAGGCCCATACCCAGATAAGCGCGCAGTGCTTCTTCCTGAGTATCGCCGGCGTGCAGCACTTGCAGCCGCTCACCGGCCAGACGCAGGCCCAATTCGACCGCGCGGGCATCCTGTTCGGCGCGGCGGGCGCGACCCGAGGTGGGATGCGCGCCGACGGAAACCAGGGCAATGATGTTCAGATCAGTCATGGAGCCCCCGTAATGCTATGTGCCGAGACGCACTCGATTTGCCTGCGAGACCTGCTTGGATGGGAATGACGGTAGTTGGGGTTTGACCGCGATGTCATTGCAACCGCTGTCGTCCGCGCGAAGGCGGGGACCCAATAAACAGGCGCATCAGGCCGCATCGCGATTACCTCCCGCGCGGTATTCGGCGACCCGCTGGATCAATGCGCTGAGGATCGCGGCGGAATCGCCGATCACCGCCAGATCGGCACGTTTGATCATGTCGCAGCCGGGGTCGAGGTTGATCGCCACGACTTTGTCACAGCCGCCGATACCTTGCAGGTGCTGGATCGCGCCGGAAATCCCGACCGCCAGATAGACCCGCGCGGTGACCCAGGTGCCGGTCGCGCCGACCTGGCGATTACGCGCCATGTGGCCATCGTCCACCGCCACCCGCGAGGCCCCCTCAGTCGCGCCGAGAGCCTCGGCGGCACGATGGAACAGCGCCCAATCCTTCACGCCGTTACCGCCGGAAACGATGAATTCGGCCTCGGCCATCGGCGTCGCCGCCGGGTCGACTGCCACCGCACCAAGATCCTCGATGCGCGGCAGGCTACGAGCGACAGGCTGCTCCAACGTGACCGGCAGCACTTCATGGCGCGTATCGCTGACCGGCTCGGCACATTCGCTCGCCGCCAGGATCAGCCGCGCCAGCGGCCGCACCAGGTCTTCACGGCCAGCACCGGCACGACCGATGCACTGTTCATCGGTGACCTGCCAGACCCGCGTCGCCGGGCGTTCGCCCAGGAGCGCAGCGAGGCGCCGCCCGAGCTCACCACCACCGGTGCGGCTGTCTGGCAGCAACCAATGGCGTGGCTGGAACTGCCGCTCCACGGCGCCGAGCGCCTGCACTTGCTGCTCAGGTGAATAGCCGGAATATTGCGCACCTTCGAGTTGCAGCAGGCGGTCGACGCCGGCGACATCGAAGGTGGTTTCTTTATGTTCGCCAAACACCACCGCCAACACTGTGCCGTCGTTGCCCGCCAACTTGCGGGCCAGGCCCAGCAGGTCGCGGTCGTGGGTGGTCAGGCGGCCACCGACCATGTCCGGCACTACCACGATGTGGAAGCGCGGCTGGGCAATGACGTGCAACGGCAGTTGAACCACGGCGGCCTGCGTCGCACGCTTGCTCGCGCCACCTTGCTGGGCGCCGCTACGGTCGATCCGTTTGATCCCGTTAGGACCGATGAAGCCGACCGCATGGGGGTTCTTGCGGATCACCCCATTGGGGCCCATCCAACTGGTTTCGCTGCGCTGCATGGCCGCATGCAGCGGGTGCAGGCGGTTACGCGCAATCCATTCGGCGCGCGGGTCACGGCGGATGATGTCGCTCATGCGGGCACCTCCAGGCATGCAGGGACAATCCCCTCGCCCCTTAGGGGGAGAGGGTTAGGGAGAGGGGGTTGCAGGCGACTGAGGAAGCCGCGGCAAAGCGCCCTCTCCCCCGCCCCCTCTCCCTGCTTTCTATAAAAGAAAGGCGGGAGAGAGAAGTAAACGCGTGCGAATGTCATCAATTCACCCCCGCCGCTGCGCGTTTAGCTGGCGCGTTTGGCGCCCCTTCGATCAACACATCGGCCACCAGCTCGGCGATGTCCTTGATCTGCGGCCGCGGTTCGACCACGCCTTCGAGCATCGCCGTGCATTGCGGGCAACCGACCGCTACCAGTTCGGCGCCGGTTTCCTTGATGTCGACCATGCGCATATCGGGAATCCGCTGTTTGCCGGGGATGTCGGTGATCGGTGCACCGCCGCCACCGCCGCAGCAACGCGAACGGAAGCCGGAACGCTCCATCTCCTTCACCTCGATGCCGAGGGCGCGCAGCACCTCGCGCGGCGCCTCGTATTCGCCGTTGTAGCGGCCGAGGTAGCAGGGGTCGTGATAGGTCACGCTGCCCCCCTTGTGCTGACCCAGGTTGAGCTGTTTCTCGGCGATCAGCTCGGCGATATAGGTGCTGTGGTGCAGCACTTCATAGTTGCCGCCCAGCGCCCCATATTCGTTTTTCAGCACATGGAAGCTATGCGGATCGCAGCTGACGATGCGCTTGAAGCGGTACTTGGCCAGGGTCTCGATATTGCGTTTGGCCAGTTGCTGGAAGGTCGCTTCATCGCCCAGACGGCGGGCCACGTCACCGCTGTCGCGCTCTTCCAGGCCAAGCACGGCGAAGTCGACGTTGGCGGCCTTGAGCACTTTGACGAAGGCGCGCAGGGTTCTTTGATTGCGCATATCGAAGGCACCATCACCGACCCAGAACAGCACGTCCGCGCTTTTCTTCTCGCTCAACAGATCGAGGTTCAGGTCCGCCGCCCAGTTCATCCGCCCGCCAGGGGCGAAGCCGCCGGGGTTGTCGGTGGCGATCAGGTTATCCAGCACCTCGGCGCCCTTGTTCGGCGTTGCGCCTTTTTCCAGGGTTAGATGGCGACGCATGTCGACGATGGCATCGACGTGCTCGATCATCATCGGGCATTCCTCGACACAGGCACGGCAGGTGGTGCAGGACCACAACGTGTCGGCTTCGAGCAGGCCTTTGCCTTGCAGAAACACAATCGGCTGATGGGGATCGCCGGCATGTTCACCGACCGGAATGCCCGGATAGGGACTGCCGAAATAACCTTTGTCGCTACCGCCAGCCAGGCCGACGACCATGTCCTGAATCAGCTTCTTCGGGTTCAACGGTTGGCCGGCGGCAAACGCCGGGCAGGCTGCTTCGCACCTGCCGCATTGCACACAGGCGTCGAAACCGAGCAGTTGATTCCAGGTGAAGTCCTTGGGCTTTTCCACGCCCAACGGCGCCATCGGGTCGCTCAGGTCCAGCGCTTTCAGGCCAGTCGAACGGCCACCACCGAAGCGTTCGGCGCGGCGGTGCCAGGCCAAATGCAGGGCGCCGGCGAAGGCGTGCTTCATCGGCCCGCCCCAGGTCATGCCGAAGAACATTTCCGACACGCCCCAGGCCACACCAAGGGCCAACACCCCGGCCAGCAGCCAGCCACCGAAGTTTTCCGGAAGGATGCCAGCCACCGGCAGGGTGGCGATAAAGAAGCTCACCGAGAAGGCCATCAGGCTTTTCGGCAGCCGGCTCCATGGCCCTTTCGACAGACGAGCCGGTGGATTGCGCCGACGTTTGGCCACGAACAGCGCGCCAACGAACATCAAGGCAGTGGCCGCCAACAGGGCGAAACCGAGGATGCGGTTATGCAGGCCAAAGCCATGCACGATGATCGCCAGCAGCGCCGCCAGCACGAAGCCACCAGCCGTCGCCACGTGGGTCTTGGACATGTATTTGTCGCGCTCGACCACATGGTGCAAATCGACCAGGTAGCGCCTTGGCATCGCCAGCAGGCCGCCAATCAAGTCGACCTTCGAGGCTCGACCCTGATTCCACATCAGCATGCGTTTCACTGCACCAATGACGGCCAGCGCCAGGGCGGTGAACAGCAGGATAGGGAGAATGGTGTTCAACATCGTTGGTCTCCTTCGCGGGACCTAAAAGCAGCGCCAATCCAGTCCCCTCTCCACTTGGGGAGAGGGTTAGGGAGAGGGCAAGGTGTGGCAGCCCTCTCCCCCGGCCCCTCTCCCTGCTTTCTATAAAAGAATGGAGGGCGAGGGGAGGTCATCAGAAGTCCTTACACAGCCGTATGGCGTCATAAATCGCCGCATGGGTATTGCGCTGTGCCACGCAGTCACCGATGCGGAACAGCAGGTAACCCTCACCCGGCTCGCTCAGGCACGGCTGCGGCTTGATCGCGAACAGTGCCTCGACATCGATTTGGCCGTTGTTGCGCGAGCCGGCTTTGAGCGCGTAGTAGATTTCTTCGTCGGGGCGCACGCCGTTTTCGATGACAACCTGGTCGATCACCCGCTCTTCCTTGGCGCCGGTGTATTCGTTCTCGAGCACCGCGACCAGCTTGTCGCCCTCGCGATAGACCTTCTCCAGCATCATGTCGCCGGTCATGATCACTTCTTTCGGGTACATGCTGCGGTAGAAGGTCGGGAACGAGGTGCCGCCGACGGCCACGCCCGGCTTGATGTCGTCGGTGACGATCTCGACCTGGGCGCCTTTGTGGGCGAGGAAGTCCGCCACCGACACGCCGCCGAATTCGCAGATGGTGTCGTAGACCAGCACGTTCTTGCCCGGCGCGACCTTGCCGTCGAGCACGTCCCAGCTGCTGACCACCAGGCCATCGGCAGCGCCCCAATGTTCATTCTGCTCGAGGAACGGATGCCCGCCGTTGGCCAGCACCACCACATCCGGGCGCAGGTCGAGGATGGTCGCCGCGTCGGCGGCGGTGCCCAGGCGCAGGTCGATTTTCAAACGTGCCAGCTCCAACTGGTACCAGCGGGTGATGCCGGCGATCTGGTCGCGCTGCGGCGCCTTCGACGCGGTGGTGATCTGCCCGCCGAGGGCGTCCTTCTTCTCGAACAGGGTCACGTCGTGGCCACGCTCGGCCGCCACCCGCGCAGCTTCCATCCCGGCTGGGCCACCGCCGACCACCACCACCTTGCGTTTCACGCCGGTGGTTTTCTCGATGATGTGCGGTACGCCCATGTATTCACGGGAGGTCGCGGCGTTCTGGATGCACAGAACGTCGAGACCCTGGTACTGGCGGTCGATGCAATAGTTGGCACCGACGCACTGCTTGATCTGGTCGACCTGGCCCATCTTGATCTTGGCGATGAAGTGCGGGTCGGCGATGTGCGCGCGGGTCATGCCGACCATGTCGACATAGCCGCCTTCGAGAATGCGTTCGGCCTGGTTCGGGTCCTTGATGTTCTGCGCGTGCAGCACCGGCACCTTGACCACTTCCTTGATCCCGGCCGCCAGGTGCAGGAAGGGCTCCGGCGGGTAGCTCATGTTCGGGATGACGTTGGCCAGGGTGTTATGGGTGTCGCAGCCGGAACCGACCACGCCGATGAAGTCGAGCATGCCGGTGTCGTCGTAGTACTTGGCGATCTGCTTCATGTCCTCATGGCTGAGGCCGTCCGGGTGGAATTCGTCGCCGCAGATGCGCATGCCGACGCAGAAGTCGTCGCCGACTTCCTTGCGCACCGCCTTCAGCACTTCCAGGCCGAACTTCATGCGGCCTTCGAAGCTGCCGCCCCATTCGTCGGTACGCTTGTTGACCCGCGGGCTCCAGAACTGGTCGATCATGTGCTGGTGCACGGCGGACAGCTCAACACCGTCCAGACCGCCCTCTTTGGCACGCCGGGCCGCCTGTGCGAAATTGCCGATCACCCGCCAGATTTCTTCCGGCTCGATGGTTTTGCAGGTGGCGCGGTGCACCGGCTCACGGATGCCGGACGGCGACATCAGGGTCGGCCAGTTGAAACCGTCCCAGCGCGAGCGACGGCCCATGTGGGTAATCTGGATCATGATCTTGGCGCCGTGCTTGTGCATGGCGTCGGCCAGATTCTGGAAGTGCGGGATGATCCGGTCGGTGGACAGGTTCACCGAGCTCCACCACTCCTGCGGGCTGTCGATGGCCACGACTGAGGAGCCGCCGCAAATCGCCAGGCCGATACCGCCCTTGGCCTTCTCCTCGTAGTACTTGATGTAGCGCTCGGTGGTCATGCCGCCATCGGTGGCATACACCTCGGCGTGCGCGGTACTGAGGACGCGGTTGCGGATGGTCAGTTTGCCGATTTGGATCGGCTGGAACAGTGCTTCGAAAGCCATGACGGCACCTCAAATAAAAAGCGGCTCGACTTAAAGGGGTTTAACGACGAACAGGCCGTCGTCGTGGCCTTCTTCGGAACCGCCGTAGACCTGCTCGGCGACGGTACGCAGCGGGCTGCCTTTAGCCGCGAGGATCTGATCCATGGCGCCGGCGAACCAGCCAGTGAACATGTAGTCGACCTTGCGCCCGACCTTGCCGTAGACGTAAACGAATGCGGAATGCTTGAGGCGTACCGAGGCGGTGCCTTTGTCGAGGTCGATGGCTTCGATCTCGAACAGCCCCCAGCCGCGTTGCGACAGTCGTTTCATGTAGTGCTCGAACACCGCTACGCCTTGCAGGCCGTGGCATTCGGCTTCTTTCTCGCACCAGTGCCAGGCGGACTTGTAGCCGGCCTTGTAGAGGATCTCCGCATAGGCTTCGGCGCCCAGCACCTCCTCGATGCCGATGTGGTTGTTGACGAAGAAATGCCGCGGCACGTAGAGCATCGGCAGAGCGTCGGTGGTCCAGACGCCGGTTTCGCTGTCGACTTCGATGGGCAGTTGCGGGGCAGTTTTAGCCATGGTGTTCAAACTCCAGAATTCGGTTTGGTCATACCCTCTCCCCCGGCCCCTCTCCCGCATGCGGGAGAGGGGAGCAAAGCGGCCTCGGTGCTCGCCGGGCCGTCCCCTCTCCCATTCATGGGAGAGGGCTAGGGAGAGGGGCTTTTAAGAGGAGGTTTACTCGCCCCAGACGTCGGCTAGTACCCGCACCCAGTTCTCGCCCATCACCTTGCGCACCACGCGTTCGGGCATGCCGCGCTTGAGCAGGGTTTCGGTGAGGTTTGGGAATTCGCCGACGGTGCGGATGCCCAGCGGGTTGACGATCTTGCCGAAGTTGGTCAGCCGACGGGCGTAGCCCTTGTCGTGGGTCAGCCACTCGAAGAAGTCCTGGCCGTGGCCCTGGGTGAAGTCGGTGCCGATGCCGATGGCGTCTTCGCCGACCAGGTTCATCACGTACTCGATGGCTTCGGCGTAGTCGTCGATGGTCGAGTCGATGCCTTTCTTCAAGAACGGCGCGAACATGGTCACGCCGACGAAACCGCCGTGGTCGGCGATGAACTTCAGCTCTTCATCGGACTTGTTGCGCGGGTGTTCTTTCAGCCCGGACGGCAGGCAGTGCGAGAAGCAGACCGGCTTCTTGGATTCGAGGATGACCTCTTCGGAGGTCTTCGCGCCGACGTGGGAGAGGTCGCACATGATGCCGACGCGGTTCATCTCGGCGACGATTTCGCGACCGAAGCCGGACAGCCCGCCGTCACGCTCGTAGCAACCGGTGCCGACCAGGTTCTGGGTGTTGTAGCACATCTGTACCACGCCAACGCCGAGCTGCTTGAACACCTCGACATAGCCCAGCTGGTCTTCGAAGGCGTGGGCGTTCTGGAAGCCGAAGATGATCCCGGTCTTGCCCTCGGCCTTGGCCTTCTTGATGTCGGCAGTGGTACGCGCCAGCATCACCAGGTCGCTGTTCTCGCGGATCAGCTTCTGGCTGGCGGCAATGTTGTTGACGGTGGCCTGGAAGCCCTCCCACACCGACACCGTGCAGTTGGCTGCGGTCAGGCCGCCTTTGCGCATGTCTTCGAAGAGTTCGCGGTTCCATTTGGCAATGATCAGCCCGTCTATAACGATGCTGTCGGCGTGCAGTTCGGCTGGGCTCATCGGGCGGTCCCCTTATCTAGATAGCACTAGGAGTTCAGTGCGCCGAATCTTCTGCCGGCGCTTTGGGGCCAGCATATCCCTGGGGGATTCGCCGCTATCGCGCAAAAACGACAGGGGAATTGTCGAAAGCGTCAAACCGACGACCTTCGGCCTCCCCGGCGTGCCTCCCAGCTACGGAGCGGCGCTGATCTGTAGCCCGCAGGCTTGCCGGGAGCGCTCCGACAAGCCCTGGCGATCCTGGCTTGGGCAGAAGCCGAAACGCCCGCGATAGCTGCGGGAAAAGTACGACGGCGACTCGAAGCCGCAGGCCAACCCGACCTCCAGCACACTCAGGTCGGTTTGCCGCAGCAGTTGACGGGCCCTGTCCAGACGCAAGTTGAGGTAGAAGTTCGACGGCGTGTCTTTTAGATGCAGGCGAAACAGCCGCTCCAGCTGGCGGCGGGTCACCTGAATGCGCTCGGCCAGCTCCAGGGTGCTCAGCGGCGGCTCGGTATGCCGCTCCATTTCACCGATCACTTGCACCAGCTTCTTGTTGTTGACGCCATAGCGCGTAGCGATCTGCAGGCGCTGGTGGTCCTGGCGCGGACGGATACGGCCGAGCACGAACTGTTCGGAGACTTGCACCGCCAACTCGGCGCCGTGGGCCTGGCCGATCAGGTCGAGCATCAGGTCGATGGACGCGGTGCCGCCGGCCGAGGTGATCCGCGTGCGGTCGATCTCGAACAATTCCTGGGTCACATCCAGGTTGGGGTAGGACTCCTGGAAGGCGCTAATCGCCTCCCAGTGCAGCGTCAGCCGATGCCCGCCGAGCAGGCCGGCTTCGGCCAGCACGAAACTGCCGGTATCGATGCCGCCGAGGGTCACGCCTTCACGGTCGAGGCGTTTGAGCCAGTGTTCCAGCGCCGGGGTATAGGCCTTGAGCGGCTCGAAACCGGCCACCACCAGCAGCGTGGCGCCACGCTTGAGCGGTTCCAGCGCGCCATCGGCGTTTATCGACATGCCATTGCTGGCCAACACCGGACCACCGTCCAGACTCAGGACATGCCAGCGGTACAGCTCGCCGCGAAAACGATTGGCCACCCGCAACGGCTCGACAGCCGAGACGAAGCCCATCACCGAAAAACCGGGTAGCAGGAGGAACCAGAAGTCTTGGGACATGACAGGCGCTTTCGAAAGTTGGCCAGCGTATTTGCTGGCTTACGCGAGTCGAAGCGCTTTAGCAATCCATCAGGTCGCTACCGTGCAAGAGCTGGTCGCTCAGGTGCGTTTTCGGCCCCGTGACGCTGCGTAATTTGTCTACACACGGCGTCACCCGAACGCCGCTATCCCAACAACAATGATTAGCCGTACGAGGGAGCACGCATGAAAAACTTTATCCGTCATCTCAGCTGCAGTGTGCTGATGCTCAGCAGTACCGCCCTACTCGCCGCCGAACCGGCCGAGTGCCAGAAGGTTCGCATGGGCGTGGTCAACTGGACCGACGTAATCGCCACCAGCGCGGTGGCCGATGTGCTCCTGCAAGGCATGGGCTATGAGGTCAAACAGACCAGCGCCGCCCAGCAAATCGTCTTCGGCGGCCTGCGCGACGACCGCCTGGACATCTTCCTCGGCTACTGGCAACCGGCGATGGACAAGAACATCGCGCCGTTCCTCGCCGCCAAGCAAGTCAAGGTGCTCGCCCAGCCGAGCATGAGCGACGCCCAAGCGACCCTGGCCGTACCGGACTATGTAGCTGCAGGCGGGCTGAAAACCTTCGCCGACATCGCCAAATTCAAGGACAAGCTGGGCGGCAAGATTTACGGCATCGAACCCGGCACCGGGGCGAATGCCAATATCAAAGGCATGATCGACAGCAACCAATTCGGCCTGGCCGGCTTCCAGCTGGTGGAGTCCGGCGAAGCCGGGATGCTGGCCGCCGTGCAGCGTGCGGTCAAGCGCAAGGAGTGGGTGGTGTTCGTCGGCTGGACCCCACACCCGATGAATATCAACATGCACATCACCTACCTGACCGGCAGCCAGGACGTATTCGGCGCCAATGAAGGCGCCGCCACGGTATCGGTGGTGACCGCGCCGGACTATGCCGAGCGCTGCCCCAACGTCAGCCGCCTGCTGGAAAACCTCACCTTCAAGGCCGCCCAGGAAAGCCAGATGATGGTGCCGATCATGGAGCACCAAGAGCCGCAGGACGTCGCCCGGCAATGGCTGCGCGACCACCCGGAAGACCTGCAGCGCTGGCTGGCCGGCGTGACCACCTTCGACGGCAAGGACGCTGCGAAAAGCCTGCAACTCAGCCTTAAACCTTAAGCCGCAACGCTCATCCACAACCACTGCCCAGCCCCTCAATCCCTGCGGTTGAGGGGTGCAACCTGAATGCTCGAAGGAAGTACCGCCATGAACCACGACGTCATCATTACCTGCGCCCTTACCGGAGCCGGCGACACGGTTGACAAGCACCCGGCGATCCCGGTCACCCCCAAGCAGATCGCCGCCGCCGCCGTGGAAGCGGCCAAGGCCGGCGCTACCGTGGTGCACTGCCACGTGCGCAACCCCGAGACCGGCAAGTTCAGCCGCGACACCGAGCTATACCGCGAGGTGATGGAGCGCATCCGCGACTCGGGCGTCGACATGATAGTCAACCTCACCGCCGGCATGGGCGGCGACCTGGAGATCGGCCCAGGCGAGCAACCCATGGAGTTCGGCCCGGGCACCGACCTGATCGGCCCGATGAGCCGCCTGGCGCATGTCGAAGAGCTGTTGCCGGAAATCTGCACCCTGGACTGTGGCACCCTGAATTTCGGCGACGGCAACAGCATCTATGTCTCCACCCCGGCGCAACTGCGCGCAGGCGCCAAACGCATCACTGAACTGGGCGTGAAAGCCGAGCTGGAAATCTTCGATACCGGCCACCTGTGGTTCGCCAAACAGATGATCAAGGAAGGCCTGCTCGACAACCCGCTGTTCCAACTGTGCCTGGGCATCCCATGGGGCGCCCCGGCGGACACCACCACCATGAAAGCCATGGTCGACAACCTGCCCGTCGGCGCCACCTGGGCCGCTTTCGGCATTGGCCGCATGCAAATGCCGATGGCCGCGCAAGCCATGCTGCTCGGCGGCAACGTACGGGTCGGCCTGGAAGACAACCTGTGGTTGGACAAAGGCGTGCCCGCGAGCAACGGCCAACTGGTCGAGCGGGTCAGCGAAATCATCAGCCGCCTCGGCGGTCGTGTGCTCACGCCCGCCGAAGGCCGCGTGAAGATGGGCCTGAAACAGCGCGCCTGACGTCCTCCCCTCTCCCATTCATGGGAGAGGGGCCGGGGGAGAGGGACTGACTTGACGCCAAGTCGCCTGCTTTCCCGCTCCCCAACCCTCTCCCGCAAGCGGGAGAGGGGGTATTCGACCTTATTGCTCAAAGGAGCCAACATGCCTTTTATCACCCAAATCAAAACCTTTGCTGCCCTCGGCAGCGGCGTTATCGGCAGCGGCTGGGTCGCCCGTGCCCTCGCTCACGGCCTCGATGTGGTCGCCTGGGACCCCGCGCCAGGGGCTGAAGCGGCTCTGCGCAGCCGCGTCGCCAACGCCTGGCCGGCGCTGGAAAAGCAGGGCTTGAAGCCCGGCGCGGCCCAGAGCCGCCTGCGCTTCGTCGCCACCATCGAGGAATGCGTACGCGACGCCGACTTCATCCAGGAAAGCGCGCCGGAACGCCTCGAATTGAAATGCGAGCTGCACGCCAAGATCAGCGCCGCCGCCAAACCCAATGCCCTGATCGGCTCCTCGACCTCAGGCCTGCTGCCGAGCGAGTTCTACGTTGACGCCACGCATCCCGAGCGTTGCGTGGTCGGCCACCCGTTCAATCCGGTGTATCTGCTGCCGCTGGTAGAAGTGGTCGGCGGCGTGAAGACCGCGCCAGAAGCGGTACAGGCGGCGATCCAGGTCTACGAATCGCTGGGCATGCGCCCGCTGCATGTACGCAAGGAAGTCCCTGGCTTTATCGCCGACCGCCTGCTCGAAGCGCTCTGGCGCGAGGCGCTGCACCTGGTCAACGACGGCGTTGCCACGACCGGCGAGATCGACGACGCGATCCGTTTCGGCGCGGGCCTGCGCTGGTCGTTCATGGGCACCTTCCTGACCTATACCCTGGCCGGCGGCGATGCTGGAATGCGCCACTTCATGGCCCAGTTCGGCCCGGCCTTGCAGTTGCCCTGGACTTACCTGCCGGCGCCTGAACTGACCGAGGCCCTGATCGACAGCGTGGTCGAAGGCACCAGCGCGCAACAGGGCGAACGCAGCATTGCCGAGCTGGAGCGCTATCGTGATGACTGCCTGCTGGCAGTACTCGACGCGGTGAAAGCGACCAAGGCCAAGCACGGGTTTGCGTTTGCCGAGTGAGTGTCGGCCCACCGCAAACCTGTAGGAGCGAGCTTGCTCGCGAAGCGCTGCGTGAGCCCGTTCGCGAGCAAGCTCGCTCCTACAAAAGCTAGCCCGCGCAGCAAGAAAAACAGGAGTGTTCCCCATGTCTGCAACAACCCCGCTCACCACCTATAGCACCGCCATCCTGCCCGAGTGGGTCGACTACAACGGTCACCTGCGCGATGCCTTCTATCTGTTGATCTTCAGTTATGCCACCGATGCACTGATGGACCACCTCGGCCTCGACAGTAGTGGCCGCGAGGCCAGTGGCAATTCCCTGTTCACCCTGGAATGCCACATCAACTACCTGCATGAAGTGAAAGAAGGCGCCACGGTGGAAGTCCGCACCCAGCTGCTCGGCCACGACCGCAAGCGCCTGCACCTTTATCACAGCCTGCATCTAGCGGGGACCGAGGAGGCGCTGGCAGCCAGTGAGCAGATGCTGCTCCACGTCGACCTCGCCGGGCCGCGTTCGGCGCCCTTCGCTGGCACGGTGCTGGCCAAGGTCGAAGCCCTCGGCGAAGCTCATCGCCAGTTGCCCACACCCGCCTGCGTTGGCCGCGTGATCGGTCTGCCGGGTTAAATCATGACCAGCCCCTATCCGCTCTCAGCCGAACTCGCTGGGTTCGTCGCCCAGACCTTGGCTTTCAACGCGACGGAGCCTGGCCTGAACGGTATGCGTGAGGCTTATTCACGCATGAGCCGCGCCTTTACCCCGGAGCGGCCGGCCGGGCTCGCGGTGACCGAGCTGGAGCTGGGCGGCGTGCCCGCGCGACGTTACCAGCCGGGCGGCGTCAGGCCCGAAAACGGCTGGCCCGGTGTGCTCTATCTACATGGGGGCGGCTGGGTGGTGGGCGACCTCGACTCGCACGACTTCATCACCGCCGACCTGGCTGCGCAGCTGAATGCCGTGGTCATCGCCGTCGACTACCGGCTGGCGCCCGAGCATCCGTTCCCCGCGGCATTCGACGATTGCCTGGCGGCCTGGCGTGGCATCAACGCCGCGCATCACGACCTCGGCATCGATCCCCGGCGCCTGGCCGTGGCCGGCGACAGCGCCGGTGGCAATCTCGCCGCCGCTCTTTGCCTGGCACTGCGCGACACTGGCGAACCACTGCCCTGCGGCCAGGCCTTGATCTATCCCGGCCTCGGCGGCGGCCACGACCTGCCGTCGCGCAGCCAATGCGCCGATGCACCGCTACTGAGTAGCGCCGATCTCGACTGCTATCTGGCGCTCTACCTGAGCGACGCGAGCCAGCAACACAACCCTTATGTCATGCCGCTACAGGCCTGCAATTTTGCCCAACTACCGGCGGCTTTCATTGCCGTGGCGGAGTTCGATCCGTTGCACGATGACGGTTTGAGCTATCGCGATGCGCTGACCGCGGCAGGCGTGCCGGTGGCTTTTCACCCGGGCCTGGGCCTGGTCCACGGCTGCCTGCGCGCCCGTGGCCTGGCTGCCGAAGTCGACCTGCTGTATGCGCAGTTACTGGCGGCCTTGCGCCGCTTCCTCGGTCTAGGCGCAAGCTGAAACAGTCTTCCCCAAACACCCTGCAAGGAGATCGCAATGAACGCCGTGGATACGTCCCTCGAGGCGCCGGCCATCGCCGACTGGCGCAACTATCCGGTCAGCGCCGGCCTCGCCACCCTGCGGCCCTCGGCCGAGCGCTTGGACGCGGTCTGGAGCGACGGCCGCGTCAGCCCCTTCCATCACCAATGGTTGCGTGACAACTGCCCCTGCTCCCGCTGCGTCTACAGCGTGACCCGCGAGCAGCTGCTGGAGATCGTCGACGTAGCGGAAGACCTGCACCCCCAGCGCACGCGCATCGACGACCAGGGCCACCTGTTGATCGACTGGCAGGACGGCCACCACAGCCGTTATCACCCCGGCTGGCTGCGCGCCCATGCCTACGACGACGCCTCCCGCGCCGAGCGCCACGCGCAACGCCCGCAGAGCCGACTGTGGAACGCCAAGCTGAATGAGCAGCTGCCGCTGTTCGATTATCAGGCCGTGATGGAGGACGAGCGCGCGCTCTTGGACTGGCTGCTGGCCGTGCGCGATATCGGCCTGACCCAGGTGCGCGGCGTACCGACCGCGCCGGGCTCGTTACAAGCCATCGCGCAGCGGATTTCCTTTATCCGCGAAAGCAACTTCGGCGTGCTGTTCAACGTACAGTCCAAAGCCGATGCCGACAGCAACGCCTACACCGCTTTCAACCTACCGCTGCACAGCGACCTGCCAACGCGAGAGCTGCAACCGGGGCTGCAATTTTTGCACTGTCTGGTGAATGACGCAGTGGGCGGCGAGAGCATCTTCGTCGACGGTTTCTCCATCGCCGAGGCGCTGCGCCAGGAGGCGCCGGAAGACTTCCGCACGCTGTGCGAGATGCCGGTGGAGTTCCGCAACAAGGACCGCCACAGCGACTACCGCTGTCTGGCACCGATCATCGCCCTGGATGCCTATGGCGCGGTCAGCGAGATCCGCATCGCCAACTTCCTGCGCGGGCCTTTCGACGTCGCGGCGCAACAGATGCCTCTGCTCTACCGCGCTTACCGGCACTTCCAGGCACTGACCCGCGACCCGCGCTTTCGCGTGATCCGCCGGCTGGATGCCGGGCAACTCTGGTGCTTCGACAACCGCCGCACCCTGCACGCGCGCAATGCTTTCGACCCGGCCAGTGGCGCCCGCCACTTCCAGGGCTGCTATGTGGATCGCGATGAGTTGCTGTCACGGATTCATGTGCTTCAACGCTAGCGTCAGTAGGCTGGCGTAGAGCGAAGCGACAAAACGGCAGGAAAACCGTTTTGCACAGCTTTAGCTGCCCGCAGGGTTGCCACGCTGGGTTTCGCCGAAAAACGGCTCTACCCAGCCTACGCCCTGAATCCCAGGCAAAAAAAGACCCCCGCAAAGCCGACACAAAGCGGGGGTCAAGTGTGGGTACTGTGCACGCGCCATAGAGTCACTCGTCCAGATTGGCGACCAACCAACCAGGCGGTTTGCACCGCAGACCAGGGACCTAGCTGAGGCCAATTGTGCTGGCTGGCCGCACGGATGAATTAGTTGAAAGCGACCTGTTCATGTGCGTCCAAGCCACTCCCCGACCAACACCCTTGTAGCGGCCTCGCCACATCACCAGAATCGATGCGACAACGACCCCGGATGAGGACCACCGCGATGATGCATGCAGATTTGATCGACCAGGACGACCTGCGTGAACGCCTGTTGGCTTTGGGTTTCGAAGTGCCGTCCGGCGCCAGTGCCGAGCAGGCTTGCGAACGGGTCTTGATGGGGCTTAACGAATCACGCGCGGCGGCATTGCGCAGCCTGGTCGAACAGATGTTGGCCAGTGGCGCGGTGATGTTGCCAGCGGTGCGCGAGGCTATCGCCCGGCAGCTGCTACCGGCGCTGGCGGAATATAAGCAAAGCCATGGCTAAACCGCGTAACGCGGTCGATACGCAGCTGCTCTCTTAGGTTGACGCTGAACGCAGTGATGCCCAACAAGGAGTCGCCTAGCGACTCCCGGTGCACCATCCCACGCACAAACAAGCCCGGCCTTGCAGGCCGGTTGTTGGGCATCGCCTTTGGCTCAGCACCAACCTTGTATGTTGTTTTCCGTCAACCGGGTTAACCTTTCAGGCCCTGCGCTTGACGCAGAGAAACAGTTACTGGGGAGGCCGTTCCAACCTGGAGGTGAGTTCACACTCAACCTCGCCCGTAGATTGGCCCCCCGCCTCATTGCCCACCGCGTGGAGTATCCGGAAGCCAGCTCATTGAGGTGGACTTCGCATCACAAGGTTGCAGCGGCAAGAAGTGCGAGGTCGGGGAACCGGTAGCTATTGTTGCTCAAATGCCGGGCGAGATGAAATCAATGAGCGTATTTGTCGGTGTGGATGTGGGTGCCAAGACAGTTGTCTTGGCATGGCGAAAGGGTGGTCGCACGCGGGGCAAGCTGGACATCCAGCAAACGCCCGAGGGGCACGCCCAGGCGGTGGAGCGGATTAAAGCGCTAAAAGCCGTCCAAGTCGTGATGGAGGCCACCGGCGTTTACTACTTGGACTTGGCCGTTGCCTTGAGCAAGGCCGGGATCGTCGTGTCTGTCATCAACCCCAAAAGCTTCCACCACTTTGCCCAACTCAAGTTGGCGCAAAGCAAGACCGACCCGCTAGACGCGGCCCTCCTGGCCGAGTACGCCGAGCGGATGACGCCAGCCCCTTGGACTGCGCCGGATACCCTCCGTATGGCGCTGCGTGACATCGGCCGACAAATCAATCGGCTGACCGCGACCCGTACACAAGCCAAGAACCGCCTGCACGCCTTGCGCTCCAAACGTGACACGCTGGCGCTGCTGATTGAAGACGAAGTTGAAGCGGTCGAGAGGCTGGATCAGCGCATCGAGCGACTCAGCAACGCTGCACAGCGCCTGATTGCCGAGGACGCCGTGTTGAACAGTCAGTTTCAGCATCTGCTGGCAGCCAAAGGTGTTGGCGTTGCCAGTGCTATTGCGTTACTGGCTGAACTCAGTGTCCTGCCCCAGCATCTGAAGGCGCCGCAAGTCAGTCGCTATGCCGGGCTAGATATCCGCCTGTGCCAATCGGGCAGTAGCGTCAATAAGGCTTCACGGCTGAGCAAGGCGGGTAATGCCTATCTACGAAGCGCCCTCTACATGCCGGCACTGAGCGCGGTACGACATGACCCAAACGCCAAGGCCTTCTACCTGTCCCTACAACGCCGTGGCAAAAAGAAAATACAGGCCGTATGCGCCGTCATGCGCAAGTACCTGACCGGGCTTTGGGCCTGCATCCAACTGGGCGAACCCTTCGACTCCAGCAAGCTATTCAGCAAAATCCATCTGGCTGAAGCTTGACGTCCAACAGAGTATCTACGGTTTTGCGCAGACTCACAGGTAACCGGTGATACGCAGGTGCCCTCGTAGGTTGGTGCTGAACGCAATAATGCCCAACAAGGAGTCGCTTTGCGACTCCCAGCGCACCATCCCATGCATCTACAAACCCGGCCTTGCAGGCCGGTTGTTGGGCATCGCCTTCGGCTCAGCGCCAACCTACGTTACAAGCGCACGCTGGCAAAGGTCGACTCACTGCGCGCCTGACTCAAGGCCGACATGGCCCCGGACAACGGCGCCAGCACCAACGCCTGCGGGATAGGCAGCAACGCCACCTGCTGTGCGGTATTCGAGCCCATACGTTCGTCACGCGGAGGAATGCCGAAGTACTCGCGGTAGCACTTGGAGAAGTGCGGAGTGGAGACGAAACCACAGACCGAAGCCACTTCGATGATCGACATCGGCGTCTGCTTGAGCAGTTGACGGGCGCGCACCAGGCGCAGCTTCAGGTAATAGCGCGACGGCGAGCAATGCAGGTACTTCTGGAACAGCCGCTCAAGCTGGCGACGCGAAACGTTGACGTAAACCGCCAGTTCGTCGAGGTCGATCGGCTCTTCCAGGTTGGCTTCCATCAGCACGACGATTTCCTGCAGTTTCGGCTGGTTGGTGCCAAGCATGTGCTTGAGCGGCACACGCTGGTGGTCCTGTTCGTTGCGGATGCGCTCGTAAACGAACATTTCCGAAATCGCCGCCGACAACTCGCGGCCATGCTCGCGGGAGATCACGTGCAGCATCATGTCCAGCGGCGCGGTGCCACCGGAGCTAGTGAAGCGGTTACGGTCGAGGGTGAACAAGCGGGTACTCATGACCACCCGCGGGAAGGCTTCCTGCATCGCTGCCAGGCATTCCCAGTGCACGCTGCAATCGTAGCCATCGAGCAGGCCGGCACAGGCCAAGGCCCAACTGCCGGTGCAGACCGCACCGAGTTTGCGCGACTGACGCGCCTGGGTTTGCAACCAGGCAACGTGTTCCCGAGTAACACTGCGCTGAATGCCGATACCGCCGCAAACGATCACCATGTCCAGTGGCGGCGCCTTGCTCACCGCGCAATCCGGGGTGATCTGCAGGCCATCGCTGGCCCAGACCTGGCCGCCATCGAGGGTCAGGGTGGTCCAACGATACAACTCACGACCGGATAGCTGGTTGGCCATACGCAGTGGTTCAACGGCCGAGGCCAATGAAATCAGAGTGAAATTATCCAGCAGCAGAAAACCGATGGATTGTGGAGCACGGCTCTGGGGTTGCGCCCCTTGGTTGAACGGCGACATCACGGTATCTCCTCACGCAACGCAGGTATGGCCTCAGGCGAGGCTCTTGTTTTATTGCCATGGGCAGCGCGAACGACACCCTGGCTATGGGCTAACCCAACGCAATTGCCGTGCCTAAATTGAACATGCATTCAATAAAACCTAAAAACGACGCCGCAAAGCCTCTAGTTGGCGGGCAGCCAGCAGCGAGGAGAGCGCCGGGCGCGAGACCTGGACACCCGACAGCGGCAGGGCTTGAGCACTTTCGTAGCACTTTAGAATTATAGCAAGCCGAGGCCTGGGCTAAGTGTCACCCCAAGCGCAATCGGTCCGTGTTCTGCGTACCGTTCAGTACGTGTTCAGGAGGGAAGCACCGCGCCAAAAGATGGCGCAGCGCGGCGAGCATGAGCGAAAAGCGTGCACGTTTTATGCGCTCTCCGCCTCAGAGCCTGTTCACGATCTCGCGAGCTAAGGTCAGGCAAGGCGAAATCGGGCGAAAAAGCGCAGTTTACACGTAGTAAATGAGCATTTTGAGCCCGATTTCAACGCCGCATGGCCGACGCGCAGCAGATCATGAACAGGTTCTCAGCACTCGATGGCGCTGACGGCCAAACCGCCGCGCGAGGTTTCCTTGTACTTGTCGTGCATGTCGGCGCCGGTGTCGCGCATGGTGCGGATCACCCGGTCGAGCGAGATGAAGTGTTCGCCGTCGCCACGCAGGGCCATCTGCGCCGCGTTGATCGCCTTCACCGCCGCTATCGCGTTGCGCTCGATGCACGGCACCTGCACCAGCCCGCCGACCGGGTCGCAGGTCAGCCCGAGGTTGTGCTCCAGGCCGATCTCGGCGGCGTTCTCCAGCTGTCCCGGCGTGGCACCGAGGATTTCTGCCAGGCCGGCGGCGGCCATCGCGCAGGCCGAACCGACCTCGCCCTGGCAGCCGACTTCGGCGCCGGAGATCGAGGCGTTTTTCTTGCAGAGGATGCCCACCGCTGCGGCGGCAAGGAAGTAATCGACCACGTCCGCCTCGCTCACCGCCGGGCTGAAGCGCACGTAATAATGCAGCACCGCCGGAATGATCCCCGCCGCGCCGTTGGTTGGGGCCGTGACCATTCGCCCACCGGCGGCGTTTTCTTCGTTCACCGCCAGGGCGAACAGGTTGACCCATTCCATACCGCTGAGGGTCGTGCCGATCACGTTGGGCTTGCCCAGCTCTTGCAGGCTGCGGTGCAGCTTGGCGGCGCGGCGCTTGACGTTGAGCCCGCCCGGCAGCACGCCTTCATGCTTGAGGCCCTGCTCGACGCAGTCGCGCATGGCCTGCCACAGGCGCATCAGGCCTTTGCGGATTTCCTCTTCGCTGCGCCAGGCCTTTTCGTTGGCCATCATCAGTTCGGACACCCGCAGGCCATGTTCCTGGCACAGGCGCAGCAGCTCGGCGGCGCTGGAGAAGTCGTACGGCAGCTGGGTCTGGTCCTGGTCGAGCACGCCGCTGGCGGCCTGGGCGGCATCCACCACGAAACCACCGCCGACCGAGTAGTAGGTGTCGCGGTGCAGTTCGCCGGCCGCGCCTTCGACGATCAGGGTCATGGCGTTCGGGTGGTAGGGCAGGTTTTCGTCGAGCAGCAGCAGGTCGCGCGTCCAGTCGAACGGCACCTCGAAGTGGCCATCGAGCAGCAGGCACTGGCTCTCACGCAGGGCGGCGATGCGCGGGCCGATCTGCGTCGGGTCGATCGCATCCGGCCACTCGCCCATCAGCCCCATGATCACCGCGTTGTCGCTGCCATGCCCGACCCCGGTGGCGGACAAGGAACCGTACAGGCGCACCTCAACGCGGCGTACCTGCTGCAACAGACCGCGCTCGCGCAGGCCCTGCACGAACAGCGCGGCGGCGCGCATCGGCCCGACCGTGTGCGAGCTGGAGGGGCCGATACCAATCTTGAACAGGTCGAATACGCTGATGGCCATAGCTGTCTCCTAAACCGAGCAACGCGGGCGCACACCAGATTGGCCAGCCCACTTATGCACGGATCATCCGGCTTTTCCCCGCCGCGCCGGTCTCCCAATCCGACCCGGCCATATCCACAAACGCCGCAGGTCCAGCTACGTCAAATACCCAGCCCTAGCCAGCGGGCAACGTCATGCTGAATACGACTCCACTGTTGCCAAACGCGACTCACGTCATAGTCGCCGCGGCAACCCTGGCCCATGATCCAGCCGCCCGGCACGCTTGCTGCGAGGCCGAAGAGCCCACCGGGACGCCCCCATTTACCAGCTAAGGATCGCGCCTATGAAATGTTTCACCTCTTTGTGCCTGGCCTTGTGCCTAAGCTCGCCCGTGCTGGCCAGCGCGGCGGAAGCAGACAGCTGCAAGCGGGTGCGGTTTGCCGATGTCGGCTGGACCGACATCACCATGACCACCGCCGTGACCCGGCTGCTACTTGGCTCACTCGGCTACGTGACCAACGTCAAACGCATGTCCGTGCCGCAGACCTACAAGGCGCTGGCAGATAACAAGCTCGACGTATTCCTCGGCAACTGGATGCCGAGCATGGAAAACGACATCCGCCCTTATCTGGACAAAGGCAGCGTGGAGACGCTGCGGGCCAACCTGCACGGCGCCAAATACACCTTGGCCGTGCCGGAATACGCCTATGAGGGCGGTCTGAAGAGCTTCAACGACATCGCCAAGTTCGCCGACCAGCTGGACAGCAAGATCTATGGCATCGAGCCCGGCAACGATGGCAACCAACTGATCAGCAAGATGATCAAAGAAAACGCCTACGGCCTCGGCACATTCAAACTGGTGGAAAGCAACGAGGCGAAGATGCTCGCCAGCGTCGAACGGGCGGCGCATCTTAATCAGTGGCTGGTGTTCCTCGGCTGGGAACCACACCCGATGAATACCCACAACAAGATGCGCTACCTGGAAGGCGGCGATGCGTTCTTCGGCCCCGACTACGGTGGCGCCACCGTCTATACCAACGTGCGCAAGGGCTACAGCCAAGAGTGCGGCAACGTCGGCCAGTTGCTGAGCAACCTGGCGTTTGAGCTGCCGATGGAAAACCAGCTGATGGATGCCGTGCTGAACCAGAGCCTGAATCCGCGGCAAGCGGCCAAAGCCTGGCTACAGGCCAACCCCCAGGTGCTCGACGCCTGGCTGCGTGGGGTCTCCAGCCGTGACGGGCAGCCAGCGCTGGCGGTCGTCAAAACCAAACTGGAGCTGGCGCAATAACGCCGCCGAGCCGTCACGATTTGCCGCGAATTCGCTGACCAGAGTCTGCCAAGCCGCAACTTTGGTCGGCAAAAAGGCCGTAAACGACCTCACTAATGCTGGATACGACGCCCTCTGCACTGGATGCGACGCACCCTGTAGGCGTTTGTTTTTCACTGTTCCATGATCGTTCTCGACACGACCGCTAGGCTGAATGGCGGTGACGCTCAGAATCCCCCCTCTGAGTTCAACCAGCAGCACAAAAAAACCGGCAACTCGCGCTCAGTAGCACACTGCCGACAACAATTAGAAAGGAGTCCGTCCCATGAAAGGTTCCACATCATTGCTGTTGGCCGCGTCGCTCAGCCTACCGCTGCTGGCCAACGCGGCAGAGCCCGAGTCCTGCGGCACCGTACGCTTCTCCGACGTCGGCTGGACCGACATCACCGTCACTACGGCGGTCACCAGCGAAGTGCTGGAATCGCTGGGTTACAAAACCAAGACCACCATGTTGTCGGTGCCCGTGACCTACAAATCCCTGGCAGTGGGCAAAGACCTCGACGTATTCCTCGGCAACTGGATGCCGACCATGGAAAACGACATCAAGGCCTACCGCGAAAAAGGCACCGTGGAAACCCTGCGCGCCAACCTCGAAGGCGCCAAGTACACCCTCGCCGTACCGGACTACGCCTACGATGCCGGCCTGAAAAACTTCGCCGATATCGCCAAGTTCAAAGACCAGCTGGAAGGCCAAATCTACGGTATCGAGCCGGGTAACGACGGCAACCGCCTGATCCAAAGCATGATCGACAAGAACGCCTTCGGCCTGAAGGACTTCAAAGTGGTCGAGTCCAGCGAAGCAGCCATGCTCTCGCAGCTGAAACGCGCCACACGTAAAAACGAATGGATGGTGTTCCTCGGTTGGGAACCGCACCCGATGAACACCCGCAACAAGATGAAATACCTGGCCGGCGGCGACGATTATTTCGGCCCCGATCTCGGCCGCGCCACCATTTACACCAACGTGCGCAAGGGTTACACACAAGAATGCAGCAACGTCGGCAAGCTCCTGCAGAACCTGGTGTTTAGCCTGGACATGGAAAACCAGCTGATGGACGCCGTGCTCAACGAAAACCAGAAACCGCGTGACGCCGCCAAGGCCTGGCTGAAAGCCAACCCGCAGGTGCTCGACACCTGGCTGGCTGGCGTCAGCAGCCGTGACGGCAAGCCCGCGCTAGAAGTAGTTAAGGCCAAATTAGCACCTTGATACAACCCGCAACCCAGGTCGTGTGAACGCGTTAAAGGCAACTCGCAGGCGCGTTCACCGATCTGCTTCCATCCCTCTGCATGTGGACGTTCAATACCATGCCGACTTTTGACAAAATCCCTCTGGGTCAAAACATAGCCGACTTCGTCGAATGGCTGACCCAGCACGGCGCCGCTTACTTCGATGCCTTCGCCGATGCGCTTGAGATGATGATTCATGGCGTGACCAACGGCCTGACCTTTTTCAATCCGCTGGTATTGATCGGTCTGTTCGGTTTGCTGACTCACCTGATTCAACGCAAATGGGGCCTGACCCTGTTCTGCGTGCTGTCATTCCTGCTGATCCTGAACCTCGGTTACTGGCAGGAAACCATGGAGACCCTGGCGCAGGTGCTGTTCGCCACCCTGGTCTGCGTGCTCATCGGCGTGCCATTGGGGATATACGCCGCGCACAGACCGACCTTCTACACCGTGATGCAGCCGGTCCTCGACCTGATGCAGACGGTGCCGACCTTCGTCTACCTGATCCCAACCCTGACCCTGTTCGGTCTCGGCGTGGTGCCGGGGCTGATCTCCACCGTGGTGTTCGCCATCGCCGCTCCGATCCGCCTGACCTACCTGGGCATCCGCGATGTGCCGCAGGAGCTGCTCGACGCCGGCAAGGCCTTCGGCTGCTCGCGCCGCCAGCTGCTGACCCGTATCGAACTGCCGTATGCCATGCATAGCATCGCCGCCGGCATCACCCAGTGCATCATGCTGTCGCTGTCGATGGTGGTGATCGCCGCCCTGGTCGGCGCCGACGGCCTCGGCAAACCTGTGGTCAACGCCCTGAATACCGCCGATATCGCCCTCGGCTTCGAGGCCGGCCTGGCCATCGTGCTGCTGGCGATCATCCTCGACCGGGTGTGCAAACAACCCGAGTCCAAGCCGAAGGAGGCCGAGGCATGAGCATGATTCGCTTTGACAATGTTGACGTGATCTTCTCCAAGCAACCGCGTGAGGCGCTCGCCCTGCTCGACCAAGGCCTGAGCCGCGATGAGATCCTGAAGAAAACCGGCCTGGTGGTCGGCGTAGAGAAAGCCAGCCTGAGCGTCGAGCGCGGCGAGATCTGCGTGCTGATGGGCCTCTCCGGCTCGGGCAAATCCAGCCTGCTGCGCTGCATCAATGGCCTCAACACGGTCAGCCGTGGCCGTCTGTTGATCGAGCACGAAGGCGCCGAAATCGATATCGCTTCTTGCTCGCCGGCGACCCTGAAAGCCATGCGCACCAAACGCATCGCCATGGTCTTTCAGAAGTTCGCCCTGATGCCCTGGCTGACGGTGCGCGAGAACATCAGCTTCGGCCTGGAAATGCAGGGCCGCCCGAGCGAAGAGCGGCGCAAGCTGGTCGATGAAAAGCTCGAACTGGTCGGCCTCACGCAATGGCGCAACAAGCGTCCGGACGAGCTGTCCGGCGGCATGCAGCAGCGCGTCGGGCTGGCCCGCGCGCTGGCCATGGACGCCGACATCCTGCTGATGGACGAGCCGTTCTCGGCCCTCGACCCGCTGATCCGCCAAGGCCTGCAGGACGAGCTGCTGGAACTGCAGCGCAAGCTGCACAAGACCATCGTATTCGTCAGCCACGACCTCGATGAGGCGCTGAAGCTCGGTTCGCGCATCGCCATCATGAAAGACGGGCAGATCATCCAGTACGGCAAGCCGGAAGATATCGTGCTCAACCCGGCGACCGACTACGTGCGGATGTTCGTCGCCCATACCAACCCGCTCAACGTGCTCTGCGGCGAGAGCCTGATGCGCCCGCTGGAGCAATGCCGGCGCGAGGCCAACGAGGTCTGCCTCGACCAGGGCCGCGACTGCTGGCTTGGTCTGGCGGCCGACAACAGCCTCAATGGCGCCCGCCAGGGCAACCAGAACCTCACTCTGCAGCACTGGGAACCCGGCCAGTCGCTGGCCAGCCTGCACCGCGAGCCGACTCTGGTGGACATGCGCATCACCATGCGCGACGCCCTGCAGATCCGCTACCAGACCGGCCACAAGCTGGTGCTGCAAAACGGCAAGCGGGTGGTCGGCATCCTCGGCGACAGCGAGCTGTACCACGCCCTGCTCGGCAAGAACCTGGAAAAGAGTGAAGAGCCAGGCGGCGAAGCCGCCACGCTGACGACTCGCTCCACACTTTCCAACGTCAGCTGATTTGCTTTAACGCACGGGGCGAGCAGGATGCTCTCCCCGTTGGGTTTTCAAAGCGTCCTCGTTATTCCTTCCCCAGTTAGCCAAGCATCGTCCTTAATGGGACGACCCCCCCCGCCCTATCGAATGCCCCCGTTTACCACACGGCTCAGGTTGACCTGCCACGCCTACGGAAAACCGAATTCCCATTGTCACCGCACCAACCTCCGCCTGATCAAAGAGCTCAATCCAAATGGCCGCAACGCAAGGTTGTGAACATGTCGCTGGAAAACGGTCAACGCGAAATTTCCACTGAAACAATCAGACCCTTCCTATTTATCGCTCTTCGCCTAATCCATACCGTCGGTCGCGGATGCCTGCGTCAGGCGCTGTGCCTGATCGAGCACTAGCTAGAACCGGCACAACTTGGCACAGACTGGGGCCGTGGTCGTAGCGACTCTTTACCCGTAAAACTCGATAGGACGTCTCGTTAAATGGCCGAAGAAGACTGGGCTGGACATCACTGAAAGATTTGTTATGAGCAGTACATTCGATCTCGTTCAATACCAACCAAAGAACAAGAAATTCAGGCGCATGAGGAAGCGTCTCGTCGATACCTCGCAGGTCTAGAAGCCGACCGCGCCCGAGAAGATGAGGCCAATCGCCAGTATGAAGAGCGCCAAAGGGCAGATAAGCCTGTCCGGACTGGCTGCGTGTTTGCCAAGTCCTGCAACTTGCCTGCGGGCATCATCAACCATCACAACCCGAGTGGCTTCGTTCCGCTTGAGCAGCTAAAGGACTACGGCGACTGGGCTGTCCTGGGCACCGGCAGCGCGGTTGCTGCGGGCGGGACACCGCTAAAGCTGATCGGTGGCTCAGCATCGGCCGCAGCCTTGGCGACGCGGTTAGGTGGCAAGTTGTCGCTCGGACTGGCTGAAGGGATATTGACCGCAGGTGTGGCCACGGGCGCTATCGTTGGCACCGTCGCCATGCTGTTGCCGAACAACACCTCAGCTGACAGCGCCTTCTACACCAAAGAGCAGTTCGCAATGCTCACTGTCGCCAACACGCGTGTGCGGGTGAACATCAAGCAGCTGCCAGATGGCTCCGTCGATGCCTATGGCTTTTACACCGGCACCAAGCCCGCGTGGCAGAGCGTCCAGGTCATCAGAGCTAGTGCTCGTGGTGAGCAGTTCGTCGCTGATTTAGGCCAAGGAATAGAGCTTATCTGGACGCCTGTCGCCAACCCTAACGAAACACTAGGCATACCAGCATTGGAAGGGGCGCCAAAGCTACCGACCGTGTGGGTCTATCCACCAACCGAAAAAACCGTCCAGATTTTGGTTAACCCGGTGTATCCGTCGGATTACCAAGACGCCATTATTTGGTTCCCGAACACGGGTGTTCAACCGATCTATGTCGCGCTGAGTGTGCCGGGAGATCATAAATACCATAGGCCGCCAGCAAGCTTCCCCGCTTTTCCTGACCTCAAACGGGCAACGCCTAAAACCCGAAAAAAAGGTGGAGTGCGTCCTAGGTGGAAAGACAAAACGGCAAGATTTATGAGTGGGACTACCAGCACGGCACACTAGAAAAGTATGACAAACACGGCAAGCACCTAGGCGAGTTCGACCCTGTAACTGGCGATCAAACCAAACCGGCAAACAATGCTAGGGAAGTTGAAAAATGACATATGAAGTATACGGAATACCTGCAAACAGCGACTTAGCAGTGTTCGAGACAGATCTACCCTCTACTGTTAATACAGAAACCTTGGCATCGATAATGGGTTGGGAGAGCGAGGAGGATGCTTTTCTTGACTACCGCCTCACTCCCGAGCAAATCAGTGATATCGAGCACCTAGCAACGATAGAGCTCCCTAAGGAACTGGCGTTGTACCTGAGCTGTCACGCCTGAACTACCTCCCCAAGACGGTGCGGAAAATTCAAACGAAGGTATCACCGAAACGGTCAAGGCATGGCGTGCTGCCAACAACTTGGCGGGGATTAAAAGCCAATTCTAAACGCCCGCCTTGGCGGCGGCTTACGCGAGAGGTGAACAGATAAAGACGGTACGATCTACGAATGGGACTCTCAGCACGGGGCTCTGGAGAAGTACAACAAGCGCGGCAAGCACCTAGGCGAGTTCGACCCCACAACTGGCGAGCAAACCAAACCGGCCGACAAAACCAGAGAGGTTGAACCATGAAGTACGAGCTGAAATATGAAATACACGGCGCACCGGAAAACAGCGACCTAGCCGTGTTCGAGACAAATCCACCCTCTACTGTTACTACGGAGGCTCTGATGCCGATAATGGGCTGGCAGAGCGAGGAGGATGCGGTGTCGACCTATCTCCTGTCCGCCGAGCAGACCAAAGCCATAGAGAGCCTCGCAGCGATTGAGCTTCCCAAAGACCTGGAGCTGTACCTCAGTTGCTACGCCTGAACCGTGAAATACGTCATTGAAGTTTTTGACAAAGACACCGATTTTCTAGCCTTTGAGATTGAGTTTCCAAATGGTTGCATCGGTCAGCAGCAGCGGCTCAGCCCGGACAGTGTTGGGCCAATCGTATTGACCTCTCGGGGAACTTTCGCTGATTCGCTGATTGCGCTCAAGTTCACCCGGACTCCCTCCTCGACTGCCTGCGCGCAGGCTCAGCCTGCTCCGTAGGAGGGAGGAGTCCAATTCATTGCGCTACAAACACCCCGTTTTGCCCCTCTCACCCCAAACAAGCACCCTGCCGCCCCTTGCCAACGGCTTGTCGCGACAAGCTATGTTCGGTCGGTTTTGTTGATTCCTCGTTCAATCAAAACTCAATAGACTGCCTGACACCTTCGCGATTCAGGCATCTGTAGGTGTTGGGGCCATAGCCGCGAATGCACATGCGCTCCCCAGCCTGCGAGCCTCACCTTGGTGAAAGGGATCGAGGTCCCCACCTCCAACCTGTAACCGGCACCCATAAAAAAGGCCCCACACCGTCACCGGCATGGGGCCCAGGTTTTACCAGGCGGTGCGCGCAATGCCCTTCACGAGGAAGGGCCGCGCGCCTCTTTTAGCAGTACACCCGGCTCAGGAGCTGCCGATGGTTCTCGTACTGATCCAGCACATCACGCGTGATCTGCTCCCTGGTATAGCCCATCAGGTCGTATTCCTGAGTCCCGTCGAACAGATACACCTCGGCACGGTAATAGCGGCACGGCTCGCTCGCCACACTCCCCGCTTCAGCCAGGGCCAACGTCTGCGGCGGCGCGAAGTAGCCATCCAGGCTCACCTCGTAAACGAACGGCTGGCCATCGGCATGTTCCACCCGCAAGCCCAACTCGTGCTGGCCCAGGCCCAGATGCGTCTGCACCTGCAGGCCACGACCACGCAGTTGTTCGGCGGCAGCCAGCAGGGCGGGGCGCACGTCGCTATCGAGGAACGCCTGCACCACTGCCTGCGCAGGTTGCTGCACCAGCTCAGCCATACGCTGACTGAAGGCGCGACGACCGTGGGTCAGTGGCTCGGCCTGTTCCTGACGCACCTGCTCGTCACGGATCAACGCCTTGTACAGGCCAACCATATACAGCAACAAGACCACCGAGAATGGCAGGCCGGCCAGCACCACCATGGTTTGCATGGCCGTGAAGTTACCGGCGAACAGCAGCCCGATGGTCACCAGGGTAATCACCGCCGACCAGAAGATCCGCAGCCAATGCGGCGCGTCCTCGTCCAGGTCACCGCCCTGGCGCGACAGGTTGGCGAGCATCACCGAACCGGAGTCCGCCGGCGTCAAGAACAATACGAAGCCGACGAAAATCGACATGCCAATGACGATCTTGGCCAACGGGTAATGCTCGAGCAGCAGATAGATCGACATCGACGGCTGCTCCAGCGCCGCCTTGCCCAGCTCCACCGCGTTCTGGTTCATCACCAGATCCAGGGCGCTGTTACCGAAGATCGACAACCAGGCCAGGGTGAAGCCCAGCGGGATCAGCAGCACGCCGCCAACCAGCTCGCGAATGGTCCGACCGCGCGAGATACGCGCGATGAACATGCCCACGAACGGTGCCCAGGAAATCCACCAGGCCCAGTAAAACAGGGTCCACAGCCCCAGCCAGGCTTCGCTCTTGGTCGGCGCCCCGGTGTAGGAGTAGAGGTCGAAGGTCTTCAGCAGCAGGCCGTTGAGGTAATCGCCGACGTTCTGCACCAGGCCGTTCATCAGCATCAGCGTCGGTCCGCAGACCAGCACGAAGATCAGCAGGCTGCTGAACAGGATGATGTTCAGGTTGGACAAGCGGCGGATACCCTTCTCGATCCCGGAAACGGCCGCCAGGGTCGCCACCGCACTCATCACCAGAATCACCATCAGCAGCGCGGTCTGGGTATGCGGCAGGCCGAACAGGTATTCCAGGCCCGAAGACACCTGCAACGCGCCGATGCCCAAGTTGGTCACCAGGCCCAGCAGTGTGACGAAGATGCCGAAGCAATCCACCGCGTTACCCACCGCGCCTTTGACCAGGCGCTCGCCGAAGATCGGCAGCAGCGCCGAACGCAGCGCCAACGGCTGGTTGTGCCGGTAAGCGAAATAACCCACGGCCAGGCCAACCAGCGCGTAGATCGCCCAGCCGTGCAAGCCCCAGTGCAGGAACGTCAGCTGCAACGCCTGGCGTGCGGCCGCATGGCTGCCGGGCTCGCCTTCCGGCGGATTGACCAGGTGATCGATGGGCTCGGAAGCGGCAAAATACAGCAGCGAAATGCCGATCCCGGAAGAGAACAGCATGCCCGCCCAGGCGCCGTAGCTGAAGACGGGCTTTTCATGGTCGGCACCGAGTTTGAGCGTGCCGAAGCGCGAAAAGGCAATCCACACAACGAAGACCAGGTAAGCCCCGATCGCCAGCATGTAGTACCAACCGAAGCTATGCGACAGCCACGTCTGGGCAAGACCCAGGAATTGGCCAGCGGCTTCGGGCGCGAGGATCAGGGCAGCGGTCAGAACCAGGATCAGCACGGTAGAACCGTAGAACACGACGGGGTTCAGACGCACCCGTTCAGGGTTTGTACTGATGGGAGAGATACTCAAGGGAGGCTCCATGGCAGTGAAAGCAGGCACCCGCTGGGTGCCAGACGACAGACACAGCAAAACACCACGCCCGCTCTTTCGTGGACTCTAGGACGGTCACAATGAAAAAACGACGTGATATAGGCGACGAAGCACAAGCGCACGCAAGGTCAATGTCACATATTGTCGCAGAGCTTATTCGTTGTTGATTGAGCGTTCAATAAAAATAAAATAGACTGGTTCACGCCAAGTCGGACGCCTGCCGTCCGTTACCAGGCCCAAGGAGATTTACAGATGCCCAAGATCGGTATGCAGCCCATCCGCCGCTCGCAGTTGATCCACGCCACTTTGCAGGCGGTCGATCAGGTCGGCATGAGTGATGCGAGCATCGCCTTGATCGCGAGGCTGGCTGGTGTGTCCAACGGCATCATCAGCCACTACTTTCAGGACAAGAACGGGTTGCTCGAAGCAACCATGCGCCACCTGATGTCGGCGCTGAGTTTGGCCGTACGAGACCGCCGCCAGCTGCTGGGCGACGACAGCGCAGGCGCCCAGATCCGCGCGATCATCGACGGCAACTTCGATGACAGCCAGGTCAACGGCCCGGCCATGAAAACCTGGTTGGCCTTCTGGGCGACCAGCATGCATCAACCCTCGTTGAGCCGCCTGCAACGGATCAACGACCACAGGTTGTATTCCAACCTGTGCTGCCAGTTCCGCCGCGTATTGCCGCTCGCTGATGCGCGCAGCGCTGCTCGGGGCCTGGCGGCATTGATTGACGGTTTGTGGTTGCGCGGCGCGCTGTCCGGAGAGGCCTTCGACATCAAGCAGGCACTGCAAATCGCTTACGACTATATGGACCAACAACTGGCCAAATAGGCGGGCCAATCAGACCCGTCAACGCCAGCCCACATGCACTTGCGAGGACACTATGGCCCGTTTCGAACTGCAAAAACTCTACATTGACGGCGGTTACGTGGATGCCACCAGCGGCACCACTTTCGAGTCCATCAACCCCGCCAATGGAGAAGTTCTCGCGCAGGTGCAACGCGCTTCGAAAGAAGACGTCGAGCGTGCCGTAGCCAGTGCCGAGAAGGGCCAGAAAGTCTGGGCCGCGATGACCGCCATGCAGCGCTCGCGCATCTTGCGCAAAGCAGTCGATATCCTCCGTGAGCGCAACGACGAGCTGGCCGAACTGGAAAGCCTGGACACCGGCAAGCCGCTCTCGGAAACCCGCAACGTCGACATCGTCACCGGCGCCGACGTGCTCGAGTACTACGCAGGCCTGGTGCCCGCCATCGAAGGCGAGCAGATCCCCCTGCGTGAGACCTCCTTTGTCTACACCCGCCGCGAGCCGCTGGGCGTAGTCGCCGGTATCGGCGCCTGGAACTACCCGATCCAGATCGCCCTGTGGAAATCCGCCCCGGCCCTGGCCGCCGGCAACGCGATGATCTTCAAACCAAGCGAAGTCACCTCGCTGACCACCCTCAAACTGGCTGAAATCTACACCGCC
Source organism: Pseudomonas cavernicola (assembly GCF_003596405.1). NCBI lineage: Bacteria > Pseudomonadati > Pseudomonadota > Gammaproteobacteria > Pseudomonadales > Pseudomonadaceae > Pseudomonas > Pseudomonas cavernicola. Next base: position 727,240 of record NZ_QYUR01000002.1, read on the forward strand.
GCCGGCCTGCCCGATGGCGTGTTCAACGTCCTGACCGGCAGCGGCCGCGAAGTCGGCACCTGGCTGACCGAGCACCCGCGCATCGAGAAAATCTCCTTCACCGGCGGCACCGACACCGGCAAGAAGGTCATGGCCAGCGCCTCCAGCTCCTCGCTGAAGGAAGTCACCATGGAGCTGGGCGGCAAGTCCCCGCTGATCATCTTCGAAGACGCCAACCTCAACCGCGCGGCCGACATCGCCGTCATGGCCAACTTCTACAGCTCCGGCCAGGTCTGCACCAACGGCACCCGCGTGTTCATCCCGCGTAGCCTGCAAGCGCGCTTCGAAGCCAAGGTGCTGGAGCGCGTCAAGCGCATCCGCCTGGGCAGCCCGATGAGCGAGACCACCAACTTCGGCCCGCTGGTCAGCTTCGCCCACATGGACAACGTGCTCGGCTACATCAGCAAGGGCAAAGCCGAAGGCGCACGCCTGCTGGCCGGTGGCGAGCGCGTGACCGAAGGCGAATACGCCAAGGGCGCCTATGTCGCACCGACCGTATTCAGCGACTGCACCGACGAGATGAGCATCGTGCGCGAGGAAATCTTCGGGCCGGTCATGAGCATCCTCGTCTATGACGACGAAGACGAAGTCATCCGCCGCGCCAACGACAGCGAATTCGGCCTGGCCGCCGGTGTCGTCACCCAGGACCTGAACCGCGCCCACCGCGTTATCCACAAGCTCGAAGCGGGCATCTGCTGGATCAACACCTGGGGCGAGTCGCCGGCAGAGATGCCGGTAGGCGGTTACAAGCAATCCGGTGTCGGCCGTGAGAACGGCCTGACCACCCTGGCTCAGTACACTCGGATCAAATCCGTGCAGGTCGAGCTGGGCGACTACGGCTCGGTGTTCTAAACGAACCCGTAGGGTGGATTAGCCGCATCGCGGCGTAATCCACCGCTCAGTTTCACGTTCGCCACGGTGGGTTACGGCTTCGCCTAATCCACCCTACGTGCTGCACATGCCCATACGAAGGGTGCAACCATGACCAAAGAATTCGACTACATCATCATCGGCGCCGGCTCGGCCGGTAACACCCTGGCCACCCGTCTGACCGAGGATGCCGACGTCAGCGTGCTGTTGCTCGAGGCCGGTGGCCCGGACTACCGCCTCGACTTCCGTACCCAGATGCCCGCCGCCCTCGCCTTCCCGCTGCAGGGCCGCCGTTACAACTGGGCGTACGAGACCGAACCAGAACCCTTCATGAACAACCGCAAGATGGAATGCGGCCGTGGCAAGGGCCTGGGCGGCTCCTCGCTGATCAACGGCATGTGCTACATCCGCGGCAACGCCATGGACTATGACGGTTGGGCGAAAAACCCAGGTCTGGAAGACTGGACCTACCTCGACTGCCTGCCCTACTTCCGCAAAGCCGAAACCCGCGACATCGGCCCCAACGACTACCACGGCGGCGATGGCCCGGTCAGCGTGACCACGCCCAAGGCCGGCAATAACCCGCTGTTCCACGCCATGGTCGAAGCCGGCGTGCAAGCTGGCTACCCGCATACCGAAGACCTTAACGGCTACCAGCAGGAAGGCTTCGGCCCGATGGACCGCACCGTCACCCCGCAGGGCCGCCGCTCCAGCACCGCGCGTGGCTACCTCGACCAGGCCCGTGGCCGGCCGAACCTGACCATCGTCACCCACGCCCTGACCGACCGCATCCTGTTCAAGGGCAAGCGCGCCGTTGGCGTTGCCTACCTCAAGGGCGACAGTGATGCGCGGATCACCGCCAATGCCCGCCGCGAAGTGCTGCTGTGCTCCGGCGCCATCGCCTCACCGCAAATCCTCCAGCGCTCCGGCGTCGGCCCAGCCGCCCTGTTGCGCGACCTCGACATTCCGGTGGTTCACGACCTGCCAGGCGTCGGCGCCAACCTGCAGGACCACCTGGAGATGTACCTGCAATACCAATGCACCCAGCCGATCTCGCTGTATCCGTCGCTGCAGTGGTGGAACCAGCCGGCGATCGGCGCCGAGTGGCTGTTCCTTGGTAAGGGCATCGGCGCCAGCAACCAGTTCGAGGCCGGCGGCTTCATCCGCACCCGTGACGAGTTCGAGTGGCCGAACATCCAGTACCACTTCCTGCCGGTGGCGATTAACTACAACGGCAGCAACGCGGTGAAGGAACACGGCTTCCAGGCCCACGTCGGCTCCATGCGCTCGCCCAGCCGGGGCCGCGTGCAGGTGCGTTCGAAGGACCCGCGCGAGTACCCGAGCATCCTGTTCAATTACATGTCCAGCGAGCAGGACTGGCAGGAATTCCGCGACGGCATCCGCATCACCCGCGAGATCATGCAGCAGCCGGCGCTGGACCCGTACCGTGGCAAGGAAATCAGCCCTGGCCTCGAGTACCAGAGCGATGCCGACCTCGACAAGTTCATCCGTGAACATGCCGAAACCGCCTTCCACCCCTCCTGCTCCTGCAAGATGGGCACCGATGACATGGCGGTAGTCGACGGCCAGGGCCGTGTGCACGGAATGGAAGGTCTGCGCGTGGTCGATGCCTCGATCATGCCGCTGATCACCACCGGCAACCTCAATGCGCCGACCATCATGATCGCCGAGAAAATCGCCGACAAAATTCGTGGTCGCAAGCCATTGCCGCGCAGTACCGCCAAGTACTACGTCGCCAACGGCGCACCGGTGCGTGGCAAGGCGCAACGCCCGGCCAAATAAGCACTGCGCGGATTTGCGCGGCGTCTCGAACAGCAGGAAGCACGCAACGAGGACGCCGGTTGGCACTGAACGTAGGTTGGTGCTGAGCAAAGCGATGCCCAACAAGGAGTCGCCCGCGACTCCCGAGGCTCGGCCCCACATTTGCAAGCCCGGCCTTATAGGCCGGTTGTTGGGCATCACCTTCGGTTCAGCACCAACCTACGTTTTGTTCACCTGCGGAAATGCCTGCGCAGACCTTTATTCCGGGAGCTCCTGACGGATCATCCAATGCCCCCCCGGGGGCATCAGGCGGCTGATATCGAAACGCTCCAGGCTCTGTCGATCAAGCATCTCGATCTGCGGGCTGACCAGGCCTGGCAAGCTCTTGCTTTCCAACGCACGCACCGCCAGGTCGATGGCCACCCGCGCCTGGATCACCGGCGAGTCGGTGGGTGCGGCGAGGATCAGACCGTCCTCGATAGCTTTCAGCACCCGTTCGGTGGCGTAGAACGAGAGCACCTGAGCGTGGTAGCGCGAGCGGTTCGAATTCACCAATTGGGCGGCGAAGGCGGCGGCCTCGGCATTGCCCAACAGGTAGTCGAGATCGGGCTCCCGAGTCAGCAGGTCACGCACCAGCAGCGCCTGGCTCGAGCGATCAACCGGCCCGTAACCGCCCGGTACCAGAGTCACCGCGCTGCCCTGCAACGCCTCGCGCAGGCCGCGCTCACCGTCCGCCACCCAGCCGGCGTCCCGCGGCCCCGGCAACCAGCCGACGCGAATCGCCCGGCCCTGGCTATGGCGAACGATGTAGGCCAGCGCAACCTTGGCCATGGTGGCGAAGTCCACCCGCGAGCGCGCGGTGACGCCGGCGCATTCGATCCGGTTGACCAGATCGATCACCGGCACACCGGCCTTGTGCAACAGGCCAATGTCGTCACACAGCCTGTTGGTATTGATCGCCGCGATCACGTAGGCATCGGCGCCGAGCTGGATGCAGCGGGTCAGCTGGGCCCACTGCATATCCGGATACTGATAGCCGCCGGCCTCGTAGATACCCAGCTGCACGCCCTGACGCCGGGCCTCTTCATTCAGCCCCCAGGCCACGCCCCACCAGTAGCGATCCATGCCATGGGGCAACAGGGCGCAGATACGCCAAGGCTTGCTCGCCGCCGCCAGCGGCTGGTAGCTGGCCGCCTGGCCATCGGCAAGCACCGGATAGGGGAACCAGTCCGCCGCGCGCAAGGGTGCGGCAGCCATGACTAGCAACAGGAAGGTGCAGAACATCCGCATCGGCAGCGCCTTGTCCGGTTGGCGGGAGAGCAGGAAAGAACACTTTCCCAAGCCCGGCAGTCACTTGTTCGGGTTCGCCGCATATTCCATCAGGGCATTTGCGCTGGCAAGCAGCGGATCATCGGCCTAAAGTCCGAGCAGCCTCAGCACCAAGGACCCCCATGCCCAGCCTTCCCAACCTGGACGCCCGCACTGCCCGCCTACTGCCCTGGATCGTCGCCATCGCGTTCTTCATGCAGACCCTCGACGGCACCATCCTCAACACCGCCTTACCCGCCATGGCCCGCGACCTCGCCGAAGATCCATTGCGCATGCAGTCGGTGGTAATCGCCTACATGCTCACGGTGGCCCTGTTGATTCCGGCCTCCGGCTGGGTCGCCGACCGCTTCGGCACGCGGCGGATTTTCTTCGGTGCGATCCTGTTGTTCAGCTGTGGTTCGCTGCTCTGCGCGCTTTCCGAAAGCCTCAGCCAACTGATCGCCGCGCGGATAGTCCAAGGCCTAGGTGGCGCACTAATGATGCCGGTCGGGCGGCTAGTGGTGCTGCGCGCGTACCCGCGCTCCGAGCTGGTACGGATCATGAGTTTCATCACCCTGCCCGGCCTGCTCGGCCCCTTGATCGGCCCGACGCTGGGCGGCTGGTTGGTGGAATACGCCAGCTGGCACTGGATCTTCCTGATCAACCTGCCGGTCGGTCTGCTCGGTTGCTACGCGGCGATCCGCTTTATGCCCGATCTACGCGGCCCGCAACGCAGCCGTTTCGATGGCGTCGGTTTCGCCCTCTTCGGCGCCGCCATGCTGCTGATCACCATCGCTCTGGAAGGCCTCGGCGAACTGCAACTTGCGCATATGCGCGTCATGCTGCTGTTGCTCGGTGGGCTGGCCTGCTTGGCCGCTTACTGGCTGCGCGCCGGACGGATCGAACAGCCGCTGTTTGCCCCCGAGCTGTTCCGTACCCGCACCTTTGCCGTCGGCATTCTTGGCAACTTGTTCGCCCGCCTGGGCAGCGGCGCCCTGCCGTTCCTGGTACCGCTGCTGTTGCAGGTGGCGCTGGGTTACTCGCCGGCGCAGGCCGGGATGAGCATGATCCCCCTGGCGCTGGCCGCCATGCTGGTCAAACCGCTGGCCAAGCCGCTGATCGAGCACCTTGGCTACCGCAACGTCCTGAGTGGCAATACCTTACTGCTCGGCGCGTTACTCGCCAGCCTGGGCCTGGTCGGCGCGACTACACCGTATGCCCTCTTGCTGCTGCAACTAGCCCTGCTCGGCGCGGTCAACTCGCTGCAATTCACCGCGATGAACACCGTCACCCTGATCGACCTCGATGACACCTCCGCCAGCAGCGGCAACAGCCTGCTGTCGGTGGTGGTGCAACTGGCGATCAGCCTCGGCATTGCCTCCGGCGCCGCTCTGCTCGGTGGCTTCAGCAGCGAGATCGGCAAAGGCACGGTCAACAGCCTGCTCGGCGCCTTCCAGCTGACCTTTGCCTGCGTCGGGGTGTTGTCGATGCTCGCCGCCGCGATCTTCCTGCAACTCGCCCCCGAGGATGGTCGCCGGGCTCGCCGCCTCAATCCGGAGATCGACGGCTGAACACCTCGGCCTTGCCATGGGAGTCGACCAGTGTGCTGGTCGGCTGAGGGAAACCCCGGGGTAGGGGACGTCGCAGTAAACGGAAAAAATCCTACGCCAAGCCCTACCCGCAGCACCCACGCTGCAGCTGAATCGGTGGGCACTTCACCGAGCCGAACGAACAGAACACACAGCAGTCACCGGGATTCGGGCGCAACAGGGCCTTGCAGTTGCTGCACTCGTAGAAGTACTGGCAGGCGTTCGTGGGCATGCTTTCTCGCTTGGCGAAGCCGCAGTGCGGGCAGGTCAGCACGGATTCAAGAACGATAGCGCTCATCGTGGCGTCACTTCTGCACGGCGGAGGGGTAGCCCGCGTTCGTGGTCGCCTCGGTCAGCGCCTCGGGCTGGGCTTTGTCGGGGTCATAGGTCACGGTGGCCGTTTTCTTGTCGAAATCGACCTCGACGGCGTTCACGCCGGGCACCTTTTCCAGTGATTTCTTGACCGTGATCGGGCAGAGTTTGCACGTCATGTTCTGTACCTCGAGCGTGACGGTTTTCGGTGTGGCGGCCAACGCTGCGAGGGGTAAGGCGGCGAGCGCGGCAATCAGCAGTTTGCGCATGGCGATCTCCTTTCAGTAGAACAATGGGGCGAACCACGGCACGGCCAACAAGCCGAGCAGCAGGACGGCAACGACCCAGAACGTGAGCCGCTGCCGCTTGATCGTGCGCGGATCGACACACGGCGTGCCTGCTTTGCAGACCTGCGGCAGCCAGTAGAGCTTGCGCAAGGCCAAGCCGAGAAACAGCAGCGTCAGCCCAATGAAGATGGGCCGGTAAGGCTCCATCGCCGTCAGGTTTCCGACCCAAGCACCGCCGATGCCGAGCGCCAGCAGCACGAGCGGCCCGACGCAACACAGCGACGCACCGATGGCGGCCAGCACGCCCGCGATTAGCGAGGCTTTTCCGCTGAATTGCGCCATGCCTGTCTCCTGGAGACTGTTTGCCAAGTGCTACTCTAAACTCCGTACCTAAGTACGGGATCAAGGAGAATGTGATGGCCGCAGAACTGACCATCGGCAGACTGGCGGATGCCGCCGGAGTGAACGTCGAGACGATCCGCTATTACCAGCGGCTCGGCCTGCTGGATGAGCCGGCGAAGCCGCTGGGCGGGCATCGACGCTACGCGGCGGAACAGGCGAAGCGGCTGCGCTTCATCAAGCGGGCTCAGGCACTTGGCTTCACGCTGTCCGAGGTCGGCGGCCTGCTGCGGTTGGACGCGGGCTGCGCGTGCGCCGAGACGCGGGCATTGGCGGCCCGCAAGCTGGCGCTGATCGAACAGAAGATCACCGACCTTGCCGACCTGCAGAAGGTCTTGGCCGGGTTGGTGAAGCAATGCGATGCAGACGAAGGCGGTGCAGCCTGTCCGATTATCGACGTGCTGGCACAGGATTAAGTCAGGTTGACCGATACCCGGGCATCAGGCGCGAGGTGCAAACCGCGTCAGGGCAGCGCTGGTTTCGGCATTGCCTGACGTCTGCGGCCTAATCGCTCAGGCTTCAACCTGACTGACCGTCCCTGAGCGTGCGATTCTTTCCATTGCCTGCGCTTGTACGGTGATCATTCTTCTCAATGCCTCGCTGTCGCCCTCACCCCCGGTCGCGCCACGCCAACAGCCACAGGCCGGCCTGTTACACTGCACGCCATTTTCGTTTAGCAGGCCTGTCCCGTGACCTCCACCGCTTTCAATTCGCTGCCGCTGTCCGCCGCCATGCTGGCTAACCTCGAGTCCCTCGGTTATGCCCAGATGACGCCGGTTCAAGCGCAAAGCCTGCCGGTGATCCTCAAGGGCATGGACCTGATCGCCCAGGCCAAGACCGGCAGTGGCAAGACCGCCGCCTTCGGCATTGGCCTGCTCAACCCGTTGAACCCGCGCTACTTTGGCTGCCAGGCGCTGGTGCTCTGCCCGACCCGCGAGTTGGCCGACCAGGTGGCCAAGGAAATCCGCCGGCTGGCCCGTGGCACCGACCACATCAAGGTGCTGACTTTGTGTGGCGGCGTACCGTTCGGCCCGCAGATCGGCTCGCTGGAGCACGGCGCGCACATCATCGTCGGCACCCCCGGGCGGATTCAGGAGCACCTGCGCAAAGGCACCCTGAAACTCGACGGCCTCAACACCCTGGTGCTCGATGAAGCCGACCGCATGCTCGACATGGGCTTCTACGATTCCATCGCCGAGATCCTTCAGCAGACCCCGGCCAAGCGCCAAACCCTGCTGTTCTCCGCCACCTATCCGGCCAGCATCAAGCAGCTGTCGGCGGCGTTCATGCGTGACCCGCAGCAGGTGAAAGCCGAGGCGATGCACGCCGACAGCCAGATCGAGCAACGCTTCTACGAGATCGCTCCCGAGCAGCGCATGGAAGCCGTGACCAAGCTGCTGGCGCACTTCCGCCCGCAGTCCTGCGTCGCCTTCTGCTTCACCAAGCAGCAATGCCAGGAGCTGGTCGAACACCTACAAGCCAGCGGCATTTCCGCGATGGCCTTGAATGGCGATCTCGAACAGCGCGACCGCGACCAGGTGCTGGCGATGTTCGCCAACCGCAGCTGCTCGGTACTGGTGGCCACCGACGTCGCCGCCCGCGGCCTGGATATCGAAGCACTGGATGCGGTGATCAACGTCGAACTGGCGCGCGACTCGGAAATCCACATCCACCGCGTTGGCCGCACCGGCCGCGCCGGTGAAAAAGGGCTGGCGCTGAGCCTGGTGGCCCCGTCCGAAGGGCACCGCGCACAGGCCATCGAAGACTTGCAGAAGGCCCCACTGAACTGGCACCAACTGGACGGCCTGAAGCCACAAGGCGGTGGGCCGCTGCTGCCACCGATGGTTACCCTGTGCATAGGTGGTGGCCGCAAAGACAAAGTCCGCCCCGGCGACATCCTGGGCGCCCTGACCGGGGATGCCGGCATCCCCGGCGCCCAGGTCGGCAAGATCGCCATCTTCGATTTCCAGGCCTATGTCGCCGTCGAGCGCGGGGTCGCCAAACAGGCGCTGCAACGCCTGAACGACGGCAAAATCAAAGGCCGCTCGCTGCGCGTGCGAATTCTCTGAGACCGCCTCGTAGGTTGGCGCTGATGTAGGCTGGCGCTGAACGCAGTGATGCCCAACAAGGAGTCGCCCCGCGACTCCTATGCTCAGTCTCGAACTCGTAAGCCCGGCCTACAGGCCGGTTGTTGGGCATCGCCTTCGGCTCAGCACCAACCTACCCTCACCGGCCTCAGAAACCGTGGCGCTGGAAAATCTGTGCGTAACTGCCGTCCCCGCGCATCTCCCGCATTGCCCGATTGAAGGCCGCGACTATCTGCCGATACTGCGGATGACTGCGACGCACCACGATGTGCAGCCCATTTTCGCTGAGCGGCTTGGGCAGGAATTCCAGCTGCCCTTGCAGTTCGTGCAACTCGCGCTTGAGGTAATGACGAGCCACCAATTCGTCCTCCAGGGTCAGCTGCACCCGCCCGGCGGCGAGCATCCGCGCGCCCATGGCGAAGCCCATTACCGGGATCTTGTGCAGCCGGGCATCCTGATCGAACTCTGTCTGGTAGGCATATCCACGCACCGTCGCAATGCTGTAAGGGCGCAAGTCCTCCAGCCGTTCGAAATGAATGTCCGCGCCCTTGCGCTGCAAAAAACGGATGCGGTTGACCAGATAAGCCTCGGAATACAGCCCGTACTGGGTTCGCTGCGTGTCATACCAGGCGCTCAGCAGCACATCATAGTCGCCGGCCTGTAAGCCGCGTAATGCCCGCGCCCAGGGCACCTCATTGTATTCGCTGGTGTAGCCGGCACGCTGCAGCGCGATATTGACCAGGTCACTGGCCAAGCCATTGTTCGGCAGGCGGGCATCGGTAAACGGCGGCCAGGTGTCGGCCACCAAGCGCAGGGGCTCGGCGTTAACGGTGCAGCAACTGCAAAGCAATGCCCACAACGCGATACCGCGTGAAAGCCTCATGCCTATCGTCCGTAGCCGGTTGCTGATTAAGGCAGCTTAGCCAGCCTGCACCACACAACACCAGACCAGCCGGCGGGAAACGCCAAGCATTACGCAAACCTTGCGGTAAACTGCCGCCCCCAGCGGACTCTACGCAGGGCTTTTATCAGGGTTTTGAGGATGTGGCTGTGCTCGGTACAGATGTAGTGATTCTTGGCGCCGGTGCCGCCGGCTTGATGTGTGCGCTGACTGCTGCCGGGCGCGGGCGCAAGGTCATGCTGCTGGACCACGCCAACAAGGCCGGCAAGAAAATTCTCATGTCCGGCGGCGGTCGCTGCAATTTCACCAATATGTACACCGAACCGAGCAATTTCCTCTCGCAGAACCCGCACTTCTGCAAATCCGCCCTGGCGCGTTACACCCAGTGGGACTTCATCGAGCTGGTGAGCAAACACCGCGTGCCTTACCACGAGAAAAAGCTCGGCCAGCTGTTTTGCGACAACAAGGCCAGCGACATCCTCGGCCTGCTGCTTGCCGAGTGCGAGCAAGTCGGCGTGCAACTGCTGCTGAACACCTCGATCCAGCAGATCGACAAGGCCACCAGCGGCTACCAGCTGCACACCAGCGCCGGGCCGCTGAGCTGCGAGTCCTTGGTGATCGCCACCGGTGGCCTGTCGATCCCGACCCTCGGCGCGACCGGTTTCGGCTATCAGGTGGCCAAGCAGTTTGGCCATAGCCTGCTGCCGACCCGCGCCGGACTGGTACCGTTAACCATCACCGATCAGCTCAAGGAGCTTTGCAGCGAGCTGTCCGGCACCTCGGTGGATTGCCTGGTGAGCTGCAATGGCGAGAGCTTTCGCGAGAACATCCTGTTTACCCATCGCGGCCTTAGCGGCCCGGCGATCCTGCAGATTTCCTCGTACTGGCAGCCGGGCCATGCGGTGGAAATCAACCTGCTGCCCGACCATGACGTGCCGAGCTGGCTGCTGGAACAACAGACGGAGCGGCCAAACTCCGAGCTGAAAACCCTGCTCGGGGAAATCTTCACCAAGAAGATGGCTAACCTGCTGGCCGAGCACTGGTTCGTCTCCAAGCCGCTGAAGCAGTACAGCCCGGGCGAGCTGAGCGCGATTGCCGAGAAACTGGCGAGCTGGCAGTTGGTGCCGGCCGGCACCGAAGGCTATCGCACCGCCGAAGTGACCTTGGGTGGCGTCGACACCAAGGAAGTTTCCTCGAAGACCCTGGAATCGCTGAAGTCGCCAGGCCTGTACTTTATCGGCGAAGTGCTCGACGTCAGCGGCCACCTCGGCGGCTTCAACTTCCAGTGGGCCTGGGCCTCGGGCTATGCGGCGGCGCAGTACGTCTGAGCAGTTGCAGGGCGGGCATTGGAAAGGCGCAAACCCGTTAAAGGTTGAACTGAGCTGCTCTTGGTAGGAGCGAGCTCTGCTCGCGAAAGCCCTTCAAGCCAGAGCTTCGCGGGCATGGCCCGCTCCTACAGGTTTTGCGCTCTTCCAATGAACAGCTAACTCCCTTCCGCCTAGAGATGCTCCAGCACGCTGGTGGCCGACTGGAACGGCAAGCCGTGAGCCTCGGCCACGCTGCCGCAGGTAATCAAGCCTTTGGCGACATTCAGCCCATTGAGCAGGTGCGGGTCGTCTTCCAGGGCGCGCCGTGTGCCTTTTTCCGCGAGCGCGATGACGAACGGCAGGGTCGCGTTGTTCAGCGCCAGGGTCGAGGTGCGCGCCACTGCCCCGGGCATATTGGCCACGCAGTAATGCACCACCCCGTCGACCACGTAGGTCGGATCGGTGTGGGTGGTGGCTTTCGAGGTTTCGGCACAACCACCCTGGTCGATGGCGACGTCCACCAGCACGGCGCCGGCCTGCATCTGCCGGATCATCTCCGCCGTGATCAGCTTCGGCGCCGCTGCACCGGGAATCAGCACCCCACCGATCACCAGATCCGCCGCCAGGACCTGCTCGCGCAGGGCCGCATGGGTCGAGTACAGCGTGGTGATGCGGTTACCGTACTGTGCGTCCAGACGGCGCAAGACATCCACGCTCTTGTCCAGCACCGTGACATTCGCACCCAGCCCCACCGCCATGGCCAACGCGTGGCTGCCGACCACACCACCGCCAAGGATCACCACTTTGCCCGGAGCCACGCCGGGCACCCCGCCAAGCAGTACGCCGCGGCCACCTCGAGCTTTTTCCAGGCAACTGGCGCCGGCCTGGATCGACATCCGCCCGGCGACTTCGGACATCGGTGCCAGCAGCGGCAAGCGCCCTTGTGCGTCGGTGACGGTTTCATAGGCGATGCAAATCGCCCCGGAGGCCATCAATTCCTCGGTCTGTGGCAGATCCGGCGCCAGGTGCAAATAGGTGAACAGCGTGTGTTCCGGGCGCAGCCGGGCACGCTCGCCGGCATGCGGTTCCTTGACCTTGACGATCAGTTGCGCCTCGGCGAACACCTGGGCGGCGTCCATGCCAATCTGTGCGCCGGCCGCGCGGTAATCCTCGTCGCTAAAGCCAATAGCCGCGCCCGCGTGGGTCTGCACCCAGACCTGATGACCGAGCCCGCTCAACTCGGCCACCGACTGCGGCGTCAGGCCGACGCGGTATTCGTGGTTCTTGATCTCCTTGGGTACTCCGATACGCATGACAACCTCCGGGTCGATGAAGCGGGGCGCCGCACGCTTATGCCGCTTTTTGCAGTAAAGCCTAGAAAGCCGTCGCCGCGGAACGCCCTCGAAGACGTACTGGTTTTGCGCTGACTCAGCTAAAAACCGCGCCCTTTATCGGGCCGCTCAGGTCTTCGACGACAATTCGGCCATGCCCTTCAACAGCTCGATCGGCAGTGGGAAGACGATGGTCGAGCTCTTGTCGCCGGCGATGAGGCCGAGGGTCTGCATATAGCGCAGCTGCATGGCGCCGGGCTGGCGGCCGAGCATCTCGGCGGCCATCATCAGCTTTTCCGAGGCTTGCAACTCGCCCTCGGCGTGAATCACCTTGGCCCGCCGTTCGCGCTCGGCCTCGGCCTGTTTGGCGATGGCGCGGATCATCGACTCGTTGAGGTCGACGTGCTTGATCTCCACGTTCGACACCTTGATGCCCCAGGCGTCGGTCTGCGAGTCCAACACTTGCTGGATGTCGGCGTTGAGCCGTTCGCGCTCGGCAAGCAGCTCGTCCAGTTCGTGCTTGCCGAGCACCGAGCGCAATGTCGTCTGCGCCAGTTGGCTGGTGGCCATCAGGAAGTCCTCGACCTGGATGATCGCCTTCTGCGCGTCGAGCACGCGGAAATAGATCACCGCGCTGACCTTCACCGAGACGTTGTCGCGGGTGATCACGTCTTGCGTCGGCACGTCCAGCACCACGGTGCGCAAATCCACCCGCACCACCTGTTGGATCGCCGGGATGATGATCACCAGCCCCGGGCCCTTGACCTTCCAGAAGCGCCCGAGTTGGAACACTACGCCGCGCTCGTACTCACGGAAGATGCGGAACGCCGAGACGATCAGCACTATCAGCAGCACCAGCAGGGCGCCAAAACTCAGTGGAAAACTCATGACTAGTCTCCTTGTGGCGGCATCTCGTCAGCCGCAGTTACATCCAGCAGCAGGCCGTTGCGCGCCAGCACCCGAACCCGTTGACCGGGCCGCAGCGGCGCCTGGCTGAGCACCTGCCAGTTTTCCCCTTGCAACTTCACCCAGCCGCCGAGCGGATTGCCCTCCTGCAGAGCGGCCACTTCCACCAGGCTGCCGACCAGTCCCGCATCGCCGCTCACCAGCCGCCGGCGCCGCGCCTTCAGCGCCATGCCGAGGATGGTCACCATCAGCAGCGCGCTGACGAGGGCGACGCTGACGATCAACCCAAGCGGGATGCCTAAGCCCGGCACCTCGGTATCGATCAGGATCACCGCGCCGACCACGAAGGCGACTATGCCGCCGAAGCCGATTACGCCGAAACTGGGCATGAAGGCCTCGGCGGCCATCAGCGCCATGCCGAGCAGAATCAGGGCGACCCCGGCATAGTTCACCGGCAGCAGTTGCAGGGCGTAAAGCGCCAGGATCAGGCAGATGCCGCCAACTACCCCGCCGACGGCCGTACCCGGATTCATGAACTCGAAGAACAAGCCATAGATGCCGAGCATCATCAGGATCAGCGCCACGCTGGGGTTGGTGATCACCGCCAGCAGGCGCGTGCGCCAATCCGGCTCATGGCTGATCAGCGCGGCGCCGGCGGTATGCAATTGCACGGTCTGCCCGGCGGCGTTCAACTTCTTGCCGTCCAGCTGCTTGAGCAGGTCGCTCAGATCGTCCGCCACATAGTCGATCACCTTGAGCTTTAACGCTTCCTTGGCCGACAGGCTGACCGACTCGCGCACCGCCTGCTCGGCCCACTCGACATTGCGCCCGCGCAGTTGGGCCAGGCCGCGGATATAGGCGGCGGCATCGTTGATCTGCTTCTTGGTCAGGGCATCGTCCGACTCGGCGGCGGGCTTGGTTTTGTCGGCCTCGGGTGTAGTGGGTTGTTCCGGCTTCTGCGGTGGCGCGCCCGGCATGCCACCGATCTGCACCGGCGTGGCCGCACCGATATTGGTGCCCGGCGCCATGGCGGCGATATGACTGGCATAGAGGATGTAGGTGCCGGCACTGGCCGCCCGCGCGCCGCTCGGTGCCACATAGCTGGCCACCGGCAGCGGACTGGCGAGAATCGCCTTGATGATCTCGCGCATCGAGGTGTCCAGTCCGCCTGGGGTGTCGATGTTCAGCACCACCAACTGCGCACCCTCATCCACCGCCCGCGCCAGCCCGCGGACAACGTAATCGGCACTGGCCGGGGCGATTGCACCGTCCACCGTCAGCACCACGACTGCGCCCGCAGCCGCCAGCGGCCCGACCGGTAACCCGGCCAGCACCAGCAACAAAAGTACACTGCGCCACCACTGACTGCTCACACGACCCTCCTGGCAGATACCCGTGGGCCGCCACGAACATCCCTGCCCCCTTTCGGCGGCGGCTGATAGCTGAGCGAACGCTGAAACAACCGCAGCGGTTTATGCGACGTTTGCTTACAACAGCGTTCGGTTACAGCTTAGTTGACGCAGGCCGTGGGCGAAGGCTGTCCGCTCAACGCACGATTTTTGCTAAAAAATTTGCACAGCCGGTTCGCAGCGGCGCGCATATCCGCTCTAATCGATCTTCCACCAATCAGGTCGTTAGCCTCTGATGATGCCTTCCAGCTCACTCAGCCACTCCCTGCGCCGCCTGTGGGCGTTGGATAAGTTCAGCTATAGCCTGCGGGCGTTCATCGCGCTGACCGGCATCATGGCGCTGTGCTGGGCGCAGGACTCGATGCACCAGCTGATTCCACTGTTCCTCGGCATCATCGCCAGCGCCCTGGCGGAAACCGATGACAGTTGGCAAGGCCGGCTGACGGCGCTGCTGGTGACGCTGGGCTGCTTCAGCGTGGCCTCGATCGCGGTCGAGCTGCTGTTCCCCTATCCCTGGTTATTCGTCTGTGCGCTGGCGCTGGCGAGCTTCAGCCTGACCATGCTCGGCGCTCTGGGTGAGCGCTACGGCAGCATCGCCCAGGCCACCTTGATTCTCTCGGTGTACACCATGATCGGGGTCGATCAACGCGGCGGCGCGACGGCGAACTTCTGGCACGAACCCTTGCTGCTGGTGGCCGGGGCGGCGTGGTATGGCCTGCTGTCGGTGATCTGGCAGGCACTGTTCTCGCATCAACCGGTGCAGCAGAGCCTGGCGCGCTTGTTCCGCGAGCTGGGCCACTACCTCAAGCTCAAATCCGCCTTGTTCGAACCGGTGCACGGGCTGGATGTGGAACAGCGCCGCCTGCAGCTGGCGCAACAGAACGGCCACCTGGTGGCCGCGCTCAACAGCACCAAAGAAATCATCCTGCACCGCGTCGGCAATGACCGGCCCGGGCCGAAAGTCAGCCGCTACCTGAAGCTGTACTTCATGGCGCAAGACATTCACGAACGCGCCAGTTCCTCGCACTACCCGTACAACGAGCTGGCCGAGGCGTTCTTCCACAGCGATGTGCTGTTTCGCTGCCAACGCCTGCTGCGTCAGCAGGGCGAGGCCTGTCAGGCCCTGGCCCAGGCCATTCAGCTGCGCCAGACGTTCGAGTACGGCGGCCTGTCGGCCCAGGCCCTGAGCGATCTGCAAGCCTCGCTGGAACACCTGCGCATCCAGAGCAATCCGGCGTGGCGCAGCTTGTTGCGCTCGCTGCGCGCGCTGGCCAGCAACCTCGGCACCTTGAATGACCTGCTGTGTAACGCCAATAACCCGGATGCCCTGGCGGAGGAACAGGACAGCAGCCTGCTCGACCGGTCGCCGCATTCGCTGAAAGACATCTGGACGCGCCTGCGCCTGCAACTGACGCCCACCTCGCTACTCTTCCGCCATGCCTTGCGCCTGGCGATTGCCCTGAGCGCAGGCTACGGCGTGCTGCACCTGATCCACCCGAGCGAAGGCTACTGGATCATCCTCACCACACTGTTCGTCTGCCAGCCGAACTATGGCGCCACCCGGCGCAAACTGGTGCAGCGCATCAGCGGCACGGTGATCGGCCTGGTGCTCGGCTGGGCGCTGTTCGACCTGTTCCCCAGCGCACTGATCCAGGCCATGTTCGCGGTAGTCGCCGGCGTGGTGTTCTTCGCCAATCGGGCGACCCGTTACACCCTCTCTACCGCCGCCATCACCCTGATGATCATGTTCTGCTTCAACCAGATCGGCGATGGCTATGGGCTGATCGTGCCGCGTCTGGTCGATACCCTGCTCGGCAGCTTGATCGCCGGCCTTGCGGTGTTCCTGATCCTGCCGGACTGGCAAGGTCGGCGGCTCAATCAAGTGGTGGCCAACACCCTCAGCTGCAACAGTCATTACCTGCAGCAGATCATGCAGCAATATGCCCGTGGCAAGCGCGACGACCTCGCCTACCGCCTGGCCCGGCGCAATGCGCACAACGCCGACGCCGCGCTCTCCAGCACCCTGGCCAATATGCTCATGGAGCCCGGCCACTTCCGCAAAGAAGCGGATATCGGCTTCCGTTTCCTGGTGCTTTCGCACACCTTGCTCAGCTACCTCTCGGCCCTCGGCGCGCACCGGGGCGAAGCTTTGCCCAGCGCCGCGCCGCCCAGCCTGCTCAGTGACGCCGCCACGCGCCTGGCCGGCAGCCTCGATGAAGTGGCCCAGAGCCTGGCGAGCAAAACCCCGGTCACCATCCACAGCGATGCCGAAGAAAATCTCGCCAAGGAGCTGGAGCAACTGCCGGAAGAAATGGACGACCGCGAGCGCCTGGTGCAAAGCGAACTGGCGCTGATCTGCCGCCAACTCGGCCCGCTGCGCACCCTCGCCGCGCACCTGCTGCGTGACCGAGCGGCCATCAGCAGCTGAAAAAAGCGCTAAGGACAACTCGCACGCAGGAGACCGCCTCGTAGATTGGCGCTGCTGATGTAGGTTGGCGCTGAAGTAGGTTGGCGCTGAACGCAGTGATGCCCAACAAGGAGTCGCTTAGCGACTCCCAATTCTCGATCCCGCGCTTAAGGAAGTTCTAGAAAGCCCATCATCCCCGCACAGGCGGGGATCGGGTGCCGGCGCAACAACTGGGTTCCCGCCTTTGCGGGAACGACGGAAGGAAGTTAATTCAGCCTCAACGCAGGGCATCCGCGAGCGCATGAATCTCCGCCCGATGGCTGATCAGCAACGCCAACTCGTCGTTATCACCGATAACGTTCAACGGCGGCAACAGCTTCGCGTAGGCCGCCAGGGACGACAGCTCCGGCAGATCCGCCTCGGCATTCATGCCCTTGACCGAGTGATAGAGGCTGAGATTGACCAGGTCAATCAATTCGAGGTGGTAGCGCTCCCGATGGAGCCAGTTGCCGGTGTTACGGATGATGCCGATGAACTCCTCATCCACCGCCCACTTCTTCAATAGGATGACCCCCAGCGATTTGCTGTAATCGCGACACAGGCGGTAATACAGCTCGCGCGAAGGCGCGACCGGGTCGTCCCTGAACGCCGAAAGCACCGCTAGCGAGCCCAGCTCGCTCAACAAGCTGGCGAGAAAAGCGTGATCAGGCTGCGTGTAACCGACCAGCCGAGCCAGGAAGGCGCAGGTACTGGCCTTCAGAATCAGCCGCTCCCAGGCCTCTATAAACAGCTTCTTGTGCCCTGGGCTGTGCAGGGTGAACAGGCTTTTGATGCTGTGGATCATCGTCACCCGATCCACCTGCGCAAGGCCCAACACCTGCAGCACGTCTTGTAGGGTTTTCGGCGGCCGGCTGCTGCGCAACATCGCGCTGGCGGCGTACTTCATCAGCAGCGCGCTAAGGGCCGGGTCTTTGCTGATCAAACCGCTCAAGGTGCCCAGGCTGACCTCCGGGCTGCGCAGCGACCGGCGAATTTCCAGAGTGATCACCGGCAGGCTGGGCAACTGCTCATCGCCACACATCAACTGCGAAACCACCTGCCGATACCTGGCATAGCCAGTCTGCTCAGCGTCCATGAGAGCCTTCTCTTGAGATTACACACAGCCGCATAGGCTAAACGCTAGCGGGCACTTTGCCCACCCGCCGCGGGTCACGCCAGCACGGTCAGCGCCACGCGCAGCATGCAAAAAATAGCGGCGCCGCACCGACGGCAAAGTGCCTACATCCCATGGCGTTTGAACAACGCAGCATAACTGCCGTCGGTCTTCATCGCCTTGATCGCGCGGTTGAACGCCGCGACGATCTGCGCATGCCGCGGGTTATGCAGGCTGACCAGAATATGCAGGTTGTTTTCGCTGAGCGGCTTGGGCAAAAACTCCAGGTCATCGCGTACGCTGCTTGGCTCGCGGTTGAGGTAATAGCGCGCGACGAACTCATCCTCCAGCGTCAGGTTGACCCGCCCGGCATGCAGCATCCGCGCCGCGCTGGCAAAGCCGAGCACCGGGATCTTGCGCAAACTGCTCGCGCTATCGAACTCCGCTCCATAGGTATATCCGCGCACCACCGCGATGTTGAAGGGCTGCAAGTCCGCCAGCGAGGTGAAACCAATCGGCGAACCCTTGCGCTTGAGCAAGCGCACTCGGTTGACCAGATAAGGCGAGGAAAACTGCCCGACTTGGGTACGTTCCTCGGTGAACCAGGCGTTCACCAGCACATCGTAGCTGCCCACCCCAATCCCATGCAGCGCTCGCGCCCAAGGCACCTGCGCGTACTCCGTGGCGTACCCGGCGCGGGCCAAGGCGGTGCTGACCAAATCGGTGGCCAAGCCGCCGTTCGGCAAGTTCTGATCGGTAAACGGCGGCCAGACATCCGCCACCAGACGCAACGTCTCTGCTGACGCGCCGGTCGTCAGCAGCCACAACACACACAACAGCACAAGCACAGTGCGCGGCACGGGTCTCATCCTTTTTTATCCTTCGCGATCCATGCAGGCCAAGAGCTGTAACCCGCTACTCCCAACGCAGGGTCGCAACCCCATCCGAACCAGGCGTCGCAGCAACCGCCACACCACTAATGGCCACCTGCCATTAATAGACCAGATTATGGCGCCAGGATAGTGGCGCTCAATGATTCATCCAAGTGGCCCGCAACGGTTCCAGCAACACTCCCAGCCCAGAGCCTTCGCCCCTTCAGCCCCCGACGCTGGCCAAACGGCCAAAACGGTGCCGCGTCGGTCAACCGCATCGAAGCAGTAGGTTGGTGCTGAGCCGAAGGTGATGCCCAACAACCGGCCCGCAAGGCCGGGCTGTCAAACGCGAGTCGGTGAGAGGGAGTCGCTGGGCGACTCCTTGTTGGGCATCACTGCGTTCAGCGCCAACCTACTTCAGCGCCAACCGACAGGCTGCCTCTTGCCTGCGAATTGTCCTTAACTGACTGGCATTAGCTCATCGAGCGGTTTTTCTGTGGCTGATCCAGCAACGCATCTAGTGGCTCTTCGCCTGGCGGATGCGCAAGGCGATGAAGCCAAGAATGAACAGCGCGATAGGCGTCATATAGGTTGCAGCGGTCAGTGGCTCGATCTTCAGCCCGATGGTGTGCAGCCCTTCCAGCACCAGCTTGAACAGGCTGAGCAGGTAGTAACTGATGGCGATCAGCGAGAGCCCTTCGACAGCCTTCTGGATCTTGATCTGGGTATTGGCTCTGCTGTTCAGGCTATGGAGGATTTCCGAGTTTTGCGCTTCAACCTCGACCTGGACCCTGGCCTGGAGCAACTCGCTCAGGTTGGCGACGCTGTGCCCCAGGCGTTGCAGGCGTTGATCCGTCGCCGCGCAATAGCGGACTGTCGGTTTGAACCGTCTTTCGATGAATACGCCCAGCCGCTGACAGTCGCCCAGATGGGCCTCGCGTAGCTCGCCGATGCGCTCGAAGACGATCTTTGAATAGGCTTCAGTCGCGCTGAAGCGACGGCGCGAGCGTGCCGTGCAGCGCACGATGCGCGCGGAGAGTGCGGCGATGTCGTTGAGCAGGCGCTTGGCATCGCAGGAGGCGGTTTCCGCATTGCTGTCGGAAAGGCCGGTCAGTTCCTTGTCGAACTCCTTCAGCGAGGCGCTGATGGACTGCGCGACCGGAAGCGTCAGTGACGCCATCATGCGATAGGTTTCGATCTCCAACAGGCGCCGGATCATGCGGCCCAGGCGATAGGCATTCAAGCCGCGATTGACCAGCAGAATACGGTTCATGCCCTCCTGATCGAGCTTGAAGTCACTCCAGACCGTGGCATCGCCGCCGCCGACATTCGAGCCGGCTGGGTCCTTGAACCCATAGAAAGCATAATCGCCGGCCCAGCTCTGCTCCGTTTCAACCTGGATCAGGTCGGCGTTGATAATCAGGTCGCGGTGGGCTGCGACGATGTCCCTAAGCACCGCGGGAAGTGGCTGCCAGATACCAGCGGTCTCGCTGTCGGACTTGGGCGCGACCAACGTCAGGGTGAAAAACTCAGTGTGCCGCTCCCACTTCAACGCAAACGTCCCAAGCTTGATCAACCCTTGAGGCGTGCTGCGATCATAAAGCGCGTCGGTCTGCTCATAGAGGCTACTGATTATGCCGTCGCACTGATCATCGGGGTCGATGAAGGCCAAGTGGTAGACATAAGCGGGCCCTTCGAAATAGATCGAGGGGCGCGAATGCAGTTCGTTATGCAGCGCTTTTCTCAGAGGGTGCATCGGCAGTTCACTTCAAGACGGGAGAGGGCTTAAGTGGTGACGTGCCTGGCCTTGAATAGGGTCACAGGCAGCGCATAAGTTTCTAGGCTGCAAAGAGTGATTCGGCTCCCACGCGCGCCACCCGACCGGCTCTGTAACCCGTCTATTGCTTGGGGCGAAAGCCCCCTCTTAGGCCAATCACCGCTATCGACAGCGGCCCATAGCATCAAGTGTTACAGCCGCCCAGCCGCCGCCGCCCCTCGCACTGCCTAAACTTTTATCAGGGGAGTTCTGATAACCAGTAGCCCTAGAGCATTCGACAGGGCGTGGAGGTGCATCATGCGTATGGCAAAAACTTTACAGCGCAGTCTAGAGCAGGCGCATTGCGAGTTCGACATCGTTGCGCACCCGCATTCGGCGAGCAGCCTAGAAACCGCTCGCGCGGCCGGCATTCCGGCGGAACGGGTGGCCAAATCGGTGATTCTGGATGATCGGCACGGTCACTACCTGATGGCGGTGGTGCCTGCCAGTCAGAACCTGGATCTGGGCAAAGTGCGTGGCGCAGAGGAATGGCAACTCACCAACGAAAGCACGATCGCCGGTCTGTTCACGGACTGCGAGCGCGGGGCCGTGCCGGCGTTGAGCGAACCTTACGGGATGAACATGGTGGTCGACCCTCTGCTGACCCGGCAGCAGGACATCTACCTGGAAGCCGGCGATCACAAGAGCCTGGTACACATGCGCATGGATCAGTTCCTCAAACTGGTGCCCAGCGCCGAGGTGCGCGAGGTCTGCCGCTAAGGGTCGCCATGCGGCTGCACACGCCAGCACAACGTCAAGTTGACGCGACTCGCGCTCAGCTTGGTGGGGGTGGGGGTTGTTGTTACTGTGTGAGCAAACCCGCTGCGCCCGCGCAGTTTTACTTCCGGCGCTCGATCGGTGGCCGCCAGCCACACCGGGTGGGTCGAGGCAATCCGAAGGCCTGAGCCCGTGACACGTGGACTCACGTCGGCGGAGGAGCGGTGTGGGTAGAGCTGAGTGAGCGACGCTATTCAAATCGGCTTACTGAGCCCGGAGGGGAATATTTACGTCCCACCGAGACCCGCCACGCACCGCCTATGAGAGGAACAAATCGCCCCGCGGCTGTCGATCTGCGCTACGGTTTTATCTTAGGCGGCGACTGCCGGGCCGAGCGTCTGCGGCGCACACACCAACCCAAGCCTGATCTGTGGAGAACCTCATGCAATCACCAACGCACAATCTCCCGTCCTTGTTCAAACAACTGGGGCTGCCTGCTGACCCCGCCGGCATCAATGCCTTCATTTCCACCCACTCGCCCCTGCCGGCCTCATTGTCCCTGGCGGACGCGTCGTTCTGGACAGCGGCGCAAGCGGATTTTCTGCGCGAGGAAATCCTTGAGGATGCCGACTGGGCCGAGGTCGTCGATCAGCTCAATCTACTGCTGCGCAAATAACTGTAGGAGCGAGCTCTGCTCGCGATGCTTCTCTGCCATGCCCGATCGCGAGGCGGCAGCCGTTCCTACAAGAGCAAAGGCGACAGCACACTAGCGGGAGGTGTCCGACGGCGGGCGACCTTGCAGCTCGCGATAGGTCAGATACACGCGCAAATCAAACTCCAACTGGTGATAGCCCGGCTGCATGTATTCGCAGAGCTGGTAGAACGCCTTGTTGTGCTCGTGCTCCTTCAGATGCGCCAGCTCATGCACCACGATCATCCTGAGAAACTCCGGCGGCGCCTCCTTGAACAAGGACGCCACACGAATCTCCTTCTTCGCCTTGAGCTTGCCGCCTTGCACCCGCGAGATCGCCGTGTGCAAACCCAAGGCACGATGCGTCAGGTCGAGGCGATTATCGAACAGCACCTTATCAATGCTCGGCGCGTTCTTCAGGTGCTCCTGCTTTAACGCCAGGGTATAGGCGTACAGCGCCTTATCGCTTTGCACCGCATGCCGTGCCGGGTAGCGCTGACCCAGGTAGTCGCCCAGGCGATTGTGCGCGATCAGCTGGCGCACCTGATCCTGCAATGCGGGGGAATAAGCGTTGAGGTATTTGAGCGGGGTCATGGGTGTTGTCGAGGCTAGCCGAATCTATTCGCCGAAGGATCGCTGGGTGAAGGTTCTTGCGGAGCCCGCGGCCCCTACAAAAGCCTTATACGCGGCGGAATTTCAAAAGCGCGCCAGTGTAGCTGAGCCGCCGACTCTCGGCAGCCGCTCTCCGCCCTGAGACAGCGCGCCGCGGCTTAGAAGCTGAAGCGCCGGATAATGCCTTGCAACCCATCGGACATGCTCTTGAGCGCCTGGGTTGCCTGCACGATCCCACCCTGGGCCGCGGAGTTCTCCTCGACGATCTGCGCCACCTTTTCCACGCTGCAAGCAACTTGCTCACTGGCCGCGCGTTGCTCCTGCAATGACAGGGAAATGAAGCTCACGGCCGCGAGCGACTCATCCAGCGCACTCTTGATCCGGCCCATCGATGCGCCTGCGCTTTCCACCAGTTGCCGACCATTGTCCACCCGCTCGCAGCCGGCGGCCATGCTGTTCTTGGCCTTGGCCATGCCGCTTTGAATGGCGTCGACCAGGGTGACGATCTCCGTGGTGGACTGGGCCGTGCGTCCGGCCAGGCTGCGTACCTCATCGGCCACCACGGCAAAACCACGGCCCTGCTCGCCTGCTCGCGCCGCCTCGATAGCGGCATTCAGCGCCAACAGGTTGGTCTGTTCGGCTATACCACGAATCACACCGACAATCTGGCTGATGTTGTTCGACTGGATCGCCAACTGATCGATATCGGCCGAGCTTTGCGCGACCAGATCGGCGATATGGCCCATTTCATGGATGGACTCCTGCATCACGGCCATGCCGTCATCGGTGATCTCACCGGCCTTCTTCGCCGTGCTCTGGGCCTGCTGAGCGTTGCCCGCGATGTGGTTGATGCTTACGGACAGCTGCTCGACCGTAGCCGCCATGGACGCAGCGGTATCGCTCTGCAGGTTGGCGCTTTTCAGCACCTGCTCGGAAGATGCGGCCAATTGCAGGGCGGCGCCCTCTATCTGCTCGGAGGCCTGGCCGATATTGCCAATCATGTCGCGCAGGCTGTGGCGCATGCGGTGCACCGACTGCAGTACGCCGGTTGCGGCCTTGTGCTGGTCGAGCTGCGCGCCGGCCAGTTGCCCCTGGGCGATGTTCGAGCTGATGGCCGCGAGCTCGCCCGGCTCAGCGCCGAGTTGGCGACCCAACAGCCTGGTGAAGAAGAACGCATAACCGCCGCCCAAGGCTAGTGCCAGCGACAAGACCAGAAGGCTGAGCTTGAGATTGAAGGCATAGGCGCTCTGGCCCTGCTCGAACTGGTGCTTGGCCTCGACCAGCTGCACCTCGATAAGTTCGGAAAATTTAGCCGACAAGGGATCGATCAACGGATACAGCCGCTGGTCGGCGAAGTGCTCGACGCCCGCGACGTCGCCCTTGCGCAGCATGCCCTGCAACTCCTGCAGCGGACCTTGGGTGGCCTCCATCAGTGGGCTGATTTGCGCGATCAGACGGTTTTCTTCCGTTGTCAGCTCGGTCGCCTTATAGGCCTGCCAGGTCTGGCCGATGGCCGCCTGAGCCTGCTCTAGCTGCGCCAGCGCTTCGGTATGGGTGGAGCTGCCGTCGTGCGCCTTGTGGGTGGCATCGACAATGCTCACCGCATACAGGTCGGCGATTTTTTTCAAATCCCGCAAGGGCACGACCCGATCGAGATAAACGGTCTGCAGGCCATACACGGTGGTCTGCAGACCATAAAGTCCGAGCCCGCCGACACAGAGCAAACCCAGGAGCAGAGAGCCGGCTAGCAGGAACAGGTGGGTTCTGATTTTCCAGTTGTTCATGATGAGTCATTCCTTGATCGAACTATCCAATACGGCTAGCGGGGTTGAAAATTCAGCCTTGCCATGCGTTGCCCGCAGGAAGTTTAGGCGACGATTTAATCAAGTGGGAAGGGATTGAAGAGTTTGCCTGACTTTGTGTTTCAACCCGTCAGTCCGTCGCTTGAAACTCGCCCGAAGTGGTCACCTGGAGCATTCTGGACGTGGTTCAGGGGCGCCAGTGTAGCGCGGTGGGATTAGCAACCGATGGGCCAACTCTTGCGAAAAACGGGGGGCACCAAATGCCCGCACGGGAGGGCCGCTGGTCGGACCGAAGCTTTATTCGCTCTGTGCTGTTGGGGCTTTCACGTTCAAGTTCGGGGGCGCGGAAAATGCCTTTGCGCTCAACCTGCTTCAGAGCTTTCCTATAATCCTCAGTATCTGCCTGCTTTCTGACGCCACGATATCGACGGGCGGTCATCAAGCGCGGCCCCGCCATGCCGATACTACCTTCGCGAGGCAGCTTCAAGCACAACGAGCAGCGCCTAGAAACCCTTTTAGTTCGTGCGTCACTGGCTGGAACGCCGAGTAAGCCCTTACTGACTCGAGGATGAGTCGTGCCACCCGACTGAAACCTTCTCCCGCGGAGAATCAGTCATGATCGACCTTGCCACCTGGAACCTCACCATCCCTGTGGGCGTACCTGCCACCACCATCGACACCCCGCTACTGGTGGGCGGTTATCAGGACCACTACTTCAAATCCACCCCGGACACGCTGTTCTTCTGGGCGCCGGTAAACGGCACCACCACTGCCAACGCCAGCTACCCGCGCAGCGAACTGCGCGAGACCTTCGCTGACGGCGCGCTGCGCAACTGGGCCTACCCGGCAGCCGACAACTCCCTGAGCGCGGCGCTGAGCGTCGGCCAGGTTCCATCGACCGGGAAGATCGTGATCGGCCAGATCCACGCATACGGCAGTAACAAACCGCTGCTCAAGCTGGAGTACCAGTACAAGACCACCAGCGCCAGCGCCAACATCGTCGCCAAAGTGCGCATCACCCCGTTGGACGAGGTCGGCCAGACCATCACGGTGCTCAAGGGCATTGCGCTGAACCAGCGCTTCACCTACGTGCTCAACCTGTCGCCGACGGGGCGCCTCAGCGTGATGATCAATAGCACCCTCTGGAGCCAACAGTTGGACTCCAGCTGGGCACCCAAGCCGCTGTACTTCAAGGCCGGCGTCTACCCCCAGGACAACACCGGCTACGAAACCGAAGCCGGCAACGCGACCTTCTACAACCTGAAGATCGACCACAAGCCGCTGCCTGTCGGCACGCCCTGAGAACCTGCTCAGCATCTGCTAGGGCTTCGCGCGTGATGCTGCGTTAAAAATGGTTTCGGAATGCTCATTTACAGCTCGTAAATTCTGCTTCCTCAGCCATTTTGACTCACTACGTTCGCCCTGCGGGCCAGCCTACGGCTGTTACTCCGCGTCGCTACGTTGCGCCTTGCCTGACCTTCGCTCGCTTAGATCCTGAACAGGTTCTAAGAACGCAAAAAGCCCGCATCGCTGCGGGCCTTTCGTTTAGTGCGATGAACGCGCGGTGATCAGTTCACCTTGGCGTTCAGTTCACCTTTGGCGTAACGCTGGAACATGTTTTCCAGGGAGATCGGCTTGATCTTCGAGGCGTTGCCGGCGGTGCCGAAAGCTTCGTAACGGGCGATGCAGACATCGCGCATGGCCTTGACGGTTTCGCCAAAGAATTTACGCGGGTCGAATTCGCTCGGGTGCTGGGCCATGTAACGGCGCATGGCACCAGTGGACGCCAGACGCAGGTCGGTGTCGATGTTGACCTTACGCACGCCGTGCTTGATGCCTTCGACGATTTCTTCGACCGGCACGCCGTAGGTTTCCTTAATCTCGCCGCCGTATTGGTTGATGATCGCCAGCCACTCTTGCGGGACCGAGGACGAGCCGTGCATCACCAGGTGGGTGTTGGGGATGCGCGCGTGGATCGCCTTGATCCGGTCGATGGCGAGGATGTCCCCGGTCGGCGGCTTGGTGAACTTGTAGGCGCCGTGGCTGGTGCCGATGGCGATGGCCAGGGCGTCGACCTGGG
The DNA here is from genome assembly GCF_003596405.1 of Pseudomonas cavernicola. Lineage (NCBI taxonomy): Bacteria > Pseudomonadati > Pseudomonadota > Gammaproteobacteria > Pseudomonadales > Pseudomonadaceae > Pseudomonas > Pseudomonas cavernicola. Next base: position 753,917 of record NZ_QYUR01000002.1, read on the forward strand.
TCTTCTTGACGAAGTCGGCGGCCTCTTCCGGGTCGGTCAGCATCTGGCTGTGATCGAGCACACCTTCGGCGCCGATGCCGTCTTCTTCGCCGGCCATACCGGTTTCCAGGCTACCCAGGCAGCCCAACTCGCCTTCCACCGACACGCCGCAGGCGTGCGCCATGGCCACGGTCTGCTGAGTGACGCGAACGTTGTATTCGTAGTCGGTCGGGGTTTTACCGTCTTCGCCGAGGGAGCCGTCCATCATCACCGAGCTGAAGCCCAGCTGGATCGAGCGCTGGCACACGTCAGGGCTGGTGCCGTGGTCCTGGTGCATGCACACCGGGATGTGCGGGAACTCTTCGATCGCGGCGAGGATCAGGTGACGCAAGAACGGCGCACCGGCGTATTTGCGCGCGCCGGCGGAGGCCTGCACGATCACCGGGGAGTCGGTCTTGTCGGCCGCTTCCATGATGGCGCGCATCTGTTCCAGGTTGTTGACGTTGTAAGCCGGAACGCCGTAGCCGAATTCGGCGGCGTGATCCAGCATCTGGCGCATGCTGATAAGTGCCATGGTTTACCTATCTCCCGGTTGGGGTCGTTAATCGTGCAAGCCTGCCACAGGGCAGGCCATGTTCAAGTGTTTGAGGAGCGGGGGCGACCCCGCTACCCAGATATTTCGACAAGTCTGCGTAACCCATGCGGTGGGTTACGCCGCTGTGCGGCTAACCCACCCTACGGGGATTTGCAGCCCCGGCCAATCAGGTCGTTGTTGGCGACCCAGTAGAGCAAACCTTCCTCGCCCTTGCTGTGAAAGGCCAGGACGCCATCGCTATAGAACGCTCCCGAGGCGGCCGGTTCCTGCTTGAGACGGTAGACGATATCACCGCCGGCGAGACGCAAATCGACCGCTTCCTGACTGCTGTCGGCGAAACGCCAGAGCACTTCGGCCTGGCTGTCGCAGACCCAACGCGTCCACTGCTCCGTCGGCTGCGGCGAGCCGGCACAGCCGACCAACAGCGCGAACGCCGCCACGACAATAAAGCCCTTCATCCAACACTCCTTGTGTACGAACCAGCACTAGCCGCTCGTCCTTACATGGTTATTCAGGGGCAATGCTGCTCCTGACTGTCGTCGTCGCCCGGCTCACCACTGCCCTGTGCCTCGATCCGCTGATCGTCCTGCGTGGTTGGCTGGGGAAACTGCCCTGGGCTCCACACTTCACAGGTGCTCGGCGATCTACCCTCGGCACAGCCTGCAAGCCCCAAACACAGCAGCATCAGAGTCGCCGCGCAAGACTTTGCAAGGTAGCTATTCATAGTGAGGCCCTCCTTTTACGGTTAACCCACTACAAAGACCTCTGTCGGCCGCGGTTGGTTGCCTGCCCTGCTAAGCGCCTGGACTATGGACACTCGTCCATCGACGGCATGGCACTGAGCGGCTCCCCTTCCTTGAGTGCCGGCTTCGGCATGTCGTCCTCGCCGAAGCGTCGGTAGATCACCGCGGCCGTCTCCGCCCACCAACCCGCCTGGTAGCAACTGCGCTCGCGCGCCTGGGGCTGGTCCTGGCCAGCCTCCTCGGCTTGCCCCTCTGGAGCGCCCGCGCACCCTACAGCAAGTCCCGCGCTCAACAAAATCAGCAGGGGCTTGAGCATGTGCAACACCCTCTTCTTAGCCCTGGCGCTTGCCTGACCAGACACCCCCGCTTCGCTGCGCAGGGATATCAGACACTCAGGCTTTGGCGCGTTGTTCCAATACTTCCACGGCTGGCAGGACTTTGCCCTCGACGAATTCGAGGAAAGCGCCACCGCCGGTGGAGATGTAGGAGATCTGCGCAGCAACGCCGTATTTGTCGATCGCCGCCAGGGTGTCGCCACCGCCAGCGATGGAGAACGCCGAGCTTTCGGCGATGGCCAGGGCCAGGGCCTTGGTGCCTTCGCCGAACTGGTCGAACTCGAAGACGCCGACCGGGCCGTTCCAGAGGATGGTCTTCGACGACTTCAGCAGTTCGGCGAACAGCGCGGCGCTTTGCGGGCCGATGTCGAGGATCATGTCGTCTTCGGCGACATCGGCGATGGCCTTGACTGTCGCGGCGGCGCTTTGCGCGAACTCCTTGGCCACCACCACATCCACCGGCAGCGGCACGCTGACCTTGGCGGCGATGGCTTTGGCGGTGTCGAGCAGATCCGGCTCGTACAACGACTTGCCGACCGGATAACCGGCAGCTGCGAGGAAAGTGTTGGCAATGCCACCACCGACGATCAGCTGATCGCAGATCTCGCTCAGGCTGTTCAGCACGTCGAGCTTGGTCGAAACCTTGGAGCCGGCGACGATCGCTGCCATCGGCTTGGCCGGGGCGCCCAGGGCTTTGCCCAGCGCGTCCAGTTCGGCGGCCAGCAGCGGACCTGCGGCGGCGACTTTGGCGAACTTGGCTACGCCGTGGGTCGAGCCCTCGGCGCGGTGCGCGGTGCCGAAGGCGTCCATGACGAACACATCGCACAGCGCCGCGTATTGCTGCGCCAGCTCATCGCTGTTCTTTTTCTCGCCCTTGTTGAAACGCACGTTCTCGAACAGCACGATTTCGCCGGCTTTGATCTCAACACCGTCGAGGTAGTTGGCCACCAGCGGCACTTCACGGCCAAGGGCCTTGCTCAGGTAGTCGGCCACCGGCTTGAGACTGTTCTCAGCGCTGAACTCGCCCTCGCTCGGGCGACCGAGGTGCGAGCAGACCATCACGGCGGCGCCCTTCTCCAGCGCCAGCTTGATGGTCGGCAGGGAAGCCAGGATGCGCGCATCGCTCGTCACCACGCCGTCTTTCACCGGCACGTTGAGGTCTTCGCGGATCAGTACGCGCTTACCTTGGAGGTCGAGGTCGGTCATCTTCAACACGGTCATCAGGGTCAGTCCTTCACGGGGCTGGTTAATTAAAGGCTTTTAAGTTTCGCAGCGGCGGCGACGCGCAGATAGTGGTCGGCGACGTCGAGCATACGGTTGGCGAAGCCCCATTCGTTGTCGAACCAGGCCAACAGGTTCACCAGCCGGGGGCCGGAAACGCGGGTCTGGCTACCATCGACAATCGCCGAATGCGGATCGTGATTAAAGTCGCAGCTGGCGTGCGGCAACTCGGTATACGCCAGCAGGCCTTGGAGCGGGCCCGACTCGGCGGCCTGCCTGAGCACGCGGTTGATTTCGGCCGCGTCGGTATCGCGAGCGGTCTGGATAGTGATATCCAGGCAGGACACATTCACCGTGGGCACACGCACGGCTTTGGCCTGAATCCGCCCGACAAGTTCCGGCAACAGCCGTTCGATGCCACGCGCCAGACCAGTGGACACCGGAATCACCGACTGGAAAGCCGAGCGCGTGCGGCGCAGGTCTTCATGGTGATAGGCGTCGATTACCGGCTGGTCGTTCATCGCCGAGTGGATGGTGGTGATGGAGACGTACTCCAAACCCACCGCCTCATTCAGCAGCTTGAGCAATGGCACGCCGCAGTTAGTGGTACAGGAGGCGTTGGAGACCAGCAGTTCGGCGCCGCTCAACGTCTGCTGATTAACCCCGAAGACGACGGTGGCATCGATATCCGCCTCGCTGGCCATCGGCTGCGAGAACAGCACGCGCGGCGCGCCGGCGTCGAGAAAGCGCTGGGCGTCGGCACGAGTGTGGTAGGCGCCAGAACATTCGAGCACCAGATCGACACCCAGCGCGGCCCAGTCGACGCCCTCCGGCGTGGCGCTACGCAGGACTTGCACGCTAGCGCCATTGATATGCAGGCAATCGCCTTCGATCCGTACGTCGCCAGGAAAACGACCGTGGGTCGAGTCGAAGCGCGTCAGGTACTCGAGGCTGGCCAGATCGGCCAGGTCATTCAGTGCCACCACGTCGAAACAGGCCTTCGTCCCGCGCTCATACAACGCGCGCAGCACACAACGACCGATCCGGCCATATCCGTTGAGGGCGACTTTGTAGGGGCGGGTGCTGGGCATAAGGTTCTCAATGTGCGGGCTTTTGTTCCCTCTGCCATTCATGGGGAGGGGCGCTAGAGCACTCAGAACCTGTTCAAGGTCGTCGCGAGCGCAGGTCAGGCAAGGCGAAAATAGGCGAGGAAGCGGAGTTGACTGCAGTCAATGAGCATTCCGAGCCTGTTTTCAACGCAGCATCACCAAGCGCAGCAGACATTGAGCAGGTTCTCAGCCTTCCAGCAGTTCGGCGGCGGTATCCAGGATGTTCTCCAGGGTGAAGCCGAAATGCTCGAACAACGCCGGTGCCGGTGCCGACTCACCGAAGGTGGTCATGCCGATCACCCGACCTTCGAGGCCGACGTACTTGTACCAGTAATCGGCATGGGCCGCTTCGATGGCGATCCGGGCACCGACTTGCAACGGCAGCACGGACTGCTTGTAGCCGGCGTCCTGGGCGTCGAACACGCTGGTGCAAGGCATGGAGACCACACGCACCTTACGGCCTTGCTCGCTGAGTTTGTCGAATGCCTGTACCGCCAGACCGACTTCCGAGCCGGTGGCGATCAGGATCAGCTCCGGCTCGCCGGCGCAGTCCTTCAGCACGTAACCGCCACGGCTGATGCTGGCGACTTGCTGCACATCCCGCGCCTGATGCGTCAGGTTCTGCCGGGAGAAGATCAGTGCGGACGGGCCGTCGTTGCGCTCGATGGATTGTTTCCAGGCCACCGCGGACTCCACCGCATCGCAGGGACGCCAGCAGTCCAGATTCGGCGTCATGCGCAGGCTGGCCAGTTGCTCGATCGGCTGGTGGGTCGGACCGTCCTCGCCCAAGCCAATGGAGTCATGGGTGTAGACGAACAGCACGCGCTGCTTCATCAGCGCGGCCATGCGCACGGCGTTGCAGGCGTATTCCATGAAGACCAGGAAGGTCGCGCCGTAGGGGATGAAGCCGCCGTGGCGAGCGACGCCGTTCATGATCGCGCTCATGCCGAACTCGCGCACGCCGTAGAACATATAGTTGCCGTTGGCGTCGTCGGCGGTCACGCCCTTGCAGCCCTTCCACAGGGTCAGGTTGGAACCGGCGAGGTCGGCCGAACCGCCGAGGAATTCCGGCAGCAGCGGGCCGAAGGCGTTAAGCGCGTTCTGGCTGGCTTTGCGGCTGGCGATGGTTTCGCCCTTGTTGGCGACGTCGGCGATATAGACCGCGGCCTTCGCAGCGAAGTCGGCCGGCAGCTCGCCCTTGACTCGCCGGCTGAACTCGCTGGCCAGTTCCGGATAAGCGGCGGTGTATGCGGCAAAGCGCTGGTTCCATTCGACCTCGGCGGCGGCGCCAGCTTCCTTGGCATCCCACGCGGCATAGATCTCACTCGGCACTTCGAACGGGCCGTGAGTCCAGCCGAGGGCGGCACGGGTCAGGGCGATTTCGTCGTTACCCAGTGGCGCGCCGTGGCAGTCTTCCTTGCCTTGCTTGTTCGGCGAACCGAAGCCGATCACGGTTTTGCAGCAGATCAGGGTCGGCTGCTCGCTCTTGCGTGCGGTGTCGATGGCGATCTTGATTTCTTCCGCGTCATGCCCGTCGACGTTGCGGATCACCTGCCAGCCGTAGGCTTCGAAGCGCTTGGGCGTGTCGTCGGTGAACCAGCCATGCACTTCACCGTCGATGGAGATGCCGTTGTCGTCGTAGAAGGCGATCAGTTTGCCCAGGCCCAGCGTGCCCGCCAGCGAGCAGACTTCATGGGAGATGCCTTCCATCATGCAGCCGTCGCCCAAGAAGACGTAGGTGTGATGGTCGACGATGTTGTGGCCATCGCGATTGAACTGCGCCGCCAGGACCTTTTCCGCCAAGGCCAAGCCCACGGCATTGGCCAGCCCCTGGCCGAGCGGGCCGGTGGTGGTCTCGACGCCGGCGGTATAGCCGAATTCCGGGTGGCCCGGGGTACGAGAGTTGAGCTGACGGAAGTTTTTCAGGTCATTGATGGTGACGTCGTAGCCGGTCAGGTGCAGCAGCGAGTATTGCAGCATCGAGCCATGGCCGTTGGACATCACGAAGCGGTCGCGGTCGGCGAACTCCGGGTTGCTCGGGTTGTGCTTGAGGTAATCGCGCCACAACACTTCGGCGATGTCGGCCATGCCCATTGGGGCGCCGGGGTGGCCGCTGTTGGCTTTCTGCACAGCATCCATGCTGAGGGCACGAATGGCATTGGCACGCTCACGACGGCTGGGCATCGCTGATCTCCTGGGAGGGCTGCATTAAAACAGCGGGTCGAAAAAAGGCGGCTATTTTCGCCCAGCCAAGCCTGCGGGGGCAATCACAGATGGTCATGCGCCGGCCAAAAGCTCACTTATTTGTCGCGCGACCGCAGGTTCTCCCGCGCCTCAGTGACAGGCGTTTGCTCACTCAGCAAGGCTGACCGGGTCAGCGAGCGACCGTTTATCAGAAGAGTTGGCAGTGGCGGCCGTCCCCCAGCAATGCTTAGCCGCCCATCAGCCAATATCAAAACTTTTTGATATTGGCATTGCGAGCAGCAAAACCGGGGGCTAGACTGCCGCCCCATGAACTTGCGCGCGCCCTTAATCCGCCATGACGACTGCGACGAACTGGCTGCCCTGTGCAAAGCCGGTGGCGACCCGTTGCGCTTGAATGTGTTGCGCGCACTGGCCAACGATTCCTTTGGCGTACTGGAACTGGCACAGATCTTCGCCACCGGCCAGTCCGGTATGAGCCACCACTTGAAGGTACTCGCCCAAGCCGGGCTGGTAGCCACCCGCCGCGAAGGCAACGCGATTTTCTATCGCCGTGCCTTGCCGCAGGGTGAGTTGTTCGGTGGCACGTTGCACGCGGCGCTATTGGAAGAGGTGGATGAACTGACCCTGCCGCCGGATGTGCAAGCGCGCATCGGCGAGGTGCATGGCCAGCGCGCAGCGGCCAGCCACGACTTCTTCGCGCGGATGGCGGCCACCTTCCAGGCGCAGCAGGATTTGATCGCCGGGCTGCCACAGTATCGCGATAGCGTGTTGGCCTTGCTCGATGCGTTGAGCTTCCCCGCCGGTGCCACGGCGCTGGAAGTCGGCCCAGGTGATGGCGGTTTTCTGCCGGAACTGGCCCGGCGTTTCAGCCGGGTCACGGCGCTGGATAACAGCCCGGCGATGCTCGAACTGGCGCGTCTGCGCTGCGAGCGCGAAGGGTTGGGCAATGTCGATTTACAGCTGGCCGACGCCTTGGGCTCCGCCTGCGAGACCGCCGACTGCGTGGTGTTGAATATGGTTCTGCACCATTTCGCCGCGCCGGCCGAAGCGTTGAAGCAACTGGCGCCGCGCGTACGTCCCGGCGGCAGTTTGTTGATCACCGAGTTGTGCAGCCACAATCAGAGTTGGGCCAGGGAGGCCTGCGGTGATCTCTGGTTGGGCTTTGAACAGGACGACTTGGCCCGCTGGGCCTCAGCCGCAGGGCTTACGCCCGGTGAAGGCCTGTATGTGGGCTTACGTAATGGTTTCCAGATTCAGGTCCGACATTTTCAGCGGCCAGCTGGCGACACTCACCCATCGGTGCATCCATCGATAAACTAGGAAACCGTCGAGATGAGCGAATACTCTCTTTTCACCTCCGAGTCCGTGTCTGAAGGACATCCGGACAAGATTGCTGACCAGATTTCTGATGCGGTGCTGGACGCCATCATCGCCCAAGACAAGTTCGCCCGTGTGGCATGCGAAACCCTGGTTAAAACCGGCGTGGCGATCATCGCCGGCGAAGTCACCACCAGCGCCTGGATCGACCTCGAAGACCTGGTGCGCAAGGTCATCACCGACATCGGCTACAACAGCTCCGACGTCGGCTTCGACGGCGCCACCTGCGCGGTGATGAACATCATCGGCAAGCAGTCCCCCGACATCAACCAGGGCGTTGATCGTTCGCGGCCTGAAGATCAGGGCGCTGGCGACCAGGGCCTAATGTTCGGCTATGCCAGCAACGATACCGATGTACTGATGCCAGCGCCGATCTGCTACGCCCACCGCCTGGTCGAGCGCCAGGCCGAAGCGCGTAAATCCCACCTGCTGCCGTGGCTGCGTCCGGATGCCAAGTCGCAGGTCACCTTCCGTTACGAAAATGGCAAGCCGGTCGCCGTCGATGCCGTGGTGCTGTCGACCCAGCACAGCCCGGAGGTGTCCTACAAGGACCTGCGTGAAGCCGTGATGGAGCTGATCATCAAGCACGTGCTGCCGGCAGAATGGCTGCACAAAGATACCCAGTTCCACATCAACCCGACCGGCACTTTCGTCATTGGCGGCCCAGTGGGTGACTGCGGTCTGACCGGCCGCAAGATCATCGTCGATTCCTACGGCGGCATGGCCCGTCACGGCGGCGGCGCGTTCTCCGGCAAGGACCCGTCGAAGGTTGACCGTTCGGCCGCTTATGCCGGTCGATATGTGGCGAAGAACCTCGTCGCCGCCGGCCTGGCCGAGCGCTGCGAAATTCAGGTGTCCTACGCCATCGGCGTGGCGCAACCGACTTCGGTTTCGATCAACACCTTCGGCACCGGCAAGCTGAGCGATGACAAGATCGTCCAACTGGTGCGCGAGCATTTCGATCTGCGTCCGTACGCCATCACTAAGATGCTCGACCTGCTGCACCCGATGTACCGGGTAACCGCGGCCTACGGCCACTTCGGCCGCATCCCGCAAGAAGTAACGGTGGATGGCGATACCTTCACCACCTTCACCTGGGAAAAAACCGACAAAGCCGAGGCCTTGCGCGCAGCTGCCGGCCTGTAAGGCCCACGCCTGCGACAAAACAGCCCTGCACATGCGGCAATGCTGTTCACTTAAGCGATGTGCGCCTGAGCTCCCCTCTCCCGTTTACGGGAGAGGGGCTGGGGGAGAGGGTAAATAGCGGGCAAAAGTGAATTCATCTGGCATGCACCCCTCTCCCTAACCCTCTCCCCAGAGGGGCGAGGGGATAAAAGGCGAAGACGTATGCTTAAGTGAACAGCATTGCCTGCACATGCGGGGCTTTTTTGTGCCTGGCCCAACGCCTCTGGAAGGCCTCCTTGTGCGAGGACGCCCGCATGCGCAAAATCAATGCACCGCCCCCCTCAGCGCGAGAACCCGCCATGCGCATCCGGACACTCTCGGACCTGCACCACGAACACTTCGGAGGTCGCCGCGAGCTGCCCGGCGTCGAAGCGGATGTGGTGGTGCTCGCCGGGGATATCCACAGCCACTTGGAAGGACTGCACTGGGCGCGCGAAGTCTTTGCCGACACGCCAGTGATCTATGTCGCCGGTAACCACGAGTTCTACTCGTCCGATCTGCCGGAACTAACCCAAGCGATGCGCAACCTCGCGCGCGACCTGGACATCCACTTTCTGGAAAACGATGCCGTGGTGATCGATGGCGTGCGCTTTCTCGGGGCCACGCTCTGGACCGATTTCCAACTCTACGGCGCCGACGCCTACCCGACTGCGCACGAACTGGCGCTGCAACTCATGCCGGACTTCAACTGCATCGACTGGTTCGGCGCGGACTTCACGCCGGAACACAGCATCGCCCTGCACCAGGCCTCCCGCGCCTGGCTGCATGAACGGCTGGATGAGCCCTTCAGCGGCCCGAACATCGTGATCACCCATCACGCGCCGAGCGCCCGCTCGATTCCTCCGCAGTTCGTCGGCGACGGCCTGTCGCCCGCCTTCGCCTCCAGCTGTGACGTGCTGGTGGCACGCGCCGACCTGTGGATTCACGGGCATGTCCATCAAAGCCTGGACTACTACATCGGGAACGCCCGTGTGGTCGCCAACCCTGGCGCCTACCCGAGGGAGGACAGCGGTTTCGACGCCACCAAGATCATCGAAGTCTGAAGCACTGAAATGCCGCGCAAGGGATGTGCGCGTTATCACTCACGAACAGGACGTTCGCCATGCCACGCTGGATCGCTTTACTGCTGTTTCCCTTCGCCCTTCCCACCTTGGCCGGCACCTGCCCTGACTGGCCAGAGGCACGCGCCAAGGCAGAGCTCACGGCCTTAAGCGAGCAGATCGCCGAGTGGGACGCGCGCTATCACCGCCAGGGGCAATCGCCCATCGCCGATGAGCTCTACGACCAGGCCCAGGCGCGCCTGGCGCAATGGCAAAGTTGCTTTCCCGCCCAGACCGCTCCGCCCGCCGAGCCCTTGCGCGGCGCGGGCGGCCCGCAAACCCACCCGTTCGCCCACACCGGCCTGGACAAGCTGCCGGATACCGCTGCCGTCCGGGCCTGGATCAAGGGGCGCAGCGACCTCTGGGTGCAACCGAAAGTCGATGGGGTGGCGGTCTCCCTGATCTATCGCGATGGCCAGCTGCAGCAAGCCATCAGCCGTGGCGACGGGCGCAGCGGGCAGGACTGGACGGCAAACGCCCTGCGCATCGCGGCGATCCCGCGCCGCTTCGAGGGCGAGCACGGCCAACTGGTGCTGCAGGGCGAACTGTACTGGCGCCTGCCCGAGCATGTGCAGGCGCGTAGCGGAGGTGCCGGGGCGCGCGGCAAGGTCGCGGGACTGATGGCCCGGCAAAGCCTCAGTGACCGCGAAGCAGATGGCATCGGCCTGTTCGTCTGGGAACTCCCGCAGGGGCCGGCGGAAATGCCTGAGCGCCTCGCCCGTCTCAGCGCTCTTGGCGTCACCGAGAGCGTGCAGCTGAGTGAACCGGTAGCAACGCTTGCCGAGATCAGTCGCTGGCGCGAGCACTGGTATCGCTCGCCTCTGCCCTTCGCCAGCGACGGCGTGGTTATCCGTCAGGGAACACGGCCGTCGGGCAACAGCTGGCAAGCCGAACCGCCGTCCTGGGCCGTCGCCTGGAAATACCCGGCCGCCCAAGCACTGGCCGAAGTCCGCGCAGTGCAGTTCAAGATCGGTCGCAGCGGGCGGATCACGCCGGTGCTGAGCTTGCGCCCGGTGCGCCTGGATGACCGGACGATTCAGCGCGTCAGCCTCGGCTCGTTGCAACGCTGGAGCGAACTGGATATCCGCCCCGGCGACCAGGTGGCCATCGCCCTCGCCGGCCTGACCATCCCACGCCTGGACAGCGTGGTCTGGCGCGCCACTGAACGCGCCGAGCTGCACGCCCCAAAGGCCACCGATTACCACGCCCTGAGTTGCTGGCGACCATCCGCCGGATGCGCCAGCCAGTTCCGTGCACGCCTGGCCTGGCTGAGCGGCAAGCACGGTTTGGCGCTCGACGGGGTAGGTCCCGGCACCTGGGACAAGCTGCTGAACGCTCAGCGCCTGCCGGGCCTGCTCGACTGGTTGACGCTGTCACAGGAAGAGCTGGCCAGCATTCCGGGCCTGGGTGAGCGTAGCGCGAGCAATCTCAGCCGCAGATTTCAAACCGCGCCCCAGCGTCCCTTCCTGACCTGGCTGCGCGCCCTCGGCCTACCACCCACCGGTAGCGCCAAACTCCCCGACCACTGGGATGAGCTGGCACGACGCAGCGAGCAGCAGTGGCAAACCGAGCCGGGCATCGGACCAACCCGCGCCCAGCAACTCAGCGCGTTCTTCCATCATCCAGAAGTGCTGGCGTTGCGCGCACAGCTACAGGCCGCCGGCGCCGTGGGTTTCTAAGCTAAACCGCGCATAAGCTGAACAACGCGACAGCGGCTGTGGAACTCTGATCTGCCGCAACAGCGCACGTATCCGTCAGGATTGCGCACAAACTTTGGCTATGTACCCGTTAATTGTTGAGCTGGGCTGCCGCTCCTACAGGTGTTGCGCTTTTCCAATGCACGCCCTGCAACAGCTAACTCAGACAGAGCTCAAACTTTTCCCGCTAGACGCAGCCGACTCTAGCGAGTCCTTAAGCTGCTTTGGAGTGTTGTATGTTGCCGCGCAACTTCTTACCCACCGCCCTGTTCGCCACCAGCAGCCTACTCGCCACAGCACTGTCAGCTACCGAGAGCGATCTGCGCAAAGCCATGACCAAAGGCGATGCCGAGAAGATCAACACCCGCAAGGACAAGCTCGCAGAGGCACGCAAGGAGTTGCAGCATGCCCAGGATCAGTTGGGGCGCTAACAGATTGTTAAGTCAGTGGGTGCGAAACGCCTTGTGACAGGTCTCGCAGGCGTCTTCGACGGCCTGCACCGGCGGGCCGAGCTTGACCGGGTCCAACGGCTGTTGCGTGGTCGCAACGACTAACGCCGCGGTTGCGCCTTCAAGCTGACGTGCCAGCTCCTGAAAGCGTGCCTGACTTTCCCAGACCTCGGGCTTGGCGCTGGTTTTGTCGGTTTCCTTGACCTGCGGGAAGTGCTGCCAAGGCTGCTGCGACAGGCTGTCGAGCTTGATCGCGCCAGCGGTGAACCGCGCCCCATCGAAGGGAATGCGGCCACGCAGCATGCCACCGAAGTCTTCGCTGGTTTTCAGCATCTGCTTGAAGATCGCCTGGCGCTTACCCAGCGGCGAATTGGGGTCGACCCCGCCACAGGCAGTCAATGTCAGGCAGGCCAGCAGGGCGAGGGATAATTTTTTCAAGGTCATGACGGGTACTTAGCGACTAAACGGCGGCCAACAGTATCCTCGCCGGAGGGCGGAATACCAAACTCGGTGTTTTCCAAAGCTTGCCGCCACACTTGTGCAGGAGCGCGCTCGCGCTCCTCGCGCCGGCTACCAATCAGGCCGCCACCACGAACAGACTGACGATCAGCCCCATGCCGACAAACCAGACCAACGAACGCAGCGACGCCCAATCGGCCAGGTAGCAGACCAGGTACAGCAGGCGACTGACGACGAAGGCGATGGCCAGCATATCCAGGGTGGATTGCGCCGCACCTCCGGCCAGATGCGCAATGATCACCGCCGCAGAGAAGGCCGGGATGACTTCGAAAGCGTTCAACTGGGCATTGTTGGCACGCCGCCCCACACCGCTGAGCGTGGCGAGAAAAGCCCGCGGGTCGTGATTATGCTTCGGGCTGAAACCACCACTCACGCCCTTGGCCGCGACGGTGGACAGGTACGGCAGGAACAGGGCGATCAGTACGCACCAGTAAGCAATGGTCATAACGGCTCCAACTATTATTGTTCTGGAAGAATGCCCGCGCATCCTGCCCGCCCCGGCTCGCACCGTCCATGACCGCACGAACGCTGGGCTCAGCACCTCGGCCAATAGCCTTGGTGGCCCGCTTGCCCGTCGCTTTAGCCACCCGACAACCGACAGAAAGCCTTGGGCAAGCCCGTTTCCGCAGCTATAATCGCCCGGCTTCACAGCGGCCAACCTTGTTTTGGCCGCTCCCGCCACCTGTCCGAGGGGCGCTGCAGCAGATCACATCTGTCAGGCTCGGATGGGGCGTACTCAACAGCCGGTTACCCTGTCCCTGATAGAGACAACCGCTGTTCAAACGCATCAACGGCGCCCATTCGCACACCACGAATGGAGTTACAGCATGAGCGCTGCTTTTACCGACTATAAAGTCGCGGATATTTCTTTGGCCGCTTGGGGCCGTCGCGAAACCATCATCGCCGAATCGGAAATGCCAGCCCTGATGGGCCTGCGCCACAAGTACGCCGGCGAGCAACCGCTGCAAGGCGCGAAGATTCTCGGCTGCATCCACATGACCATTCAGACTGCCGTGCTGATCGAAACCCTGGTTGCCCTGGGTGCCGAGGTACGCTGGTCGTCCTGCAACATTTTCTCCACGCAGGACCAGGCCGCTGCCGCTATCGCCGCTGCCGGCATCCCGGTATTCGCCTGGAAAGGCGAGACCGAGGCCGAGTACGAGTGGTGCATCGAGCAGACCATCCTCAAAGACGGTCAGCCGTGGGATGCCAACATGATTCTCGACGACGGCGGCGACCTGACCGAGATCCTGCACAAGAAATACCCGGCGATGCTGGAAAAAATCCACGGCGTCACCGAAGAGACCACCACCGGCGTGCACCGTCTGCTGGACATGCTGGCCAAGGGCGAGCTGAAAATCCCGGCGATCAACGTCAACGACTCGGTCACCAAGAGCAAAAACGACAACAAGTACGGTTGCCGTCACAGCCTGAACGATGCGATCAAGCGCGGCACCGACCACCTGCTGTCCGGCAAGCAAGCGCTGGTCATCGGCTACGGCGACGTGGGCAAGGGCTCGGCTCAATCCCTGCGCCAGGAAGGCATGATCGTCAAAGTCACCGAAGTCGACCCGATCTGCGCCATGCAAGCCTGCATGGACGGCTTCGAAGTGGTGTCGCCGTTCAAGGACGGCATCAACAACGGCACTGCCGCCAGCATCGACACCCAACTGCTGGGCAAGATCGACCTGATCGTCACCACTACCGGTAACGTCAACGTCTGCGACTCCAACATGCTCAGCGCCCTGAAGAAGCGCGCCGTGGTCTGCAATATCGGCCACTTCGACAATGAAATCGACACCGCTTTCATGCGCAAGAACTGGGCTTGGGAAGAAGTGAAGCCGCAGGTGCATAAGGTTCACCGCACCGGCAGCGGCAGCTTCGATCCGCACAACGATGACTACCTGATCCTGCTGGCCGAAGGCCGCCTGGTGAACCTGGGCAACGCCACCGGCCACCCGAGCCGGATCATGGACGGCTCTTTCGCCAACCAGGTGCTGGCACAGATCCACCTCTACGGTGCCAAGTTCGCCAACCTGCCGGCTGCCGAGAAAGCCGCGCGCCTGACCGTTGAAGTGCTGCCGAAGAAGCTCGACGAAGAAGTGGCGCTGGAAATGGTCAAGGGCTTCGGTGGCGTTGTCACCCAACTGACCAGCAAGCAGGCCGAGTACATCGGCGTGCCGCAGGAAGGCCCGTTCAAGCCGCACGCCTACCGCTACTAATATGTAGGCTGGATAAGCCTTTGGCTTATCCACCGCCGTGGCCATTGGTGGATAACGCATGCGTTATCCACCCTACGCAAAGCCCGTACATGGGTTTTCCAGGAATTGTTTTATGAGCCAAGAACGCCGCTACAGCTTCGAGTTCTTCCCCGCAAAGACCGAGGCCGGCCACGCAAAACTACTCGCCACTGCGCATCAGTTGGCGAGCTACCAGCCGGATTTCTTCTCCTGCACTTACGGTGCGGGGGGCTCGACCCGCGATCGCACGGTCAACACCGTGCTGCAGCTGGACAGCGAAACCAAGGTGCAAACCGCACCGCACATCTCCTGCATCGGCGACTCCAAAGCCGATCTGCGAGTCCTGCTCAGCCACTACAAACAGGCCGGGATCACGCGCATCGTCGCCCTGCGCGGCGACCTGCCTTCCGGCATGGGCATGTCCAGCGGCGAACTGCGTTATGCCAACGACCTGGTGGGCTTTATCCGTGAGGAAACCGGCAGCCATTTTCACATCGAAGTGGCCGCCTACCCGGAGATGCACCCGCAAGCGCGCAATTTCGAAGACGACCTGGCCAACTTCGTGCGCAAGGCCAAGGCTGGCGCCAACAGCGCCATCACCCAGTACTTCTTCAACGCCGACAGCTACTTCTACTTCGTCGAGCGCGTGCGCAAGATGGGCGTCGACATCCCGGTAGTCCCGGGGATCATGCCGATCACCAACTACAGCAAATTGGCGCGTTTCTCCGACGCCTGCGGCGCGGAAATTCCGCGTTGGGTTCGCAAGCAGCTGGAGGCCTACGGGGATGACATCGAAAGCATCCAGAGCTACGGCGAACAGGTGGTCAGCGAAATGTGTGAACGCCTGCTGCAAGGCGGCGCACCTGGGCTGCACTTCTATACCCTGAACCAGGCCGAACCGAGTTTGGCGATTTGGAACAACCTCAAGCTGCCACGCTAAGGGTTTTCCACCACGCCAAGGCCGGCAATGCTCGACCTTGGCGCTTATGTCACCTCGTACTCGCAGTCGTACTTGTCGCCTGCCAGCCACACAAAGCTCAGCCAGAACACAGCGCGCAGCCCGAACGACTGCCGTTTTGTACTGTCCATTGGCTCGCACAACGGCGATAAACCGTTGAGCGGCAGGAAAGCAGCGCAGTTTCGCCGCTCTGTTATACTCCGGCTTCCCGCCAGGCTTACGCCCGGACGCTCGGCCCCCGCGGCCCAGCAGGACCGGACGGGATCGCGCCCCTAAGCGCGTTTCGAGCCAGGCCAGATCATCCCATTGGGCCACGCCCTAACTAGACAGGATTACTCATGTCCTTTGCTTCCCTCGGTCTCTCCGAGGCTTTAGTCAGCGCCGTTGAGGCAGCTGGCTACACCGAGCCCACTCCAGTGCAACAGCGGGCTATCCCCGCCGTGTTGCAAGGTCGCGATCTGATGGTTGCAGCCCAGACGGGCACCGGCAAAACCGGCGGCTTCGCCCTGCCCATCCTCGAGCGACTGTTCCCTAACGGTCACCCGGATCGCGAACACCGCCACGGCCCGCGCCGGCCGCGCGTGCTGGTGCTGACGCCGACCCGCGAACTGGCCGCCCAGGTGCATGACAGCTTCAAGGTCTATGCCCGCGACCTCAAATTCGTCAGCGCCTGCATTTTCGGCGGCGTTGGCATGAACCCGCAGGTGCAGGCCATGGCCCGCGGCGTCGACGTGCTGGTGGCCTGCCCCGGTCGGCTGCTCGACCTCGCCGGGCAAGGCAGTGTCGACCTGTCCCACGTCGAGATCCTGGTTCTCGACGAAGCCGACCGGATGCTCGACATGGGCTTTATCCATGACGTCAAGAAGGTCCTCGCGCGCCTGCCGTCCAAGCGCCAGAACCTGTTGTTCTCGGCGACCTTCTCGAAAGACATCACCGATCTCGCCGGCAAGCTGCTGCACAACCCGGAGCGCATCGAAGTCACCCCGCCGAACACCACGGTCGAGCGTATCGAGCAGCGTGTGTTCCGCCTCCAAGCCAGCCACAAGCGCGCCCTGCTGGCGCACCTGGTGACCGCTGGCGCCTGGGAGCAAGTGCTGGTGTTTACCCGTACCAAGCACGGCGCCAACCGCCTCGCCGAGTACCTGGACAAACACGGCCTGCCGGCGGTGGCGATCCACGGCAACAAGAGCCAGAACGCTCGCACCAAGGCCCTGGCCGACTTCAAGAACAACGGCGTACGGATTCTGGTCGCCACCGATATCGCCGCCCGCGGCCTGGATATCGACCAACTGCCGCACGTGGTCAACTTCGAACTGCCGAACATCGAAGAAGACTACGTTCACCGTATCGGCCGTACTGGCCGGGCCGGACGCAGCGGTGAGGCGATCTCGCTGGTGGCGCCGGACGAAGAGAAGTTGCTGAAAGGCATCGAGCGCATGACCAAGCAGAAGATCGCCGACGGCGACCTGATGGGTTTCGATGCCAGCACCGTTGAAGCCGAGCGCCCGGAAGTGCGTGAGCGTCCCGACGTGCGCGGCCCGCGCGGTCCACGCGACCCGAACAGCCCGCGTGGCGGTGGCGGCGGTGAGCGCCACGGCAGCGGGCGCAAGGACAAGGGCAAGGACACCGGCAAGGACAAGCCCGCCGCCCAGGCCCGTGCGCAGCAACCGGCCCGCGAGCAGCGTCAACCGCGCACCAGCGCAGCACCGACGCCACGTGCCGACCGCGCGCCGGACGAGTTTCTGGATGACGAAGTGGACAACTTCGGCAACCGTGCCGACTACGTCAGCCCCTACCAGAACAAGCAGCAGAACCGTGGCCGCCGTCCTGGCGCTCCCGCAGCGTCCGGCCCGAGCGCCAGCAATGGGGTTGGCCTAGGTGGCGCACGTCCTGCCGGCCAAGCTCCGCGTGGCCAAGCACCACGCCCACAAGGCCAAGGCAAGCCAGCAGGCCCGCGCACCGGTGGCGCTGGCGCTGGCCAGGGCAAACGCCAAGGCCAGCCTGGTCGCAGTGGCCCTGGGCGCGATGGTCAGGCGCGGCGTGATGACTCCCGTGGCCGTGGCCCGGGTCGTGACGAACAGCTGCGTCAGGAGCCGGCGGTGAAAGGCCCGCGCGACAGCCAGCCGCGGATCGTGCACAAAGAGTCGAAGATCGATCGCGTGCTGACGCCCGAGCAGTTGGAGCAACTGGATCAGTTGCCGAGCCGCACCCGCGGCGAGAAGCCCGCTTTGCTGACCCGCAACCGCGAAGCCTAAGGTTTCCCGTTGCAACAAAAACACCGGCCTCGTGCCGGTGTTTTTGTCTGTGCTGGGGCCGACTGCTTCGCCGCGGCAACCCTGGGCGCAATACAAAAACGCCGGCTCAGGGCCGGCGTTTGCTCTTAAGCGCAGCCGCTTACGTGCGCACGCCTTCGAACGAGAAGATCAACTCGACTTCCTGGGACGCCGGGCCAAGGTCCTTCTGAATCGCGAAGTCCTTCAGATTGAGCGTGGTCGAACCCTCGAAACCCGCGCGGTAGCCGCCCCATGGATCATCACCCTGGCCGATCAGCTTGGCTTTGATTACCACCGGCTTGGTCACGCCATTCAAGGTCAAGTTGCCGGCGATATCGGCAGTGTCGGTACCGGTCGACTTCACCGCGGTGGAGACGAAGGTTGCCTGCGGATTCTTGCCGACGTTGAGGAAGTCCTTACTGCGAATGTGCTTGTCGCGCTCAGCGTGGTTGGTATCGACGCTGGCGGTGTTCATCGTCACCTGAACCTTGCTCGCTTCCGGGTTCTTTTCATCGAAGCTGAAGCTGCCATCGAAGTCTTTGAACGTGCCGTACAGCCAGCTGTAGCCCAAATGGCTGATCTTGAAGTTAACGAAGGCATGCTGACCGTTCTTGTCGATAACGTAGTCAGTCGCCATCGCCTGGCCAGCGCTCAGCAGCGCAGTACCGAGGGCCAGGGCAGCCAGGGTTTTCTTCATCGTGAGGCTCTTCAACATTGCGATTGTCCTTGTGCAGTTGAGGGTTAGGGTTAATTCGTGCGACGCCCGAGCATGCGTGTCAGGGTGGCATCGCGGTCAATAAAGTGGTGTTTCAGTGCAGCTAAAGCGTGAAAACCGGCAAAGATCACCACGCCCCACGCCAGATACTCATGCACCAAGCCCGCAACATCTTCCTGATCGGGGATGCTGGTGATGGATGCAGGGACTTCAAACAGGCCAAACACCTCGATGCTCTGGCCGTCAGCGGTGGAGATCAAATAGCCGGAAACCATCAAGGCAAACAGCCCCAGGTACAGCAGGCTGTGGCCCACTTTGGCGCCCAAGCGGGTCATCGCGCCGTAACTGCCCAGGACTGGCGGTGGCGGGCTGACCAAGCGCCAGAGCGCGCGCAGCAGCATGACCGCGAACAGGGTCAGGCCAAGGCTTTTGTGCAGCGCCGGTGCGGTGTGATTCCAGGAGCTGTAGTAATCCAGCCCAACCATCCACAGGCCCAGCCCGAACAGCCCGAAGACCGCCAGCGCGATACCCCAGTGCAGCAGGATGCTGACCAGACCATAGCGGGAGGAGGAGTTGCGCCACTGCATGAAGATAATTCCGTAAAAAACGAGGGAACAAGACTAGCGGCAAATCAATCGATTTAAAGCGGAAAATCTTGCTTTGAAATATCGAGAAATACGATTGATATGCCGAATCTAGCGAAGCCTGAATTAGTGCGACACTGCTGCGGGAAGTTCAGTGGCCGGCACCCGAACGGCACCAGAGCGGGGATAAGCGGCGCCAGGCGTGACCGCTACGGCCACGCCTGGCGCGATTTCAATCGAACAGGCGCGAGAAAAAACCCGGCTTATCATCGGCCGCCTTAACTTTGCTCGACCCAGCAGAGGCCGCCGTAACCATTGGTTTGCTCGGCTCGACCGTCTTGCCGGCCAGCAAGTCTTGCACCTGCAGCGCCGCCCGCTGGCCGCTGCGCAAGGCGCCCTCCAGCGTGCCCGGGTATAGCGCATCGGTGTGTTCGCCAGCGAAGGCGAGCCGCTGCAACGGCTTCTCCCACAAGCGCCAATGGCGGCTGATCTGCCCCGGGCCAAACGCTAGATAAGCACCACCGGTAGCCGGATCGGTGCTGTAACGACGAATCTCATAGCCGGTATAAGCGCCCCGCGCCTTCGGATAGAACTTGTGCAGGCGGATCAACACCTGGTCGACCATCTGCTTGTCGCCAAACGCCTGCAACAACCGCGCATTGTCACCGGACAGGTTGATCACTACGTTGGCGCCGCCCTTCAAGGCCGGCTCGATCCACAACATGCCCAGACCCTGATCGCTGTAGATCTCACCCGAGAGGCGCGCCTTGCTATCCCACACCGGAGTCTTGAACTTCAGCATGATCTGGTCGCGCCAGCCGTAGTTGGTGCTCTTCAACGCCGCCAGATGCGCGGCGTCCAAGGCCGGCGTCTGCTGAATCTGTCCCAAGGCGCGCAACGGTACCGCCAGCACCACGTAATCGGCGCTGTAACCAACCGAGCCAACCTTGACGACCACACCATCCTTGCCCTGGCTAATGGCCGAAACCCGAGCGTTGGTCTTGATGGTTTTCAACTGTTTGACGAAGGCCTGCGCCAGCACCTGGCTGCCGCCCGGCAGACGTGCGGCACGCAGATCGCGGTCATCGACGCCGCGATACACCCGGGTTTGTTGCGCCAGATACAGCAGCGACAAACGCGAAGGCTCGTCATAGCGCGTGCGAATCCGCTGATTCACCAGCAAGCGCGCGGTGCTTGGCAATTCCAGTTTGTCCAACCACTTGGCCACGGTGATCTGATCGAGGGCGAACAGCGTGCTGTTGGCCGCAGGGTTTTGCGGGTCGCTGATGGAGGCGGCCAACTCGTCGAGGGTCTTGTCGAAGCGTTTCAGCGCGTCGGCAGTCGCCGGTTGTTTTTGCGCCAGTTCGGCGGCCGTGAAGTACTGGCCATCGATCAGGTAACTCGGCGTGCGCACAAACTCCGGGGCATCCAGCGTTTTCAACTTGAAGCTATCGAGGTAAGCATTCAGCACCGGTTGCGCTTTTTTGTTGCCGATCCACTCGCTGGTGGCCAGGCCTGAACGCCCACCGAGACTTGGCTTGGCTTCCAGCACCGTCACCTGCCAGCCCTTTTGCTGCAGCTCATAGGCGGCAGCCAGGCCCGCAAGGCCACCACCCACCACGATGGCACTGGGTTGCTTGTCCTTACCCAGCGCGACCACGCTGAACAACCCCATTGTGATCAGCGCCAGCGCGCGCAACCCAGTCAGCAACATTCCCTACCCCCAAACACGCCAAGAAACCGCTCTGCGACAGCAGAACGGCCTTCAATGCCGCGCAGGATACGCCTGCATCCGAGGGTGGGCCAGACGTGCCCGTCGGACATCTGCAAGCGCGCAAAAGACAATCCGGGTTGTCCAGCGACCGGGCATTGCATAGGCTTGCGCAACTGTTTGTCGGGCGCCTGTGCCGCCCTTGAGTTCAAGCGTCGTCTGCTGGACTAAGTCTGAGTTCCGAGGAGTGTTGAAATGGGCCTGAATGATCAGTGGATGCAGCGCGACCTTGCCGTGCTCTGGCATCCCTGCACCCAGATGAAAGACCACGAACAGCTGCCATTGGTACCGATCAAACGCGGCGAAGGGGTGTGGCTGGAGGACTTCGAGGGCAAGCGTTACCTGGACGCGGTCAGCTCCTGGTGGGTCAATGTGTTCGGCCACGCCAACCCGCGGATCAACCAACGGATCAAGGATCAGGTCGACCAACTGGAGCATGTGATCCTCGCGGGTTTCAGCCACCAGCCGGTGATCGAGCTGTCCGAGCGCTTGGTCAAGCTCACCCCGGAAGGCCTGACCCGCTGCTTCTACGCCGACAACGGCTCTTCGTGCATCGAAGTCGCGCTGAAGATGAGCTTCCACTACTGGCTCAACCGCGGGATGCCGGCGAAGAAACGCTTCGTCACCCTGAGCAACAGCTACCACGGCGAAACCATTGCGGCGATGTCGGTCGGCGATGTCGCGTTGTTCACCGAAACCTACAAGGCGCTGCTGCTCGACACCATCAAAGTACCGAGCCCGGACTGCTATCTGCGCCCGGAAGGGGTGAGCTGGGAGGAACACTCGCGGCTCATGTTCGCGCACATGGAGCAGACCCTCGCCGAGCATCACCAGGACGTCGCCGCCGTCATCATCGAGCCGCTGATCCAGGGCGCCGGCGGTATGCGCATGTACCACCCGGTCTACCTCAAGCTGCTGCGCGAAGCCTGCGACCGTTATGGCGTACACCTGATTCACGACGAAATCGCCGTCGGCTTCGGTCGCACCGGGACGATGTTCGCCTGTGAACAGGCCGGCATCCGCCCGGACTTCCTCTGCCTGTCCAAGGCCCTCACCGGTGGCTACTTGCCGCTGGCCGCCTGCCTGACCACCGACGATGTCTACAACGCCTTCTACGACGACTACCCGACCCTGCGGGCCTTCCTCCATTCGCACAGTTACACCGGCAACCCGCTGGCCTGTGCGGCAGCGCTAGCAACCCTGGATATCTTCGAACAGGACAACGTCATCGAGAGTAACCGGGCGCTAGCCACACGGATGGCCAAGGCCACCGCGCATCTGGTCGATCACCCGAACGTCGCCGAAGTCCGTCAGACCGGCATGGTCCTGGCCATCGAGATGGTGCAGGACAAGGCCAGCAAGACCCCTTATCCCTGGCAGGAACGGCGCGGTCTCAAGGTCTTCCAGCACGCCCTGGAGCGTGGTGCGTTACTGCGCCCGCTGGGCAGCGTGGTGTATTTCCTGCCGCCGTATGTGATCACCCCGGAGCAGATCGACTTCCTCGCCGAGGTCGCCAGCGAAGGTATCGACATCGCCACCCGCAGCAGCATCACAGTGCCGGTCAGCGGTCGCTATCCCAATTTCAGAGATCCGGGTTAACCGCGACCATGCGTAGGCTGGGTAGAGCGTAGCGAAACCCAGCGCCACCACAGCCACCTCGCTGGGTTTCGCCAAAAAACGGCTCTACCCAGCCTACGAGTCTACGAGCCAGGAATCCGTCTTAAACTTATGCGCCTTTCCCGTTTCTTTATCGATGCCCCTTTAAACCTCGGCGAACACGAGCTGCCGGAGGCCCAGGCGCACTACATCGGTCGTGTGCTGCGCATGAGCGAAGGCGCAGCCGTCCAGTTGTTCGATGGTTCCGGCACGGAATTTCTCGGCGAACTGATCGAGGTCGGCAAAAAGCGCGTGCGCGTCAGCCTTACCGAAAGCATGGCCGGCCAACCGGAGTCGACTCTACAGGTGCATCTCGGCCAGGGTCTGTCACGCGGTGAGCGGATGGACTGGGCGATCCAGAAAGCCACCGAACTGGGAGTCGCGCAAATCACCCCAATCGTCAGCGAGCGCTGCGAAGTGCGCCTGAAAGACGAGCGTGCCGACAAACGCATGGCCCACTGGCGCCAGGTGGCGATCAGCGCCTGTGAGCAGTGTGGGCGCTCGCAGGTGCCGCTGATTCATCCGCCGCTCAGCCTCGCGGAGTGGCTCGAGCAAACCCACGCCGAGTTGAAACTGGTGCTCCATCCGGTCGCCGAACCGCTGGCCAGCCATGCCAAACCCAGCACATTGGCCTTTCTAATCGGCCCGGAAGGCGGCCTCTCCGACGCGGAAGTAGCCCAGGCTCAACATGCGGGCTTCCACTCCGCCCGCTTTGGCCCGCGGGTACTGCGCACGGAAACGGCACCAGTGGTGGCGTTAGCCGTCGCTCAGCAACTCTGGGGTGACTTGTAAGGTGGGTTAGGCCGATAGGCCGTAACCCACCAACCCGGCCGGCCGCTTGGCCAGGCAACTCGGGCACCTACACTGGACGGTGGGTTACGCCGCGATGCGGCTAACCCACCCTACGCCTGCAGCCACTTTCCTAGATCAAGCCGGCATCCGCCAGCATCTGCTCCAGCGCGAGCAGATCTGGAATCTTCGCCACCTCCTCGCCGAAGCTGACTGCATCCAATTCCAGCGGTGCCAGCGGCGCATTCGCGCGCGCCAACTCCGCGCCGACCTTGAGCGAGCGTGGAATTCCCTGCACCAGCAGAGCAAGGAATTTCACTTTAGGCCGACCACCCAAGGCGTTGATCACCGCCACCCGCGCACCTGGGCGGATATGTGGCTGGCCATCGGAAGCCGCCTCGAAGGACAGCAGCGGCAGACTCAGATCACGCCAGGCCATCTGCCCCAAGAACCAGGCCGGCATGCCCGGGGTCACTTGCGGAGCACGATAAGGAATCAGCTCGGCCACAGCCACGTTCGGCAGCAGCAAGGTGCGGTCGACCAACGGCACCAGTAGCCCGGTCAGGCTGGTCATGCTATTGGGGGTCGTTACAGCTTGGCTCATCGGAATGTCCTGTACGCGGCAACGCGCGGCCTCAGCCGCACTGCGCCGCCAAATGATTAACCAGCGTCTCCGCCAACTCGCGCGGGTCGCCACTGTAGGCGCTATAGCCGCCTTCGCGCAGGCTATCCGGCATGCTTGGGCAGACGCAGCTGTCCGCGCGCTGGGTCCAGATCTCGCCGCCCTGGCGGCGCACATAGGCCGCCGCGGCGCTGCCGTCGCTGCCCATGCCGCTGAAGGCGATCACCCCGCACTGGGCACCGAAGTGCTGCGCCAGGTTGAGCATCATCTGGTCGATGGACGGGCTGTAGGGTTCCGGCCAGCCACGTTGGGCGATCTGCATGCTGCCGCCTTCGGCAAACCCGAGTTCGTGCACAATTGGTGCGACCACCACTTCGCCACAACGCACCGCATCCCCTTGCCTGGCCGGATTCACATGCCATTGGCTATGCCGGCCGACCGCTTGCGGCAACGCTGTTTCGAAGCTGGCATCGATATGCTGGGCATAAATGAAGCCGATCGGCAGTCCCCCCGGCAGAGCATCGAGGAAGGCTTTAACCGCGGCAGGGCCACCCAACGAGGCCGCCAACAGCCACACTTGCCGAGCTGGCGCGCCGGCCACCAGCGGCGTGTCCGCCAGCGCGCGCGGCAGTTCCAGGCGCGCGGGCCGCTGAGCCTCGTCGAGCAGCGCTTGCAGAGTTGGACCGACCGCCTGCGCCGGATCACCGACCAGCCGCTTGAGTTTGCCGACCAGGCGGCGCTCCCAACGCGGGTAATGCTCGGAATGCCGTTCTGGCGCATGCCCCTCGCCAAACAACACCGGAGCACTGGCGTATTCAAGCAGGCTATCGACCAACGGCGAGTCTTCCGACTGCGCCAAATCGACCAGCCACAGATCAGCCTCACAGGCGGCCAACGCCTCTGCATCGAGGCGCGCCGGGTCACTGTTCAGCACTACGTTATAGCCGTTACCCGCCAACGCCTGCTGCAGCACATGGCGTTGCAGCGAGGTATCGGCAAGCACGGCGATGCGAGCGGCAGTTTTTTCAGTCATATCCGTTTGACCAGTTGCGCAATGGTTTCGAGCAGCAAGGACTCTTGGTAGGGCTTGCCAAGGTAGTCGTTGACGCCGATGTTGAACGCCCGTTCACGGTGTTTCTCACCGGTACGCGAGGTAATCATGATGATCGGCAGGTCCTTCAGGCGCTCATCGTGGCGCACCAGAGTCGCCACTTCAAAACCATCCATGCGTGGCATTTCAATGTCCAGCAGCATGATATCGGGCTTGTGCTCTTGCAGCAGGGAGATCGCGTCGACCCCATCCTTGGCGGTCAGCACATTCATGCCGTTACGCTCCAATAGGCGGCTGGTGACCTTGCGCACGGTGACAGAGTCGTCCACCACCATCACCAGCGTCGGCCGCTCGACTTCGAGCTCCGCAGGCAAGGCGGTACGGTGCGCGGTGCGCGGCAGCAATTGAGTGAGCAGGTGGGCATGCAGCACCCGGATAGTCGCCAACAGATCGAGAATCACCACCACTCGACCGTCACCGAGGATGGTCGCCCCGGAGATACCATGCACTCCGGCGAACTGCGGGCCGAGGCTCTTCACCACGATTTCACGTGAGCCGGCCAGGGAATCCACCTGCACCGCCACCGCATGCTCGCTGGAACGCACCAGAATCACCGGCAACGGCAGACTCTGGCCGACCAGCTTCGGCTGCTGGCCGTTGTTCAACAGATCGCCGAGGTAGCGCAGTTCATAGGCCTGCCCGGCGTACTCGAAGCGCGGCGCATCCGGCTGATAGTAAGCCTCCAGCTCGTAAGGCGAGACCCGCACGATACCTTCGATAGTATTCAACGGAATGGCGTAAAGGTCTTCGCCAGACAGCACCATCAGCGCACGGTTGACCGACACGGTGAACGGCAGGCGAATCCGGAATGTGGTGCCCACTCCCAGGGTCGAGTCGATGCTCATGGAGCCGCCGAGCTGCTTCACCTCGGAGTGGACCACGTCCATGCCGACGCCACGCCCGGAAATCTGCGTGACCTTCTCGGCGGTGGAGAAGCCCGCTTCCAGGATGAATTGCAGAATCTCGTGATCGGTAAGATCGGAGTCGGCATCCATCATGCCGCGTTCGATGGCCTTGCGGCGCACCGCATCAAGCTTGATACCGCCGCCGTCGTCAGCGAGAGTCAGGACAATATCGCCACCCTCGCGGCCGAGGCTCAGGCGGATGCTGCCCTGCTCCGCTTTGCCGGCGGCGCGGCGCAGTTCAGCCGACTCAATCCCGTGGTCGACGGCATTGCGCAGCATGTGCTCCAGCGGGGCGACGATGCGCTCCAGCACCGTACGGTCCATCTCACCGTCGGCATTGCCGACGACAAACTCGACCTGCTTGCCTAGCTCGCTCGCCACCTGCCGGACGATGCGGCGCAAGCGCGGCACCAGCCGATCGAAGGGCACCATGCGCGTACGCATCAGGCCTTCCTGCAGTTCGGTGTTGACCCGCGCCTGTTGCAGCAGCAGGGTTTCCGCGTCGCGATTACGCGCTGCCAAGGTCTCTTTCAGTTCGAGCAAGTCGGATGCCGACTCGAACAGCGCGCGCGAGAGCTGCTGCAGCTGCGAGTGCCGGTCCATCTCCAACGGGTCGAAGTCTTCGTAGCCGACGCGTTCGGCCTCCGCTTGATAGCGGCTGATGATCTGCGACTGAGTTTCGATATCCAGCCGGCGCAATTGATCACGCACCCGGTCGATGGTGGCTTCCATTTCGCTGAGGGTGAAACCAAAGTCGCTGACCTGCTGCTCGACGCGACCGCGGAAGATCGAGGTCTCCCCCGCCAAGTTAACCAGGCCCTCCAGCAGCTCTGCCGGCACCTTGACCAACTCCTGCGGGGCGCGTCGGGATGCCGCCTCCAGCGCAGCCTCCTTAGCACGCTGGACGAACGGTAAGACCTTTGCCGCCAGCGGCACCGCCGGCAGCTCGCTGGCCGCCACGATCGGGCTGCTCAATGTGTGGGCTGGTGGTGGGCTGGGTATCGGTGTAACCGGCTCGGGCTGGGCCTCCACTGTCGATTCATCGACAAGATCCGCCGCCAGGCTCTCATTGAGGCGCTCGCGCAATTGATCGAGCCCGCGCTGCAGGCCTTCGAAACCGGACTGAACATCGAGGAACAGACTCTCTGGCCAAGGTGCGCCTTGCTGCTGCGCCTCGGTCAGGTGCTGCTCCAGGTCATGGGTCAAATCGCCGAGGCTTTTCTGCCCAGCCAGCCGTGCGCCACCTTTCAAGGTGTGCAAAATGCGCAGCATGTCGTCGATGGCAGCGCCATCGTCACGCTGTTTTTCCCAGCGACCAATGGCGCTTTCCATGGCCTCCAGCAGGTCGTCGCCCTCCTCGAGGAAGATGTCGAGAATCTCTGCCTCGGCATCGTCAGCATGCGCGTCGACAGCGGCCTTCAGGTGCACGCTGGACGGTATGCTCAGTTGCTCATCCGGATTGGCGCGAAAACGCCGGATAGTCTCGATCAGCGCCTCGCCGCTCGGCACCGCACGCTGAGCACGCACCGCTTCGAGCATTTCGGCGAGCCGGTCATGGCAGGCCTGGAGCAGGCTAAAGAGCCCAGCACTGGCGCGCAAACGGCCATCGCCAAGCCCCTCGTAGAGGAACTCCAATTCATGCGCAAGGTCGCCGATCTCACGGATTTCAGCCATCCGCGCACCACCCTTGAGGGTGTGTAGATCGCGCTGCAGGGACTCGACCTCAAGGGTGTTATCGGGGTCTTCCTTCCAGCGCTGCAGGGCCGCGCTGGAGCTATCGATGATGTCGAAACCTTCCTCCAGGAAAATTTCCACCAACTCGGGATCGCGCTCATCATCGAAAGCCGACGCAGCTGACGCGGCGAAGGCTTGCGGCTCGCTCGACTCAAGCGGCTCGGCTGTCTCTACTTCTGCTAGAGCACTTAGCTCAAGTGGCTCATCCGACGACCACTCTTGCGGCTCATCGCTCAACGCAGCGCTCGACTCGTCGGCCAGCTCGCCAGCCAGCAGCGCCAGCGGCGCTAACTCAAACTCAAATTCTTCTTCCACCTGCGGCTCGGCTTCGGCTTCGGCTTCGGCTTCGGCTTCGGCTTCGGCTTCGGCTTCGGCTTCGGCTTCGGCTTCGGCTTCGGCTTCGGCTTCGGCTTCGGCTTCGGCTTCAAAGTCAGGCTGGGGCACGACAACCGCCGCCGACAAGCTTTCCGTACCGCCCTGACGGAAGCTGCGGATCGCCTGGATCAACTCGACAGGATCGAGCAGCGGGCGTTTGGCCTGCAACTGTTCCAGCAACACGGCCAGGCGGTCGTGGCTCTGCTGCAGCAACCCCTTCAGCACTGGCGAATAGCTGTAGCGTCGATCCACCAGGCCTTCGTACAGCGCTTCCAGTTCATGGGCGAGATCGCCGATCTCAGGGATTTCAGCCATCCGCGCACCACCTTTGAGGGTGTGCAGATCTCGCTGCAAAGAGGACAGAGCCAGATTATTGTCCGGCTCACGTAGCCAACGCTCCAGGGCCTGACCGGCGCTTTCCAGGATATCGACCGCCTCTTCGAGGAAGATCGCGACCATTTCCTCGTCCAGCGGGTCAAGTGTAGCGAGTGGCGACTCTGCTTCGACTGCCAGCCACGGTTGTACTTCGAGCGCCAAATCCGCGCCTTGATCCACTGATGCGGCAAGCTGGATCGGCTCGCCGAACGCCCACTCGGCCAATTCGAGCTCGGCAGTTGCCGCGTCCAACTCGGTGACTTGCAATTGTGCATTGGCATCCGGTGTCAGCAAGGCCAGGGTCCGCGGGTCGAGAGCCTCGTCCAGCAGTGCCCGCAAAGCTTCGACGCGTTCGGGTTGCGCGCTCACCTGCAGCCCGGCAGCAACCTGATCCATCATGCTGATCAGCGCTTCGTGCGCACTCTCGGCCTCACTGAAGAATCGCTCACTGACGGCCAAGCTACCTTCTTCGACCGCACCGTAGAGATCCAGCAACGCTTCACACAGCTCATCGATCTGCGGGAGCTCGGCCATCTCGGCACCACGACCCAGGGTGCTCAGCTCGTCGAGCAGGGCACTGAGTTCCTGGCGCTCAGACGGATGCTCCCGCCAAAGGCGCAATAGATCCTCGGCGTCCAGCAGGATATCCATGCCTTCGGCGAGAAAGATGCCGATCAGTTGCGGATCACGGCTTTCACCTTGCTCGCCCTGACGCGCAGTTTGCGCGGCGTCCAGCCGGTCTTGGTGTAATTTGTACGCCCGCTCGAGCAGCTCGGCGGCCCCCTCAATGGGTGCTAACGGCTGCTCTTCCAGCTGTTCCAGACCGCGACGGAACAACTGCTCGGCACTGTGCAGCAACTCAGCCTCGGTCAGATCCATCGGGATCAGATTGGCCTTGAACTCCTTGACCAGCTTTTCCAGGGGCGTAGCGATCTCAGCTATCGGCAGAATGCCGGCCATGTACGCACTGCCCTTGAGGGTATGCAGAGCGCGCTGCAGATCATCGGTGACAGGTTGCGGCAGTTCCTGGGCGCAATCGGCGAGGAAACCGACCAAGGTATCCAGGTGGGTTTCCGCCTCATTGCGGAATATCTCGATCAACTGTGGATCGAGAGCCTCAACGATTTCCGCCACAGCCGATGCGGCCACAGGCTCGCCCACGGGCTCGGCCGCCTGCTGGAAGACTGGGGTGTCAATTTTTGCGATGCCCTGCCCCTTGGCCAACGAATGAGCAGTGGCAGCCAAACGGTCGACATCGTCACGTTGACGTTGAGCTTTGCCGGCGAACTCTTCCACCAGCGCCGGCATCAACTCGACCACATCGACGATGACTTGCTGCACCTCATCGCCAGGCTGGATGCTGCGCTCCAGCACTCGATTGAGCAGGTTCTCGATAGACCAGCCCAGTTCGCCAATAATCAGCGCACGAACCATCCGCCCACTGCCCTTGAGGGTGTGGAAGGCACGACGGACTTCGCTGAGGGCTTCTTTATTGTCGGTGTCAGCACGCCACCGCGGCAGGTACTCAGCGATGGTTTCCAGTACCTCACCGACCTCCTCGATAAAGACTTCCAGCAGTTCTTCGTCTATCGGCTCCTCATCGGCCGGCGGTGGTAGCAGGCTGGGTGGTACATCCTGGGCAGGCGGATTGATGGCTTGCACCGGTGCCGCCATGACCTCAGCCATGGACAGCGGCATCGAAGCGGGCGCGGCCTGCACCTCGGGCTCGAACGGCGCGCTCGGCAGCTCAACTTCGGGAAGTTCCAGCTCGGCCAACTCAGCCTCGCTCCACTGGGCCGGCTCGTCCCATTGCGCAGAGTTGTCGCTGAGCTCCGCAAAGCTCAGCTCTTCCAGCACCAGTGTGCTAGCGCCAGCCCATTGCAATGGTGCTTCAGCCAATTCCAGGCTGGGCAGTGGCGCGAACACCTCCGCTGGCGCCGCCAGACTAAAATCGATGTCGTCCAGAGGGATTTCTGGCAGCTCACTGAGGTTCCAATTTTCATCGGAAACCAGCAGCTCAGCGCCCTCACCAACAACCTCGGCAGCAACCTCGGCAAACTCCAGGCTCGGCTCGTCGCTAAGCTCCAGATTCGCCAGCTCAAAATCCGCCTCCTGGCTCTCCAGCGACTGGCCCAATTCAAGCTCTTCCAGCGGTTCGTCGGCTAACACCTCGATGTCGTGCATCGGATCAGCCAGCGCCGCAAAAGGCTCTGCTTCAGGCTCGACACGATCGAGGATCGACGGTTTCTCCTGCAGCGGATAACCGAGGGTTTCCAGGCTCTCTTCAGCCACATCGAGGATCAGATCGCCCTGGGTCGCATGGTCTTCGGTCAGCCGCTCGAGGTAGTACTCGACGCTGGTGATGGCATCGGCCAGGGTATCGAGGCTTTGCCAGTTCGGCACCGCTTTACGGGCCAGCAACTGTTCTTGAATGTAGCGATTACAGGCTTGCAGCAAGGCCGCAGCGCGCGCCAGCGGAATCATCGCCAGCCCGCCACGTGCCTGGGTTAGTAGCTCAGGCACACGGGCCAGGTGTTCGTGGTTCCACTGCGAAGCGATGAATTCGATGATCGCGTCTTTGGCCTGTTCCAGGCCGTTGCGCGCTTCCTTGATGACCAGTTGGTGAATCTGCGCCACATCGGTGGTCGGCAGGTGGCTTTCTTCGCGGCTACTGACATCAGCCGGGCCAACCATGCCGGCCAAGGTCGCCTCCACATACAACAGCGCCCCGGCGACATCCATCAGCACCGCATCGCTCGGCTCGCGCTGGCCGAGAGACAAGCCATGCACCACATCGATCTGATCGACAATCACTTTGCGCGGCTGGCCAAAACCGAGCACCGCCAGGGTATCGGCGATTTGCTTGAGCGGCGCCAGTTGGCTGTCCAGTTCGGCGACTTTGCTGCGGTCGCTGCGTACAAACAGGTCGAGACTGTCCTTGACCCGCACCAGTTCTTCGCACAGCGCAGCGACGACCGAGCGCATCGCATCGCGATCCGGCCCGGCCAGGCGTGCCCGCTCTTCGTCTACCACCTCGTGATCCGGTAGGGCGTCATCGAGGCGATATTGTTCTTTCAAGGCGCGAATCCGCGGCGATTGCGCCGACGCTTTCGCCACGTAGAACAACAGGTTTTTGGTCAGTTCGTCCGGAGCGGCCTGGTTGATGCCATCCGCACCCTGTTCGAGCAGGCGCTTGAGCTCTTTATCCACCTGGCGGAGCAAGGTCCGCACCGACGTGCCGTTGAGCACACTACCGTTAGCCAGGCCTTCAATCATGCCCGAAGCGATCTGCCACAGCGGGCCAAGCGGTGCGTCTTTGCAGAGCACTTCAAGTCGGGCAAAAACCCGCGCCATATAGCCCAGGTTGGTGCCGAGGTCCTGGTTGCGGATCACCCCGACCAAGGCCATTTGCAGCATCTGCCGCAGCTTGCGCAACAAGATCGGCAGCTCGGCGGTGCGCAGTTGTGCCAGCGACTCCACCGACAATGCCGGCTGACGAGCCGACATGTCCGGCGAGAACAAGCTGGTTTCCGACAGCAGTTTCTCGCCGCGCGCCGCGCGCAAATCATTCAGCAGTGGCATCACCACCATTGGCAGATCGCGCCGTGCGGTTTGAATTCGATCCAGATAAATCGGTAGCTGCAGAATCGCCTGCATCAGCACTTCCAGGGCCTCGGCCTGGTTGGCGACGCGGTTTTCCATCAGTGCCTGGGCCAACTGCTCCATTTCTTCCGCGAGCAGCGCCGCGCCGTAGAACTCCACCATCTGCAGAGTGCCATGGACCTGGTGTACATAGGTCAGACAGAAACGCATGCGTGTCGAGTCCTGCGGGCTCTCGACGAACGCCTCCAGGGCTTGCCGCGCCTGCTTCAGAGTTTCCGCGATCTCGCCTTTGACCCACTCCAGGGCGACATAGTCGTGCCGATCACCCATAGCAACTCCACTCATAACCGCACGTTACCCCTTTCGGGTAAAAGCCAGCACTCGCTCGTCGGCCACCGGCTCTAGATCCGGATGCTGCCAACCGACCACTTCACCGACGCCAACTACCAACAGACCACCCGGTGCCAGGCGCTCGGCCAGGCGGTTGAGGATCTCGCGGCGACGCCAGCGACGAAAATAGATCAGCAAGTTCTGACAGAAAATGACGTCCATGCCGGACATTGGCGCCTTCGCCAGCTCCAGCACATTGAGTCGGGCGCAACACACTCGCGCAGCCAGACTCGGTATTACCTTAAAACGTCCATCGGCCTGCGCTTCAAAGTAACGCTCACTCAGGTCCATATCCATTTGCTCGAGCCTGCGCGCGCCGTATTGACCTTCGCGCGCCTTGCTCAGGGCATTCAGACTGATATCGGTACCGGTCACGCCAAACTGCGCGGGATGTTCACTTTCACGCAACACTTCGGCGGCACAGATCGCCAAGGAGTAAGGCTCCTCACCACTG
This sequence comes from Pseudomonas cavernicola, assembly GCF_003596405.1. NCBI lineage: Bacteria > Pseudomonadati > Pseudomonadota > Gammaproteobacteria > Pseudomonadales > Pseudomonadaceae > Pseudomonas > Pseudomonas cavernicola. The sequence continues at coordinate 786,986 of NZ_QYUR01000002.1, forward strand.
GAGCAACCCACACTCCACAAGGCCCAAGGCTGCTCACCAGCCTTAGCACGCGCCAGGCGCTCACTCAGGTAATGCTCAAGCACCTCGAAGGATGGGCGATGGCGGAAAAACCGGGTTTCTTGAACCGTCAGGCGATCCAGCAGGGTCGACCATTCCACCGCCCCACGCGGGCCATCGGTGACCTGTCGGTAGTAGCTTGAATAGTCAGCCACACCCAGTTCGCGCATCCGCGCGCTGAGGTTGGTCTGCAAAAATGCCTGGCGCTGTTCGCTGATCACTACCCCGGTACGCTCCTCCAACAACGTTTGCCAGTCGTGGAATTCTGCCGGAGTCATATCGACCAGGGGTTTCAAGGCCCAGGCCCCGCTTGGCTGCATGCCGTGCCCCTCGCTCATGGTCGCGTAGCGGCGACCTCTTCAGGCCGCCGCACCTCTCCTGATCAGGCTTGGTCCGTAGCTTCCGGCAAGGTAAAGCCGGAAACCGACCGACGCATCTCGCTGGCCATCTTGGCCAGGTTACCAATGCTCTTGGCGGTAGCCGTGGTCCCCGAGGAGGTCTGCGAAGTGATCTCCTGAATCACGTTCATGGTGTTGGAGATATGACCTGCCGAGGAAGCTTGCTGGCGAGCGGCGTTGGAGATGTTCTGAATCAAGGCCGCGAGGGTCTTGGATACTTTCTCGATCTCTTCTAGTGACACACCGGCGTCTTGCGCCAGACGAGCACCGCGCACCACTTCAGAGGTGGTTTGCTCCATCGAGATAACCGCCTCGTTGGTGTCGGTCTGAATCGTTTTAACCAGCGCCTCGATCTGCTTGGTTGCCGCGGAGGAACGTTCCGCGAGGCGCTGTACCTCGTCCGCTACCACGGCGAAGCCACGACCCGCGTCACCGGCCATGGAGGCCTGGATCGCGGCGTTCAGGGCGAGGATGTTGGTCTGGTCGGCAATGTCGTTAATCAGGCTAACGATGTCACCGATCTCCTGGGACGATTCACCAAGACGCTTGATCCGCTTCGAGGTGTCCTGGATCTGCTCCCGGATGTTATCCATGCCGGTGATGGTGTTGTGCACCACCTCGTTACCTTTATTGGCGATGGCTACCGAACGTTCCGCTACCGCGGAGGATTCCGAGGCGTTCGCCGATACCTGGTCAATCGACACGGCCATTTCGTTGATCGCCGCGGAAGCGCCGGCAATTTCCTGCGCCTGGTGCTCGGAAGCTTCGGCCAGGTGCATGGCTGTCGCCTGGGTCTCCTGGGCGGCCGCTGCCACTTGTACGGCGGTCAGGTTGATCGTTGCGACCAGGTCACGCAGTTGGTCGATCGAGTAGTTGATCGAGTCCGCAATGGCGCCGGTGAAGTCCTCGGTTACCGTTGCCGCTACCGTCAGGTCACCGTCGGCGAGGTCGGCGATTTCATCCAGCAGTCGCAGAATCGCCGCCTGGTTACGCTCGTTCTTCTCGGCGGTTTCAGCCAGACGACTGCGGGTGCTCTGCACCATGACCAGGCCGATCAAGATAATCGAGGCCAAGGCCAACAGGCCCAGCACATAACCGACGACGGTATTCAGGTAACGGCCACCGGCCAGGCTTTCAAAACCGCTGGCCAGTTGCGAGGCTTTGTCCAGCAAGGTCTGGGACACGCTGAAGATGCTGCTGGCAGACTCACGAACCTGAAACAGCTCTGGCGAAGTTTCCAGAATCTCGTCCACCGAACCGGATACGAACTCGAACAGCTCGGAAATTTCCGCCAGCCGCTCAAGGGCTTCCTGGTCGGTCACCTTGGCAATTTTCATCGCCGCATTGCCTTCCAGCATCGCGCTCAGTACGCGGCCGAACAGGCTGGCATCGCGGCCGAACATGTCGGCGGCCTGCACCGAGTCCTCATCACCGGCGAGCACTTTGTTCACCGAACCAAGGATCCGTTCGGCCAACAGCGATTGACGCTGGGCGACCGAAACCTGGGCGGCCGGCGCACCGCTTTCGAGGAGAATGTCGACCACCTCTTCGTACTCGACCTGCAGCTGCGGAATGGTTTCCGCCAGGGTCGCGGCGACCTGGTGCAGGGAGAGAACCGTCTGTTCGCTGGCGAGGATGGCATCGGAGTTCTTCCGCAGGCTGTCCCAGTCCTGTTGCACGGCGGACATTTCCGTCTGCACCGCTTCTGGAGCCGACGGCAGCCCCGTCGACTCGTCACCGTTGACCAGGAAGCCCCAGCGTTTCTCGAAGTCGTTGCGCGCGTCTTTCAGCAGGGCGAAGGCCTCGACCTTACCCGCCGCCGCTTCCGTGGCGTTCTTCGCGATCCGCTGGGAGAGCACACGCAGCTCACCGGAGTGGCTGATGTATTCCTTGTCGTAGTTCGACTGGGTGTTGATATAGGCGAAGTTGGCGAACAACAACACGATGGAAACGATCAGGACGATGAAAAGCCCCGCGATCAACGTGCTGCTGCGCATCCCAGCCAATAGATTGCCTGCGTTTAGTTTTTTCATTTTTTGGCCCCCGCCTGGACCCACCGCACTACGTTTCCCATGTAACGCCAAAGGGCCGGCAACGCCGACCCAACCGAAAAATGTTTAGAAAGCCACGTCGAGGAAGCCCGGGTGCTGTGCCAGCGCATGAGGGCTGAACACCAGCCAGGGCTGTTCGCGCTGGAAGACCCCGTGAATGAAGGGCTGAATGACCGCTTCGAGCGGTGGTAGCTGCTCGGAAAAGCTATTCACAGGGAAGTGTTGCATGCCAAACACTTCATCGACCGTCAGGCCTGCGAAGACTTCCTGATGATCCACCACCAACACCCGCCGCTGCTTACGCAAAGGCGACAGCTCATTGCCGAAGAAACCACACAGGTCCATCACCGGCAGCAAGCGACCACGCACGTTGGCGACACCCTTGACCCAACTTTTCACGCCCGGCAGCAAGGTAAATCTCGGCTCGTGCAGCACTTCGCCCACTTCCCCCATGGGTGCAACAAACAGTCGCTCGCCCATGCGAAAGCCAATGCCGCTCCAGGTCTGCACCACCGCCCGCTGCGACGGCAGCCCAGCCGCCAGCAGCCGACAGCGTTGGTCGATCTCGAGGAGAAGCTGAAAGGGAGTCTGTACGTCCGACATGCGGCCAGGGCCTTCTTCTTATTTTTAGCTACGGACTAGCACGGCATCAGCCGGCCAGCACCGCATTCAAGGTTTTCAGCAGCGTGTCTTCATCCACCGGCTTGGTCAGGTAGTCACGCGCACCTTGGCGCTTACCCCAGACCTTATCGGTTTCCTGATCTTTGGTGGTGACGATGATGACCGGGATGTGATTGGTATCCGCATCTTTGGTCAGCTGACGGGTTGCCTGAAAGCCATTCAGACCAGGCATAACAATATCCATCAGGACTGCATCGGGCTTTTCCTGGCGAGCTAGAGCCACGCCATCAGCGCCATTCTCCGCCTTGAGTACCTGATGCCCATGCTTTTCAAGCATGGCGGTCAGCTTGTACATCTCGGTCGGCGAGTCATCAACAATTAAAATTCGAGCCATGGCGTTCCCCATATGGAAGATGCGTCACCGCCTTAGCGGTCGGACGTCAGGATGCTTGTTCCACCGGGGTGAAGTTAGGTACATGGGCCTTAATGGCACCGAGCAGCTCTTCCTTGCTAAAAGGCTTGGTGAGGTACTGATCGGAACCCACGATACGGCCTTTGGCCTTATCGAACAGACCATCCTTGGAGGACAGCATGATCACCGGGGTGGATTTGAAAGCACTGTTATTTTTAATCAGGGCGCAGGTCTGATAGCCATCGAGCCGCGGCATCATGATGTCGACAAAGATGATGTTGGGATGGGTATCGGCGATTTTAGCCAGCGCATCGAAGCCATCTACCGCGGTGATGACTTCACAACCCACTTTTTTCAGCAGGGTTTCCGCAGTGCGACGAATCGTCTTCGAATCGTCAATCACCATGACCCTCAGCCCTTCGGAATGCTGTTCCATGTTCGCCCTACCATCGCCTCGGTGAGTCGTTATTTTTCTACGTTTCAGTGCGCCTGAGGCCTTACCAGCGACGGGCTGCGACCCAATCGCAGGCCTTTTTAGCACACTCTCTAGATGCAATCTATAAGCCTTAGAAGCGCTAGGTTTTTCCTTGACCGGGAAGGTCGTCAGCGCCACCCTGGCGCCACACAGTCTAGCCTCGACAGTTTTTTACTGTCGCATTCCTTTTGCGGAGGATTCCCCCCATGAGCGTTCGCCTCGGCATAGTCATGGACCCGATTGCGCGCATTTCCTTCAAGAAGGACAGCTCGCTGGCCATGCTACTGGCCGCTCAGGCCCGTGGCTGGTCTCTCTTTTATATGGAACAGCACGATCTTTACCAAATTGGCGGTGAGGCCCGGGCGCGCATGCGCCCACTCAAAGTCTTCGAAGATCCCCAACACTGGTTCGAACTGGACGCTGAAAGCGATCTCTCGCTGAGCGAACTCGACGTGATCCTGATGCGCAAGGATCCGCCGTTCGATATGGAGTTCGTCTATAGCACCTATCTACTGGAGCAGGCCGAGCGCGCCGGCGTACTGGTGGTCAATCGCCCGCAAAGCCTACGCGACTGTAATGAGAAGCTGTTTGCCACCCAGTTCCCCCACTGCACCCCACCGACGCTGGTCAGCTGCCGTGCCGACATTTTGCGCGAGTTTGCCAAAGAGCAACGTGACATCATTCTCAAACCCTTAGAGGGCATGGGCGGCTCTTCGATCTTTCGCCATCGCGAAGGCGACCCCAACCTCTCGGTGATTCTCGAGACCCTGACCGCCCACGGCACCCAGCAAATCATGGCGCAAGGCTACCTGCCGGCGATCAAGGACGGTGACAAGCGCATTCTGATGATTGACGGCGAGCCGATCCCCTATTGCCTCGCGCGCATCCCGGCTGCCGGTGAAACCCGTGGCAACCTGGCAGCCGGCGGACGTGGCGAGGCGCGCCCCCTGACCGAGCGCGATCGCTGGATCGCCGCCCAGGTCGGCCCAACGCTGCGCGAGAAAGGCCTGCTATTTGTGGGGCTGGATGTAATCGGCGAACACCTCACCGAGATCAACGTGACCAGCCCGACCTGCATCCGCGAGATCGACAATGCCTTTGGGACGAAGATTGGCGAGCAATTGATGGATGCCATTGCCAAGCAGCTGAGCCAGCGTTGATCGGCTCCGCGCTACGACTTAAGCAGACGCCACGCCGGGCTTGCGTGAACGTATTGGACGAGCGCGGCACAACCTCACGCTGAAATGCTCAGTACTTCACCAAGCCGCGCAGTGCTTCATGGACTTTTTCCCGAGCCCTCGGCAGACTGCGCGGCAACCTGAACTGACCACGATGAGCGATGAACGCAGCCGCCCTCCCGCCTGAACTGTCTTCCGCTGGCGTCCGCCCTGCGGATCGGCTGGGCTTTACCCTGTTTCTCGCTGCGGTGCTGCATGTGGCGCTAATCCTCGGCATCAGCTTCACCCTGGTCGAACCGAGCCAGATCAGCAAAACCCTGGAAATCACTCTGTCCACGTTCAAGAGCAAGGAAAAGCCCAAACAGGCCGACTACCTTGCTCAAGACAACCAACAGGGCAGTGGCACCCTGGAGCACAAAGCCGCACCGAAGACGACCGAGAAGGCGCTATTTCAGGATAAAGAGGTCAAACGCGTCACCCCGCCGGCCGCCCCACGGCAAACCACGCACCAGGAAGCGCCGAAAGCGGCGGTCGCCACCCGCACCCCGCAACCGCAGAAAACGCCGATCAAGCGCGAACAAGCCAAGCCAGAACCGCAAACTCGCCCAGCACCGGCGTTCGATAGCACACAACTGTCCGCCGAAATCTCCAGCCTGGAGGCCGAACTGGCGCAAGAACAGCAGTTGTATGCCAAGAGACCGAAAATTCACCGCCTGAACGCCGCTTCGACCATGCGCGACAAAGGTGCCTGGTATAAGGATGAGTGGCGCAAGAAGGTCGAGCGGGTGGGCAACCTCAACTATCCCGACGAGGCGCGCCGCCAACAGATTTACGGCAACCTGAGGCTGCTAGTCTCGATTAACCGCGACGGCAGCCTGTACGAGGTGCAGGTGCTGGAATCCTCCGGGCAACCGCTACTCGACCAAGCAGCCTTGCGCATCGTCCGCCTGGCCGCTCCATTCTCGCCGTTCACCGGCGATCTGGCGGATATCGATCGCCTGGAAATCATCCGGACCTGGCGCTTCGAGCGCGGCGACCGCCTGTCGAGCAAGTGAGCTCTGCTTGTCAGGGCGGCCACCCAGCGGCCACACTATTACTCATGAAAGACGCCAGCCCGAGCTACCTCAAGCATCACCTCCTGATTGCCATGCCGCACATGGCCGATCCGCATTTCGCGCAGACTGTCAGCTACATCGTCGAGCACAACGCCCAAGGCGCCATGGGCCTGATGATCAACCGGCCCAGCGGCTTGAGCCTTGCCGACGTGCTCGAACAACTGCGCCCGGACAGCCCTCCACCGCTCCGCTGCCAGAGCCTGCCGATCTTTTCCGGCGGTCCGGTGCAAACCGACCGAGGCTTTGTCCTGCACCCCGCCGGACAACAGTTCCAGGCCACCCTGGAGCTGGGCGAACTTGCGCTATCGACCTCGCAGGATGCGCTGTTCGCGATTGCCGACGGCACAGGCCCGGAAAAATACCTGATCACCCTGGGCTACGCGGGCTGGGAAGCCGGACAGCTGGAGAGCGAACTGATCAATAACGTCTGGCTGACCTGCCCAGCCGACCCACGCATTCTCTTTGACCTGCCCTACGACCAACGCCTGAATGCCGCGGCAGAGCGCCTGGGCATCAACCTCAGCTTGCTGACTTCCCAGGCCGGGCACGCCTAATGGCCGCGCCCCTCTCCGACAAGCCGCTGCGCCTCCTGCTCGGTTTCGATTACGGCACCAAACAGATTGGCGTCGCCGTTGGCCAGGCGATTACCGGCCAGGCCCGAGAGCTGTGCGTATTGAAGGCGCAGAACGGCGTACCCGACTGGCTGAAAGTCGAGGCACTGATCCGTGAATGGCAGCCCGACGCCATAGTCGTCGGCCTGCCGCTGAACATGGACGGCACGCCCAGCGAGATGAGCGAGCGCGCGGAAAAGTTCGCGCGCCGCCTGAATGGCCGCTTCAACCTGCCGGTACACACCCACGACGAACGCCTGACTACTTATGCCGCAAAAGGCGAACGGTTGAGCCAAGGCCAACGCGGTGGCTATCGGGAAAACCCGGTCGACGCCCTGGCTGCCGCCCTGCTACTGGAAGGCTGGCTGGCCGAGCACACTAGTGGCCTGCACGGCTAGCCGGTTAACTCAAGTTCGGATGCCTGGAGCTCTGAGACAAGGCGCCGCGACGGGTCATAGCCGGGCTACGGCAAGGAGCGGCAACGCAGCATCGGGGCTTCAGGCGCCGAAATTGACTAATTGAACTAGCCACACAGGCCACTAACGTCTGAGACGCGCCACTGCACGCCATTGCGGCCCACGAGGAGACACCATGAGCCTGCCCAACCCTGCCGAGCTGCTGCCGCAGATGGCTGCTGCGCTGAACACCCACCTGGCCAGCCGCAACATCACCGAGCCGCGCTTTATCGGCATTCACACCGGCGGCGTCTGGGTGGCTCAGGCTCTGCTGCAAGCCCTCGGGCGCAGCGATGTGCTGGGGATTCTCGACGTATCCTTCTATCGCGATGACTTCACCCAGAGCGGCCTGCACCCGCAAGTGCGACCCTCGGAACTGCCGTTCGAGATCGAAGGCCAGCATCTGGTGCTGGTCGACGACGTGCTGATGAGCGGCCGAACCGTCCGCGCCGCCCTCAATGAACTGTTCGACTACGGCCGCCCTGCCAGCGTGACGCTGGTCTGCCTGCTCGACCTTTGTGCGCGCGAGTTGCCGATTCGTCCGGATGTGGTCGGCGCCATACTGTCGCTCGCCCCTACCGAGCGGGTAAAATTACTCGGCCCCGCGCCGCTCACCCTTGAGCAGCAGCCCCCCGCCGCCAACTGAAAACGCTGTTTGCAACGTAGTCGAGCGAAGGTCAGGCAAGGCGAAAATGGCTAAGGACGCGGAGTTTACAAGCTGTAAATGAGCAGTCCGAAGCCATTTTTAACGCAGCATCACCGAGCGCAGATACTTTGCTAACAGCTTTGAGAACCCCGCGATGACACCGACCGATGCCAAGCGCCCGCTGCAGCTCAACGATCAGGGCCAGCTACGCCACTTCCTCACGCTCGACGGTCTACCTCGTGAGCTGTTGACCGAAATCCTCGATACCGCCGACTCGTTCCTCGAGGTCGGCGCCCGCGCGGTAAAAAAAGTCCCACTGCTACGCGGCAAGACCGTGTGCAACGTGTTCTTCGAGAACTCCACGCGCACCCGCACCACCTTCGAGCTGGCCGCCCAGCGGCTGTCCGCGGACGTGATCACGCTGAACGTCTCCACCTCATCGACCAGCAAGGGCGAGACGCTACTCGATACCCTGCGCAACCTGGAAGCGATGGCCGCCGACATTTTCGTGGTGCGCCACGCAGACTCCGGCGCCGCACACTTTATCGCCGAGCATGTGTGCCCAAACAGGGCGATCATCAACGGTGGCGATGGCCGCCATGCGCACCCGACCCAGGGCATGCTCGACATGCTGACCATCCGCCGGCACAAGGGCGGTTTTGAAAACCTCTCGGTGGCTATCGTCGGCGACATCCTACATTCGCGGGTGGCGCGCTCGAACATGCTGGCGCTGAAGACTCTCGGCTGCCCGGACATCCGTGTGATCGCGCCGAAAACCCTGCTGCCGGTCGGTATCGAGCAATACGGCGTGCGCGTGTTCACCGACCTCGCCGAAGGCCTGAAGGACGTCGACGTGGTCATCATGCTGCGCCTGCAGCGGGAACGCATGACCGGCGGCCTGCTGCCCAGCGAGGGCGAGTTCTACCGCCTCTACGGCCTGACCAGCGAGCGCTTGAAGCTGGCCAAACCGGATGCACTGGTCATGCACCCCGGGCCCATCAACCGCGGTGTGGAGATCGAGTCGGCGGTGGCCGACGGCCCGCAGTCGGTGATCCTCAATCAAGTCACCTATGGCATCGCCATCCGCATGGCGGTGCTGTCCATGGCCATGAGCGGACAGAACACCCAGCGCCAAATGAATCAAGACTCCGAGGAGCAAAACTGATGCGCATCGTTATCCTCGGCGCCCGCGTGATCGACCCGGCCAGCGGCCTGGATCAACTCAGCGACCTGTACCTGCAAGACGGTAAAATCGCCGCAATTGGTCAGGCGCCAGCCGACTTCGTGGTCGAGCAGAGTCTCGACGCGCAAGGCCTGGTCGCCGCACCAGGCCTGGTCGATCTCAGTGTCGCGCTGCGTGAGCCTGGCTATAGTCGCAAAGGCAGCATCGCCAGCGAGACCCTCGCCGCAGCGGCCGGCGGCATTACCAGCCTGTGCTGCCCGCCGTTCACTCGCCCGATTCTGGATACGCCAGCCGTCGCCGAACTGATTCTCGACCGCGCCCGCGCCGCCGGCCACACCAAGGTCTTCCCGATCGGCGCACTAAGCAAAGGCTTGGCCGGCGAGCAGCTGGCCGAATTGGTCGCCCTGCGCGATGCCGGTTGCGTGGCGTTCGGCAATGGTCTGGACAGCTTCAACAATAACCGCACCCTGCGACGCGCCTTGGAATACGCGGCGACCTTCGACCTGACCGTGGTATTCCACTCGCAAGATCACGACCTGGCCGAAGGTGGTCTGGCCCACGAAGGGGCGACCGCCAGCTTTCTTGGCCTGCCGGGCATCCCGGAAAGCGCCGAGACCGTCGCCTTGGCCCGCGACCTGCTGTTGGTCGAGCAAACTGGCGTGCGCGCACACTTCAGCCAACTGACCAGCGCGCGTGGTGCCCAACTGATCGCCGAGGCGCAAGCTCGCGGCCTACCGGTCACTGCGGATGTCGCGCTGTACCAGCTTATTCTCACGGACGAGGCGCTGATCGACTTCTCCAGCCTCTACCACGTGCAGCCGCCGCTGCGCACCGTCGCCGACCGCGACGGTCTGCGCGCCGCCGTAAAGTCCGGGGTGATCCAGGCTATCGCCAGCCATCACCAGCCCCATGAAGCCGACGCCAAGCTGGCGCCGTTCGGCGCCACCGAGCCCGGCATCAGCAGCGTCGAACTGCTGCTACCGCTGGCACTGAGCCTGGTACAGGACGGCTTCCTGGATCTGCCAACCCTGCTGACCCGCCTCAGCACCGGCCCCGCCCAGGCTCTACGCCTGCCCGCGGGCCGACTGTCGGTCGGGCAGCCCGCTGACCTGGTGCTATTCGACCCACAGGCTTCGACCCTAGCCGGTGAAACCTGGTACTCCAAGGGTGAGAACTGCCCGTTCATCGGCCACTGCCTGCCGGGTTCCGTGCGCTACACCTTGGTGGATGGGCATATCAGCTACCAAGCCTGATCGCAGCCACGAAAAAGCCCGCCGATTGGCGGGCTTTTTTCTGCACGGTCGGTTTAGACGCGCTGGACGTTGCGCACTGAGACCTGCTCGTTCAGCGTCCAGAAATCGTAGAGCACGCCGATCAGGAACAGCCCGCCGGTGAATAGATAGATGATCCCAGTGATCCACTTGCCCTGATACATCCGGTGCACACCGAATACACCGAGGAAGGTCAGCAGAATCCAGGCGACGTTGTAGTCCGTCTCACCGGCGTTGAAACGCAGATCCGCCTCGCGATCCATCGAAGGGATCAGGAACAGGTCGATGATCCAGCCGATGAACAACAGGCCGAGGGTGAAGAACCAGATGGTCCCGGTCACCGGTTTGCCGTAATAGAAGCGGTGCGCTCCGAGGAAACCGAAGATCCACAACAGATAACCGATGACCTTACTGTGGGTGTCCTGACGTACGTCCATGATTGCCTCCTGGCAGGTGACTGATGCTGTTTTGAGCGCTGAACCCAACGCAGATTTTATCGGTGCTGGAAAGCCTACAACTGGCGGCTTAACGCGGGCTAATTGAGCGCATCCCAACTGCCATTCTGCCAATCGCAGACGCAGGTCTCATCACTAAAAACACAGTTGAAAGCGGCATTTTGTCGCACCTACTTGGCTGCTGCGCATGAGTTCCAATCGACCAATGGTTAAAAAATGTGCAAAAAAGCTGTTATAAAGTTGCGCGCTTCCAACCAAGAGCCCTGCCAAATGCGTTCGATTTACCTGACATGGCTAGCCATTTGCCTTTCTTTGCCGCTCGCCGCACAAGCGACTAACCGCTATCAGCCGCTGCCTGTCGGCTCCACCGGACACACGGTAAAAGCGTATTCCGCCAGCAGCCGCAGCACGCCCAACCCGTCCCCCTCGGCGGTGGCGGCCGAGCACAGCAGCAATGTCTTGAGCCGCGCAGTAAACGCGCTCGGCATACGCTATCGCTGGGGTGGCAGCACGCCGGAAAAAGGCTTCGACTGCAGCGGCCTGGTCAAATACGCCTTCGGTGATATCGACGAGGTGGATCTTCCCCGCACGTCTAACGCCATGTCGCGCGCCGACGGGCAAAAAGTTGCGAGGGACCAGCTCGAGCCGGGTGACCTGTTGTTCTTCAATATCAGAAGCCGCAAGGTCAACCATGTCGCGATCTACCTCGGCAACGACCGCTTTATCCATGCGCCACGCCGCGGCAAAAACGTCACCATCGACACCCTGAACAAACCGTACTGGAAACGCCATTACGTGCTGGCCAAGCGCGTGCTGCCGAACACCGAGACCGCCAGCGGCTCACAGCTGCGCCTCAGTCAGCGCTGAGAGCGCCCCAGGCCAAGCCCTGCGGCAGCCAACGCGAAAAGCAAACCCCGCGCGCCAGCGGATTAACCGGCGGTTTAGCGGAAACGCCGGCCGGTATCTTCCTCGCTGGTTTCCAGCGCCAAGCCCTGAGAGATAGTGGTCAGATGCTCGCCATCGGTCTCCGAACCGAGCTTGATCATCAAGCGCAGGTCGTTGGCCGAGTCGGCGTAGGCCAGCGCATCTTCATAGGTGATCTCGCCTTGGGTATACAGCTGATAGAGCGCCTGATCGAAGGTCTGCATGCCCAGTTCGGTGGAGCGCTTCATCAAGGCTTTCAGCTCATGCACCTCACCTTTGCGGATCAAGTCGGCCGCTAGCGGCGTGTTGATCAGCACTTCGATCACCGCGCGCCGGCCCTTGCCATCTGGGGTTGGCACCAGCTGCTGGGCGACGATGGCCTTGAGGTTCAGCGACAAGTCCATCCACACCTGCTGCTGCCGGTCGGCCGGGAAGAAGTTGATGATCCGATCCAGCGCTTGGTTGGCGTTGTTGGCGTGCAAGGTGGCCAGGCACAAGTGGCCGGTTTCGGCGAACGCCACGGCGTGATCCATGGTCTCGCGGGTGCGCACCTCACCGATCAGGATCACATCGGGGGCCTGACGCAGGGTGTTCTTCAGCGCCACCTCGAAGGACTCGGTATCGATCCCCACTTCGCGCTGAGTGACGATGCAGCTCTGGTGCTGATGGATGTATTCGATCGGATCTTCGATGGAGATGATGTGGCCGCTGCTGTTCTTGTTGCGGTAACCGATCATCGCCGCCAGCGAGGTCGACTTACCGGTACCGGTCGCGCCGACGAACAACACCAGCCCACGCTTGGTCAGCGCCAGCTTCTTCAGCACTTCCGGCAGCTTGAGGTCTTCCAGAGTCGGAATATTGGTCTCGATGCGCCGCAGCACCATCCCCGCCAGGTTGCGCTGGTAGAAGGCACTGACCCGGAAGCGGCCGACACCACGCGCACTGATGGCGAAGTTGCATTCATGGTTTTCGGCAAAGTCCCGGCGCTGCTGCTCGTTCATCACCGCATGCACGGTTTCACGGGTCTGCTCGGGCGACATCGGGTTCTTGGTGATTGGCATGATCTTGCCATTGACCTTCATCGACGGCGGCACACCCGCCGTAATAAACAGGTCAGAGCCACCCTTTTCCACCATCAAACGCAGCAGTTTTTCGAATTCCATGGACTCTCTCGCCTATCACGCGACTCACTCACGGCAGCATTGCAGTTACCGCCAGCCCAAAGGGCGAGTCGATTGCGAGCGTGTACCGCAACCGACGTAACCCGCCCCACCACATGGCGGGGCGGATACGGATCAGAAATTCTCAGGGGTTTTGGATTTTTCGCGAGCGTTTTCGCGGGTGATCAAGCCCTTGGCCACCAAGCCCTTGAGGCAGGAGTCGAGGGTCTGCATGCCCAGCGAGCCCCCCGTCTGGATCGCCGAATACATCTGCGCGACTTTGTCTTCGCGGATCAGGTTACGGATCGCCGGGGTGCCGATCATGATCTCGTGCGCGGCCACTCGACCGCCGCCGACCTTTTTGATCAGGGTTTGCGAGATCACCGACTGCAGCGACTCGGACAACATGGAGCGGACCATGGACTTCTCTTCCGCCGGGAACACGTCGACCACCCGGTCGATGGTCTTGGCCGCCGAAGTCGTGTGCAGGGTGCCGAACACCAGGTGCCCGGTTTCCGCCGCGGTCAGCGCCAGACGGATGGTTTCCAGGTCGCGCATCTCACCGACCAGGATGATGTCCGGGTCTTCCCGCAGTGCCGAACGTAGCGCTTCGGAGAAGCCGAGGGTATCGCGATGCACTTCCCGCTGGTTGATCAGACACTTTTTCGATTCGTGAACGAATTCGATCGGGTCTTCAACGGTGAGAATGTGGTGGTATTTGTTGCTGTTTATATAGTCGAGCATCGCCGCCAGCGTGGTCGACTTGCCCGAACCGGTCGGCCCGGTGACCAATACCAGGCCTCGCGGCACATCGGAGATCTTCTTGAAGATCTCGCCCATGCCCAGGTCTTCCATGGACAGCACCTTGGATGGAATGGTCCGGAAGACCGCACCGGAACCGCGGTTCTGGTTGAAGGCGTTGACCCGGAACCGCGCGACGCCAGGGACTTCGAAGGAGAAGTCGGTCTCGAGAAACTCCTCGAAATCCTTACGCTGCTTGTCATTCATGATGTCGTAGATCAGCGCATGCACCTGCTTATGATCCAGAGCGGGTAGATTGATCCGCCGCACATCGCCGTCGACCCGAATCATCGGCGGCAAACCAGCAGAGAGGTGCAGGTCTGAAGCGCCTTGCTTGGCGCTGAAGGCAAGCAGCTCAGTGATATCCATGGAACTCCCCAATGACAAGCAAGCAAAAGGCTCTGTTGATGTATTTTCATGCGCCGCGTTGCCGCAGCAAAACCCGCCAGGCTAGGCGCGGGACGCAGGCGATGGCATTCCCTCGACAAGTCCCGCAACACCGCTTGGCGGGTTTTGCTGCGCAACCCGAAGGGACGGTGCTGTCCTGTCGCAGGACTGCGTTACTCGTCGCTCATTTGGAATAACCAAACCACACTCCTCGCACCTTGCCCTGCGACAGGACAGCCTCCGTCGCGGCGTATGAAAATACATCGACAGAGCCTAAAATGCCGCAGACCCTAGGCGGCTGGCGCAGGTAATGTCCACGATAGCAGAGAATATTGCAAAGGTCGGTGAGCGGATCCGTGAGGCGGCGCAAGCCTCGCAGCGTGATTACGCGACGATTGGCCTATTGGCAGTGAGCAAAACCAAACCGGCGCAAGCCATCCGTGAAGCCTGCGCGGCAGGCGTGCATGACTTTGGTGAAAACTACTTGCAGGAGGCCCTGAGCAAACAGGCCGAGCTGAACGACTTGCCCTTGATTTGGCATTTCATCGGCCCCATTCAGTCGAATAAGACCAAAGCTATAGCCGAGCATTTCAGCTGGGTACATTCGGTCGATCGACTCAAGATTGCCCAACGTCTGTCTGAACAGCGCCCACCACAGCTACCGCCACTGAATATCTGTTTGCAAGTTAATGTCAGCGGCGAGGCGAGCAAGTCCGGCTGTGCTCCAGAGGATTTACCGGCGCTAGCGGCCGCGGTCGCGAAGCTGCCCCGGCTTAAACTGCGCGGCCTGATGGCCATTCCCGAACCAACCGAGGATCTCGCGGCACAGCATGCGGCCTTCGCTCAAGTGCGAGAACTGCAGGCCAGCCTGAACCTGGAACTCGACACCCTGTCCATGGGCATGAGCCACGATCTGGAAGCCGCGATCGCCGAAGGCGCCAGTTGGGTGCGGATTGGCACCGCCCTATTTGGTGCCCGCGACTACAGCCACTGATGAGTCGGCCAACCCCTAGCGTGGGCCGCCCCCAGTCTTAATAAGGAAGCCTTTTATGAGCGATACCCGCATTGCCTTTATCGGCGCCGGCAATATGGCCGCCAGCCTGATCGGCGGCCTACGCGCCCAAGGCATGGATGCCGCGAGCATTCGTGCCAGCGACCCAGGCGCCGAGCAACGCACCAAGATTGCCGCCGAGCACGGTATTGAAGTCGTTGCCGATAACGCCGAGGTCATTCAAGGCGCTGACGTGATTGTCCTGGCCGTCAAGCCACAAGCCATGAAGACCGTCTGCCAAGCCCTGGCACCGAGCCTCAGCGGCAAGCAATTGATCGTCTCCATCGCCGCCGGGATCACTTGCGCCAGTATGCAGAACTGGTTGGGTACCCAGCCAATCGTGCGCTGCATGCCGAACACCCCGGCACTGCTGCGCCAAGGCGCCAGCGGCCTGTACGCCAACGCGCAAGTGTCCGCAGCGCAGCGCCAGCAGGCCGAGCAACTGCTCTCGGCGGTCGGTGTGGCGCTGTGGCTGGACGAGGAGCAGTTGATCGACGCGGTGACTGCCGTCTCCGGCAGCGGCCCGGCGTATTTCTTCCTGCTGATCGAGGCGATGACTGCGGCGGGCGAGAAGCTCGGCCTGCCGCGCGCCACGGCCGTCCAGCTAACCCTGCAAACGGCGTTGGGTGCTGCGCGCATGGCCGTTAGCAGCGATGTCGATGCCGCCGAATTGCGCCGCCGCGTCACCTCACCCGCCGGCACGACCGAGGCAGCGATCAAGGCTTTCCAGGCCGGTGGCTTTGAAGCCCTGGTCGAACAGGCACTCAACGCCGCCGCGCACCGCTCGGCGGAACTGGCCGAGCAGTTGGGCCAATAGGGGGTGCTCTCCGCTATTTCACACCCCGCGTTGTCGCCTGAAAGCGTACCAGGCAAGGCGCAGGCTGCAGGGAATGGTCATCCCTTGCCAAGGCCTGCAACGCAGCATGGCACGCTTTCAGGCACAACCCGAAGGGACGGGCCTGCCGTTGCGCAGGGCTGCGTTACTCGTCGTTCATTTGGAACAACCAAATCACACTCCTCGCGTCTTGCCCTGCGCAACAGTAGGCTCCGGCGCGGGGTGGCAAATAACTGAGAACACCCCCTTTAGGACCTGATGATGAACGGACTGAATACCGCTGCCGTATATCTCCTGCAAACCATCGGCAGCCTGTACCTGCTGATCGTGCTGCTGCGCTTCATTCTGCAACTGGTGCGGGCCGACTTTTACAACCCGCTGTGCCAGTTCATCGTGCGCGCCACCCAGCCGCTGCTGAAACCCTTGCGCAAGATCATCCCGGGCTTTGGCGGGCTGGATATTGCTTCACTGGTGCTGGCGATTTTGCTCCAACTTCTGCTGATGACGCTGACCTTGCTGCTGACTTACGGGGTAATGGGCAACCCACTCCAACTGCTGATCTGGTCGGTCATTGGGATCACCGCGCTGTTCATGAAAGTGTTCTTCTTCGCGATGATCATCAGCGTGATCCTCTCCTGGGTCGCCCAAGGCAGCCACAATCCGGGCGTGCTACTGGTCAATCAAATCTGCGAACCGATGCTGATGCCGATCCGGCGCTTCCTGCCGAGCATGGGCGGGCTGGATATCTCGCCGATCTTCGCCTTCATCGGCATCAAGCTGATCGACATGCTGGTGATCCAAAACCTCATGATCGGCACCGGCATGCCCGACGTGCTACGTCTGCTGATCTGATGCCGTTCTACCGCTGGGATGGCGATGACCTGATCCTCGACTGCCACTTGCAGCCCAAAGCCAGTTGCGACGAATTCGCCGGGCTGCATGGTGAGCGGTTGAAGATTCGCCTCACCGCGCCGCCGGTGGAAGGCAAGGCCAATGCTCACTTGCTGGCCTTTCTCGCCAGCGCCTTCGGCGTCGCCAAGCGCCAGGTCAGCCTGGAAAGTGGCGAGCTGAACCGCCAGAAGCGCGTGCGCATCCGCAACCCCAAGCATCTCCCGCCCGAACTCGGAGTGACCGTCCGGTCACCCTGACCGACCTTAAGGCGGGCCGCTGAGCCCACCCAATTGACGCACGCGCCACGACCCGCATAATGCGCCTCAGTGGCAACTTGCCATATGCCTTGCGTTCAGCACCGCTCAGCAGCTGGCGCAGGTCGCTTGCTCGGCCAATATGTACCGATCTTCCTGAGTTCCCCGCAGGATGTGTTGCCAAAAAGGAGAGCACGGATGGGCATGGAACGTCTCAGTCAACAAGTGAGCGCTTACGTCACCTGGAAGCGCGAGCTGATGCGCGAGATCACCCGTTATCGCAGTTGGCTGGCCAATAACCGCCTCACCTCCGAGGCCGTGGAAGCCAAGCTTGAGGCCGCACTGCGCCTGCTGCGCACCGACCACATCACCCTGGCCTTTATCGGTGAGTTCTCCCGCGGCAAGACCGAGCTGATCAACAGCCTGTTCTTCTCCGAATACGGCCAACGCATGCTGCCGTCGCACGCCGGGCGCACCACCATGTGCCCGACCGAGCTGTTCTTCGATCCACGCTCGGAACGCTCCTATATTCGTCTGCTGCCGATCGAAACGCGCATGGCCGATGCCAGCGTCGCACAGTTCAAGCGTATTCCCAGGCATTGGGTGAATATCCCGCTGGATATCAGCGACCCGAACAATATGGTGCAGGCCTTCACCCAAGTCGCGAAGACCAAACCGATGCCAGTGGAACAGGCGATTCAGCTGGGCTTCCATCCGGACATGCTGGAAAGCGCCGGCAAACCCGACCAGGTGTTGGTGCCCGCCTGGCGCCACGCCATCGTCAACTTCGACCACCCGCTGCTGCGCCAAGGCCTGCGCATCCTCGACACCCCTGGTTTGAACGCCCTCGGCAGCGAACCCGAGCTGACCCTGTCGATGCTGCCCAGCGCCCAGGCAATCATTTTTCTGCTGTCCGCCGATACCGGGGTGACTGCCAGTGACATGGCCGTCTGGCAGACGCACATCCATCAGCTCGACGAGGACACCCAGACCAGCCTGTTCGCCGTACTGAACAAGATCGACGTACTGTGGGACGACCTGGCCGGCGAAGCCTTCGTGCAGAAGGCCATCCAACAGATCCAGGCGGCGACCGCCAAACAGCTCGGCATCGCCCGCGAGGATGTGCTGCCACTGTCGGCCAAGCAGGCCCTGCTGGCCAAAGTCCGCAAGGATCAAGAGCTGCTTAGCCGCAGCCAACTGGGCGACCTGGAAAACCTGCTGTGCGAGCGCATTGTCGCGCAGAAGGAACGCCTGCTCGAAGAGCGCGTGGTCAATCAGGTGCTGGCGCTGCTGCAAAACAGTCAACACCTGCTCAATCTGCGCCTGGAAAAAGTCCGCGAGCAACAAACCCTGCTGGCCAACCACCAGCAGGACAACGGCCAATTGCTGTTCGAACTGACCGCCAAGACCAAGGACGATCACGGCCAGCACCATCGGCGCCTGCTCGGGCTGAAGACCAACCAACGCCTGCTCAAGCGCCAGGGCGATCTGCTGCGTACCGCTGCGAACCCCGAGCGCCTGGAAGAACACCTGCACAAGGTGCGCAAGAACCTCACCGGTAGTTGGACCACCCTCGGCATCAACCAGGCCATTCTGCATTTCTTCCGTTCGATAGAGCACGATCTGCACAACCTCGAGCAAGAAGCCGAGATGGCCAACACCATGGTCGCCGCCATCTACCGTCGACATAACGAAGAGAACCCGCTGCACGGTGTGGACGCGCCGCAGTTCAACGTCAAACGCTACCTGCGCGAACTGAAACAACAGCAGGGTAAGGCCGATCAGTTCCGTCTACACCTGAAGACCCTGCTGACCGAGCAACGCACCCTGACCCGGCGCTTCTTCGCCACCCTGGTGCAGGAAGTCATCGGCCTGCACCAACGCCTGCGCCAGGAGACCGAGCAATGGGCCAGCGATGCGCTGATGCCACTGATGCAGCACACTCTGGAGCACAAGCAACTGCTGGAAACCCACATGCTGCGGCTCAAGGCGCTAGCCCAAAACACCCAGCAGGCACGCCTGCGCAGCCAGCAAATGCAACGCTATACCCAGGAACTGGAACAGCAGCTGAGCCAGGCCAACGAGATGCTGCGCACCTTGCGCCGCCCCGCACCGATCCAACGCCGGGCCAAGGTGGTCACGCTACCACTCTCCAACCGCCAACAAGGCACGGCCGATTGAGCCCGAAGCAAACTTTGTCGCGATACTAGGAGCCTGGCGGGCGCAGACTTTCGCAGCAGGACAGTGTTAAGTCCGACAGACTCCCGGGCCCGGCATTTCAAGGTGTTACCTACCGCCCCGTGCGCTTGCCGCCTGGGGCGGTGCTCTTTAGACTGACGCCTCCTTTCAGCGAGAGCAGGGTCGATGCCCACCGCCTTTCCCGAAGACTCCGTCGGTCTGATCACGCCCCAGGTCGCGCACTTTGCCGAACCACTGGCGCTGGCCTGTGGCCGCAGCCTGGCCGACTACCAGTTGGTCTACGAGACCTACGGCGAACTTAACGCTGCGCGCAGCAACGCGGTACTGATCTGCCACGCCCTCTCCGGTCACCACCACGCCGCCGGCTACCACAGCGTGGACGAGCGCAAACCCGGCTGGTGGGACAGCTGCATTGGCCCCGGCAAGGTCATCGACACCGGCAAATTCTTCGTCGTCAGCCTCAACAACCTCGGCGGCTGCAACGGCTCGACCGGCCCCTCCAGTATTAACCCGGCCAGCGGCAAGCCTTACGGCGCGGACTTCCCGGTACTGACCGTGGAAGATTGGGTGCATAGCCAGGCGCTCTTGGCCGACCGGCTCGGCATCGCGCAATGGGCCGCGGTGGTCGGCGGCAGCCTCGGCGGCATGCAGGCCATGCAATGGGCCATCAGCTACCCTGAGCGAATTCGCCACTGCCTGGCGATCGCTTCGGCACCGAAACTGTCGGCACAGAACATCGCCTTCAACGAAGTGGCACGCCAGGCGATCCTCTCCGATCCGGAGTTCCACGGCGGGCACTTCCAGGAACAGGGCGTGATCCCCAAGCGCGGGCTGATGCTGGCGCGCATGGTCGGCCACATCACCTACCTGTCGGATGATGCCATGGGCGAGAAATTCGGCCGCGGACTGAAGAGCGAGAAGCTCAACTACGACTTCCATAGCGTGGAATTCCAGGTCGAAAGCTACCTGCGCTACCAAGGCGAGGAGTTTTCCGGGCGCTTCGACGCCAACACCTACCTGCTGATGACCAAGGCGCTGGACTACTTCGACCCGGCTGCGGCACATGACGGCAACCTGGCCAAGACCCTGGCAGGCGTCAAGGCAGACTTCTGCGTGATCTCCTTCACCACCGACTGGCGCTTCTCGCCGGCACGTTCGCGAGAAATCGTCGACGCGCTGATGGCCGCGCGCAAGAACGTCTGCTACCTGGAAGTCGATGCGCCGCAAGGGCATGACGCCTTCCTCATGCCGATTCCGCGCTACCTGCAAGCCTTCGGCGGTTACATGCACCGCATCAGCATCTAAGGATTCACGTGAGAGCCGATCTGGAAATCATCCAAGACTGGATACCCGCCGGCAGCCGGGTGCTCGACCTCGGTTGCGGCAATGGCGAGCTGCTCGCCTGGCTGCGTGACCACAAGCAAGTCAGCGGCTACGGCCTGGAAATCGACCCGGAGAATATCGCCGAGTGCGTGAGCAAGGGCGTCAACGTCATCGAGCAGGACCTGGACAAGGGCCTCGGCAACTTCGCCAGCAACAGCTTCGATGTGGTGGTGATGACCCAAGCTCTGCAGGCCGTGCAATACCCGGACAAGATCCTCGAAGAGATGCTGCGAGTCGGTCGCCAGTGCATCATTACCTTCCCCAACTTTGGCCATTGGCGCTGCCGCTGGTACTTGGCCAGCAAAGGCCGGATGCCGGTTTCCGAGTTCCTGCCGTACACCTGGTACAACACGCCGAACATCCACTTCTGCACCTTCCAGGACTTCGAGGCGCTGTGCCGCGAGCGCAAGGTGCGCGTACTCGACCGCCTGGCGGTGGATCACCAGCACAGACACGGCTGGACTAGCCGGGTTTGGCCTAATCTATTAGGTGAGATCGGCATCTATCGCGTCAGCGGCCCCGGCGTGCTGGATCACCGTATCGCCGTTTAACCGCCTGCCGCCCTGAGGCCCATATTTTAAGGAGAGCAATCATGCGTCGCTTCGCTCTATTCATTCTCGCCTTGTGCCTGGCCTTGCCCGTCGCCGCCGAACAAAAGCAAAGCTTCGGAGACCTGGATGTGCATTACAGCGCCTTCAACTCTGGCATCCTGCAGCCCGACATCGCGGCGGCGGCGGGCCTGACCCGCAGCAAGACCCTGGGAGTGCTCAATATCGCCGTGCTGAAAGCCGGCAAGGCCAGCAGCGCTAAGGTCAGCGGCGAGGTCAAGAACCTGCTCGGCATGGTTCGCCCCCTGACCTTCAAGCAGGTCAATGAAAGCGGCGCCATCTACTACCTGGCGCAGTTCCCCTTCGATCAGCAGGAAGTGCTGCGCTTCAGCGTCAAGGTGCAAGCCGACGACGGCGCGGTCAACAGCCTCGATTTCAGCCAAGAGTTTTTCCCCGACGAATGATGCCTTTCACACAACTGGTCCTGGCCAGCCACAACACCGGCAAACTTAAAGAGCTCCAAGCCATGCTCGGAGACGCCATCCGCGTGCGCTCGGTGGGCGAGTTCAGCAGCCTGGAGCCGGAAGAGACCGGCCTGTCGTTCATCGAGAACGCCATTCTCAAGGCCCGCAACGCCGCCAAAGTCTCCGGTCTGCCGGCACTTGCCGATGACTCGGGCCTGGCGGTGGACGCCCTCGGCGGCGCCCCTGGCATCTACTCGGCCCGTTATGCCGATGGTCAAGGCGATGCGGCGAACAACGCCAAACTGCTGGCCACCCTGCAGGGCGTGCCGCAAGCCGAGCGTGGCGCGCAGTTCGTCTGCGCCCTGGCGCTGGTCCGGCATGCCGATGATCCGTTGCCGATCATCTGCGAAGGCCTCTGGCACGGCCGCATCCTGGAAGAGGCACGTGGCGAACAGGGCTTCGGTTACGACCCACTGTTCTGGGTGCCCGAGCGCGACTGCTCGAGCGCCGAACTGTCCCCCGCCGAGAAGAACCAGCTGAGCCACCGCGCCCGCGCCATGGCGCTGCTGCGTCAGCGCCTGGAACTGGCATGACCGAGCGTGGGCTGATTCTCCCTCTGCACCCGGCAGGGGGCGTTGGGCTGCCGCAATTGCCGCCGCTGGCGCTCTACATCCACATCCCCTGGTGCGTGCGCAAATGCCCGTACTGCGACTTCAACTCCCATGCCGCCAGCCCTGAGCTGCCGGAAACGGCCTATGTCGATGCGCTGCTGGCCGATCTCGAGCAGGATCTGAAGCACGTCCACGGCCGTGAGCTGACCTCGATCTTCTTCGGTGGCGGCACGCCCAGCCTGTTCAGCGCCGAAGCCTTGGGGCGCTTGCTCGATGGGGTCGAACAGCGGATCAAGTTCGCCCGCGATATCGAGATCACCCTGGAGGCCAATCCAGGCACCTTCGAGCAAGCCAAATTCCGCGCCTACCACCAGCTCGGCATCAACCGTCTGTCGATTGGTGTACAGAGTTTCCAGGAAGCAAAACTCAAAGCGCTGGGCCGCATCCACAACGGCGATGAAGCGATCCGCGCGGCAGACATGGCGCGCAATGCCGGCTTCGACAACTTCAATCTGGACCTGATGCACGGCCTGCCCGATCAATCCCTCGACGACGCCCTCGCCGACCTGCGCCAGGCCATCGACTTGGCGCCGACCCACCTGTCCTGGTACCAACTGACCCTGGAACCGAACACAGTATTCTGGAACCAGCCGCCGACGCTGCCGGAAGACGACATCCTCTGGGATATCCAGGAAGCCGGCCAGGCGCTGCTGGCCGAGCACGGTTATGCGCAGTACGAAGTCTCCGCTTACGCGCGCGATGGCCTACGGGCGCGGCACAACCTGAATTACTGGAGCTTCGGTGACTTCCTCGGCATCGGCGCCGGCGCGCACGCCAAACTGAGCAGCCCGAACGGGCAGATCGTCCGCGCCTGGAAAACCCGCCTGCCGAAGGATTACCTGGACCCGAGCAAAGCCTTCCAGGCGGGCGAGCGGATACTCAGTCGCGAGGAGCTGCCCTTCGAGTTTTTGATGAATGTGCTACGCCTCACGGACGGCGTGGCGGCCGATCTATTCACTCAACGCACCGGCCTACCGATAGCCGAACTGGCCAGCGCGCGCCGCGAAGCCGAAGCCCGCGGCCTACTCCTCGCCGACCCCACGCGCTTAGTCGCAACCCGTGAAGGGCAGCTGTTTCTTAACGACCTCCTGCAACACTTTCTGCCCTGAGCGGGCTAAGGACACCGGATGGATTTGGTACTCGACCTGATTGCCACCTTGTCGCGCTGGAGCCGCGGGCACATGTACGACATCTCCCTGGCCATCATGGCCACCTTGCTGGTGCTGTTCGGCCCAGGGATCAACGCCTGGGTACAGCAACGCATCGGTGGGCTGAATTTCATCTTCCGCACCCTGCTGTTCGTGCTGATCTGCGCGGTCGGCTACGGCCTGGCGATGGTGTTCCTCACGCCCTGGCTGGCCAAAGGGCTCGGTCATTTCAATAACTACACCCTGGCGCCGGTACTGCTACTAGTCTTCTTCCTGATCGGCGTGATCGCGGATCGCAACTAGGCTGACGGCTCCTGATCCTGCGTTTCCCGCAACAAAGTGACAACCCCGTCACCATCGCCCGCAGCCTACGCAAGCACCTGGAGTCGCCGTTCCTCAGCATCCAGGTGGATGGCGATCTGCTGCCCATCCCGTGGGAAAGCATCAAGTACCTGCAAATCAGCCCCGCACCCACAGCCCTGCCGGAACCGACCATCATTGGCGCCGAGCTGGTCGACTAAGGCCCTAGCAACCTGTGTAGGAGCGACAGCACACTAGCCAAAACCATCAGCCATAAAAAACCGCCTCGAAAAGGGCGGTTTTTTTATCCAGCCGGCGCTGCCTCAGTTACCTTCGCGCCGCAGTGCCTGCGGGGTGAAATCGCCCGGGCTGAGCGGCGCGTGGAAGTCGTACATCGGCTCGTTGTTATCCAGGCCATCGGCGAAATAACGGCGGCCCTGGAAGTCGTAGATGGTCTCCAGGGTGCTGCCAAACATCGGCACGTCGTAATAGCTGATCGGGTGGCTTTCTTGCAGACCAATCAGCTCGCCGTTCTTGTCGTAGAGGTCGACAGCGAGGATCTGCCAGCTGTCCTCGTCCAGATAGAAGCGACGCTTGGCGTAAGGGTGGCTGAAGCCCTTGCGTAGAGCCGCCTCGACCACCCAGACGCGGTGCAGCTCGTACCGCAACAGGTCGGGATTGACGCTCTTGGCTTGCAGGATCCTCGCGTAAGGGAGGCCTTTCTGGTGCACCGCGTAGCTGTTGTAGGGCACCAACAGCTCCTGCTTGCCGAGCAGCTGCCACTCGTAGCGATCCGGCGCACCATTGTAGGAATCGACCATGTCAGCGGTGGCCATGCCATTGGTATCCGGCTGCAGGGTATCGAACGCCAGCATGGGTAGGCGCCGCACGCGCCGCTCACCACGGTTAAAACGCCAGGCCTTACGGATCGACAACACCTGGTCGAGGGTTTCCTGCACCACCAGGGCCGAACCCGACAGCTTGGCGGGGGCGACGACTTTGTACTTGTAGTAGAACAGGGTGTTATCCAGGTCCTTCGGGCTGACGCCCTCGCGACCGTAGCGGAAGTAGATGTCGCGCTCGAGCTTGAGCAGGTTGTAGCCACCGCTGGAGAGCACCGCCGCCTGATTGGTGACGAAGTGAATCTGCTCGCCGCGGTAGCGCATGATGTGGTTCCAGATGGCTTCCTGGCCGGTTTCTGGCAGCGGGAAGGGAGCCCCGGCGGCAGCGCCCTGCACGCCGTTACCGCCCGAGATCAGCTCGGCGTTAAGCGCATTGAAACGCGTGGCGTCATAGATGCTTTGCGGCGCCGCGGCACTACGGCGGGTGGGGAATACACGCAGGAAGTAGTCGGGGTTGGTCTCCAGCAGCGTCTTCAGGCCGACCGGCAACAGCGCCTGGTATTGGCCGAGGTTTTTACTGTTGACCACATATTGCACGGCATCGCTGGCATAGGGATCGGGATGGTGCATGCCCGCTTGGTAGCCGGCGATGGGTTGTGCCAAACCACCCTCCCAATCCGGGATAGTGCCCACCGCATTGCCACCACGCTCACCACCCAGCGGGGTGAGATCGCCATTGAGGCGACTGGCCTGGACAGCATCGACTTTGGCTTGCGCTTGTAGCGCAATAACCGTCAGCAGCAGAACTCCAATACTTCTCAACACAGCTTTCTCCTCGCAGCGCATCAAAACCACGCCGCTTTTATATTTATCCAGCCAGTCCAGGCCGAGCTTTGTCGTTACTGTTTGGTGCGGTGAGGAGCCGTCCTGGCGCCGGCTACTGCCGGTCTTTTTTGACATCCCTGCGCCGCTGAGCGGCCTATGTTGCGTTGTTACCGGTCAAGCCACGAGCAGCCCTGGCGCTGCCGCCAAAGCCATTCGAGGTGCACATCAATGGAGAAATAACCGCGCGAAGTCGACTCAGTCGATGCGCTGGAACTTCAGATCCCAGACACCGTGCCCGAGGCGTTCACCACGCCGCTCGAACTTGGTGGTCGGGCGCTCTGGCGGACGCGGCACGCAACCGCCGTCTTGCGCCTGGTTGCGAAAACCCGGCGCCGCCTGCAGAACCTCCTGCATGTACTCGGCATAGGGCTGCCAGTCGGTGGCCATATGCAGCACACCGCCGATTTTCAGCTTCTGCCGCACCAGCTGGGCGAACTCCGGCTGCACGATGCGGCGCTTATGGTGGCGCGACTTATGCCAAGGGTCAGGAAAGAACAGCAGCAAGCGATCCAGACTGGCATCGGCGATGCAGTTACGCAGCACTTCCAGAGCGTCGCACTGATAGACGCGGACGTTGGTCAGGTTCTGCGTCAGCAAACCATTGAGCAACGCACCGACGCCCGGCCGATGCACCTCGACGCCGATAAAATCCTGCTCCGGCGCAGCGGCGGCCATCTCCAGCAGCGAATGGCCCATGCCAAAGCCGATCTCGAAAGTCCGCGGTGCACTACGACCGAAGACCGCATCGAAATCCGGCGCCCCGGCCGTCAACTCCAGGCCAAAGCGCGGCAGGCCCTGGTCGAGGCCGCGTTGCTGGCCGTCCGTCATCCGCCCGGCACGCATGACAAAGCTCTTGATGGTGCGCAGATGGCGCTCTTCGTCGGCCGGGGCGGACGGCTCTTGCGATTCGATCATGGCGAACTCTTAACTCAATAACGCTGCAGTAATCGTCATACCCGCGTAGGCGGGTATCCAGATACGCTGGAACACCTGCGCCCGCGTTTGCGCGGGAGCGATAGAAATAGGCTTTCCGCAGCTTCTTAGCGGATCAGGCCATCCAGTGGCGACGAGGCGCTGGCATACAGCTTCTTCGGCATACGGCCGGCCAGATAGGCCAGGCGCCCGGCAACAATCGCGTGCTTCATCGCTTCGGCCATCAGCACCGGGTTCTGCGCATGGGCGATGGCGCTGTTCATCAGCACCGCCTCACAGCCCAGTTCCATGGCGATGGTCGCGTCGGATGCAGTGCCGACACCGGCATCCACCAGCACTGGAACCTTCGCTTCTTCGAGGATGATGCGCAGGTTGTACGGGTTGCAGATACCCAGCCCGGTACCGATCAAGCCGGCCAGCGGCATCACCGCGATGCAGCCCATCTCGGCCAGTTGCCGCGCGATGATCGGGTCGTCGCTGGTGTAAACCATCACGTCGAAACCGTCCTTGACCAACACTTCGGCGGCCTTGAGGGTCTCGATTACGTTGGGGAACAGGGTTTTCTGATCGGCCAGCACTTCCAGCTTGACCAGCTTGTGCCCGTCCAGCAGCTCGCGCGCCAGGCGGCAGGTGCGGACCGCCTCGATGGCGTCGTAGCAGCCAGCAGTGTTCGGCAGAATGGTGTAACGCGAAGGCGAAATCACATCGAGCAGATTCGGTTCATCCGGGTTCTGGCCGATATTGGTGCGACGCACCGCAACCGTGACTATCTCCGCGCCCGACGCCTCGATGGCACGACGGGTTTCGTCGAGATCCTGATACTTGCCGGTACCGACCAACAGACGTGACTGGTAAGTACGACCGGCCAGGGTAAAGGGCTTATCGCTGCGAACTTGGCTCATCGGAAATCCTCTTGGGCTTTGGCGCTGTTGCCGCCAGTTCTGTTGCTGTCAGGGCTGCACTGTCGCGGCTGAAAGCTAGCCGCCACCGATGGCGTGCACCACTTCCAGCTGGTCGCCCTCGCGCAAGGCCGTGGCGGCGTGCTGGCTGCGCGGCACGATATCCAGATTGAGCTCGACCGCAACGCGGCGGCCAGTCAGCTCAAGGCGAACCAGCAAGTCGGCGACCGTCTGGCCATCGGGCAGCTCGAAAGATTCACCGTTCAACTGAATGCGCATGACGGGGCAATCACAATTTGAGGGGGGCCGGCATTCTAGCTCTATCGCTGGCGATGACCAAGGCAAAGGCGCGCCATTCGTCTCACAGTTGACGCCAAAGTCAGGTTAAACGCCAGGCCACAGCCTGGAGGGCTCGGGGAAGAGCGCAGCGAAAAAGTGATTGAGCGAGACCAGATTCCTCCGATTTTGCCGCCCCATAGTCGCTCTATGGGGCAAGAAAACGGTGGAATATGGGCCGCTCAGGCGCTTTTGCAGCCGCTTAGCCCTGAGCCTTCCAGGCTGCGATGCCTAAGCAGGCCCAGCCGGCGAGAAAAGCCAGACCGCCAAAGGGCGTGATGATGCCGAGCTTGCCGACGCCGGTCAGCGTCAACAGATAGAGGCTGCCGGAAAACAACAGGATACCCAGCGTGAACAGACTGCCTGCCGCCGTCAGCAGGCGCCCCGGCAGGTGCAGCGTCAACGCAGCCACTGCCAGCAGAGCCAGGGCATGAATCAATTGGTAATGCACACCGGTCTGAAACACTGCCAGGTACTCGGTGGACAAGCGACTTTTCAGGCCGTGGGCAGCGAAAGCGCCGAGGGTTACGCCGCTAAAGCCGAAAAATGCGGCCAGCAGGATAAATAAACGCAGCATGCGCAGAACTCCAGAATGACCAATCCACAATCGGTGCCGACCATCATGCCCGCAGAAACCTGCGCAGCCAAAAATAGTGGCGGGAACCAGGCCATACCAGGTCGGCTGCAGACAATCCCGCCACCACGCGACGCCCTATATTGAACGCCCAAACCGCGTTCATTAACCGCCAGTGGAATGCCCCATGCCTAATCCGATCACCGTACTCAGAGACACCCAGCCACTCCCCGTTCTGGATGCCTGCAAGTGGAAGAAAATTGCCGGCGACCCGCACACCGTGAACCTGAATGCCTACACCTCGGAAGACGGCAAAAAGATCATGGGCACCTGGATTTGCACCCCAGGTACCTGGGAAGTGAACTATGACCGCTGGGAGTACTGCCACTTCCAGGAGGGCTACTGCATCATCACCCCCGAAGGCAAAGACCCGATCCACCTCAAGGCTGGCGATATTTTCATCGTCGAAGCCGGCATGCGCGGCACCTGGCAAGTCGTGGAAACTGTCAGAAAGTACTTTGTGTTCGCCTGACCCTCTGCCCTGCGTTGCCACCGCCTTGCGTTAACAGACCGTTGAAAAAGGTGGCAGCGCTACATAACTCACCCCCGACAGATATCCGCGACTGGCACCCCCCTGGCTATAATGGCCGCCTCAACTGCCAGACCCAGCCGCGCATGCTTCGATCTCTGTTTCCCCGCCTGTTCAAACCGCTGCTCTGGTTCGTGGTCGGCTCGGCGCTGCTGGTGCTGTTCTTTCGCTGGGTTCCGCCGCCCGGCTCGGCGCTGATGGTCGAGCGCAAGATCGAGTCCTGGATCGATGGTAAGCCAATCGACCTCAAGCGCGACTGGCGCCCCTGGAACGAACTGCCGGATGACCTGAAGATCGCCGTGATTGCCGGCGAAGATCAGAAATTCGCCGAGCACTGGGGCTTCGACATCAATGCCATCCAGGCCGCCATGGCCCATAACGACCGCGGCGGCTCGCTGCGCGGGGCCAGCACCCTCAGCCAGCAGATAGCGAAAAACCTGTTCCTCTGGTCCGGCCGCAGCTGGCTGCGTAAAGGACTGGAAGTCTGGTTTACCGGGCTGATCGAGCTATTCTGGCCGAAGCAGCGGATTCTCGAGGTGTACCTGAACAGTGTCGAATGGGGCGATGGAGTGTTCGGCGCCGAAACCGCCGCGCGCAAGCACTTCGGGATCGCTGCCCCCTATCTGTCGAATCAACAGGCCAGCCTGCTTGCCGCCGTGCTACCCAATCCACGGGAGTGGAGTGCCGGCCGCCCGAGCGGCTACGTCAGCCGCCGCGCCAGCTGGATTCGCCGACAGATGCGACAGCTGGGCGGTAGCCACTACCTCAACCAGATGCAAGCGCAGCGCTCTGGCTAGTGAGGGGTTGAAGGCTGCCCCAGCCGTTAGCCGACAATCCCAGCCGCCAACCCCGCACAAGCACGCTAGCTCGCTGCAGCGTGGCGCTCAGTGCTGCTCCAGCGCCCGGCGCGGCACGACGCGCAACAGCTGCAACTGATCGTCCTGCAAATGCGCGGTCAGGCCTTGCAGCGGATAGACCCAGGCCTCACCCTCGGCCAGCTCCAGACGCAATCGCGGCTGGCCCAGGCTCGCGGCGACTCGCTCGCCGCTAACTGGCTGTAGCGGCGTCAAGGTCAATGTCGCCAGCGCATGCGAGCCTAATTGCGCCAGCAACTGCTGACTGAGCGGCTGCTCGGCATCCTTCGGCTCCAACCCCGTCGCCGCCATCAGGCTGACGCGCTCGCTGTCACTCAACGCCAGCTCGGCTTCCAACTGCCAAACTTCACCGGAAGCCGCCAGCTCCGCGCGATAGAGCAGACGCGGCCCATCCAACCGCGGTTGCAGCCACAGCTCGCCCTCGGCCACCGCACTCAAGCGACTCAACGTCAGTTGATTCTCGGCCAAAGGCGTCAGCACCTGGCTCTGCCACTCGGCCAAGCCGGGCAATGGCGCGACCTTGTCCGGCGCGCGCATCAACCAGCCACCCCAGGCAAAGAACAGCAGCGCCACCAGGGCAAACAACAGCCAATGCTGCAGACGCAGCGGCGGCATGGACATAGGTTTACTCCAAGCAAAAATTCAGACAGAAAAAAGCCGCACCAGAGTGCGGCTTTTCGAGGACGACTTACAGGCTTAGAGTGACACAGCCTTAGGAGGCTTAGGCTGCAATCGAACCTTTCAGCTTATTCATGGCGTTCTTCTCCAGCTGGCGGATACGCTCAGCGGAGACGTTGTACTTGGCCGCCAGCTCATGCAGGGTCGCCTTCTCCTCGGCCAGCCAACGCTGGTGCAGGATGTCGCGGCTGCGCTCGTCCAGACCTTCCAGCGCCTCATGCAGATTGGCGGTGGAGCTGTCGCTCCAGTCCGAATCTTCCAACTGCCGGGCCGGATCGTAGCGATGGTCTTCCAGGTAGTTCGCGGGCGACTGAAACGCGCTGTCGTCATCGGCTTCGGCCGCCGGATCGAAGGCCATATCATGGCCGGTCAGACGGCTTTCCATCTCGCGCACTTCACGCGGTTCCACACCCAGGCTCTCGGCCACCGCATGCACTTCGTCGTTATTCAGCCAGGCCAGACGCTTCTTCTGGCTGCGCAGGTTGAAGAACAATTTGCGCTGCGCCTTGGTGGTGGCGACTTTGACGATGCGCCAGTTACGCAGGATGAATTCGTGGATCTCGGCCTTGATCCAATGCACGGCGAAGGACACCAGACGCACACCCATCTCTGGGTTGAAGCGCTTGACCGCTTTCATCAGGCCGACGTTGCCTTCCTGGATCAGGTCGGCCTGGGCCAGACCGTAGCCGGAATAACTTCTCGCGATATGTACGACAAAACGCAGGTGCGCAAGCACCATTTGCCGGGCTGCCTCAAGGTCTTGATGGTAATAGAGACTCTCGCCCAGTTCGCGCTCCTGCTCGGCGCTCAACAGCGGAATGCTGTTAACCGCATGCACGTAGGCCTCCAGGTTGGCACCCGGGACCAAGGCATAGACAGGTTGCAAAGAATTGGTCATGCGAATCCTCCGACTCACGAAAACTCGTGCCTTTCAAGCACTGCGGATAAGACTATACAGTTGACTCAAAAGTTCAAAAAGCACGAAAACACAAATAGAAACATACTCTTACTACTTTGGCGCGAGCTCGGTCAAGTGCCGGGCGACCGCTAGCCAGGCGCCAATATACCCCAACAATAGTGCGCCCAGCAGCAGAGACAGACCATCGGCTAACGGCACCCCGGCGAGGGCAAAATCACTGCCGTAGAGCCCTGCCAGCCGCACCACTGCGCCATTCAGCCAGTCCAAGCCGAAGGCCAGCACCGCCCAGGCGAGAAACCCGGCACCCAGGCCATATAGCGCGCCCATATAGAGGAAGGGTCGGCGTACATAGCTGTCGGTACCACCGACCAGCTTGATCACTTCGATCTCCGTGCGACGGTTTTCGATATGCAGACGAATGGTGTTGCCGATAACCAACAGCAGCGCCATCACCAGCAACAAGGTCAGCCCGAAAACGAAGCGCTCACCGAGCTTGAGGATCGCGCTCAGGCGCT
Organism: Pseudomonas cavernicola; assembly: GCF_003596405.1. Classification (NCBI taxonomy): domain Bacteria; kingdom Pseudomonadati; phylum Pseudomonadota; class Gammaproteobacteria; order Pseudomonadales; family Pseudomonadaceae; genus Pseudomonas; species Pseudomonas cavernicola. The sequence continues at coordinate 818,975 of NZ_QYUR01000002.1, forward strand.
CCACCCAGAGCAGATCGAGTTGCGCCTGTTGCACTTTCGGCAACTCCGCCAGACGCAGACGCAACGCTTCCAGCGCGGTTTTATCGACCTCCTTCGGCGTGACCAGAATCACCCCGGGCAGCGGGTTCTGCGGCAACTCCTTGAGCGCTTCGCCGAGGCCCGACTGCTGCTGAAACTCCGCCAGCGCCTGCTCGCGGCTGATCCACTCGGATTCAGCGACATCCGCCATCCCGGCGATCTGCGCCCGCAGTTGTTCGCCCTCGGCATCGCTGGCATCGATCTGCATAAACAGGGAAATCTGCGCCGCGCGCTGCCAGGAGCCACCGAGGCGCTCGACGTTATTCAGCAGCAGGGAAAGCCCCATCGGCAGACTCAGGGCGATGGCCATCACCAAGCAGGTGAAGAAACCACCGATCGGCTGCTTGCCTAGCCGGCGCAGGCTATCGACCAGGCTGGAGCGATGGCTTTCCAGCCAGGCGTGCAGCAAGGTACGGAAGTCCGGACCATCGTCGTGCTTCTTATCGTCTTTTTTCGGCGCAGCGCCTACGCGCTCAGCCGCGGACGACGGCTCTTGTGGGTTGCGAGTCGCACTCATTAGCCGGCCTCCCCATCACCAATCAAACGGCCGCGCTGCAAGGTCAACATGCGATGGCGCATGCGGGCGATCAACGCCAGGTCGTGGCTGGCGATCAGCACACTGGTACCCAAGCGATTGATGTCTTCGAATACACCCATGATCTCCGCCGCCAGCCGTGGGTCGAGGTTACCGGTGGGTTCGTCCGCCAGCAGCAGGGCGGGGCGATGGACTACCGCACGGGCGATACCGACCCGCTGTTGCTGGCCGGTGGACAGATCACCGGGAAACAAATCGCGCTTGTCCGACAGCGCCACGCGCTCCAGCGCCGCATCGACACGCTTGGCGATCTCCGGTTTGGACAGGCCGAGAATCTGCAACGGCAAGGCGACGTTGTTGAACACGGTACGGTCGAACAGCAGTTGATGGTTCTGAAACACCACGCCGATCTGCCGACGCAGGAAGGGAATCTGCGCGGTGGTGATCTGCGCCAGATCCTGCCCGGCCAGCAACAGCTTGCCGGTGGTCGGCCGTTCCATCGCCAGAATCAGCCGCAGCAAGGTACTTTTGCCGGCCCCGGAGTGCCCGGTGACGAACAGAAACTCGCCACGCCGTACGCGGAAACTCAGCTCGTGCAGGCCGACGTGGCCATTGGGATAGCGTTTACCGACCTGTTCAAAGCGAATCATGCGTGCTCCCGCTCGGCGAACAAGGCCTGCACAAAGGCCTCGGCTTCAAAGGTACGGAGATCATCGATGCTTTCACCTACACCGATATAGCGAATCGGCAGGCCAAACTGCTTGGCCAGGGCGAAGATCACCCCACCCTTGGCCGTACCATCCAGCTTGGTCAGCGCTAGACCGGTCAAGCTCACGGTCTGGTTGAACTGCTTGGCCTGGTTGATGGCGTTCTGCCCAGTACCGGCGTCCAGCACCAGCAGCACTTCGTGCGGTGCCGCCTCATCGAGCTTGCCGATCACTCGGCGAACTTTTTTCAGCTCCTCCATCAAATTGTCTTTGGTGTGCAGGCGACCGGCGGTATCGGCAATCAGCACATCCATACCGCGCGCCGTGGCGGCCTGCACCGCATCGAAGATCACCGAGGCGGAGTCCGCGCCGGTGTGCTGGGCAATCACCGCGATCTGGTTACGCTCGCCCCAGACCTGCAATTGCTCGACGGCGGCGGCGCGGAAGGTATCGCCGGCGGCGAGCATGACTTTCTTGCCTTCCAGCTGCAGCTTTTTCGCCAGTTTGCCGATAGTGGTAGTCTTCCCGGCACCGTTCACGCCGACCACCAGAATCACGAAAGGCTTCTTCTGCGGATTGATCTGCAGCGGCTGTTCGACTGGCTTGAGCATGGCCGCCAACTCTTCCTGCAGTGCTTTATAGAGTGCGCCACTGTCGGTCAGCTGCTTGCGCGCGACCTTTTGCGTCAGGCTCTGGATGATCGCGTTGGTGGCTTCGACGCCCACGTCGGCGGTCAACAGATGGGTTTCGATCTCGTCGAGCAGGTCGTCATCGATGGCTTTCTTGCCGAGGAACAGGCTGGCCATGCCCTCGCCGAGGTTGGCGCTGGTCTTCGACAGCCCCTGCTTCAACCGCGCGAAAAAGCCTGCTTTCGTTTCCTCAGAACTGACCGTCGCACTGGTCACACCGACCGGTGCGGGCGTTGGCGGCACCGCCGGCGCAACCAATGGAGCAGTTTCGACCGTTGCAAGCGTTACCGGCTCGGTTGCCGGCGACGTCGGCGCCTTGCTCTCAGGCGCTTTGAAGCGGGCGAAAAAGCCTGGCTTGGCGGCCTCTTCCGCAGTTTCGACTGCGGCCTGGGCAGGCGTTTGCACGCGACTGTCAGGCACAACGGCAGCCGCCGCGGGTGGCTCGGCAGGGCTAAGCGCTGGCGGGCTGGCCAGCGGCTCTGGCGCCAGGCTCGGTTCAGCCGCTGGCGGCGAGTCAGCCGTCAACGCCGGCCCAGCCGGGCTTGCAGGCTCTATTGCAACCGGCTCAGCCGTGACGGGCTGAGGCTTGGTCGCCGCCTCGGCAGCAGTCTCCTGCGGCTTTTTACGCAGCCAGCCGAACAGGCTCTTTTTCTCTCCGGATTCAGCCGGAGCTTTCTCTCCAGCAGCGGCTGGAGTCTTCTTGTCGTCGTTGGAACCAAACATGGAGGACGGCTATCTCAAAGGAGCGACGCGCCGACAGGGCAAAAACCCAACAGCCGTGGCCGCCAGTAAAACGGATGGGTATCCTAGCACCTCCGCGCCCGCCGAAGCTAAGACCAAGCGGGCCGCCCGACAGGTCGACCTCTTAATGAAAATGCTTGCCCGCCGCGCCGCCGGTTTGCTGCTCGTAGCCTTCTGCTTACCGCTGACGGCACAGGCCGCAGAACCTCAGCCGACTCACGAATTCAGCCTGGAGAATGGCCTCAAGGTCATCGTTCGCGAGGATCACCGCGCCCCGGTGGTGGTTTCGCAGATCTGGTACAAGGTCGGCTCCAGCTACGAAACGCCGGGTCAGACCGGCCTTTCCCACGCCCTCGAACACATGATGTTCAAGGGCAGCCGCAAGCTCGGCCCCGGTGAAGCCTCGCGCATTCTGCGTGAGCTGGGCGCCGAGGAGAACGCTTTTACCAGCGACGACTACACCGCCTATTACCAGGTGCTGGCGCGCGACCGCCTGAGCGTGGCCTTCGAGCTGGAAGCCGACCGCCTGGCCAGCCTGCGCCTGCCGCCAGAGGAGTTCAGCCGCGAGATCGAGGTGATCAAGGAAGAGCGGCGCCTGCGCACCGACGACAAGCCCAGCGCGCTGGCCTATGAACGCTTTCAGGCCCTGGCTTACCCCGCCAGCGGTTATCACACGCCGACCATCGGCTGGATGGCCGACCTCAAGCGCATGACGGTGGCGGAACTGCGCCACTGGTACGAAACCTGGTACGCGCCGAATAACGCCACCCTGGTGGTGGTCGGCGACGTCAGTGCCAGCGAGGTGAAAACCCTCGCCGAGCGTTATTTCGGCGCCATCCCCCGCCGCGCCGTACCGAGCGCGAAGACGCCCCAGGAGCTGGCCGAACCGGGCGAGCGGCGCATTCGCCTGCACCTGAAGACCCAACTGCCGAGCCTGCTGATGGGCTTTAACGTACCGAGCCTAGCGACCGCCAAGAATGCCCGCCAAGTGCATGCCCTGCGACTGATCTCCGCGCTGCTCGACGGAGGCTACAGCGCGCGCTTACCGGCCCGTCTGGAACGCGGCGAAGAGTTGGTTTCCGGCGCCTCGGCCTACTACGACGCCTTTACCCGCGGCGACAGCCTGTTCGTACTATCCGCCACACCGAATGGGCAAACCGGGAAAACCCTGAAACAGGCCGAAGCAGGCCTTTGGCGGCAACTCGACGACCTCAAGAAGAACCCGCCGTCCGCCGAGGAGCTGCAGCGCGTGCGCGCCCAGGTGATTGCCGGCCTGGTCTTCGAGCGTGACTCCATTACCAGCCAGGCCACCACCATCGGTGAACTGGAAACCGTCGGCCTGTCCTGGAAGCTGATGGATGAAGATCTGGCTACCCTGGAGGCGGTGACCGCCGCCGATATCCAGCAAGCGGCCCGCACCTACTTCACCCGCGAGCGCCTGAGCGTCGCCGAGATACTGCCGAAGGAGGCTGCTCATGAGTGAGCGCAACGGTCTGCGTTACGGCCTGCTTGGCCTGACCCTGTTGGCTCTGCTTGCAGTGTTGGCTTTCCTTATCAACCGCCCTTCCCAAGCCCCGACCACCCCAGCAGCGGCGCCTAGCAATCAATTGCAATCCCTGGCCGCCCTCAACGGCCAGGCACCCAGCCACCGGGCCCTGGAGATCCAGACCTGGCAGACCGCCGAGGGCGCCAAGGTGCTGTTCGTCGAGGCGCATCAGTTGCCGATGTTCGATCTGCGCCTGACCTTCGCCGCCGGCAGCAGCCAGGACGCCGGCACACCCGGTCTGGCCATGCTGACCAACGCCATGCTCAACGAAGGTGTGGCCGACCAGGACGTCAGTGCCATCGCCGAAGGCTTTGAAAACCTAGGCGCCGACTTCGGCAACGGCGCCTATCGCGACATGGCCGTCGCCAGCCTGCGCAGCCTGGCCGCCACCGACAAACGCGAAGCGGCACTGCATCTGTTCGCCCAGGTCATCGGCCAGCCGAGCTTCCCCGCCGACTCCCTGGCGCGGATCAAGAACCAAGTACTGGCCGGTTTCGAATACCAGAAGCAGAACCCCAGCAAGCTGGCCAGCCTGGAGCTGTACAAGCGGCTCTACGGCGAGCACCCCTATGCCCACTCCAGCGAGGGCACCGCGCAGTCGATTCCAGGGATCACCGTCGCGCAGCTGCGCGCCTTCCACCACAAGGCCTACGCCGCCGGGAATGCGGTAATCGCGCTAGTGGGCGACCTCTCGCGCGCCGAAGCCGAAGCGTTGGCGGCGCAGGTTTCCGCCGCACTGCCGAAAGGTCCGGCACTGGCCAAAACGGCCCAGCCGCAGGAGCCGAAAGCCGGCCCCAGCCATATCGAGTTTCCCTCGAAACAAACTACCTTGTTGCTGGCCCAACTGGGCATCGACCGCCGCGACCCGGACTACGCCGCGCTGTACCTGGGTAATCAGATCCTCGGTGGCGGCGGTTTTGGTACGCGATTGATGGAGGAGGTGCGGGAGAAACGCGGGCTGACCTACGGCATATCCTCTGGTTTTAGCGCCATGCAGGCGCGTGGGCCGTTCATGATCAGCCTGCAGACCCGTGCCGAACTCAGTGAAGGCACCCTCAAACTGGTGCAAGACATCCTCCGCGACTACCTGGCCAGCGGCCCGACGCAGAAGGAGCTGGATGACGCCAAGCGCGAGCTGGCAGGCAGCTTCCCACTGTCTACCGCAAGCAATGCCGATATCGTCGGTCAGTTGGGTGCCATTGGTTTCTACGACCTCTCGCTAACCTATATGGAAGACTTTATGCAGCAGATCCAGGCGCTCGACGTCGCGCAGGTCAAAACCGCGATGGCCAAGCATCTGCAGCCGAACGCCCTGGTAGTCGTCAGCGCCGGCCCGAGCGTGCCACAGAAAGAACTGCCGCCACCCACCGACCATCCCGTCGAGCAGCCGCTCGGCGTACCGGAGCACTGATGAGCCGTCCCGTGAAACCCGCCAACGTTCCAGCCCACGGCGGCCAAGGCCAGCTGCGGATCATCGGTGGCGAGTGGCGTAGCCGCCAGTTCAGCTTCCCGATGGCGCATGGCTTGCGGCCCACCCCGAACCGGGTGCGTGAAACCCTGTTCAACTGGCTTGCCCCCTATGTCGCCGGCGCCCGCGTGCTCGACCTGTTTGCCGGCAGCGGCGCTCTGTACCTGGAAGCCTTGTCGCGCGGCGCCAGCATGGCCTTGGCGCTGGACCTGAATGCGGCGGCCATCGCCAGCCTGCGTCAGGCGCTGGACACCCTCAAATGTGGCAACGGCCAGTTGCTGCAGAGCGATGCCCTGCGTTATCTGGAAAATCAGCCGAGCACCGCGTTCGACCTGGTCTTTCTCGACCCGCCGTTCAGCCAGAACCTGCTGCTGCCCGCCTGTACCCTGCTGGAAGAAAAAGGCTGGCTAGCCAGCGACGCCTGGATCTATACCGAAAGCGAAACCTCACCCTCGAGCCTCGGCCTGCCGGGCAACTGGCGGCTGCACCGGGAACAAAAGGCGGGACAGGTTTACTACGCGTTATGGCAACGCACGACGTAGGGCGGGTTAGCCGCACAGCGGCGTAACCCGCCAAGACTACCGTGCCGCCCAATGGTGGGTTACGCCTAAGCTAACCCACCCTACGACTGGTTTATCAACAAGGCTATGAACACGACCTTCAAGCCCGCCTGGTGGCTCCCTGGCGCTCACCTGCAGACCCTGTGGAATGCGCTGTGCCGGCGCCCGCCCGTGCTCGAGCGGCAGCGCGAACGCTTGTGGCTGGCCGATGGCGACTTTCTCGATCTGGACTGGCACGGCCCACATGATGCCAAGGCGCCGCTGGTGCTGGTGCTGCACGGCCTGACCGGCTCATCCAGCTCACTGTACGTGCTCGGCTTGCAGCAAAAGCTGGCCGCCCAGGGTTGGGCCAGCGTGGCGCTGAATTGGCGCGGCTGTTCCGGCGAACCGAACCTGCTGCCGCGCGGCTATCACTCAGGGGTGAGCGAAGACCTCGCCGCGGTCATCGAACACCTGCGCAGCGCTCGACCAATGGCCCCCCTGTATGCGGTCGGCTATTCGCTAGGCGGTAATGTGCTGCTCAAGCACCTGGGTGAAACCGGCGCGGCGTGCGGGTTGCAGGCGGCAGTCGCGGTGTCGGTGCCGTTTCGCCTGGACCAATGCGCGGATCGCATCGGCATCGGCTTTTCCAAGGTCTACCAAACGCACTTCATGCGCGAAATGCTCGCCTATGTGCGCGATAAGCAAAAGCGCTTCAAGCATGAAGGCCAAGCCGAGCGCCTGGCCACCCTGGAGCAGCTCGGGCCACTGGACGGCATGCGCACGTTCTGGGATTTCGACGGCCGCGTCACCGCGCCGCTGCACGGCTTTGCCGATGCCAATGATTACTACCGGCGCGCGTCGAGTCGCTACTACCTCGGCACGATTCAAACGCCGACGCTGATCATCCAGTCGACCGACGACCCCTTCGTGTTCCGCCACAGCCTGCCGGAAACTGCCGAGCTCGCCGCCTGTACCACACTCGAGCTGCACCCGCGCGGCGGCCACGTTGGTTTTATCGAAGGTTCTTTAGTGCGCCCCGGCTATTACCTGGAGCGGCGGATTCCACGCTGGCTGGCGGAACAGGCGTAGGGCGAATAAATCGCGCTCGGGTTATCCGCCCGGCATGCCTAGCTCGGAATCACCAACTCCAGCGGCACATACAGCTTCTGATACAGCGCCTGCACGGCGGCCTGCGCCGACGGGGCGATATAGCCACCTTCCAGCGCCAAGACCTGATAGATACCACGCCGCAGCATTTCTTCGCTGAGATCGCCCGGGTCACCGCGTGATGTGCAGAGAAAGCGCACCCAGGAGGTCATGATGATCCAGCTATTGAGGGTCAATGCCTCGATCTGCTGACGATCCATCAACAGAATCCCCGCCTCGACGAAGCCCTGATAAATCGCCTGCGCATGGCTCAGGCAACGCTGGGAGAACAGCCGATACTGCGCCGCCAGTTCAGCATCGGACTCCAGCAGGTGCTCGAGATCGCGATGCAGAAAGCGGTAGTACCACATGGCCGCCAGCAGCGCTTCCAGATAGAAGGTCTTATCCGCCACCGTCATGGCGCGGCCTTGCGGGCGCCGCAGAAAGGTATCCACCTGACACTCATACTGGTTGAACAGCTCGGCGATGATCGCCTGCTTGTTGCGGAAGTAGTAATACAGGTTGCCTGGGGACATCCCCAGGTGCGCGGCAATATGGTTGGTCGTCACGTTGCGCTCACCCTGGGCGTTGAACAGCTCCAGGCTGGCTTGGATGATGCGTTCGCGGGTTTTGATCGGCGCGGCCATAAAGCAGCTCTGGGGTTGGATTCGGGTATGTCGCATTGCTGCGCCAAAGGTACACGGGCAAGCCCCTGCGGTGTTACCCAAGACCACGGCAACGGGCGCCCGCTAGCTTTTCGTTGGGCTGCATCGCGGTACTTAGAGCGGCATGCTATTTGACACATTAGAGTAATTGCTCTAAAAATCCAACGCACACTTCCCACGAAGCCCAAAACCGTCATCTCACCGGTTCCCGGGTTTCCCACGCTGGATCGCCGAGGAACCGCAGCATGGTCGCCGACATCGCTTACCTACAACATAGCCAACAACAGATCACCCAGCTGGATGACCTGTTCAGCCGCCAGCGCGCGGCTTTCCGCGCCAACCCGATGCCCGCGGCGGAGCAGCGCATGCAGTGGCTGAATGCCCTGCGTGAGCTGCTGCTCAGCGAGCAGGCGGCGTTGATCCAGGCGATTTCCCAGGACTTCAGCAACCGTGCTGCCGAGGAGACCTTGCTGGCGGAGATCATGCCCAGCGTGCAGGGCATCCATTACGCCCATAAGCGCATCAAGAAGTGGATGAAACCCTCGCGCCGCGCGGTCGGCCTGGCCTTCCAGCCGGCCAGTGCCAAGGTGGTGTACCAGCCGCTGGGCGTGGTCGGCGTCATCGTGCCGTGGAACTACCCGCTGTTTCTCGCCGTCGGCCCGCTGGTCGGTGCGCTTGCGGCCGGCAACCGGGTAATGATCAAGATGAGCGAGTCGACGCCGGCCACCTCACAATTGTTCAAAGACCTGCTGGCGCGGATCTTTCCGGAAGACCTGGTCGCCGTGGTCCTGGGTGAAGCGGAGGTCGGCATGGCCTTCTCCAAACTGCCCTTCGATCACCTGCTGTTCACCGGCGCCACCAGCATCGGCAAGCACGTGATGCGTGCCGCCGCGGAAAACCTGACCCCAGTCACCCTGGAGCTGGGCGGCAAATCGCCGGCGATCGTCTCGGCCGAAGTACCGCTGAGCGACGCCGCCGAACGCATCGCCTTCGGCAAAACCATGAACGCCGGGCAGACCTGCGTGGCGCCGGACTACGTGCTGGTACCGAAAGATCGCGTGGAAGGCTTTGTCGCCGCTTACCGCCAGGCGGTGCAGAGCTTCTACCCGACCCTTAAAGACAACCCGGACTACACCGCGATCATCAACGAGCGGCAGCTACAGCGCCTGCAGAGCTACCTGAGCGACGCCGAAAGCAAAGGCGCCAAGCTGATCCCCCTGTTCGCCGAAGGCCAGGGCCGACGTATGCCGCAGACCGTGCTGCTGAACGTGAGCGACGAGATGAAGATCATGCAGGACGAGATCTTCGGCCCGCTGCTGCCGATCGTGCCTTACGAGCGCATCGAGGAGGCCTTCGCCTACATCAACGACCGCCCACGGCCGCTGGCGCTCTACTACTTCGGCTACAACAAGGGCGAACAGCAACGCGTGCTGCACGAAACCCACGCCGGCGGTGTGTGCCTGAACGACACCTTGCTGCATGTGGCCCAGGACGATATGCCATTTGGCGGTGTCGGCCCGTCCGGTATGGGCCACTACCACGGCCACGAAGGCTTCCTGACCTTCAGCAAAGCCAAAGGTGTGTTTATCAAACAGCGTTTCAACGCCGCCAAGCTGATCTACCCCCCCTACGGCAAGGCGTTGCAGAAGCTGGTGTACAAGCTGTTCATCCGTTAAGTCGTCACCGACCCGAGGTGCATAACAACAATGACTGACACCACCTTCGACGCGCCGGGCCTGTCCCGGCGCGGCCTGCTCAAGATTGGCCTGTTCGGCACAGCCTTTCTCGCCACCGCCGGGGTCACCGCGACACTCAGCGGTTGCTCGGCCAGTGCTCCGGCCAGCGGCTTGACCGTCCTGCGGGCCTCCGACTTGCCGTTTCTGAAGGCTCTGATCCCGGTGATGCTCGAAGGCGCCGTCGCCCCGGAGCAGATGCCGCAGGCCATCGACGGCACGTTGCAAAGCCTCGACTACAGCCTCAATCGGCTGTCGCCAGAGATGCTCAAACTCACCGTGCAGCTGTTCGATGTACTCGCCCTGCCGATCACCCGCGGACCGCTGACCGGGATCTGGGGCAGTTGGGCTAACGCGTCTGGCGAAGACGTGCGCAACTTCCTCGGCCGCTGGCAGAACAGCTCCATCGGCCTGCTGAAGATGGGCCACAGCTCGCTACTGCAACTGGTGATGATGGCCTGGTACGGGCGCCCGGAGTCGTGGGCGCATTGCGGCTATCCAGGGCCGCCGACGGTCTGAGGCAACACCTGTAGGAGCGAGCTTGTGACCCACATGGATGTGGGGAATGCGGCAAACCGTAAGGAACGGCTACCGCCTCGCGATTTGCCCCCGTCGCGAGCAGAGCTCGCTCCTACAAAACACACCATAAGAATTAACTGAGAGCGCCTGCATGCCTGTACCCGATTTGTTCGCCGAAGGCCTCGCCCGCGGCTGGAAAACCCACAACGGTTCGCGCCTGGAGCATGACCTGACCCTGGAGGCCGACGTCGCCATCATCGGCACGGGCGCTGGCGGCGGAACCACCGCGGAAATCCTCAGCGCCGCCGGGTTCAAGGTGCTGCTGATCGAAGAGGGGCCGCTGAAGACCAGCAGCGACTTCAAGATGCAGGAGGCCGAGGCCTATCCCAGTCTGTATCAGGAAGGCATCGGGCGGATGAGTAAAGATGGCGCCATCACCATCCTGCAGGGCCGCGCAGTGGGCGGTACCACGCTGGTCAACTGGACCTCGAGTTTCCGCACCCCCGACCCGACCTTGGAGCACTGGGCCAAGGAACACGGCGTCAAAGGCCATAGTTCGGCGGAGATGGCTCCCTGGTTCGAGAAGATGGAGCAGCGGCTGGGTGTTGCGCCGTGGGCGCTGCCACCCAATGCCAACAACGATGTGATCCGCGCCGGCTGCGACAAGCTCGGTTACCCCTGGAAGGCTATCCCGCGTAACGTCCGCGGCTGCTGGAACCTCGGTTACTGCGGCCTGGGCTGCCCGACCAACGCCAAGCAATCGATGCTGGTCACCACCATTCCGGCGACGCTGGCGAAAGGCGGCGAGCTGCTCTATCTGGCACGTGCCGAGCGCCTGCTGCTCGACGGCGATCAGGTCAGCGGCATCGAATGCGTGGGCATGGACGAGCGCTGCGTGGCGCCGAACGGCCGCAAGATCAGGGTCAAGGCCAAGCATTACGTGCTGGCCGGCGGCGGCATCAACACCCCGGCGATCCTGCTGCGCTCTAAGGCACCGGACCCGCACCAGCGGGCCGGCAAGCGCACCTTCCTGCACTTGGTGAATTTCTCCGCCGCGCAGTTCGAACAGGTGATCAACCCGTTCTACGGCGCGCCGCAGTCGATCTACTCCGACCATTTCCAGTGGGACGACGGCAGCACCGGGCGCATGTCCTACAAACTGGAAGTACCGCCCTTGCATCCGGCGCTGACCGCCACCCTGCTCGGCCGCTTCGGCGTCGACAACGCTTTGCGCATGGAACAGCTACCGCACACCAACATGATGCTGGCGCTGTTGCGCGACGGCTTCCACCCGGACAGCGCCGAAGGCACGGTGGAACTGCGCGGCGACGGCAGCCCGGTACTCGACTACCGGATGACCGACTACACCTGGGACGGCGTGCGCCGCGCCTTCCACACCATGGCCGACATCCAGTTCGCTGCGGGGGCTAAAGCGGTATTGCCGATGCACGCCGACGCCGACTACGTGAAAACGCCCAAGGAAGTCCACGCACTGATCGACAATCTGAGCCTGGAGCTGTATCGCACCCGCCTCGGCAGCGCCCACGTGATGGGCGGCTGCGCCATGGGCGAAGACCCGCAACTGGCCGTTGCCGACAGCCTCGGTCGCCACCACCAACTTAGCAACCTGTCGATCCACGACGGCTCGCTGTTCCCCACCAGCATCGGCGCCAACCCACAGCTATCGGTTTATGGCCTGACCGCGCAACTGGCTACGCAGCTGGCCGAGCGCCTCGGCAAAGCGTAGGGCGGGTTAGCCGCCTAGTGGCGTAACCCGCCATCGGCACCCGAGGCGTAGCCTGCGCTGACATTGGTGGATTGCTTCGCTGAATCCACCCTACGCCTGACTGGAACCCGCCAGGGTGAAACCCAGCAGGCAGCCGAAGCTCGGCAAAACGGCTTTCCCTGCCGTTTTGTCGCTACGCTCTACCTGGCCTACGAGGCATACCCCAACCAAGATGCGCGCCTGCACCTCCTGGCTTGGCCGCGGGACCCTGCTGCGCTACCATCCGAATCCCCTACGGACTCCGCCAGGACGTCGCGATGAATCGAGTGTTGTACCCAGGTACCTTTGACCCTATCACCAAGGGCCATGGCGATCTCGTCGAGCGCGCTTCGCGCCTGTTCGATCAAGTGGTCATTGCTGTGGCTGCCAGTCCGAAGAAGAACCCGTTGTTTCCTCTGGAACAACGCGTAGAGCTGGCCCGCGAGGTCACCAAACATCTGCCGAACGTCGAAGTAGTGGGCTTCTCCACCCTACTCGCGCACTTCGCCAAGGAGCAGAACGCCAATGTCTTCCTGCGGGGCCTGCGCGCCGTCTCCGACTTCGAGTACGAGTTCCAACTGGCCAATATGAACCGGCAACTGGTGCCGGACGTGGAAAGCCTGTTCCTCACGCCGTCGGAGAAGTACTCGTTTATTTCCTCCACGCTGGTGCGTGAAATCGCAGCTTTAGGTGGCGATATCACCAAGTTCGTCCACCCGGTGGTGGCCGAAGCCCTGACCGAACGCTTCAAGCGCTAAGCCGCGTATGGATTAGCCGCACAGCGGCGTAATCCACCAACGATGCCGCCAGCCACCGCCACTCGCCGGTCTGATGCCCGGCTGGTGGGTTACGGCCTACGGCCTAACCCACCCTACAAACTAAGTCCGCCAGGCGGTAGGGCGCTCGCGTGCACTGCGGGCGCCGATGCGGCACAATTCACCGCATAGTTCCCCAATGTCGCGGCAACCGCCACGGCAGGAGTTGTCCCATGTCCCTGATCATTACCGACGACTGCATCAACTGCGACGTCTGCGAACCGGAGTGCCCGAACGGCGCCATCTCGCAGGGCGAAGAGATCTACGTCATCGACCCCAACCTGTGCACCGAATGCGTCGGCCACTACAACGAGCCGCAATGTCAGCAGGTCTGTCCGGTCGACTGTATCCCGCTCGACGAAGCTCATGTCGAAAGCAAAGACGAGCTGATGCAGAAATACCTGATTCTCACTGGAAAAGCCTGAACCCGTGGGCTGCCTGATCCGCGGCAGCTCGCCTGCTAGAGCGCTGTTCGGCGCCCTGCTGCTATTTTTTGTCCTGCTCGCCCAGGCCGCGCCAACCCCCAAGCAGGCTGTCATCGCCAGCGCCCATCCCGCCGCAACCGTAGCGGGTTTGGAAACCCTGGCTGCGGGTGGTAACGCCTTCGACGCCGCCGTGGCGGTCAGCGCCGCCCTCGCTGTGGTCGAGCCCTATGGTTCGGGCCTCGGCGGTGGCGGCTTCTTTCTATTGCGCGAGGCGGGCGAACAACCGACCTACCGCTTTCTCGACGCCCGCGAACGGGCACCGTTGGCCGCCCACTAAGATATGTACCGGCGTGGCGGCCAGGTGCAGCCAGCCTTGTCCCTGGAGGGCGGCCTGGCCGCAGCCATACCTGGATTGCCCGCAGCTCTGGTGGAGTTGGCTCAGCGCTTCGGGCGCTTACGTTTGATCGACTCCCTGGCTCCGGCGATCCGCCTGGCGCGCGACGGAGTGTCTATCGACCGCGTCTACCGCGAGCGCGCCACCTGGCGCCTGGCGGCCTTGCGCGACGATGCGGAAAGCGCGCGGATCTTCCTCGATAAGGGCGCCGTCCCCGAGCAATGGGGCCTGTTGCTTCAGCCGGAACTCGCCGACACCCTGGAGCGCCTGGCCCGCTACGGCAAGGCCGGCTTCTATGCCGGCGAAACGGCGCAGAAACTGGTCAGCGGAGTCAGGGCGGCCGGCGGGATCTGGAGCCTCGCCGACCTGGCGCAATATCGGGTGGTGGAGCGCGCGCCGTTGCGCTATCCGCTCGCCGAGGGGCGTGAGTTGATCAGCGCGCCGCCGCCCTCCGCCGGCGGCATCGCCCTGGCGCAAAGCCTGACCATGCTGCAACAGCTGCCCTGGCGTGAGGCCGACAAGCTGCAGCGCAGTCACTATGTGGTGGAAGTGCTACGTCGCGCCTATCGCGACCGCGGCCTGCTCGGTGACCCGGACTTTGTCGCCAACCCCATCGCCAAGTTGCTCGATAGTCGCTATCTGCAGCAACTGGCGCGCGGCATCGACCCGCTGAAAGCCACACCCAGCAGCAGTCTGCCGCCGGCTCCAACGTGGCGCGAAGGTGATCACACCACCCATTTCGCGGTGCTCGACAGCGCCGGCAACGCCGTTGCCGCCACCCTCTCGGTCAACCTACCGTTCGGCGCCGCCTTCACCGTGCCGGGCACCGGCGTGCTGCTCAACGATGAAATGGACGACTTCGCCGCCAATCCCCAAGGCGCCAATACCTACGGCCTAAGCGCTAGCCGGGCCAATGCCATCGCCGCCGGTAAACGCCCACTGTCGAGCATGAGCCCAAGCTTTATCGAGAGCCCTAGCCAGTTCACCGCGTTCGGCACGCCAGGCGGTAGCCGCATCCCCAGCATGGTGTTGCTGTCGATTCTCGAATACCTGGACGGCCGACCGGTGGCGAGCTGGCCGGCTGTACCGCGCTATCACCATCAATACCTGCCAGACCAGATCGAGTACGAGCCAGCGGCCTTCACCCCGGCAGAAATCACCGCGCTGCAAACCCGTGGCTATCAGCTCAAAGCCGTAGAGCGCAGTTACGGGAATCAGCAGGTACTGTTGTGGAACAAGGACAGCGCGAGCGTCGAGGCCGCCAGCGATCCACGCGGGATTGGCCGGGCCATACTCTTCACGCCAGATGCAGAGACAAAAAAGCCGGTCGATTGACCGGCTTTTCAGCGTGACTACTTGATCAGTCCCTTTTGTAGCCGCTGGTGGTGCATCCCAGGCAGCGCACAAACGCCTCCTTGCCTGGCACTGCCACCAGCTCTTGCGCGGCCTCACCGACATTGCCACCCAGCGCCGTGAACGGCAGGCTGACGACAAAGGCCACTACGCCAATCGCCGTAGCGCCAATCAGCAATGGGCGGGCAATCAGCAAATCACCGATCATCGAATAGGCCGGCGGGGCGTCGGCGGTGTACAGCGGATCACCACTGGCATTCTGCTGATAGACCATTTCCGCCTGTGCCGGCAGCGCCAGTAGGCCAGTGGTCAGCGCCAAGACAACAGCGGTTGAGCGAAACAGGTTCATGAGTGCGATCCTTCAGCTATTCAGGGTGCGATGGCACTAACTATAACAGTGCTCCGGCGATTGTCAGCGTGACGGCCGTCAATCGCCGCAGAACGCGTATCGCGGCTTTTTCGGTAGAAAAGGCCAATAGAAGGCCAAGATCGCCTTGAGGTCGGCGTGTTCATCGCCACTTGACCGGCACAGCAGGCCGATAACTTCAGCGTTGGCAGCGCGGGCAATAGACGCTGGCGCGCTGGCCCAGACGAATCTCGCGCAAGGTGCTGCCGCAGGTTTTGCAGAACTCACCGCCGCGCCCATACACGAACAACTCCTGCTGAAAGTAACCCGGCTGACCATCGCCGCCGACGAAATCCCGCAGGGTGGTACCGCCGCGTTCGATGGCGTGGGCGAGGATACGTTTGATCTCCTGCGCCAACTTCAGATAACGCGCCCGCGAGATCGAGCCGGCTTCGCGACGCGGGTCGATACCGGCGGCGAACAACGCCTCGCTGGCGTAGATATTGCCAACCCCGACCACTACCGCGTTATCCATGATGAACGGCTTGACCGCCATGCTTTTGCCGCGCGACAGCTGATATAGCCGTTCGCCGTCAAACAACTCGGTCAACGGCTCAGGCCCCAGGCGCAGCAGCAACTCGTGGTTGAGCGGATCGGCACTCCAGAGCAGCGCACCAAAGCGCCGCGGGTCGGTGTAACGCAGCGCCAGCCCGGACTCCAGCACGATATCCACATGCTCGTGCTTGGCCACCGGTGTATCGGCAGGCACTAGGCGCAAACTGCCGGACATGCCGAGGTGGCTGATCAACGTCCCCGCCTCGGCCTTGATCAGCAGGTACTTGGCGCGCCGCTCGACACACTCGATGCGCTGCCCGGACAGGCGCACGTCGAGGTCTTCGGGGATTGGCCAACGTAGGCGGCGCTCACGCACGATCACCCGGCTGACGCGCTGGCCTTCGAGATAGGGCGCGATCCCGCGGCGGGTGGTTTCGACTTCGGGTAATTCAGGCATAAAAGGCGGGCACGGCAACGGCAGAGTGAGAGCAGACAACCACCTTAGCAGGAAAGGCCAAGGCCGACGAGGCGCTGCCGTCGCTGGCTTAGAAGCCGCCCGCAACGAGCCTCTAGGAGCCAGCTCTGCAGGCGATCAGCGACATCGGCGTTGACCGCAATCGCGAGCAGAGCTCGCTCCTACGGAAAGCATTGCGCATGACGAGACCTCGAGAGCGCCCTTTAGCGGGTGCCGAGTTCGCGGAGGCTTTCCTTGAGATTTTCGAAGTCGTATTCGGACAGCCCGACATACTCCAGCACCAGTTGCTCGATGCTCTGCCACTCATGGTCATCCGCCTGGTTGCCCAGTACCCGATGGCTCTCGCAAATATGCTCGGCCATCTTCAGGATCGCCAGCAGCGTCTTCAGCTGCGCATCGCGGCCGGAGTCGTCGGTGAAAATCGACAAGGCGTTGTGATGGTTGGCAATTGCCTCGCACAGGTGCAACGGCAGGTTCCACGACTTGGCGGTGAAGTAGCCGACCACCGCGTGGTTGGTATTCAGCAGGCGGTTCTCGGTGTCGACGATACGCCGCTCGAGACTGGCGCTGGCATAAGCCTCCTCCAGCACCGTCATATAGTCGGGAAAGCGCTTGAGCATCAGCGGGATGCCGCAGTTGTGGAACAGGCCGAGGGTATAGGCCTCATCCGCAGCCTGGTAGCCGATGCGCTTGGCCAGGCTCAGGCAGGTCATCGCCACATCCTGGGCGGTGTCCCAGAAACGGTTGAGGGTGACGATGGCCTCGTCGGTCATCTCGCCCTTGATCGACTGCGCGTTGATCAGGTTGATCACGGTGTTGCAGCCGAGCAGGTTGACCGCCTGCTGGATCGAGGCGATGCGGTTGGACAGCCCAAAAAACGGCGAATTGACGATTTTCAGCAACGCCCCGGACAAGCCAGGGTCCTGGCTAATCAGCTTGGCGATGGTCTTCAGGTCGGGATTGGGCATGACCTGCTCCATCTGCAGGTCGACCATAATCTGCGGCTGCGGTGGCACACTGATGCCCTGCAAGACCTTTTGAATCTGTTCGGCGGATAACTCGTGAGCCATGGCGGCGATAACTGTTGGTAGCTGAAAACCGCCACAGTCTAGCCAAATGCCAGCATTTCCACAGTAACTCGCTGCAACCTAGCGGGTTGTCGCCTGGGCTATAATCCCGCTCTTTTTCCGGAGAGCGACCCCATGTCCCTGCCCAGCCTGCGCCTCAAAGCCAATGCCGATCGCCGCCTGCGCGCCGGACACTTGTGGGTCTACAGCAACGAAGTCGATGTCGTCGCCACCCCGCTGAACGGTTTCAATGCCGGCGACCAGGCCATCCTCGAAGCGGCCGGCGGCAAACCGCTGGGCATCGTCGCGCTGAGCCCGAACAACCTGATCTGCGCCCGCCTGATCTCCCGCGATACCAAGCATGTGCTGGACAAATCCCTGCTGGTGCACCGGATCAATGTCGCGCTGTCGCTGCGCGAGCGGCTGTTCGACAAGCCTTACTACCGTCTGGTCTATGGCGATTCCGACCTGCTGCCGGGCCTGGTGGTCGACCGTTTCGGCGATATCGTCGTGGTCCAGTTGGCCTCCGCCACCATGGAGCGGCATAAGGACGACGTGCTCGCCGCGCTGATCCAGGTGCTCAAACCCAGCGGCGTGCTGTGGAAGAACGACTCCGCCGCCCGTGATGCCGAAGGCCTGAGCCGCTACGTCGACACGGCGTTCGGCACGGTGCCGGAGTGGGTAGCCCTGGAAGAGAACGGCGTGAAGTTCGAAGCGCCGGTCATGGAAGGCCAGAAAACCGGCTGGTTCTACGACCACCGGATGAACCGCGCGCGACTGGCGCCCTACGTCAAAGGCAAGCGCGTGCTCGACCTGTTCAGCTACATCGGCGGCTGGGGCGTGCAGGCGGCGGCGTTTGGCGCCAGCGAAGTGATGTGCGTAGACGCCTCCGGTTTTGCCCTTGACGGTGTCGAGCGCAATGCCACGCTAAACGGCCTGTCCGAGCGCGTGGCTTGCGTGGAAGGCGATGTCTTCGAAGCCCTGAAGGAACTGAAAGCCGCCGAAGAGCGCTTCGACGTGATCGTCGCCGATCCGCCAGCCTTCATTAAGCGCAAGAAGGATCTGAAAAACGGTGAGGCCGCCTACCGTCGCCTCAACGAACAAGCCATGCGCCTGCTGAACAAGGACGGCATCCTGGTCAGCGCCTCCTGCTCCATGCACCTGCCGGAAGACGACCTGCAGAACATCCTGCTCAGCAGCGCCCGCCACCTGGATCGCAATATCCAGCTGCTCGAACGTGGCGGCCAAGGCCCGGATCACCCGGTACACCCGGCTATCGTCGAGACCCGCTACATCAAGAGCCTGACCTGCCGCTTGCTGCCAGTCTGAGTTGACTGTGTAGGGTGGGTTAGCCGCTCCGCGGCGTACCCCACCACCGGTGCCGCGAACCAATCCGTCTGGTGGGTTACGGCCTACGGCCTAACCCACCCTACCCCGCGCCCGACCATCAGCCTTTCCACGGTCCGAGCGCCAAGAGTAGAATCCAGGCATCCCTCGCCACTCATCCCCGGCGGGCATGTGAGCCCAGGCCCAGCATGCGGTGATCCCGCTACGCCTCCCGGCCTTGATCCGAACACACAGCGACTACTGTTTGCATCCGATCCAAGCGACGCTCACCATACGTACATAACCGCTACCTGATTAGCTGCAGGAACTACCATGCCTGACTATCGCTCGAAAACCTCCACCCACGGCCGCAACATGGCCGGCGCCCGCGCCCTGTGGCGTGCCACCGGGATGAAGGACGAGGACTTCAAGAAGCCGATCATCGCCATCGCCAACTCCTTCACCCAGTTCGTGCCCGGCCATGTGCACCTGAAGGACCTCGGTCAGTTGGTCGCCCGCGAGATCGAGCGGGCCGGCGGCGTCGCCAAAGAATTCAACACCATCGCCGTGGATGACGGCATCGCCATGGGCCACGACGGCATGCTCTATTCGCTGCCGAGCCGCGAGATCATCGCCGACTCCGTCGAATACATGGCCAACGCCCACTGCGCCGACGCCATCGTCTGCATTTCCAACTGCGACAAGATCACCCCCGGCATGCTGATGGCCTCCTTGCGCCTGAATATCCCGGTGATCTTCGTCTCCGGCGGGCCGATGGAAGCCGGCAAGACCAAACTGGCCAGCCACGGCCTGGATCTGGTCGACGCCATGGTGATCGCCGCTGACGACAGCGCCTCCGACGAGAAAGTCGCCGAGTACGAGCGCAGCGCCTGCCCGACCTGTGGCTCCTGCTCCGGCATGTTCACCGCCAACTCGATGAACTGCCTGACCGAAGCCCTCGGCCTGGCCCTGCCGGGCAACGGCTCGACCCTGGCCACCCACAGCGACCGCGAACAGTTGTTCCTGCAAGCCGGGCGCACCATCGTCGAATTGTGCAAACGCTATTACCAGGACGGCGACGAGTCGGCCCTGCCACGCAATATCGCCAGCTTCAAGGCGTTCGAGAACGCCATGACCCTGGATATCGCCATGGGCGGTTCGACCAACACCATCCTGCATCTGCTGGCCGCCGCCCAGGAGGCCGAGATCGACTTCGACCTGCGCGACATCGATCGCCTGTCGCGCGAAGTGCCGCAGCTGTGCAAGGTCGCGCCGAACATCCAGAAGTACCACATGGAAGACGTGCACCGCGCCGGCGGCGTCTTCAGCATCCTCGGCGAACTGGCCCGTGGCGGCCTGCTGCACACCGAGCTGCCGACCGTGCACAGCCAGACCATGGCCGACGCCATCGCCAAGTGGGACATCACCCAGACCGACGATGAAGCCGTGCACACCTTCTTCAAGGCCGGCCCGGCGGGCATTCCGACCCAGACCGCATTCAGCCAGTCGACCCGTTGGGAAACACTCGACGACGACCGCGCCGAAGGCTGCATCCGCAGCGTCGAGCACGCCTACTCGCAAGAAGGCGGCCTGGCTGTGCTCTACGGCAACATCGCCCGCGACGGCTGCGTGGTGAAGACCGCCGGTGTCGACGAATCGATCTACGTCTTCGAAGGCAACGCAAAAATCTTCGAGAGCCAGGACAGCGCCGTACGCGGCATCCTCGCCGACGAAGTGAAAGCCGGCGACATCGTGATCATCCGTTACGAAGGCCCGAAAGGCGGTCCGGGCATGCAGGAAATGCTCTATCCCACCAGCTACCTGAAATCCAAGGGCCTGGGCAAAGCCTGCGCACTGCTCACCGACGGGCGTTTCTCCGGCGGTACCTCGGGCCTGTCCATCGGCCACGCCTCGCCGGAAGCGGCAGCGGGTGGTGCCATCGGTCTGGTGCGTGAAGGCGATAAAATCCTGATCGACATTCACAACCGCTCGATCAACCTGCTGGTCAGCGACGAAGAGCTGGCTCACCGCCGTCACGAACAGGACAAGAAAGGCTGGAAACCGGTGGAAAAACGCCCACGCAAGGTGACCACCGCACTGAAGGCCTACGCCCTGCTCGCCACCAGCGCCGACAAGGGTGCGGTACGCGACAAGGCGATGCTCGACAAACTGACGCCGTAAGCACCCAGCAATGCAAAAGCCCGGCACCACGCCGGGTTTTTGCTTTCTACCGTTTACGAAAAAAGGCGAGAGGGCAATCAGCGCATGAAGACCCGCATGAAAGTCGGCCTGATCTCCGACACTCACGGCCTGCTGCGCCCCGAGGCACTGGCGGCGTTGGAAGGCTGCGACCACATCCTCCATGCCGGCGATATCGGCAAGCCGGAAATCCTCGACAGCCTGCGCGCGCTGGCACCGCTGACGGTGGTGCGCGGCAATAACGATCAAGGCGAGTGGGCGCACAGCCTGCCGGAGCACCTCAGGCTGAATCTGGCGGGCGTCTCGCTCTATCTGCTGCACGACCTGGCCGAGCTGACACTCGATCCCGCCGCCGAAGGCATTCGTGTGGTCATCAGCGGCCACTCCCACAAACCCAAACGGGAAGAGCGCAACGGCGTGCTCTACCTCAACCCCGGCA
This sequence comes from Pseudomonas cavernicola, assembly GCF_003596405.1. Classification (NCBI taxonomy): domain Bacteria; kingdom Pseudomonadati; phylum Pseudomonadota; class Gammaproteobacteria; order Pseudomonadales; family Pseudomonadaceae; genus Pseudomonas; species Pseudomonas cavernicola. The sequence goes on from NZ_QYUR01000002.1 coordinate 840,503, forward strand.
GCGCCGGGCCTCGGCGCTTCAAGCTACCGATCTCCGTCGGTCTGCTGCATGTGGATGACCAAGGTGTGCGCGGCGAGCTGATAGCCCTCACCCCGTAACCGGATGCAATCCAGGATGGTTCCCAAGCGAACAGCCCAGGATTAGCTTTCCCTCGTTATTCCCGCGTAGGCGGAAATCCAGTGTCTATTACATCCCCGAACCTGTAGGAGCGAGCTTGCTCGCGATGTTTTCTGCCATGCCCGATCGCGAGCAAGCTCGCTCCTACAAGGGTGAGGTACATGTATGCACCTCATGAAACCCAGCAGATACCCGCGTCCCACGCTCAACCTCTTAGCGCCGCTCCCACACCTCAAAGGCATAACCCGGTGTTTCTGCCGTTGCTGCATGCTCGATGCTCGAAGCCATGCGCCAGTCGCTGTCCGCATATTCCGGGAACCAGGCGTCACCCTCCGGGCTCAGCGCGACGCGGGTCAGGTACAGCCGGTCGGCCTGCCGCAACCCTTGCTCATACAACTGCGCACCACCGATCAGCATCAACTCTTCGGCATCCTCAGCACGCGCCCAGGCTTCGGCACGGATCAGCGCCGCCTCCAACGACGGGAAGACTTCGGCGCCTTCCAGCCGCAAACCCGGCTGACGGCTGACCACCAGATTGAGGCGGCCCGGCAACGGCCGGCCGAGGGAATCCCAGGTCTTGCGGCCCATGATGATCGGCTTGCCGAGGGTCAGCGCCTTGAAGTGCTTGAGATCCACCGGCAAATGCCAGGGCAGTTGATTGTCGCGGCCGATCACGCGGTTGTCGGCGATGGCGGCGATGAGACAGAGGGGGAGTGTTTTTTTCATAGCGGCGAGGATAACGGCTCCGGGGACCGGAAAGAAAGCAAACGGATGATGGGCTCGCCCTGAGCGGTTATCCTCTGGGCACAGCCTAAGCACGAGCCGCCGCGTGACTGAGTCGAACCGCCCCGCCCACTCTCTTTCCTCCCTTGAGCGCCTCTGGCTTACGGAAGCCGTGCGTCTACGTGAAGAACACGCCGGCCCGTTGGAAGATCGCGAAGCGAACCGCCTCGCCCAGGCCGCGGGCGGCGATCTGGTTAGCCGTATCGAGAGCCGCGCGCTGTGGCTGGCGCAACGCGATGGCTTGTTCGGTGCATTGCAGCATTGGCGCCAAGGTGCGCAGCTAGCGCTGATTGTCCTGCTGAGCCTGGCGCTACTGAGCGGCGCCGGCCTGGCGCTCGCCGCACTGGGCGACGGCCAACGGCCGGTCAATGTGTTCTGGGCGCTGGGCAGCCTGCTCGGCCTGCACCTGCTGATGCTGCTCGGCTGGGCCTTGGGCCTGGCGTTTGCCGGGGACAGCGCCGGTTCGCTGGGCAGGCTCTGGCTGTGGCTAAGTGAAAAACTCGCGCGTGACGCCCAAGCGGCGCAGCTCGCACCGGCGCTGCTGCTCTTGCTGCAACGCCAGCGACTCAGCCGTTGGGCCCTGGGCCTGCTGGTGCATGGCCTCTGGCTAGTGGTGCTGCTGGCTGCTTTGCTCAGCCTGCTGGCCCTTTTGGCCACTCGCCGATATGGCTTTGTCTGGGAGACCACCATCCTCAGCGGCGAGACCTTCGTCGCGCTGACCCAAGCGCTCGGCGCACTCCCCGCGCTACTGGGGTTTGCCTTGCCGGATGCCGAACTGATCCGCGCCAGCGGCGATAGTGCGTTGGCAGTCGAGAGCGCCCGGCAAGCCTGGGCTGCCTGGCTGGTCGGCGTACTGCTGGCCTACGGCGTGCTGCCGCGCGGGCTCCTCGCGCTGCTCTGCCTGTGGCGCTGGCGACGGGGGCGCGCGGCTCTCGCGCTGGATCTGAATCTGCCTGGCTACAGCTTGCTGCGCGACCGCCTCCTGCCCAGTAGCGAACGCTTGGGCGTTTGCGATGAGGCGCCGCAACACCTGGCCGAACCCCAGGCCGGTGCTGCGGCAAGCAATAGCGCAGGTGCGCTGCTGGTGGCGATCGAACTGGACGACCGCCGTCCCTGGCCGCCGGCACTACCGAAAGGCCTCGCCAATGCCGGCGTGATCGACAGCCGTGAACAGCGCCAGCGCCTGCTCGAGCAACTGACGCGATTTCCACCGGCCCGCCTGGCCATCGCCTGCGACCCGCAGCGCTCGCCGGATCGCGGCACCCTGACATTGCTCTCCGAACTGGCCCGCTGCGCTGGCGCCACCCGGATCTGGCTGCTGCAAGCACAACCCGGCGAAGCACTGGATAGCGAACGCCTGGGCGACTGGCAACAGGCCTTGGCGAAACTGGGCTTGAGCTATGCCAACAGCGCGCCGCTGAGCTGGCTGGAGACAGGCCATGATTGACGCTCACATAGCGTCAATCTGCTGCGCTGATTGCGCTCGACAAGGAAGCCACTCATGAGCAAGCCGCTGAAACTGGCAGTCGTCGGCCACACCAACGTCGGCAAGACCTCGCTGCTGCGCACCCTGACCCGCGACGTCGACTTTGGTGAAGTGTCGCATCGGCCGAGCACCACCCGGCATGTCGAGGGTGCTCGGTTGTCGGTGAATGGCGAGGCGTTGCTGGAGCTGTATGACACGCCCGGTCTGGAAGACGCCATCGCCCTGCTCGACTATCTAGAACGGCTGGATCGCCCCGGTGAGCGCCTCGACGGCCCGGCGCGATTGACGCGCTTCCTCGAGAGTAGCGAAGCGCGCCAGCGCTTCGAGCAGGAGGCCAAGGTGTTGCGCCAATTATTGGCATCGGATGCCGGCCTGTATGTGATCGACGCCCGCGAGCCAGTGTTGGCCAAGTACCGCGACGAACTGGCGGTGTTGGCCAGTTGCGGCAAACCGCTACTGCCGGTGCTGAACTTCGTCACCAGCGCCCAGCAACGCGAGCCCGACTGGCGTGCCGCCTTGGCCCGTCTCGGCCTGCACGCGCTAGTGCGCTTCGACACGGTTGCGCCGCCGCTGGACGGCGAACGGCGGCTCTACGACAGCCTGGCGTTGCTGCTGGAAAAGTCCCGCCCGCAGCTGGAGCGCTTGATCCTCGACCATGAAGCGCAGGCGCGCGCGCGCCAGCACAGCGGTGCACGGCTGATCGCCGAATTGCTGCTGGATAGCGCCGCCTGCCGCCGTAGCGTGGCCGCCCAGCCGACCCTGGAACAGGGCGCGATCCGCGAGTTGCGTGAAGCGATCCGCCAACGTGAGCAACGCTGCGTGGCAGCCTTGCTGCGCCTGTATGCCTTCCGCCCGGGGGATGCCGCCGCTGCGGACCTGCCGCTGCTCGACGGGCGCTGGGGCGACGACCTGTTCAACCCGGAAACCCTCAAGCAGCTCGGTGTGCGTGTCGGCAGCGGCATTGCCGCAGGCGCCGCAGCTGGCGCCGGTATCGACTTGCTGGTCGGCGGTCTGACCCTGGGCGTGGCCGCCGTCGCTGGCGCCATCGCTGGCGGCGCGCTGCAGACCGCGCGCAGCTACGGCGGGCGCCTGCTCGGCAAGCTCAAGGGCCAGCGCGAGTTGACCGTGGACGATGCGGTGCTGCGGCTCCTGGCTCTGCGCCAACGGCAGTTGCTGCAAGCGTTGCAGGCGCGCGGGCATGCGGCCGTGGAGACGCTGCGCGTGGCCACGCCGGAGGATAACGCCTGGCGCACCGGCAAGTTGCCACAGCCCCTGCTCAAGGCCCGCGCTCACCCCGAGTGGTCGGCGCTCAGCCCCGCGCCCCAGCTGGAGCAAGCGGAGCGGCAAGCCCAGTTGCAACGGTTGAGCGAGCAACTGGCCGCCGGATAAAGCCTGCCGGCTAGCCTAATAAACGCTGCAGCTGCTCATAAAACGGCTGCAGCGGCCTCAACGCACCCTCATCGCTCGCCGCGATATCGATCTTGTACGGGTTGGAAACCTCGAACTGCGCATGCCACTGCGAGCAGCGCGACACGATCACCGCCTCGTCGATCCCAGGGAACTGATCGGCCGTCAGGTCGACGATCAAGTCGCCCTGCTGAATCCAGGCATGGGAAGGAATCCCCTCGCGGCTGCCATGCAAATACTCGAAGCGGCCGAAGCCCTTTTCTTCAAGATAACTGCCGATCAGCTCGGAGGTACTGCCACAGCTGGCATGCGGGAAGTTCTTCAAGGACGCATGCCGAGCCGCGGGCTCCACACTGAAAATTGCCGCGCGCAGCTGCTCGGCGATTTTCTGAATCGCCACCAAGGGCATATCGGCGCCGGTCAAACCGCTACCGGCGCTTTGATATGCGGGTGGGCGTGATAGCCGACCAGCTCGAAGTCGTCGAACTTGAAGGCGAACAGATCCTTCACCGCCGGGTTGAGCTTCATGGTCGGCAACGGCAGCGGCTCGCGCGACAGTTGCAGGTCAGTCTGCTCGATATGGTTGGCATACAGGTGGCAGTCGCCGCCAGTCCAGATGAACTCACCCGGCTCGAGGTCGCAGACCTGCGCCACCATCAGCGTCAGCAGCGCGTAGCTGGCAATATTGAACGGCACACCGAGGAAGATGTCCGCCGAACGCTGATACAGCTGGCAGCTGAGCTTGCCGTCGGCGACGTAGAACTGGAACAGCGCATGGCACGGCGGCAGAGCCATCTGCTCGACCAGCGCCGGGTTCCAGGCGGAAACGATCAGCCGGCGCGAGTCCGGGTTCTTCTTGATCATCTCGATCAGCTTGCTGATCTGGTCGATCGACCCACCGTTCGGTGCCGGCCAGTTGCGCCACTGGTAGCCGTACACCGGGCCAAGGTTACCGTTTTCGTCGGCCCACTCGTCCCAGATGCGTACACCGTGGTCCTGCAGGTACTTGATATTGGTGTCGCCCTGAAGGAACCACAGCAGCTCATGGATGATGGATTTCAGGTGACATTTCTTGGTGGTCACCAGCGGAAAGCCATCGGCCAGATTGAAGCGCATCTGATGGGCGAACAGGCTGTAGGTGCCGGTGCCGGTGCGGTCGGGCTTGAAGGTGCCGGTCTCGCGCACCAGGCGCATCAGCTCGAGGTACTGTTTCATTGCGCGGCTCCCTTAGTAATGGGTGGTGCAGTGGAGGGACGGCGATAAGCCCAGATCAGCAGGCCGATACCCCCGAGAATCATCGGCACACAGAGCACCTGCCCCATGGTCAGCCAGCCAAAGGCCAGGTAGCCCAACTGGGCATCCGGCACGCGGACGAACTCGACGATAAAGCGGAACAAGCCGTAGAACAGCGCGAACACGCCGGAGACCGCCATGGTCGGCCGTGGTTTACGCGAAAACGCCCAGAGCACCAGGAACAGCGCCACGCCTTCGAGGGCGAATTGGTAGAGCTGCGACGGATGGCGCGGCAGTTGTGCCGGGTCGGTCGGGAAGATCATCGCCCACGGCAGATCGGTGGCCTTGCCCCACAGCTCGGCATTGATGAAGTTGCCGATGCGCCCGGCACCCAGCCCAATCGGCACCAGCGGCGCGATAAAGTCCATCAGCTCGAAGAAGCTCTTGCCGTTGCGCTTACCGAACCACCACGTCGCCAGCATGACGCCGATAAAACCGCCGTGGAACGACATGCCGCCCTTCCAGACTTCGAAGATCAGTAGCGGATTGGCTACATAGGCCTGTAAGTCGTAGAACAACACATAACCCAGCCGCCCACCGAGGATCACCCCCATCGCCACCCAGAACACCATGTCGGAGAGTTTCTCCTTGCTCCAGGTCGGGTCGAAGCGCTGCAAGCGGTACGAGGCCAACAGCCAGGCACCGCCGATGCCGATCAGGTACATCAAGCCGTACCAGTGGATTTTCAGCGGGCCGATGGCCAGCGCCACCGGGTCGATTTGCGGGTAAGCCAGCATGTGGACTCCTTAGAGCCTTTTCACGGTCTTGCGAGCTAAGGTCAGGCAAGGCGAAATCGGGCGAAATGTAGCGAAGCGGAGCAACAGCCAAAGGCTGGCCCGCAGGGTGAGCGAAGCGAGTCAAAAGCGCAGTTTACACGTAGTAAACGAGCATTTTTAGCCCGATTTCAGCACAGCATGGCTGACGCGCAGCAGATCATGAGCAGGCTCTTAAACCAAGAAACTCGTGCCCACGCAGAACAGCAGCAGGGCGAACAAACGTTTAAGCAAACGCGGCGACAGTTTATGTGCCAGGCGCGCGCCAAAGCGGGCGAAAAACATGCTGGTGATGGCAATCCCGGCCATCGCCGGCAGGTAGACGAAGCCCAGACTCCACGACGGCAGCAGTGGATCGTGCCAGCCCAGCAGCATAAAACTCAGCGTACTGGCCGCGGCAATTGGCAAGCCACAGGCGGAAGAGGTTGCCACCGCCTGCTGCATCGGCACACTGCGCCAGCTCAGGAACGGCACGGTCAACGAGCCGCCGCCGATGCCGAAAATCGCCGAGGCCCAACCGATTACGGTGCCGGCAGCACTCAAACCGAGCCTGCCTGGGACACCACGACTGGCTTGCGGTTTCAGCTCCAGGGCCATCTGCAGCGCAATAGTGATCGCGAACACGCCGATGATCTTCTGCAGCAGCGGCCCGGTGATCGCCGTCGCCGTCAGCGCACCGAAACCGGCACCGAACAGAGTCCCGAGGGTCATCCAGCCGAAGATCGGCCAGCGCACCGCGCCCTTGCGCTGATGCTCCAACACCGCATTGATCGAGGTGAAGATAATGGTCGCCAGCGAGGTACCGACCGCCAGGTGGGTGAGGATCGACGCATCGAAGCCTTGAGCGGTAAAACTGAACACCAGCACCGGGACAATGATGATGCCCCCGCCCACGCCGAACAGCCCGGCGAGCACGCCAGCACCAGCCCCCAGTAGCAAATAGAGTAGAAGTTCCATCTATACCCCCGAAAAACAAAGCGGCATGGTAACGGATGCGCCCCCACCCCTTCACCTGCGACGATGGATGCCAGGGCCGGCTTCTCGTACAGTGGGGATCGTCTAAGAGTTTGTCGGACTTAGAGCTGCCCTACTGTGAAAGCCTGGATACTGGCCCGGCAACCCCAAGGAGCCTTTATGTGTTTGATCGTATTTGCCTGGCGCCCCGGACATGCCCGGCCTCTGGTGGTCGCGGCCAACCGTGACGAATTCTATGCCCGCCCGAGTTTGCCGCTCGGCGCCTGGGCGGATGCCCCGGGGGTGATCGCCGGGCGCGATCTCGAGGCCGGCGGCACCTGGCTGGGCGTCGGCCCGCAAGGCCGTTTCGCCGCGCTGACCAATATCCGCAATCCAGGTCAAGCACAGGGCGGGCGCTCGCGAGGTGAACTGGTCGCGCAGTTTCTTCGTGGCCAGCAAACGCCAGAGGCCTATTTAGCCGCGATCGCCGAACGGGCGAGCGAGTATGCCGGGTTTAATCTGCTGGTCGGTAACAGCCACGAACTCTGGCACCTCAACTCCCGGGAAGGCGCACCACTGCGCCTGGGCAGCGGCCTCTACGGGCTGTCCAATGCCGGCCTTGATACGCCCTGGCCGAAGGTGCAACGCGCTAAAGCGGCGCTCGCCGAATGCCTCGATACGCCACAAGCGTCGGCACTGCTGGGGCTCCTGGCCGATCCGCAACAGGCACCGGAAGCCGCACTACCGGAAACCGGTGTCGGTTTGGCCACCGAACGGTTGCTGTCGAGCATTTTTATCGTCAGCCCCAACTACGGCACACGCGCCAGCAGCGTGCTGATCGTCCAGGCCGATGGCCGGCGGCAACTGGTCGAGCGGAGTTTCGGGCCGTATGGCGCGCACTTGGGCGAGGTCAGCCTTGAGTGCTAGCAGGTTGTTCGCCAAGACCATCCAGGGCAAACAGCGGCGCCGCGATCGTCGGATCGTCAGCATCGGCCACCAGCAGCAAACGGCCATCGGCCTGGAAGGCTAGCCCTTCGATCTTCACCCGTGGCTCCAATCGAGCCAGTTGCACGATGTTGAAGTCCTGATCGAAACGCCCGAGTGCACTGCCGACGCAGGCCCCGTCCAGATAGCTGGAGTCGGTGGCTTCCGCAGCGGCGCTGAAGTACAGACGCCCGGCGGGATCCACGCTGAGATCGGTCAGGCTCAATGGCACGCCGTCCAACTCCGGCAACTGCAACGGCAGGATGCGCACCAAGGCGGCCGCACTTAACTGGCCGCTGTCGAGGTCGTCCAGGGCTTGTTGCAGATCGAGAAACACCAGGGCATTTTCCCCGCCCACCCCATTGCCGCGCTGCGCCAACAACAATTGCCCGTCGTGCACCACGGCGCCTTCCAGATTCAATTCCTGGAAATGCTCGGCGAGCTTCAGGTACAGCGGGCTGAGGTCGATGACGCGAACGGCTCCGGTTCGGATCAAACAACCGCGACGGCGCCGCTTGGTCGAACCAGAACCGAGCGCCAGCAAGGCGCCATCGGGCAATAGCAGCAACGCCTCGAAATCCGCTTTGAGTTTTTTGCGCAGCTTGGCGCCCTCCGGCAACTCGCCGGGTAGCAGCGCCCGCTCAGCCAGCCAGTCACCCGTCAGGCTATAGTGCTGCAGGCACAACGCATCGTCGGCCACCAGCCAGAGGCTCTGCCCCTGACAGACCAGCGCGCTGGCCGCCGACAGGCGCAGATTGGCCAGCAAGCACAGCGACAACGGCTGAGCCGATGGCTCCAGCAAAACCGATTGTTCCATCAAAACAGTACGCCGCTTAGGCCTGAATCGCCGACGCGGGATTGAGCACTCGGCTCAGGCCAAGATTGCGTAAGGCCAGGTGCAGGGTGCTGTGGGTGACCTGCGGATTGTCGATAGCCATCAGCTGCGCCAGTAGTTCCTTGGCTTTGCTCAGGCTGATCTGCCGCAACAACCATTTCACCTTGGGTAGGTTGGTGGCGTTCATCGACAGGCTGTCAAAACCCATGGCCATCAGCAGCACCGCCGCCGACGGGTCACCCGCCATCTCACCACAGATGCTCACGGGCTTGCCTTCGGCATGAGCACCATCGACCACCATCCGCAGCGCTTGCAGCACCGCCGGGTGGAGGAAGTCATAGAGATCGGCCACCCGCGGGTTGTTGCGGTCGACGGCAAGCAAGTACTGGGTCAGGTCATTCGAACCGACCGAAAGGAAATCGACCTGCCGCGCCAGTTCGCGAACCTGATAGACCGCCGCGGGAATTTCGATCATCACCCCCACCGGTGGCAGCAGCACGTCGGCGCCTTCGTCGCGCACCTCGCCCCAGGCGCGGTGGATCAGGTGCAGCGCCTCCTCCAACTCGCGGGTGCCGGAGATCATCGGCAGCAGGATGCGCAGATTATCCAGCCCCTCGCTGGCTTTGAGCATCGCGCGGGTCTGCACCAGGAAGATTTCCGGGTGGTCGAGGGTGACGCGAATGCCGCGCCAACCGAGGAACGGGTTGTCTTCCTTGATCGGGAAATACGACAGTGCCTTGTCGCCGCCGATATCCAGGCTGCGCATGGTCACCGGCAGCGGATGGAAAGCCGCCAACTGCTCGCGATAGATCGCCAGCTGCTCTTTCTCGCTGGGGAAGCGGTCCTTGATCATGAACGGCACTTCGGTGCGATACAGCCCCACGCCCTCGGCACCCCGCTCCTGGGCCCGCACCACGTCGGCGAGCAGGCCGGTGTTCACCCACAACGGCATGCGGTGGCCATCCAGGGTTTCGCACGGCAGCGCACGCAGTGCACTCAAGCCCTGAGTCAGTTGGCGCTCTTCCTCAACCACCTCGGCATATTGCTTTCGCAGCACTTCGCTGGGGTTGGTGAAGACTTCGCCGTGGTAACCATCGACGATCAGCTGGATGCCATCGATTTTCGAATACGGCAGGTCGACCGCGCCCATGACCGTGGGAATACCCATGGCACGGGCGAAAATCGCCACATGCGAGTTACCCGAGCCGAGCACCGAGACCAGGCCGACCAGCTTGCCTGCCGGTACTTCGCCAAGCATTGCCGGCGACAGCTCCTCGCTGACCAGAATGGTGTTATCCGGGTAGACCAGGCTCTGCTGCCGCTCTTGTTGCAGATAGGCCAACAACCGGCGACCGAGGTCCTTTACATCCGAGGCGCGTTCGCGCAGGTAAGCATCGTCCATCAATTCAAAGCGGTTGACGTGCTCACCGACCACTTGGCGCAATGCGCCCTGCGCCCACTGACCGGTCTTGATCACCGTGGTCACTTCGCTACCCAGGGCGGCGTCGTCGAGCATCATCAGGTAGACGTCGAACAGTGCGCGCTCTTCCGGGCGCAGTTGCGTCGCCAACTTGGCCGACAACGCCCGCATGTCCTCGCGCACCCTCTCCAACGCCTGGTTGAACAGCTGCAGCTCGGCGGCGATATCATCGACGGCCTTGTCCGGCACCACTTCCAGATCGGCCGGCGGCAACACAACTACCGCAGTACCCACGGCCGCACCTGGCGAACCCGCCACCCCGATGAACTTGGCTTCCTGGATACCCTTGCCCTGCTTGCCCAGGCCACGGATCGAACCGGTGGCCTCGGCGTGCGCGATCACCCCGGCCAGTTGCGCGCTCATGGTGACCAGGAAGGCTTCCTCGCCCTCGTCGAACTGGCGGCGCTCCTTTTGCTGGATCACCAGTACACCCACCACTCGCCGGTGGTGGATGATCGGCGCGCCGAGGAAGGAGGCGTAGCGTTCCTCGCCGGTTTCGGCGAAGTAGCGGAAGCGCGGGTGGCTGGCCGCGTCTTCCAGGTTGAGCGGCTCCTCGCGGGTACCGACCAGGCCGACCAAGCCTTCGCTCGGCGCCATGCTGACCTTGCCGATCGAGCGCTTGTTCAAACCCTCGGTGGCCATCAGCACGAAGCGATTGGTTTCCGTGTCGAGCAGGTAAACCGAGCAGACCTGACTGCCCATGGCCTCTTTAACCCGCTGCACAATGATCGTCAGCGCCGCCTTGAGATCCTTGGCGGAGTTTACTTCCTGGACGATTTTGCGCAGCGTGTTGAGCATGGCTCGGGGTCGAACTCCGTAGTCAGTCGCGCGCCAACAGGCGCGGCGCTAATTCCTTGAGCGCGCGGCGGTAAACCTCGCGCTTGAATGTCACCACTTGTCCCAGCGGGTACCAGTAACTGACCCACTTCCAGCCATCGAATTCCGGCTTGCTGGTCAGATCCATGCGCACCCGCTCTTCGGCGGACTTCAGGCGCAGAAGAAACCACTTCTGTTTCTGCCCAATGCACAACGGCTGACTGTGGGTACGTACTAAACGTTGCGGCAGACGATAACGCAACCAGCCACGCGTGCAGGCAAGAATCTGCACATCGTGCTGTTCCAGGCCGACTTCTTCGTTCAATTCGCGATACAGCGCCTCTTCCGGCGACTCGTGATCATTGATCCCGCCTTGCGGAAACTGCCAGGCATCCTGATTTATACGACGCGCCCACAGCACTTGACCGACATCATTGGTCAGAATGATGCCGACATTCGGGCGAAAACCATCAGAATCGATCACGGCACACAACCTCGCAAACGCTTGTTTCGGCATTCTTTCACAAAGGTCGTGACAGCAGCAACGCGACTGCCCGCCTTATGGGCAGGCTGGGCGAAAGCTCGTATTCTGTGGGCCTTTTTCCAGCCCCTGGCTTCAACTAGTGCAGCGAGAAACTAACATGCGCCTGGCTTTATTCGATCTTGACAACACCTTATTGGCCGGCGACAGCGACCACGCCTGGGGCGATTACCTGTGCGCACGCGGGATTCTCGACGGCGTGGCGTATAAAGCGCGCAATGATGCGTTTTATCAGGACTACCTGGCCGGCCGCCTGGATATCACCGACTACCTGAACTTCAGCCTGGAAATTCTTGGCCGTAGCGAGATGGCGCAGCTCGAGCAGTGGCACCGCGAATTCATGCGCGACTGCATCGAACCGATCATCCTGGCCAAGGGCGAAGCACTGCTGGCGGAACACCGTGCAGCCGGCGACAAGCTGCTGATCATCACTGCCACCAACCGCTTCGTCACCGCGCCGATCGCCGCGCGCCTAGGCGTCGACACCCTGCTGGCGACCGAGTGCGAGCTGGCTGACGGGCGCTATACCGGCCGCATGACTGACGTGCCGTGCTTTCGCGAAGGCAAGGTCACCCGCATCAACCGTTGGTTGCAGGAAAACGGCTTCGACCTGGAAGACAGCTGTTTCTATAGCGATTCGATGAACGATTTGCCGCTGCTGGAACAAGTCAGTCGCCCGATCGCCGTCGACCCCGACCCGAACCTGCGCGCCGAGGCCGAGCGCCGTGGCTGGCCGGTGATGTCCCTGCGCTAAATCAGACCGGCTTGGCGACCATCAGGAAAAAGATCGCCACGAAGGCGATAAAGGCCGGCCAGCCGAGAATGAACCAGATCGCCATATAACGCTGCGCCAATGCAGGCAGCTCGACACCCTCCCGCTGCGCGACCTCGACCAGATCGCGCAGACGAATCTGCAGCCACAGCACCGGCAGCCAGCACAGTCCGGCCAGCGCATAGAGCCCCAGACTCCAGAGCAGCCAGAGTTGGTTCAAGGGCCAGCCGGCCAGATGGGCCAGGGCCAAGCCGCTCAATGGCTGGAACACCGCAGTGGTGGCGATGAACAGCCAGTCAGCGGTCACCAGGTGCCGGAAGGTCACGGCTATGGCCTGCAGGTTGCCGGTGCGCCATGCCCGCCAGGCGTAATACGCCGAGCCCAGGCCGGTGCCGAACAGCAGGGTCGACGAGAGGATATGCAGGGTTTTCAGCAACAGATAAAGACTCATCGGTGTCCGTTCCAGGTCGTTCGATCGGAGCCTGTCGGCGGCTCGGTCCGTAGGCTGGGTTTCATGAGGTGCATCCATGCACCTCACCCTACGGGCAGCTAAAGCTGTGCAAAACGGCTTTCCTACCGTTTTGTCGCTTCGCTCTACACCAGCCTACCGGTCGCGCGAACCGGGCAAAGGGCTCAGGCCGGCTTCGCACCCATCAGGCCGAGGATCACCAGCAAGAGAAGCAGAATCAACGCGGCGTAAGCCAGATTGAAACGCAGCAACCGCTGCGGCGCCGGCGTATCGCCCAGGGCTTCCCAGGCGGCAAGGCGGCCAGCCAGCAGCAGGCCGAAGAGGATCAACACGGCAAACAGCAGGGCACTGCCGAGCAGCCAGAACTGGCTCAGCGGCCAGCCGACCATATGCACCAGCTGCCAGCCGCTGACGGGCAGCGTCACGGCCAGCACGCCCATGACCGGCAGGCTGATCAGCCGGGTACGGCGCAATTTGCTTGGCAGTACGCCCGGTTCGGCACGCTGGCGGGCCTTCCACAGCAGCACGACATGGGCAATCACACCGAGCGGCAGCAGGACGGCGGGCAGACTGTGGAGAATCTTCAGCAGCAGGTAGTGATCCATCATTGCGTCCCTGTCATTAATCACATTGAGCCTAGAAGGCCGGCTGATTGAAGTCGACGCTCAGGCGCGTCATCCCTCAGGGCTTGCTCTTAGCCGAGAAACAGTTGGTAGGCCGGATTATCGCTCTCATCCCAATACGGATAGCCGATATCCTCCAGCGCCGCCGGCACCAGATGGCGGTCGCCGGTCGGCACTTGCAGGCCAACCACCACACGACCATCGGCGGCACCGTGGTTGCGGTAGTGGAACATCGAGATGTTCCAGCGCCCGCCGAGCTTGTGCAGGAAGTTGAACAGCGCGCCCGGCCGCTCGGGGAACTCGAAGCGATACACCACCTCATCGCTGACCCGCACCGCATGGCCGCCGACCATGTGGCGGATATGCAGCTTGGCCAGTTCGTTGTCGGTCAGATCGAGCACCGGGAAACCCTGCACCTGCAGGTTCTTCACCAATGCCTCACGCGGATCGGTCTCCGGGTGGGTCTGCACACCGACGAAGATGTGCGCCTCTTTGTCGGTGTGGTAGCGGTAATTGAACTCGGTGATCTGGCGTTTGCCGATGGCCTCGCAGAACGCCTTGAAACTGCCCGGCTTCTCTGGAATGGTCACAGCGATGATCGCCTCACGACCCTCGCCCAACTCGGCACGCTCGGCGACATGCCGCAGGCGGTCGAAGTTGACGTTGGCGCCAGAATCGATGGCTACCAGCACCTGACCGCTACAGCCTTCACGCTCGACGTACTTCTTGATCCCGGCCACGCCCAGGGCGCCGGCCGGCTCGGTGATCGAGCGAGTGTCATCGTAGATGTCCTTGATCGCCGCACAAATCTCGTCGGTGCTGACTGTCAGCACTTCGTCGACATAGTCGCGGCAGATATCGAAGGTGTGCCGACCGATTTGCGCCACCGCCACGCCATCGGCGAACAAGCCGACCTGGCTCAGCACCACGCGCTCGCCGGCGGCCATCGCCGCTTGCAGGCAGTTGGAGTCATCCGGCTCGACGCCGATTACCTTGATCTCCGGGCGCAGGTATTTGACGTAGGCGGCGATCCCGGCGATCAGCCCACCGCCGCCGACCGGTACGAAGATCGCGTCCAGTTGGCCGGGGTGCTGGCGAAGGATTTCCATGGCCACCGTGCCCTGGCCGGCGATGGTGTGCGGGTCGTCGTAGGGGTGGATGTAGACGTAGCCCTTCTCCTCGACCAGCTTCAGCGAATACGCCAGCGCCTCGGGGAAGGAATCGCCATGCAGCACCACTTTGCCGCCGCGCGAACGCACGCCATGCACCTTGATTTCCGGGGTGGTCTTGGGCATGACGATAGTCGCCTTGATGCCCAGCTCCTTCGCCGCCAGGGCCACGCCCTGGGCGTGGTTACCCGCCGAGGCCGTCACCACACCGCGCGCCAGCTCCACCGCGGTCAATTGCGCCAGCTTGTTGTAAGCGCCGCGAATCTTGAAGGAGAACACCGGCTGCAGGTCTTCGCGCTTGAGCAGAATCTGGTTAGCCAGACGTTCGGACAGCTGATGAGCCGGTTGCAGGGGGGTTTCCACCGCGATGTCATAGACCCGCGAGGTAAGGATTTTCTTGACGTACTGTTCGAGCATCGGAAGGCATCGCAGGCAGGCTTGCAGGGATCACGGAGTCTACCCCACGGATCCGCCGAACGACCATACGAATCAGGCCGTGTGAAAACTACTGCAGGCTTCGCGCGTTATACGGCGTTAAAAACGCTCACAAAAGCGAAGCAGCGCTCGCTCTTCGGGCCAGCCTGCGGCTGTTACTCCGCTTTGCTGCGTTGCGCCTTGTGACCCACATGGATGTGGGGAATGCCGCTACCCGTAGGGAACGGGTGCGGCCCTAACCTTCGCTCGCTACGTTTTCACACAACCTGAAATCCCGGGGTTTTGCCGCGCCATGCCGCTATAATCCGCACCTTCAGATTTTCCGTTCGCCGTGGAGCCCGCATGACTCAGGATCAGCTCAAACAAGCAGTAGCGCAGGCCGCTGTCGACTTCATCCTTGCGCAACTCGATGACAAGAGCATCGTCGGGGTCGGCACCGGGTCCACCGCTAACTGCTTCATCGACGCGCTGGCCCTGCACAAAGGCGCCTTCGATGGCGCCGTGGCCAGTTCGGAAGCCACCGCACAGCGCCTGAAAGGCCATGGCATTCCAGTCTACGAGCTGAACACCGTCAGCGACCTGGAGTTTTACGTGGACGGCTGCGATGAGAGCAACGAACGCCTGGAACTGATCAAGGGCGGCGGCGCGGCGCTGACTCGCGAGAAAATCGTCGCCGCAGTGGCCAAGACCTTCGTCTGCATCGCCGACGGCAGCAAGCTGGTGCCGCTGCTCGGGGCCTTCCCGCTACCGGTGGAAGTCATCCCCATGGCCCGCAGCCATGTCGCCCGTGAACTGGTCAAGCTCGGCGGCGACCCGGTGTACCGTGAAGGGGTGATCACCGATAACGGCAATATCATCATCGACGTGTTCAACCTGCAGATCAGCAACCCTAGCGAGCTGGAAGCGCAGATCAACGCCATCGTCGGCGTGGTCTGCAATGGTTTATTCGCCGCGCGCCCCGCCGATTTGCTGCTGCTCGGCACCACGGACGGGGTAAAAACCCTGCGCCGCTGATCGACCTCAGCTGGCCATTGCGCGAACGGGGGCTAGCCTGAAACAGGCTCCCCCACCGACCAGGAGGTCTGCTATGGCTAGCAAATTCCATCTGAAAAAGGCCAGCGACGGCCAGTTCCACTTCAATCTACTCGCCGGCAATGGCGAGATCATTCTCACCAGCGAACTGTACAAGGCCAAAGACTCGGCACTGAACGGCATCGAGTCGGTACGCAAGAATATCGCCCGCGAAGGCGCCTTCGAAGTCAAAGCCACCAGCAACGGCAAACACCATTTCGTACTCAAAGCCAGCAACGGCCAGGTGATCGGGCAAAGCCAGATGTACAGCACGCCGGCCAGTTGTGAACAGGGCGTGCAGTCGGTGACCAAGAACGCCCCCGCCGCCACCCTGCAGGACGACAGCTAAAGCTCCGGCAAATGCACTAGTTGGCCTGTTTTCTGAACACATAAAACAGGTTCGGCTCGCTGACCAGGAAGATATTGCCGGCATCGTCGCTGGCAATCCCTTCGGCCTGCGGCACGGTTTTTTTCAGCCCGTGCTGACCGCGCATCAGCGACAGGCTGCTGATCGGCCGGCCATCGGCATTCAGCTCCAGCAGCAGTCGCGACTCATCGGAAAGCGCCAGCAGATGGCCGCTGCGCTGGTCGAAGGCGAGACTGGACAGATCGCGGACGAACAAGCCGGCATCGCGCTCGGGGTCATCGACCACATGCACGGCGAAGGGGCGCTCTGGATTGGTATGGGGAAAGCCGTGCACCTCATAGATGCGCACCGGATCGCGCTCCTTGGCGACGAACAGGCGCTTGCCGGCTGGATCGTAGGCCAGCCCCTCGAAACCCTTGTTGCCGCTGAGGCCGATGCCCAGCGTCAGCTGTTGGGCATCGGCCGCCTTGATCGGCGCCGAGCCCTCACCCAGGCGCACCTTGATCAGGCGCTGCTGGCGCTCGTCGGTGATCACATAGAGGCCTGGGCTGATGTACTCGATCGCCTCCGGATCGCCAAACCCCAGCAAGGGAATGCGCCGCAGAACCCGCCCATCCAGCGACAACTCAATGAGCTGGGAATTCTGGTTGGTGACGGTGAACAGCGTCTTGCGGTCCGGGTCGTAGGCCAGCGCGGAAACGTCATCCTCCAGCCCGGCAATGGGCTGCGCTTCGATGACCACCCGATAGTCCGGCAGCCAGATCGAAACTTCCCGCCACTCGCTGCCATGGCGCCATTCTTGCACTTGGAACCAGGCCCGCTCGAACAGGCGGAACTCCTGAGCCGCCGCTGCCAATAGCAGCAACAGGCCCAGCAGCAGGGCGCCCAGCAGGTGTTTCAGGGTCAGCAGGCGACGCATTCGGTTGAGCTCACGAGGAAAAGATCGGCTAGAAATAACATACCCATACTGAATTGAAGCTTAACGCCCCAAGTCTGGGGGAACCTGAGAGCTCAAGCGTTACAAGAAGAAGCACAAAAGGGACAAAGAATGGTTTTGTCATTGCTACCTGAAGAGCGCGCCCTGACCACCTTGCACACCATCGCCCTGGCGGTTAGCCAGCTCAGCGTAAGCGGGGTGCCACGCCAGCGCTTGCTGCAAGACAGCGGCCTGACCAGTGCGGATCTGGAAACCCCGGACAAAC
Source organism: Pseudomonas cavernicola (assembly GCF_003596405.1). Lineage (NCBI taxonomy): Bacteria > Pseudomonadati > Pseudomonadota > Gammaproteobacteria > Pseudomonadales > Pseudomonadaceae > Pseudomonas > Pseudomonas cavernicola. Next base: position 858,080 of record NZ_QYUR01000002.1, read on the forward strand.
TGATCAGCCACGCCCAAGAACTGCGGGTCTTCGCCAACGCCATCCATTGCACCCGCGACCCGGCACTCGGCCTATCGCTAGGCCTACGGATGCACGTTTCGGCATACGGCATGCTCGGCTACAGCATGCTCGCCAGCCGCACCCTGCGCGATGCGCTGAGCCTGGCACTGGCGCATCCGGCGCTGCTCGGCACCTACTTCAAATTGAGCCTGCAAGAGGACGGCGACGAGGCCCGCCTGGTGGCGACCGGTTATCGCTACGCCCCGGAGTTGACGGTATTCAACACCGAGCTGTGCCTGACCTCGCTGCTCACAGTAATCCAGGATCTACTCGGTGAAGCGGTGCGTCCTCGGCGCTTACAACTGCCCTTCCGCCAACCGCTGCACGCCCAGGCCTATACCGACAAACTCGGCTGCCCGGTGGACTTCGGTGCCCCCGCGAGCGCGCTGTGCTTCAACGCCGCGCTGCTCGACCGCGAGTTGCCGCTGGCCGACCCGGTGACTTGCCATTACGGCCTGCAGCAATGCCTGAAGCTGGATGCTCAGTTGAACAGTGGCCACGATGTGCTCGAGCAGATCCGCCAGCACCTGGCCAGTCATTTGCGTGAAGCCAGTAGCCTGGAACGGGTCGCGGCTCAACTGCATCGCAGTGCGCGCACCCTGCGCCGTCATTTGCAACGGATGAACACCAGCTACCAACGCCTGCTCGACGAGGTGCGCTACGACAAGGCGCGCCAGCTGTTGATGCAGACCGACCTGCCTATCTACCTGATCGCCGAACAGCTCGGTTACAGCGAAACCGCCAGCTTCCGCCATGCCTTCCTACGCTGGAGCGGGCAGACGCCGAGCCTGTATCGGCGGTAGGGCCGACGCCACCGATGCTGAGCGGGGTGTAGGAGCGGATTTATCCGCGATAAATCGGTGAATGCAGGGCGTGCGCATGCTCGCCCTACGCTAGCCCCATCGCGGATAAATCCGCTCCCACAGAAGCCTGCCCCCCCCCCCCCCCCGCACCACGCAACTTGGCCACGATTATCCCCTTTTGTCCTGATCTATCGTTCTTAGCCACGCGGCACGCTGCCAGAATCAAGTCAAAGCGGGGCATGATCGCCTCAAGAAAGATAAAAAACCAACTATAACAACAAGTTAAGGTTATCTATCAGCATGTCCAGCGCGATCAGCATCGAACACCTGTGCATGGAATTCGGCGATCCAGGCCAGGGCGTCAAAGCCCTCGACAACGTCTCGCTAGAGATCCACGCCAACGAATTCTTCACCCTACTCGGCCCCTCCGGCTGCGGCAAAACCACCCTCCTGCGGCTCATCGCCGGCTTCGAGCAACCGAGCTCCGGCACCATCCGCCTGTACGGCGAGCCGATGCAGGATTTACCGCCGTTCCGACGGCCGGTGAACACCGTATTCCAGAGCTACGCGCTGTTCCCACACATGACGGTGGCGCAGAACATCGCCTTCGGCCTGGAGATGCGCGGCCTGTCGAAAAGCGAGATCGCCCAGACGGTCAGCGCCATGCTCGAGCTGGTCAAACTGCCGGAGGTCGGCAACCGCCGCGCCGATCAGCTTTCCGGTGGCCAACAACAGCGCATCGCCCTGGCCCGCGCGCTGGCCAACCGGCCCAAGGTGCTGCTACTCGATGAATCGCTCTCGGCCCTCGACCAGAAACTGCGCAAAGACATGCAGATCGAGTTGAAGCGCCTGCAGGGCGAAACCGGCATCACCTTCATCTTCGTCACCCACGATCAGGAAGAAGCCCTGACCATGTCCGACCGTATCGCGGTGATCAATAAGGGCCAGGTGCTGCAAGTCGGCACCCCCACCGAGATTTACGAGGCGCCGGTCAACCGTACGGTGGCGGATTTTATCGGCGAAACCAATTTCCTCGCGGCCGTGGCGCTGGAGACCGGCGTGCGCCTGGCTGACGGCCAGCTGCTCAGCGCCTTTAGCAGCAAACGCGGGGCCGTGACCCTGGCCATCCGCCCGGAACGGGTCAGCCTGGCCGAGGATGGCCAACTGGAGGCGCTGGTGGAAAACGTGGTGTATGTCGGCACCGACACCGTCTACCACCTGCAAGTCGCCGGGCAGAGCGGCTTTCGCGTGCGCCAGCAGAATCGCGACGGTGCACTCTGCGCCTATGGACCCGGAGAGCGCGTGCGCGTGCGGGTCGCGGCCACCGCGATCAAGGTGCTCAACGAATGAACAGCCCACGCCTTGTCGCCGCTCGGCGCCAGCTCAACCTCCGCATGCTGCTGAGCGCGCCAGCCATGCTGACCTTGCTGGTGTTCATGCTGTTGCCGCTGGGGATCATGTTCGTCATCTCGATCCTGCAATCGGGTGACTACGGCGGCGTGAAGTGGGGCCAGTACTCGCTGGAGGCCTACCGCAACTTCTTCTACGAGCGCGACCTGGACGACAGCCTGGTGTTCAACACCGACTACCTGCAGATTTTCCAGCGTTCGTTCTGGCTGTCGATACTGACCACCGCTGGCTGCCTGCTGATCGGCTTCCCCACCGCGCTGTACCTGGCCTTGCAGACCGAGCGCAAACGCAACCTGCTGCTGTTTCTGGTCACCGTGCCGTTCTGGACCAACCTGTTGGTACGCGCCTACGCCTGGATGCTGCTGCTGCGCAACGGTGGCCTGGTCGATGGCGGCTTGCAGGGGCTGGGGCTCACCGAGCAGGGTCTCGGTCTGCTCTACACCGACAACGCAGTGATCATCGGCCTGCTCTACACCTACCTACCGTTTATGGTGCTGCCGATCTACACCAGCCTGGAAAAACTCGACTGGCGCCTGGTGGAGGCTGCCTTCGACCTCGGCGCCAACCGTTTCCAGGCGCTGAAACGGATCATCGTGCCGCTGGCCATGCCCGGCATCGTCGCCGGCAGCATTCTGGTGTTCATCCCGTCGCTGGGTAACTACATCATTCCGGAACTGCTCGGCGGCGGTAAGACGTTGATGATCGGCAACCTGATCCAGCTGCAGTTCGGCGCCTCGCACAACTGGCCGCTGGGCGCCGCGCTGTCCTTCGCCCTGCTCAGCTTCGTGTTACTGGCCATGCTGATCTATAGCCTGCGCTTCAAACCGGTCACCGCCGGAGGCCACCCATGAACACGCAAAATCCCTTGTGGCGCTTCGCCGGCATGCGCCCGGCGGCCTGGTTCTTCTTCATCTTCCTGTATCTGCCGATTCTGGTGCTGGTGGTGCTGAGCTTCAACGGCGGGCAATCGGCGACCCTCTGGGATGGCTTCAGCTTGAAATGGTACTCGGTGGTGGCGAATGATCCGGACATCGTCCGCGCGGCGAAGAACTCGCTGATCGTCGCCAGCTTCGCCACCTTGATTTCCACCGGCCTGGCCACCTTGGCCGCGCTGGGCATGCGCGGCCGCGCTTTCCGCGGGCAGACCCTGATGAGCGGCGTACTCGGCCTGCCGCTGCTGGTGCCGGAGATTGTCACCGCGGTGGCGACCCTGATGTTCTTCGCCTTTATCGGTTTGAAGCTGTCGCTGTTCACCATCCTGATCGCCCATGTGGTGTTCTGCATCCCCTTCGCCTACCTGCCGATCCGAGCACGCCTGGAGGGCATGAACCCGCAACTGCTGGAAGCTGCTGCCGATCTCTACGCCTCTCCCTGGCACGCGTTCTGGAAGGTGAGCTTTCCGCTGCTGATGCCGGGGATTGTCTCGGGAGCGATGCTGGCGTTCATCATTTCCATGGACGACTTCGTCATCACCTACTTCGTCGCCGGCGCCGGCTCCACCACCCTGCCGGTGTACATCTTCAGTTCGATCCGCATGGGTATTTCGCCGAAGATCAACGCGATTTCCTCGATCATTCTCGTGATTTCCATAGCGTTTGTTGCGTTGTCCTACTACGTCGGTCAGCGCAAACGCTGACCTCACTCCGACCTGCAAGGAGATTTGCCATGCACCTACGCCGTACCTCGCTCGCGCTGTCCATCCTCTGCGGTTTCAGCCTCGCCAGTTCGGCCCAGGCCGCCGGCACCCTGCACTTCGCCAACTGGTCGGACTATTACCCGCCGGAGCTGCTGAAGAAGTTCGAGGCCGACACCGGGATCAAGGCCACGCTGGACGCCTACGACTCCAACGAAACCCTGCTGGCCAAGCTGAAAGCCGGCGGCGGCAGCTATGACGTGGTAGTACCGTCCGACAGCTTTATCGAGATCATGGTCAAAGAGGACCTACTGCAGAAATTCGACAAGAGCAAACTGCCCAACCTGGCAAACCTCAAGCCAACCTTCAAGGAGCTGCGCTTCGACCCCGGCCACGACTACAGCGTGCCGTATCTGTGGGGTACCACGGGCTATAGCTATGACAGCACCCAAGTGCCGGGCGGCAAGCTGGAAGAAAGCTGGAAATCCTTCTTCGAACCACCGGCCGAGCTGAAGGGCAAGGTGGTGGCGCTCAACTCCATCGAAGAGGTGTACATCCCGGCGGCCTTCTACCTAGGCGTCGACCAGTGCACCGAAGACCCAAAGGTCGCGCTGCAAATCCAAGAAGTGCTGCTCAAGCAGAAGCCCATGCTGGCCATGTACAACAGCGACGGCACCATCGAGCGGATGGCCGCCGGTGAAGTGGCGATGCACGAACAGTGGAACGGAGCCTTCCACCGCGCCCACGCGCAGCGCTCGACCCTCACTTACGTCTATCCGAAGGAAGGTATCAACGTCTTCATCGACAACTTGGTCATCCCCAAAGACGCCACCAACGTCGCCGAGGCCCACACTTTTATCAACTGGATGATGCAGCCGGAGAACATCGCCGCCGCCTCCAACTTCGCCAAGTACAACAATGCCATCGAGGGCTCGGACAAGTTCATGGACAAGGAGTTGTTCGACGACCCGGCGATCAACACCCCGGCCGACAAACTCGAGCGCCTGAAGCCATTCAAACTCTGCTCGCCGAAGGCCCTGAGCCTGCGCAGCAAGGTCTGGACCAAGCTGAAGAAGTAACGGACGGCATGGCCCCTGTAGGAGCGAGCTTGTGCCCCACATGGATGTGGGAAATGCAGTCAGCCGTAAGGAACGGCTGCTGCCTCGCGATATACCCGCGCAATCGCGAGCAGAGCTCGCTCCTACAACAAGCAGGCCTGCGTGCTCCTACTCACGGAACCGAACCCAGCACCGCCGAGACAACACCTATGCTGACTATTTATAGCGACGACCATCACCTGCACCACGGCAAGCACGAGCTGATCGGCGGCCAATTCAAGCCCTGCTTCGAGATGCCCAGCCGCGCCGACATGGTGCTCGACCGAGCCAAAGCCGTTGCTCTCGGCAACGTGCAGAGCCCACTGGACTTTGGCCTGGCGCCGATCCGCCGGGTGCATAGCGAGGGCTTCCTGCGCTTTTTGCAAAACGCCTGGGCCGACTGGCAAGCCATCGGCCGTAGCCACGACATGCTGCCGATCGCCTGGCCCACCCGGCGCCTGCGACAAGTGGAACCGACCGACATCGACGGCCGCCTTGGCTACTACTCCTTCGACGCCGGCGCCCCCATCACCGCCGGTACCTGGCAGGCCATCCTCAGCTCGGCCAACGTCGCCCTGACCGGCCAGGCCGAACTGGCCAAGGGCGCGCGTGGGGTCTTCTCGCTGTGCCGGCCGCCGGGCCACCACGCCGCCGCCGACTATATGGGCGGCTATTGCTACCTGAACAACGCCGCCATCGCCGTGCAGGCGCTGCTCGATCTCGGCGCCAAACGCGTGGCGGTGCTGGATGTGGACTACCACCATGGCAACGGCACCCAGGACATCTTCTACGACCGCGCCGACGTGCTGTTCACCTCGATCCACGGCGACCCGCGCTTCGAGTACCCGTACTTCCTCGGCTTTGCCGACGAGAAAGGCACAGGTGTCGGTGCAGGCTTCAACTTCAACTATCCATTGGCTGCCGGCAGCGATTGGTCGGTCTGGAGCCTGGCGCTGGCGGATGCCTGCCGGCAGATTCACGAGTACGCACCAGACGCGCTGGTCGTATCGCTCGGGGTGGACACCTTCAAGGCAGACCCGATCTCGCAGTTCAAGCTGGACAGCCCGGACTACCTGCGAATGGGCGAAGTGATCGGCAAACTTGGGTTGCAGACCCTGTTCGTCATGGAGGGTGGCTATGCCGTAGAGGAGATCGGCATCAATGCCGTGAACGTGTTGCAGGGCTTCGACAGCATCGCGTAGGTTGGTGCTGAACGCAGTGATGCCCAACAAGGAGTCGCTTAGCGACTCCCTCTGCTCGGTCTTGAACGTGAACGCCCGGCCTTGCAGGCCGGTTGCGGGGCATCGCTTCGCTCAGCACCAACCTACCACCAACCCATCGCCGGGTTACTTCAGCACTTCGACGATATCGACGTCGATTTCCCGGCCGGTCAGGTGGCGTTCGACTTCACCGCTGAGCCTGACCTTGGCCTGCTCGGAAACGGCTTGCGGCGGCCAGTCCTCATCATCGATCTCGACTTCCAGGGTGCCGGTGGCATCCTGGAACTCATAGGTGTCGTCTTTCAGACGTTTGACGATCTGCCCTTGCAGCATCACCGGCGTGTCATCGGCAGCTTCCAGGGCCGCGGCGACCGTGGTGATCTGCATATTGGCGCCCGGGCCGGTGTAACCGCCGGCCGCCAGAGCCGCGCCGGACAACAGTGGAGCAAACAGCAGAGCGAGTACTTGAGCTTTCATAGCGAGGTTCCCATCACAGTGGTTGATGGGGCCAGGCTAAAGGGCGTGGCTGAACTGAGGCTTAATTGCGCCTTAAGCCAAGCTTAAGACGCCGGCACCTCGGCCGTCGCCGGCTCAGGCGACTCAGGCTCCTTGCGAAACACATAGAACAGGTTCGGCTCGCTGACCATGTAGATGGTGCCCTGCTCGTCGATGGCCACGCCCTCGGCGCGCGGGATGCTCTTGTGCAGGCCGTTCATGCCGCCGTACAGGCTGATGAAGCTGATCGGCTGGCCGTGCTCATCCAGCTCCAGCAACAGCTTGGACTGAGCCGACAGTACCAGGGAGTGGCCCGTGCGCGGGTCGACGCTCAGCGCCGAGAGGTTGCGCATGTACAACTGGTCGCTGGGCAGCGGTACCATCTTGCCCTCGAGCCCCGCAGTGCCATCGCTGCTCCAGCTGAACATGGCCGTGGGCGAACGCTCTTTACCCAACAGCAAACGCTGCTGGGCCGGATCCCAGGCAATGCCCTCGAAGCCCTTATTGCCCGAATCGGCGAAGCCCAGGTCGAACTCCTGGGTATCGATGGCGCGCAATTCGATGGTCAGCGGGCTGAGCTTGAAAATCGATAGCGTACGTCGGCGCTCATCGGTGATCGCCATATTGCCATTGCTCAGCATCGCCACTCCTTCCGGGTTGGAGAAGCCGATCAGGTCGATACGCCGCAGCACTTCGCCATCCAGGCTCAACTCGACCAATTGGGGGTCCATGCCGGTCACGGTGAATAGCGTCTTGCTTTCGGGGTTGTAGGTCAGGTCCGAGGGTTCGTCGTCATCCAGATCGGCCAGAGGCTTGGCCTGGATCACCGCGCGGTAACCCGGCAACCAGATGCTGGCATCGCGCTGGGATTGGCTGACATTGCGTTCGTCGAACCAGTACAGCCCCTGCCCGAGCCAACGCTGGGTGTAGCCAAGGACCGCAACGACCAGGACAACGAAAACCAGCAGGAGCCGGCGCGGGCGCCACAGACGGGACAAAAGGTTAGACATATGAACCGGCTCGACAAGACAAAGACGGGCAAACTAGCCGCCACTGCATGACAGTCCCCTAACATCATCCCTGACAGAACCCTGGTCTCTGCAGCGCAGAGACCACCGACCTTACAACACCTGGCTGACGAAACGCGAGTGGCCGACCAGCTCCAGTACCAGCTCATCGCCGCGGCTCAGCGGGCCAACACCGGCCGGCGTGCCGGTCAGCAGCACATCGCCCGGCTGCAGGCTGAAGTGGCCGCAGATGTGCTGGATCATCGGCAGGATCGGGTTGAGCATGTCGCGGCTATTACCGTCCTGACGCACTTCGCCGTTGATGCTCAGGCGAATGCCGATGTCAGTCAGGTCTTCGATTGCGCTGCCCGGCACGAAAGGCGCAAGCACGCAGGCGCCGTCGAAGGACTTGGCGACCTCCCAGGGGTAACCCTTTTCCTTGAGCCTGGCTTGCACGTCGCGCAGGGTCAGGTCGAGCGCCGGGGCGAAGCCGGAAATGGCGTCCAGCACTTCTTCCTGGTTCGGCGTGCGCGATAGCGGTTTGCCGATCAGCACGGCGATTTCCGCCTCGTAATGCACTACGCCGCGATCCACAGGAATGCTGAAGCCACCCTCCAGCGGCACCACGCAACTACCCGGCTTGATGAACAGCAGCGGCTCGCTCGGCACCGGGTTATCCAACTCCTTGGCGTGCTCGGCGTAGTTGCGGCCGATACACACCACCTTGCCCAGCGGGAAGTGGATGCGAGTGCCGTCGATGTACTGGTGCTGGTAGCTCATACCGATTCCTAATCTCTGGTAGGGCGGGTGAAACCCGCCATCCGGCCCTGCTGGCCGGTGCTTCAATGGGTGCCGACGGCAGCAACGCGGGTTACAACCCGCCCTACAACTACGCCTTACCCGTAGGAGCGAGCATCGCGAGCGATCACTCGGGGGCCAATCGCGAGCAGAGCTCGCTCCTACAAGAGCCCGACGCGTCAGGCGAAGATTTTACCGGGGTTCATGATGCCGTTTGGATCGAAGGTGGCCTTGATCGCCTTCATGTAGGCAATCTCCACTTCCGAACGGCTGTAAGTCAGGTAGTCGCGCTTGGTCATACCGACGCCATGCTCGGCGGAGATCGAGCCGTTGTACTTCTGCACGATCTCGAACACCCACTTATTCACCGTGGCGCACTTGGCGAAGAACTCGTCCTTGCTCAGGTTGTCTGGCTTGAGGATGTTCAGGTGCAGGTTGCCGTCACCGATATGGCCGAACCAGACGATCTCGAAGTCCGGGTAGTGTTCGCCGACGATAGCGTCGATATCGTGCAAGAAGGCTGGCACTTTCGCCACGGTTACCGAAATATCGTTTTTGTACGGGGTCCAGTGCGAGATGGTCTCGGAGATGAACTCACGCAGTTTCCAGAGGTTCTGCAGCTGCTGTTCGCTCTGGCTCATCACGCCATCGAGCACCCAGCCCTGCTCGACGCAATGCTCAAAGGTGGCCAACGCAGCATTGGCGACTTCCTCGGTGGAGGCCTCGAACTCCAGCAGCGCATAGAACGGGCAATCGGTGTCGAACGGCGCCGGCACATCGCCACGCGCCAGCACCTTGGCCAGCGCCTTGTCGGAGAAAAACTCGAAGGCCGTCAGGTCCAGCTTGTTCTGGAAGGCATGCAGCACCGGCATGATCGAGTCGAAATCAGCCGCGCCAAGGACCATCGCGGTGAGGTTCTGCGGGGCGCGATCGAGGCGCATGGTCGCTTCGACCACGAAGCCCAAAGTGCCTTCTGCGCCGATAAACAGCTGGCGCAGGTCGTAGCCGGTGGCGTTCTTGATCAGGTCTTTGTTCAACTCAAGCAGATCACCCTTGCCGGTGACGACTTTCAGCCCAGCCACCCAGTTGCGGGTCATGCCGTAGCGAATCACCTTGATTCCGCCGGCATTGGTGCCGATATTGCCGCCAATTTGACTGGAACCAGCCGAGGCGAAGTCCACCGGGTAGTACAGGCCCTGCTCTTCGGCGTACATCTGCAGCTGTTTGGTGACCACACCCGGCTGGCAGACCACGGTGCGGTCGAATTCGCTGAAGGCAAGAATCTGGTTCATGTAGTCGAAGGCCACCACCACTTCGCCATTGGCGGCGACGGCGGCGGCAGAAAGCCCGGTACGGCCACCCGAAGGCACCAGCGCGACCTGCTTGTCGTTCGCCCAGCGGACGATGGCTTGCACTTGCTCGATGCTCTTGGGGAAGACGATGGCCAGCGGCGCCGGGGCGAAATGCTTGGTCCAATCCTTGCCGTAGGTATTCAGGGAGTCGGCGTCGGTCAGCACCTTGCCAGGCTCAACCAGGGTCTTCAGCTGTTCAATCAGGGCAACGTCGGTCATCTACGGAACTCTCGCAATATTCATGGTCGCCCTGAGAACGTTTCAGGTCGCAACCGAGCAAGGAAAAAGGAGAACATGCTAGCATACGCACCCCGCGAATCGTGCCCTCCGCTCGGTTTGCGCAGCGGCTCCACGCCGGCTCGGCCAGCCCGCGCTGTCCGCTTTCCCTGACATTTTTACCGGGACAACAGGTACTCAGATGAGCAAGACCTCTCTCGACAAGAGCAAGATCAAGTTCCTTCTCCTGGAAGGCGTCCATCAATCCGCCGTGGACACCATCAAGGCTGCCGGCTACACCAACATTGAGTACCTGACCGGCTCGCTGCCTGAAGATCAGCTCAAGGAAAAGATCGCCGACGCCCACTTCATCGGCATTCGCTCGCGCACTCAGCTGACCGAAGAGATTTTCGACTGCGCGAAGAGGCTGGTCGCGGTCGGTTGCTTCTGCATCGGCACCAACCAGGTCGACCTGAACGCCGCCCGCGAACGCGGCATCGCGGTGTTCAACGCGCCCTATTCGAACACCCGCTCGGTGGCCGAACTGGTGCTGGCCGAAGCCATCCTGCTGCTGCGCGGCATCCCGGAAAAGAACGCCTCCTGCCACCGTGGCGGCTGGATCAAGAGCGCGGCCAATTCCTTCGAGATCCGCGGCAAGAAGCTCGGCATCGTCGGCTACGGCTCGATCGGCACCCAGCTCTCGGTGCTGGCCGAAGCGCTGGGCATGCAGGTGTATTTCTATGACGTGGTGACCAAGCTGCCGCTGGGCAACGCCACCCAGGTCGGTAAGCTGCACGATCTGCTCGGCATGGCCGATATCGTCTCGCTGCACGTACCGGAACTGCCGTCCACCCAGTGGATGATCGGCGAGCCGGAAATCCGCGCGATGAAGAAGGGCGGCATCCTGATCAACGCGGCACGCGGCACGGTGGTCGAACTCGATCACCTGGCCAATGCGATCAAGGACAAACACCTGATCGGCGCCGCCATCGACGTGTTCCCGGTCGAGCCGCGCTCCAACGATGAAGAGTTCGAGAGCCCGCTGCGCGGCTTGGACAACGTGATCCTGACCCCGCACATCGGTGGTTCGACTGCCGAAGCGCAAGCCAACATCGGCCTGGAAGTCGCAGAGAAGTTGGTCAAGTACAGCGACAACGGTACCTCGGTGTCCTCGGTCAACTTCCCGGAAGTGGCGCTGCCCGCCCACCCCGGCAAGCACCGCCTGCTGCACATTCACGAGAACGTGCCGGGTGTGATGAGCGAGATCAACAAGGTGTTCGCCGACAACGGCATCAACATCTCCGGTCAGTATCTGCAGACCAACGACAAGGTCGGCTACGTGGTGATCGACGTCGACGCCGACTACTCCGACCTGGCGCTGGAGAAGCTGCAACACGTCAACGGCACTATCCGTAGCCGCGTGCTGTTCTAAGCACGCTGCGGCAAAGTGACCGTGAAAAGGGAGGCTTCGGCCTCCCTTTTTTGTGTGGTGCGCCAGGCATGGCGCGTAGCGCCGTGACTGGCGCTGTCTGGCTCACTGTGGTGGTGAGCTGGATGACTTGGAGGTGGAAGTCCTCTACACACCCGGCAAGGGGAAGTGTTAGCTGAAGGCAAGGGTGTCGCGGGCGACTGCGAATCTGAAGGAAGCCGAAGGCAAACTGCTGGCCTGACGAACAGGAAGCGGATTAGGCGGCGTAGCGGGGTGAGGTAGCCATAATTGCCAAAGCCCGATACTTGCACGGAACGCTACGACGTATATCCGACAGGCATAAGCAGGAAGGTCGCGCGAATTACCCTGGGAGATCTGTTCGCCTGCCATGTGCTACCGGCATCGTGAGGTGACGGGATGGGCGAGCAGAAGTCAGCCGAGGCCGTAGTAGTTGCTCGGAACCGGAGCAATGAAGGGCTGAACCTGCCATGAGCGGATAGTCAGGTGTGCTCTCTGAGCGGGTCGCAGGCACAAGCTCCCTTATACGGAGGCCTGGACAATCAGGAGGTAGGGGCCGGAAGTCCCGAGAGCCTGTCCGGGTGCTTAGACTACGCGGGCGACACATCGAACGAAACCAAGCTCGCTGATGCAGTTTGTCAGTAGGCAGGAACCGCCGTATACGGAACCGTACGTACGGTGGTGTGGGAGGACGGCGGGGGTGACCCCGCCTCCTACCCGATCACTCCGATTGGTTTTTGTGTGTCCCCTGATGGGCGGATGAGAAGAGCGTCATCCACCCTCCGCAAGGCGAGAGCCTGCGCAGGGTGGAAAACCCGCACCGCGGTTTTCCACCGAGGGTCTGCCTGGCGCCTCGCGCGGCCCCGTCCGCTCAAGCGCTAGCTTCGGCCTCCAAGACCAGCAAGGCCGCTGCCGCCGCCGGTAGCTCCTCCTCGTTAAAGACTTGCACCCCGGCGCGCCTGAGCAACGCGGCGGTGACGCCCTCACCCGCCACCTTCATCCCGCTGAAACTGCCATCGTAGTTCTCACGATTGCCGCACGACGGGCTGCGCGCCTTGAGCACAGCCAGGCGAATACCCTGTGCTTGCACCAGTTCCAGGGCCTGCTGCGCACCGGCGAGAAAAGCCGCACTGACATCCTCGCCATCGATCGTCAGAACCGCACGCTGGCCGTCGAGCACCAGAGCCCCCTGACCGCCGGGAATTTCCGCTGGTGGCCGTGGCGTCGGCAGACCACCCGCGACTTCCGGACACAGCGCCACCACGCGACCTTCCGCCTGCCAAAGCGCCAGCAGCTCAAAGGGGCCGTGGGCGCCGCCGTCATAACGCACCCGATGCCCAAGCAGACAGCGGCTGACCAAGACTTTTTGCATCATGATCTCCAGATTCAAACTCCAGCCTAACCCGCCAAGCACGCAAGGTCACCGCCGGTAACAGCACTCGCAGGTGCCTGGCGAGGCGGCCTGATCGAAGGTGCGGTAATGCCCTGAGAATGCCAAGCCAATCACCCGACAAACCCGTACAACCCACGGCAATCGAGCGCGCCAGGCCCATCCTTAGACGGGAAACGCTCAACGCCGATGGCCAGTCCAGGTCTCTCACTCCAGACTGGCCAGGCACCCCGTCAAGGAAGTCCCAGCATGTTCAGCCTAAGAAACCTCCTGCTCCTGCCATTGGTCTGCGGCTCCACCCTGTTGGCCTTGCCCAGCCAGGCAGCTTTGCTGGCCTTGGACAACCAGTCACTCAGCGAGGTCAGCGGCCAAGCCGGTATCAGCATTCGCCTGGACCTGATGGCGCGGATCAATGAGCTGCGCTGGAGCGATACCACCGGCAACGTATCGCTACGCAACATCAAGATCGACAACGGCTGCGTCAATCCAGGCGATTGCCCAAATGGCGCCGGTGGCAGCTTCGCCTTAGGCGCCGCGCAATTGGGCCTGGTGCTGCCGATCTTCGGCGTCAACCAGCCGACGCTGATGATCGACGTAGTCAAAAACGCCAGCGGCCAGGAGCAGCTGCAATTCACCCTGCCGGACCTGACCACCATCAACCAGCAACTGATCGCCAGCGGCCTGGCGGCGCAGCGCATTCGCCTACGGGTCTTAAGCGATATGTATGTCGGCACTAACCGCCTCGGGAGTCTCGAAATCCGCGACATCACCGACCTGCACGGCAGCATTAAAGTCTGGGGCCACTGAGCACCTGCTCAATATCTGCTGCGCTTGACCATGCTGCGTTGAACAGGTTCTGAGCTGCAACCAAGCCCAGGCTACAACGGGCTACCGCCGCGGCGACGAAACCAGCCGGCCAGTGACAAGCGCTCGCGAGCCGCCGGTAACACCTCGTGCGGCAACTCGGCCGACATGAACACCACCAGGCTGCCGCCTAGCGGGGCAAGGTCATGCTCCCGCTCGCCCTTGAGATACAGGCGCAAGGCGCCGCCGTGTTCCGGCAGCCAGTCCTGATTGAGGTAGAGCACGACCGAGACTGCCCGCCGATCATCGTCGCGAAAGCGATCCAGATGCTTCTGGTAGTAAGCCCCGGGCGGATACAGGGCGAAGTGGCTTTCGTAGTCCTCCAGTCCCAGGTAGAGCCCCTGGTTCAGCGCCTGGCGCAAGCCTTCCATTAGGTCCAAGTAGCGATCGGAGGCCGCCGACTGGCCCCTTTCCAGCCACTGGATCTGGTCGCCACGAACCCCCTCGCGCACCACCTGAGTCGCGCCACGGCCGATACTGGCCGGGCTTAAGCCACCTTGCGCAGCACGCTTACGGCACTCCGTCGCCAGTTCGAGGGTCAGATCTTGCGCGATAAAGAGGTTCTGCCGCGACCAGCCAGACTCGGCCAGGTCATCGACGATAGCTAACAGCAGTGAGTGATCGGTAGTCGTAGGCATAGCCTGGATTCTAGGTTCTGTACGGAAGTCAGCCAAGCGAAGTCAGGGCCGCACCCGTTCTCGAAAATGCTCCCGGCATTTTTCCTACCTCCCCCATCCATGGGGTCGCCTACGGGTAGCGGCATTCCCCACATCCATGTGGGTCACAAGGCGTAACAACAGGCGAGAAAGCGGAGTTTACAAGTTGTAAATGAGCATTCCGAGCCACTTTTTAACGCAGCATCACCGAGAGCAGGCACTTTTCGTATAGAACCTGACAGCGCGGCTCACGCGCCTCGACAAGCCTGGGTCAAGCCGCTGAAAATAGCCGCCTGCTCGACAGGAGTCCTTATGCGCGTCCTTTTTGCTTTTGTGTTGTTGCTTTGCAGTCTGCCAGCTCTGGCCGACGACCTCGCCCAGCTGTATCAGGTGGCCGGCTGGCCGCAGCAACGCGCGCATTTCAGTGACGCCCTCAGCGCCGCCCAGCAGCGTTACCGCAACAGTTTGCCGCCAGCGGTCTATCAGGCACTGGTCAACAACAGCAATCAGCGCTTCGCGCCCCAGGCCATGGATCAACGTGCCCAGGCCGGGCTGCGGCAAAATCTGCCCGACCCAGGTCCGGCGCTGGCGTTTTTCCAATCACCGCTGGGCCTCAAGATCACTGCGGCCGAGGTCAACGCGACCCACCGCGAGCAACTCGCTAAACATGCCAACGGCATTCCAAAGATCGAAGCCAGCGCCACCCGCCGCCTGCTGATCCGCCACCTGGCCCAAGCCTTGCCGGCGAAAGAGGCAGGCGCCGAAGTCAGCCTGGCTCTGGCCGGAGTCGCCGCAGACAGCCTCAGCCAGATGATCCCCGGCCTGCTCGGCGCCGATCAGGCCCAAGGCTTGCTGAACAGTCAGCGGCAGCGGTTGATGGAGCAGATCGGCGCCGATCTGGATAACACGCTGCTTTACGTCTACCGCGACTTGTCCGACCCGGAACTGGAAGAGTTCGCTACCTTCGCCGAGTCCGCCGCCGGCAAGGCTTACTACCAGGCCGCGCTGGCCGCGATGCGCGCCGGTTTGGCAGTCGGCCAGAGCAGCGCCAACCTGGCACCGGCGCAGCCAGGTATCTAACTCGCGCAGTGGCTACGGCGGTCAATGGACATGTATCTGTAGGCTGGGTAGAGCGAAGCGACAAAACGGCAGGGAAGCCGTTTTGCACAGCTTTAGCTGCCCACAGGGCGAGGTGCATGGATGCACCTCATGAAACCCAGCGTCTGCCCAGCTGGGTTTCGGCTAAAAAACGCCTCTACCCAGCCTACGGTCTGGGTAGAGCCTACGGCCTGAGCCTGTTTTTAACGCAGCATCATGCGCGAAGCCCGCAGGCACTTTCCGTACAGGACTTAAGACGCTCAGTGAGAAAGTCGAAGTAGCGCGCCCGCAGCGCCGCGGACTCATTCGCCAGATGATGGCGCGCCTCAGGCACCATCAGCACCGTCGGGCTAGCGAATTTGTCCTGCAACACCGCCAGGTTATGGCGCCAGTCCACCGTCAGGTCGGCATCGCCCTGTACGATCAACGGACTCCGCGCACTCCGTGGCGCAGCCTCGATATAGGGCACCCAGCGCGCCAGCGCGCCCACCCAAGCGGTCGGCAGACTCAGCGGCTGCAAGGGGTCGCGCTGGACGAACTCGAGAAAGTTGGCGTCGTTGGAGTTGGCGTTGAAGCGCCGCTCAATCCCGGTGACGAAGGGTTTGAGCAAGCGATAGCTGAACTTCGACCAGCCCCAAGCGCGGGGCCGTACCAGCGGCGAGAGCAGGATAGTTTCGCCCAGTTCGGGACGCCCGCCATCATTTAGCAGATAGTCGACCAGAATCGCCCCACCGGTGCTCTGCCCGCACAGGTGCCAGGGCTGCGGCAGCTCGAGCGCGGCGGCTTCGGCAAACAGCCCCTGGAGCACCGTCTGGTACTCGGCGAAGTCGCCGATGCTGGCACGCGTGCCGCTGGACAGGCCATGCCCCGGTAGATCACAGGCGAGCACGGCAAAACCCATCCCCAGCGCCCAGTCGACCACATGCCGATACAACCCCATGTGGTCGTAGTAGCCGTGCTGCAGCAGCAAGGTTGCCACCGGCTGCACGGGCCACCAGAGCTGGGCGACAATCTTATAGCCTGCCGCCTGGAAGCAGCCAAGGCGGCTCTGCAAGTGAGGATAGCGCTCAGCCAAGTCAAGGCCATAGAAGCGCCGATAGGCCTGTACCTCCGGCGGTTCGGCCGCCGCTGCGACTAAGGGTCGCAGGCGTGGACGCAGGGTATCGGGTTGAAAACGCTCTGGCATAAGACTTTCCACGGACCTCTCAGATAAGCGGCGGACATCCCGCAGGGATTTATCCGCCCGGCGACGGCTGCCGATATTCAGCTGCCGGGCCTGACATGGCAAGCTACACGCCCCCTAGGCTCTGTTAACGTAAGCGAGCATGCCGCGACGGAGGCCGTCTTGTCGCAGGGCAAGGCGCGAGGAGAGAAGTTTGGTATTCCAAATGAACGACGAGTCACGCAGCCCTGCGACAAGACTGCACCGTCCCTGCGGGTTGCGCGTCAAAGCCCACCATGCGTTGTTGCGGGACTTGCCAAGGGAATGACCATTGCCTGCGTCCCGCGCCTAGCCTGGCGGGCTTTGACGCGGCAACGCGGCGCGCTCGCTTACGTCAACAGAGCCTAAGATCTGCCATGCGCTTGCCTCGCCGTAAAACTCTGCTCGCCAGCCTGCTCGCCGTGGTTTGGCTGGGCGCCATGCTGGTTGCCTTCTGGTGGTTCGAGGCCCGCTATATCCGCCCTTTCAGCGAACAGACCGCGTTGTTCGCCGGCGATGGTCTGCGCCTACCGGACGAGTTGGCAGGGCCGGGGCCAATCCGCGTGGTGCACTTCTGGGATCCCGCCTGCCCGTGCAATGTCGGCAACCTGCAACACCTGGCGGAACTCCTCGAACGCTTCGCACCGCAAGGCGTGGCCTTCTATGCCGTGCAAAAGCCCGGCAGCCATGGGCAATTGCCGGACACCCTGAGCGCGTTGCAACCGCTGAGCCACTTGCCCGGCGCCGAACAACTGCCCGCCAGCCCCGCCGTGGGCATCTGGGATAAAGACGGGCGCCTGGCCTATTTCGGCCCTTACAGCGAAGGCGCGACCTGCACCTCCAGCAACAGCTTCATCGAGCCGATTCTCGAAGCGCTGGCGCAGGGCCGACCGGTCAACGCCACGCATACCCTGGCCGTCGGCTGTTACTGCCCATGGCCGGAAACCACCAATAAATCCGGATAAATCGGGCGCAGGCCACCCTTACTGGTCTTTGCGGCTTTACGCCCGCGCACCTTCACCCCGCACCATCAACGACTGCCTGCCCTGACTGTCCTGGCCCGCTGCGACCGGCAAATGACCGGCGCCAACCTTTCGTCGGATTTAACCCGCTGCCAATTGGACATTCGTGCCACTCCCGCAAAACTCAGTGATGCCATTACTCTGGCATCACTTTTATCCGGGCAGCGGGAGGGAAACCATGTCCACCAGCTTCTATCGTCAAGCCGACCGCCTGATGCTCGCCGTACTCTGGGCGATGACGCTGTACGCGTTCGGCCTGGCCTTCTGGCATTCCACCTGGGCGGCCGCGCTGACCATCGGCGGCGGTACCGCCCTGGCGCTGAGCGCGCTGTACTCACTGATTGGCGGGAGTCGCGCGTACCGCTGCCTGATCGGCGTCGCCTTTATGGCGATCGCCGCCCTGCATATCCAACAAAGCCACGGCATGATCGA
This sequence comes from Pseudomonas cavernicola, assembly GCF_003596405.1. Lineage (NCBI taxonomy): Bacteria > Pseudomonadati > Pseudomonadota > Gammaproteobacteria > Pseudomonadales > Pseudomonadaceae > Pseudomonas > Pseudomonas cavernicola. The sequence continues at coordinate 876,281 of NZ_QYUR01000002.1, forward strand.
GATGCACTTCAGCGTCTTCGTGCTGCTGGCCATTCTGGTGTATTACCGCGACTGGCTGCCGATCCTGCTGGCGGCGGGAACCATCGCTGTGCACCACTTGCTGTTTTTCATCGCCCAGCAGAACGGCGATACCATCCACCTCGTGCAGGCCGGTGCGGGCTGGCCGGTGATTCTGATCCACGCCTCCTATGTAGTAGTGGAAACCCTGATCCTGTTGGTTTTGGCCCTCCACAGCGCGCGCGAAGCGGCGGTTGGCGAGGATCTGCAGCGCACCTCCGCACACCTGTTGCGCGATGGCGAGCCGGTCGATCTGGCCTACCGCAGCCCCTCGAGCGAACGCCTGGCCCAACGCTTCAACCGTTTCCTCGACTTGCTCGATCGCCTGGTCAGCCGCGTGGTCGGCGCCGGCGATGAATTGCGCGCAACCAGCAGCCATCTCAGCCGCTCGACCGCCCAGCTGAACCAGGGCGCCGAAACCTTACAAAGCGCCACTGCACAGATGGGCCGCGCCATCGAAGAAATGACCCAGGCGGTGGGCGCGGTCTCGAATGACGCCGAGCAGGCCGCCCTGACCGCGCGCCAGGCGGATGCCGATGCCGCCGCAGGGACTGCGGCCATCGCCGCGACGCAGGTGGGGATTCAGGAACTGGCGCGGGAAATGGACGGCAGCAGCGAAGTGGTGCGCGCGCTGGCCGAGGAATCACAACAGATCGGCCGGGTGCTGGAAGTGATTCGCGCGGTAGCCGAACAAACCAACCTGCTGGCGCTTAACGCCGCGATCGAGGCTGCCCGTGCCGGTGAGCATGGCCGCGGTTTCGCCGTGGTCGCCGACGAGGTGCGCCAGTTGGCACGCCGCACCCAGGAGGCCACCGGCGAAATCCAGAACATGATCGGCCGCCTGCAGCAAGGCGCCGCCAATGCCGTGGCGGCCATGGCGCAGAGCCATGAAGGGGTGGCGCGCTGTGTCGGCCACACCGAGCGCACCGTGACCCTGCTCGACAACGTGCACCGCTCGATTGAGGCGATTCAGGCGATCAGTGTGTCCACCCGCCAACAGTTGGCCGCCACCAGCGAAGTGGCGCGGCTGATCGACAGCGTGCGCGCGATTGCCGGCGAGACCGCCCGCGATGCCGCCGAGGTGGCCGAGGACAGCCAGCGTCTGGAGCAACTCGCCGAGCATCTGACCAGCCTGTGCGGCGAGTTCCGGGTCAGCAGTGCTCCGCCCGTGAGCCCGGCGTCGGATGAGGCCTGGCCGGCCGCCTCAACGGGCTACTTCCAGCCCGTGTCAGCCTACTAGGTCTGGGGGGCAGTGCAACGCGACCTATAGGCCTGCGGGGTACAGCCAAACCAACGGCGGAACGCCCGGTAGAACGGCGACAGCTCGGCAAAGCCGCAGGCGCGGGCCACTTCGCGGATCGCCTGGCCAGCGCCGAGTAGTTCCAGCGCGCGCTGCCGGCGCACTTCCTCATGCAAGGCGCGGAAGCTGCTGCCCTGGGCCGCCAGGCCACGCTGCAAGGCGCCGCCGCTCAAATCCAGCGCCACGGCGCAGGCCTTCAAGTTACAGCCCGGTTGCCCAAGGTTGCCCGTCAGCCAATAGCGTACCCGGTTGAACAACTGATTCTCCGCCAACTCCGCCAGCTCCAGTTCCGCCTGCTGGCTGAGCAAGGCAAACAACCGTGGATTGGCACTACGCGACGGCCGCGCTAGCAGCGCGCTCGGGAAGATCAACGCGTCATGCGCCTGCGCAAAGCGTGGGGTCAGACCGAACAAGCGCCGATGCTCACTGAGCCGTCGCGGCGCCGGATGGCGGAAGTCGATGCCCTGCACCGCAAACTCACCATCGCTGACGCTGCCAAGCATCTTGATCAGCAGCAGCGCCAGGCATTCCATCTGCTGGCGCAGCGAGCCAAAACCGCGATAGTTCAGATCCAGCACCAGGCGCACCGTTTCGCCCTCCTCCTCCAGGCGCGCGGCAAAACCGCCGGAGAGAATGTGCTGATAGCGCACAAAGCACAGCACCGCCTCGCGCAGGTCGCGACTGGCGAGCAGCAGGTAACTCACCACATCCAGCGGCCGTGGCTTCATCACTTCGCCCAGGTGCAGGCCAATGTCCACATCCCCCGTCAGCCCAGCCAGTGCCTGCCAGAACAACGGTGCGTTGTCGTGCTCCTCCCGCCCGCTGAACAAGGGTGGTGGCAGCGGCACGCCCTGATAGGCACGGCGGTAGGTATCGGTGGGATCCAGCCCCAGACTGGCCAGCGCCTCGTACAACAAACGCCGCAAGGTCGGCGAATGGGTCAGCGCCGCAGAGCTGTGACTTGCCTGTTCTAAGTTCATTGTCTACCCCTATATTGACCAAAGACTTCCAGTATTCGAGCGCCTGGTCAATGTCGCAGCGCCTCAAGCTGCGCAGAATGCAGGGCGCTCTGCGATTGCTGCGCATGCCCACGCCCCATAAGAACAAGGAAAACTCGATGAAACGCACCCTAACTGTCCTCGCCGTGGTGGTTACTGCTGTGGCTGCCGGCGCGACCTGGTATGTCCACAGCAAGCAGCCGGTCCGCGACGGCCAAGCGCAGATCGCGCATCTGCAGGCGGCGGTCAGCGTGCGTTACGACGAACGCGGCGTGCCACATATCAAGGCCCAGAACGAAGCGGATATGTACCGCGCGCTGGGCTATGTGCATGCTCAAGATCGCCTGTTCCAGATGGAAATGCTCCGCCGCCTGGCGCGTGGCGAGCTGGCGGAAGTGCTCGGCGCCAAGCTGCTCGACACCGACCGGCTGTTCCGCACCCTGCGCATCCGCGAGCATGCCGACGAGTACGTGACCAAGCTCGACAAGCAGTCACCTTCCTGGCTGGCGCTGGAGGCCTATCTGGATGGCATCAACCAATACCAGGCCAGCCACGCCAAACCTGTCGAGTTCGACCTGCTGGGGATCGAGCCGCGCCCCTTCACCGCGGAAGATACCGTCAGCGTTGCCGGTTACATGGCCTACAGCTTTGCCGCGGCCTTGCGCACCGAGCCGGTATTGACCTATGTGCGTGATGAACTGGGCGCCAATTATCTGAAGGTGTTCGACCTCGACTGGCACCCACAAGGCGTAGTCGGTCAAGCGAGCCTGGCCGCCAGCGACTGGAAAGACCTCAACGCCATCGCCCGGATCAGCCAGCAGGCGCTGGTCGAAGCTGGCCTGCCGCAGTTCGAGGGCAGCAACGCCTGGGCCATCGCCGGCAACCGCAGCCAAAGCGGCAAGCCGCTGCTGGCCGGCGACCCGCATATCCGCTTCGCCGTGCCAGCGGTGTGGTACGAGGCGCAGCTGTCTGCGCCGGGCTTCGAGCTGTACGGTCACCACCAGGCGCTCAACCCCTTCGCCTCGCTCGGCCATAACCTGGATTTCGGCTGGAGCCTGACCATGTTCCAGAACGACGACCTCGACCTGATCGCCGAAAAGGTCAACCCGGCCAACGCCAATCAGGTCTGGTTCAACGGCCAGTGGGTCGAGCTGACAACCAGCGAGCAGGAAATCCGCGTCAAAGGCGAGGCAGCGGTCAAGCTGACCCTGCGCCAGTCGCCCCACGGCCCGATCATCAACGACGCCCTTGGCGTCAGCGGCGGCAACACCCCGATCGCCATGTGGTGGGCCTTCCTCGAAACCGAGAACCCGCTGCTCGACGGTTTCTACCAGCTCAACCGCGCCGACAGCCTGGCAAAGATGCGCAGCGCCGCGGCGAAAATCCAGGCCCCCGGCCTCAACCTGGTCTGGGCCAACGCCAAGGGGGATATCGGCTGGTGGGCAGCCGCGCAGTTGCCAAAACGCCCGGCCGGGGTGAACCCGAATTTCATCCTCGACGGCAGCACGACTGAAGCGGACAAGAACGGCTTCTATCCGTTCAGCGACAATCCGCAGGAAGAGAACCCGGCGCGTGGCTATATCGTCTCCGCCAACTTCCAGCCGGTTTCGCCGACGGCTATGGGGATTCCCGGTTACTACAACCTGCCGGACCGCGGCCAGCGCCTCAATCAACAGCTGGCCGACAACTCGGTGAAATGGAACCTGGACAACAGCCAGGCGCTGCAACTCGACACCGCCACCGGCTACGGCCCACGCCTGGTCGCACCGTTGCTGCCGGTGCTGCGTGAAGTGGTGACGGCGCCGGAAGAACGCGCGCTGCTGGAACAGCTGGCGACCTGGCAAGGCGACCACCCGCTCGGTTCGACCAGCGCCACGCTGTTCAACCAGTTGCTGTTCCAACTAGCCGATAGCGCCATGCATGACGAACTCGGCGATGCCTTCTTCGACAACCTGCTGTCGACCCGCGTGCTCGACGTCGCCTTGCCACGGTTGACGGCAGACGCCGACTCGCCCTGGTGGGACAACCGCAACACGCCGGCACAAGAAAGCCGCGCCGATACCGTCAAAGCGGCGTGGCAGACCAGCCTCGCCCACCTCAAACAGACCCAGGGCAACGATCCCGCCGGCTGGGACTGGGGCAAGGCCCATACCCTCACCCTCGGCCATCCGCTCGGTCAGCAAAAGCCGCTGGATAAGCTGTTCAACGTCGGCCCCTTCGCGGCCCCGGGCGGCCACGAAACGCCGAATAACCTCTCCGCCCGTGTCGGCCCAGCACCCTGGCAAGTGGTCTACGGCCCGTCGACCCGCCGCCTGATCGACTTCGCCGACCCGGCGCACAGCCTCGGCATCAACCCAGTCGGCCAGAGCGGTGTGCGCTTCGATCAGCACTATGCGGATCAGGCGGAGACTTATATGCAGGGCGGCTACCTGCCGCAGCACTTCGAAGAGTCGGAAGTGGCGGCCAATACCAAAGGCACGCTAAAACTGATGCCGGCCCAGTAGGCCGGCTCGAAGCATAAAAAGCTCCGCACTGGCGGTAATGCTGTTCACTTAAGTATGCGTCTGCGCTTTTTATCCCCTCGCCCCTCCGGGGAGCGGGTTAGGGAGAGGGAGAGGGAGAGGGAGAGGGAGAGGGGAGCATGGCCAAATGAATTCACTTTTGGCCGAGACTCACTCTCTCCCCCGGCCCCCGCTCCGCGCCCCGGCCTGCACGCGGAGCGTTCAGGCGCTCATCGGCACACGAGCCTGCGGCTCTAAAAACATGCCTCCTCGCCCAGTAAAACGGGCGAGGGGGGTCAGGCGCACAGACCTTATGCTGCGAACAAAGTGCTTCATCTGAATAGCCGGTTGCATGGGTTCCGAACACCCCGATGAATCGCCCCGGGTCACAGAGCCCAACCAAGGCCGGGTATACGAATGCAACCGCACTGACGACAGGGTTGGAAAAGCATTACTCGCCACTTGCGGGGGAGAGTCCATATACGACTTGCTAGAGCCCAACTATTTAAGTGCTAAGGGATTTTGCTGCCTCAATGATCAGGGCAGACACTTCAGAAGGTTGAGAGGCTAACGATGCATGACTGGCTGCCAGTGTGATGGTCTTCCGCGGATTCATTCGGGTGGACATCAACCTCTGGTTCTCGGGGTTGATCATGCGGTCTTCGCTGGAAATCTGATACCAAGAGGGCTTTGTTTTCCACGCTGGTGTGCTCACGGTGTCGCCAAAAGTACTAGCTAATGGCGCCTTTTGAGTGATAGCCATGGCCAAGGCTTCGTCAGCAGGCAGGTCTTGGCAGAAACTCTCGTGATACTTGTCGTAGTTGAGCCACAAATAACCATCACTGTCAGGAGTGAGGTTGGCGATGGCTGCAGGGGGATGAGCCTGACTAATTCCACCTGGGCTTTCCCCGGCGCCAGGTGCGAAAGCAGCAATAAAGACCAAGCCAACTACGTTTGGTAGATTGCCCGCTTCTGTAATTACGGCCCCACCGTAGGAGTGCCCAACCAGCAAGACGGGCCCTTGTTGCTGCTTCACCATTTTTCGCGTGCGTTCAGCATCATCAGCAAGTGATGTGAGTGGCAGTTCAACGGCTCGCAGGTCGGTGTATCCATTTCTGGAGAGATCGATAATCACCTTATTCCAGTGTGCTGCGCCGCCCCAAAACCCATGCACAAGGATGATTGTAGGAGATGTGCTCATTCTGCGACTCCATGGCTGAGAGAGAGGAAAGCCATTTTGCTATACGTCTATAGCTCATTATTCAAGCGAGTCAATTAGCAGAGGCGGTTACAGGCTTGGTGGATAACATTCCTTATTCTCTCGCCTACCCTCTGACGAGGCCGGGCTTTGTGTCAGCCTGGTGACCGCTGAAGGGGTTTATACACCATGGACGGAAAGCCCAATCTGCTCAGTCAGTTCCGGCAGTAGAAGAAGCATAGCTACTCATTTGCCATCGCTCCGCCCAATGGCTGCTTCACGCCGAAAAGCGCCAGTCATACGGTGGCCATATGGCGCCTTCAGAACCGACTTTCGCCGCTCAAGTCGAACGTCATTGCGTGTTCCAGTTGAATGCAGCCAGGTGTACAAAGCCCTACCATTGCCTCGTGGCCTGTGTGGCTAGTTCCATTAGTCAATTTCGGCGCCTGAAGCCCCGATACTGCGTTGCCGCGGATCAAAGTAGCCCAGCTATGACTCGTCACGGCGCCTTGTCTCAGGACTCCAGGCATCCGAACTTGAGTTAACCAACTAGCCGTACAGGCCACTAGTCAACACTCAGCACGACTTAACCAGCCTAGCGGGCGGCGGTTTGGCGCAATCGCCGGGGCGGAACGCTTAACCAAGCGATAAAAAAAGGGCCACCGAAGTGACCCTTTGTTGTGCTAACTCCCGACCGCTTAGGCGGCGATTTGCTGTTGCGACGGATCGCGACGGCTGTCCGGCCCCTTCAGCAAGGCCGCACCGGTGGTTTCATCCATGGCTTGCTGGATGTGGCGCTTGCGCCGTTCTTCGGCCTTACGGCCGAAGAACCAGATCATGAAGGTCATCAGGGACACCGCCAGCAGGATCAAGCTGGCCACCGCGTTGATCTCCGGCTTCACCCCCAGACGCACGGCGGAGAACACTTCCATCGGCAAGGTGGTGGAACCCGGTCCGGAGACGAAGCTGGCCAGCACCAGGTCATCCAGCGACAGGGCGAAGGACATCATGCCACCCGCCGCCAGCGAGGGCGCGATCATCGGGATGGTGATCAGGAAGAAGACTTTCCACGGCTTGGCGCCGAGGTCCATCGCCGCTTCCTCGATCGACAGGTCCAGCTCACGCAAGCGCGCCGACACCACCACTGCCACATAGGCTGCGCAGAAGGTGGTGTGGGCGATCCAGATGGTGAGGATGCCACGCTCAGCCGGCCAGCCGATCAACTGAGCCATGGCCACGAACAACAGCAACAGCGACAGACCGGTGATCACTTCCGGCATCACCAGCGGCGCGGTGACCAGGCCACCGAACAGCGTGCGACCCTTGAAGCGGGTAACCCGGGTCAGCACGAAGGCCGCCAGGGTGCCCAGCGCGACCGCGGCAATCGCCGTGTAGCAGGCGATTTCCAGCGAGCGCACCACCGAGTTCATCAGTTGAGTGTTGTCGAGCAGACCGACATACCACTTCACCGACCAGCCGCCCCAGACCGTCACCAGCTTGGAGGCGTTGAACGAGTAGATCACCAGAATCAGCATCGGCAGGTAGATGAATACCAGCCCCAGTACCAGCATCAGATTCGAGAAACTGAAGCGCTTCATGCTCTGCCCTCCATTTCCTTCGCCTGACTACGGTTGAACAGAATGATTGGCACTATCAGGATCGCCAGCATCACCACCGCCAGAGCCGAGGCTACCGGCCAGTCGCGGTTATTGAAGAACTCTTGCCAGAGCACCTTACCGATCATCAATGTCTCCGGCCCGCCGAGCAGTTCCGGAATCACGAACTCGCCGACTACCGGGATAAACACCAGCATGCAGCCGGCGATGACGCCGTTCTTCGACAGCGGCACGGTGATCTTCCAGAAGCTGTTGAAGTTGCTCGAACCGAGGTCGGCCGCGGCTTCCAGCAGCGACAGGTCATGTTTGACCAGGTTCGCGTAGAGCGGCAGCACCATAAACGGCAGATAGGAGTACACCACACCTATGTAGACCGCGAGGTTGGTGTTGAGGATCTGCAGCGGCTCATCGATCAGCCCGAGGCCCATCAGGAAGGCATTCAGCAAACCGTTGTTGCTGAGAATGCCCATCCAGGCATACACGCGGATCAGGATCGCCGTCCAGGTCGGCATCATGATCAAGAGCAGCAGCACCGTCTGCATTTCCTTGCTGGAGCGAGCGATGCCGTAGGCCATCGGGAAGCCAATCAGCAGGCAGAGCAAGGTGCTGAAGAAAGCCATCTTCAGCGAGCCCAGATAGGCCGCGATATACAGCTCGTCCTCGCCGAGCAGCAGGTAGTTGCCGAGGTTGAGGAGCACCTGCAACTTCTGCTCAACGAAGCTGTAGATCTCGGTATAGGGCGGAATGGCGACGTCGGCTTCGGCGAAGCTGATCTTCAGGACGATGAAGAACGGCAGCATGAAGAACAGGAACAGCCAAATGAACGGCACGCCGATGACGACGTGTCGGCCCCTGGGCAGGAGCCGCTTTAGTTTTCGAGTGTTCATGAGCGCAATGCTACCCCGCTATCGTCTTCCCACCAGACGAACACTTCGTCGTTCCAAGTCGGCCGAGTGCCGCGGCGCTCGGCGTTGGCCGCGAAGGACTGGACGACTTTGCCGCTCGGCAGCTCGACGTAGAACACCGAGTGGCCACCCAGGTAGGCAATGTCCTGCACCTTGCCACGTGACCAGTTGTACTCGCCGGTCGGTTTTTCGGTGGTGACCAGCAGCTTTTCCGGGCGAATGGCGTAGGTGATGTTCTTGTCCTGCACCGAGGTGCTGACGCCGTGGCCGACGTAGATGTTGCGCTCCAGCGCCGGGCTGTCGATCACCGCGTGGCCCTCGGCGTCCTCCACCACTTGACCGTCGAACAGGTTCACGTTGCCGATGAATTCGCAGACCATGCGGCTGGTCGGCGTTTCATAGATGTCGATCGGGCTACCGATCTGCGCGATCCAGCCGAGGTGCATGATGGCGATGCGCTCGGCCATGGTCATGGCCTCTTCCTGGTCGTGGGTCACCATCACGCAGGTCACGCCGACCCGCTCGATGATTTCCACCAGTTCCAACTGCATCTGCGAGCGCAGCTTCTTGTCCAGCGCGCCCATCGGCTCATCGAGCAGCAGCAGTTTCGGGCTCTTGGCCAGCGAACGGGCCAGGGCCACACGCTGACGCTGGCCGCCGGACAGCTGATGCGGCTTGCGCTTGGCATACTGGCTCATCTGTACCAGCTTGAGCATCTCGGCCACTCGCGCATCAATCTCGGCGGCCGGCATTTTGTCCTGCTTCAGGCCGAAGGCGATATTTTGCGCCACGGTCATGTGCGGGAACAGTGCGTAGGACTGGAACATCATGTTGATCGGCCGCTCGTAAGGCGGCATATCGGTAATGTCTTCACCATCGAGGAAGATCCGGCCCTCGGTTGGACGTTCGAAACCTGCCAGCATCCGCAGCAAGGTGGATTTACCCGAACCAGAGCCGCCGAGCAGGGCGAAAATCTCGCCCTTGTTGATAGTCAGGGACACATCGTCCACCGCTATAGTCTCGTCGAACTTCTTGGTCACCCGGTCGATTTTAACCAGCACCTCTTTAGGTTGCTGGTTGCCCTCGAGGGCTTTCTTGTAGGCGCCGGAGGCAACTGCCATTACAAAACTCCCAACTTATAGAGGGCCAGGCCACTGCGGTCTGGCCTTTTGCACTTACTTACCCGACTTGATTTTGGTCCAGCTACGGGTCATCAAGCGTTGCACTTTCGGCGGCAACTCGGCCGATACGTAGAGCTTGGCCAGCACCTCTTTGGAGGGGTACACGGCCGGATTGCTACGGACGGACTCGTCCAGCAATTCCAGCGACTTGGGGTTCGGGTTGGCATAGCCAACGTAGTCACTGACCTTGGTGATCACGTCCGGACGCAGCACATAGTTAATGAACGCATGCGCTTGCTCAGGGTTAGCGGCATCGGCCGGAATGGCCATCATATCGAACCAAAGGTTGCCGCCTTCTTTCGGGATCACGTAATCGATCTTCACGCCCTTGCCTGCCTCTTCGGCACGGCTAGCGGCCTGGAACACGTCGCCGGAGTAGCCGAAGGCGACGCAGATGTTGCCGTTGGCCAGGTCGGAGATGTATTTGGACGAGTGGAAGTAGGTCACGTAGGGACGCACGGCCAATAGCTTGGCCTCGGCCTTCTGGTAATCCGCAGGGTTAGTGCTCCTGGGATCCAGGCCCAGGTAGTTGAGCACGGACGGGAACAGCTCGTCGGGTGAATCCATGAAGGAGACGCCGCACTGGCTGAGCTTCTTGATGTTCTCCGGCTCGAAGAGCATGGCCCAAGAGTCGATCTTGTCGACGCCGAGCACGGCTTTGACCTTCTCCACGTTGTAGCCGATGCCGTTGGTGCCCCACAGGTAGGGCACCGAATATTCATTGCCCGGGTCGTTGACCTCGAGCTGCTTGAGCAGCGCCGGGTCGAGGTTGCTCCAGTTCGGCAGCTTGCTCTTGTCCAGTTTCTGGAAGGCGCCCGCCTTGATCTGCTTGCCGAGGAAGTGGTTGGACGGCACCACGATGTCATAACCGGAACGACCGGCGAGGAGCTTGCCTTCGAGGGTTTCATTGGAGTCGAAAACGTCGTACACCACCTTGGTCCCAGTTTCTTTCTGGAAGTCAGCCAGGGTGGTCTCGCCGATGTAATCGGACCAGTTATAGACATGTACGGTCGACTCAGCCTGGGCAGCCGCGCTCAGGCTCAACAAGGCCAGCGTGCTGATCAGGGTTTTGCGGAAGGAAATTCGCACATGTCAGTCCTCGTTCTTGTTAGGTCAGTATGGCCGTTGATCGCGGCCAGTTTTACGCCTCTGCTCAGCCAGGCTGGCAGAACGTCATATCCAGGGCGCAGCAAACTGCGAACGCCAACTGCTTGGAGCTAGCACTTCAACTATAGGTACGTCCAAGTACGGGGTTTAAGCACTTCATCCAACACGCTCCTGACAGGCCTCCAGCGGGAGCACCCGCCGGAGGGTGTCGTGGGCTTATTTGCCGGACTTGATCTTGGTCCAGCTGCGGGTCATGGTGCGTTGCACATTGGCCGGCAAGTCCGGGAAGGCGTAGAGCTTCTTCATCGTCTCCGCGGTCGGGTAGATGCCCGGGTCGTTGCGGATCGCCTCATCCACCAGCGGCGTGGCGGCGGCGTTGCCGTTGGGGAACTGCACTTCGTTGGTGATCTCGGCCATGATTTCCGGCTTCAGCAGGAAGTTCAGGAAGGCATGCGCACCCTCGACGTTGGCGGCATCCGCCGGGATCGCCAACATGTCGAAGAAGGTACCCGCACCTTGCGTCGGAATGTTGTAAAGGACCTTCACACCAGCTTTGGCTTCATCGGCGCGCGACTTGGACTGGTAGATATCGCCCGAGTAACCGATAGCCACGCAGATATTGCCGTTAGCCAGATCGGAGATGTATTTGGACGAGTGGAAGTAGGCCGTGGACGGGCGAACCTTCAAGAACAGCTCTTCAGCCGCTTTCAGTTCTTTCGGATCCTGGCTATCGGATTTGTAACCCAGGTAGTGCAACGCAGCTGGCAACATCTCGGTCGGCGAATCGAGGAAGCTGACTCCGCAGTCTTTCAACTTAGCCATGTTCTCTGGCTTGAACACCAGATCCCAGGAGTTCACTGGCGCGTTTTCGCCGAGAGCTGCCTTGACCTTATCGACGTTGTAACCAATGCCGATGGAGCCCCACATGTAGGGGAAGGCGTACTGGTTGCCCGGATCGCTGACTTCCACGGTCTTCAGCAGGTTGGTGTCGAGATTCTTCCAGTTCGGCAGCTTGGACTTGTCCAGCGGCTGATAGACCTTGGCTTTGATCTGCTTGGCGAGGAAGTTGTTGGACGGCACGACGATGTCATACCCCGACTTGCCTGCGAGCAGTTTGGCTTCCAGGGTTTCGTTGCTGTCGAAGACGTCGTAGACCACCTTGATGCCGGTTTCTTTGCTGAACTTCGCGACGGTATCCGGAGCGATGTAATCCGACCAGTTGTAAACGTGCAGCACTTTGTCATCGGCCTGAACAGCGCCGGCCATGACTCCCACTAGGGACAACGCGAGTAAGGACTTGCCGAATGTTTTCATGCGTACAGCTCCTGTTGTTGTTTAAGTATCCGAACGGTGACGTTTGCCCTGGGAAGTTCGAAACCGCGAACCGCCCTTCAACTTCACCCTTCGGTGAGCCTGGCCAACGCACAAGTGCAGTCTGGCAAGGTCTAGCGCGGGTTTACAACTGCCAGCGAAACTGGCTAACAAGTTATAGACCCGCTCTGCGGCTTAACCCAGCACTGCACTGGCGGTGAGATCCAGGCACAGCCGCGCCTTGGCCACCAGTTCGTCGATTTCGGCTTTGCTGATCACCAGCGGCGGCGAAATGATCATGGTGTCGCCAACGGCGCGCATGATCAGCCCGTTATCGAAGCAGTGACCGCGACAGATCATGCCGACGCCCTTGCCCTCGAAACGCTCGCGGGTCTGCTTGTTCTTCACCAGTTCGATCGCACCGAGCAGGCCGACGCCACGCACTTCGCCCACCAGCGGATGATCCGCCAGCTCGCGCAGACGCTTTTGCAAATAGGGTGCCGTTTCCTCGCGCACGCGCTCGAGAATCTTCTCTTCGCGCAGGATGCGGATATTTTCCAGCGCCACCGCCGCCGCCACCGGGTGCCCGGAGTAGGTAAAACCGTGGTTGAAATCGCCACCCTCATTCAGGGTATCGACAATCTTGTCGCTGACGATCAGCCCGCCCATGGGGATGTAACCGGAGGTCAGGCCCTTGGCGATGGTCATCAGATCCGGCGCGTTGCCGTAGTAGTCGCTGCCGAACCATTCGCCGGTGCGGCCGAAGCCACAGATCACTTCGTCGGCAACGAACAGAATGTCGTACTTGGCGAGGATCTCGCGGATTTTCGGCCAGTAGCTGTCTGGCGGAATGATCACGCCGCCGGCGCCCTGGATCGGCTCGGCAATGAAGGCCGCGACCTGGTCTTCGCCGACTTCGAGGATTTTCTTTTCCAGTTGCTCGGCAGCCCAGATGCCGAACTCGTCCGGCGTCATGTCACCGCCTTCACCGAACCAATACGGCTGCGGGATGTGCACGATGCCCGGAATCGGCAGGTCGCCCTGCTCGTGCATGTACTTCATGCCGCCCAGACTGGCGCCAGCCACGGTGGAGCCGTGGTAGCCGTTGACACGGCCGATGATGACTTTCTTCTGCGGCTGGCCCTTGATCGTCCAGTAATGGCGGACCATGCGCAGCATGGTGTCGTTGCCTTCCGAGCCGGAGCCGGTGAAGAACACGTGATTCATGCCGGCCGGCGCGATATCGGCAATCGCCTTGGCCAGTTCCAGCACCGGCGGGTGCGCGGTCATGAAGAAGGTGTTGTAGAAGGGCAGCTCTTTCATCTGCTTGCTGGCCGCCGCTACCAACTCGTCACGACCATACCCCACCGCCACGCACCAGAGCCCGGCCATGCCGTCGAGGATCTTGTTGCCCTCGCTGTCCCAGATGTAGACGCCTTCGGCCTTGGTAATAATCCGCGGACCCTTCTCCTTCAGCTGTTTGTAGTCGCTAAAGGGCGCCAGGTGGTGCTCATTGCTGAGCGCCTGCCACTTGCGGGTCTGTGGGTTAGTCTCTTGGCTATTCATATTCGTACCTCTTTCAAACAGGTTCGGCGGAGCCGAACCTGGCATCGTGCGTAGGGGCGGATTCATTCGCCCTGGGGAATCAGTGTAGGGGCGAATGAATCCGCCCCTGCAGTTGGCACTGACGCCCGTTTGATTACACCGCGAACAGCAGGAACTCACGTTCCCAGGAGCTGATCACCCGCTTGAAGTTCTCGTGCTCGGCACGCTTCACCGCGACATAGCCGCTGATGAACTTGCTGCCGAGGTAATCTTCCAGCGTCTTGCAGTTTTCCATGCGCTCCAGGGCATCCTCGATGGTCAGAGGCAGACGCAGGTTGCGCCGTTCGTAGCCGCGGCCCTTGACCTGGGGGCTTGGACTGAGCTGCTCGACCATCCCGATGTAGCCGCACAGCAAGCTTGCTGCGATGGCGATATAAGGGTTGGCGTCGGCGCCCGGCAGGCGGTTTTCCACCCGACGGTTTTCCGGGCTGGCATCTGGCACGCGCAGACCGACAGTGCGGTTCTCTTCGCCCCACTCGACGTTCACCGGTGCCGAGGTATCCGGCAGGAAGCGGCGGAACGAGTTGACGTTCGGGGCGAATAGCGGCAACAGCTCAGGGATGAACTTCTGCAGGCCTCCGATGTGGTGGAGGAACAGCTCACTCATCGAACCATCGTCATTGGAGAAGATGTTCTTGCCGGTCTTCTTGTCGATGACGCTCTGGTGCAGGTGCATCGCGCTGCCTGGCTCGCCGGTCATAGGCTTGGCCATAAAGGTGGCGGCGACGTTATGTTTCAACGCCGCTTCACGCATGGTGCGCTTGAAGATGATGATCTGGTCGGCCAGGTGCAAGGCTTCGCCGTGACGGAAGTTGATCTCCATCTGCGCGGTGCCGTCTTCATGGATCAGCGTATCGAGGTCCAACTCCTGGGCTTCGCACCAGTCATAGACATCTTCGAACAGCGGATCGAATTCGTTCGCGGCATCGATGGAGAACGACTGGCGGCCGGTTTCCGGGCGGCCGGAACGACCGATCGGCGCTTGCAGCGGGTAGTCCGGGTCATCACTGCGCTTGGTCAGGTAGAACTCCATCTCCGGCGCCACGATCGGCTGCCAACCTTTATCGGCGTAGAGCTTGAGCACTTTCTTGAGGATGTTGCGTGGCGACAACTCGATGGGGTTGCCCATCTTGTCGTAGGTGTCATGGATCACCTGGGCGGTGGGCTCGACGGCCCAGGGCACGAGGAACACGGCATTCTCGTCCGGACGGCAGACCATATCGATATCGGCCGGGTCGAGCAGGTCGTAATAAATGTCGTCTTCCACGTAGTCACCGGTGACCGTCTGCAGCAGTACGCTTTCAGGTAAGCGCATGCCCTTCTCGTCGATGAACTTATTGGTCGGCGCGATCTTGCCACGGGAAATACCGCTGAGATCACTGATAAAGCATTCAACTTCAGTGATCTTGCGCTCTTTCAGCCAACTAGTGAGCTGGTCGAGTTTGGGGCTCATAAAGACCTCAGGGGGGGATTTAGAGCTTAGCTGTTATAGCTAAGCCCAGCGTTGACTCGCCCGCTTGCGACAGGCATCTCCAAATGCCTGGAAGATGGCGAGGTAATCGGGATTCGAGCGTACTTGCCACTCCGGGTGCCATTGCACCCCAAGGGCAAAGCTCTTGGCTCCCTCGACCGAGATGGACTCGATCAGCCCGTCAGGAGCCAAAGCCTCAACACGCAGGCCCGGCGCCAGACGTTCAACGCCCTGGCCATGAATCGAATTGACGTGAATCTCGTCCGGCAAGCCGAGGCCGGCGAGTACACCGCCCGGCTGCACGTGCAGCGGGTGGCTTGGTGCGTATTGGACTTCCAGCGGCTCGTTCTCCGGCTCGCGGTGATCCATAAAAGTTCCGACCTCATGCACCTTCTGGTGCAGGCTGCCGCCGAAGGCCACGTTCATTTCTTGGAAGCCGCGGCAGATGCCGAGCAGCGGAACACCGGCTGCCACCGCCGCACGAATCAGCGGCAAGGTGGTGCGGTCACGCTCAGGGTCGTGCTGAGTGCCTGGCGCACTGGCCGGGCCATGGTAGAGATGAGGTTCGACATTCGATGGCGAGCCGGTAAACAGCAAACCGTCTAGACTTTCTAACAAGGTCGGTTGGTCGATCAGTTCAGCCAGCGATGGAATGATCAGCGGCAAGCCCCCGGCTCCGACGACTACCGCACGAACGTATCTGTCACCCACAATATGGTAGTGCTTGAGGCCGATCTGCTTGGAGCAGGCGGTAACGCCGATTAACGGCAGGCGCGACATGGGACACCCGTTTTATTGCTGTTATGGGTTTGAACCGAGCTTAGCCTTGTTCATTTTTTTACACAATAGTTATGTAAAAAATTAAACACACCTCGCTGAGCGCCGCGCCGGCCAAGGCCGCGCGAGGGGTGACAATGCTCTGCAGCGCCCTAAAAACGGCCGTCACGCCCCTTTTGAGGGCAAAATGTGGCACTATTGACAGCGTGAGGCGTTTAAGATTGACTCACACCCCATCAGTCGAATGATTGATATTTTTAACAAAATAGGTGTTGCATCATGTCGGTACCCCTGCGTGCCGTTCAGCTTAATGAAGCGAACGCGTTCCTTAAGGAACATCCTGAGGTCCTGTTCGTCGACCTTCTAATTGCAGATATGAATGGAGTGGTGCGCGGCAAGCGCATCGAGCGTACCAGCCTCCATAAGGTGTACGAAAAAGGCATCAATCTCCCCGCCTCTTTGTTTGCACTCGACATCAATGGCTCGACCGTGGAAAGCACCGGTCTTGGCCTGGATATCGGTGACGCCGACCGTATCTGCTACCCCATCCCCAACACCCTGAGCAATGAGCCTTGGCAGAAGCGCCCGACCGCGCAACTGTTGATGACCATGCATGAACTGGAAGGCGAGCCGTTCTTCGCCGATCCACGGGAAGTGTTGCGCCAGGTGGTGACGAAGTTCGACGAACTGGGCCTTACCATTTGCGCCGCTTTCGAACTTGAGTTTTATCTGATCGACCAGGAAAACGTGAACGGTCGGCCTCAGCCGCCACGTTCGCCGATTTCCGGTAAACGTCCGCATTCCACCCAGGTCTACCTGATCGACGACCTGGATGAATATGTCGACTGCCTGCAAGACGTCCTTGAAGGTGCCAAGGAGCAAGGCATTCCTGCCGACGCGATCGTCAAAGAAAGCGCCCCGGCCCAGTTCGAAGTCAACCTGCACCACGTCGCCGACCCGATCAAGGCTTGCGACTACGCGGTGCTGCTCAAGCGTCTGATCAAGAACATCGCCTATGACCACGAGATGGACTCGACCTTTATGGCCAAGCCCTACCCAGGTCAGGCCGGCAATGGTCTGCATGTGCACATCTCGATTCTGGATAAAGACGGCAAGAACATCTTTGCCAGCGAAGATCCGATCGAGAGTGCACCGCTGCGCCATGCCATCGGCGGTGTACTGGAAACCATGGGCGCCTCGATGGCGTTCCTCTGCCCGAACGTCAACTCCTACCGTCGTTTCGGCGCACAGTTCTATGTGCCGAACTCGCCGTGCTGGGGTCTGGACAACCGCACCGTAGCGCTGCGCGTACCGACAGGTACCGCCGATAACGTGCGCATCGAGCACCGTGTCGCTGGCGCCGACGCCAACCCCTACCTGTTGCTGGCCTCGGTATTGGCCGGCGTGCATCACGGCCTGACCAATAAGATCGAGCCCAATGCACCGGTAGAAGGTAACTCGTACGAGCAGAACGAGCAGAGCCTGCCGAACAACCTGCGTGATGCCCTGCGCGAGTTGGACGACAACGAGATCATGGCGCGCTATATCGACCCGAAATACATCGATATCTTCGTCGCCTGTAAGGAAAGCGAGCTGGAGGAGTTCGAACACTCGATCTCCGACCTCGAATACAACTGGTACCTGCATACCGTGTAAGCAAGACCCGACGCCGGCCCTGAGCCGGCGTCGTTTTATCTAGCGACACCCACCGAATTATTCGCCGCACCCTTGGCTCTGCGCTGCGGCTTAGTGCTGCCGCTCAATTGCGGCGCGCACAACGTCAGCCAGCAGAACAAGCCTCAGGCCCGCTCGGCGCCGCTCAGCTTGAATAGATGGACCTCATCCGCGGCACCTCGTGATGGCGCTGCACATGCTGTGAACCGACACTTAAGGAAGGTCGTCATGCCCCGCTTTCTCGCTCCGCTGCTGCTCGCTTTGACTCCTCTGCTGGCCACCCCGCTACCGGCCAACGCCGAGGAGCTGATCCGCGTCTACAACTGGAACGACTACATTGCGCCGCAGGTGCTCACGGACTTCGAAAAGGAGACCGGCATCCGCGTCGAATACCACACTTTCAGCACCGCCGAAGAATTGGAAAAAGCACTCGCCAGCAGTGAGGCCATCGATATTGCCGTCCCTTCCCATGACACCCTGCCCGCCTTGATCAAAGCCGGGCGCCTGCAGCCGCTGGAGATGGCCAAACTGCCTAATCGCCAGCACCTGGATAAAGCCCTGCTGAGCAAGCTCGCTGCGGTCGATCCGCAGAACCGCTATGCGATTCCCTACCTATGGGGCGCCATCGGCCTAGCGGTGAATACCCAACTGGCGGAACAAGCCTTCGGTGGCCCGCTACCCGATAGCTGGAGTGTGTTGTTCGATCCCGCCCAAAGCTCGCGCCTGGCCAGTTGCGGGATCGGCGTCTTGGATGCCCCGGACGAAGTCCTGGCCGTGCTCCTGAACTACCAGGGACATAGCCTGGCCCACAGCCCGCCGCGGCAGATCAAACGGGCCGGCAGCGTGCTCAATGAGCTGCGCCCACACCTCAAATACGTCGACAGTGCGCGCTACATCGACGACTTGCAGCAAGGTCAGCTGTGCCTGGCCCTGGCCTGGGGCGGCGATGCCCTGGCCGCCGCCGATACCGGCCAGCCCGTGCGCTTTATCGTGCCGGATGAAGGCTCCGTGCTGTTTATCGATAACCTGGTGATCCCCAGCAGCGCGCAACGACCCGATCTGGCGCACCGTTTCATCGACTACCTGATGCAGCCCAAAGTGGCCGCGCTGACTACCGCGCAAACCCTCTACCCGAGCGGTAACGCCGACGCCAAGCAGTTCCTCGACCCGGCGCTGCGCGATCAGCCGGGACTCTACCCGGACAGCGACACCAGGCGTCGCCTGTTCGCCCTGGAAACCCTGCCGGAGAAGCTCGGCCCGGTACGCGACCAGGTCTGGGCGCGCTTTCGCAGCGGCCAATGAATCGGCCCGCACCTTGTAGGCTGGGTAGAGCGCAGCGACAAAACGGCAGGAAAGCCGTTTTGCACAGCTTTAGCTGCCCGCAGGGCGAGGTGCATGGATGCACCTCATGAAACCCAGCATTGGCTCCCGCTGGGTTTCGCCAAAAAACGGCTCTGCCCAGCCTACAGAACCAGCGCCCGGTTATCCGCCTCGCATGCAGACTTGCGAGCTGCCCACCAGCTGACGTCCAATAGCACCCCCTAAGGAGAGGTGACCGTCATGCAGCGCCCCGCTAACGCTCGCAAACCACGCGCCAGCAGCCAAGCACGGATCGCCGGGATACTCGCCGCCGCCCGTGCCCTACTGGCCGAAGAAGGCGTCGCCGGCCTGTCGATCTACAGCGTGGCCGAACGCGCGGAGATGCCGCCGTCCTCGGTCTATCACTTCTTCGCCAGCGTGCCGGCCATCCTCGAAGCCCTCACCGCCGATGTGCATGCGGCCTTTCGCGCCTGCCTGCAACAGCCAATCGAAACCAGCGCCCTGCGCGACTGGCGCGACCTCTCCCGGCTGGTCGAACAACGCATGCTGGCGATCTATGCCGGCGACGCCGCCGCCCGCCAACTGATCCTCGCGCAGCACGGCCTTAGCGAAGTCACTCAGGCCGACCGCCAGCACGACATCGAACTCGGCCATCTGATGCACGCGTTGTTCGACCACCACTTTCCTCTGCCGGTGTTGCCAGCAGAAATAGATGTGTTCGCCCTGGCGCTGGAGCTTAGCGATCGTGTGTACGCGCGCTCGGTGCAACTGCACGGGGAGATCACACCCCGCCTGGCCGAGGAAGGCATGCGCGTCTTCGATGTGTATCTTGGTCTCTACCTGCCACCTTACCTGCCCAAGCGCGACTCGCAGTCCTAGTGGCCAGTACGGCTAGCTGGTTAACTCAAGTTCGGATGCCCGGAGTCCTGAGACAAGGCGCCGTGACGAGTCATAGCTGGGCCATGACGAGGAGCGGCAACGCAGTATCGGGGCTTCAGGCGCCGAAATTGACTAATGGAACTAGCTACCCAGGCCACTAGACCGTCCGTAGCGCCCAGCAAGGCCAACGGCCGCATCAAACCGGATACAGTCCGCGCCACCCGAGCAGGCGACGCAATTCGCTGTATTTGTTGGACTTGCTAACTTACTAAAACAGATATTTATCCGTATTTTTATCGATAAATATCTTCCAATAGAAAAAATAAGCCTCTAAAGCAGATTTTTATCGACTATAAAGTCAGTAACCGCACGACAGACGCTTGTCTGCCGACTCGGCATTGCCACAGCTGTCTGCTAGCGTCTGATGACCAGTGCAGATGACCCCAATCGTAATCTCTCTTACGAGGTGTTCCATGTCCCGTATCGTCACCGTCGCCGCCACGCAGATGGCTTGTTCCTGGGATCGCACGGCGAATATCGCCAACGCCGAGAAACTGGTGCGCCAAGCCGCTGCCAAAGGCGCGCAGATCATCCTGATCCAGGAACTGTTCGAGACCCCGTATTTCTGCCAGAAGCCGAATCCGGACTACCTGCAACTGGCCACCAGCGTGGAAGAAAACGCCGCTATCGCGCATTTCCAGAAGCTCGCCAAGGAACTGCAAGTGGTGCTGCCGATCAGCTTCTTCGAGCATGCCGGGCGGGCGCGCTACAACAGCATCGTGATCATCGACGCCGACGGGAAAAACCTCGGTATCTACCGCAAGAGCCATATCCCAGACGGCCCCGGCTACCACGAAAAGTACTATTTCAACCCGGGCGACACCGGCTTCAAGGTCTGGCAGACCCGCTACGCCAAGATCGGCGTGGGCATCTGCTGGGATCAGTGGTTCCCGGAAAGCGCGCGCAGCATGGCGCTGCTCGGTGCCGAACTGCTGTTCTACCCGACCGCCATCGGCAGCGAGCCGCATGACCCGAACATCACCTCGCGCGAGCACTGGCAGCGCGTGCAGCAGGGCCACGCCGGCGCCAACCTGATGCCGCTGATCGCCAGCAACCGCATCGGCCGCGAAGACCAGGGCGACTACCACATCAACTTCTACGGCTCGTCCTTCATCGCCAACCAGTTCGGCGAGAAGATCGCGGAACTCAACCAGACGGAGGAAGGTGTGTTGGTGCACAGCTTCGACCTGGATGCGCTGGAACATACCCGCAGCGCCTGGGGCGTGTTCCGCGACCGTCGGCCGAACCTTTACGGCCCGATCAAGACTCTGGACGGCGAGTTGCAGTCCTAAGAACCTGTTCACGATCGTCGCGAGCGAAGGTCAGGCAAGGCGCAACGCAGCAAAGCGGAGTAACAGCCGCAGGCTGGCCCGAAGGGCGAGCGCTAGCGAGTCAAAACTGGCGAGAAAGCGGAGTTTACGAGTTGTAGATGAGCAGTCCGAAGCCATTTTTAACGCAGCATGACCGAGCGCAGCAGATCGTGAACAGACTCTAACCTGGCCAGCCCGAATTCGGGCTATGGACTTCTTGGCGGTAGGAGCGGGCCATGCCCGCGATATCCGATGTTTCGCGGGCATGGCCCGCTCCTACTCATAGCCGCCCTTTGTAACAGGCCCAACAAGCATGAAAACCCTAAACAGCATTCCGCGCACCGATGGCTTCCGCATGCCGGCCGAGTGGGAAGCACACAGTCAGACTTGGATGGTCTGGCCGGAGCGCCCGGACAACTGGCGCCTCGGCGGCAAGCCTGCGCAGGCCGCGTTCAGCGCGGTGGCCAAGGCCATCGCACGCTTCGAGCCGGTGACCGTCTGCGTCTCCGCCGGGCAATATGAGAACGCCCGCGCACGGCTCGATGAGGCCAATATCCGCCTCGTCGAAATCACTACCGACGACGCCTGGGTGCGCGACACTGGGCCGACCTTCGTGACCGACGACCGCGGCGAAGTACGCGGCGTGGACTGGGCCTTCAACGCCTGGGGCGGCTTTGACGGCGGCCTGTATGCACCATGGCAGCGCGACGATCAGGTAGCGAGCAAGATCCTCGAGATCGAGCGCTGCCG
The DNA here is from genome assembly GCF_003596405.1 of Pseudomonas cavernicola. Classification (NCBI taxonomy): domain Bacteria; kingdom Pseudomonadati; phylum Pseudomonadota; class Gammaproteobacteria; order Pseudomonadales; family Pseudomonadaceae; genus Pseudomonas; species Pseudomonas cavernicola. The sequence continues at coordinate 898,301 of NZ_QYUR01000002.1, forward strand.
GCGCTATCGCACTGAAGGTTTCGTACTGGAAGGCGGCTCCATCCACGTGGATGGCGAAGGCACGCTGATCACCACCGAAGAGTGCCTGCTCAATCGCAACCGCAACCCGCACCTCGGCCGTGAAGAGATCGAAACGGTCTTGCGCGAGCACTTGGCGGTGGAAACGGTGATCTGGCTGCCGGATGGCCTGTTCAACGATGAGACCGACGGCCACGTCGACAACTTCTGCTGTTACGTGCGCCCAGGCGAAGTACTGCTGGCCTGGACCGACGATGTGCAGAACCCCAACTACCCGCGCTGCCAAGCGGCCATGCGGGTGCTGGAGAGCGCGAAAGATGCCAAAGGCCGCAGCCTGATCGTGCACAAGATGCCGATCCCTGGGCCGATCTACGCAACCGATGCGGAATGCGCTGGCGTCGATCTGGTCGCAGGGACGCAGGAGCGTGATCCGTCGATCCGCCTGGCCGGCTCCTACGTCAACTTCCTGATCGTCAACGGCGGCATCATTGCCCCGAGCTTCGACGCCCCGAAAGATGCCGAGGCGAAAGCCATCCTCCAGAGCCTGTTCCCAACCCATGAAGTGGTGCTGGTGCCAGGCCGGGAAATCCTCCTCGGTGGCGGCAATATCCACTGCATCACCCAGCAACAACCCGCGCCGCAACAGCGCTGACGCAGCCTCCGTCGTCCTCGCGAAAGCGGGGACCCAGTACAGCCGACGCAGTCCTCCGCGGCCCCTGGATTATGAGCCCAGGGGCTCACCCTTCGGGCCAGCGCCAAAGCGCTGTTCAGGTCCCGCTCCCCGCTTACGCGGGGACAGGCTACGTGGGAATGACGGGTATTTTGCCCAGCCTTTCAGGCCAAGACGATCTGGTTCTTGCCTTGCCGTTTGGCCTGGTACATGGCTGCATCGGCACGGGCGAACAGCGCATCGAGGGCGACGTCACTGCTCCGCAGGCTGGTCAGCCCCTGGCTGACAGTGACGCCGAAAATCTGCTCATCACAGCTGAACGTCAATCGCTGGATTTCCCGCTGCAGGCGCTCGGCTATCTGCATCGCCAACTCCGGCGCACAGCATGGGAACAGCGCGGCAAACTCCTCACCGCCGATACGCCCAAACAGGTCACCGCACCTGAGCGCGCCGGCACCGCATTGGGCAATTCGTTGCAGCACCACGTCGCCCATCTGGTGACCATAGGTGTCGTTGATTTGTTTGAAGTCATCGACATCCAGCAGCAGGAAGGCCAGTGGAGCAGCTGCCTGGCTCGCCTGCTCGAACTCAGACTGAGCGCACTCGAAGAAATACCGGCGGTTGCTGCTTTGCGTCAGCACATCGGTGGTCGCCAACCGTTGCAGCTCGCCTTCCAGCTGCTTCTGCGCGGTGATGTCTTCGGCAATCCCGACCACGATCAGCGGCTTGCCGGCAGCGGATTGGCGGCTGATAAAGCATTTATCGCTGAGCCAGCGCAGCTGCCCATCGGCGCGCAGGATGCGGTATTCACGAGCTTCGACCGCGCCCTTGACCAGCACTTCGGCGAGACTCGCGGCGGCGTACTCGACGTCGTCCGGATAGATGCTATTAAGCCACTCGCCATAGTCGGCCAACAGCAGCCCGGCGGAGCGGCCAAAGATCCGTTCGTAAGCCGGGCTGACGTAGATGATGCGCTGCGCTTGCCAGTCGAAAGCCCAGAGCACCGCGTTGACGCTATCGAGCAGGGAACTGAACAACTGCTCGCGCTCACGCAAGCGCTCGACTTCCCCACGACTGTGCAACAAAGCCAGGGTCAACGCCTCGAGTTCCGGCGGAAGAGGGGTCTGCTCGTCCATTAGAAGTCCCTTCCTTATGAATGCATGGCCGACACTTGCAGCTTACTGCGCCCGACACACGCGCAACAAAAAGCCCGCCGAACGGCGGGCTTAAGCCTAGCGGGCAACGCTTAAGCCAAGGCTGGACGTAGTGAGTAAGTCTTCAGTTGTTCGGCAAAATCGCGCAGCGATTGGATGCCACTGGCCTCTGCCTCGTGTACCCAGACTTTCATCGCTTCGAGCATGTCGTGACCGTTAGCACTGGTTTTCACCCAGATCTGCTGCAGCGCCAGACGCTTCTCGTAAATCACCTTGAGCGCTTGGCTCTGCTCAAGCATGACCTGGATGCGCGCGTGATGTTTGTCCTCCAACAGGCTGGTCTCACGCGACAACAGACGCTTAGCTCGGTGGAACTGATGCCTGACCGAGGCGTCGGCCTTGGCCAGCTCTTGCTTGACCAGTGGCCCGATCACCAACTTGCGGTACTGCGCCATGATCTGGAAGCGGTTGTTGAGGATCGCCATGGCGGTATCCATGTCCAGGTTGCCCTTGCCGGCCACCCGGTGGGCAATCGGCGCGACCCGCTGCACCTTGGCCAGACGCAGGAAGCTGAACACTTGGATCCAGGCCCAACCGAGGTCGAACTCCCACTTCTTCACCGACAACTTGGCCGAATTCGGGTAGGTGTGGTGGTTGTTATGCAGCTCTTCGCCGCCGATCAGGATGCCCCACGGCACCAGATTGGTGGCGGCGTCGCGGCATTCGAAGTTGCGATAGCCGACCGCATGGCCAAGGCCGTTGATCACCCCCGCGGCCCACACCGGAATCCACATCATCTGCACGGCCCAGACGGTGATACCGATCACGCCGAACAAGGCCAGGTCGATGATGGCCATCAGCACGATACCGCCGATCGGAAAGCGCGAATAAACGTTACGCTCGATCCAGTCTTCCGGGCAGTTCTTACCGTAGATGCGCAGGGTCTCGGGGTTTTGCGCTTCTGCGCGATACAGTTCGGCGCCGGTGCGCAGGACAGTGGACAGCCCTTTGATCACCGGGCTGTGCGGGTCATCGACGGTCTCGCATTTGGCGTGGTGTTTACGGTGGATCGCCGTCCACTCACGGGTGTTCTGGCCGGTGGTCAGCCACAGCCAGAAACGGAAGAAATGCTTGAGCGCCGGGTGCAACTCCAGCGCGCGGTGCGCCGAGTAGCGGTGTAGGTAGACGGTGACCGCGACGATGGTCACGTGCGTCATCAGCAGAATAGCCGCCAGCACTTGCCAGGCCGACAGGTCGAGAAAACCGTTGTACCACATAGAAAACGTTACCTCGGGTAATGAACTCACGACTTGTCTGACAAGCCTGGACGCATTATCACCGAGCGTACTGAGAAAACCAGTCCGTCTTTTAGATAGGAATGACGCAATTGAGGCCTTAGCCGGGGCTGCTGAGCAGAAATGCGACGCCCGCGTACCGCCACGCGCCACCCAGCAAGCCCGCAAAGCCCGAAGCCGGTGATTTCTAGCCAGCAAAGCGACGGCCAGCCTGACAGCAACGCTGCCGGCTGACCGCCGATCCTTGTAACAAAGCCGCTAGACAACACAGCCGCCGAACCTCACAGCTTGGCGATCGACACCTCGGTCGATTTGACGAAGGCGATGACTTCGCTGCCCACACCCAATTCCAACTCTTTCACCGAGCGGGTGGTGATCACCGAAGTGACGATGCCCGCGGTGGTTTGTACGTCGATCTCCGACAGCACCGGGCCTTCGATGACTTCCTTGATCACGCCTTTGAACTGGTTGCGAACGTTGATGGCTTTAATGGTCATGGTGTTTCTCCTGAATGCTACGGGGTTGGGTTGAAACTCTGGGTGCGGCACAGGGAAGTGCCGCCTTAGGTGTTGCGTAGCCCGGATGTAACCCGGGATGTCCACGGGCTCCGCATTCCCGGATTGCGCTGCGCTAAATCCGGGCTACAGCGCCCAACGCAATTGCGTGGGCAAGGGTGAAACGGGGTCGGGTGTCGGCGGCGCGGGCGGGTGCGCGAGCACGCGGCCGAGCACTTCGGCTTCCAACGCGGCCAAGCGCGCCGAGCCACGGGCCCGAGGACGCGGTAGCGCGATCGGTAGATCGAGGCCGACCTGACCGTCTTCGATCAGGATCACCCGATCGGCGATGGCCACCGCCTCGCTGACGTCGTGGGTAACCAGCAACACGGTGAAGCCATGCTGCTGCCAGAGGCGTTCGATCAGTTGCTGCATCTCGATGCGGGTCAACGCATCCAGTGCACCGAGCGGCTCATCCAGCAGCAACAGGCGTGGTTGGTGAATCAAGGCGCGAGCCAGGGCCACCCGTTGTTTCTGGCCACCGGACAACGCCGCCGGCCATTCATGCGCCCGCTCGGCCAAACCGACCGCTTGCAGCGCGGCCAGCGCCCGCTCACGCCAGTCGCCAGGCAGGCCCAGGCCGACGTTGTCGACCACCCGTTTCCACGGCAGCAGTCGCGCGTCCTGGAACATCAACCGAGTGTCTTCGCGCACCTCACTGAGTGGCGCGGCGCCGGCCAGCAAGGCGCCGCAGCTGGGTGAGTCGAGTCCGGCCAACAGGCGCAGCAGCGTGCTCTTGCCGCAACCACTACGGCCGACCACCGCGACGAACTGACCGGCAGGGATCAGCAGATCGATGTCCTGCAGCACCGGGCGGCTGCCGAAGGCCTTGTGCAAGCCGCGCACCGCCAGCGGAATACCGCGCTTCAACTGTTGCGGTGGATTGAACGCCGTCATACCGCACCGCCTTTGGCTACTTGATAGGCCGGGTGCCAACGCAACCAGACCCGCTCCAAACCGCGAGCGGCGAGATCGGCCAACTTGCCGAGCACTGCGTAGAGCAGAATCGCCAGCACCACCACGTCGGTCTGCAAAAACTCGCGGGCATTCATCGCCAGGTAGCCGATGCCGGCGCTGGCGGAAATGGTTTCCGCGACGATCAGCGTCAGCCACATGAACCCGAGAGCGAAGCGCACGCCGACCAGGATCGACGGTAGCGCGCCGGGCAGGATCACCTGGCGGAACAGGCCAAAGCCGGACAAGCCATAGCTGCGGGCCATTTCCACCAAAGCCGGGTCAACGTTGCGGATGCCGTGGTAGGTATTGAGGTAAATCGGGAAGACCGTGCCGAGGGCGACCAGGAAAATCTTCGCCGACTCGTCGATGCCGAACCACAGAATCACCAAGGGGATCAGCGCCAGGTGCGGGACGTTGCGAACCATCTGCACCGAGCTGTCGAGGAAGCGTTCGCCCCACGTCGACAGACCGGTGATAAAGCCCAGCGACAGACCGATGCCGCCGCCGACTGCGAAGCCAATAGCAGCGCGCCAGCCACTGATCGCCAGGTGCTGCCAGAGTTCGCCACTACGCACCAGCGCCACTCCGGCTTCGATGACCGCACTCGGCGCCGGCAAGATGCGCGTCGACAGCCAGCCACCGACCACCGCCAGTTGCCAGCCCGCCAGCAGGGCCACGGGCAGCGCCCAAGGCGCCAGGCGCCGGGCCAAGGTATTTATGTAATTTGTCGTCATGTCCATTCCTTCCTGGCTTACGCCCGCCACCCCGATAACGCTGGGTTTCGGCTTTGCCTCTACCCAGCCTACGAATCCATGAATCCCTTAGCTCTGCGACGCTGCTTTAGGCAGCTTTCTTTCCGGCGGACCATCGTTGGCCACCATCTCGCCGAACGGACTGACATAACCACGGCCTTCCGGTGCCTGCGGGCACGCCAGGTCCAGATGTGGAAACAGCAGCTCGGCCACGCGGTAGGACTCTTCCAGGTGCGGATAGCCGGAGAAGATGAAGGTGTCGATGCCCAGTTCCGCGTACTCCTTCACCCGGGCCGCCACCGTCGGGCCATCGCCGACCAGCGCCGTACCCGCGCCACCACGCACCAGGCCGACCCCAGCCCAGAGATTCGGGCTGACTTCCAGGTTGTCGCGGCTACCGCCGTGCAGGGCGGCCATGCGTTGCTGACCGACCGAGTCGAAGCGCGCCAAGGACGCCTGCGCGCGGGCGATGGTGGCACCGTCGACGTGGGCAATCAGCCGTTCGGCGGCCTGCCAGGCCTCGGCAGTGGTTTCGCGCACGATCACATGCAGGCGAATGCCGAAACGCACCGTGCGGCCGAGCTTGGCGGCCTTCTCGCGCACCTGGACGATCTTCTCGGCCACCGCGGCGGGCGGCTCGCCCCAGGTCAGGTACAGCTCGACCTGCTCGGCGGCGAGGTCCTGCGCGGCATCCGAAGACCCGCCGAAATACAGCGGCGGCCGTGGTTGTTGGATTGGGGGATAGAGCAGCTTGGCGCCCTTCACGCTGATGTGCTTACCGGCGTAATCGACGGTTTCGCCTTCCAGCACCCGGCGCCAGATGCGGGTGAATTCGACAGACGCCTCGTAACGTTCTTCGTGGCTGAGGAACAAGCCATCGCCGGCCAGTTCATCGGGGTCACCACCGGTGACCAGATTGAACAGCGCACGGCCATTCGACAGCCGATCCAGAGTCGCCGCCTGCCGTGCCGCGACAGTCGGCGAGATGATCCCAGGGCGCAGCGCGACCAGGAACTTCAAGTTCTGCGTCACGGGGATCAACGAAGCAGCGACCAGCCAGGAGTCCTCGCAAGAACGCCCGGTCGGGATCAGCACGCCAGCGAAACCAAGACGATCCGCCGCCTGGGCGATCTGTTGCAGGTAGCCGTGATCCACCGCGCGGGCGCCCTCGGCGGTGCCAAGGTAATGGCCATCGCCATGGGTGGGCAGGAACCAGAAAATGTTGAGGCTCATGGGAGTTGTCTCCTTGGGGGGCAGCGTTGTTTTTCTCCCCTCGCCCATTGATGGGAGAGGGGTTGGGGGAGAGGGAATACCGTCAGCAAACAACCCTCCCCCGACCCTGCGGGCCACCCTCTCCCGTAAACGGGAGAGGGTAAGCGCCTATTGGGCTTTGCTGGCCCCCTTGAGCGGCGGCGTCCAGATCACATCCCTGATGCTCAACGGCTTGGGAATCAGCTTGAGCTGGTAGAAGCTGTCGGCGATTTTCTGCTGCGCCTGCACCACTTCCGGGCTGAGGAACTGCGCGCCATAGCCTTGGCGTTTCACCGCGGTCAGGGTGATGTCCTTGGACAGGCCGAGCAGCGGAGCGACCTGCTCAGTGACCTTCTGCGGATCGGCTTTCGAGTCCTCGCCGACAACACGCACTTCCTCGATCAGAGTGCTGATGACCTTCGGGTTTTTCTGCGCATAAGGTTTGGTCGCCAGGTAGAACTGGTGGTTGTCGACCAGGCCTTGGCCATCGCGCAGAGTGCGGGCCTGCAGTTGCTGCTCGGCGGCGGCCTGGAACGGGTCCCAGATGACCCAGGCATCCACGCTGCCACGCTCGAAGGCCGCGCGGGCATCAGCCGGGGGCAGAAACACCGGTTGGATATCGCTGTATTTCAGACCGGCATCTGCCAACGCCCGCACCAGCAGGTAGTGCACGTTGGAGCCTTTGTTCAGCGCGACCTTCTTGCCTTTCAGCGCCTGCACCGAGTTGATGGGTGAATCCTTGGGCACCAGGATCGCCTCACTGTGTGGCGCTGGCGGCTCGTAGGCGACATAAAGCAGATCCGCGCCGGCCGCTTGGGCGAAGACCGGTGGGGTTTCGCCGGTCACGCCGAAGTCGATCGAGCCGACGTTGAGCCCTTCCAGCAACTGCGGACCACCGGGGAATTCGGTCCACTTCACCTCAACGCCCTGCTCTGCCAAGCGCTTCTCCAGCGAGCCCTTGGCCTTGAGTAGCACCAGGGTGCCGTATTTCTGATAGCCGATCCGCAAGGTCTCAGCTTGTGCTTGGGTGATGGCGCCGAAGGAGATGGCCGCGACAAACAGGGCGACCAGGCTTCGACGCAAAGTGACAGTGCGCATAGCGCTCTCCTTTGCTTTCGGTTTGGTTGGCGACCTGCTGACCCGTTGGCGGGCGAGTAAGGCTGAGTTGTTTTTTGCCCCCTCTCCCGTTTACGGGAGAGGGCTGGGGAGAGGGCTGCTTTACGGACCCTCTCCCCCAGCCCCTCTCCCACTAGTGGGAGAGGGGAGTAGAAGCGTCAGATACTCCAGCGGGCACTCACCAGCCGGTCATTCAACACATTCGGGTCAAGCGGTCTGGGCCGTCGCGCCAGGGCGCTGACGAACTGTTCCAACGCCTCGTCCAGGCGCTGCTCCAAACCTGGCGCCAGCTGCGCCGCCGCGCTGCCCTCGCCATAGGCAATTTGGCTATCGTCGGCGAACACCCCGTGCAGCACTTCCTGTGCCTTCAGCGCGGTCAGCACCGGCCGCAGCGCGTAATCCACCGCCAGCATGTGCGACTTGCTGCCGCCGGTAGAAAACGGCAGCACCACCTTGTGGCTCAGTGCGCGCTCCGGCAGCACATCGAGCAGCGCCTTCAGGGCCCCCGAGAAGGAGGCCTTATAGACCGGCGTGGCAATCAACACCCCGTCGGCAGCGGCGATATGCTCAATCAGCGCGATGATCCGCGGGCTGTCGAAACGCGCATGCAGCAAGTCCTCGGCGGCAAAATCGCGAATTCCGTACGACACCACCTCGACGCCGCGTAACTGCAACCAGCGCCGCGAGCGCTCCAGCAAGATTCCACTACGGGATCTCTGGCTGGGACTGCCGCCCAATGAAACCACCAGCATTGCTTACTCCTTTCCTTTCAAACCTGTTGCTGAGCGCCAATCGCAGTGCTCAGACGCAAGCGAGCATCAGCGATTCGGCTGCGGGGTGAGGCGCAGGTAGGGTTTGATCGCGCGATAGCCTCTCGGGAAGCGCTGCTTGATTTCCTCCTCGTCCTTCAGCGAAGGCACGATCACCACCTCATCACCGTCCTGCCAGTTGGCCGGGGTGGCGACCTTGTGGTTTTCGGTCAGTTGCAGAGAGTCGATCACCCGCAGGATCTCGTTGAAATTGCGCCCGGTGCTGGCCGGATAGGTGATGGTCAAACGCACCTTCTTGTTCGGGTCGATAACAAACAGCGAACGTACGGTCAGGGTGTCGTTGGCGTTTGGATGGATCAGATCGTAGAGGCCGGATACCTTGCGATCGGCGTCGGCGATGATCGGGAAGTTGACCGTGGTGTTCTGGGTTTCGTTGATGTCCTCGATCCACTTCAGGTGCGAGTCCGCCGGGTCGACCGAGAGCGCGATGACCTTGACGCCGCGTTGGGCGAACTGATCCTTCAACTTGGCGGTGAAGCCCAGTTCGGTGGTGCACACCGGGGTAAAATCCGCCGGGTGAGAGAACAGCACACCCCAGCTATTGCCCAGCCACTGGTGAAAACGAATGCGGCCTTCGCTAGAGTCTTGTTCGAAGTCGGGGGCGAGGTCGCCGAGTCTGAGGCTCATGGTGCTGCTCCTGAGGTAAGTCGTTGCGTGGGCTCACTATGCTCAGGACCAAATAAAATTAAAAAGAATAAATAACAATTTATTTATATCATTATTGAATATAAGAGACCCACACTAAGCACACGAAGCCACGCCCTCGGAGCTGAGCGGCACCGCCTAAGAGGCATAAGCAAGTAATTAATTATTCTTTATAAGAATAAGCAGGGGCTTTTATAGTTCGCCTGTTTACTCCCGAACCAAGGATCTAGGACTAAGGACCTTTCGATGAAGCGATTACTCTCCACCACCCTGCTCGCGGCCAGCCTGGCACTGGCTTCCAGCGTACAGGCAGCCACCTTGCTGAACGTCTCTTATGACGTGATGCGCGACTTCTACAAGGACTATAACGCGGCCTTCCAGAAGCATTGGCAAGCCGAGGGCGGCAAGGACCTGACCATCCAGATGTCCCATGGCGGTTCGAGCAAACAAGCCCGCGCGGTGATCGATGGTCTGCAAGCCGACGTGATCACCATGAACATGGCCACCGACATCAACGCCCTGCATGACGTCGGCAAGCTGATCCCGGAAAACTGGGCCACGCGCCTGCCGGACAACAGCGCGCCATTCACCTCGGCCACTGTGTTTATCGTCCGCAAAGGCAACCCGAAGAACCTGCACGACTGGCCGGATCTGCTGAACAGCGGCGTCGAAGTGGTGGTGCCAAACCCGAAGACCTCCGGTAACGGCCGTTACACCTACCTCTCCGCCTGGGGCTATGTGCTCAAGCAAGGTGGCGATGAAAAGGCCGCCCGCGAGTTCGTCGGCAAGCTGTTCAAGCAAGCGCCAGTGCTGGACACCGGCGGCCGCGCGGCGACCACCACCTTTATCCAGAACCAGATCGGCGACGTACTGGTGACCTTCGAGAACGAAGCGGAAATGATCGCCCGCGAGTTTGGCCGTGGCGGCTTCGAAGTGGTCTACCCCAGCGTTTCCGCCGAGGCCGAGCCGCCGGTGACCGTGGTTGACAAAGTGGTCGACAAAAAAGGCACCCGCAAAGAGGCCGAGGCTTACCTGAAATACCTCTGGTCCGATGAGGGCCAGCGCATCGCCGCCAACAACTACCTGCGCCCACGCAACCCGGCAATCCTCGCCGAGTTCGCCGACCGCTTCCCGAAAGTCGAGTTTCTGCCGGTGGTGAAAACCTTCGGCGAATGGCCGCAAATCCAGAAGACCCACTTCAACGATGGCGGCGTGTTCGATCAGGTCTACGGCGGGCAGTAACGGCCCGCCCGCAATACAAAAAGCCCGGCCTTGCGCCGGGTTTTTTGTTGGGTTGTGCATATGGCAGGTTGGCGCTCTCGGAGGTTGGCGCTGAGCGCAGCGATGCCCAACAAGGGGTCGACCAGCGGCTCCTTATTCTCGGGCTCGCGACTGGAAGCCCGGCCTTGCAGGCCGGTTGTTGGGCATCGCCTTTGGCTCAGCACCAAGCTACAGGAAGCTGCGGATAAAACCGGATAAGCAAAAGAAAACCCACCCCGGCATCCGCCCGCTCAATGAAAGGCCTAGGCACAGGTTCCAAGCCAACGAGCGGCAACGCTCTTACACCCATGACCAACCAACGCCCAGACACAAAAAAACCGGACCCTGGGGCCCGGCTGGAAACTGCAACCTGAAGAGCTTTAAAGCAACGGCAAGGTATAGCTGACGATCAGGCGGTTTTCATCCTGATCGTTCTGGGTCGCCACGCTGCTGCGCAGGACCGCATTGCGCCAGGAGAAACCCACCCCTTTGAAGGCGCCACCCTGCACCGCGTAGTCCAGGCGGAAGTCGCGCTCCCACTCGGACTGATCGCCGGTTTTCGAGTCGATGTGTTCGCCCTTGAGGTAGGTGATCACGGCTTTCAGGCCCGGCGCTCCGGCTTTGGCGAAGTCATAGGCATACTCGCTCAGCCAGGTCCGCTCGCCAGCGCGCGCGAACTTGCCGATCTGCCGGTCGGTGATCAGGTAGGCCGTCGCCCCATCGCCCTGGTCGAGGTAGGGGAAGTTGCTGTCGCCGGCGACTTGCTGATAGCCGGCGCTGAGCGCGTGGCTGCCCAGGCTGTAGGTGAACAAGCCACTCCAGGTGCGGTTGTCGACTTCACCGCTGTGGCGGTCGCCGGCGTTCCAGAAACCACTGCTTTTGAAGCCCTCGTTACGCCCGCTGAGGCTGCTGTTCTTGCCATCGGAGCTGCTGTTGAAGTAGCGCAGGTCGGACTTCAAGCTGCCCGCCGGCAGGGCCAGGGTGTGGGTCAGGCCGAGGAAGTGCTGCCGGTAGAAGTCTTCCAGGTTGCCGTAGTAATACTGCGCCAACAGGTCCTTGCTGATTTTGTAGTCGGCACCGGCGTAGTAGAAGGTGTTGCTGAACTGTGGATTCCTGCTGCGATTGTTCGCCCCACCGATCGACAGGCTGTCGCTGTTGCTCGAGCTACGGCCTTTGGCATGTTCCAGCTGGCCGCCGATCAGGGTCAGGTTGTCGATCTCGTTGGAGCTGACCTGGCCGCCTTCGAAGGTCTGCGGCAACAGGCGACCGTCGTTGTAGGTCACCACCGGCAGCTTCGGCAGCAGCGTGCCGAGCCGTGCTTCGGTCTTGGAAATCTTCGCCTTGCCGGTCACGCCGAGGCTGCTGAAATTGTCCACCGCCTCGCCATTGCTCTCGGTCGGGAACACCGTGCCGCTGTAGCTACTGCTGGTCGGGTTGTAATGCGTGCCTTTGCCGGAATCCAGTTTGACCCCGAGCAGGCCCAGCGCATCGACCCCCACCCCCACGGTGCCTTCGGTGTAGCCCGAGCTGTAGTTGAAGATCAAGCCCTGGCCCCACTCTTCCTGCTTGTTCGGCGTGGTCGCGGCCTTGTTGTCCCGCGCGACATTGCGGTTATCGGTGTTGATGTAGAAGTTACGCAGGCCAAGGCTGGCCTTGCTGTCTTCGATGAAGCCGGCGGCAGTGGCCTGTTGAGTCAGGATGCCGAAAGCGATGGCCAGCGCCAGGGTGGATTTGTTCATGGTCTTACTCCAGATGCAGTTCTTTTTTTGGCTTGGTTCCGACACTGCAAGGGAGACCTTCGGGAGGGCGCGCAAGGCGGCGCCTCAGGCTGACGTGGTCGACATTTAAACTTCCTTGGTGCGGGTCAGTGCGGCTGTCCGCTGTCGACGAGGCGCACAGTAATGAAAAAGACATAATCCTAAAAAGAATTATTAGTTAGTTTTTAATTCTTTTTTTGAATATAAACTTTTCAACCGCACATTTGCCGCCCCTCTTTGCGAGAGCCGTTTATTCGCTGGGTCATAGCCCTTTGTAGGAGCGCACTCAGCTCGCGATTCGCTTCATAAGCTAATATCTAAAAATTATTTATTGCGCTGTTTTTAGATCGTTTAGCTTTGCAACACCGGACTACCGGCTCTCGACCGTCCCCCCATTAGTCCGTGCTTAGTGCCCTTTTCGAGCCCGCACGACTGCTTCGAGAAGAGGTGAGTCCATGTCCCATTCTTTACCTCGGTTCCTGCTCGCAGGTTTCGTATTCACCCTGGCGGTGGCTGCGACTGCGCCGGTCGACGCCCACCCGCACCTGCGCAGCGGCGACCAGCAGCCATCCAGCCTGAGCACCCGGCTAAAAACGCCAGCCCCTTGGCAATACCAGCGCGACAAAGCCGATAGCCTCGGCGAGCCATCGCGCATCGTAGAAGCTGTCTTCGGCCCAGCGCTGCCAGCCAAACCGTTAGCGGCCAGTTGGCAAGCAGAGGCCAGTGATGGCCGCTGAGCTACGCGCAGCCCGCGCTCATCCCGGCCAAGCCCCCTTGTTCGAGTCGCGCCTGTTCCCGGCCGAGTTCGGCGGCCGCACGGCCAAGGTCGAACGCCTGGCCAGACGCCTCGCCGCCACCGCGGTGGAGCGTGACCAGCGTGGCGGCAGCGCCAGTGCCGAACGCCAGTTGCTGCGCGATAGCGGCCTGCTGAGCCTGGCGATTCCGCAAAGCTTTGGCGGCCAGGGAGTGGCCTGGCCGGAGATCTACCATTTGGTGCGCTACCTGGCAGCGGTGGATAGCTCGCTGGCGCACCTGTTTGCCTTCCAGCATCTGCAAGTGGCGACCCTGCTGTTGTTCGCAAGCATCGACCAACAGCGTCACTGGCTAACCCGCACAGCGCAGGAACAGTGGTTCTGGGGCAACGCCAGCAATGGCCGCGACACCCGCCTGAAGCTGACCCGGCGCGATGAGCACTACGAATTGAACGGGGTGAAATCCTTCTGCTCCGGCGCACTCGGCGCCGATGCCTTGATGGTCAGTGCGCCGCGCGGCCACAGCAGCGAAGAGCGGACCTTTTTGGTGTTGCCGACTCAGCGCGAAGGTTTGGCGATCAATGACGACTGGGATGGTTTCGGCCAGCGCCAGACCGACAGCGGCACGGTGCAGTTTGAAAACGTCTTCGTCGACAGCAGTGAAATCCTCGGCCCCAGTGGCGCCAGTCCGCGTAGCAGCTTGCGCAGCTGCCTGTCGCAACTGGTGCTGACCCAGCTCTACCTCGGCAATGCCCAAGGCGCGCTGGACGCGGCGCTGCACTACACCCGCGAACAGGCTCGGGCCTGGCCGGCCTCGGGCGCCCCGGAGGCCCGCGACGAGCCGTTTATCCAGCAGCGCTATGGCGAGTTGTGGCTGCAATATCGCAGCGCCGTGCCGCTGGCCGAAGCCGCCGCCCAGCGCCTGCAAGCCGCCTGGGAAAAACCCGCGCTGACCGCCGCCGAGCGTGGCGAAGTGGCCGTGCAGGTGGCCGAAGCCAAGGTGGTCGCGGCTCGCGCTGCCCTCGAGATTACCAGCCAGATCTTTGAAGCCATGGGCGCGCGCGCCACCTCATCGCGTTACGGCTTCGACCGCTTCTGGCGCAACGTACGGGTGCACACCTTGCACGATCCCATCGACTACAAGGTGCGCGACCTCGGCCGTTGGCTACTCAGCGGAGTGCCTCCAAGCCCCTCGCTCTATTCATGACGCGCCCTCAGCGGGGCACGTTGCAACGCTTTAGGGCGGGATGCTCAGGCAGGGCGCCCGCCCTTCTTTTCTGCTCGCACAAATCGCCCCCGCGCCAAGCCATCGGTCGATGGTTGGTGCTGAGCCGAAGGCGATGCCCAACAACTGGCCTGCAAAGTTGGGCCGTCAAGTTCAAGACTTTCAGGGGCTACAGGTCCGTGCCACGTGGATTCCCGCCTACGCGGGAATCCACGTGCATCTGGAGCCGCAAGCGACTCCCTGTTGGGCATCGCTACGTTCAGCACCAACCTACTCCCCGAACATTGAACAGTTATTTATGAGGCTGCACACTACGAGAGTGAACCCGACTCTCCGATACCCTGAGCGCTCACCCGTCCCCCATGAAGCTCTCTGCTGACGACCTCGCCCAAATCGCCGCCCTTACCCTTGAGCACTACAACCAGTGCGCCGAGGACTTCCGCGCGGGTACCCGCGATCACGATGTGAGTCAGAACATCGCCGCGTTGTTGCGCCATATCGAGGCTGAGCCGCCGTTTACCCTCCTCGATTTTGGCTGTGGGCCGGGGCGCGATCTCAAGGTATTCACTGGCTTGGGCCACGTGGCTATCGGGCTGGATGGCTCTTTGCGCTTTGCCGAGATGGCACGTGCCGACAGCGGCTGCGAGGTCTGGCAGCAGGACTTCCTCAAGCTCGATCTACCGGCGGAGCGCTTCGATGGCGTATTCGCCAATGCCGCGCTGTTTCATGTGCCAGGCCAGGAATTGCCACGGGTGTTGCGGCAACTGCATGCCACGCTAAAACCTGGCGGCGTGCTGTTCAGCTCCAACCCGCGCGGGCACAATCAGGAAGGCTGGAATGCCGAGCGTTATGGCGCTTACCACGATCTGCCGAGCTGGCGACGTTACCTGACAGCAGCGGGCTTCCAGGAACTCGAACACTACTACCGGCCGGCGGGTTTGCCACGCGAGCAACAGCCGTGGCTGGCCAGCGTGTGGCGCAAGCTATAACCGGCCTATCCGGACCATCGGCGGTGCCAAGAAGCACTCGACACAGCAAGTACGCTCAAGGTGAAGGGCTTTCGCGGGCATGGCCCGCTCCTACAAAGAGCTTCAGCTCAACATTCGCAAAAAAACGCCGGCGCTAATACAAGCTCGCCGGCGTGAGGAGAGACGTGAGGCGTGTTCACCCGGTGGTGAAATCAGAACGCAGGAACCACGGCCCCCTGGTATTTCTGCTCGATGAAGGCTTTGACTTGCGGGCTGGTCAACGCGGCGGAGAGTTTCTTGATCGCGTCGCTGTTCTGGTTGTCCAGGCGCGCCACCAGGTAGTTCACGTAGGGCGAGCTGCGGTCTTCAATCACCAGGGCATCCTTGGCCGGGTTCAGCCCCGCTTCCAGGGCATAGTTGGTGTTGATCAGGTCCAGGTCGACTTGCTCCAGCACCCGCGGTAGCAGCGCGGACTCAAGCTCCTTGAATTTGAAGTTGTGCGGGTTCTTGGCGATGTCTTTAGGCGTCGCCAGGGCGTTTTTCGGGTCTTTCAAGGTCAGCAGGCCGGCTTTTTGTAGCAGGAGCAACGCCCGGCCGCTGTTGCTGCCTTCGTTGGGGATGGCGATGGTGGCGCCGTCCGGCAGTTCGCTGAGCGATTTGTACTTGGACGAATAACCACCAAAGGGCTCGACATGCACACCGGTGACGATCACCAGATGGGTGCCCTTGCCGGCGTTGAAGTTGTCCAGGTACGGCTTGGTCTGGAAGTAGTTGGCGTCGAGGTGCTTCTCATCCACTTGCAGGTTGGGCTGCACGTAGTCGGTGAACACCTTCACTTCCAGATCGACCCCCTCTTTCGCCAGCTGCGGTTTGATCAGCTCAAGAATCTCGGCATGCGGCACCGGCGTCGCCGCGACCACGAGTTTTTCCCCGGCTTGCGCCAGGCCAGCAGAGATGAAGGCAGCCAGGGCGGTGAGTAACAGAGCCTTTTTCATTTGATGTCCTTATGGAGGTTCTTCAGCAGCGTGAGACACGCCGGAATAAGAGGTGCCAGCGGCATTTGTTGGCTGGCGTGAGGCGGACGTTACGAGGATTTTTTATTCCAATAAAATACTGTTTTATTATTTTTATATGCCATTTTGTATAAGCGGTGAGGTTTGTAGGGCGGGTGCAACCCGCGCGTTAAAACGGATTAAGGTTCCGCGCGGGTTTCACCCGCCCTACGATCTCAAGCCGACCTCTGCCGCAGCTGGCTGACGCGCTGCAATAGCACGTCCAACTGCGCCAGAGCGGCCTCCCCGGGCTGCTTGAGCAAGCGTTCCAGTTGCTGCTCTATCACCGTCAACGGCTCTAGCGCACCCACTAGTTTGAGGTGTTCGGGAAGAATTTCCGCGCCACTGCTGACCAGCAGCGCGAAGTGAATGACGTTCTCCAGCTCGCGGGTGTTGCCCGGCCAGCCGTGCCATTCCAGCACCTGCTGCGCCGCGTGACTGATCAGCGGCACCGACAAACCCAGGCGTTGGGTGTAGATGCCGAGGAAGTACTCCGCCAAGGGCAGGATGTCGCCGACTCGCTCGCGCAACGGCGGCAGCAGCAAACGGCCCTCATTCAGGTAGAGGTAAAGACGCTCATGAAACTTGCCTGCCGCTACGGCCTGGGCCAGGTCGATGCTGGTCGCCGCGACCAGGCGCACATCCACCGGGCTCGGTTGCGGGGCGCCGACGCGGGTCACCTCGCGGGTCTCCAGGGCCGCGAGCAACTTGGTTTGCAGCGCCAGCGGCAGGTCGCCGATCTCGTCCAAATACAAGGTGCCGCCATTCGCCGAGCCGAACCAGCCGGCGCGGCTGCTGGCCGAACCTGCATGGGCGCCGGCGGCATAACCGAACAATTCGGCCTCCGCGTAAGTCGGGCTGAGGGTGCTGCAGCTCAGCGCGACAAACAGCCCCGGGCGATCACTCTCGCGGTGGATATGCCGCGCCAGCAATTCCTTGCCGGTGCCCATCTCGCCGTGGATCAGTACTGGCAAATGGCTGGGGGCGAGCTGCACAACCTCTTCGCGCAATTGCCGCGAACGCGCATCGACAAACACCAGCGCTTTAGCGCGGATGCTCAGCGGACTCTTATCCGCCTCCGGGAAGGTCAGCAGCGGCAGACCCAAGCTTTCAGTACGGCTCATGGCAGACTCCCGCCTAAGCCGACCTGACCACTCAGAGACTTAAGCGTGTAAAAGGCTATCGATACAGGGCGCGACGGACAGCGCTCCTGGCGAGGTGAATTGGTGCGAGTGCTGTTCGTAGGAGCGAGCTTGCTCGCGAACGCTCTTGCGCAAAGGCATCGCGAGCAAGCTCGCTCCTACAGGTTTGGCGGTTTTCCAGGTGCTCGACGGCCTCTTCAAGCACGGCGCCTGGCGTGTTGTTCGACCTGGCTCTGCAGGCGAAACAGGTAAGCGAAACCCTGCTCCCAACGTTGATGCCCGGACTTCACATTGATATGCCCGGCGCCACTCAAAATCGCCGCGTCAGCGCCCCAGTTGCGCGCCAACTCGATGGCACGGGTGGCACTCGCCGCCGAGTCGTTATCGGAACCGACCAACTGGCTGGGAAATGGCAGCGGCTGGCGCGGAATCGGCGCAAACCCTTGCAACGCCGCTGGACAGCCGGGCCGCTCGACATCCGCTGGCGCCACCAGCAGCGCTCCGCGAACCCGGCGCAACAGCTCCGGTGGGGCACTGGCCGCCCAATGCGCGACCGTCACGCAGCCCAGACTGTGGGCAATCAGAATTACCGGCGTGCTCTGCGCGGCGATGCTGCGCTCCAGCTCGGCGACCCACTCCGCCCGTTGCGGGGCGAGCCAATCGGCTTGCTCGACCCGCTGGCTGTTGGGCAGGCTGCGCTGCCAGTGACTTTGCCAATGCTCGTCGGCCGAGCCTTGCCAGCCCGGCACAATCAGATAGCGGATCGACTCGCTGCGCATGGGGATGCCTCCTGCAAAATGGCTGTTTCGGCGGTCAGTATAGGGAGGGCTCATATACTCGTTAAGGAATAAGAAATTATTTAGTTATTCCATAAAAACCGAAACCGGGTTCCTTTTGCACAGCAGCCGAACCTTCCCCGCTCCGTCGATTAGTTGCGCGACCGCCTACCGTCACAGCAACTTTGCAGCTGCTCCAGCAGCCCTGCTGCGAGCCATTCAGGCCGCCGGCCAACACTTCGCCACCGCCCCTTGTCGCGGCACCCGTGCGCTGAATAACGCGCGCTGAACGCTGCGCAAACCTAACCTTCGATACAGTTATATAAAAATTCTTAAATAGTATTTTTAAGAATATTACGCCTCACCCTACTATCCGCTCCACGCCCACTGACCCCGACGCGTCAGGGGCGCTTTTCCAAGGAGCAGATTGATGAGCGCATCCCTTCGAAGCATTGAAGGCCAGGACGAAGCCGGCATCCTGCGCGAGGTCCAAAGTGCCCTGCTGGGCCTGCGGTTTGGCTCGGTGGAGATCACCGTACATAACGGCCAGGTCGTGCAGATCGAACGTAAGGAAAAATTCCGCCTGCAGCAGCCCGCCGGCAAGCAAGCTTGATTTGAACCAACCAGGGCAGGCTCGACTGGACTACCGGAGGGCATGGGAATGAACGCGAACATTACGAGCAGCACGCACATGAACAGCCACCGGTATTGCCGTTGTAGCCCGCGAATGCGGATCGGAACCCCATAAGAAACTCAGCACCAACACTTGAACAAAATTGAATCTTTAGGAGTTACACCATGTCCATTCGCCGTTTTGCCCTGGCAGCCCTGGCCAGCGCCCTGATCGCCGGCCCAGCCGTTGCGGCCACCGAGATCCTCAACGTGTCCTACGACCCGACGCGTGAGCTGTACCAAGAGTACAACGCTGAATTCAACAAATACTGGCAAGCCCAGGGCCACGAAGCCGTCACCGTGCAACAGTCCCACGGCGGCTCGGGCAAACAGGCACGGGCGGTGATCGACGGCCTGCGTGCCGACGTCGTGACCCTGGCGCTGGCCGGTGATATCGACGAGTTGAACAAGCTTGGCAAACTGATCCCGGCCGATTGGCAATCGCGTCTGCCAAACGCCAGCACCCCGTACACTTCGACCATCGTGTTCCTGGTTCGCAAGGGCAACCCGAAAGGCATCAAGGACTGGGATGACCTGACCAAAGCCGGCGTCGAAGTCATCACGCCGAACCCGAAAACCTCCGGCGGCGCACGCTGGAACTTCCTTGCCGCCTGGGCCTACGGCCTGCAGAAATACGGCAGCGAAGCCAAGGCCCAAGACTACGTGCAGAAGCTCTACAAGAACGTCCCGGTCCTCGACACTGGCGCCCGTGGTTCGACCATCACCTTCGTCAACAACAACATCGGCGACGTGCTGCTGGCCTGGGAAAACGAGGCCTTCCTAGCGCTCAAGGAGCAGGGTGGCGAGAACTTCGAAATCGTCGCACCATCGCTGTCGATCCTGGCCGAACCGCCGGTTGCCGTCGTCGACAAGAACGTCGACAAGAAAGGCACCCGCGACGTGGCGGAAGCTTATCTGAAACACCTGTACAGCCCTGAAGCCCAACGCATCGCTGCGAAGAACTTCTACCGCCCACGGGATGAAAAAGTTGCCGCAGAGTTTGCCAAGCAATTCCCGACGCTGAAGCTGGTTACTATCGACAAAGACTTCAACGGTTGGAAAACTGCACAGCCGAAATTCTTTAACGACGGCGGCATCTTCGACAAGATTTACCAAGCGCAATAAGCGCTAAACGACAGGCCCCGGCTCTTACCGAAAAGAGTCGGGGCTCTGTGCTGTAGTAAGCACTGACACAACAGACCAATCCCCGTGTAGTCGGAAACAATGGTTTGGTTCAGGGCCCCAGAAGCATCAGTAGCCGCGGATTGGCACCGGGCTGCAACCGTTAACAAGGACTTCTATGTCTCGCCGTATCTCCCCCGTCATACCCGGCTTCGGGCTGACGCTGGGTTACACCCTGGTGTACCTCAGTTTGATTGTGCTGATTCCGCTAGCCGCCATGTTCTTGAAAACCAGCCAGCTCAGCTGGGATCAATTCTGGGCCATCATTTCCGCACCGCGGGTACTTGCCGCCCTGAAGCTCAGCTTCGGCACGGCGCTGGCCGCCGCCATCCTCAACGGCGTTATCGGCACCCTGCTGGCCTGGGTGTTGGTGCGCTATGAGTTCCCCGGGCGCAAAATCATCGACGCGATGATCGACCTGCCGTTCGCCCTGCCGACCGCCGTGGCCGGTATCGCGCTGACCGCGCTGTATGCCCCGGCCGGCCTGATCGGCCAGTTCGCCACCGACCTCGGCTTCAAAATCGCCTTTACCCCATTGGGCATCACCCTGGCACTGACCTTCGTCACGCTGCCTTTTGTGGTGCGGACGGTGCAGCCGGTGCTGGCCGATATCCCGCGCGAGGTCGAAGAAGCCGCCGCCTGTCTCGGCGCCAAACCCTTGCAGGTGTTCCGCCATGTGCTCGTGCCAGCCTTGCTGCCAGCCTGGCTGACCGGCTTCGCGCTGGCCTTTGCCCGTGGCGTCGGGGAGTACGGTTCGGTGATTTTCATCGCCGGCAACATGCCGATGAAAACCGAGATTCTGCCGCTGCTGATCATGGTCAAACTCGACCAATACGATTACACCGGCGCCACCTCCATCGGCGTGCTGATGCTGGTGGTGTCCTTCGTTCTGCTGCTGTTGATCAACCTACTGCAGCGCCGCATCGAAACCCCATAAAAGGAGCGCGACATGTCTACTGCAACGCTAACTGCCGCCTCCTCCGCCAACGCCGCCCGGCGCGGCAATGCCATCGCCCGGCGGGTGCTGATCAGCCTGGCCTGGCTGGTGTTCGGTCTGTTTCTCCTGCTGCCGCTGTTCGTGGTGGTCTCGGAAGGCTTGAAGATGGGCCTTGGACCGTTCTTCACGGCGATCTTCGAACCGGACGCGCTGTCCGCCCTCAAGCTGACGCTGATCGCCGTGGCCATCTCGCTGCCGCTCAACGTCCTGTTCGGCGTCTGCGCCGCCTGGTGCGTGAGCAAGTACGAGTTCCGCGGCAAAAGCATACTGGTGACCCTGATCGACCTGCCGTTCTCGGTGTCACCGGTGATCGCCGGTCTGATCTACGTGCTGCTGTTCGGCGCCCAGGGCTATTTCGGCTCCTGGCTGCAGGACCATGACATCCAGATCGTGTTCGCCGTGCCGGGCATCGTGCTGGCGACCATCTTCGTCACCGTGCCCTTCGTGGCCCGCGAGTTGATCCCGCTGATGCAGGAACAAGGCACCCAGGAAGAGGAAGCCGCACGCCTGCTCGGCGCCAATGGCTGGCAGATGTTCTGGCATGTGACCGTGCCGAACATCAAATGGGGTCTGATCTATGGCGTGGTGCTCTGCACGGCGCGCGCCATGGGCGAGTTCGGCGCGGTGTCGGTGGTCTCCGGGCACATCCGCGGCGTTACCAACACCCTGCCGCTGCACGTCGAAATTCTTTACAACGAATACAACCACGTCGCTGCCTTCAGCGTCGCCAGCCTGCTGTTGATCCTGGCGCTGTTCATCCTGCTGCTCAAGCAGTGGAGCGAAGCCCGTCTAGCCCGCCTACGCCACAGCGGCGCGGAGGAATAAGTTCATGTCCATCGAAATCAGTAACGTCAGCAAACGCTTCAATGCTTTCCAGGCCTTGAACCAGATCAACCTGGACATCCACAGTGGCGAACTGGTCGCCCTGCTCGGCCCGTCCGGCTGCGGCAAGACCACGCTGCTGCGGATCATCGCCGGCCTGGAAACCCCCGACCAGGGCAACATCGTCTTTCACGGCGAGGACGTATCCGGGCACGACGTGCGTGATCGCAACGTCGGCTTCGTGTTTCAGCATTACGCGCTGTTCCGCCACATGACGGTGTTCGACAACGTCGCCTTCGGCCTGCGTATGAAAGCCAAGCACGAGCGCCCGAACGAAACGCAGATTGCCGAAAAGGTCCACGAACTGCTGAGCATGGTCCAACTCGACTGGCTTGCCGACCGCTACCCGGAGCAGCTCTCCGGCGGCCAGCGCCAGCGTATCGCCCTGGCCCGCGCCTTGGCGGTGGAACCCAAGGTGCTACTGCTCGATGAACCCTTCGGTGCGCTGGATGCCAAGGTACGCAAGGAGCTGCGCCGCTGGCTGGCGCGCCTGCACGAAGACATCAACCTGACCTCGGTGTTCGTGACCCATGACCAGGAAGAAGCGATGGAAGTCGCCGACCGTATCGTGGTGATGAACAAGGGCGTGATCGAGCAAATCGGCTCGCCGGGCGAGGTCTATGAGAACCCGGCCAGCGATTTCGTCTATCACTTCCTCGGCGACTCCAACCGTCTGCACATGGGCGACGATCATCATGTGCTGTTCCGCCCGCATGAAGTCTCGTTGTCGCGTACCGCCGTGGAAGGCCATCAGCCCGCTGAAGTCCGCGATATCCGCCCGCTGGGTGCGATCACCCGGGTGACCCTCAAGGTCGCTGGGCAAGATGAGCCGATCGAAGCGGAAGTGGTCAAGGATCATGACAGCCTGACTGGCCTGGTTCGCGGTGAAACCCTGTACTTCAAACCCAAGGTCTGGCAGTCGCAAGCCGGTCTCTAAGTCCGCGTGGCCGGCCTTGAACGCCGGCCAGGGCAAACTATGCTCAGCGCAAGGCGCTGCAGAGCGCCGCCCGCCCTCGCCGCGGCCGGGGCAGCCCTCCTTGAGCAAGGAAGTTCACCGCCATGAGCCTTTTCCGCCGCTGCCTGCTGGTTCTGCTGTTGAGCCTGGCGCAAGCCCAGGCAGAAGATCAGGCCGTCGCTCCGGTACGCGTCGGCTTCCTGGAATTCCCGCCCTACTCTTACCTGGACACGCTCGGCAGTCCCGCCGGCTCGATGATCGACTTTGCCGAACGGCTGTTCGAATTGGCCGGGCTGCCAGTCGAAATGACCCCCTACCCACCTGCCCGCCTGTACAAGAACCTGCAGGACGGCTCGACCGAGGTCACCCTCGGCGCCGTGGGCAACCCGATGCTGCGCGAACACACGCTGAACGGCAGCGAGGTGATCGGCTCGCTCGACCTCAACCTTTACTACCCCGCCGGCCAGGCGCCCCCACAGCTCCCTCAGGACCTCATCGGCAAACGCCTGCTGCTGATCCACGGCTTCACCTACTGGGCCCCGGAGGCCCGGAAGCTCCTGGAAGACCAGAGCCTGGGGTTGATTCTGCAAACCACCCACCGCCACCTGGCGGCCATCGAAATGCTCGACAAGCGGCGCACCGATTACCTCCTCGACTATCAAATGCCGGTCGAAGAAGCCCTGCAGCAAAGCCAGCGCCCGGCGTTGCCAGCCCTGACCCTACATAGCCTGCCGCTGGGGCTAATCTTCTCGCGCCACTCCATGCGCAGCGAGCTGCTGCGCCAACGCCTGGAGGGCGCCTACCAACAGCTCAAGGACAGCGGTGAGCTGCAAGAGTGGCGGCGGGCCATGCGCCTGCATAGCGGCGGCCCGCGTATCGGGACAACCGCCCTTAGCACCAACCCAACGCCATGATCGCCATTCATTCGCTGCGTAAATCAACCTTTCGGGTTATTTTCGTCAGCCTCAGGCAGGGTACGCTTGCACTGCGGTTAGGCTTGCACTTTCCCCGGCCCTACTGTTCACAACAACAATAATAAGGAGCACCTTGGCATGCGCTGTAAGCCTTTGGTTCGCAACATACTCATCTGGGCGTTTGGGCTACTGGCGAGCCTCGCGCTGCCGACCGCTGCTGAAGCCCTGACACCCCAAGAACAGATGCAAATCTATGCCTGCCGTGCCACCAGCAGTCTGCTGCTGTATCGCGGCGAAGGCTTCCAGGCCAGTTATGCCCAGCGCGTGGATACCGACCTCGCCGCATTGGCGGCGGCGCTGCAGAGTAGCCAGCAGGTGAGTGACGAGTTGCGCAAAACCCACCAGGAGCTTGTTACCCAGATTCGCCGCGGTGTTTCCTTCGGCCCCAATGAAGAAGATGTGCCTTGGGCCTATCAGAGAGAGCTGGGTAAAGCGCTGCGCGACTTCCTGCTGAGCGCCCATGCCCTGACCGGCAACACCGCGAAGGACGAATTGCCGGTCAAGATCGAATACCTGTCCGTGCAGTACCTGTTTCGCTCGTACATCGGCAGCTTCGAACTCGCCCGCGAGCACAGTGAGCAGTACCAAGGCCAGGATGAGCGGGCGCTAGTGCCTGACATCGATATTCAACTCGTCGAGTTGAACGACAAAGACAATCCAGCGATCGGCAAAATCAAAACCCGCTGGGGCTACCTGAAAGTCGCCCTCAACGACATGAACAGTGGTGTCACCGCCATGACCAGCAGCTCTGGTCGCCCTTTTGCACCGATCATGGTGGATCGCCACACGCGCACCCTGACCGAGCAATTGATGAGCTTGAACTAAGCCACCTCGCGTCTAATGCCGATAGCGTAGGGTGGGCTTCAGCCCACCACGTCCCCCGTATCGGTGGGCTAAAGCCCACCCTACTCCTGTCAGATCAGGGCTTTCTTGGCGCGGATGCAGGTGGGGCCGGCGCGCTCTTCCACAGCCTGACGAACCTCATCGCGCAGGCCGAGCAGAAACGCCAGTTCGGCGACCACAAACAGCGGACCGACCATCAGCCCCATCACATCATCGACAAAAGCTGGCTTACGGCCTTCGTAGTAATGACCGATGAACTGGATGATCCAGCCGACCACGAACAGGCCAAGACCGGCGCTCAGCCAGACCATCGTCGATTGCATGGCCAGCGCCTGGCCGCCCCACAGGCTGAGCCCGAGCAGCACCGTCATCAGCAGACCAAAACGCAGGTCCAGCCGCAGGTAAAACACCGCAGAAGCCAGCGCGGCGAGCGTTGCCGGTGACCACCACAGACCTAGCGCAGACAGCCCGGGGCGCGACAGCAACGCAGTGACGGCAAAGGCGATCAGCGGCACGCCGATGAAGTGGCTGAAAATATTCCGGCGGTCGCGATGATAGGCCGCGTATTGGCCAAGGTGATCGACCAGGGTTTTCATGCTGCTACTCCTGAAGTTGGGCTGACCAGATAATGCCGCGCAGCTAACCTCTAGCTCTGTCAGCTAGCCGACAAACCCTTGGAAAAACCATGAATGATGCCCTGCGATATCGCCAGCGCCTGCTCAGCGGTCATTGGTTCAACGCCCTGCCCGCCAGCCTCCAGGAGGCGCTGCTGGGTGCTGCCCAAGTGCGTCGCTTGGAGGCCGGACAGTGTTTGTTCAGTCGGGGCGACCAACCCTGCGGTTTGTATGCGGTGGTGGAGGGCGCAATCCGCATTGGCGCGGTCAGCGCAAGCGGTAAGGAGGCGTTGCTGACCCTGGTCGAGCCGCCTTACTGGTTCGGCGAGATTTCCCTGTTCGACGGCCAACCGCGCACCCATGACGCCTTTGCCGAAGGGTCGGTAACCCTGCTGCAAGTGCCGCAAGCGGCGCTGCTCAGCCTGCTCGAACGCGAACCGCGACACTGGCGCGACTTCGCCCTGCTGATGAGCCAGAAGTTGCGCCTGGCCTTTATCGCCCTGGAAGAGATCAGCCTGCTACCCGCCGCGCCGCGTCTGGCTCGGCGCCTGTTGATGATTGCGGAGAATTACGGCGAGGGCGGACCGCGACGGGTGATCCACCTGGCCCAAGAGCAACTGGCGCTAATGCTGGCGATTTCGCGGCAGACCACCAACCAGATCCTCAAGGAACTGCAAGCCCAGGGCATCCTCCGCCTGACTTACGGCGAGATCGAAATCCTCGACCTCGACCGGCTGCGTCAGGCCACTCAGCAACAGTAAATGCGACGCGCTGACCTGTAGGAGCGAGCTCTGCTCGCGATCCCTGCCAACACCGAAACCCTGATCGCCAGCAGAGCTGGCTCCTACAGCCATATGGCATCCCATAAGGGATAGTCGCCAATGCGCTCGACCAAGCCAGCTCGCAGAGGATTGGCAACCACATAGCGAGCCAGCGTTTTGAGGCTCTCCTCGCGCCGCACCGCATGATCGTGATAGCCCTTCTGCCAAATTTTCCCCTGAGTCTGACGAACAGTATTTATCGCCTTGGCGCTACGCGATTTGACTCGCTGCATCAAACCATCGAGGGACGCTCCCTCAAGCTCGACCAGCCAATGCAGATGATCGGGCATCACTACCCAGGCCAGAGAACGCGCCAATGCCAAGTCCTCGGCTAAACGCAGTTCATGCGCAACCAAGCGGCCGAGGCGCCAGTCGGCGAACAAACATTGGCGGTTATGCACAACGGCCGTCAGCAGATAAATACGGCCTGCTTCGGAGAAACGGCCAGCACGCAGGCGGTTACCCTGCGGCAAAGCGGTGACTGGCATTCCTTTGCCCCTGTATTTTTTTAAAGGCCAATCGCGAGCAGAGCTCGCTCCTACAAGGTTTAGTCGCGCGACTTTCCATTGTAGGAGCGAGCGCTGCTCGCGATCCCTGCCAACACTGAAGCCGGATGACCTAACCCGGCAAGCGATGGCGCCGCATAAAGCTGCGATCGAGATAATCCTTCCACCAGCCGCATAAACGCCCACCGGCGCTCCACTCGCGCCAACTCAGCAGCGCGCCGCCGTCGCCGGTGGCGAGCAGGGCCAGGCTTTGCCGCTGCGGGCGATACTGGCGCAGCGGCGCAGTGCGTAAAACGGCCTGTAGATTCGCCGCCAGCACCGGACCCTGGCGCACCGCGTAGACCCCACTTTTGTACGCGCCAGCCAGGCTGGCGCAGTCACCTACGGCGAATATCTGTGGATGGGACTGGCTCTGCAAACTCGCGCTAATTTGCACGAAGCCCGCCGGATCGCAGGCCAGCCCGCTCTGCGCCAACCAGGGCAGGGCCGTGGCGCCAGTCGCCAGCAGCAGCCGCGAGCCGTGCCAAACTGGCTCGGCGCCGCTCAACAAGCAGTCCTCATCGATAGCGCTGATCGGGCAATCCTCGCGCACCAGCACCTTTCGCAAACGCAGATGGCCGAGGGCGCGCAGGCGCAAACCCGGCGCATGCTCGGCGAGTAACGGCCCGGCGCTGAACAGCGTCAGCTCCGACACCTGCCCGGCCAAGGCCAACGCCAGCTCGACTCCGGCCGCGCCGCCGCCAAGAATCGCCAGCCGTTGAGGGGCGGCTTGCCAGGCTTGCCAGCCGGCGACAAAGCCGGCGAAGGGTTTCACCGGCAACAGCTGCAGCTCGCTGCCCCGCTGTGGCGGGCCGACCACCTGGCCACCGACATTCAGCGACAGCCAGCTCGCACTCAGTTGACGACCATCGGTCAGCGTCAGTTTCCGCTGCCGGGCCGCCAGCGCCTGCACCTCGCCGTCCAACAACTCGACCCCAGCAGCGCGACACAAGGGCGCGAGTTCGATCTGGCACTCTTGCGCGCGATACCGCCCCGCCAGCAGCCCCGGCAACATCCCTGAATACCAGGCTGCCGGCCCGGCGTTGAGCAGGCCAATCCGCCCCGGTGGCCGCGCGCCACCGGCCCAACGACGGAGTACGCCAAGATGCGCGTGACCGGCGCCGACCAGCAGTACATCGAAGGGCTTCATCCGCGCGTCAGGCCTTCGCGGTATTGGCTCGGCGCCAGCCCGGTCCAGCGCTTGAAGGCGCGGCTGAAACTGCTGCTATCGGCAAAGCCGAGCAGGTAGGCGATCTCGCTGATCGAGCAATGCGGGTCGCGCATGTGCTGCAGGGCCAAGCTCTGGCGAGTCTCGCCGAGCAGGCTTTCATAGCGGCAACCTTCATCCGCCAGATGCCGTTGCAGGCTGCGCAAACTCAGGTGCAGAGCCTGGGCAATGCGCTCGGCGGAGGGTTCGCCATTCGGCAGTTGAGCTTCCAGGCAGGCACGCACCCGGCGTTTCCAAGTCAACGGTTGCAGTTGTTCGAGGGTGCGCTTGAGTACCGTCTCGTTGTGCTCGGCGAGCTCCGGGTTGCCATCCTCGAGAGGGCTGTCGAAGGGTTCGCGGGCGAACTGCAGGAGATTTTCCTCGGCGCCAAAGAACACCGGCGCACGCAATACCTCATGCCACGGCTGCGGATCCGCCGGCGCGGGACGGCGCAGGTACACCGCCAGCGGCGCGAAGTCACGGCCGAGCCGGTTGCGGCAGGTGCGCACATAGATCGAAACAAAGGCGTCCACTGCCTCGGCCGCCGGCGCCGGGCTGTCCGGCGGTACGCGCAGGCGGAACTCGTAACGCTCGCCAACCAGCTTCAGCTCCAGCGTCAAGGCGTCACTGACGACCTGGTGATAACGCACGATGCGCTCGAACACCTCGCGCAGGCTGCCGCTGGCCACCAGGGCATAACCCAGGGCGTGAAAGGTGGTCGGGCCGACAAAGCGCGAGACCCGCAAACCCAGCGCCGGATCACCACTGGCGGCGACCGCCAACTGCCACAAGCGGGTGGTCGCAGACAGCGGGTAACGCGCATTCGGGTGTTCCATCAACGCCGGGTCGAGCCCCGCCTCGCGACACAACGCCGCGCTGTCGAGGCCCAAGGCGTCGAGCTGCTTGCGCAGGGCACGGGTCCAACTGGCCAGGGTAGTGGGTTCAGCAGTCATGCAGATTGGCGCATCCGGTCAACAGGTTGGCGTTCGCGGCCGGGCCGCGCGCGCGGCAGCACGGCACAGTACAGGCTGTGTGAAAACGTAGCGAGCGAAGGTTAGACAAGGCAAAAACAGGCGAGAAAGCGCAATTTACGTGGTGTAAATGAGCATTTTGAGCCTGTTTTTAACGCCGTAAAACCGAGCGCAGTAGTTTTCACACAGCCTGAGTAGGCTCACGTTAACTAGAGGATGTAAGCATGTCCCACTCTCCTGCAAGCCCCGCGAGCCAGAATGCACAGCAGCGTGCCGCGCATATTCGTGAAGTAGTGATGGCCCATGGCGTCGAACTGCGCCAGCGCTTCCCGCTTCTGCAGCATCAGGACGCCCTCGGCGCCGGCATCCTGGCCTTCGCCCTGGCCGGCATGCTCGGTAGCGCCGCACTCTATGTCAGCGGGCATATGGCCTGGTGGGTCTGCCTGCTGTTGAATGCCTTCTTCGCCTCGCTGACCCACGAACTGGAGCACGACCTGATCCACTCGATGTACTTCCGCAAGCAACGCGTGCCGCACAACCTGATGATGGCGCTGGTATGGCTGGCGCGGCCAAGCACTATCAACCCCTGGGTTCGTCGCCATCTGCACCTCAATCATCACAAGGTTTCCGGCACCGAGACCGACCTGGAAGAACGCGCCATCACCAACGGCGAACCCTGGGGCATCGCCCGTCTGCTAATGGTCGGCGACAACATGATGTCGTCCTTTATCCGCTTTCTGCGGGCCAAGACTCGCCAGCACAAATGGTCGATCATCACCCGCACCGCCAAGGTCTATGCGCCGCTGGGCCTGCTCAACTGGGGCACCTGGTATGTGTTCCTGGCCTTCCACGCCAGCAATGGCATCGCCAGCCTGATCGGCGCACCGATCGACTGGTCGGCGAGCACCCTGGAGGTGATGAACATCATCAACATCGCGGTGGTGGTGCTGGTCGGCCCGAACGTACTGCGCACCTTCTGCCTGCACTTCGTCAGCTCGAACATGCACTACTACGGCGACATCGAGGCGGGTAACGTGCTGCAGCAATGCCAGGTGCTCAACCCCTGGTGGCTGTGGCCGCTGCAGGCGTTCTGCTTCAACTTCGGCAGCAGCCATGCGATCCACCACTTCGTGGTCAAGGAACCCTTCTACATCCGTCAGCTCACGGTGCCCTTCGCCCACAAGGTGATGCGTGAAATGGGTGTGCGCTTCAACGATTTCGGCACCTTTACCCGCGCCAACCGCTGGACTCGCGCTGAGCGTACAGAGCCCGCGCAGCAGCCCCAAACGGCCTGACAGCCAACCGCGGCGCTACGGCGCCGCGTCTCTTTCCCCTCGCGTTACCGTACGAGCCTATGAATATCCTGATCGTCCACGCCCACCCGGAGCCGCAGTCGTTCTGCAGCGCCATGAAAGACCTCGCGGTCGCAACCCTCAGTGACGCCGGCCACAGCGTGCAGGTCTCCGACCTGTATGCGATGAACTGGAACCCGGTGGCCAGCGCCGCCGACTTCAACGAACCCAGCAACCGGGACTATCTGGTCTATGCCCTCGAGCAAAGGCATGCCCACGCCAAGGGCACGCTGGCTGCGGATATCAGCGCCGAGCTGGATAAGCTGCTGGCCGCGGATCTGCTGATCTTCAACTTCCCGATGTTCTGGTGCTCGGTGCCGGCCATCCTCAAGGGCTGGATCGACCGTGTGCTGCTCTCCGGGGTTTGCTATGGCGGCCTGCGCTTCTATGACCGCGGCGGCCTCAGCGGCAAACGCGCGCTACTGAGTTTCACCCTCGGTGCGCAACCCCACATGTTCGCCGACGAGCAGGCCATCCACGGCGAGTTGGAACCAATGCTCCGGCACCTGCAACGCGGCACCCTGGCCTACGCCGGCCTCAGCGTGTTGCCGCCATTCGCGGCCTACCACGTGCCCTACATCACCCCGCAAGCGCGCAGCTCTATACTCGCCGACTACCGCGAGCACCTAGAGCTGTTGGACCGCCTGGAGCCGCTCAACTTCCCGACAATGGCCGGCTTCGACCGCCAACTGAATCCGCTGCCCCGCGAGGAGCTTGTATGAAAACCTGGATCTGTGTGGTCTGCGGGCTGATCTACGACGAAGCCAAGGGTTGGCCCGATGAAGGCATCCCCGCCGGCACCGCCTGGGCCGATGTCGCGGATGACTGGCTCTGCCCTGACTGCGGGGTGAGCAAAGGGGATTTCGAGATGCGGGAAATCTAAGACCACCAGGCCCAACCCACGGGCGACTCAGTGGCTGCGAAAGTTCCAGACGATTTCCACCACCCGCAACGCCAACAGCACGTAAACCAAACACCCCACCGCTTGCAACAGTAGGTGGCGTTTCAAGCGAGCCAGCTTATGCAGACCATCCCAGATGTTCAGCAGGGTGAGCACAGCGGCCAGCCCGATCAGCCCCCAACCCGCCAGGCTCGAGACGAACAGCCCCAGGAACAGCTGCCGAGAATCGTGGAGGGCATCGGTGCCGGCGGCGAACAGCAGGGCGCACATGAGGAAATTGCGCAGGTTGTCAAAGACATCCTTGGCCAGGCCTTGCTCGAGAGCCCGGTTGAAGCGTTGCAGATAATCCCTGGCCATAGGCTCGTCCATGCTGGCAGTGGTCGGTGATCGCCGCGACCAAGATGGCCGAAGCGCTATAGCGACTTTAGCTCAGCCGCGGCGCCAGCCATGGAAATGCTCGCCTCAACTGCGGCAGCTGACGGCGCCGCTAGCGCACCGGGCGATGCGTGAGATGGACGGGCGCGGCAACGACTTCGGCACCTTCGCCCGCGCCAACCGCTGGACCCGCGTCGATCAATCCGCCGCACCGTGCGGGCAAAACGCCTGATCGATACACATAGCACGGCCTGCCGTTGTCCCCGATCCGGCTGGGAGCCGGCCCTCCCTCAGGCCCGGCGAATAGCTGGCGGCTTGGCTTCTGCGCCATTCATCAGCCGCTAGGGAGGCGCCGCTTCATTCGGCGCTTCCCTAACCTGCAGACTGGGCTCGGCGAACCAGCTCTCGGCGCGCTCCCCGGTATTGTCGCTGTCGACGGCGAAGACCACGCCGAGGATCCGGCGCGGCGCGCTGCCGAAGGCGGCGATGGCGTCGGCGCGCAGGTCGCGGTGTTCCTCCAGCCACTGCCCGAGCGGCGCCTCGGGGCCGCGTAGCACCAGCATCTCGACCTGCTCGCTGTAGGCACTGCGGGCGTGGGCGCCGGGCGCGACGCGGTTGTCCCAGACGTAGGTGAGGGTCGCCGCCGGCAAACCGGGATCGTAGAAGGTACGCGCCAGACGCAGCTTCTGCCGGCTCAGGAAACCCACGCTGGTCAGCGGGTAATCCAGCAGCACATAGACCCGTGCCGCATAGTCGTCGCCGACGCGGGTGGCGAAGCGGGCGCTTGCCAGCCGCCGCTCCGTGCGCCATTGCCAGGACAGCCGCCAGGGCCGGTCGCCGGGCAGTTCGAGAGGGTGCAGCAGACCGCCGGCGGCGGCTTCGGCACTGATCCGCAGCACGGCGCGACCGTCCTGCTCAACCAAGTTGCGCTGCGGCGCCTGGAGCCTGGGGATATCCGCCTCGCGCCAGGGCGCCGACCATTCGCCGTGCGGTGGCCCAGCCGTCCAGGGTGCCAGCTGGTTCTCCGCCAGGGCCAGCGGGGTCAGCAGCAAGCCGAACAGCAGGCCGCGGTTCAACCGAGGCGCCACTGGTGAAAGCGTTCGACCCAACGCAGCAAGCCTTGCGGCGCATGGCCGCGCTTCCACTCGCCGGCCGCGTATTTGTTGGCTTCGGCCAGGGTCGGGTAGCTGTGGACGGTGCCGAGGATCTTGTTCAGCCCTACCCCGAGCTTCATCGCCAGCACGTACTCGGCGAGCAGTTCGCCGGCCTGTGCCCCGACGATGCTGACACCGAGGATGCGGTCCTTGCCCGGTTCGCTGAGCACCTTCACAAAGCCGTGCGCCACTTCGTCGGCAATCGCCCGGTCCAGCTCCGCAAGATCGTAACGCGTGACCTCGTAGGCGACGCCCTGCGTCTTGGCCTCGGCTTCCGAAAGGCCGACCCGCGCCACTTCCGGGTCGGTAAAGGTGCAATGGGGAATCACCCGGTAATCGACCTTGAAGCGTTTGAAGCCGCCGAACAGCGCATTCACCGCGGCGTACCAGGCTTGATGGGCGCAGACATGGGTGAACTGGTAGGGTCCGGTTACATCGCCCACCGCGTAGATATTCGGCAAGCGGGTGGCCAGGTACTCGTCGGTCTCCAGGGTGCCGTTCGGCCGCACGACCAGACCCAGCTCTTCGACACCATACCCCTTCACATTGGCCACCCGGCCAAGGGCCAGCAGCAAACAGTCGAAGGTAATCGCGATTTCTTCATCGCTATCCAGCTGACGGGCGATCAATCGCCGTTCGCCCTCCACCAATTCGAAACGCTCGGCCTTGTGTCGCAGGCGCACGTCGACGCCTTCATCGCACAGGCTGGCCAGCACCAGCGCGCTGGCATCTTCGTCCTCGCGCGGTAGCAGGCGCGTATCCAGCTCCACTTGAATCACCTGACTGCCGAGGCGCTGAAAAGCCTGTGCCAGCTCACAGCCAATCGGCCCGCCACCGAGTACCAGCAGGCGCTTGGGCTGCTCGCGCAGGTTCCAGATAGTGTCCGAGGTGAATGCCGGCATGTCGGCCACGCCGGGAATATCCGGCCACAGCGGCCGGCCGCCGGCGGCGATGATGATAGTGCGACTGCTCAGGAGCTGACCGTTGACCTCCACCGTCCATGGCGAGCGGATGATCGCCTCGCCGGCAATCACCTCGACGCCCAGCTCGCGATAACGCTGCGGCGAGTCGTGTGGCTCAATCGTGGAGATCACCCATTGAATACGCTTCATCACTGCCGGGAAATCCACCTCGGCGCTGACCTTGGTAAACCCCAAGGCCGCGGCCTTTTTCAGTTCGGCCGCGAGCTTGGCCGATCGCAGCAGCGCCTTGGACGGAACGCAGCCGGTATTCAAGCAGTCGCCGCCCATCTGTTGCTTTTCGATCAGGCTGACCTTGGCCTTCACCGCCGCGGCGATATAGGCGCTGACCAGCCCGCCAGCACCGGCGCCGATCACTACCAGGTTGCGCTGAAAGGTCTTCGGTTTGACCCAGCCGGCATACGCCCGCCGCGCCTGTAGCCAGCCGAGCAGCCTGCGCGCCAAGAGCGGGAACAGACCGAGCAAGATAAAGGCACCGAGCAGGCCAGGCGAAAGAATCCCGGCCAACGAATCCAGCTGCCCGAGCTCGCGCCCGGCGTTCACATAGACCAAGGTGCCCGGCAACATGCCGAGCTGGCTGACCCACCAATAGGTCACCAGCGGCAAGCGGGTCAGGCCCATCAACAGGTTGATCATGAAGAACGGAAACAACGGCACCAAACGCAGGGCGAACAAGTAGAAGCCGCCTTCGTCCTGCATACCCTTTTCAACCCCGACCAACTGGCGAGCAAAGCGCCGCTGCACCCAGTCGCGCAGCAAAAAACGGCTGCTGAGCATGGCCAAGGCCGCGCCCAGGGTCGAGGCGAAGGACACCAACAGCACGCCTTGCCACAGGCCAAACAGTGCGCCACCGAGCAAAGTCATCAAGGCCGCGCCTGGCAACGACAGCGCAGTCACCGCCACATAGGCCAGAAAGTACAGTAGCGCCGCCTGCCAAGGGTGCGCCGCCACCTGGGCGAGTAGCGTCGCCTGCTGGGTCTTGAGGCTGGCCAGGGTGAGGTACTGGCCCAAGTCGAAGACGAAGAAGGCGGCGACCAGGGCCAGGATCAGGCCGAGCAGGAGCAGTTTGCGGGTGTTCATAGAACTCCTTGGCTAGATGCTCTTTTGTAGGAGCCAGCTCTGCTGGCGATCAGCGGCTTCGCATATGCACCCAATCGCGAGCAGAGCTCGCTTTTACCAAAACCCTCCAGCTCAACAACAGGCGGCCGCCTGGCCCGCGACCTGGCTATCGAAGGGGATGGCGCTGCCGCAGCCCTCGAACAGCCCATAGTGGGTGGCGAAGTCGCCGATGAACTCGAAGTGCGCGGCGAAGCGCGACTCCTTGAGCATGCGGTAGGTATTGCCGCACACCGGGAACACCTTGCCGCTCTCGATGCGGTGGTGTTTGTCGAGCACGAACATCTGCGAGTGATGGAGGATGCCGCCCTTATAGATCACCGCCTGGCCGTAGTCCTCGCAGGCGCTTTCCAGGGCCTCCAGCTTGAACAGCCGATAGGTCGCGGAGAAGAAACGGATATGGCCGATGCGCGCGGCGATCTGCGGGTTGTTCAGCTGGATCGGCCGATCCTCCACCAGCCGTGGATCGGCAAAACCGGCGGCCTTGGCCAGGCGCAGGAAGTCGCCCCAGTAGAGCGCACCGGCCAGGCACTCGCCGTACAGCTCGGGGTCGGCGGCCAGCTCGGCCGGCACCCGGCGGTCGGCGTAGACGTCGGAGAAATACAGCTCGCCGCCGGCCTTGAGCACCCGCCAGGCCTCACGCAGCACCCGCGTTTTGTCCGGCACCAGGTTGATCACGCAGTTGGACACCAGCACGTCGAACTGTTCGGCCGCCAGGCCCAGGCTATCCAGGTATTCGATCTCGCCCTCGATGAAGCGCAGGTTGGAACGGCCATGGCCGAAGGCCTCGGCATGGAACTGCTGATGGCGGCGCGCCACGGCCAGCTGTTCGGGGGTCATGTCGATGCCGGTCACCCCGCCCTGCTCGCCCACCAGGGCCGACAGGCAATAAGCATCGCGCCCAGCGCCGCAGCCGAGATCGAGCACTTGGCAGCCGTCCAGCGCCTCGGGGGCGATCAGGCCGCAGCCGTAGTAGCGGCTCAGCACCTCGGGGTGCAGACGGCAGAGGATCCGCTGCAGATGCTCCGGTGGCGGCGTGGCGGTGCAGCAGGCGCTGGTCTGCAGGTCAGCGGAGGATTGCAGGGTCTGGCCGTAGTAGGTCTTCACTTCGCTATGCATGCTGGGTTCTCGTGCAATGTTTCTGTAGGAGCGAGCTCTGCTCGCGATTGGCCCGTGGATGGCAAGGCAGCAGCCGTTCCCGACGGCTTGCTGCATTTCCCACACCCATGTGGGGCACAGGCTCGCTCCTACGAAGGTCAGCCAAGCGCGCCACCACAACTGGAACCCTGACCGGCGGTACAGGCGTAGCAGTGGTCGCGGGTGACTATCGGGTTGCCATCCAGCTCGCTGCTGAGCAGGTCGCGCAGATGGGCACGGTCGCGGCCGATCAGCTGCAACGGCAGGTCGAGCATCTGATTGAAGTCGCAGTCGTAGAGGTAGCCCTGCCAGTCGACGCTGACCAGCGAACGGCACATCAACCCGTCGAGGTTTTCCGCCCGGTAGCTGTCGCGCAGCAACTGCATATAGGCGGCGAACTGCCCCTTGCTGACCAGGGTGCTGCCGAAACGGGCAATCGGCTGGTTGGTGATGGTCAACAGGTGATCGAACTGAATGCCGAACTCATCACTGAGATGCTGCTTGTAGTCGGCCTCCAGTTGCGCCTGCGGCGGCGGCAAACTGGGGCCTTGCGGGTTATAGACCAGGTTGAGGATCAGCCCGCTGCCGGCTTGCCCATAGCCCAGCGCATTGAGCTGGCGCAGCCCCTGGATGCTGGCGTCGAACACCCCGTCGCCCCGCTGGCGGTCGACATTCTCCCGTGAGTAGCAGGGCAACGAGGCGGTGATCTCGACACCCTGCGCGGCGAGGAACGAACCCAAATCCGCCTGGCCCGGCTCACTGAGGATGGTCAGGTTGCAACGATCGATCACCCGCAAACCTTCGCGCCGCCCGTGACTCACCAGCTCGCGAAAGCGCGGGTGCAGCTCCGGGGCTCCGCCGGTCAGGTCGAGGGTGTGCACCGGATGGGCGTCGATCACCTGATGCAGTATCGCCAGGGTTTCGTCGCTCATGCTCTCGGTGCGGGTCGGCCCGGCGTTGACGTGGCAGTGCAGGCAACGCTGGTTGCAACGGTAAGTCAGATTGACCTGCAGGGCTTCCAGGTGGCCGCGGCGCAGCGGCGGGAAGCTCAGCTGATTGAGCAGGGGCAGCATGGCGTGCACAGCTAACTCCTTCGGAGGGATATACGCTATTAGAGGATAACGGCGCGCCCTCGTTACAAGCCTAGTGAGTTACAGACCCAATATGCTGCCGATGGCGCGCCTGACGCAATGTTCTATCTATAGACGCAATTGGTAGTCCTGTCTGGAGCATCCTGATGCCACGTCTCGCCCTGTTCTTCATCGCCGGCTTCCTCGCCGTGCCCTGCTTTCACCAGCCGCTGGTTGGCCTTCTGCATGCTTACGGCGTGATCCCTTTTGCTCCCTTTGCCACCGCCCCGACCTTGCCGTTGGGCGTCCCGGCCTGGCTCTCCGCCGCGTTCTGGGGTGGCGTCTGGGGCGTGGTCATGCTGCTGGTATTGCGCTGGGATGCGAACAAACCGCAACCCTGGCTCAAGGGCTGGTTGTTTGGTGGTATCGCCTTGACCACTGTCGCCCTGCTGGTGGTCTTTCCGCTCAAGGGTCTCGGCCTTGAGCCCAAGCAGCTACCCGGGCGCTTTCTGATCGGTTTTCTGCTGAACGGCGCCTGGGGCCTGGGCACGCTGATCTTTGCCCGCACCTTCCTGCATAGATAGCCTGGATGCCCCATGGTGGAAAACCGCTTTGCGGGTTTCCACCCTTCGCATACAGACAAAAAAAGACCCGCCGAAGCGGGTCTCAGGACTGCCTGGCTGGTGAGCCCTAGGCGAGTTCGTTGAAGCACTCGGCGATGATCGCCAAGCCTTTGTCCAGCAGTGCGTCTTCCGCGGTGATCGGCACCAGCACGCGCAGGACGTTGCCGTAGGTACCGCAGGACAGCAGGATCAGACCCTTGTCGCGAGCCTTGGCCACCACGGCATTGACCAATGCGGCCGCCGGTTTGTGGTGGTCGCCGTCTTCGAACAACTCGACAGCAATCATGGCGCCGAGGGCGCGCACATCACCGATGCTCTTGTGCTTGGCCTGAATGGCTTTGAGGCCAGTCACCAGACGCTCGCCGACCGCTTTGCAGCGATCCAGCAGGTGTTCTTCCTCGAATACTTCCATCACCGCCAACGCAGCCACGCAAGCCAGCGGGTTGCCGGCGTAGGTGCCGCCCAGACCGCCCGGGGCGATGGCATCCATGTATTCCGCCTTGCCGCACACACCGGCCAACGGGAAGCCACCCGCGATGGACTTGGCGAAGGTGGTCAGATCGGCAGTCACGCCCATCTGCTCCATGGCGAAGAAGGTGCCGGTACGGCCAGCGCCAGTCTGTACTTCGTCAGCGATCAGCAGGATGCCGTGCTGGTCGCAGAGGGCGCGCAGGCGCTTCATGAAATCTTTCGGCGCGACGTAGAAACCACCTTCGCCCTGCACCGGCTCGATGATGATCGCGGCGATGTCTTTCGGCTCGGCGTCGTTCTTGAAGATTCGCTCGATGCTGGCGATCGCGTCATCCGTGCTGACGCCATGCAGTTCGCATGGGTACTGGGCACGGAAGATGCCGCCAGGCATCAGGCCCATGCCGGCCGAGTACGGTACGACCTTGCCGGTCAGACCGAGGGTCATCATGGTGCGGCCGTGGTAGCCGCCGGTGAAGGCGATGATGCCGGCGCGACCGGTGGCGGCACGGGCGATCTTCACGGCGTTTTCCACCGCTTCCGAGCCGGTGGTGACCAGCAGAGTCTTCTTGGCGAAATTGCCCGGCACCTTGGCGGCGACCTTCTCGCAGACTTCCACGTAGGGCTCGTAGGCCAGTACCTGGAAGCAGGTGTGGGTCAGTTTGGTCAATTGCTGCTGCACGGCGGCAATGATTTTCGGGTGCAGGTGGCCGGTGTTGAGCACCGCGATGCCGCCAGCGAAGTCGATGAATTCACGGCCTTCGACGTCAATCACGCTGGCGTTCTTTGCCGACTCGGCGAAGATCGGGTGGATCTGGCCAACACCGCGCGGAACGGCGGCCTGGCGGCGTTGCATCAGGGATTCGTTAGTCTTGCTCATAGAGTCCTCATTTGCCGCTCATCGGTCGGCGCAGTTCAAGGATTAACGCAGCCGGGGAAAGGCGCGGGCAGCATACGATGATCGACTGCCACGGCCCTGCCGACTGCTCAGGGGTTCTTTGTTGCGTTATTACTTTTCTTTCTGGGTACCAAAGGACCAGTAGTGTAGCGAGCGAAGGTCAGGCAAGGCGGCGGGTTCGGGAAAAAGCGGAGTTGGCTGTAGCCAATGAGCATTTTTCCCGAACCCGCCAACGCAGCATCACCGATGCGCAGTAGCTACTAGATGCCGAGGCAGAGGTATTTGATTTCCAGGTAGTCTTCGATACCGTACTTGGAACCCTCACGGCCCAGGCCCGAAGCCTTGATGCCGCCGAACGGCGCCACTTCGGTGGAGATGATCCCGGTGTTGATGCCGACGATGCCGTACTCCAGCGCCTCGGCCACACGGAACACCCGGCCGAGGTCGCGGGCATAGAAGTAGGACGCCAAGCCGAACTCGGTGTCGTTGGACATGGCGATCACTTCGGCCTCGTCCTTGAAGCGGAACAGCGGCGCCAGCGGGCCGAAGGTCTCTTCCTTGGCCACCGCCGCGTTGTTCGGCACGTTGAGCAGGATGGTCGGTTCGAAGAAGTTGCCGCCCAGGCTGTTGCCGCCGGCGACCACGCTGGCGCCCTTGCTCACGGCGTCGGCGATATGTTCCTGGACCTTGGCCACGGCCTTCTCGTCGATCAACGGGCCGGTGGTGATGCCGTCGTCCAGACCGTTGCCGATCTTCAGCTTGGCCACCGCGGTTTTCAGCTTCTCGGCGAAGGCGTCGTACACGCCGTCCTGCACATACAGGCGGTTGGCGCACACGCAGGTCTGGCCGGCGTTGCGGTACTTGGAGGCCAGCGCGCCGTCGACCGCGGCATCCAGGTCGGCATCGTCGAACACGATGAACGGCGCGTTGCCGCCCAGCTCCAGCGAGATTTTCTTGATGTCCTTGGCGCATTCGGCCATCAGCTGGCGACCGATCTCGGTCGAACCGGTGAAGGACAGCTTGCGCACGATCGGGTTGCTGGTCAGCTCGCCACCGATGTCGCCGGCACTGCCGGTGACCACGCTGAGCACGCCTTTCGGGATACCGGCACGGTGCGCCAGCTCGACCAGCGCCAAGGCCGAGAACGGTGTCTGGCTGGCCGGCTTGATCACCATGGTGCAGCCGGCGGCCAGGGCCGGGCCGGCTTTACGGGTGATCATCGCCGCCGGGAAGTTCCACGGGGTGATCGCCGCGGTCACGCCGATCGGTTGCTTGATCACGATCAAGCGCTTGTCCGGTTGGTGGCCGGGAATCACGTCGCCATAGATGCGCTTGGCTTCCTCGGCGAACCACTCGATGAAGGAGGCGGCGTAGACGATCTCGCCCTTGGCTTCGGCCAGCGGCTTGCCCTGTTCCAGGGTCATCAGGCGGCCGAGGTCGTCCTGGTTTTCGATCAACAGCTCGAACCAACGGCGCAGCTTGTTGGCGCGGTCCTTGGCGGTCAGCGCACGCCAGGCCGGCAGGGCCTTGTCGGCGGCTTCGATGGCGCGGCGGGTTTCCACAGCACCCATTTTCGGCACAGTGCCGATGATCTCGTTGGTGGCCGGGTTGTTGACCTTGATGGTCTGGCCGTTGTCCGCGTCCACCCAGGCGCCGTCGATATAGGCTTGCTGGCGGAACAGTTGGGCGTCTTTGAGTTGCATAGCCGTCTCCTTTACCCCCGACACACAGGCACCGGGCAAAATTGTTGTGACTCGACCCAGCTTAGACAGCTGCAGTCAGAAATAGTGGATGACCGTCGTACCGACTGAGCCCTGACGGCGGCAATTGGAACAAGGCGCAGACCGCTGAGTCCGGTATGCCCGTGTTCGCGTCGAAGGCGTTCGAAATCTCAAACGAATCCTAGGGTCGTGACAGGCAAAGGGCAATAGCCCGTTCAAAAAAATTAACGAAATCCGATTAAGAGTGACGCTTTTCTGATCACTAGCAGGCAAGCCTAGTACTTTCGTTCAATATCACGAACAAGTCTCCCTGGCATGGACGCCTGCCAACGAGATGCGTATCATGGCGCCCGCATCGCACCAGTAGCTCAGCTGGATAGAGTACTGCCCTCCGAAGGCAGGGGTCGTGGGTTCGAATCCCGCCTGGTGCACCATTTTCTGTAACTGCTTGTCGGGTATAGATTTCCCGACAAACACCGGGTTTGAAAGGCTAAGTGGGGCACTGTGTAGTGCTTTTAGGTGGGGCATCGCAACGGTGCCGACCATGCCAGCCCAACCCGCTTTCCTCACTCTTAATCGCCACGGAACCTACTACTTTCGCGTAGTAATCCCAAAGCCGTTGCGCTCTGCATTCGGCTTGCAACGCGAAATCCGCCGCTCCCTGAAAACCGATAGCCTACGGCTAGCGCTTCGCCGTGCGCGGCAATACGCTGCACGCTTCGAAACTGCTTTTGACAAGGTGCTGGGCGTGGTAGACCAAAACGATTACGAGCCGACTGATGAAGACTACGAACTGTTCATGGAGGAGATTGAGCAGGCTGGTCGGGGTGAGCCTTTAGGCGCTTGGTCGAGTAGTCCGGCTGAGCCTGAGCAGAAAGCCAGCTCAGCGCTTACAGACGAAGAATGGCAAAAAATCGATCAGCAGCAACGTTGGAGTGCTATCGCTGAAGTGCTGACTGGCAATGCCAAGCGGAGTATTCCAGAGGACCGAAAAGCGCTCGCAGACCAGCTTTTTAAGGCGGGTAACGGCATCCCAGTGCCAAGGCTCCGGAAGCTGCTACCGAGCCTCCTAGATGAGCTGGTGCGGCAGCGGCTCGGTAGTCCGGGCGCAACCGTAGCAGCACCAGCACAGGGCACAGCGCCGTCAGCATCGCAACCTCCAGGCCCTACGCTGTATGAGCTTTGGTTGCTTCTGCGTGAGTCTGACAAGCGCCTGAATAGAAAAAAATCCCCCAGCGCCCACACTGACGAACAGGGACACGCCCGCAGGCTTACCATCCTGAGCGGTAACAGGCCGTTTGGTTCACTATCGCTAGACGACATCAATCAGCTGTATCTACTTACTCAGCAGGTCAAAGCCCTTCCCGGCAAAAATATTCCGCCACCT
Organism: Pseudomonas cavernicola; assembly: GCF_003596405.1. NCBI lineage: Bacteria > Pseudomonadati > Pseudomonadota > Gammaproteobacteria > Pseudomonadales > Pseudomonadaceae > Pseudomonas > Pseudomonas cavernicola. Next base: position 940,320 of record NZ_QYUR01000002.1, read on the forward strand.
GATTCACCTATTGAATCAGTCCTTGCCTCTCCAAGGGACGACCTGATTAGCGGGCCAACTATTCAGAAGATGATCATCCGGCTTCGCGTGCTGCATAAGTTCGCTTACGCCAAAGGCTACACACACATCGACCCGGCCAAAACTGAAGCTCCATCAGTCAGCAGTGAGACCGGGCGTATCGCTCCAAAAGACAGGCCGTTTTCCAAAGAAGAGCTGCACGCAATTTTCTCCGGCTATCTCTACACAGGAACAGATAGCGGTTCAGCCAATCTCGTCTTCCCCTACCAATTCTGGCTTCCGCTGCTTGGTCTCTTTACTGGAGGGCGGCTCAATGAACTCTGCCAGCTCGAAACAACCGACATTGCTCAAGAGGCGGATACAGAAATCTGGTTTGCTCAGCTTGTTGAGGAAGGCTCGAAATCGCTGAAAAACAATCACAGCAGTCGATTCATCCCTATCCATAACGAACTGATCAAAATCGGATTCCTGGATTTTGTGGCGCAAGCTCAAAGAGAAGGTCGAAAAAACCTATTCTCAGACGGGCTCACCTACCAGAAGATCAAGGGCTGGGGCGGAATCGCAACCACCTTCTTCACCAGGATGCCAAGCCCCAGCACAAAGTATGGGGGCTACTTCCATAGCATCGGAATTCGCAAGCGCCTCCCTGATGGCAAGCCCGACGGCAAGAAATTTCACGCTTTCCGACATACCTTTATTGATCTGCTTCGGAATACTAGCGATGAGGCATTGCCGCTCATCACTGTATTAACGGGACACGCGGCAAAGAACAAGAACCAGTCGGATGATTACGGCTCAGGGTTCTGGCTCTCAACACTGCACAGAGCGCTGCACACAGTGAAGTTCCCCATAGACCTCTCAGGCATTACCTATGCTGACTTTGAGGCGCGGCTGGGGCACATACTGAAGCCATGCATTCAGGAGCATCGTGATAGGCACGGCCTTAATCCATCACTCCACCCCGCCAGCTAGGGCTAGCCGTTGGCTTAATCTGTTGATGAGTTGAGCGAAAGCCCCGTAGCGCAAGGCCCGCAAAGCAAATACCCTCGGAAGATATTTTTCCGGGGGTTTTTCGTTTCAGAGGCCCGAGATAGCGCCGTTCACCAAGCTGATTTCAACAGATTTACTGAACGGCTTGCAGCTAGGCGGGCTTTGCCTTTCTGTATGGCTTACTAGGCGACAGCAAAGAGCCTGGCTCAACGCAGCTAACCAATTAGAACAATCCGCTTTTCAACTCAGCGCCAGCCCCTCTCAGATGCCTATACCAACCTGAGAGGTCGGGAAAAATCTTCCCGCGCCTATCATCTTTCCTGTAGACACATGCCACATGATAGAAATATCATCTGCCTATCGACTTCAAACAAACTTGATAGGATGGCACCCATGAGCAATGCACGTATCTACCTGAGAGCATCGACGAAGGAACAAGACAGCCTGCGAGCCAAAGCCCTGCTTGAAGACTTCGCCGCTGAGCACAAACTGACCATTACCAATATCTACAGCGAAAATATCAGCGGCACCAAGCTAGACCGCCCAGAGCTTCAACAACTGCTCAGTGATGCTAGCCAAGGTGACGTGCTGCTGGTGGAGTCTGTCGACCGGCTCAGCCGTCTTTCTCAGGATGAGTGGCACCAGCTCAAAACAACCATCAGAGCGAAGGGCTTACGCTTGGTTGTGGCTGACCTCCCGACCTCTCACCAGCTCATTGACGATAAGGGCATCACAGGCCAGATCATGCAGGTTATCAACGACATGCTGATTGACCTGATGGCAACGATGGCTCGCCTCGATCAAGACAAGAGAGTTGATCGAATCAAACAGGGCCTTGCCCGCCGCCGCGAACGTGGGGAGGCAATCCCCTCACGGGGAAAATCTAACGCCTGGGATGAAGTAAAAGCCATCATGGCGAAACACCCGGAGTTGTCTGTCGAGCAAGTAGCCAAGTTAGCAGGGTGTGGCGTGGCTACTGTTTATCGAGTTAAGGCTGCGGCAATGCCTTAAATCCTTACACATAATAAAAAGTCAATTACTTTCTAGACGCAAAACACATAAACACGGTAAAATATTGGCTGCTGAATATTAACCACTGCCTTCAAACTTAACCATAACCACACGAGAGAGACCGCGATGAACAAACAACTTTTTACCAACCGACGTTATAAGGAAAATACAAATGCCTCATACCGAGAAAACCGCAAGCGAGTTCATGGAATCTGATAACGGGAGTTATGCTCGCCTAGCAGATCACCTCAACAAATACGCACCCCGCTCTGACGGTTCCCGCTGGACAAAAGACGCCGTTTACCATTTCTGCCGCACCCACAGCATCCAATCTAAGCGCCGCTGCAAAAACCAACCCGGAGTTGGTATTCGACAACGCGCCAACACCCGCAAACAAATCATTGCAGCCTCAATTGAAGCACTTACAGCAAGTGGCCGGACAATTACTGATATAGCCCCATTTAGCTTAAAAGAAATCACCCAGCTATCCGGCGCCCCCTATATCAACGTCAAGAATAACTGGCCGCAACTGGAAAATGAGCTGCTGATTCTTGCCGGACTGCCACCGAAGCCGCGCATTCTCACCATCATCGAAGACGACGAGTAACGGAAATGGCCGGCATAAGAAAGACACCTGACCAATCTGCCCAGGCAGTTATCTTGCGTGAGGCCGGCTACACCTTGCCGGCCATAGCGGATCGTCTCAACATCAGCCTGAGCACCACGCAACGACTACTAAAGCGACACGGTGCTGTTGCTGGTGCTGCCACACAAGCGCTGATAGAGAAGGCCAGAGAAGACCTCCTACACAACGCCTTTGCCCTAGATGCTGTTCAGCAGACTGCCGCTTCGCTGGTGCTCGACGACTTGTCGCTCAACCGTTTGATGAGGAATAAGCTCGCACAGGCTGTCGAGGCTTTAGAGGTGACTCCGGACAATGCTCCTATCGTATGTCGAGCCTTGGCTGCATGCGCAACCACACTAAAACTTACACAGCAGGTTGGCCGTCAAGCCCTTCCTCTGGACAAGCTTGAGCAGGCGTTAACAGTCGAAGAACTGCCGGAGCTTCAGATTCACATCATGACAGACCACGACGTTGCAGTTCTGCGGGCAGAGCAGCGACTCCAGGACGCCGAGCTGAACGGAAACCTCGCCGGAGTCAGTGACGAACAAGAAACCCTGCGCTGGTTGGCTGAGAGAAGAGAACACCAAACTTTGTGCGCGGTTGACGACGACATCGTAGTCGAAGGCTGACACCACGATGACCAGGTGATGACCATGCAGTTGTCAAAGTCTTAGGAATCACGAACAGAAGCCTTCCCCCTGGCCGCATCGAGCGCCACCAATTTTTGAAAATCGACCAGGGGCGGTATAGAGCACTCACCATGACAGAACATAAGAAACCGCCCCTCGAACTTCCCGGCCTGCAAAGGCCGCTTCTCCCGGAGGAGATCGGGCGGTTTGCCACGGAAAAAGCAGCCGAGCGCGAACCTCTATCACTGGAAGAAAAGAGCGCGGCCTCAGACTCCCCATCGTCGAGTCTCGCGGAATCTTACAAATTTGGCACGACGCGGAAGAGAACAGTGAAGCTCCAGGCCCCGCAGGAGGCGTGGACTCTGGCCATAATCACGGGAATCCTGAGCACTGATTTTGGAGCTATTAGTAATTCTCCCTTTACTCACTTCCAACAAAAGCTTGCTAGGGATTGGCTAAGAACGAGGTATTGGGGAGAGGTAATCATCCTCAATCCTCCCCAGGTAGACGACCTACCTGAGTGGGATGACCTGCCTGCCGACGTGAAGCATTTCTTCAAGCTCTCGTACCTGCTCAGCCAACCCGGAGCACAGTTCTTCACCATCCGGCTTGATCCTTCCATTGGTGAAAAAGCTTTGGCAGCGCCACGCGGCCCAAGTGATTGGCTGGCTGACAAAATCAAACGAGCGCTTGAGTCTGTCGGAGTTCCGGCTGATCAGATTGCCTTTGTTCTTGAGTTCGCCCCGAAGCAAGCTAAAACGCTGCACAAGCTGCATATTCATGGAGCCCTTTGCATTCCAGCCGAAATGTTAGAGCGAGCCTCAGAGGCGCTTAAAAAGGCCCTGGCTCCTGAATACACGCATCACGGCAGGAACAAGGCAGTGATGCTTGAAGCTCCAAGGAAGGTCGCCGACGTTGCCAAGTATGTGGTGAAAGAATCCAAAATCACGAAGGACAGGATCATCCGGCTTCTCAATCAACTCCACGCCACCAACCACGGCAAGGGAGCCAATCCGCACCGGGCCTCAGAGATTGCGACTGCTGGCGGGCGCGCTATCTATACCAATCTCCGGAGTTCCTTGTTCGGTAAGCAGGAGGCCTTCAACAAGGCTTTCCACAAGGCGATTCGGGAAAACTAGGGGGATGATGAGTAATTTGCTCTTTCTCGCCTTATACGCGCTCACGGGGGCTTCCGTGAGCGCAGGAGAGCATGGGCTTTTCCAGGGGTTTTGCATCTTGTCTGACCACCTGATTGCATCCAACGTGACAGGCTGAGATCGGCCACAAGCCGGCGATAGCCAAGCATTTCGTGCTGTAGTAGCGTTGTGCCCAGAATCTCCGCAAAAGCTGGAACACACGACCGGCCTCACGCAGATGTATAACTCCCTTATGCCGTCCCCGAGCCGCTGTAACGCCCTTTCTAGACAGGGAAACCAAGAGGACAAGGAATGTTATCCACCACGCCCGTAAAAGCCTTATCACACCATTAGGCGTCTATTTATAGTTAGCAGGCAAAGATGAAGATCCTCACATGGAATTGTAACGGTGCATTCCGCAAGAAGTATCAAGAAATTGAGAGGTTTCAGGCAGACCTGTATGTAATTCAAGAGTGCGAGAATCCAGAACATACGAAAGGGGAATACAGAAATTGGGCTGGTAGTTACCTTTGGTATGGCGATAACAAGAACAAAGGTATAGGCATATTTGCAAAAAATGGCGTAGAAATTCAACGCCTAGACTGGAAAGACAATAGTCTCCAGTTGTTTTTGCCTGTCAGGGTCAACAATCAGTTCAACATGATCGGGGTGTGGACAAAACAGGCCAACTCACCAACATTTCGCTACATTGGCCAGCTTTGGAAGTACCTAGAATTACACAAAGAGAAAATGGCCGCAGGCAGCACGGTGTTGTGCGGTGACCTCAATAGCAACAAAATCTGGGATGTATGGGATCGTTGGTGGAATCACAGTGACGTTGTCAGAGAACTAGATGCCGTAAACATGCAGAGTCTTTACCATTTGGCTACAGGTGAAGAGCAAGGTTCCGAATCCGCCCCGACCCTATACCTCCAAAGAAATCTAAAAAAGGCATATCACATAGACTTTGCGTTTGCCTCTGAAGGCATGTTTAATCCACAGAAAGATACGATAACAGTGGGTAGTCACAACCCTTGGCTGGAGTTCAGCGACCATGCCCCAGTTATATTCACAATTGCCTGCTAACAAGTCGCTCAAATCGTTCGCTTCGCTCACTGGGACACGCTGACGCGTGCCCTTTAGCTTAATCGTTAGGCCTCACTTAGGAAAAGTCAGATGGATGAAGCGACAGTTAATCTTATAGTGCAAAAGATTGTCTCTCAGACTGATATACAGGTTGCGTTAATAGGCTTGGCGGGTGCTGTTGTTGGCAGTGTATTTACCATGTTTGGTAATTTCGTAATGCATCTTCTTTCATCGAAGAAAGAGGTTCGAATGAAGATTCTGTCCAAGGAGTTAGAGCGCCTGTATGCGCTGGAAGAGTCAGTTGGTATTTTCGTTGAGGAAGTTGGCTCTTACAAAGAAATAGACAGAATAAAAATTACTTCATTGGCAAGTCAAATAGATGACTTCGCGGGTAAGTTTAGGCGTTACAAAAATCTAATGCAGGCAATCCGAGATATTTCTCAGTACGGGAAAATACTAGCGGCAGAAAAAACAACTAATCCATCTGCTCAGCCGGAAAGGAAGGAATTAGAGGAAAAATATTCGGCTTTCGTTGAGCAATACCACAATGTTGTTAACCATATTAAAGCGGCCTAACAAGTCGTTGAAGACGCGCCCTTCGGGCGCTGGTATCTGCTAAAGCAGGCCCCTTAACTCAGGCGCAAGGCCTAGAACTCTATCGCCGCAATATAAGGTAAAAACATGAAGTGGTTAATTTTAGCTTTACCATTCTTTATCTCAACCAATGCAGTATCTGCTGAATTCATTCACCCCATGGAATTTGACGGATCTGAAAGCCAGAAAGAAACAGTCATAAGTTACATCAAGGCCAGGGTGCAACATGACTATTGCGAGAGCGGCCTTGACATGTGCCAGAACACAACGCTTCGAATGATGGAAAATAAAAACCTAACCGCTTTCAAATCAGCCACCAAGGCTACTGATAGAAAAGTAATGGATCGCGTTATTAAAGACTACTGCCAAAGTGGTTTGGATATGTGCAACTACACTACAATTTTCATGATGTACCAAAAAAACTCAGAAGCGAGCTCTCAATCATTAGAGTGGTAGCAGCCTAACAATCGGTATATGGACTCTCCCCACAAGTAGTGAGCAAAGTTCTTCCAACCCTGTCGTCAGTGCGGTTGCATTCGTATATTCGGCCTGTGCTGGGCGTTATCGCCCTGGCCACGCTGTAGTTCGCGCAACGGGGGCCAGTCGCTTATGGACGAAGGCAGGTAGCTCCCGACGGTGAACGACCGTAAAGGGCCGTCGGGTGACTCGCTGGCAGTGCCGTTTTTTTCACCCATCTACAGTGTATGGGCTGAGGTATGGGCTGGAGAGTCCACAGTCCTGAGCTTTCCTTGCATAAGCGTGGGTTCGCCGGATAAAGTCTAGTGGGCCATCAACCAGCCCTATCAAGGTGTGACACTGGCGCCAAACCAGCTTTGAAAGCCCCGGAAATAGGGTGCTCTACCGGTCGTGGGTTCGAATCCCGCCTGGTGCACCAAATACGACAAGGCCTCAGGTGAAAACCTGGGGCCTTTTTGTTTTCCATATGTCCAGTCGTAGCTACACCTGAGATCAACGTCTCTGACCTCCCAGACTGGACTATTTCCCCAAGGCGAGGGGGATCTGCGGCTAGGGCTGACGCACCACGGGTAGCCCCGACAGCCCGCGCATCGCGCATAATTGCACCCACCGCGCAGCCCGCCTGCCGCGTCATTCACCCTCGCCCGTTCAAGGAATCACGCTTGTGAGCCAGCCCATGCCGCCAGCGGCAAGCAAACTACTGGTCATCGGTTACGTCTGGCCCGAGCCGCGCTCTTCGGCGGCGGGCGGGCACATGCTGCAACTGCTCGAGTGTTTTCTTGAGCAAGGCTGGCAGGTCACCTTCAGCAGCCCGGCCACAGAGGGCGAGCACAAGGCCGACCTGGGCGCGCTAGGCATTCGCGAACAGCCCATCGAACTGAACAACAGCAGCTTCGATAGCTTCGTCCGCGAACTGAACCCGGACGTGGTGTTATTCGATCGTTTCATGATGGAAGAGCAATTTGGCTGGCGGGTGGAGAAGCACTGCCCGCAGGCCCTGCGCGTCCTCGAAACCTCCGACCTGCAAAGCCTGCGCGATGCCCGCCAGCAGGCATTGAAAGAACGCCTGGCGACTGGCGATGTGGATGATTTTGCCGATTTGTTTGCCTTGAGCCAGCAGCAACTGTTTCAGCGCATGGCCGGCACTGACAGCGCGCAACGGGAGATAGCCGCGATTTATCGCTCGGACTTGAGCCTGATGATTTCAGATGCGGAAATTGACCTGCTCTGCCAGCACTTTCAGCTGCCCGCGGCGCTGCTGCTGCATTGCCCGCTGCTGCTCGACAGCACGCCGCGGCAAGTACCCGAGTTTGCCCAGCGCGCGCACTTCATCAGCATCGGCAACTTCCGCCACGCGCCGAACTGGGATGCCGTGCTGTGGCTGAAAAACAGCATCTGGCCACTGATCCGCCAGCATCTGCCGAAAGCCCAGTTGCATATCTATGGCGCCTACACACCACCGAAAGCCAGCGCCCTGCACAACGCCGCGCAGGGCTTCCACATCATGAACTGGGCGGAGGACGCCTTGCAGGTGATGGCCGCCGCACGCGTGTGCCTGGCGCCGCTGCGTTTCGGCGCCGGGATCAAGGGCAAGATCGCCGACGCCATGCTCTGTGGCACTCCCAACGTGACCACCCCGATTGGTGAAGAAGGTATGCGTGGCGACCTGCCCTGGGCCGGCAGCGTGGCCAATAACGCCAGCGAAATCGCCCTCGCCGCCGTACGCCTGCATGAAGACCAGGCCCACTGGCAACAGGCGCAAGCCAAGGGCTGGACACTACTGGCCGCCCGCTATGAGCGCAAAAGCTTTGCCACGGCCTTGCTGGCGCGCATAGCAGAGTGTCGGGCGAACCTGGCCGAACATCGGTTGAACAATTTCACCGGCGCCATGTTGCGTCACCATCAGCACAAAAGTACCCAATACATGGCGCAGTGGATCGAGGCGAAGAATCGGCGCAACTGGGGGTGAAATACCCAACGACCGCCACGTAGACAACAGAGGCTGTTGGATATTGCTAAATCATAGAAAAAGGCCCCAGGTTTTCACCTGGGCCTTTTCGTTGCCGCCGGTTGTTGCCGCCGGGTTAAACCACGCCCGCCTGACGCAATGCTTCGACCTGCGCGGCGTCTAGCCCCAAGACCTTCTGCAACACCTCAACGGTATGCTCGCCCAGTAGTGGTGGAGCGTTGCGGTACTGCACCGGGGTCTCTGAAAGGCGGATAGGGCTGGCCACCTGCGGCACCGTGCCGCCCAACGCGTGAGGCAGCTCGACGCGCAGGCCGCGCGCCTGCACTTGCGGGTCGGCGAACATTTGCGCCAGGTCATTGATCGGCCCGCAAGGCACACCCGCCTGCTCCAGCGCCGTCACCCATTCGCCGGTGGTTTTGAACACCGTGGCCTGACGGATCAGCGGAATCAGCACCGCGCGATTCGCCACCCGCTGCTTATTGGTCGCGAAACGCGGATCGTCCGCCCACTCCGGGTGCTCGGCGACTTCGCAGAATTTGCGGAATTGGCCGTCGTTACCCACGGTGAGGATGAAATCGCCATCCGCCGTGGGGAAATCCTGGTACGGCACGATATTCGGGTGCGCGTTGCCAAGGCGCCGGGGCGGCGTGCCGGTGGTCAGGTAGTTCATCGCCTGGTTGGCCAGGCAGGCGACCTGTACGTCGAGCAGGGCCATGTCGATATGTTGACCGCTGCCACCTTGCTCACGGTGCGCCAGCGCGGCGAGGACGGCGACGGTCGAGTAGAGGCCGGTGAGAATATCGGTCAGCGCCACGCCGACCTTGACCGGGCCGGCACCCGCTTCATCGTCTGGGCGCCCGGTCAGGCTCATCAGGCCGCCGAGACCTTGGATCATAAAGTCGTAACCAGCGCGTTTGGCATACGGCCCGTACTGGCCGAAACCAGTGATCGAGCAATAAATCAGACGCGGGTTGATGGCTTTCAGCGAGGCGTAGTCGAGGCCATAGGCGGCCAGGCCGCCGACCTTGAAGTTCTCCAGCAGGATGTCCGACTTGGCCGCCAGCTCGCGGACGATGCGCTGGCCTTCCGGCTGGGTGAAGTCGACGGTGACCGACTGTTTGTTGCGGTTGGCCGAGAGGTAGTAGGCCGCTTCGCTGGTGTTCTCGCCGTTGGCATCTTTGAGGAAGGGAGGGCCCCAGGCGCGGGTGTCATCACCGTTGCCGGGGCGCTCGATCTTGATCACCTCGGCGCCGAGGTCAGCCAGAATCTGCCCGGCCCAGGGGCCGGCGAGGACGCGGGAAAGGTCGAGTACACGCAGGTGGGATAGGGCGCCAGGCATCGGAACAGGTTCCTTTGTAGGGTGGATGGCGCTTTATCCATCCACCGATCGACGTTGCTCAGGGGGACGAAACAGCATCGTCCATGCAGTTCCCTCTCCCGTTTACGGGAGAGGGTCAGGGAGAGGGTAAGAATGGATGCCAGAGATACCCTCTCCCCCAGCCCCTCTCCCATGAATGGGCGAGGGGAGCGTGCTTCAGAAAAACGCCTGAATGCCAGTCTGCGCACGACCGAGGATCAGCGCATGCACGTCGTGGGTCCCCTCGTAGGTATTCACCACTTCCAGGTTCACCAGGTGACGGGCGACGCCGAACTCATCGGAGATGCCGTTACCGCCGAGCATGTCACGGGCCATGCGGGCGATATCCAGCGATTTGCCGCAGGAGTTGCGCTTCATGATCGAGGTGATTTCCACCGCGGCGGTGCCTTCGTCCTTCATGCGGCCGAGACGCAGGCAACCTTGCAGGGCCATGGTGATTTCGGTCTGCATGTCCGCCAGCTTCTTCTGGATCAGCTGATTCGCTGCCAGTGGGCGACCGAACTGCTTGCGATCGAGGGTGTACTGGCGCGCGGTGTGCCAGCAGAACTCGGCGGCGCCCAGTGCGCCCCAGGAGATGCCGTATCGCGCGGAGTTGAGGCAGGTGAACGGGCCTTTCAGACCGCGCACTTCCGGGAAGATGTTCTCTTCCGGGACGAACACGTTGTCCATCACGATCTCGCCGGTGATCGAGGCGCGCAGGCCGACCTTACCGTGGATCACTGGCGCGCTGAGCCCAGCCCAGCCTTTTTCCAAAACAAAGCCACGAATGTCGCCGGCATCGTCCTTGGCCCAGACCACGAAAACATCGGCGATCGGGCTGTTGGTAATCCACATCTTGCTGCCGGACAGGCGATAGCCGCCGTCGACTTTCTTCGCCCGGGTGATCATCGAGCCCGGGTCGGAGCCGTGATCCGGCTCGGTCAGACCGAAGCAGCCGATCCACTCGCCACTGGCCAACTTGGGCAGATACTTCTGCTTGGTCGCCTCGGTACCGAATTCGTTGATCGGCACCATTACCAGGGAGGACTGCACGCTCATCATCGAGCGGTAGCCGGAATCGACCCGCTCGACCTCACGGGCGATCAAGCCGTAGCTGACGTAGTTGAGGCCGCTGCCGCCGTAGGCTTCCGGAATGGTCGCGCCGAGCAGGCCGATTTCGCCCATTTCGCGGAAGATCGCCGGGTCGGTCTGCTCATGGCGGAAGGCTTCCAGCACGCGCGGGGCCAACTTGTCCTGGGCGAATTGCTGGGCGCTGTCACGCACCATGCGTTCCTCTGCGGTCAGTTGCTGATCCAGCAACAGTGGATCTTCCCAGTTGAAGCTTGCTTTACCGGCCATATGCGGATTCCTCAATCGTTCGTTGCGGTTGCTGACGCCCAGCGATGGGCTGGCGAATAGATTAATCCTAGTCAGCCTAGGCCGAATCGGGCAAACGAGGATTTTGCACAGTGTTGTGCTAATTTCTCATTCCGAAACGAAGTCGAAAGCCATACCAACTGGTTTTAATGTGCATCTAACGCATAAGAGAATCGCATGCGTCGTAAAATCCCCAGTACCACCGCCCTGGTCAGCTTCGAGGCCGCCGCCCGTCACCAGAGCTTTACCAAGGCCGCCGAAGAACTCTCGCTGACCCAAAGCGCCATCTGTCGGCAAATCGCCGGCCTCGAAGAATTCCTCGGCATCGCGTTATTCCGGCGTTCGCGGCGCGGGGTCAAGCTGACCGAGGCGGGGCTCTCTTACAGCCGACGGGTGGCCGCGCAGTTAGATGCCGTGGAGCGCGACACGCTCTCGGTGATGGGCCAGCATGGCGCCGGCAGCCTGGAGCTGGCCATCGTGCCGACCTTCGGCACCCAGTGGCTGCTGCCGCGGCTCAAGCACTTCCAGGCGCTGCATCCGGAGGTCACGGTCAACCTGACCAACCGCACCCGGCCCTTTCTGTTCGCCGACACCGAGTTCGATGCCGCGGTGTATTTCGGCGATGCCGACTGGTCGGGTACCGAGTCGCACTTTCTCATGCCGGAAAACCCGCTGCCGGTGTGCAGCCCGCAGCTTATCCCGGCCGGTCGCCAGTTGACGGCCGAGGCCATCGCCGGCCTGCCGCTGCTGCAACAGAGCACTCGCCCCTACGCCTGGCGCCAGTGGTTCAACTCGCTCGGCCTGAACGTACCGCGCGACATGACCGGGCCGCGCTATGAGCTGTTTTCCATGCTGGCCCAGGCGGCGATGCACGAGATGGGCATCGCGCTGATTCCGCCCTTCCTGATCCAGCGCGAGCTGGCCGAAGGGCGGCTGGTGGTGGCGCTGGATCACGCCTGCCTGAGCGACAAGGCCTACTACCTGATCATCCCCGAGCGCAAAGTCGAGTCGGCGGCATTGCGCGCCTTCCGTGACTGGCTGGTGGAAGAGGCGCGGCAGTACCGCACTGAGGCCGGACGGGCCTAAGGAAACGCCGAATGAGCCGTCATCCCCCGCGGCTGGCTCATGGTCCAGAGTCATTCTTCATTGCCTTGCGGGCGGATAGTCCGGGTTCCGCCCTTTCGGGCGAGTCACTGCAATCGCGATATCAGGCATGGTCCCAGCGCAGGTTGCGCCCGTAGGCTGGTGCTGAAGTTGGTTGGCGCTGAAGTAGGTTGGCGCTGAGCGCAGTGATGCCCAACAAGGAGTCGCCCGCGACTCCCAGTTCTCGATCTCACGCTCAGCCGCCCGGCCTTGCAGGCCGGTTGTTGGGCATCGCCTGCGGCTCAGCACCAACCTTGCGTTTGCCAATTCGCCCGGCAACGGCTGACTCTGTTGCGTAGGGTAGAAAATCCGCAAAGCGGTTTTCCCCCATGGGTATCCAGGCTGCTGCGCTGGTGGACAAAAGAGCGTTATCCCCCGACGTTTTTAAGCGGCCTTTGAATCTCAACGGCTAGGCGCTTCACCTACCACCGTGGTGCGGTACATCTCACGCCGGCTGCCGTGGTAGTCGGCGATTGGGTTGTGCCAGGTGCAGCGGTTATCCCAGATCGCCAGCGTGCCCTTGCTCCAGCGCATGCGGCAGGTGAAGGCCGGCGCAGTGGGCATGGCGAACAGGTAATCGAGGATCGGCTGTGCTTCGTCCGGGCGCAGACCCTCGATGCCGACGGTGTAGGTCGGGTTGACGAACAGCACCTTACGGCCGGTTTCCGGATGCCGGGTGATCAGCGGATGGGCGCGCAGTTCGGCGTCGACGTTGCCATAACGCACCGTCATGTTTTCCAGCAGGTCGTTGTGCCGCGCCGCCGGGCCATAGCCGCGCTCGGGGCTGTGCAGGGCATTCAGGCCTTCGCAGATTTCCTTCATCTTCGGCGACAGCCAGTCATAGGCCAGGCACAGATTGGCGTAGAGGGTATCGCCACCGTAGGGCGGAATATCCGCGCCATAGAGCAGGGTGAAAGCCGGTGGCCGTGCCTGGAACGACCAGTCGGTGTGCCAGGCGCCACCGAATACGAATGGCGCTTTCTCGTCGGCCTCCTTGACCACATGGATCACGTGGGGGTGATCCGGCATGGTTTCGACGAAGGGCTCGCGGCCGAATTCACCGAGTTGCAGGGTGACCGCCTCCAGCTGCTCGACGCTGAGATTCTGCTCGCGGATAAACAGCACCTGATGGCTCAGCAGCGCCTGGCGCAACTCGACGAAGCCAGCCTCGCTCAAACGGTTGAGATCGACGCCAGTGACATCCGCACCGAGCGAGCCGGCCGCCGGGGCTACCTGCAGATGACGGTACTTCGCCGCGTGGTTATTGCTGGCCAGGGTGTAGAAAAACTCGGACATGCTCTGTGCCTCTTCTTATTGGATTTGCTTGTTGGAATTGTCGTGACCCAGTGCGCTGATCGTTTCAGGCAAAGATAGTCCTCCCTGCCAATCAGGCCTCATACGCTGACTTCCAGTGCGATGTTCTGCCTACCGCCGAATCGTGGGCAAGCCCCGCACCCACAAAAAGCCTGTTGTAACCCTAGGTATCAGCCTTGAAACAAAAGCCGGCGCCCGTGCGAAACCACGCGGCATATGCGGCGAACGAGACGCTTGCAGGGCGCATTTGTGCGCGCTTATCACCCACCTGGGTGATAGGTGAAATCGCCCCTTAAGGCAGTTATGGGCAGCCTTTCGGCTGATTAGGATGACAGCTCACCCAATCCTCCTCAGGAGAGCCGCATGACAACAAGAACAATGCGCGGAATCTTCCGGCCGCACGTGCTGGCCGCCGCCGTTGCCTTGGGCAGCAGCGCCCAGGCTTACGCCATTACTTTCAATATCGGGGAGATCGAAGCGCAGTTCGATTCGCAGCTGTCGGTGGGGGCCAGTTGGTCGACACGCAGCGCCGACCCGGATTTCATCTCCCAGGTCAGCGGCGGTAAAGCGTCCTCGCGAACCTCCGACGACGGCCGCCTGAACTTCAAGAAGGGTGAAACCTTCTCGAAGATCTTCAAGGGCATCCACGACCTGGAGCTGAAGTACGGCGACACCGGGGTGTTCCTGCGTGGCAAGTACTGGTACGACTTCGAGCTGAAGGACGAGCACCGCCAGTTCTACGACATCGATGACCACAACCGCAAGGAGGGCGCACAGTCTGCCGGTTCGCAGCTTCTCGATGCTTTCGTCTATCACAACTACAGCATCGGCGAGCTGCCCGGCAGCGTCCGCGTCGGCAAGCAGGTGGTCAGCTGGGGCGAGAGCACCTTTATCGGCAACAGCATCAACTCGATCAACCCGATCGACGTGGCCGCCTTCCGCCGCCCCGGCGCGGAGATCAAGGAAGGCCTGATCCCGGTCAATATGCTCTACCTGTCGCAGAGCCTGACCGACACAGTGAGCGCCGAGGCCTTCTATCAACTGGAGTGGGACCAGACCGTGGTGGATAACTGCGGTACCTTCTTCTCCACCTCCGATGTGGTCGCCGATGGCTGCACGGATCGCCTGGTGGTTGCCGGTAATGACCTGCCACCCGGCCAGTCGAACAACACCGGCCCGGCTACTGGCAACAACCTCTTTATTCCGCGTGCCGGCGACCGCGATGCGCGAGACAGCGGCCAGTACGGCCTGGCCCTGCGCTGGCTCGCAGAGGAACTGAACGACACCGAGTTCGGCGCCTATGCAATGAACTACCACAGCCGCAGCCCGGTGTTCAGCACCATCCGTACCACCACCCCTAGCGCGGCCCTTATCCCTGGCGCGCCGAATGCTCGTTATTTTATCGAGTACCCGGAGGACATCCGCCTCTATGGCCTGAGCTTCCAGACCAACGTCGGCGGCACGGCGCTGTCCGGCGAGGTCAGCTACCGGCCGAACATGCCGTTGCAGATCAACTCCACTGACCTGTCCTTTGCGGCCCTCGGCCTGCCGTTATCGCCGGTGTTCCAATCCGGTAATGCGCGGAACACCGCTGGCAGCGATATCCACGGCTACGATCGCCGCGGGGTCACCCAGGCGCAGGTCACCGCAGTGCAGTTCATTGACCGAGTGCTAGGCGCCAGCCGTCTGACCCTGGTCGGCGAGGTGGGTTACAACCATATCAACGGCATCAGCGACGATGTCGGCGAGCTGCGCTTCGGCCGCGACCCGATCTTCGGCTCGGGGCAGCTGTCCTCGCAACCTACCTGCCGCGCCCTCAACGCCGCCAACCCGCAGGAATGCAACGACAAGGGCTTCTTCACCAGCGGCTCATGGGGCTACCGCGCACGCGCCAGCCTGGACTACAGCAACGTGATCGCCGGGATCAACCTGACGCCGAGCGTGGCCTGGTCGCATGACGTCGACGGTTACGGGCCGAACTTCACCGAAGGCTCCAAAGCCATCAGCCTCGGCCTGAATGCCGAGTACCAGAACATGTACACCGCCAGCCTGAGTTACACCGACTTCTTCGGTGGCGATTACAGCGTTATCACCGACCGGGATTTCGTTGCCCTCAGCTTCGGCTTGAACTTCTAAGCGCCGCCCCGCACAAGGACTCGAACAATGAAAACAAAACAATTCATGCAATTTGGCGCCGCCATGGCCCTGTCCCTTCTGGCTGGCAGCGTGATGGCCGCGGTTTCCGCCGAGGAAGCCGCCAAGCTCGGCACCACCCTGACTCCGCTGGGCGCGGAGAAAGCCGGCAATGCCGACGGCAGCATTCCCGAGTGGACCGGCGGCCTGCCGACCAACGCGGCCACGGTGGACGCCAACGGCTTCCTCGCCGACCCCTTCGCCAGCGAGAAGCCGCTGTTCACCATCACCGCGGCCAACGTCGAGCAGTACAAGGACAAGCTGTCGCCCGGCCAATTGGCGATGTTCAAGCGCTACGCCAGCACCTACAAGATCCCGGTCTACAAGACCCACCGCAGCATCGCACACAGCCCCTCGGTGTATGAGGCGATCAAACGTTGCGCGACCACGGTGAAAGCCATCGACGGCGGCAACGGCCTGGAGAACTACCAGGATTGCCGCACCTATGCCTTTCCGATCCCGAAGACTGGCGTCGAAGTGGTGTGGAACCACATCACCCGCTACCGCGGGCAGAACGTACGGCGCCACATTATCCAGGCCACACCGCAGGTAAATGGCTCCTACGCCCTGGTGCAGTTCGAGGACGAAGTGGCCTTCCCGCAGACGGTGAATGGCCTGGACCCGGCAAAGGCCAGCAACGTCCTGCTGTTCTTCAAACAGAAGGTCCTGGCGCCCTCGCGGCTGGCAGGTAACGTGTTGCTGGTGCACGAAACCATCGACCAGGTGAAGGAGCCGCGCCTGGCCTGGGTCTACAACGCCGGCCAACGCCGCGTACGCCGTGCCCCGCAGGTCGCCTACGACGGCCCGGGCACCGCTGCCGACGGCCTGCGTACCGCGGACAACTTCGACATGTTCTCCGGCGCGCCGGATCGCTACGACTGGAAACTGATCGGCAAGAAGGAGATGTACATCCCCTACAACAGCCTGCATCTGGACCAGCCGACCCTGAAGTACGCCGACATCCTCAAGCCCGGGCATATCAACCAGGACCTGACCCGTTACGAGCTGCACCGCGTCTGGGAAGTGGAAGCCACGGTGAAACCGGGCGAACGGCATATCTATGCCAAGCGCCATCTCTATGTCGACGAGGACAGCTGGCAAGTCGCCCTGGCCGACCACTACGACGGTCGCGGGCAACTCTGGCGCGTGGCCGAAGGGCATAGCCAATTCAACTACGCCCAGCAACTGGCCGGCTATACCGTCGAGACGCTGTATGACGTGATCGCCGGGCGGTACATCGCCCTGGGTCTGAAGAACGAGGAGAAGCGCGGCTTCGAGTTCGGCTTCCAGGCCAGCAGCGCCGACTACACCCCCGCCGCCCTGCGTAACTCCGGGGTTCGCTAACCCCCGCCGTGCTACCCGCTCAACACAATGCCCCGGATTCGGGGCGTTGTCGTAGTCGTGGCGCCAGAGCCGGCATCTCGCATCTCGCATCTCGCATGCAGAGTGCTGGCACTCAGAACAAGGAGAACCCACCCATGAAGCGCACCCTGACCGTCCTCGCTGTCGCCATCGCGGCCACCGCTGGCGGCGCCGCCTGGTATATCGACAGCAAGCAACCGCTTCGCGACGGCGAACTGCGCTTGAACGGCCTGCAGGCGCAGGTCACGGTGCGTTACGACGAACGCGGAGTGCCGCATATCCAGGCCCAGAACGAGGCCGATATGTACCGCGCCCTGGGCTTCGTGCAGGCCCAAGACCGCCTGTTCCAGATGGAGCTGCTGCGCCGCCTGGCTCGCGGCGAGTTGGCCGAGGTCCTCGGCGCCAAGCTGCTGGATAGCGATCGGCTGTTCCGCACCCTGGGCATTCGCGCGCAGGCCGACACCCATGCCGCCAAGCTGGACATGCACAGCCCGGCGGGTCAGGCGCTGGTTGCCTACCTGGACGGCATCAACCAGTACCAGACCAGCCGCCCGGCGCCGGTCGAGTTTGACCTGCTGGGGATAAAGCCGCGCCCCTTCACCATCGCCGACAGCTACAGCATCACCGGTTTCAACGCCTACAGCTTTGCCACTGCGCTGCGCAGCAACCCGCTGCTGACCTATGTGCGCGACGAACTGGGCGCCGACTACCTGAAGGTCTTCGATGTCGACTGGCACTCGCAGGGCGTGGTCGGCAAGCCGGCGCTGGCCGCCGCCGACTGGCAGGACCTCAATGCCATCGCCCGCCTGAGTCTCGACGCCCTGAGCGAGGCCGGTCTGCCGCAGTACGAGGGCAGTAACGCCTGGGTGATTGCCGGCAGTCGCACTGCCAGCGGCAAGCCGCTGCTGGCTGGCGACCCGCATATCCGCTTCGCCGCGCCGGCGGTGTGGTATGAGGCGCATACCCAGTTGCCAGGCGAGGAACTTTACGGCCACTACCAGGCACTGTCGCCCGCCGCCAGCCTCGGCCACAACCGCGACTTCGCCTGGAGCATCACCATGTTCCAGAACGACGACCTCGACCTGATCGCCGAGAAGGTCAATCCGGACAATCCGAACCAGGTCTGGTATCAGGGCCGTTGGGTCGAGCTGCAAAGTCGCGAGGAAGTCATCGCGGTGAAGGACGCCGAGCCGGTCAAGCTGACCCTGCGCCGCTCGCCGCACGGGCCGATAGTCAACGACGCCCTGGGCGCCGCCGCTCAGGGCAAGACACCGATCGCCATGTGGTGGGGCTTCCTCGAGACCGAGAACCCGATACTCGAGGCCTTCTACGAGCTGCGCACGGCCGACAGCCTGGACAAGGCGCGCGCCGCCGCCGAGAAGATCCACGCACCGGGCCTGAACCTCGTGTACGCCAACGCCAAGGGCGATATCGCCTGGTGGGCCGCAGCCAAGCTGCCGAAGCGTCCGACCGGGGTGAACCCGGCCTTTATCCTCGACGCCAGCCGCGGCGAGGCGGAGAAGGACGGCTTCTATCCGTTCGCCGACAACCCCCAGGAAGAGAACCCGCCACGCGGCTATATAGTCTCCGCCAACTTCCAGCCGCTCTCACCGATCGGCATCCAGATTCCCGGCTACTACAACCTGCCGGATCGCGGCCAGCAGCTCGACCGGCAACTGAGCGACAGCAGTGTCAAATGGGACCTACAAAACAGCCAGGCGCTGCAGCTGGGGGTGAAGACCGGCTACCACCAGCGCGTGCTGCAACCGATCCTCGCCGACCTGCGCGCCGCCGCGGCGGACGAGCAGGAGCGCGCGCTGGTCGAGCAGTTGGCCAGCTGGAATGGCGAGCACCAGATCGACTCCGTCCCTGCCAGCCTGTTCAACCAACTGCTCTACGAGATCAGTCGCGCGGCCATGGCCGACGAGCTGGGCGCAGCCTTCTTCGAAACCCTGCTGGCCTCGCGTCCGCTCGACTACGCGCTGCCACGGCTGAACGCGGATGCCGCTTCGCCCTGGTGGGACAACCGCGGCACCGAGGCCTTGGAGAACCGCGCTGACAGCATCAAGACCGCCTGGCAGGCGACCCTCGCCCACCTGCGCAACCAGTTTGGCGCAGAGCCGAGCGGCTGGGCCTGGGGCAAGCTGCACACCCTCACCCACAACCATGCGCTGGGTCAGCTGAAACCACTGGATCGGCTGTTCAACATCGGCCAGTTCGCTGCCCCGGGCGGCCACGAGATGCCGAACAACCTGTCGCACAAGATCGGCCCGGCGCCCTGGGCGGTGTTCTATGGCCCCTCGACCCGCCGCCTGATCGACCTCGACGACCCGACCCGCAGCCTCGGCATCAACCCGTTGGGGCAGAGTGGCGTGCCGTTCGACGCGCACTACGCCGACCAGGCCGAGGTCTATATCCAGGGCCTGTACCAGCCGCAGCATGTGCGCGAGGAGGAGGTGGCGGCCCATAGCCAGGGCGTGCTGAGACTGATCCCGAGGTAGGGGGTGGCATAGGCACAGGCCCCAGGCTGCGGGCAGGGCTCTTTTATAAATTCGGCCCTTCTGTAGGAGCGAGCTCTGCTCGTGATTAGGAGCAGCGCGAGCAGAACTCGCTCCTACTTTTTCGTGCCGGATCAATAGGATTAGCCGTTCCTGGGGTTACCGCACACGCGCCAGCCTGACGCCGTGTATCGCCTGGTCGCACGATATCGCCGATGATGGTCCAAACTTCAACGAGGGTTACAAGGCCGTCAGCCTTGGCCTCGATGCGGAGTACCAAACCACCTACAGCGCCAGCCTAAGCTATACCGATCTCTTCGGCGGCGATTACAGCACCCTCACCGATCGCGACAGCGTCGCCCTCAGTTTCGGCCTGAACTTCCGAGCACGGACTGGCAAAGGACTCGAATCATGAGAAGCACAAGCATCTTTCGTAACTGCACCCTGGCGCTGACCTTGCTGGCCAGCAGCGTGATGGCCGCGGTCTCCCCGGAAGAAGCCGCCCAGCTCGGCACCAGCCTGACCCCCCTGGGCGCGCAGAAGGAAGGCAATGCCGACGGCAGCATTCCTGAGTGGACCGGCGGCCTGCCGACCGATGCGGCGGCGGTGACCAACGGCTTCCTTGCCGACCCCTTCCCCAATGAACAGCCGCTGTTCGTGATCACCGCGGCCAATGCCGAGCAGTACAAGGACAAGCTCTCCCCCGGCCAGCTGGCCATGTTCAAGCGCTATGCCAGCACCTACAAGATCCCGGTCTACAAGACCCACCGTAGCGCCGCGGTGCCGCAGGCGCTCTACGACGTGGCGAAGAAGAGCGCGGTGAGCACCCAGCCGGTGGACAATGGCAACGGCCTGGCCAACTTCGCCGACACTCACTACTACGCCTTCCCGATCCCGCAGGATGGCATCCAGGTGCTGTGGAACCACATCACCCGCTACCGCGGCGGCAACGTCCGGCGCCTGATCGTCCAGGCCATGCCGCAGACCGGCGGCTCCTTCACCACCGTGCACTTCAAGGACGAGGTGGCCTTCCCGGCCGACTTGGCCGAGCTGGACCAGGAGAAGGCCAGCAACATCCTGCTCTACTTCAAGCAGGAGGTGACCGCGCCCGCGCGCCTGGCGGGTAACGTGCTGCTGGTCCACGAGACCATCGACCAGGTCAAGGAGCCGCGGATGGCCTGGCTCTACAACGCCGGCCAGCGCCGCGTGCGGCGCGCCCCGCAGGTCGCCTATGACGGCCCCGGCACCGCCTCCGACGGCCTGCGCACCACCGACAACTTCGACATGTTCTCCGGCGCGCCGGATCGCTATGACTGGAAGCTGGTGGGCAAGAAGGAGATGTACATCCCCTACAACAGCTACAGGCTCGACTCGACCAAGCTGAAGTACGCGGACATCCTCAAGCCCGGACATATCAATCAGGATCTGGCCCGTTACGAGCTGCACCGCGTGTGGGAAGTAGTGGCCACGCTGAAGCCAGGTGAGCGGCACATCTATGCCAAGCGTCACCTGTTCTTCGATGAGGACGGCTGGCAAATCGCCCTGGCCGACCATTACGACGGCCGCGGCCAACTCTGGCGGGTCGGCGAGGGGCATGCTGAGCAGCACTACCAGCGGCAGTACCCCCTCTACACCCTGGAGGCGCTGTACGACATCATCTCCGGCCGCTACATAGTGAACGGCATGCGCAACGAGGAGAAGCGCGGCAGCGAATTCGGCTTCAAGGCCACCGGCGCCGATTACACCCCGGCCGCCCTGCGGGCCACCGGCGTTCGCTAAACCAACCAAAGCGCGGCCTGGTGCCGCGTTCCAACACTCACAACGCCTCCGCTTGCGGGGGCGTTGTAGCATCTGCGCTGCGCATAGCATTATGGCGCTGTATCAACCTCAACCATCCTGCTTCCCCCTTAAGGGTGATGGGGCTAGGGTGGAATTCTCCGGTTCATCCATAACGACAATTCGCGAGAACCGCCCATGCCACGCCCCCGCTCCGGTTTAGCCCTACCCGTTGCGCCGCTTGCCAATGTGCCGCGCCTCCCGCCCATGCACCTGCCACGCCCGCGTCTGGTCGAACTGCTGCACGCCGAGGAAGAACGCCTGCGCCTGCTGGTCGCCCCTGCTGGCTTCGGTAAGAGCGTGTTGCTCAGTGAGTACCTGCGCCGGCTGCCAGCGCAGAGCCGGGTCATCTGGCTAAGCCTGGCCGGCCAACCGCTGAGTGCCGAGCAGTTGCTCAGCCAGGTCGCGACCGCTCTCGACAGCAACCTGCCGGCCACCGCCGCTACGACCTCGCTGCTGCAATTGCTCAGCAGGCAGGACCAGCCCTTATGGCTGGTATTGGACGACTACCCGAGCAACCCGCCCCCCGAACTGGACGCCTGCATCGATCAGTTGCTGGCCCGGCCACAACTCAACCTTTATCTGCTGGTCAGTGCCCGGCAACGCCCGGAGTGGAACCTCCCGCGCCTGCTGCTCGCCGGCGAACTGCGGGAGCTGGAAGCCAATCAACTGGCCTTCACCCGCAGCGAACAGGAGGCGCTGATCCACCTGCTCGCCCCACAAAGCGACCAGGCCATGCGTGCCGAACTGTGGCAGGAAACCGAAGGCTGGTGCGCCGGCACGCGCTTGCAACTGTCGAGCAAAGCCATGCAGCAGAGCGGCCCGACCAAGGCCAGCGGGCAGAACATCAACCACTGCTGGCTAAAGGAATACCTCGACCACGAGTTGCTCAACCGCCTCGATGCGGAAGAAACCCGCTGCCTGCTCGCCCTGGTGCACTTGCCGAAGATTTCCGCCGAGCTCTGCCAGCACCTCTGGGAAGAAAGCGACGGCGCTCAGCTGTTTCAACGGCTGCTGCAACGCCAGGCGTTCTTCATGCCGCTGGATGAGGACGGCATCTGGTATCGCGTGCTGCCGGTGGTCGCCCGCGTACTGCGCAACCGCCTCAGCGCCGCCGCCGCGACCCAGCTGCACCTGCGCGCGTGCCGCATGTTCATTGCCGCCGGGCAGGTCGAGGACGCCATTGAACAGGCGCTCTGCGCCGGCCAGCCGGAAGTCGCCGCCAACTACCTGGAACGCCTCGGCCAGGAATGGCTGACCGGCGAGCAGCACCTTGCTCACCTGCTCGCCTGGCGCGAGCGACTGCCTGCTGTGCTGCTGGAAAGCACGCCGCGTCTGCTGACCTTGAGCGCCTGGGCCTTGCTGCTGAGTTGGCGCCTGGATCAGGCCGAAGCCTGCATCGACAAGCTCGCGCGCTTCCAGCCACAGCCGACTGCGCACCGTGGGCTGCGGCTGACCGCCAACTGGCAGGCGCTGCGCGGAGTGTTGGCCGCCTTACGCTGTAACAACGGCGCCGATGACGCCCGGCGCCATTGTCAGCAGGCTTTGGAGCACCTGCCAGAAGCTGACTGGATGCCCAAGCTGCTGTGCTATTCGACCTTGGCCCGGGTGGCCATGGCTACCCACAATCCACAGGCGGCACCGGCTTACCTGCGTTCGGCCCTGGAATTGGCGCGACGCCGGGGCAGCCTGCTGTTCGAAGCACTGATCAACCTCGACCGGATTCGCCTGCTGCTGATGCGTGGTGAGCTGCCACGGGCGCAGAGCCTGATCGAACAAAGCTTCGCCCTGATCGGTTCGCGCAAAACGATCGACAGCCTGCTGCTCGGCCGTCTGCATCTGCTGCAAGCCGAACTGCATCTGCTGCACGGTGAGCACACGCAAGCCGAGCAGTCCTTACAGGTCGGCGTGGCGCAGGCGCAGGAATGCGCCGACCCTTTCATACTGCACGGTTATCTCGGGCTAGCCGAGCTGAGTTCGCGCCAAGGTCAGTTCGACCAAGCCTTCCTGTACCTGCGCGAGGCCGAGCGACAAATGCAGTGCGGCCAGGTCTGGCGCCTCTGCTATCGCGGCGTGCAACTGCTGCAAAGCATGCGCGTACTCGGCCGCCAGGGCCGTTGGGAGCGCATCACGCCTATCGCCGAACGCATTCAGCACTTCTTCAAGCTTGAACCGGCGTGGATGGCACCGCTCGACTACCCCACGCTGTCGCTGCGCAATCGCTTACTGCAAGCCCGCGCGCTGCAAGCCACCGGGCATTCGGAGCAGGCCGAGAGCCTGTTGCAGGCGCTACTCGAACAATGCGAAACGCTGCAATGCAAACCTATAGCCTGTGAGGTTCAACTGGCGCTGGCCGAAGCCAGGCACAGCCTCGGCCACGCCGATGCAGCGAGCCTGGAGCACGCCGCGCGGCAGCAGGCGAAGAGCCTCGGCCTGCACGGCATGCTGCAGAATTGGCCCGACCATGAGACCAGCACCGTCAACGCAGCCTCAGCGAAAACAGGCGACCCCGGCAACTACTCGGCTGCGGAGAACAACGCCCTACTCAGCCAACGCGAGCGGGCAGTGTTGCAGCTCCTCGCAGAAGGTTTTTCCAACCAGGAAATCGGCACTTACCTGTTTATTTCGGTGAACACGGTGAAAACTCATACGAAAAAGATCAACAGCAAGCTCGGCGTGAAGCGCCGCACGCAGGCGCTCATGCGTGCCAAGAGCCTGGGGCTGCTGGTCTGAAGCACCTTTCGGCTGATTTTCAACAGCCGTTCTTGACCTCGTAGTCAGAAATACGCTTAGCTACAGCCCGCTTCTCCTGCCAACCCTAATCAGGGTCATTAAAAACTTTAATTAACAGGTGCTTAGCCTGATAACGCAGGATGCCGCCAGGTCTCTGCGGGCTTAGCCTTGACCTGATGAACGGTTATTCACGTCAGGGATGTCACTGCCTCACGCACAGCCCCGGTATTAGGCTGCAAGCCTGCAATCACGCTACTTGTCGCACCCTGATAGAAACCCTTAGTCACTCAATGACTTGTAGTTATCTGTAGGTCAGCCTTCAGAACTTCTTGAAGGCCTCACGGTTCACCTGCAAAATGCCGCGCCCCGCCGGTTGCATGGCAATCGGTGCGGGTTTGTGATGATCCGCCACCCCAGTGCGCCATCCGTAGTGCTCTGGTTTTTTTTAAAAACGATCACGCAGGAGATTTGAAGTGCACATTGGTGTTCCACTCGAGACCTTTACCGGCGAGACGCGGGTTGCCGCAACTCCCGAGACCCTCAAAAAACTGATCGGCCAGGGCCATCAGGTCACCGTCCAAAGCGGCGCCGGCATCAATGCCAGCGTTCCGGACAGTGCCTATGCCGCCGTTGGCGCGACCATTGGCGATGCCGCCGCTGCATTGGGTGCCGATCTGGTACTCAAGGTGGTTGCACCAAACGCCGACGAGCTCGCTCAGCTCAAGCCCGGCGCCGTGCTGGTCGGCATGCTCAACCCGTTCAACAGCGAGAACATTGCCCAGATGGCCGAGCGCGGCGTGACCGCTTTCGCCCTCGAAGCAGCGCCGCGTACCTCCCGTGCGCAGAGCCTCGATGTGTTGTCCTCGCAAGCCAACATCGCCGGCTACAAGGCCGTGTTGCTCGCCGCTCACCACTATCCGCGCTTCATGCCGATGCTGATGACCGCCGCTGGCACCGTGAAGGCCGCCCGCGTGCTGATTCTTGGCGCCGGTGTGGCTGGCCTGCAGGCCATCGCCACGGCCAAGCGCATGGGCGCGGTGATCGAGGCCTCGGATGTGCGTCCGGCAGTGAGGGAGCAGATCGAGTCTCTTGGCGCCAAGTTCGTCGATGTGCCTTACGAAAC
This sequence comes from Pseudomonas cavernicola, assembly GCF_003596405.1. NCBI lineage: Bacteria > Pseudomonadati > Pseudomonadota > Gammaproteobacteria > Pseudomonadales > Pseudomonadaceae > Pseudomonas > Pseudomonas cavernicola. Next base: position 965,791 of record NZ_QYUR01000002.1, read on the forward strand.
CGACGAAGAACGCGAGTGCGCTGAAGGCGTGGGTGGTTATGCCCGGCCGATGCCCGCATCGTGGATGCAGCGTCAGGCGGTTGCCGTGCACGAGCGCGCCAAGCAGGCCGACATCGTCATCACCACCGCACTGATTCCGGGCCGCAAGGCACCGGTGCTGTTGCAGGAAGACACCGTCAAGCAGATGAAGCCGGGCTCGGTGGTCATCGATCTGGCGGCTGCACAAGGCGGCAACTGCCCGCTGACGGTCGCCGATCAGGTAGTGATCCAGCACGGCGTCACCCTCGTCGGTCACACCAACCTGGCATCCATGGTCGCCGCGGACGCTTCGGCGCTGTACGCCCGTAACCTGCTGGACTTCCTCAAGCTGGTGCTCGACGGCGAAGGCAAGTTCCACGTCAACCTCGAAGACGACATCGTCGCCGCGTGCCTGATGTGCCGCGACGGCCAAGTCATCCGTAAGAACGCATAAGAAGGGAAAGGACGATGGAAGAGTTGATCTCCCCCGGTATCTACAACCTGATCATCTTCGCGCTGGCCATTTATGTTGGCTACCACGTGGTCTGGAACGTTACCCCCGCACTGCACACCCCGCTGATGTCGGTGACCAACGCGATTTCCGCGATCGTCATCGTCGGCGCCATGCTGGCCGCAGCGCTGACCGTCACCCCGCTGGGTAAAACCATGGGCACCCTGGCCGTGGCGCTGGCCGCGGTCAACGTATTCGGCGGCTTCCTGGTGACCCGCCGGATGCTGGAAATGTTCAAGAAAAAAGCGCCCAAGGCGAAAGCGGAGGGTGACAAGTGATGAGCATGAATCTGGTAACTACCCTGTATCTGATCGCCTCGATCTGCTTTATTCAGGCGCTCAAGGGCCTATCCCACCCGACTTCGTCGCGGCGCGGCAACCTGTTCGGCATGCTCGGCATGGCGCTGGCCATCATTACCACCGTCGGCCTGGTGTTCAAGCTCGGCTCCGAGATTGCCACCACCGGCATCGGTTATGTGATCGTTGGCCTGCTGGTCGGCGGCACCGCCGGTTCGATCATGGCCAAACGCGTCGAAATGACCAAAATGCCTGAGCTGGTCGCCTTCATGCACAGCATGATCGGTCTCGCCGCGGTGTTTATCGCCATCGCCGCCGTGGTGGAGCCGCAGTCCCTGGGCATCGTCAAGCAACTGGGTGACGCGATTCCGGCCGGCAACCGTCTGGAACTGTTCCTCGGTGCAGCCATCGGCGCCATCACCTTCTCCGGTTCGGTAATCGCCTTCGGCAAACTGTCGGGCAAGTACAAGTTCCGCCTGTTCCAGGGCGCACCGGTACAGTTCGCTGGTCAGCACAAGCTGAACCTGCTGCTCGGTCTGAGCACCATTGGCCTCGGCTTGGTGTTCACCTTCACCGGCAACCTCGGCGCGTTCGCCCTGATGCTGGCGCTGGCTTTCGTGATGGGTGTGCTGATCATCATCCCGATCGGCGGCGCGGATATGCCGGTGGTAGTGTCGATGCTCAACTCCTACTCCGGTTGGGCCGCAGCGGGGATCGGCTTCTCGCTGAACAACTCGATGCTGATCGTCGCCGGGTCCTTGGTCGGCTCCTCGGGTGCGATCCTCTCGTACATCATGTGCAAGGCGATGAACCGCTCGTTCTTCAACGTCCTCCTCGGCGGCTTCGGCGGCGCGGTAGCTGCCGGCCCGGCTGGCGCCCAGGAAGCTCGTCCGGTGAAGTCTGGCTCGTCCGACGATGCCGCGTTCCTGCTGACTAACGCCGACACCGTGATCATCGTTCCAGGCTACGGCTTGGCGGTAGCACGTGCTCAGCACTCGCTGATGGAACTGGCGGAGAAACTGACTCACCGTGGCGTCACCGTGAAGTTCGCGATCCACCCGGTCGCTGGGCGGATGCCGGGGCACATGAACGTGCTGCTGGCCGAGGCCGAAGTGCCTTACGAGCAAGTGTTCGAGATGGAAGACATCAACTCCGACTTCGGTCAGACCGACGTGGTACTGGTGCTCGGCGCCAACGACGTGGTCAACCCGGCGGCGAAGAACGACCCCAACTCGCCGATTGCCGGTATGCCGATTCTCGAGGCCTATAAAGCCAAGACCGTCATCGTCAACAAGCGTTCGATGGCCAGCGGCTATGCCGGCCTGGACAACGAGCTGTTCTACCTGGACAAGACCATGATGGTCTTCGGCGACGCCAAGAAAGTCATCGAAGATATGGTCAAAGCGGTCGACTGAGGCTGCTCTGCCTGCGTCAAAAACCCCGGCCAAGTGCCGGGGTTTTTCTTTTCCGCCGGTACAGGGAACCATAGGAGCGAGCATCGCGAGCGAAGCTCCTCAGCTGCCTGCATTCGCCAGCAGAGCTGGCTCCTACAGAAGCTGCAGCCCGGCTGATGTCTTCCTGCTTCGTCACCGAAAGGCGCCAGATAGAGCCATTTCTTGGCCTTTGTATAAGAGCCAAAAGCACCCACCGTTACAGATCGGCCTGATGACGGGCGCCGGCCTCGGCAACGACCTCGACAAGCAGATGCGTAGGGTGGGCTTCAGATGCGTAGGGTGGGCTTCAGCCCACCGATACAGGGTGTGTGGTGGGCTGAAGCCCACCCTACTCCTGTAACCCACATAGATATGGGGAATGCGGAAAGCCGTAAGGAACGGCTGCCACCTCGCGAAAGCCCTTCAAGCAAAAGCATCGCGGGCATGGCCCGCTCCTACGGGTTTTGCGCCATACCCCGCATCTGTTACGCGAGGCGCTGGCCTGGCACATCGACCTGGTAGAAACCGGGAGCATGCTCAGGCCGTGTGAAAACCTAGCGAGCGAAGGTTAGATAAGGCAAAAAAAGGCGAAAAATCGCAATTTACGTGTTGTAAACGAGCATTTTTAGCCTTCTTCTAACGTCGCCTAACCGAATTCAGTAGTTTTCATACAGCCTGATGCTGGCGGTCTGACCCGTACAGAGCAGGCTGGGCAGCAAAAAGTCTGCTGCCTTCATGCCTCTACAGGAAAAACACCTTTCAACTTTACAAAACTGTACTGGTAAAGCGTTCCCATCGGTTACAAATCTGCTTTTAAAATCAGAAATTTGCGAGCACAAATGTCTTGTTTTGGTGCAAACCAGTACAGTTGCTTCGATAAGTAACAAAACAGTCCCCAAAAAAGGGCACGCCGACCAGCACAATTTAGAGCAACTGTGACTACAGGGTCAGGTGTTACAGGAGGATCATAGGCTCCAGTTAAATAACCAATCCCGCCACAAGCGGAAGGATGTACACCATGGAACGTACCCTCAGTTCCGACCTGTTCTTCGACAACACTTCGTCCCAAGCTCAAGCCGCTCTGCCGCTGCGCGCACTCTCCAACTTGCTGCTGTGGCAGCGCCGGATCTCCAGCCGCCACCAGTTGGCCCGCCTGGATTCGCGCCTGCTGGCCGATGCAGGTATCAGCGAAGCACAACGCCACGCTGAGTTGAGCAAGCCGTTCTGGCGTTAAGCTGCACCTGGCTGGGCTAGCGACACAGCACCGGCCACCCGAACAGTACAAACAAAACCCGCCGCAGTTCACTGCTGGCGGGTTTTGTCGTTATGCGCCCAAGCCTTTTCTGGCTAACAGCACAGCTCAACCCACAAGATACCGGTACAGTTTTAAAAAACCACAAACTGCTCCAACACAATTCTCCGACACTGTGACTGCCAGGATCGCTCGACAAGCGGGACTATGGTTCCCCATACCCCAACCCCGCGACGATGCGGGAAGGACAGTGCCATGGAACGCACAGTGAGCCACGTTGCTCTCACCATCACCTCAGCCAAACCTCGCAGCGCCTGGCCTCTGCGGCTGCTCGCCTGCTTCAGTATCTGGGCCCAACGCGCCCGCACGCGCCGGCAACTCGCGCAACTGGATGAGCGCCTGCTGGCCGATGTTGGGATTAGTAGCAGCGAACGCCTGGCCGAGCTGGACAAGCCGTTCTGGCGTTGAGCCTCTCTGGCGCGGGCGGTACCGCCTGAGCTAGGCTAATAGCGATACCAACGAGGCCCAGGGCCTCGTTTTTCGCTTACCCAAAGGAGTTTCGCCATGTCCCGTTTGCGCCTGCTTAGCGCCGCTGCCCTGTTGGCCGTTGCCACCAGCGCCTCGGCCACCAGCTTTGTCGTCACTACCGACGCCACGGTCGGTGCACTGGGGGCCACCTCGGACGCCACGTCTGACGTCTCGTCTTCATTCAAGGACGACAAGATTGTCCGCGCCGCCCGCGATGACGCCGCCAGCTTCGTCGCCAGCCAAGGCCAGATTCGTGGCGTGCAGCTGGAGGCCGCGTTGCAGCATATCCGTCAACAGGTACCGCAACTGCGCGCCAGCAGCGACATGCAATTGGCCCAGACGATTCTCACGCTCTAACCTGACGACCTTTTGGCCATAAGCACGGATGCTTATGGCCAAAGGTCACCCCATCGCTGATGCTGGTCGCGCCGTTGCTGGCGACCGGGGTACACAGGCTGCCAACGCCGCCCCCTGCACGTTCAGAACACGGTTTACAGCGTCCCGGCGACCGCAACAAGAGCCGCCCAGCGACCTGCATTAGCGGCCACCACGCTCGTTTACTGAAACGCCTCTCTGGTTCTGCCGCAGGCATTCCGTTAGCCTTGGCGCCCGAAATTCGGGCGGTGCCGCTCGCGCAAGTGCATACCGCGCCGCGTGATACGGCACAGTGCTGGAACTGGCGCAGGCCATACTCGTCCAATCATCACGAATCCTTTGGTAAACCGGAGCCCCCATGCGTAGCCCGTTGACTATCGCAGCCCTCGCCCTGCTTATCGCCGCCGGAACCGCCCAGGCGCAGACCTTGGTCGCGACCAGCAACATCATCGTTCGCGCTTTCGGTCGCACCATCGACTTCACCTCGGACACCACCACCTCGATCCGCGACTCCAAATTAGTCCTCGAAGCCCACGACGATGCCGCCAGCTTTGTCGCCAGTCAAGGCGCTATCCGCGGCGCGCAACTGGAAGCCGCCTTCGGCACTCTCCGCGCCCGTGTGCCTGAAGCACGCGACGCCAGCGATCAAGTCTTGGCCGAAGCCATTCTCGCGCTGTGAAACCTGTCGGCGTCTGGCTGCTGGCTGCGGCGTTACTGCTGGGCGGCACCAGCACTCAGGCTGACCTGCGCCTGGTGCTACACGACGCAGGGCTGAGCAACAGTGAACGGCAAGCCAGCCAGGCCTTGCTCGATGAGGCGCATAGCGCCTTGCCGCCACGCGTAATCGAACAACTGGATCGGCGCGTCGAAGTCAGCTGGAGCAGCGATTTACCAGCCAATGCCTATGGCCGCGCCATCCGCGCTGACGCCCTGCTGCTGAATGCCAAGCTGCTGCCAGCCCTGGCCGATGGCTCCGCCGCCAGCAAAAAAACCAACCGTCCCCACGGCACCCTGCGGCGTGAATTGTTGGCCACCGTGCTGCATGAACTGACCCACCTCTACGATCGCGCCCGGCTGTGGCCGGCGGCCGAAAAAACCCTGCTACAACGCTGCCGGCAGCAGGCCTCCAGCCTCGGCAAAGTCGGCCTGCCGGATAACTGCCGCGGCCAGACGCAACGCCTCTACACCCTCAGCGATGCTCCGCGCCTGCTCGACCTGGCCGGCTGGGCGCAATACGTTGGCCGGCGCGGCGAACGCGAGCAGAGCAATCGCCAAGTCGCACGCAGCCCAGACAGCTACGAGCTGAGCAATCCGCGCGAGTTCGTCGCGGTGAACATGGAGTACTTCCTCCTCGACCCCGCCTACGCTTGTCGGCGGCCGGCGCTGTATCGCTATTTTCGTGCGCACTTCGGCTGGGCACCGAGCACAGCGCAGCCCTGCGCCCCTGCCTATGCCTACCTGAACGCCGGCCGTGATTTCGCCCGCCAGCCGCTCGGCAAGCTCGACCCGGAACGCGTCTACGCAGTCGACTACCTGCTGGCCGAAGCCAATGATCAGTGGGCCAGCCGCTGGGGCCACAGCATGTTGCGGCTGATCATCTGCGCGCCGAGCCGCCCGCGTGGGCCGGACTGTCGGCTGGATCTGGATCAGCACCTGGTGCTGTCCTACCGCGCCTTCGTCGGCGACGTGCAACTGTCCAGTTGGGACGGTCTGACCGGCGCCTATCCTTCGCGGCTGTTCGTCCTGCCACTCAGCCAGGTCATCGAGGAGTACACCAAAGTCGAGCTTCGCGGCCTCGCTTCAGTGCCACTGAAACTCTCGCGACAAGAGTTGGAAGCGCTGGTCGAACATGCCGCCGAGCAACACTGGAGCTACGACGGCAACTACTATTTCGTGTCGAATAACTGCGCCGTGGAAACCCTCAAGTTACTGCGCAGCGGCAGTGCACGGGCGGAGCTGAACAGCCTCGACAGCATCTTGCCCAACGGCCTGCTGGACATGCTTGAAGGCCGTGGCCTGGCCGACCGCAGCGTACTGAACGACCCCAAAGAAGCGCTGCGCCTGGGCTATCGCTTCGACTCCTTCCGCGACCGTTATCAGGCCATGTTCGTGGTGCTCAAGGAGCACCTGCCAATTCCTCAGGAACGGGTCGATGACTGGCTGGCCTTGACCGCCAGCGAACGCCGGCCCTGGTTCGCCCAAGCGGACCTGCGCACCAGCGCCGCCTTGTTATTGCTGGAGCAGGCGGCCCAGCGTCGGCAGTTGCTGCTGGCCCAGGATGAACTCAAGCGCCGCTACCTGAGCGGCCGCGAACAGCGCGATGGCAGCGTCGACAAGGCCGGTGGCACCCTGGAAAAGATCCTCGCCAGCAGCGGCTTCCTCAGCCGCCCGGCAGAGCTGCTGGAGGGCGGTTACGGTCTGCCGCAATCCGCCGAATGGCAGCACCTTGAACAGGAAAGCAGCAGTCGCCAGCAGCAGCTACGGCAACTGAGCGACGACCTCAATCAGGAAGTCCGCGCCCTCTTGGAACCCACCCGCCTGGCCGAACTGGAGGCCGGCGAAGCCAACCTGAAACAGCTCGGCGAACACTTGCGCGCACTGCACAAGGCCTCAGGCGGGCTGGTGCTGCCGTAGGCCTGAACGTAGCGATCTGATCCTCGTCATTCCCGCGTCGGGGGAATCCAGCATCTATTGCAGACCCGTACCTGTAGGAGCGAGCTCTGCTCGCGATCGGGCATGGCAGAAAAGCATCGCGAGCAGAGCTCGCTCCTACAAGGCAAAAAACGGCTCTGCCCAGCCTACGTCCTGCGGCTGGCCCCGCGTCCTACGAAATCTGCTCCTCATCTTCCTCCGGCAACTGCGGGTCCAGCGATAACCAGGGCAGGCGGCTTTTCGTCCAGATATGCCGATCCGCCGGCGCCCGCTCCGGGTGGTCGAGGGTGGCGATGGTGATATCCAGGGTTTGCGCGCTCAGCGTGGTGAACAGCGTCAGATGGGCGCCGCAGTTCGGACAGAAGCTGCGCGTGCAGCTCGCCGAAGAGGCGTATTCGGCGGGCGTGCCGGCGGTCCACTGAAAGGCCTGCAGCGGCACCGTTATCCAGGTAGTGACGATCCCGCCGGTAGTACGTCGGCAGATCGAACAATGGCAATGCGCGATATCTTCCAAGGGCGCGCGGAACTGGTAGCGCAAAGTACCGCAATGGCAGCCGCCGCTATACAGGTCGCTCATGACTCACCTCCGCGATAGAGCGCTTTAGCCTACTACTCATGTCGATCTTGCGCCGCCGCCCTCGGCTCACCAAGATGTGCGCCTGCCACTGGGGGTGTACGTGATCGATCTGTTGCTGGCCTTGTGGCCGTTGTTTGCTTTGATAGTCGGTGGTTATGCCTTGCGCCGTTGGGACTTCCCCGGCGATGCGTTCTGGCCCGCAGCCGAACGCCTGAACTACTTCATCCTGTTTCCCGCTCTGCTGTTCAGCAGCCTGGCCAGCGCACCGCTGGATAACCCGGCGCTGCCGCGATTGGCCATGGCCGTGATGTTTGGCCTGGGTCTGGCCTGGCTCGCGCTGTTGCTGGCCAAACGCCTGTGCGGCTGGCCAGCCGGGCGCTTTGGCGCGATCACTCAAGGCATCCTGCGCTTCAACACCTACCTCGGCCTGGCGGCAGTCGCCAGCCTGTTCGGCAAAGAGGGACTGACCCTCGCCGCCTTGATGCTGGCGCTGATGGTGCCGACGGTGAATGTGATGTCGGTCTGGGCGCTGACCGCCGAACGCGGGGTCAGCCTGCGCTCGTTGCTGCTGCCGGTGCTGAAGAACCCGCTGATCTTCGCCTGCGTCGCCGGCGCGCTGGTCAACCTCAGCGGCCTCGGCTTGCCCGGCGGCACGGATCGGCTGCTCGGCCTGCTCGCCGCCGCCAGCCTACCGCTCGGTCTACTCTGCGTCGGTGCCGCGCTGCGCCCGCAAGAGCTGGCGGGCGAGGTCCCGACGCTGGCCTGGAACTGCGCGCTGCGGTTGTTGGCGATGCCGCTGTTGGCTTTCGCGGCTGCCCGCATAGTTGGTCTGCCACCCATGGAAAGTGGCGTACTGGTGCTGTTCTTCGCCCTGCCCACCGCGCCCACCGCGTATGTGCTGACGCGCCAGCTCGGTGGTGACAGTCATCTCATGGCCGGCATCATCACCCTGCAGACGCTGCTGGCGGCCGGCAGCCTGCTGCTGGTTTTACTCATGCTGGGCGCTGCATAGGTACGTAGGCTGGGTAGAGCCGCTTTTTGGCGAAACCCAGCTTGGCAACTGTGGCATCGGTGTCGCTGGGTTTCATGAGGTGCATCCATGCACCTCGCCCTACAGGCAGCTAAAGCTGTGCAAAACGACTGTCCTGCCGTTTTGTCGCTTCGCTCTACCCAGCCTACAGGCCACGATAGGCAAACGAATTAACCCTCGGCTTAAGCGGGTGGCTGATCTGTGCGCTCGGCGGCCTGCACGAGTAGCCAGTCGATCAGCTCGCGCAACTGCGGTGAGGGGTCGGGGCGCTCCGGATAGACCAGGTAATAGGCGGCGCCCGTGCGAACCTTGAGGTCGAAGGGGGTGACCAGCCGCCCTGCGCTGAGGTCCTCGCCGATCAACGCCCAATCGCCAATGGCGACGCCCGTTCCCTGCGAGGCGACCGACATGGCCAGGTCCAGCGTGTCGAAATGCTGCCCTTTGCTGATGTTGTTGACCTTGGTGCCGGCGACCTTCAGCCAGGTTTCCCAGTCGCGTTGATCGCGGGTCGGGTGCAACAGCATGTGCTGCTCCAGATCGGCCAAGGTCTTGAGCGGTACGGGGCCCGCAATCAGTTGCTGCGAGCAGACCGGCGTGAGTTGTTCATCGAACAGGTGGTGGGCGACCACCGAGTTGCCGGGATGCGCACCATAGACCACGGCGGCGTCGAACTCCTCGCGGCGAAAATCGACCGCATGCTGCACGGTAGTGGTCAACTCGACCGGCACGTCCGGGCGCACTGCCTGCCACTGCAACAGGCGCGGCAGCAACCAACGCATCACACACGTGGGGGCCTTGAGTTGCAGCGCTTCGCGTTTCGCCCCCACCTGCTCGACCGCCTCGTCGATCAGAGCGAACACCTGCTGGATTCGTGGAAACAGCTCGCGCCCCTGGGTCGTCAGGCTCAAGCCGCGCGCCTGCCGCTGGAACAGCGGATAACCCAGATGACTCTCCAGACCGGCAATCTGCCGACTCACCGCCCCCTGGGTGATGTGCAGCAGATCGGCCGCCCGCGTGAAGTTGCAGCACTGGGCCGTGATCAGAAAGGTATGCAGAGCAGGCAGAGGGGGAAGCCGTTTCATGGGTGCTCAGGCATGAGGTGAGGACATGCCTAGTATGACAAATTTTGCGTTGTCACAGCTGCTCGCCGGCAGTTCCAATTGCGCCTCCTCTGCGCTTCATCCCGCGCCTGCCAACTCGCTTCACGGTCTCTGCTACCAGCCTGCAGATACGCGGGGATGCCGCACAACCTCACGATCAGAACAGGACCTATCAAGATGTCGACATGCGGCGAAGTGTTGGTGCAATTACTCGAGCGCTATGGGGTCGAGCAGGTATTCGGCATACCGGGCGTACACACCGTCGAGCTGTATCGCGGGCTCGCCCGGTCGACCATCAACCATGTCACGCCACGCCACGAGCAGGGTGCCGGTTTCATGGCCGATGGCTATGCGCGTACCAGCGGCAAACCGGGGGTGTGCTTCATCATCACCGGCCCCGGCATGACCAATATCGCCACCGCCATGGCCCAGGCCTATGCCGATTCGATCCCGATGCTGGTGATTTCCAGCGTGCAGGCGCGCAGCCAATTGGGCGGTGGGCGCGGCAAACTGCACGAGCTACCGTCGCAAAGTAACTTGGTCGCCGGCTTCTCCGCCTTCTCGCACACCCTGATGTCGGCGGCCGAGCTACCGGCCGTGCTGGCCCGCGCGTTTGCCGTGTTCCAGGCCGGTCGGCCGCGCCCGGTGCATATCGAGATTCCTCTCGACGTGCTGGTGGAAGAGGCCGACGCACTGCTCGCCAGCCAGCCTGTCAGCGTGGCGAAAGCCGGCGCCGGCCCTGCCGCTATTGCGCAAATGACCGGCTTGCTGGCCGCAGCCAAGCGCCCACTGATCCTTGCCGGTGGCGGCGCTGTCGATGCGGCGCCAGCGCTGACCCAACTGGCCGAGCTGCTGGATGCCCCGGTGGCCCTGACCATCAATGCCAAGGGCATGCTGCCTTCGCGCCACCCGCTGTTGATCGGCTCGACCCAATCCACCGTGGCTACCCGCGAGCTGGTCAGTGAGGCCGACGTGGTAGTGGCCGTCGGCACCGAGTTGGCCGAGACCGACTATGACGTGACCTTCGCCGGCGGCTTCGAAATCCCCGGCGCGCTGCTGCGCATCGACATCGACCCGGACCAGACGGTTCGCAACTACCCGCCAAGCGTGGCGCTGGTATCCGACGCCGGTGCGGCGCTGGAAGCCTTACTGGCCGCCCTCACGGCGAAAACGCTGGCACCACGTTGCGCCGAGTGGGGCAGCACCCGCGCCGGCGCATTGCGGGAGGCGCTCGAGGCATCCTGGGATAACGCCACGCGTGGGCAGACGTGCTTCCTGCAGACCGTGCTGGAGGTGCTGCCCGACGCCGTGCTGGTCGGCGATTCGACCCAGCCGGTCTACACCGGCAACCTGACCCTCAACCTGGAACAACCACGGCGCTGGTTCAACTCCTCGACGGGTTACGGAACCCTGGGTTACGCCTTGCCGGCGGCGATTGGTGCCTTGCTGGGCGACAACCGCGAGGCGTCGGCGCGGCGCCCGGTGGTCTGCCTGATTGGCGATGGCGGCCTGCAGTTCACCCTGGCGGAGCTGGCAAGTGCGGTGGAGGCGCGAACCCCAATCATCGTCCTGCTGTGGAATAACCAGGGCTATGAGGAGATCAAGAAGTACATGGTGAACCGCGCCATCGAGCCGGTTGGCGTGGACATCTACACCCCTGACTTCATCGGTGTGGCCAAGGCCCTGGGCTGCGCGGCGGAGCAGGTCCAGGGGGTCGATACCTTGCGCACGGCGCTGCGCAAGGCCAGCGACAGTCAACTGCCCACCCTGATCGAGATCGATCAGCAAAGCTGGATGAACGGGATGGCGCAATGCTGAACACTCAACCGATCGTGAACGAGACGCTCGCGGGCGTTCATCTCGACGGGCAATGGCTGGTCGGTCGTGAGCTGGGGCCATGGGGATGCCGGCCTTCCAGGAAATCAAACACGTCATCCGCGCCCTATAGCGGCGCGACCATGGTTAACGCATGCCTCCTTTCGAGGCATGCGTTACACACATGGCTTCAATGACTAATTTTCGATTGTTGAGCATTTGGACGCGCCGCAGGATGACCGCGTCGACCATGCCGCGCCTTCCCGTGTTGGGTTGCTACGGCCAGTTGAAAGATCTATTGCCGGGTGCGCATTCAGCCTGAGGCAAAGGGGCGACCACCCAAAGACTTACAAGAATAAAAGGAGTCAGAGATGGGCGAGTACGATCTGAACAGAAGAAAATTCATCAAATCGGTGGGCGTCGCCTCGGTGGCCGCCGCCACCTTGTCCATGCCCTTTATCCGGGCTAGCGGCAGCGACATGAGGTTTCATGGCAAGACCCTGCGTCTGCTCACCTGGTCCGACGACACCGGCCTGGCCGCGCTGCGCAATATCGCCGCCACCTTCGAAGCCAAAACCGGCGCCAAGGTCATCGCCGACCGCACCGGCAGCACCTCGGAGATGGTCGCCAAACTCAAGGCCGGCGGTGATCGCCCGCAGTACGACATCATCACCCTCGCCGGGGTCGGCGCGGAAGGCCTGGCCAGCGCCGGTCTGCTGGAAAAGCCCGACCTCAACCGCATCCCCAACCTCAAAGATGTGCCGGCGCAATACCAAACCGGCGCCAACGGCCATGGCATCGGCTATCTGCTCTGGTGCAACAGCCTGGTCTATAGCACCCGCACCGTGAAAGAAGTGCCGGATAGCTACGCGGCGCTGTGGGACAAGGACTTCGCCAGCAACCTGTTCCTGCCGCCACCGAACTGGACCGAGGCCATGGACCTGATCATCATCGCCGCCAAGCTGGCCGGTGGCGACGAGCACAACATCGAGCCGGGCTTCAAGAAGCTCGAAGAGCTCAAGGATCGGGTCATTACCCTGGGTGAAAACCCCAACCAGATCGCTGAGCTGTTCCGCACCGGCTCGCTGGATTTGGGCGGTCTCTATGCGCCGGCGTTCTTCCCGAAACAGATCCGCGACCCCGCTTACGGTCTGGGCGCCACCTTCGGCATGAAGGAAGGTTTCTACACCGACCTGATGCTCTCGGTAATGCCGAAGAATCGCCCCGGCGACACCGATCTGGCCTATGCCTTCATCGACCATTCGCTCGACCCGCTGGTGCAGGGCAAGATGGCCGAGGACATCTACAACGGTCCGGTCAACGCCAAGGCGATCATCTCGGCAGAAGCGCGCAAGAGCCCGTATATCCTCACGCCGGAGCAGATTGCAGAGAAGGCGATCATGCACGATAACGCCTTCCTCGCCACCGTTCACGACCAGTGGATTCGCCGCTACACGGAAATCTTCTCTTCCTGATGCAAGCACGGCACCTGCCGTGAATCACATCGCGCAGGTGGCCCCTGACCGCCTGCGCGATGCACGGCAATCCTCTGTTCTAACGAGATAACCGAAATGGAACACTCAACTCTGACCCGCCAGGTCGGCGTGGCGCCCCCGCGCCTGCCCAAGGCGATTTCCCCGACGGCGCGGGCCTGGCTTTTCCTCTCGCCGTCGATGCTTTTTCTCGCCGTACTGATTACCGCCAGCCTGCTGGTGCTGCGCATGAGTGTTGGCACCAAGGGCGCGGAATGGACTGGCTTCAGCCTCGCCAGCTACTCGCAGTTGACCGAACCCTACTACCTGAAATCGCTGCTGCTGACCTTGCGCTTGGCCCTCGTCAGTGCACTGATCGCGGTGCTGCTGGCGATCCCGGTCGGCTACAGCATGTCGCGCTTGCAGTCGCCACTGTTGCGCCGCGTGTTCCTCGCCGCCGTGCTGTTGCCGTTGCTGGTCAACTTGCTGCTGCAAAGCTACGGCTGGCTGGTGATCCTCGGCCCGGCCGGGATGCTCAACCAGGCGCTCATGGGCCTGGGCATCATCGATCGGCCGGTGATGATGCTCTACAACCAGACTGGCGTGCTGATGGGCCTGGTGCAGACCGCCTTCCCATTGGCGGTCCTGCCTATCGCCAGCGCCATGCGCGGCGTTTCGCGCAGCTACGAGGAAGCCGCCGCCACCCTGGGCGCCAGCCGTTTCCAGGTCTTCCGCCAAGTGGTGCTGCCGATGAGCCTGCCGGGCATCATCACCGGCGCCACGCTGGTCTTCGCCTACAACGCCAGTAGCTTCGTGGTACCGCTGCTGCTCGGCGGCCGCCGGGTGCCGATGCTGGCGGTGATGGTGCACGACCAGATCGCCCCGCTGATGAACTGGCCCGCTGCCTCCGCCGCCGGGGTCGTGCTGATCGTGACCACGCTGGCGATCATGACCCTCTCTGAATTCGTGACCGGCCGTCGCCGGCGCATCCTGGAGGCTTCGCAATGAGTCGTCTATTCCGTAGTACTCCCACCTTGCCGGGAGACAGCGGCCGTTTCGCCATGGGCCTGTCCGGGTTCATCCTGCTGCTGGCCGTGCTGCCGATCCTGACCATGATCGTGATGTCGTTCAGTGGCGCCTCGAACCTCGACTTCCCCCCCAGCAGTTACAGCCTGCAGTGGTACAAGGCCGCCTGGCATACCTTCGTATCGCCGGACTCGAGTGACGTACTCAGCCTCGGCCAGGCGCTGACCACCAGCCTGCTGGTCTCCTGCCTGACGATGATCCTCGCCACCTTGATCGCCGTACCGGCCGCCTATGCGCTGGTGCGCTGCGAATTCCGCGGCAAGGCCGTGGCGATGCAATTGATGTCGCTGCCGTTGGTGTTTCCGATGGTGGTACTGGGCCTGGCCCTGTTGCTGGTGTTCGACAGCCTGCCGTTTCAGATGAACACCTCGCGCCTGGTGATCGCCCACGTCATCCTCGCCCTGCCTTTCGTGGTGAAGAACTGCACGGCGGCGATGCTGGCCATTGGCAACGAAGTCGAGGAGGCCGCACAAATGCTTGGCGCACCGCCGCTGCGCGCCATCGTCGACGTGGTCGTACCGCTGATGCGCTCGGGCATCCTGGCGGGGATGCTGCTGGCCTTCATCGTCTCGTTCAACGAGTTCACCGTTACCTATTTCCTTTACAACATCGACGTGATGACCGTGCCGATCTGGATGTACAGCCGCACCGTGTCTTCCCTCGACCCGACCGTTTTCTCGTTCGCCGTGCTGATCGTGCTGATCGACTTCGCCCTGATCTGGGCGCTGGAGAAGCTCGTTGGTGAAGGTGGCGTTTCCTTTTAACGTGAAAGTCGCGCAGCGACGCCTCCCTTGTGCCCTTCTCCCTCTGGGAGAAGGTGGCGCGTAGCGCCGGATGAGGGAAACGGGCTTGCCACGATAGCTTTCATGATTCTGGGTGCCACTCGTGGCATGCCCGTTCGTTATTTGAGGTGAAGCATGACTGGACTAATTCTGGAAAACGTCGAGAAACACTACGGCTCGGCCTGCGCCGTGAAGGGCGTCAACCTGCACTTGCCCGAGGGCAAACTGGTGTGTTTCCTCGGCCCATCGGGTTGCGGCAAAACCACGCTGCTGCGCATGATCGCCGGCCTGGAAACCCTCAGCGGCGGTGAAATCCGCCTGGATGGGCAAGACATCGGCCACACCCCGGCGCACCAACGCAACTTCGGCATGGTGTTCCAATCGCTGGCGCTGTTCCCGCACATGACCGTCGGTGAAAACATCGCTTATCCGCTGCGCCTGCGCGGTGTGAATAAGACGGATCAGCAGGCGCGGGTGACTGAATTGCTGCAATTGATCCAATTGCAGGAGATGGTCGACCGCCCGGTAGCCAAGCTCTCTGGCGGGCAACGCCAGCGGGTGGCGATTGCCCGTGCGATCGCCTCGCACCCCAAGCTGCTGCTGCTGGACGAACCCTTGTCGGCACTCGATGCCAAGCTGCGCGAATCCATGCAGGTCGAGATCCGCCAACTGCAACAGCGCCTGAACATCACCACCATCATGGTCACCCACGACCAGCGTGAAGCCATGACCATGGCCGATATCGTGGTGGTGCTCGGCGAGCATCGGGTGCAGCAGGTCGGCACCCCGATCGAGATCTATCGCAACCCCGCCAACGAGTTTGTTGCCGACTTCATCGGCACCGGCAATATCTTCCCGGCGACCGCTCTGGGCAATGGCCGGGTGGGTCTGCCAGGTGGCGCGGCGATCCGGGTGCCGATCTGCGCGAGCATCCGCGCCGGCGCCAACATCAAGATGCTGGTGCGCCCGGAAGATCTGCAACTGTCGCTACCGCAGGCCAGCACAGACAATCGCCTACAGGGTACGGTGACCTTCGTGCGCGACATTGGCGCGACCATCGAAACCACCATCGATTGTTCCGGCGTATCGCTGACCGCGCTGAGCACACCCTGCCAGGGCATCGGCCTGGCCATCGGCAACCCGGTGTCGGTCACCATCCCGGAGCATGCTTGCCGGGTACTGACAGCCTGAACCACCTCTGTTAGCACCCCCTGGAAATGGAGACCCCATGAACCTTTCTCTCGAAAACCGTACCGCACTGGTCTGCGGAGGCAGCTCCGGGCTGGGCTTCGGCGTGGCGCTGGCCCTGGCGAAGGAGGGCGTGCGGGTCTGTCTTCTGGCGCGCAACCCGGCCAAGCTCGAACTCGCGGTCGAGCGCATCAGACAGGCCGGTGGCGATGCCCAAGCCATAGTGGCCGACCTGAACGACAGCGCCGCCCTCGATACGGCGATCCAGCAGGTGCGGGCGTCAACACCTTGATGCCTGGCATGTTCTGGACCGAGCGCACGGAGAGTCTGATCCATCGCACAGCCGAGAAAACTGCAACGCCGATGGCAACCCTGGTGGCTCAGGAGCAGGCTGCGATCCCCCTGGGGCGCTACGGCACTGCCGAGGAATTCGGCGCTGTCGCGGCCTTCCTTGCCAGCCCGCTTGCAGGCTATGTGACCGGAGCGCTGATCCCCGTCGACGGCGGGTTGTTGAAAGGCTGACAGCCCAATTGGCAAACGCAAAACCCGTAGGTAGGTGCTGAGCCGTAGGCGATGCCCAACAAGGAGTCGCCCGCGACACCCGGCGCTCGGCAACCCACCTACAAGCCCGGCCCTGCAGGCCGGTTGTTGGGCATCACTGCGTTCAGCACCAACCTACCCGGGGTTATGCCTGATATCGCAATTGCTAAGAGGCTGAAACCCGTCCGTCGGAAGCTCCTCTTCCCGGCGCCCCCCTGCGCCAACGAAAGCCTGCTGAAAGCTTCGCCGCTTAGCATCCAGCATCCCGCCACCAGCCGCGGGCTTCCACAAAAAAAACAATCGGTGGTTTGTCATGTTGAGTTCCTGCTCTGTCCTGCTGCGCTGCACCCGCGCCCCTAGCTTCGCCACGGCCAGCGCCCCTCCAGGCCGCCCGTCTCGCCCGCTGCTGTTTTGCCACGCCAGTTGACCTGCACGTCACCCATTCGCCTGGAGTAATCCCATGCTGACTTTCCTCGGCTTCGCCATGGTCATCACTTTTATGTACCTGATCATGACCAAGCGCCTCTCGGCGTTGATCGCCTTGATCATCATTCCTATCGTGTTCGCCCTGATCGGTGGCTTCGCCGCCGGAATCGGCCCGATGATGCTGGAGGGCATCACCAAGCTCGCGCCGACCGGCGTGATGCTGATGTTCGCCATCCTCTATTTCGCCCTGATGATCGACTCCGGGCTGTTCGACCCGGCGGTGCGCAAGATTCTCAAGTTGGTCAAAGGCGACCCGCTGAAAGTCTCGGTCGGTACCGCGGCGCTGGCGCTGGTGGTGTCCTTGGACGGTGACGGCGCGACCACCTACATGATCTGCGTGGCCGCCATGCTGCCGCTCTACAGCCGCCTGGGCATGAGCCCGCGGATCATGGCCGGTCTGATCATCCTCGCCGGCGGGGTGATGAATATGACGCCCTGGGGCGGCCCGACCGCGCGCGCCGCCAGCGCCCTGCACGTCGACCCGTCGGAGATCTTCGTGCCGATGATTCCGGCCATGCTCGCCGGCGTCGTGGCGATCCTGCTGATCGCCTACGCCTATGGCAAACGCGAGCGCGCGCGCCTCGGCGAACTGCATCTGCCCGGCGATGAGATCGGGCACGGCGCCATCAGCGTGTCGCAATACCCGGACGCCCGCCGGCCACGGCTGATCTGGTTCAACGGCGCACTCACCGCCGCCCTGATGGTCGCGCTGATTGCCGGCCTGCTGCCGCTGCCGGTGCTGTTCATGCTCGCCTTCGGCATCGCCATGATCGTCAACTACCCCTGCCTGCAGCAGCAAAAAGAGCGCGTCGCCGCCCATGCCGGCAACGCCATGGCAGTGGTCGGGCTGATCTTCGCCGCGGGGATCTTCACCGGCATCCTCTCTGGGACCGGCATGGTCGACGCCATGTCGAAGAGCTTATTGGCGGTGATCCCAGACGCCATGGGCCCTTATCTGGCGGTGATCACCGCCGTGGTGAGCATGCCGTTCACCTTTTTCATGTCCAACGACGCCTTCTACTACGGCGTGCTGCCGGTGCTCGCCGAGGCGGCCAGCCATTACGGGATCAGCGCGGTGGAAATGGCCCGCGCCTCGATCGTTGGCCAGCCGGTACATCTGCTCAGCCCGCTGGTCCCCTCGACCTACCTGCTGGTCGGCCTGGCCGGCATCGAGTTTGGCGACCACCAACGCTTCACCCTGAAATGGGCAGTGCTGGTTTGCCTGTGTATCCTGTTCGCCGCGCTGCTGATGGGGATCTTCCCACTGTTCGGCAGCCACTGACTTAATCGCGCCAACGCAAGAGGAAGGTTTTACATGGAATGGCTGACCAGCCCGGAAATCTGGATCGCATTTTTCACCCTGACGGCCCTGGAGATCGTCCTCGGCATCGACAACATCATCATGATCTCGATCCTGGTCAGCCGCATGCCGAAAGCCATGCAGCCGAAGACCCGTTTCTTCGGCCTGGCGTTGGCGATGGTCACGCGGATCATGCTGTTGCTGTCGATCACCTGGGTCATGCGCCTGACCAATGATCTGTTCACGGTAATGGAGCAGGGCTTTTCCGGGCGCGATCTGATTCTGTTCTTCGGCGGTCTGTTTCTGCTGTGGAAGAGCAGCACTGAGATGTACCACGGCCTGGAAGGCGAAGACGACACGCTCGGCGAGCCCAAAAGCATGACCGGCGGTTTTATCGGCACCATCATCCAGATCGCCATCATCGACATCGTCTTCTCGCTGGACTCGGTGATCACCGCGGTCGGCATGGTTTCCCATGTGCCGGTGATGATCGCCGCGATCGTCGTCGCCGTGCTGGTGATGATGCTGGCCGCCGGCACCATCAGCGACTTTATCGACAAGCACCCGTCGCTAAAGATGCTCGCGCTGTCGTTCCTGATCATGGTCGGCACCGTGCTGATCGCCGAAGCCTTCGATGTGCATGTACCCAAAGGCTACGTGTACTTCGCCATGGCCTTCTCGCTGGCGGTCGAAGCCGTCAACATCCGCATGCGCAGCGCGCGGGCGAAGAAGCAGCAGCAACTAAGCGAGCCGGTGAAGCTGCGCAAGGATATTCCGGGCGAGTAAAGCGCCTGAGCTGGAATAGAAAACGGGGCCTCGATGGCCCCGTTTCTTTTGGGTCTACTTTTTACTCAACTACTTAGACCAATCCGGCTAATACTCTATTTCGAATCGCTACTTGTCCATTTGTCGGATAGGCGAGCCAGCTCTTTGTGCAAATCCTCGAAGAAAACTAGCGTCAATTGCAAGTGTAGCGACAAGCCCAGAACAGCATAGGTAGCAGTCAATAAAATTAAATACCGACACCTCGAGGAGGCCGCCATGAAGAGACTCATATTTATTCATGGAAGAGCAAGCAAACCTAGAAAAGAGGAAAAATTCAGGCTACTTAGAGAGTCTCTGCTTCACGGCCTTCACAGAGTATCAAAAGATGCCCACATGAAAGTAGAGTCGGGCGACCTGAACATTGACCTGGCCTACTACGGCGATATAAACAACGCCTTGCTCTGGGCCGACAAGCAACGCCCATCGAAGAAGATAACCCCCGACTTTTTAAGTACATGGAAATTCCCCTTCGAAGCCGACGGCTCTTATGACGATTCACTGAATAAGTTATTTTTAGTGAAAACCAGCGAACAAAACAAGGAGCATTACCAGAAGCTGGCAAGATCCGAGAGGGATCTTAACGCAATAGACAACCTGGCAGACATCATCAGCCCAATCGCTCAAATTACCGGATTAAACGATGAATTAGTCAACTTTCTGCTTCCAGATATGGGCGCTTACTTTAAACACAGGTTGGTCGGCTCACTGATAAGACAACGGCTACAGGAAGTTTTGGTTCCAGCCCTAAGCCATAACGAAGATATATGCCTGGTCGGGCACAGCATGGGGACCATCGTTGCCTATGACGTGCTATGGAAGCTCTCCCGCATGAGTGAATATCAGAGCATCCACGATAGAAAGGTACGTTTATTTGTCACCCTCGGCTCGCCTCTCGGAGATCCCGCAATTACCAAACAACTGTATGACGTAAATGAACCGGATGACGGTAAGTACCCAACGAACATTGATGAGTGGCAAAACTTTTCGGCTCAAGACGATTTCATTTGCAGGGATGAGGAGCTTTCTGACAACTTCCAAAAAATGAAGAAGCGTAAATTCCTAAGAAAAATAGAAGACAACTTCATGTACAACTTCTGGGTCGGTGATGACGGTCTCAATCCGCATAAGCTTTACGGTTATCTGGACAATCAGCAGGTGGCCAAGACCCTCGCGAACTGGGTAACCAGCCCGTAGCAGTGGTCTTCAAAACAGGTTCATCTGCCCCGTCGACTGCATGCTGCCGTCCGCCAACTCGGGCACCGTTGATGGCCCTGCGACCGCCAACCGCTCGGCCAAGCCCGCCGCGCGTTCGGCGCGGGTGCTGACGGCCTCGGCGAGACGGGCCGGCAAAGCCCACAGTTCGACCTTGTGCTTGGCTCGGGTGATGCCGGTGTAGAGCAGCGAGCGGGTCAGCAGTGGGCTCGGGGTTTCCGGCAGGGCCAGCAGTACCTCGCTGAATTCCGAACCCTGGCTTTTGTGCACGGTCATGGCGAAGGCGCTGTCGTGGCTGGGCAGGCGGGCGGGCGAGAAGGGACGGAAGCTTTGCTCGGCCTCGCCGGAGCTCTCGAAATAGACCCGCAGGCCGTGCTCGGTGGCCAGGCAGATGCCAATATCGCCGTTGAACAGGCCGAGGGCGTAATCGTTCTGGCGCACCATCACCGCCCGGCCGGGGTACCAGCGCTCGCGTGTCGGCAGGCTGAAGCGACGCTTGATCCGCGCTTCCAGCGCCTCGTTGATACCGGCTACCCCCAGGGCCCTTCGCGCTGGGCGGTCAGCGCGCGGAAGGCATTGAAGGCGGCGAAGGCCGCGGCCGGATCGGCGCTTTTGGCGGCCACCAGGTAGGGCGCATAACCCTGCTCAAGGCGGGCGAGCAGGGCCGCCGTTGCGGGCTGGGATTGCCAGGCCAGATCCGTGCGCGCCTCCTTGAGCAGATTCAACGTCCCGGCCGCATCGCCGCCGTTGATGCGCCGTGCCAGTTCACCAATACCGCTGTCGCCGGCAAAGCGGTGGCTGTGGGTCAGCAACACCACGGCATCGCCGAGCTTGGAGCGCGGCGTTTGCACCGTCACCGGCTGCCCGGTCAGGCGTTGCAAGGCTGCCGCGGTTTGCTCGTCGAAACCACGACCTTCACACAGCTCGGCGAATACCGCGCCGGCTTCGACGGCGGACAGCTGGTCTTTATCGCCGAGCAGGATCAGTCGCGCATTCGCTGGCAGGGCGTCGACCAGCTTGGCCATCAGCGCCAGGTCGACCATCGAGGCTTCGTCCACCACCAACACATCCAGCGGCAATGGGCTGGCCGCGTTATGCCGCACGCGCGGGCTGTCGCCACGGCTGCCCAGCAGACGGTGCAGGGTACGCGCCTCTTCCGGTAGCGCCGCCTTGATCGCCGCGCTGACCGGCAGCTCGGCCTTGGCATTGCGGATCGCCTCGGCCATGCGCGCGGCGGCTTTGCCGGTGGGTGCGGCGAGGCCGATGGCCAGGCGCTCGCCGCCCGGTTGTTCGAGCAGCGCAGCGAGCAGGCGCACCACGGTGGTGGTCTTGCCGGTGCCGGGACCGCCGGAGATCACCGCCAGATTGCGTCGTACCGCCTGGGCCGCGGCGAGGCGTTGCCAATCCGGCCCGGCCTGGGCGCTATTGCGGGCAAACAGGCGAGTCAGGCCGTCGGCCAACAGCGCCTCGTCGACCTCTGGGTTAGCGCTCCCACGGGCGAGCAGTTGCTTCGCCAACTGGGTTTCGTAGGCGTGATAGCGAGCGAGGTAGAGACGCTCGCCATCCAGAATCAGCGGTGCAAACGCGCCGGGCAGGCCGACCAGGGCGGAGGCGGCAAGTTGTTCGCGCCAGTCGGCCAAGGCTGGCAAGAGCAGCCCACCGGCCACATCCGGCCAGGCCCGTTGCCCGGCCCAACGGCGCAATGGCAAGCAGACATCGCCCTCGACCAGCGCGCCGCAAGTCAGCGCAGCGGCCGCCAGCACGGCTTCGCCGGCCTGCGGATCGAGGCGCTGCAGGCTGTCGACAAAGGCCCGTTCCAGCGGGCCGAGGGGCAGGGCGGACAGGCTCATTGGTGGATGCTCGCTTGGGTGACGCGTGGGCTGAAGCCCACCCTACAAAAACGCCGCGCCGCCGTAGGGTGGGCTTCAGCCCACCGTCCAACAGCCAACTCGCCCTTGGCAAGGTCGCCTGTAAGACCGTTATGCAGACTCATCAGCGGCCCTCCGTGAACAGATGGTCGAGCGCATCCAGCAGCGAATCGGCCGGGCGCGAGAAATACACACCGGCGCTCGGCATGCCACGCAGGAACAGGTAATAGGCGCCGCCCAACTGGTCATCGTCGAAGTCGACCAAGCGCTGGCGGAGGAAGCGCCGCAACGCCACCAGATAAATCAGGTATTGCAGGTAGTAATGCTCGGCGGCCAGCGCCTGGATCAGCCGATCGCCGCCGTAATAACTGGCGTCCGGGCCGAGCCAGTTGGATTTGTAGTCGGCGATATACCAGCGCCCCTGATGCTCGAAGGTCAGGTCGATAAAGCCCTTGAGGAACCCCTTGAGGCTGTCGAACTCCAGCCGCGCAGCCGCTTCCCGCATGGGTGCGGCGAGACCATGGACCGGGTCCGCCAGGATCGTGCGCAGGCGCTGCACATCCAGGTTGGCCACCGGGAAGGTGAAGCCCAGCTCCGGCAGACGTCGCGCCGGGGCGAGGGCGGTCAGGGTCAGGCCCTGGCCGTCCAGATCGCTGTCGAGCACCCGCTGCAAATGCGTGGCCGCCAGCTCGGTCCAGTCGGTGGAAAGGCCGTGGGCATTCAGCGCGTTTTCCACCAGTTGCGGCAGCTCACCCTTGCCTCGCACCCAGTCTTCCAGCACGGCGTGCAGGCAGGTACCGGCACGCGCGCCACGGGGGAAGCCGAAGAAGCCGGCACCCGGCTCGCTGGCATCCGGCATGACCAGGCCATCGCGATCCGGCGCTTCCATGTGCATGCCAGCGGCCAGGCCGGAGAAGCTACCGATGCGCCAGGCGCTGTGCAGGCTGCGCTCGAAGTGCGCCAGCCGAGCCGGCGGCTGTGCCCGCTGCTCGCCCGCGGCGCTGGCTTCGCTGAGCAACAACGGCAGGCGGGCGAAGGTGCCGGTGCTCGCCGCAATCAATTGATCCAGCTCGTCACGCAGGCTGGCGCCGCTGCGCTCGCTGAGGTGCGCGGCCAGCTCGGGCAAAGCGTCCGCACCGCCGAGTTCGCGACCATGCAGCAGCCAGGCAAGGGCACTGCTGTGCAGGCCTTCTTCCGGCAGCAACCCGGTCTTTTTCACCGGCGCCGGTACGGCCACCGGCCCCCAGTGCAACCACAGGCGATCACGGGCGCGGGTCAGTGCCACATAAGCGAGGCGCAGCTGCTCGGCGAAGACTTCCCGACGGGCGCGTTGCAGGTGCTCGTCCAGGTTGGCGCTGCCCAGATCGAGCAGCGGCTGGCCGTGCTCGTCGTGACAGCTGGCGCTGTCCTTGTGCTTACCGAGTAGCTTGCCATTCCACAGGTAAGGGCAGAACACCAGGGGATATTCGAGCCCCTTGCTGGTGTGGATGGTGACGATCTGCACCCGTTCGGCATCGCTTTCCAACCGCAGCAAGGCGTCTTCACCGGCGCCTTCGCTGCCGCGTTGCGCGTTCAGCCACGCCAGTAGCGGCTCCAGGCCTGGGCGCTGCTGGCTCTCCGCCTGGAGCAATTCGGCCAGATGCAGCAGATTGGTCAAACGCCGTTCGCCGTCCGCCGCGGCGAGCAGGCGTTCGGCGACCTGTTCCTGATCCAGCCAGGCGCGGAAGGCGCGCATGAAGCCCTGTTGCTGCCAAAGCTGGTGATAGAGTTCGGCGTCCTCGCGCTCGCGATCCCAGGCGCGCTCGTCGTCCTGACAGCGCGCCAGTTGCAGCGCGTCACGGCCCAGCAGGCGGGTCGACAGGGCATAGCGCAACACGCCTTCACGGCCCGGTTCGGCATAGGCGGCGAGCACGGCAGCCAGCTCGGCGGCTTCTTCGCTATGCCAGACGCTCTGGTTACCCCGGCGCACGCTGGGTACGCCACGGGCCACCAACTCGGCGGCGATATCGGCGGCCTGCCGATGGTTGGCCACCAGCACGGCGATGTCGCCGCCTTTCAGCGCCGTGCGTTCAGCGCCGTCCTGGAAGTACGCCTGGCCCTGGGCGCTGGCGGCCAGCAGGCTGGCGATACGCTGGGCGGTGTCTATGGCTACCAGGGTGTCCGCCTTGCCCTTGTTCAGCTCCTCGTCACCCAACCAGACCAGCGCCAGTGGCGCGTCCTGCTCTTGGGTAGAGAGCGCGCGCGGCAACACCAGTTGCGCCCGTGCTTTGACCCCAGCGCTGACCTGCGGATAGTCCAGGCCGTTTTCGGCAAAGGGTTGCGGGCGCGCGAACAACAGGTTGAGGGCGGCGATCAACTGCGGCGTGGAGCGGTAGTTAAAGGGCAGGTCATAGCAACGCTCGGCGGCATCGCGGGCCTTGAGGTAAGTCGCCAGGTCGGCCCCGCGAAACGCATAAATAGCCTGCTTCGGATCGCCGACGAAACACAGGTCGCTATCGCGTTCATAGACCCGGTTGAAGATGTCGTACTGCACCGGGTCGGTGTCCTGGAATTCGTCGATCAGCGCCAGCGGATAACGGCTGCGCAGGGTCAGCGCCAGAGCGTCGCCGGCCGGGCCGTGCAACGCCTCATTCAGGCGGTTGAGCAGGTCGTCGAAGGCGAGCATGCGCTGCGCCGCTTTGCGGGCCGGCAGCTCCTTGTTGAGCTGGTCGAGCAGATTCACCTGCAAGGCGATCAGCCGTTTTTCACCAGCCGGCACGGCAGCGGCCAAGCTCTCGAGCAGTGCTTCAAACGCCTCGGCGATCGAGCTGCTCGGCGCGTCGAAGCCTTTCTTGGTGGCTTTGTGCAAGGCGCCGCTGGCGAGTTTCTCCAGGCCGGCCGGCACCTCGAACAGCGCAGCGGGGTCGGCGAAATAGCTGTCCAGCTCACTCGACCAAAGCGGCAACTTAGCCAGCTTGTGGGTGCTCTGGCTGAGGCCGCCGTGCTCCTGCAATTGCTCGACCCAGTTGTAGCCCTGGCTTTGCCAGAGGCCGGCCGCGTGGGACCAGGCCTGACTGGCGGCGGCAAGCTCTGCGCCACTGCCTGCACCACTGACGGCATCGCGCGGCTCGATTCGCAGGTAGGGCTTGCCCAGGTGATGGCGCAAACGCTGGCGCAACACACCCGGGGTAATCTTCTTCTGTGCCAGAAAGCGCGCCCAGGCCGGGTCGGCTTCGGCCAACTGGTGGCGCCAGGCGTCGGTCAGCAGCGCGTCGAGCACTTCGCGATCATCGCTGGTCAGCTCGCTGTCGAAGTCGCCACCGGCCTCAAAAGCCGCATCCTGCAAGGCGCGCTGACAGAAGCCGTGAATGGTGAAAATCGCCGCCTCATCGAAGCCGTGCACCGCCAATAGCAAGCGCCGACGGGCCTCGTCACCGGGGTATTGGGCGTGCAGGCGGGTCAGGAAGTCGTCCTTGCTCGGCGTACCTTCGTAGACCGCCAGCAGCTCCGCCAACCGCGCGCGGATACGCTCGCGCAACTCGGCGGTGGCGGCGGTGGTGTAGGTGACCACGAGGATCTGCCCGACGCTCAGTTGCCGCTCCAGCAGTAGGCGTGCGTAGAGCGCGGTGAGCGTCCAGGTCTTGCCGGTGCCGGCGCTGGCCTCGATCAGGGAGCGGCCGGTGAAGGACGAGCTGTGCAGGTCGAGGCTCATTCGTCGTCCCCTTCATCCGCCGCCAGGGCCTGCAGTGCCGGCGCGAACAACGCCTCGGCCAGTTGCTCGAAACGTTCGCCAAGCACCTCGCGGTCACGGAAAGCCAGGGCGTACCAGGGGTCCTGGGATTCGCCTGGGACTGGGCTGAAGTCCGCCCCCTCCCAGGCCAGCAAAGCTTTGCTGCGGGCCGCATCGAGGGGTTCCTTTTTGCCCGGTTTGAGCAGGCCTTCGGCAAAGGCGTAGCTGCTTTTCAGCAGCACCGGCAACGGCTCGCAAAGCGCCTCGCGGTAGGCGTGCAGCCAGGGTTCCAGCAGTTCAGCCGGGTTGGCCTGGGGACCCAGCTGCCAATCTTTCGAGGGTGATATCAGCAGGCTTTCGCGGGCGATGCCGGGTGTGGCGCTGAGGTTGAGCAGCAAGTGGCGCAACCAGAACGCCGGCAGATCCCAGGCCCCTGGCGCATTCAGGCGCCAGTCGAACAGGCCGCTGGAGGTCACGCCTTCCAGCCAGCCGTGGATGTGCACGCCAGCCAGTTGGATATCCACCAGCAGCGGCTGCGGCACTTCCTCCGGCCGCGCCTCGAACAGGCGCGGGGCGAAGGCGCGCACCGGGCCGCGCAACTTGCCCCACAGCGCATGGCCGAGCTCGCCGGTTGGCAGCCAGCCGGCGGCGCGGGCGACGTTGCGCTCCTGGGTCTGCGACCAGCCGCGCTCGACGGCATCCAGCGCCAGCTGGCGCAGGCCACGCCAGGCCGGGCCTTCCAGCGCGAAGGGTTCATCGCTGGCCAGGGCTTCTTCGGTGTCCGCCAGGCGCAAGCCCAGACGCTGCTCCAGCAGGAAGCGCGCCGGATGGCGGAAACACTGCAACAGCTGCGACGGTTCGATGCTCAGCCAGTCCGCATCCGGCTCGGGCAGGCGGCTGGCGAAGGGTTCCGGGCTGAGTTGCGGTGGCGCGGCCAGACGCTGGGCGGCGCGGAACCAGGGGGCGGCGAAACCGCTATGGGCGCCGGACTCGAAGTTACCGGGCGCAAAGGGTTGCAGCGGGTGAGCGAAGGTCAGCCGGGCGCTGGCAGCTTCAGCCTGTGGGAGCGGATTTATCCGCGATGGTTCTTCGCAGCTGAAACCGCTCCCACCAAGCCCATTCTCATCCGGGGCATCACTCCAGAAAGCGGTCAGGTCGACCGCCTCGAGCAATTCGCTGATCAGCACCGAGGGCGGCAGCACGGCGTTATTGCGTGGGTCGCGGCCCACGTAGCTGAGGTACAGCGCGTCGCGGGCCGAGAGCAGGATTTCCAGCAGCAGGTAACGGTCATCCAGCCGCCGGGCGCGATCGCCACGGCGCGGTCGTTGCGCGATCAGGTCGAAGCCGGCAGCCGGAGTCCTGCGTGGCAATGCTCCGTCATCCAGGCCGAGCAGGCAGACCAGGCGGAACGGCAGGCTACGCATCGGCACCATGGTGCAGAAGGTCACCGCCCCGGTGAGGAAACCCGAGGCGCCGCTGCCTTGCTCCAGCGCCGCGCTGAGTTGCTGACGCACCAGCTCCAGCTCCAGCGGCCGCTCGATACCGGCGGCCGTCGCCTGATCGCGCAGCGCCGCGCAAGCCTGGCTGAGCAGGAGCAGTGTGTCGCCGGCCTCGCGCTCATCGAACAGGCTATCGATCAGCCCTTGCAGGGTGTCGGCCCACGCCGCCAGCGGCCGTGGGCGTTGCAGTTCTTCGGCCAAGCCAGATAGGCGCTGAACGAAGCCGGCCAGGCGCCCGAGCAGTTGCGCGCGGCCACCTTCCAGGGCATCCAGCGGCCAGTTGTCACCGAGCAGCGGCGCGGCGGTTCCCGCCAACTGCGGCGGCGCAGCAAAGCCGAGCAGCAGGCGATCCAGACCCTGGCGCCAGGTAAAGGCCGCATCCGCCGGCAAGCCGAGCTGCTGGCGATGGCTGGCATCCCGACCCCAACGCACGCCGGCTTCGCGCAGCCAGTCGCGCAGCAACGGCAAGTCTTCATTCTCGATGCCGGCACGGGCGGCAATGGCCGGCTGTTCCAGCCAGGTGAGAATTTCCTCGGCGGTGAAACGGCTTTGCGCCAGGGCCAGCAGGTTGAGAAAGGCTTCGATCAGCGGGACTTCCGCACGCAGGCTGCGGTCGGCCAGGCTAAACGGTATGCGCGGCACGCCTTCACGCGTGGCGCCTGTCTTCGAGGAAAAAACCGCCTCGATATAGGGCGCGTAGCGTTCGATATCCGGGGTCAGCACCACCACCTGATCGGGTGTCAGGCCTGGCTCGGCCGCGAAGCGCGCAAGCAGCTGGTCATGGAGGATTTCCACCTCGCGCAGCGGCGAGTGGGCGATATGCACCTCCAGCGAACGATCATTCGCGCGCAACGCCAGGCGCTCGTCGGGGTTGCGGGTACGCAGGCGCAGGATGTCGTTTTGCAGGGCGCGCAGCACCGAGCTGTCGTGCAGGTCGGCATCTTCCGAATAGATGCCGACCTCTTGGCCGGCTTCAGCAAAAACCATGGCGAACAGCGCATCGAAGAAGTCGCGGCCTTGTTTGCCCAAACTCGCTAATAACGGGTGGCCGACGTCCAAATACCAATCATCAGGGCTCAGTTCGGGCTGCTGGGCCAGCTCGCGAATATCGCGGATATCCCCCCAAGCCTCGCGGCACGGGTTGAGCGCACAGACCACCACCTCGACATGCCGCGCCAAGCCTTCGAGCATGCGCATATGGTGCGGCGGCAGGCTGCTGATGCCGAATACCAGCAGGCGTTCGGGCAGGCCGGCGATGGGTCGGTCACTGTGCAAACGCCGCAGCAGATCATCCAGCAGCCGCGCCCGGTGCGGGTGGCCATCGGCGGTCAGTTCACGCCAAAGCAGTGCTTGCCAGCCTTCGTCGGGGCCCAAGTCGACCAACTCGTTGCGCTCCCAGGCGGCCAACCAGTCGTCGCGATACAGCAGATATTGGTCGAATACGTCTGCAATGCGCGCCGCCAGCGACAGGCGCCGGCGTTCGTCACCGCCTGCGAGGTACTGCGCCAGCCGCGGCGCACGCTCAAGATTGCTTGGCTCGCAGAGCCAGTCGTACAGACGCCAGGTCAGGGTGGTCGGCGAGAACGCCGACTGTTCCGGCAACTGGCCGAGCACCAACCGTGACACTTCCCAGACGAATTTCGCCGGCAACTGGACTTCCAGCTGCATGGCGATGCCCTGTTTGCGCGCCAACTCCAGGGTCAGCCAGCGGCCCATACCCTGGCTCGGCACCACCACCAAGGCCGGCGCAAACGGCTCGCGCTGCGGCTGGGCCAACAACGTCGTGGCCAACTCGCCGAGGGTTTCCAGATCTGGGGCGTGGTAGAGCGTGAGCATGGGCTGGGGTCACTTGCGGTCAGTCGGCGTAGGTTAACAGCTCGGCCAGCCTGACGGGATCAGGCGACAGGCTGTGTCTATTGCGCCTTGCCCCGACGACAGATGGCACGATAAAGCTGGCGCCAGCGGCAATCGCCAACTAAAGCTAAAGACAGGCCTGCGAGAAATATCCGAACAAGTACGCACTCTCGCCAGTCCATTACTCACACGCGTCGCCCGCCCGACCTATCGCTGCCGAGCCAGAGCGCCGCCTACGTCAATGCCGAAGGCTGCCAGGGAGGCCGCACCGATGCTGACCCTGCTCAACCTGCTGTCTGCCGTCGCCTTACTGATCTGGGGCACGCATATCGTTCGCACCGGCATCCTGCGGGTGTACGGCTCGCACCTGCGCAAAGTGCTCAGCCACAACATGAACAAGCGACCGCTGGCCTTTGCCGCCGGTATCGGCGTCACCGCGCTGGTGCAGAGCAGCAACGCCACGGCCTTGCTGGTCACCTCGTTCGTCGCCCAGGGTTTGATGGCGCTGACCCCGGCGCTGGCGATCATGCTCGGCGCCGATGTCGGCACGGCCTTGATGGCGCGGGTGCTGACCTTTGATCTGTCATGGTTGTCGCCGCTGTTGATTTTCCTCGGGGTGATTTTCTTCCTGTCGCGCAAACAGACCCGCGCCGGCCAGTTGGGGCGGGTAGCGATCGGACTGGGGCTGATCATTCTGGCGCTGGAGTTGATCGTCAGCGCCGCTACACCCATCACCGAGGCCAAGGGGATCAAGGTGCTGTTCGCCTCGTTGACCGGTGACCTGATGCTGGATGCGCTGGTCGGCGCGCTGTTCGCGCTGATTTCCTATTCCAGCCTGGCGGCGGTGCTGCTCACCGCGACGCTGGCCGGCGCCGGGCTGATCAGCCTGCCGGTGGCCATCGGCCTGGTGATCGGCGCCAATATCGGCAGCGGCATCCTGGCCTTTCTCGGCACCAGCATGCAGATCCCGGCGGGACGCCGAGTCGCCCTCGGCAGCTTGCTCTACAAGGTGATCGGCTTGGTGCTGATCATCCCGCTGCTCAACCCGCTGGTGCAGTGGCTGGCCACTCTGAAGCTGAGCCCGCAGGGTCTGGTGATTGGCTTTCACCTGCTCTACAACAGCTTGCGCTGCCTACTGCTGTTGCCCAGCGTCGGGTACATGGCACGCTTCTGCAACTGGCTGTTGCCCGAGCAGGCGCTGGACAACGGCGTGGCCAAGCCGCGTCACCTCGACCCGACGGCGCTGGACACGCCAAGCCTGGCGCTGGCCAATGCGGTACGCGAGACCTTGCGCATTGGCGACCTGATCGAAACCATGCTGAACAACCTGCTGCAAGTGCTGCGCGGCCACCAACCGGCGCTGAGCAAGGAGCTGCGGCGGCTGGACGAAGATGTCGATGCGCTCTACAGCGCGGTCAAACTGTACCTCGCGCAGGTGCCCGGCGAGGCGCTGGGTGAACATGATCGGCGACGTTGGGCGGAGATCATCGAGCTGAGCATCAATCTGCAACAGGCCGGCGACATCATCGAACGCATGCTCGGCAAGGTGCAGGATCAGAAAACCGCCCAGCGCTACTCGTTCTCCGACAGCGGCCTGGAAGAACTGGCCAGCCTGCACCTGCAATTGATGGCCAACCTGCGTTTGGGCCTCTCGGTGTTCCTCTCCGGCGATGCGGAAAGTGCCCGCCAACTGCTGCGCGAGAAGCGCCGCTTCCGCGCCCAGGAGCGGCGTCTGGCGCATTCTCACGTCAATCGCTTGCATCGCCAGGTGGTGCAGAGCATCGAGACCAGCTCGCTGCACCTGGAGCTGATCGCCGATATGAAGCGGCTCAATTCGCTGTTCTGCAGCAGCGCCTATGCGGTGCTGGAAGCTCAGGGAACCGGGGCGTTGGCGGATACGGCGCTACTGGATGAAAGCCTCGCACCGTGAACGCAACAGTGCCCAGCGCCGAGGCAAACATCTTTAGGCTATCGTCGCCGCAAGTCCTTGGGCAGAATCCCAGCCCATGCCAAACACACTGATCGACCCCCGCCACGCCTCCGTCAGCGCCAGCATCACCCAAGCGGTGCTGCACGCTGCCAGTCGCCTCGGTCTGCCACGCGAAGAACTGCTCGACGCCTGCGGCCTGCACGAGGCTCAGCTCGCCGATCCGGACGCCCGTGTGTCTTTCGCCAGCCAGGAACAGTTGTGGCAGCTGCTCGGCAGCCGCCTGGTAGCGCATCCAGAGCCGGGCCTTGTGCTCGGTGCCAATCTTTCCCCCGGACCGTTCAGCGTGCTCGGTTATCTGTTGCAAAGCAGCGCCACCCTCGGCGAGGCCTTGACGGCCGGCCTGCGCTATCAGCGCTTGGTCGGTGAAGGGGGTGAGTTGCAGTTGCAGGAGTACGCCGACGAGCTGCGAGTGCTCTATCGCCCACTGCATCCGCAGCTGCCGGCGACGCGCACACGGGTGTTGGCGCTGATGGCGTTCTGGGTGCAGATGATGACGCCGTTGCTCGACGACTTCCGCTTGCTGCGGGCGGACTTTGCCCATCCACAGCCCGACGAGCTGGCGACCTATCAGGCGGTGTTTGCTTGCCCGCTACGGTTCAGCGCCGCCGACTACGCGCTGGTGTTGCCGCTGAGCCTGCGCGACACCGCGTTGACCCAGGCCAACCCGCCGTTACAGAGCCTGCTGCGCCAGCATGCCGAAGCCCTGCTGGCTCGCCTGCCAAGCGAAGGCTTGATCGCCCGCGTGGTGACCCTGCTGGGTGCGCAATTGGCCCACGGCGAGCCGGATCGCGCCGAGCTCGCGCGCACCCTGCACCTCAGCGAACGCACGCTGCAACGCCGGTTGGCCGAGGAAGGCAGCAGCTACCAGCAATTGCTCAACGATACCCGTCAGCAACTCGCCGAACGCCATCTGGCAAGCGGTCAGCTGCCCGCGGCGGAGATTGCCCTGCTGCTCGGCTACTCCGAGCCCAGCGTGTTCTTCCGCGCCTTCCGCCATTGGACCGGGCTGACCCCCGGCGAGTACCGCGCGCAACATAGCCGCGCAAGCGCGTAGGGCAGCACGCACCTGTAGGTTGGTGCTGAGCCAAAGGCGATGCCCAACAACCGGCCTGCAAGGCCGCAATGCTGTTCACTTAGGCAACGTGCGCCTGGGCTCCCCTCTCCCGTTTACGGGAGAGGGGGTGGGGGAGAGGGTAAATAGCGGGCAAAAGTGAATTCATTTGGCATGCACCCCTCTCCCTAACCCTCTCCCCAGAGGGGCGAGGGGATAGAAGGCGAAAACGCATGCTTAAGTGAACAGCATTGCTGCAAGGCCGGGCTTTCATGTTCAAGACCGTGCATAGGAGTCGCAAGCGACTCCCTGGTGGGCATCGCTGCGCTCAGCGCCAACCTACATAACCGTCTCTTAGGCTAACCCTGCCAGCCGCCGCAAAACCGTTGGTGCTGAGCCGAAGGCGCGCGCCAACCTACGCTTGCGCCTCAAGGAAGGCGAGGAAGGCTTCACGGCTGGTGTAACGTGGCCGATAGCCGAACTCTTCCTTCAAGCGGCGGTTGGCCAATACTGGGCGATAACGCAGAAAATCCAGCTGCTCGGGGCCGTACTGGCTCAGCCCGAGCGGCTTGAGCAGGCGCAGCGCCGTACTGATTAACCCAGCCGGCAGCGGGCGATACGGTTTACCGAGAATCTGCGCGATTTCACTCAGCCTCAGCGCGCCGTCCCCGGCCAGGTTGAAGATCCCTTGCGCAGCGGTCTCCAGGCCCTGGCGGATGATGCTCACCACGTCCTGATCCCAGATAAACACGAAGCGGCTGTCGCTGCCTTTAATGCCCAGCACCGCGCGTTTTTTGAACAGGTCGGTGATCTGGTTATTCACCCGCTTGCCGAGGATGGTGCCTGGCCTCAGCACCAGTTGCTTGAGGTTGGGGTGATTGCGCCGCGCCGCGGCCAGCCGCGACTCGACCTCGCACTTGTGCCTGGCGTAGGCGAAGTGCTCATGGCCGCGCAGCGGATCGGTTTCGTCGATCCACTCGGCGTTTTCCGGGTAGTAGCCATAAGCCGCGCCCGAGCTGGTGACGATCAACTGACCCACACCATTGGCCACCGCAGCGTCGATGATCGCCTGAGTGCCACCGACATCGATGGCATGCAGGCGCGCGTCGCTCATGCCGCGCGGCGGCGTCACCACCGAGGCCAGATGCACGATCGCCTGCGGCTGCCAGGTCGCCACGCAGGCGCGCACCTCGGCCGGCTGGCTGATATCCAGCAGCACCGGTTCGACATTCGGCTTCAGCCCCTGGGCGGTCAGCGGGCGAATATCGGCGGCAATCAGCGTCCACCGGGGATGTTGCATCGCTAGCTCGTTAAGCAACTGCTGGCCAATAAAGCCGGCCGCGCCGGTGATCAGGACGCGCATGACAGCGACTCCTCGTGCAACGGTCGTGGTGCTAAGGGCCGGTTGCGCCAGACCAGTACCAGCAGCAAACCGCTGATCAGATGCCAAGTGCCCCAGAACGCGGCAACCAGCGCCATATTCGGTTCGCCGCCGAACTGGGCGAAGATCAACCCAAGTGCCAGGCCGGAGTTGTGCATGCTGATTTCGATCACCATCGCGCGCAGGTTGGCGCCACGTTGGCGCGCCAGCTTGGCCATCAACCAGCCGATCAAAATCGCGCTGAGGTTGTGCAGCACTACGATCAGCAGCACCAGCCCGAGATTGGAGCTGAACATCTTCCAATTGTTGGCCAGTGCACCGACCACGAAGAGAGCAAAGGCGAGCAGGGCGAAGCGCTTGAACCACGGCATGATTCGCTCAGCCACTCGCGGCCACAGGTTGCCTACCAGCATGCCCAATACCAGCGGCAGGCCGAGTAACCAGAGCAGATTGAGGAGAATGCTCAGGTGATCGACGTGCAGGCTTTCCATGCGCTCGGCAAGGTAGGCCGCGGCTTCGGGGTTGCAGGAGCTGGTCAGGGCGAAGTTCAGCGGCAGCAAGACCAGTGCCAGCAGGCTGGAGAGCGTGGTCATGCTCATCGACAGCGCCGTGTTGCCACGCGCCAGGTGTGTCATCACGTTGGACAGGTTACCGCCGGGGCAGCAGGCCACCAGCAGCAGTCCCAACTCAAGGCCGGGGTGCAGGTCGACCAGCAGGGTCACCAGCAGAGTCAGCCAGGGCAGTAGCAGGCACTGGCCGAGCATGCCGGCGAGGATCGGCTGCGGCTGGCGCAGCACCGCGCGAAACTGCTCGAGCCGCAGCTCCAGCGACACACCGAAGATCAACGCCGCCAGTACCAGGCCGAGGATCAGTTGTTGGCTAGCGTCGTAATTCATAAAACCGGCCTCTAGTTCTTGTTATTGGAACCTGTTCAAGATCTAGTCGAGCGCCGCTCAGGCAAGCGCAACGCAGCGAAGCGGAGTAACTGCCGAAGGCTGGCCCGCAGGGCGAGCGGAGCGAGTCAAACGAACGAAAAAGCGCAGTTTACGAGTGGTAAATGAGCATTTTGAGTTCGTTTTCAACGCAGCATGAGCAAGCGCAGGCAGATATTGAACAGGTTCTTAGCCCGCCGCAGCTTAAGGTCGTACGCACTCGGCAGCAGTGGCAGAGGCCGCCAAGCGCTGTGGCCAATCGCGACAGCCCGGTTTGGTGGATTACGCCGCCGCGCGGCTAATCCACCAAACCTGGTGAGCGTAGGCTGGGTAGCGCCGTTTTTGGCGAAACCCAGCCTACGGATACCGCGATAGCTGGCCACTTGATCGGCATCTCCGCCGTCGGCCTGCAACAGTCCTTCTCAGCGCCGGGGGTGATCAGTATCCTGCGTACCTGCTGTTTCTACTGCTCCTCGACGCGAACCGCCCATGCCTACCTGGAAGACCCGTCTTTTCAGCCTCATCGCCCTCACTCAACGCTATCCGGGGGTCGTGGCGGCATTCGGATTCGTCTCCGGCGTGTGCAGCTTCATCCTCGTCGACCGGCAGGCGAAACTCGCCACGGCGATTGCCCTGGTGCTGCTGGTCAGCTGGCTCTGGTTGACGCTGGAAAGCCTGTTCACGCGGATAATCGCGCGCATGTTCGGCCGCACGATACCGCAACCGCTGGTGCGCTATGCGACGCAGATGATCC
The DNA here is from genome assembly GCF_003596405.1 of Pseudomonas cavernicola. Taxonomy (NCBI): domain Bacteria; kingdom Pseudomonadati; phylum Pseudomonadota; class Gammaproteobacteria; order Pseudomonadales; family Pseudomonadaceae; genus Pseudomonas; species Pseudomonas cavernicola. The sequence goes on from NZ_QYUR01000002.1 coordinate 1,001,307, forward strand.
ATCAGGAGAGTCTGTTCTTCGTCTTGCCGTTCTTCCTCATTACCACCACCTGGAACAGCGGTCAGCTGCTGTTCACCGGATTGCTGGCCTGCGCTGGGCTGATCACCATCATCGACCCGCTGTACAACAAGTGGCTCGCCCCGCGCCGCTGGTTGTATCTGGCGCTGCACACCCTGACGCTGTTCGCCGCGCTACTGACGGCGCTGCCGATCATTCTTCACCTGACCACCGCGCAAAGTTACAAACTGGCCTTGGGCACCGCGGTGCTGCTGTCGTTTCCCAGCCTGCTGGTGACCTTCCCGGTGCAGCGCTGGTGGCGCGGGCTGGCGTTGATCGGGCTGACGCTGGCCCTGGGCGTCGTAGGCTGGCTCGCGCGCTCGTGGGTCCCGCCGGCCACCCTGTGGCTGACCGAGGTGGCGGTGACCACGCAGCTGGATGACCAGAGCCGTTCGCCGGGCAAAGGCCTCGAACAGGTGACGGCCGAGCAGATGCGCGCCCAGGGGCTGTATGCCTACACCGCGATCAATGCGCCACGCGGCCTCGCAGAGCGCATCTACCATGTCTGGCGCCACGAGGGCGAGGAAGTGGATCGCATCGCCCTGGATATCCACGGTGGCCGCGAGGCGGGATACCGCGCCTGGACGCACAAGCAGAACTTCCCCGAGCAGCTCGTCGGCGACTGGGAAGTCCGGGTGCTGACCGAGGATGGCCAGGTGATTGGCGTGCTGCGCTTCGAGGTGACGGAGTAGGCCGCGGCTGGCTAGTGGCCTGTGTGGCTAGTTCAATTAGTCAATTTCGGCGCCTGAAGCCCCGATACTGCGTTGCCGCTCCTCGCCATAGCCCAGCTATGACTCGTCACGGCGCCTGGTCTCAGGACTCCAGGCATCCGAACTTGAGTTAACCAACTAGCCGTACAGGCCACTAGCTCGCGGCCACGCGCTGCGCTCTCAGCCGAAGAACCAGTAACAAACCAGAATCGACGCCACGACGCCGACCAGGTCCGCCAGCAGGGCGCAGCCGACCGCGTGACGGGCGCGTTGGATGCCGACCGAGCCGAAGTACACCGCAAGCACGTAGAAGGTGGTTTCGGTGCTGCCCTGCATAGTGGCGGCAACCAGCGCGGGGAAGCTGTCGACGCCCTGGGTCTGCATGGTTTCGATCAGCATGGCGCGCGCCGCGCTGCCGGAGAAGGGTTTGACCAGGCCGGTGGGCAGGGCCTCGACGAAGCGGCTGTCCCAGCCCAGGCCTTCGACCAACCAGCGGATGCCGTCGAGCAGCACGTCCAGCGCGCCGGAAGCGCGCAGCACACCCACCGCGCAGAGCATCGCGACCAGATAGGGCAGCAGATTCTTGGCGACTTCGAAACCTTCCTTCGCGCCTTCGACAAAGCTCTCGTAAACCGCCACCTTTTTCAGCGCGCCCATCAACAGGAAGGCCAGGATCAGGCCAAACAAGGTGAGGTTGCCGAGCAAGGAGGACAGCGCCGTCAGCGCCGTCGCCGAGAGCCCGGCGAGCACCGCCATAAAGCCGCCGAGCAGCAGCGCACCGCCGGCGAACCAGGCCAGCATCACCGGGTCCCAGAGTTTCAGACGCTGCATAAAGGCCACCGAGAGCAGCGCGCTCAGGGTGGAGACGCTATTGGCCAGCAGGATCGGCAGGAACACCATGGCCGGGTCCTCGGCGCCCTGCTGCGTGCGGTACATAAAGATCGATACCGGCAACAGGACGAACGAGGAGGCGTTCATCACCATAAACAGCACCTGCGCGTTGCTCGCGGAGGTGGCGCTGGGGTTCAGCTCTTGCAGGGACTTCATGGCTTTCAGGCCGATCGGCGTGGCGGCGTTGTCCAGCCCCAGGCCGTTGGCGGTGAAACTCAGGGTGACCAGCCCAAGCGCCGGGTGCCCCCGCGGCACCTCCGGCATCAAGCGGGCGAACAGCGGCCCCAGCAGCCGCGCCAGCAGATCCACCAGGCCGGCCTTCTCGGCGATGCGCAGGAAGCCGAGCCAGAGGGTCAGGGTGCCGAACAGCAGGATCATCACCTCGACCGACAGCTTGGCCATGGCGAACAGACTTTCCACCATGGCCGCCCACACGCCCGGATCGCCGCCGATCCAGCGCATCACTGCGGCCACTGCTGCTACCACGAAAAAACTCAGCCACAGGCCGTTCAACATACGTATTCCCCCGGTCAGTGGCACGGATGATAGCGGCGCGGACTAACCTGACGCCAGAAACGACTAGGCCCCGGACAATACGCAATGCTGTTCAGTTAAGCTTCGAGCAATTGTGCGGGCACTCTGTAAATCCATCAGGAGTGCGCAGAGGTAGGTTAGCGCTGAAGTAGGTTGGCGCTGAACGCAGTGATGCCCAACAAGGAGTCGCCCGCGACTCCCAGGGTTCGGGGTCAGAAGCCCGGCCTTGCAGGCCGGCTGTTGGGCATCGCCTCCGGCTCAGCACCACCCTACGGTTTTGCGGTGATTGACGGTTATGTCGGTGCCCCTGCGGTTATGCGCAACGGTCATCTATAGCGACTACGCTCAGGCCCTCGCGGTAATCTCCGTAACACTCTGGAGTGTGGACGATGGCGAAGGTTTGGTGCTCCATTACACGCAAAGTTTGCTGCCCGCTTGCAGTAACAGACCACCACTGACGAACGCGCCAACACCCAGTAAAAATGCTTCACCACTATCATTAGGAGTTTCATGGATGACTAAACAGCTTTTCACCGCGTTCGGCCTGACTACCAGCCTGCTGCTCGCCGGCTGCTCCAGCCAGACCACCAAGCCCGAGCAATACTCGGGCTTTCTCGGCGATTATTCGATTCTCAAGCCGGCGACTTCGCCCAGCGGCGCGCCGGTGTTGCGCTGGGTAGCACCGGGCCTTGACCTGCACCGCTACTCCTCGGTGCTGGTGGAAAAACCGCAGTTCTACCCCCGACCGCAACCGAGCGCGCAAGTCAGCCAGAAGACCCTCGACGACATCGCCAACTACCTGCAGCAAGCCATGCAGCGCGAGTTGGGCGGGCGCCTGCGGATTGTCACCCAGGCGGATAAGGACACCCTGGTGCTGCGCTCGGCGATCAGCGCCGTCAACGTCTCGCCCGAGGGTCTGAAGGTCTACGAGGTGATTCCCATCGCCCTGGTCGTCGCCGCCGCCAGTGCGGCAGCCGGAACCCGCGATGAAGACAGCTCGATCTTCATCGAGATGCAGGCACTCGATGGCGGCACCAGCAAGCCGGTGGCCGAAGTGGTGCGCAAGGGCAGTGGTTTGCAGCTGGAGAATGACAGCACCCAACTGACCCTGAAGGACATCAAGCCGGTGCTGGATGTATGGGCCAAGGATGCGCACAACTTCAAGCCGTAAGCTCGCCGGCCGCAGCCGATCGCGCCCTCGAACAGCAACGCAAAACGCCCTCGCTTGAGGGCGTTTTTTATGCTTCTTCACGGAATCCCGCGGAAGACTGGCAGGGCGGGCGTTGGCCCACCGATGCAGGTTGCGTGGTGGGCTGAAACCCACCCTACGCCAACACTCAACTGATCGGCACGTGGCCTAGTCCGGGCTTCAGTTGCCGGTTCAAGGTCAGCAGCAGTGCTGCGGTTTGCGCATCAGGCTCGCCATCGAAGCGCGTCGGCCGGTAGTGCAGCTGGAAAGCGGCCAGTACATGGCGGGTGGCCGCATCCAGCACTCCGGTCTGCGGCGTGGCATAACCCAGGCTCATCAGTTCTTGCTGGAACCAGCTGATGCTCGGCAGCTTGAGCGCGAACAACGCCTGCTGCTGAGCCACCGCGTGGGCATCCGGCCAGACTCCCAGCCCGGCATCGGCCAGGCGCTTCCAAGGAAACAGCGGCCCCGGGTCAAGCTTGCGCGGCGGGGCAATGTCGCTGTGGGCGAGGATGTGTCTGGGCTCGAGGTTGTGGCGCTTGACGATATCCTTGAGCAGGACGATCAGCGCATCGATCTGCGCCTCCGAATAGGGGTACCAAACCCGCCCGTTCGGGGTTTCCTCATACCCCTCATTGACCAGCTCGATGCCGATCGAACTGGCGTTCAGCCAGGTGCGGCCCTCCCACTCGCTTTCACCGGCATGCCAGGCGCGACGACTTTCATCGACCAGCCGGTAGATAGTCGGCGGCGCGTCGCCGATCAGGTAATGACTGCTGACTTCGCCATGGGTCAGCAACTGCAGCGAGCTCTCAAGCCCGGTCGAGGTGTAATGCAGGATAACGAACTGCACCCGGCTGTCATGATTGACCGAAGGGTGACTGGTGTCGATCCGCGGACCTCTGGCACAACCGGCCAGCAGGGCAAGCATGAGAACAAGCGAGAAGATTTTCATCGGGTGGTAAGCAAGAGGCTCTGCAAGTTATCCAACGACCCGTCGACGCGGCGCAGGGTCAACAGGCCTGCCGCTGGTCGCTCTGAAGGTTTCCATGAGCCGCCCCGCAGGCACGGTGGTCTAGTCTAGTGCTTTGCGCCGGGCAAAGCTGTGGTCAAAGCGCTACCGCTCGTTTCCATAGAGCCGCTCGCGAACGTGGGCACGTCCCTTCAGACCGATGGCTCTATAGGCCAACGGCAGCCACCTATTGTTTACTCAAGTGCCATTCAGCGCACCAGTACAAACAAGAAGATCGAACGCATTTGATGGGGACGGCGCATTTGCCCATCTGTGTATCTAAATTGGGGAAGGGAGCACGACACAGTTGATGTTTTTCGTTTTCATTCGGAAGGGAAGATCCTCGAGCATTGGGATGTGATTCAGCCCGCCCCCGGTGAAGCCGCCAGCAGCAGTACGATGCTCTGAAGCGATGTAGCGCTTAACAAAGCGCGCCCAAACACTCGTCAGCCCAGGGCACAGAGGAGACTCATCATGTCGGAAGGCGCTTTAACACTTCCTAATCAGCGCCACCTTTTCGACATCCCCGATGATGTTGTCTATCTCAACTGCGCCAGCCTCGCCCCGCAAATGTTATCCGTCCGCGCCGCAGGCGAAGCCGCGATGTCGCGTAACGCTCAACCTTGGAAGATCCACGCAGAGGATTGGTTTACGCAGGTCGAAGAGCTCCGCGCTTTGTTCGCGCAAGTTATCAATGCGGATGCCGAAAGCGTGGCATTGATTCCAGCCACCAGCTACGGGCTTTCGGTCGCAGCGGCTAACGTCGAAGCGAAGCCGCATGACCGCATCCTTTTGATCGCCGATGATTACCCTTCAACCGTGTACACATGGAGAGCTTTCGCAAAGCGAACGGGCGCGGAGATTCTGACGGTTGAGCGAGCCGAACAGGAAAGTTGGACGGACGCGATTCTGAAAGTTTTTGATCAGCGCGTGAAGGTAGTTTCAGTGCCGAACGTGCATTGGACGAACGGCGCGCTTATAGATTTGAAACGCATTGGCCAACGCGCGCGTGAGGTCGGCGCTACCTTCATCGTTGATGCGAGCCAATCGCTGGGCGCAATGTCGACAGATGTGGCGGAGTTGCGTCCTGATTATCTGGTGACGGTCGGCTACAAGTGGCTGCTCGGACCTTTTAGCGTCGGCTATATGTACATTGACAGTGCGCGCCGTGACGGAAAGCCGATTGAGCAGAATTGGATTCTGCGGGCTGACTCGGAAAACTTCGACGGTCTGGTTGACTATAGAGATGAGTATCAGCCAGGCGCACGGCGGTTCGATGTCGGCGAGCGCACCAACTTCACGCTTACGCCTATGGCGATAGCAGCGCTCAAGCAACTGCTCGAATGGGACATTACTCGCATTACGTCCACGCTCTCGAAGATTACCGCGTCAATCGAACGGCGGGCGGACAGGCTAGGGCTCCGAACACTCGCCGCCGAGCAAAGAGGCCCGCACATGCTTGGCATCGAGTTGCCGAGTGAGAGCCTTAAATCGGTTGCCGCCCGACTCGCAGAACAGAACGTGTACGTCGGCATTCGCGGCGCGTCAATGCGGGTTTCGCCGCACGTGTACATCACCGAGCGCGACCTGGATCGATTCTTTAATCTGCTGAAAAATGCTTTGTGATAACTCGACAAATACATACAAGCAGCCTCTTTCTACGAACGGGCGAACTCACAAGTCATTCGAGCCGACCGCCCGCTAGCGTCCTTTTCATGCTTGTACCGCGTAGGCTGAGTTAGGCCACAGGCCGTAACCCACCAGCCGGCCCATGACGATGGCTGTCGGCATAAAGGGTGGGTTCCCCCGCCATCGCGGCTGAGTCGGCCTATGGGCTTTAACCCACTTCGAGCTGATTGCGGCCGCTGCGTTTGGCCCGGTACAGAGCCTGATCGGCGCGCTCAAAGACCAGTTCGCCACGCTCACCCGGACTGAACGCCGTGAGCCCCGCGGACAAGGTGATGGTGACGCGCTCGCCCTTGAAGTGGAACGGGCAGGCCTCTATAGCCGCACGCAGGGTTTCCAGCAGTTGCTGGCCACCCGCCAGCGGCGTCGCCGGAAGCAGCAGGACGAACTCCTCGCCACCGAAGCGGGCAATGAAGTCGGTCTTGCGCAGACGGCGGCTCAGCTCCCCGGCGATGATCTTCAAGACCTTGTCGCCGGCCAGATGGCCGTAGTTGTCATTGATCCGCTTGAAGTAATCGATATCCAACATGGCCAGCAGCAACTCGCCGCCATAGCCCTGCCAGCGCGCCACTTCCAGCTCCAGCCGCTCGCTCCAGGCCGCACGGTTGGGCAAGCCGGTGAGCGGATCGGTCAGGGCCTTCTGCCGCTGCTCCTCCAGGTGGTCGCGAAAACCCTTGGCTTCCTGCTCCATGCTCGCCACCCGCTCGACCAGGGTCTGTAACCGCCCGGCGACTTGCTGTTCGCGCTCATCGCGCTGGCGCTGGTACTGCTCCATGGTGCCCAACAAGCTATCCAGACGGTTCTCGACCAGGTGCTTGAGGTTGCCCAGATCGGTGGCCTCCTGCACGCTGCTGTGCAGCCCATCGACCTGCTGGCGTAGTTCGCTGTCGAGCTCGCGGGCCGCCAGCATCGAATCGGCATACCCTTGGTGGGCGTCCTGCAGGCCGCCCTGGAAGGTCGCCAAACGCTCATTCAGTTGCTTGAGGTAACCCTCGAACTCGCGCTGGCCAAGGTCGGCAAGCGCCAGCATCAGTACGGCAAAATCATCCAGCACCGGTACCAGTTCGTACATGTTCAAGCCGGCCTGGATACGCAGGCGCAACGTGTCGGCTTGTGGCTGATGACGCTCGGGCAAGGGCAACTCATCGAGCAAGCCCAGCAGCGTCGCCTCGACATGCTCGGCAATCGCGCTGTAGCTCGGTTCGGCGGCGACCGGTAGGGCATAGAGCGGGTCGGGTAGCGGTATTTCCGCCAGCGTGGCCGCTGCGGGGATTGCCGCCGAGACAACCTGGACAGCACCCTCGGTCAGCAGTGCAGCGGGGAGCGGCAAGCTGTCCAATCCCGTTAGCGCGGAGTGGGCGAGCGCGCCGCTGAGGTCAGCCGCTGCAATTGACCTCACCTCGTTGAGTACAGGAGCCCGCGCCAGACTGACCGGCGCGGCGGCCGCGCTGAGCGGCGGCAACGCCACGGCCGATGCTGGTGCGGCAGCGGCGAAACCGTCACCCGGCTCGTCGACTACCGTCGCCAGCGCAGTCGCCTCGGCGCGCACTGCCCCCGCTGCGGATGCCTGATGCGCGGTGCTGTCACTCAGCCTCTCGGTCGCCGCCAGGACATTCTCACGGCCACCGAACAAGCGCTGCAGCAAACCAGGACGCGCCGCTTCGGGGGTTTCCAGCATGGCCAAGGCTTGGCGCTGCAGGCCGTTCAACTCAACGAGCAACGCCGGCAGCTCACGCAGCTGGCCTGCACGGCCCTCCAGCTGTTTGGTAAAGCGCTTCAGTGGCTTGCGCACCTCACTGGGCAACGGCAAGCCCAGCAACTGGCCGACCAGTCCGCCGAGCGCACTGGTGACTTGCGCGCCCCGCTCCTGGCGGCGCTGCTCGGAATCCAGCACGGCCCTTTCCAGGCGTGGAATCAAGGCAGAAAGCCCGGCATCCATATCGTCGCGGCGAACGATCTCGCGCAAGTCCTGCATGCATTGATCGACCACCTTGTCTGTCCCTTCGGCGGCCAGCGAGCTGCGCACCAAGCCGCGGCGCAGCAAGTCGAGGCGGGCGTCCCAGCGCCGCTCGAGCTGCTCTTGCTGCTCGAGGCAGCTCAAGTACTTTTCTTTCCAGCGCTGGGCGTCGTCAGTCATGCCGGCGATCCGCGAGGGGCCGTAGTCAGCATCGGTGGCGCATCGCCGAGGCTCTCCGGCAGGCGAATCTCGACCGCCACCGGCAGATGATCGGAAATCGGCTGAGCGACCACCCGCACACTCTCCAAGGTCAGACTGGAACTCAGCAGGATATGGTCAAGGCAACGCTGCGGCCGCCAACTGGGGAACGTCGCCTCCACCTGCGGCGCCAACAGACCCAGATCGCGCAGCGGCGAATGCAGCAGCAGGTCAGAAGCATGGGTGTTCATATCGCCCATCAGGACCTGATGTCGGTAACCGCCGATCAGCTCGCGGATATAGGCCAGTTGCCGGGTTCGCGTCCGCGGCCCAAGCGACAGGTGCATCATCACCACCGCCAGCGCCTCGGCGCCTTCACCAAAGCGCAACAGGATCGCCCCACGCCCAGGCGGGCCGGGCAGCGGATGATCCTCCAACAGCGTTGGCTGCAAGCGGCTGAGCACACCGTTGCTGTGCTGCGCGAGGTGTCCGAGATTGCGATTGAGTTGCTGGTACCAGTAAGGAAAAGCGCCCAGCTGGGCGAGGTGTTCGACCTGATTGACATAGCCCGAACGCAGGCTGCCGCCATCGACCTCTTGCAAGGCGACCAGGTCATAGTCGCCGAGTAGCGCGCCGATGCGTTGCAGATTAACGGCTCGCCCCGTATGCGGTAGCAGATGCTGCCAACCGCGGGTCAGATAATGCCGATAACGCTCGGTGCTATTGCCAACCTGGATATTGAAACTGAGCAGACGCAATCGACCGTCCGCGGGCAGGCCGCTGGAATCCACGCAGTGCGGGTTGACTTGCGGGTTGCGCAGGCCAGCCACACGTTCGGTACCCCAACGGCGCAGCATGGCCGCTTACTGCGCAGCGCGTTCTTTGGCGATCAGCTGGTCAGCCACATCCAGCGCTTGCTCCGGGCCACCGGAAGAGCTGATGTCGAAACGGTACTTGCCGTTGACGATCAACACCGGCACACCACTGATCTGATACGCCATAGCCAGCTTCTTGGCTTTCTCCATCTGACTCTTCACGCCGAAGGAGTTGTAGGTCTTGAGGAATTCGTCCTTATCGATGCCTTGAGTAACGAGGAACTCGGCCATTTCTTCTGGCGTAGCGAGTTTCTTGCCGTCTTTCTGGATGGCCTCGAAGATCGCGGCGTGGACCTTGTTCTCGACCTTCATCGATTCGAGGGTAATGAACAGCTGGCCGTGGACATTCCACAGGCCGCCGAACATGGCCGGGATACGGATGAAGTTGACGTCTTTCGGCAGCTTTTCGACCCACGGATTGATGGTCGGTTCGAAATGGTAGCAATGTGGGCAGCCGTACCAGAACAGCTCCACCACTTCGATCTGGCCAGGCTTGGAGACCGGGACTGGACTGCTCAGTTCGACATACTGCTTGCCCGCCTGAATCGGCTCCGCAGCGTTGGCGGTCATCCCGAACAGGCTCGCAGTCGCGAGGGCGGCACTGAAAATCAGGTTACGCATGCTTTACTCCTTAGCAGATAAGACTCGCCTCATGGCGAACTAGATTTCGACCGACGGCCTTGAGGCTGGTTCCCGCTATTGTAACGGCGGCCCCAATGAAAAAGGGTGGCCTTCGCCACCCTTTTCCTTCCGCTCATCCGTACCTGAATACCGGCCTTGGCTTTAGTGCAGGCCCTGGATGTAGCTGGACACTGCCGCGATGTCCTTGTTGCTCAGCTTGGCCGCGATACCACGCATGATCATGCTGTCGCCGTCGTTGCTGCGGTTGCCTTCGCGAAAGTCGGTCAACTGTTTAGCCACATAGGTCGCGTGCTGACCGCCCAGTTGCGGGAAGCCTGCCGCAGCGTTGCCCGAGCCATCGGGCGAGTGGCAACCGGTGCATGCCGGCATGCCTTGGTCGAGTTTGCCGCCGCGGAACAGCTCTTCACCACGCGCAACCAGTTTAGGATCGGCCGCGCCGACGCTCATCTTCTGGCTAGCGAAGTACGCCGCGATGTCCTGCAAGTCTGCGTCGCTGACGTTGGTCAGCAGACCGGTCATTTCCAGCACCTGGCGGTTGCCGGCCTTGATGTCGAGCATTTGTTTGAGTAGGTAACGCTCGCCCTGACCCGCCAGTTTCGGGAAGTTCGGCGCAGGGCTGTTGCCATCGGCGCCGTGGCAGGCGCCACACATAGCAGCTTTGCCCTGACCGGCAGCGGCGTCGCCTGCGGCGTGAGCCATACCGGTGATGCCCAGGGTCAACAGCAGACTCACGAATACTTTGTTCATCAGCTAATCCATTACGGCTAAGGGGAGAGAAAATCAACGCGGGCTTACTTGCTCATCCATTCGATGACAGCTTGGTAATCCTCGGCGCTACAGTCGGTGCACAGGCCGCGCGGCGGCATGGCATTAAAACCATTGGTGACGTGCTGCACCAGCGTGTCCATGCCTTGGGCCAAACGCGGCTCCCAGGCGGCCTTATCGCCTTTTTTCGGCGCCATCGGCAGTTGCCCATTATGGCAAGCAGCACAGGCCCGGTTGTACACCGCCTCCGGATCCTGAGCAGCCTGAACATTCAAGGACAACAGTAGGGCACCGGCAGTAAGCAGCAGCATCTTCATCAGATCGACCTCATCAGGGAGGAAAGCGCTCTGCGTTCTTTGCGCAGAATCTCTAAATCGTTCCCGTAAATACCTATCTTGGTACGGGACAAAGCGCACACAAAATCTGCGGCATTATATACTGGCGTCACTGAAACGGAAACGACACCGCATGCCGGGCCAACCGCTGGCGCCGCCCTCACCGGAAAATTCGATGCAACCTAAGAATCCCATCATCGGCCTGTGCCAACAGGCTGACTTTATGATCAGCGCCGCAAAAGTCGACCAGTGCCCGGACGATGAAGGCTACGAAGTCGCCTTCGCCGGACGCTCCAACGCCGGCAAATCCAGCGCACTGAACACCCTGACCCACGCCAGTCTGGCGCGCACCTCGAAGACCCCTGGGCGTACCCAGCTGCTGAACTTCTTTCGGCTAGACGACGAGCGCCGCCTGGTCGATCTGCCGGGTTATGGCTACGCCAAGGTGCCGATTCCGCTCAAACTGCACTGGCAGCGCCACCTGGAAGCCTACCTTGGCAGCCGCCGCAGCCTGTCCGGGTTGATGCTGATGATGGACATCCGCCATCCGCTGACCGAGTTCGACCGGCTGATGCTCGACTGGTCCGCCGCCAGCCAGATGCCCATGCACATCCTGTTGACCAAGGCCGACAAGCTGGCCTTCGGCGCGGCGAAAAACGCCCTGCTCAAGGTGCAGCAGGATCTGCGCAAAGGCTGGGGCGAAGGGGTCAGTATTCAGCTGTTCTCGGCGCCGAAACGCCAAGGCATTGAAGAGGCGCAAGCCGTGCTGGCGCGCTGGCTGCAGCTGGAAGACCGCACGCCGGAAGAGTAAATCGCAGGCAAAAAAAACCCCGAGCATCATATGGGGAGGGAGAGGCTCGGGGTTTAAGGTCTGAACCGCTAGGGCGGGGTTCAGATATCTGCCAACACTTAACACAACATAGGAGCACCGAAGGGCTTCATCAGCCATTCATAAACTGTGACTCCCCCCTTCTGCAGAAAGTTCAGGGCTTTTTTAAAACCTCTTAGCAATAAGTAGCTTTCAACTAATGCCTTAAAGTTTTAAAACGCCGGCAACGGCGCGACCTTATGCCGCAGCCAAAATCTGCCGATTAGTGCGCCTCATCCCAATTCGCGCCAACCCCGACATCCACCAACAACGGCACAGCCAGTTCGGCGGCGCCGCTCATGCGCTGGCGAATCTGCTCACGCACCGGTTCGAGCAGATCCTCACGCACCTCCAGCACCAGTTCATCGTGAACCTGCAGGATGACTTTGGCGTCCAGCCCGGACTCGCTGAGCCAGTTGTCCACCGCGACCATCGCGCGCTTCATGATATCTGCGGCGGTGCCCTGCATCGGCGCGTTGATCGCCGTGCGCTCGGCACCCTTACGCAGGCCAGCGTTCTTCGAGTGAATCTCCGGCAAATACAAACGGCGACCGAACAGCGTCTCGACATAGCCCTGCTCGCCCGCCTGCTCGCGGGTGCGCTCCATGTAGGCCAACACTCCCGGATAACGCGCGAAGTAACGGTCGATATAGGCCTGCGACTGCTTGCGGTCGACGCCGATTTGCTTGGCCAGACCAAACGCACTCATGCCGTAGATCAACCCGAAGTTGATCGCCTTGGCGCTGCGCCGCTGATCGGTCGTGACCTGATCCAACTCAACGCCGAACACTTCCGCCGCCGTCGCACGGTGCACATCGAGGTTATTGCGGAAGGCGTGCAGCAGCCCTTCGTCCTGGGCCAGGTGGGCCATGATCCGCAGTTCGATCTGCGAATAGTCGGCCGCCAGCAGCTTGTAGCCGGCGGGAGCGATAAAGGCCTGGCGAATGCGCCGCCCCTCGGCGGTGCGGATCGGGATGTTCTGCAGGTTCGGGTCGCTGGATGACAGCCGCCCGGTCGCCGTCACCGCCTGATGGTAGGAGGTGTGGATACGCCCGGTACGCGGGTTGATCTGCTCCGGCAGGCGATCGGTGTAGGTGCTCTTCAGCTTGCTCAGCGAGCGGTACTGCATCAGCACCTTGGGCAGCGGGAAGTCCTGTTCGGCCAGCTCGGCAAGAACCGCTTCGGCGGTCGACGCCTGCCCCTTGGCGGTCTTGCTCAACACTGGCAACCCGAGCTTCTCGTACAGAATCACACCGAGCTGTTTGGGCGAGCTGAGGTTGAACTCCTCACCGGCGATGGCGAAGGCTTCGCGCTCCAATTGCACCAGCTTCTCGCCCAGTTCATGACTCTGGATGCCGAGCAGATTGGCGTCGACCAACGCCCCCTGCCGCTCGATCCGCGCCAGCACCGGCACTAGCGGCATTTCGATTTCGGTCAGCACCCTGGCCAGGCTCGGCACGGCCTGCAGCTTCTGCCACAAGGCCTGGTGCAGACGCAGGGTCACGTCGGCATCTTCGGCGGCATAGGGGCCGGCCTGTTCGAGGGCGATCTGGTCGAAGGTCAGTTGCTTGGCGCCCTTGCCGGCGATGTCCTCGAAGGCGATGGTGCTGTGGTCGAGGTATTTCAACGCCAGGGCGTCCATGTTATGGCGGGTGGCGGTCGAGTCCAGCACATAGGATTCGAGCATGCTGTCGAAGGCCACGCCCTGCATATTGATGCCATTCTGCGGATCACCATCGATGGCGCAGTTCGCCAGCACGTTGATGTCGTACTTGGCGTGCTGACCGACCTTGGCTTTCTGCGGGTCTTCCAGCAGCGGCTTGAGCGCCTTGAGCACCGTATCGCGATCGAGCTGCGCCGGCACACCCATGTATGAGTGGGTCAGCGGCACATAGGCGGCTTCCTGGGCATTGACCGCGAAGGAGACGCCGACAAGCCGCGCTTGTTGCGCGTCGAGGCCGGTGGTCTCGGTGTCGAAGGCGAACAGCTCGGCCTGCTTCAGCTTGTCCAGCCAGGCGTCAAAACGTGCGGGGTCGAGCACCGTTTCATAATTGGTTTCTGCTGGCGCGGGGCTCTGCGGGATATCCACTGTTTCGGCAACAGCAGGAGCGGACTGCTCCACATCGGCCGGACGGACCAACGCTGCCGGCGCAGCCTGATCGAACAGCCCTCCGGCGCGGATCGACTCGGCACCCGCCGCCTTGGCCTCGCGCTGCACCTCCTCCAGCCAGCTCTTGAACTCCAGCTCGGCATACAGCTCAGCCAGGGCCGGACGATCCTCTGCACCGGGGTGCAAGTCGTCGATCTGCAAGTCCAGCGGCACATCGATCTTGATCGTCGCCAGTTGATAGGACAGATAGGCCATCTCGCGGTGCTCGGCGAGTTTGGCCGGCAGCGTCTTGGCGCCGCGAATCGGCAGCTCAGGAACCTTGTCGAGGTTGGCATAGAGCACGTCCAGACCACCGCCGACGCCCACCAGCAGCCCTAATGCGGTCTTTTCCCCGACACCAGGAACGCCCGGAATGTTGTCGACCTTGTCGCCCATCAACGCCAAGTAGTCGATGATCAGCTCGGGACCGACCCCGAATTTCTCTTTAACGCCATCCACGTCGTAGACGCTACCGGTCATGGTGTTGACCAAGGTAACGTGCGGGCAGACTAGCTGCGCCATGTCCTTGTCGCCGGTGGAAATCACCACGTCCCGGCCTAAGGCTGCGCTTTGCCGGGCCAGGGTGCCGATCACATCATCGGCCTCTACACCGTCGACGCACAGCAGCGGAAACCCGAGGGCGCGCACGCTGGCATGCAGTGGCTCGACCTGCACACGCAAGTCATCCGGCATCGACGGGCGATTGGCTTTGTACTCGGCATACAGCTCGTCACGGAAGGTGCCGCCCTTGGCGTCGAACACCACCGCGAAGGGGCTCTCCGGGTACTGCTTGCGCAGGCTCTTGAGCATGTTCAACACGCCCTTGACCGCGCCCGTGGGCAGGCCCTTGGACGTGGTCAACGGCGGCAAGGCGTGGAAAGCGCGATACAAATATGACGAACCGTCCACTAGGACTAAGGGAGCTTGAGACATGCGCAGTTCAACCTTTTCGACGGGGCCGGCGTTAGAATGAGCGGACCATTGACGACAAAGGGACAAGGTTACCATGCGCACACTCAACCGCCTGTTGCTGACCAGTTTGCTAGCGCTCAGCCCGGTCGCTGCCTTCGCCGAGGAGCCAGTGTCAGCCGAACCCGATGTGACCATTCGCCAAGACGGCGACAAGACCATCCAGGAATACCGGGTCAATGGTTTCCTGTACGCCATCAAGGTCATCCCGAAAGGCGGCAAACCGTATTTCCTGGTACGGGCCGACGGCAGCGACGGCAACTTTGTTCGCTCCGATTACCCCGACATGCTGATCCCCTCCTGGGAAATTTTCAGCTGGTAGTCGCCAGCCCAATAAGCCGGTAGGTCTGACCATGTCTGTCTTCACGCCCCTCGAACGCACCGAGCTGGAAGCCTTTCTCGCGCCCTATGGGCTCGGTCGCCTGCGCGACTTTCAAGGCATCAGCGCCGGTAGCGAGAACAGCAATTTTTTCATCAGCCTGGAGCAGGGCGAGTTCGTCTTGACCCTGGTGGAGCGCGGCCCGATCCAGGATCTGCCGTTCTTTATCGAACTACTCGACGTGCTGCATGCCGCCGGCCTGCCGGTGCCCTACGCCCTGCGCACCACCGATGGCGAGGCGTTGCGCAGCCTGGCGGAGAAGCCGGCGCTGTTACAGCCACGCCTGCCGGGCAAGCATGTCAGCCAGCCGAATGCCCACCACTGCAGCGAAGTCGGCAACCTGCTGGCACGCCTGCATCTGGCCACCCACGAGCAGGTGCTGGAGCGCAAAAGCGATCGCGGCCTGGACTGGATGCTCAGCGAAGGCCCAAGCCTGGCGCTGCAACTGCCGGAACAGGAGCTGCCGCTGCTACGTGATGCGCTGGCCGAGATAGCCGCACTCAAAACCCAGATCCAAGCGCTGCCGCGGGCCAACCTGCATGCCGACGTGTTTCGCGACAACGTGCTGTTCGACGGCACCCATCTGGCCGGGCTGATCGACTTCTATAACGCCTGCTCGGGGCCGATGCTCTATGACCTGGCCATCGCCCTGAATGACTGGTGCTCGACGGCCGACGGTCGTCTTGATGCCCCACGTGCTCGCGCCCTGCTCGGCGCCTATGCCGCGCTGCGGCCCTTCACCCCAGCCGAAGCGGAACTCTGGCCAGCGATGCTGCGCACTGCCTGCGTGCGTTTCTGGCTGTCGCGGCTGATCGCTGCCGAATCTTTCGCCGGCCAGGAAGTGCTGATCCATGATCCGGCAGAGTTCCAGCGGCGGCTGGCGCAGCGCCAACAGGTCAGCATTCCGCTGCCGTTCGCGCTCTAACTTTGTCCGCCTGATGGCCAATTGGCGGGTTACGGCCTGCGGCCTAACCTGCCCTACCAAAGCCGACAACGTACCTTGTAAGGTGGGTTAGCCGTGTAGCGGCGTAACCCACCAATGGTGCCGCCAGGCGCCGCCACTTGCCGGCGGGATGGCGGGTTACGGCCTGCGGCCTAACCCGCCCTACGTCCTACATACTTACAAGCTCTCCAGACAATCAGCCAGGCCGTTGCCCAGGTTGTCCAGCAGTTGCTCATAGCCCCGCGCATTGACCGGCAGGCTGCCGCCCAACGCATCCAGCTCTGCCAGGCGTACCGGCAGGCCGGCGGTAAGGGTTTCCGCCAGCCGCGGGCGCAGCGGCGGCTCGCTGAAGACGCAGGTCGCACCCACCTGTTGCAAACGCGCGCGCATCGCCGCGACATGCTGCGCCCCCGGCTGCACCTCGCTGGCCACGCTGAACACCCCGGCGTGCTGCAGGCCATAGGCGGCTTCGAAATAATCGTAGGCTTCGTGGAACACGAAGTAGGGCTTGCCGGCGATGCCAGCCAGACGCGCCTTCAAGCGCTGATCCTGGGCCGTCAGGCGCTCATCGAACGCCTTCAGGTTGGCCTGATAACGCGTGGCGTTGGCCGGGTCGGCGACCGCCAGGTCGGCGGCCATCCGCGCGGCAATCACCCGCGCATTGGCCGGCGACAGCCAAAGGTGCGCGTCCAGCGTGCCCGGGCGGT
Source organism: Pseudomonas cavernicola (assembly GCF_003596405.1). NCBI lineage: Bacteria > Pseudomonadati > Pseudomonadota > Gammaproteobacteria > Pseudomonadales > Pseudomonadaceae > Pseudomonas > Pseudomonas cavernicola. The sequence continues at coordinate 1,018,173 of NZ_QYUR01000002.1, forward strand.
GGGCATGGTCGTGTTCATCCGCGGCATCGGCAGCTTCCGCCTGGCCTTCGCCAAAATACCGCAGGCTCAAGCCCGGCAAGCCTTGCACGGCCACGCTGGGTAGGCTGCGACCTTGCAGCACGCGGGGGAGGAAATCTTCCATATCCGGGCCGATCCAATACAGCAGCTCGGCCTCGCGCACCCGCCGCACATCCGACGGGCGCAAGGCATAGTGGTGCGGCGAGGCCCCCGGCGGTAGCAACACCTCTGGCGTACCGACCCCCTCCTGAACCGCCGCGGCGATCAGTTGCAGTGGTTTGATGCTGGTCAGCAGGTGCACCTGCGCCTGGGCCGAAGCCGCGCAGAGGACAAAAAACAGCAGGGCGAGCAAACGCGACACAGGAGCACACTCCGCAGCGAAAGAGTTATAGAATAACGTCTCTTTCAACAGCCGTCGCCGCCCATGATCCTGACTCCCTTGGCTTCCCGCCCCCACGATCACTCCCATTGCGTGCATAACGCCCTGGCGGAAGCCGACGCCATCTGCACCCGCCTGGGTCTGCGCTTGACCACCCTGCGCCGGCGCGTGCTGGAGCTGGTCTGGCAGAGCCACAAGCCGCTGGGCGCCTACGACATTCTCGGCGTGCTGGCCGAAGAAGATGGTCGCCGCGCCGCGCCGCCGACGGTCTATCGCGCGCTGGATTTCCTTCTGGAAAACGGTCTGGTGCACCGCATCGCCTCGCTCAACGCCTTCGTCGGTTGCAACCACCCGGAACACGCCCATCAAGGTCAGTTCCTGATCTGTCGCAGCTGCCACGCGGCGATCGAGTTGGAACAGCGAGCGATCAGCGAAGCGATTGTCGACAGCGCCAACGCCGTTGGCTTCACGGTGGAAGGCCAGACCGTCGAAATCGTCGGCGTGTGCGCCGGCTGCCGGAAAGCCGAATGAGAGACGCACTGATCCGCCTTCAGGGCGTTGGCGTCAGCTTCGCCGGGCAAAGCGTGCTGAAGGATGTGCAGCTCAGCGTGCAACCGGGGGAAATCGTCACCCTGATCGGCCCCAACGGCGCCGGTAAAACCACCCTGGTGCGCGCCGTGCTTGGCCTGCTGAAAGCCGAGGTCGGCAGTGTCTGGCGCAAACCGAAACTGCGCATCGGTTATATGCCGCAGAAGCTCCATGTGGACGCCACCCTGCCGCTCTCGGTGCTGCGCTTTCTGCGCCTGGTGCCAGGCGTCGATCGGCCGCGCGCACTGGCCGCCTTGGCCGAAGTTGGCGCCGAGCAGGTGATCGACAGCCCGCTACAAAGTATCTCCGGCGGCGAACTGCAGCGCGTGCTGCTGGCCCGCGCACTGCTGCGCGAACCCGAATTGCTGGTGCTCGACGAGCCGGTACAAGGCGTCGACGTGGCCGGTCAGGCCGATCTGTATCGGCTGATCACCCGCCTGCGCGACCGCCATGGCTGCGGCGTGCTGATGGTCTCCCACGACCTGCATCTGGTGATGAGCACCACCGATCAGGTGGTCTGCCTGAACCGGCATGTCTGCTGCTCCGGCCATCCGGAACAGGTCAGTGGCGACCCGGCCTTCGTCGAGCTGTTTGGTCAGGATGCGCAAGCCCTGGCGATCTACCACCACCGCCACGACCACGCCCATGACCTGCACGGCGCCGTGGTCGATGAGCCGACGCCCGGCGGCCTGACCATCCAGGGCCAGGTGCAACCGCATGTCCACGGAGATGGCTGCAACCATGCCTGACTTTCTCCTCAACGCCCTGCTCGCCGGCTTAGCCCTGGCGCTGGTCGCCGGGCCGCTCGGCTCCTTCGTGGTCTGGCGGCGCATGGCCTATTTCGGCGATACCCTGTCGCATGCCGCGTTGCTCGGCGTGGCCCTCGGCCTGCTGCTCGACGTCAGCCCAACCCTGGCGGTAACCGCCGGCTGCCTGCTGCTGGCGGTGCTGCTGGTGACCTTGCAACAGCGCCAGCCGCTGGCCTCCGACACCCTGCTCGGGATTCTCGCGCCGACCACCTTGTCGCTGGGCCTGGTGGTGCTGAGCTTTATGCGCGACGTACGGATCGACCTGATGGGCTACCTGTTCGGCGATTTGCTCGCGGTCAGCCCCAACGAACTGGCCTGGATTCTCGGCGGCAGCGCGCTGGTGCTGCTGATGCTGACGGCCCTGTGGCGACCGCTGCTGGCGGTCACCGTGCACGAGGAGTTGGCCAAGGTCGAGGGCCTTCCCATCGCCAGCCTGCGCCTGGCGTTGATGCTGTTGATCGCAGTGGTGATTGCCGTGGCGATGAAGATTGTCGGCGTGTTGCTGATCACCTCACTGCTGATCATTCCGGCCGCCGCCGCCCAACGCCATGCGCGCACGCCTGAACAGATGGCCTGCGGCGCCAGCCTGCTCGGGTTGCTGGCCGTCTGCGCAGGCTTGGCGCTGTCCTGGTTCAAGGACACTCCAGCCGGACCGTCGATCGTGGTCTCGGCGGCTGCGCTATTCTTGCTGAGCTTTGCCCTACCGCGTCGAATGGCATAGCGATCCCGGCGGATTACGCCGCAAAGCGGCTAATCCGCCCTACGTTTGGCCTCACCCCGTCGCGCGGTGTAAACTCGCGTGTTTTTTGCGCCATTTGAGAGTTGCAGGAATGAAGCCGTTCGCCTCCCGTTGTCTGCCCATTGTGGCGATTTCCCTGCTGTTAGCGGCATGCCAGAGCCCGTCAAAAGTGACCACCCTGCCGACCGATGAGCTGATCACGGCGTTCCGCCAGCTGGATCAGAGCCTGGCCAGCGGTCAACTGGGCGAGGCCGAAAGCCAACTCAGCGCGTTGCAACAGCGCGCCGTCGGCGATACCCGCCTGGAACAGTACCAACGCCAGCTGGCCGAGGCCTATCTGCAGCAAGGCCAAAGCGCACTGCAAAAGGGCGATCTGGATACCGCGACCAAGGCCCTTAGCCATGCCCGCGATTTTATGCCGCAAGCCCCGGCACTGACCACCGGCCTGGATAGCGCCATCGCCCAGGCTCGTGCAACTGAGCTGAGCACCGCCGAGCAGGCCCGCAGCCGCGCGACGCAAGCCGCCGCCAGTGAAGCTGCCGCGCGTACCGAACAGGCCCGGCAACTGCGCTTGGCCGCCGAGCGTCAAGCCGCCGCCAGCAAAGCCAGCCAACTGCCCAGCACAGCGCCGGCAACAACGCCCGCTGCGCCGCCGAGCAAACCGCTGGCCCGCTTGATCGACCCAACGGCCAGTAGCAGTGCGATCCCCTTGCCGATGCTGGACACGCAGGACAATGAACGTCTGCGCAGCTTGCTCGATGCGGTCGCCGCCGATGTCGTGGCGTTTAACTGCACGGTGCGCATCGAAGTCCGCCAGGCCAAGGACTTCCCCTGGGTGGCCGCCTTGCTCTCGGCACGGATCAAAAAAATCGACCCGAGCTTCAGCCCGCGCCTGTCGCAGGTACTCAAGCCGGAACAAGTGCCACGCCTGCTGCTCAGCCCGCAAGCGAAAGGCTGATACCGTAGGGTGGGTTAGCGGCGCCAGCGGCGTAACCCACCGTCGATGCCGACAGGCGTCGCTATGGAATACGCCACTGGATCGGATGGCGGGTTACGGCCGCTGGCCTAACCCACCCTACGCGATTCAGCTATAACCATAGGCCTATAAAGATTTTTGCGGCCTATGAGGCGCCGGGTAGACTAGCGCCCCCTTATGCCTATCCGGCAGACCGACAAACCCAAAAGGTTTAACGCGTGATCGATTTCCACCACGTCCACAAGGCGTACCGCGTCAGTGGTCGCGACATTCCGGCCCTGCAGCCAACCGACCTGGCCATCGCCCGCGGTGAAGTGTTTGGCATCATTGGCCACTCCGGCGCCGGAAAAAGTACCTTGCTGCGCCTGATCAACCGCCTGGAAGAGCCTTCCGGCGGGCGCATCCAGATCGACGGTGAAGACGTCACTGCGCTGGACGCCAACGGCCTACGGCGCTTCCGCCAGCAGGTCGGGATGATCTTCCAGCACTTCAATCTGCTCGCCTCGAAAAGCGTCGCCGACAACGTCGCCCTGCCGTTGAAGCTGGCCGGCGAACTGTCGCGCCGCGAAATCGAGCAACGGGTTGCCGAGCTGCTCGAACGGGTCGGCCTCAGCGAGCACGCCAAGAAGTATCCAGCACAGCTGTCCGGCGGGCAGAAACAGCGTGTCGGCATCGCCCGCGCGCTGGCGACCAAGCCGAAGATCCTGCTTTGTGACGAGGCCACCAGCGCCCTCGACCCACAAACCACGGCCTCGGTGCTGGAACTGCTGGCGCAGATCAACCGCGAGCTGAACCTGACCATCGTGCTGATCACCCACGAGATGGACGTGATCCGTCGGGTCTGCGACCGCGTGGCGGTGATGGACGCCGGGGTGATCGTCGAGCAAGGCCCGGTGTCCGAGGTGTTCCTGCATCCGCAACACCCGACCACCAAGCGCTTCGTGCTGGAGGCCGAGCAGATCGATGAGAGCGAACAGCGTGATGATTTCGCCCATGTCCCGGGACGCATCTTGCGCCTGACCTTTCAGGGTGAAGCGACCTATGCACCGCTGCTCGGTACCGTGGCGCGGGAGACCGGGGTGGATTACAGCATCCTCGCCGGGCGCATCGACCGCATCAAGCAAACCCCTTACGGCCAACTGACGCTGGCCCTGACCGGTGGCAGTTTCGAGCAAGCCCTGACGCGCTTCCAGGCTGCCGATGTGCATGTGGAGGTATTGCGCTGATGGATGCTCTATTGGCCTTCTTCACCAACGTCGACTGGTATGAGATCTGGCTGGCGACCCTCGACACCCTGCTGATGCTCGGCGGCTCGCTGCTGTTCACCATTCTGCTGGGGCTCCCGCTTGGCGTGCTGCTGTTCCTCACCGGACCGCGACAGCTGTTCGAGCAGAAGGCGCTGTATGCGCTGCTCTCGCTAGTGGTCAACGTACTGCGCTCGCTGCCGTTCATCATCCTGCTGATCGTGATGATCCCCTTCACCGTACTGCTGACCGGCACTTCGCTGGGCGTGGCCGGCGCCATTCCGCCATTGGTGGTCGGCGCCACACCGTTCTTCGCCCGCCTGGTGGAAACCGCGCTGCGCGAGGTCGACCGCGGGATTATCGAGGCGACCCAGGCCATGGGCGCCAGCACCAAGCAGATCATCCTGAATGCCTTGCTGCCGGAAGCCCGCCCAGGCATTTTCGCCGCCACCACGGTCACCGCCATCACGCTGGTGTCCTACACGGCGATGGCCGGTGTGGTGGGAGCCGGCGGCCTCGGCGATTTGGCAATCCGCTTTGGCTACCAGCGCTTCCAGACTGACGTGATGGTGGTCACCGTCGTGTTGCTACTGGTGCTGGTGCAGATTCTGCAAACCGTCGGCGACAAGCTGGTGGTGCACTTCTCGAGAAAATAAAACCCTCGGCTATACGAGCGGCTATCCGCCGCCCCGACTGACATCCCACAAGGAGCACACGATGAAAAAACTACTAGCTGCTTTCGCTGCCGTGGCGGCGCTTTCCAATGCTGCCGCGGCTTTGGCCGCCCAGGCCAGCGAAACCCTGACCGTCGCAGCCACCCCGGTGCCGCACGCGGAAATCCTCGAGTTCATCAAGCCGGCCCTGGCCAAACAAGGCGTGGAGCTGAAGGTCAAAGTCTTCACCGACTATGTGCAGCCAAACGTGCAAGTGGCCGAGAAGCGTCTGGACGCCAACTTCTTCCAGCATCAGCCGTACCTGGATGAGTTCAACAAGAGCAAAGGCACCCAACTGGCCAGCGTCGCCGGCGTGCACGTCGAACCCTTCGGCGCTTATTCGAGCAAGTTCAAGAGCCTGAGCGAGCTGCCGCAGGGCGCCAGCGTAGTGATCCCCAACGACGCCACCAACGCCGGCCGGGCGTTGCTGCTGCTGAATACAGTCGGCGTGATCAAACTGAAGGACGCGCACAACATCCTCGCCACGCCGAAGGACATCGTCGAGAACCCGAAAAGCATCAAGGTGCGTGAGCTGGAAGCCGCGACCCTGCCGCGCGTGCTCAGCCAAGTCGACCTGGCGCTGATCAACACCAACTACGCCCTGGAAGCCAAACTCGACCCGAGCAAAGATGCCCTGGCGATAGAAGGCAGCGACTCGCCTTACGTGAACATCCTGGTCGCGCGCCCGGACAACAAAGATTCCGCCGCGATGCAGAAACTGGCCAAAGCGCTGAACAGCCCGGAGGTGAAGCAATTCATCCTGGAGAAATACCACGGCGCGATCGTGCCGGCGTTCTAGTTTATTGGGTCCCCGCCTTTTGATCGTTCCCACGCTCCGCGTGGGAACGCCGCCTGAGACGCTCCGCGTCTGCCCTGTGAAAGGACGCAGAGTGTCCTGGCAAGGGTCCCCACGCTGGAGCGTGGGAACCATCATCAATGCAAAAAGCCCGCTCATCTGAGCGGGCTTTTTTATGCGCGAACGCTTTGAATCAATCTTTGCCTTGCAACAGAACCGGTAGCTGCACGGCCAGTTTCTCATTGTTCAAGGGCGCGCGAATAAAGCCGCGCTGCCTGCCGTCCGGCCCAATGATAACCAGGTTGCCACTGTGATCGACGGTGTAGTTTTCCTTCGTGGTATCGCCCGGGATGAACGGGATACTCACCGCGTTAGCCAGCTTCTGGATGCTCACCAACTCGCCGGTCAGGCCCTGGAAAGTCGGGTCGAAATAACCGAGGTACTGCTTGAGTAGCTGCGGCGTATCGCGCTGCGGATCGACGCTGACCAGGATCACCTGCAGGTTGCTACGCACCTCTTCCGGCAACTTGCCCTTGAGTTCGCGCAACTGGGCGAGGGTGGTCGGGCAGATGTCCGGGCAGAAGGTGTAACCGAAGAACAGCAGACTCCATTTATCCTTGAGCTGATCGACAGCGACGGGTTGCCCTGCCTGATTGGTCAAGCTCAACTCCGGCAGAGTGCGGCTTTGTGGCAGCAAAATGATGCCGGCATCGATCAGCGCCGCCGGGTCCCCCTGGCTCCTACCATTGAGCACTTTATGCACGGTCAAACCGAGCACTAGCGCAACGAAGGCCACGAGAACGAAAACGGTAATTTGGGTACGGGTCATAGGCTCGACAATTCAGAGGTTCAGCAGCAGGTAGTGGTCGACCAGCAAAGCGATAAACAACAGGAACAGGTAGTAGATACTGTACTTGAAGGTGTTAATCGCCGCATGTGGCTTGCTGTCACGGTACAGCACCCAGGCCCAGTGCAGAAAGCGTGTGCCTAAACCCACGGCGCAAACCAGGTAGAGCGTTCCACTCATGTGGATGACATAAGGCAGCAGGCTGACCGCCAGCAACACCAGGGTGTAAAGGATGATATGCACCTTGGTGTAATGCTCGCCGTGGGTCACCGGCAACATCGGGATGTCGGCCTTGGCGTATTCCTCTTTGCGGTGAATGGCCAGGGCCCAGAAGTGCGGCGGCGTCCAGGCGAAGATGATCAGCACCAGAAGCAGCGGCTCCGCGCTCAGGTGCCCAGTCACCGCCACCCAGCCGAGCAGCGGTGGTGCAGCGCCAGCCAACCCACCGATAACGATGTTCTGCGGCGTGGCACGCTTGAGAAAGCCGGTGTAGAGCACTGCGTAGCCCAGCAGCGAGGCCAGGGTCAGCCAGGCCGTCAGCTCATTGGTGAAGGCCAGCAGAATGACCAGCCCGGCGACCGACAGGAACATCGCGAAAGCCAATGCCGCGGCGGGAGACACCCGGCCTTCAGCGAGCGGCCGCTTATGGGTGCGCGCCATTAACGCGTCGATGCGCCGATCCACCACATGGTTGACCGCCGCGGCGCCGCCCGCGCACAACGCGATGCCCAGGTTGCCGAACAGCAGCACGGTCCAAGGCACTCCGGCGCGGGTCGCAAGGAACATGCCGACCAGGGAGGTGATCAGCATCAGCACGACGACCTTGGGTTTGGTCAGCTCCAAATAGTCGCGCCAGAGGGCTTGGCTGTGTTGTTCGCTGAGTAGAGTGGCCATGGCGTCTCTCCTTCTTGTTATTCGTAAGGGGGATCAGGTCGAAGACCTAGCCCACCGTTTAACTCGACCCTGCTTTACTCGACCATAAGGTGGGTTACGCCGCAGTGCGGCTAACCCACCCTACGGAACCGTGCTTGACCCGGCCGACTGCGGTTCGCAGCCGGTAATTGACCAACACCAGCACCAGCAGCAACGCCGCGCCACCGCCGTTATGGGCGACGGCGACGACCAGCGGCAGGTGCAGTAATACGTTGCTCACGCCCAGGCTGACCTGTACGGCCAAGGCCAACACCAGCAACCCGGCCAAACGCGGAAACCCTGCTCTGCGCAGTTGCCAGGCCAGTGTCAGCAGCACCAGCGTCACCGCCAGGGCACCAAGTCGGTGAGTCAGATGAATAGCGGTACGCGCGTCGCTATCCAGCTGGCCGCCGAGGTAGTTGGGACCAATATGCTGGGTCAGGTGAAAGCCGTTGGCGAAGTCCATCTCCGGCCACCATCGGCCATGACAGGTGGGCAGATCGATGCAGGCCACCGCCGCGTAGTTGGAACTCACCCAGCCACCCAGGGCAATCTGCCCGATCACCAGCAGCAGCCCCAACGCCGCCAGGCGGCGCAGTCGGGTAGGCACCGCTGGCAACGGCGCTAAAGTGCCGGATAAACGCAGAGTCAGGAGAAACAGCAAGGCCAGGGTGGTGAAGCCCCCGAGCAGGTGGGCGGTAACCACTTGCGGCCAAAGCTTCAAGGTCACCGTCCACATGCCAAAGGCCGCCTGGGCGATCACCACACCGAGCAGTAGCAGTGGCAATTTCAATGGCTGGTCCGGCTGACCGCGGCGGCGTAGCGCGAGGATGGCCAAGCTGAGGATTAGCAAGCCAAGGCTACCGGCGAAGTAGCGGTGCACCATCTCGTTCCAGCCCTTCTGCGCCTCTACTGGTGCCTCCGGATAATGCTGCTCGGCATGGGCCAACTGCACCTCGGTTTTCGGTACGCCGATAAAGCCGTAGCAGCCGGGCCAGTCCGGGCAACCAAGGCCGGCGTGAGTCAACCGGGTGTATGCGCCAAGCAACACCACGACGACAGCCAGCACGGTAGCCAGCAGGGCGAGACGGAATCCGGATTTGGCCATAACGCGTCCTTAGCCGATATTCGACAGTTTCAGCAGATGGCGGAGATCATTCAGCACGGCTTTGCCTTTGACTTTGGCGTCATAGCGCAGTACCAGGTTGCCGTGCGGATCGATGATCCACAGCTGCGCAGCGCTGCCGCCTTCGGTAGCCTTGTCATAGGCCTGTGCATCCAGCGAGAAACGCTCGAGCTGGGGATATTCGCGCGCAAGCTTGGCGCTGTAGTCATCCGCCAGTGGCTGCGCATTGGCCAGGGCATGGCTGGCGCGTGAGGCTTCGCGGCCGAGGCCGATCTGAATTTGCCGCGCCAGGTAGACGAGCTGACGGCAGTCCTCAGCGCAGTCTTGCGGAGCGGTAACCAATATCTGCCAGCGTGTTTCTTCGGCGGATTGCACACCCAAATCAGCCCGGCTTTGGCCATTGCCGATCAGCTCACCGTGATAATTACGCCCATCCGGCACCCAGAACCGCCATTGGTACATGGCTGTCGCCAGCACCATCGGCCCGATAGTCAGCGCCAGCAGTAGCAACAGCTGCCAGCGCCCCCGACGACGGCTAGGCGAAGCATCAGACAGGATTATGGCTGGATTCATGACGATTCCCCTGCGCGTTGTGCACTACCAGATACAGAGTGCAATCCGAGATAAATAAACAGGCCGAACAGAGCTGCCGCGAGGGCAAACCATTGCACGGCATAACCCAGGTGTTTTTCCGGCCCCATGGCGACTACGGCCCAGTCGGCCTGATAGGCCGCAGGCCCTTGTTCCAGACGCAGTTCATACGGCAACCCGGCGCGCCCCAACTGCTCCCAGACGGTGCCTGGCTCAACGGCGGTGATCAGGCGCGGCCACTCGCGGCTCGGTTGGTCGGCTTGCAGCTGGAAGGTAGCGCCCGGCGGCACATAGACCCAGGCATCCAGGCCCAGAGCCGTATCCGGGGTGCTGAAGACTGGCGGCGTGCGGCGATCCGGCCAGCGCAGCCAGCCACGGTTGAGCAACAACCAGAGACCGCTGGCCTGATCGTAGAAGGGTTGGAGCAATTCGATGCCGACCTGTCCGGCACGAGTGCGGTTATCCAGTAACAGGCTGTGCTGCTCGTCGAAATGGCCGTACAAATGCACACGCCGATAAGCCGGATCGGTGCTGTGCTCCAACTCGACGATATCGATAGGGCCGGCACTGCGACGTGCGTCATAACTGGCCAGCAGGACGCGCTTTTCCTCTGCGCGGGACAACTGCCAAAAGCCCAGAGCGATCAGCAGCGGCAGTAGCGCCAACACCACCAGGGTTGGCGCCAGACCGGGACGAAAGCGGCTCATGCAGCCCTCCCGAATCCACCCGTGTGACTGGCTATACTGAACTGCATTCCCCTTCCCCACATCCGAGAGTCACGCCATGCTCAAAGCGGCGATCGTCTTCATGCTATTGGCAACCGTAGTCAGTCTGTTCAGCGGTCTGTTCTTTCTGGTCAAGGATCAAGGCCGCACCTCCCGCGTGGCCTACGCCCTGACCGTGCGTGTCACCCTTGCAGCCCTCACGTTGGCTCTAGTGGCCTGGGGTTTCTACAGCGGGCAGTTGGTGAGCCACGCGCCCTGGTAGCGGTAAGCCATAAGCTTCAAGTGGTAAGCGCTTTTGCTTGCAGCCTGTGGCTTAGGGCTCAGCTCTCCATTTAAAGCACATAGACAAAGGTAAACAAGCCGATCCACACCACATCGACGAAGTGCCAGTACCAGGCGGCCGCCTCGAAGCCGAAGTGGTGCTCGGGATCGAAGTGCCCGCGCAGGATGCGCACCAGCATCACCGTCAGAATGATCGTCCCCAGCGTCACGTGGGCCCCGTGGAAGCCCGTGAGCATAAAGAAGGTGGCTCCGTAGATGCCCGAGCCCAGGGTGAGGCCCAGTTCGTGGTAAGCCTCGACATATTCCGTGGCCTGGAATGCCAGGAAGGTCAGCCCGAGCAGGATGGTCAGCGCCAGCCACAGCTTCAGCGGCTTGCGATGGCCCTTGCGCAGCGCATGGTGGGCGAAGGTCACGGTAACGCTGGAACTCACCAGCAGGATGGTGTTGATCAGCGGCAGATCCCAGGGCGAGATCACTTCCTTGGGCGGCGGGAACAGCTTGGAGTCCGGGTTGTTCAGCAGCGGCCAGGCGAATTCGAAGCTCGGCCAGAGCATATGCGCCACGCCTTTCGCCCCATCGCCGCCGAGCCAGGGCCCGGCCAGCACACGCACGTAGAACAGCGCGCCGAAGAAGGCGGCGAAGAACATCACCTCGGAGAAGATGAACCAGCTCATGCCCCAGCGGAAGCTGCGGTCCATCTGTGCGCTGTACAGGCCGGAGCGGCTTTCCTTGATCACGGTGCCGAACCAGCCGAACAGCATGTAGGCAAGGAACAGGCCGCCGACGAAGAAGATCAGCGGGCCATGGGAGTCCGGGCGCGCAGCTTTCAAGTCGTTGAACCAGGTGCCCAGGCCGTAGACAGTGGTGAGCAGTCCAATTGTGGCGATGATCGGCCACTTGCTCTGGGTCGGAACGTAATACTGCTCGTGGGTTGCCATTATTGTTCTCCTTCGTTATCCGCCGTTGCTGGCAACGGGCGGATGACGTGCAGTGATATCGAACAGCGTGTAACCGAGGGTCAGGTGGTGCACATCCTTGGGCAGGTCTCGGTCGACGATGAAGCGCACCACCATCTCGATACGCTCACCCGGTTGCAGCACCTGCTGGGTGAAACAGAAGCATGCAGTTTTGTGGAAGTACGCCGCCGCCTCAGACGGCACCACACTGGGAATTGCCTGGGCCGTCATCGGCTTGTCGGTCGGGTTCTGCGCGATAAACTTCATCTCGTTGACCGCCCCTGGATGCACGAGCAAATCGTTCGCCTCGGGATGGAACTCCCAAACCATGTCGGCCGCATTGGTGGCGATAAACTGCACACGCACTTGGCGCTGCTCGTCCACTGTCTGCGTGCCCGCATAAGCCCCGGACGTTTTGCCATTGATGCCGAACGCCTTGCACATCACGTCGTAAATCGGCACCAGAGCGAAGCCGAAGGCGAACATCACCACCACCAGGATGAGCAGGCGGGTAACCAGGCGACGTGTACTCAGGGCTTCGCTCATCAGCGGCTCACTTCAACTTCCGGTGGCGTCGTGAAGGTGTGGTAAGGCGCTGGTGAGGGCACCGTCCACTCCAAGCCCTCTGCCCCATCCCACGGCTTGGCCAGCGCGGGTTCGCCGCCACGGATGCACTTGATGACGATGAACAGGAAGAGGAACTGCGTGGCACCGAAGCTGAAGGCACCGATCGAGGAGATCATGTTGAAGTCGGCGAACTGCAGGCTGTAGTCCGGAATCCGCCGGGGCATGCCCGCCAAGCCAACGAAGTGCATCGGGAAGAAGGCCATGTTCATGCCGACGAACGACAACCAGAAGTGCAGCTTGCCGAGGGTCTCGTCGTACATGTGGCCAGTCCACTTCGGCAGCCAGTAATAGGCCGAAGCGAAGATTCCGAAGATCGCTCCCGGCACCAATACATAGTGGAAGTGCGCCACCACAAAGTAAGTGTCGTGGTACTGGAAGTCTGCCGGGGCGATGGCCAGCATCAGCCCGGAGAAACCGCCGATGGTGAACAAGATGACGAAGGCAACGGCGAACAGCATCGGTGTCTCGAAGGTCAGCGAGCCCTGCCACATGGTGCTCGCCCAGTTGAACACCTTGACCCCGGTGGGTACGGCGATCAGCAGGGTGGCGTACATGAAGAACAACTCACCCACCAGGGGAATGCCGACCACGAACATGTGGTGCGCCCAGACGATGAACGAGAGGAAGGCGATACTCGCCGTGGCGTAGACCATCGAGGTGTAGCCGAACAGCGGCTTACGCGAGAAAGCTGGAATGATCGAGCTGACCGCACCGAAGGCCGGCAGGATCATGATGTACACCTCGGGGTGCCCGAAGAACCAGAACACATGCTGGAACAGCACCGGGTCGCCGCCGCCGGCAGCACTGAAGAAGCTGGTGCCGAAGTGGATGTCCATCAGCATCATGGTCACGCAACCAGCCAGTACCGGCATAACCGCGATTAGCAGGAAGGCGGTAATCAGCCAGGTCCAGACGAACAGCGGCATCTTCATCAGGGTCATGCCGGGGGCGCGCAGGTTGAGGATGGTCGCGATTATGTTGATCGCGCCCATGATCGAGCTGATGCCCATCAGGTGAATGGCGAAGATAAAGAAGGTCACGCTTTCCGGTGCGTAGGTGGTGGACAGCGGCGCGTAGAAGGTCCAGCCGAAGTCCGGCCCGCCAGCGGCAGTGAACAGCGTGCTGATCAACAGCCCGAACGCCGCCGGCAGCAGCCAGAAGCTGAAGTTGTTCATCCGCGGCAGGGCCATATCCGGCGCACCGACCATCAGCGGGATCATCCAGTTGGCCAGGCCGACGAAGGCCGGCATCACCGCGCCGAAGACCATGATCAGGCCGTGCATGGTGGTCATCTGGTTGAAGAATTCCGGCTGGACGATCTGCAAGCCGGGCTGGAACAGCTCGGCGCGAATGATCATGGCGAAGGAGCCACCCAACAAGAACATCGCAAAACTGAACCACAGGTACATCGTGCCGATGTCCTTGTGGTTGGTGGTCAATACCCAACGCATCAGCCCCTTGGCAGGGCCATGGTGATGATGATCCTGCTCGCTGCTCAGGTGGCTATGCTCGGGATGGTCGTTCACGGCATTCATAGTCATTCTTCCTATTCCTGAGCCTGTTTAAACGCCAACACGTCTTTCGGGGTGACCATGTCACCGACGTTGTTGCCCCAAGCGTTGCGCTCGTAGGTGATCACCGCGGCGATATCGACTTCCGACAGTTGCTTGCCGAATGCGGCCATGGAGGTTCCGGGTTTGCCGTTGAAGACGATCTTCAGGTGGTCTTCCTTCGGTCCGGTGGCGATCTTCGAGCCCTTGAGCGCCGGGAACATCGGCGGCAGGCCCTGGCCTTCGGGTTGGTGACAGGCGGCGCAGGTGGTGTGATAGATCTTGTCACCCCGCGCAACCAGTTCTTCGCGGGTCCATTCCTTGCTGGTCAGCTCCGCGAGCTTGAGCGTTTCTTCCTTGCGCGCGGCCAGCCAGGTGGCGAAATCTTCTTTCGACTTGGCTTCAACCACGATCGGCATAAAACCGTGGTCCTTGCCGCACAGTTCGGTGCACTGCCCACGATAGAGGCCGGGTTGCTCGATCCGCGTCCATGCCTCGTTGACGAAGCCAGGGATCGCATCGCGCTTCACCGCCAGCGCCGGCACCCACCAGGAGTGGATCACATCCGCGGCAGTAATCAGGAAACGCACCTTGGTGCCAACTGGCACTACCAATGGCTGGTCAACTTCCAGCAGGTAATGCTCGTCTTTGGGCGCTTGGTTATTGATCTGTTCGGCGGGGGTGGCCAGGTTGCTGAAGAACTCAATTTCCTGGCCCAGATATTTGTAGTGCCATTTCCATTGATAGCCGGTGACTTGGATATCCAGCTCCGACTCGCTGCTGTCGTAGATGTCGATCAGCGTCTTGGTCGCCGGAATCGCCATGGCCACCAGGATCACGAAGGGCACCACGGTCCAGAGAATCTCTACCGTCGTGCTTTCGTGGAAGTGAGCCGCCACCTGACCGGTGGAGCGCCGATGGACGATCATCGACCAAAACATCGCGCCGAACACCACGACGCCGATGACAGCGCAGATCCAGAAGATGGTCATGTGCAAATCAAAAACTGCGTGGCTGACCACCGTAGCGCCCGGCGCCATATTCACTGTCCAGGCGGCTTGCGCTTGGCTGAATACCGACCACAGCAGGAGTCCCACCCAGACTCGTGGATGTCGCATCATTGCGGGTTCCCCTTATCATTCTTGTTATCCCGCCGGCTGTGCCTGCGGCCAAGGGAGCGGCTGCTAAAAACCGACTTTAACTGCCGCAACCTCGCCTTGCCGTAGCTCAGTCCGGTTCCATCAGGTGACGCCTTTCGAATCGGAGTATAGACGGCGACTTCGTCCTGGCAACGTCGAAACGCAAATGACCAAAGCCGCCGAAGGCTTGTCCTAAACGCCCCGGTTGCTGCGGGAGGAAAACCGTCGTAAACACTCGATATAACACGCTCGCATAACCATTAAATAATTATGACAATCGAGTCTTAGCCACGGCGTCTGGCGAGCTATGGTCTTTGTTTCTTTCTCACCCATGTCCTTATTTCAGGAGCTGTCATGAACACCGCCGCCCTGCGCGAACTGATTCAGCGTGCGCACCTACACGAAGCCACCAGCGGTCACCTCGCGCGCCAACTCGAGGGAAAACTGGTGCGCCTACACCCCTCCATCCGCCTGCCGGCCAGCGATGCCCCAGGTGTCTTAACGCGCTTCGTCGCCGCGTATGTGGAGCAGGTTCCAGATGTCTTGGATGCTGCCAATCAAGTGGCTCGAGAGGCCGGGATCGAGGCGCAGATCAAGCCGGTGCTGAAGGTGGCCGAGCAGTTTTTCCTCCAGCCGCCGGCGCTAATGGCCGACCATGAAGGCCTAGATGGTCTGCTCGACGAGGCATATTTGGCGCATCGTCTGGTCGAGGAAGTGAATGATCGCTACATCACCCACCTCGGCCAGCCGTTGATTCCGCTGGATACCACGACGGCCAATCTGATCGCCCACCAGTTGATCGGTGAACCCTTCGCCAACCAACTGGACGAAGCGGTACACCATGCGGTCGAGGGCATGCTGGACGCTGCGATGTTTGCCCAAGACTCGGTACAGGCTTATCGCGAACGCCTGACCAGCCCAACAACGGATGCCGCCTGGAAACGCTGGCCATGCCTCTCACGCCAGCTCGGCGTCGAGCTGGAGTTCGATCAAGCGCAACGCGCGGCGAGCTGATTAGATCGCTGCCAACTAGGCCTCTACAGCTAAGTCTCTACACCAGCGCTTTTGCCCGACCGACGGGCAAAAGCGCGAACAGTCGAGATTGAAACCCTCACGCCTGTTCAGCCCCAGGCATTTGAGCGCCAGCTTGAAGCGCTACCAGCAAACAGCCCTTCACCACGCATCCGGGCGCCGCAGCGGCGGTCATGCGACTCACTGACGCCCCTGGTTTTCCGGCAGCTCTAAACTAGGGTTTGGCCGATCTGAGGGCCTGCTTCTGACCTCGTTGAGCGAACTCGCTGGTGGCGCTGCGATGCAGAATTCGTCGGACACGTCAGGACCTGATGCTGCTTTTATAGCTTGACGTTGATGGAGTTGAATGATAGGCGTTCCGGCGTGAGTGCTATACTGCTCTTGGATCGCAAGACCCGTGTGCAACGTTCTTCACGGGTAGGGATAGCGGCTGCAAATCTCGGTTAACGGCTGCGGGATAGGGGGGTCTACAGCAAACACGAAGTAGGAGGTATGCCATGAATCGGCACTATTACATCAGTGACAATCTGGACGATCTTGAAACCGTTGAAAATGAATTGGAAGCCAACGGTATCAGCACCGAACAGATCCATGTGCTCAGTGAAAAGGATGCTGATGTAGAACAGCATCATCTCCACGACGTGAACTCCTTGATGAAACAAGATGTTGTTCACTCTGGCGAGATTGGTGCGGTGATAGGCGTGCCACTTGCGGCGCTGATCATTGGCGGCGCCTATTGGTTGGGTTGGACTGAATCCGCCGCGGGCTGGGTGCCGTTTATCTTCCTTGCCATTGTGGTGTTGGGCTTTTGCATCTGGGAAGGCGGCTTTTTTGGTATCCAGGTGCCAAACACCCACTTCCGCAGCCTCAAACAGCAGGTAAAAGAAGGCGAGCATATTCTTTTCGTGGATGTTGAGCCGGGTCAGGAATCAGTATTGGACCGGGTAATCGAACATCATCCAAGGCTGACGATCGCCGGCACGGGAGCAGCAGCCCCTCACTGGATAGTAGCCTGGCTGCATAGATGGCATCAGTTCAAGCGAACGATATAGTGCCATTTCCTATGCTGAGCCCGTGAATACCTAAGGTTCTCCGGGAGTAGCGTTTTGCCCGAAGAAAATTACCCGACTAAGGAAAACATAGTCCGCCTCGGTGGCCATAAGTCCGACGAGCACCAGTAAACACAAAGGTGGCACCAATATGGCGTAGACCATGGCCAATCGCTCCCAGGCCATGTGCATAAAGATGGCGACAATTAAACCCGCCTTCAACAACATGAAAGTGACGATCAGGGACCACCGCAAGTAGCCTTGGAAGTGAAAATAGTCGACAAGATACGACATGGTGCTGAGGACGAATAACAGCCCCCAAATTTTAAGGTACAAACTAATCGGATGTTGTTGGCCCTGAATATGCGCCATCGTCAGTGCTCCTCTTCAGAACCTGCTCACGATCTACTGCACTCGGCCATGCTGCGTTAAAAATGGCTTCGGAATGCTCATTTACAACTTGTAAACTCCGCTTCCTCAGCCATTTTTGCCTTGCCTGACCTTCGCTCGCGACGATCGTGAGCAGGCTCTTAGACTTACCATAAATAGAAGAAAGCAAAAATAAACACCCACACCAAATCCACGAAGTGCCAGTAAAGCCCGGCTATCTCGACGATCTGATAGTTTCCGGAGCGCTCATAATCTCCCCGCAATACTTTCAGCGCCACAATGCTGAGGTAAATGACACCGATTGACACGTGCAGCCCGTGAAAACCGGTAATCATGAAAAAGCTGGCACCAAATTGCGCCGCCCCCATGGGGTTCCCCCAGGGGCGCACCCCTTCTGCGATGAGCTTGCTCCATTCAAATGCCTGCATGCCGACGAAGGTCGCACCAAAGGCTGCGGTCGCCAGCATCAGGGCAGTAGTTTTGACGCGATTACGGCGGTAGGCGAAATTGACTGCCATGGCCATGGTGCCGCTGCTACTGATCAGTACAAAGGTCATGATGGCGATCAGAATAAGTGGGATTTCGTTACCGCCGATCGTCAATGCGAACACTTCACTGGGGTTCGGCCAGGGCGCGGTGGTGGTCATGCGCACCGACATGTAGCCGGTTAAAAAACAGGTGAAGATAAAAGTATCGCTGAGCAGGAATATCCACATCATCGCCTTGCCCCAGGGGACCTGTTTAAAGGCGTCTCTATCCGAGGACCAGTCGCGGGCGATGCCCTGCCATCCCGGTGCAAGCGTGTCGGGCGAGCTTGGCGGACTGGATGAATTGGACTCCCCGGGGGCTTCAGGGTGCGATGCCATGGCTTTTCACCTCAGGCCGCAGAATCTGGCGATGGCTTCATAGGTTTCCGGTGTGCTGGTCAGCAGGGCGAATAGCACGAACCAAAGACCCAGCAAGTAATGCCAATAGATGGCACAGAGCTCTACGCTGGCACTGAGTTGCGGCAACGGCACGCGATGCAGGAACTTAGCGACGGTTCTGCTCCAGGCTATCAGCCCACCCAGCAGGTGAAGTCCATGCAGGCCGGTCAACAGGTAGAAGAAGCTGTTGGCCGGATTGCTGGAGACAAAGTAGCCCCAGGCGACAAACTGCTGCCAGAGCCAGAGTTGTCCCGTCAGAAAAGCAATTGCAAATACACCCCCCAATGCAAAGCCAATGACGGTTCCGCCAAGTTGAGCCTGTCGGGCGGCCATACGCGCCCACTGCAGTGCAATGCAGCTGCATACCAGAAAAGCCGAATTCAGCCATAGCTGCCATGGATTGGCTAACGGCGCCAAGGGCTCTGTCAGGGGTAGCCAGTCGGCCATTTGTGAGCGTGCGATGAAGGCGATCAGGAAGAGAAAGAATAACGAGCTCACCACGGCCAGAAACAGGCGCAGGCCTATTCTTGCGGTTTGGGTTCTATCGGCACCCTCGGCTGCCTGAATACCTTCAGGCTCGCGACTCCAACTGCCCCCAGGATCAGCGCTGTCGGTGTTTCTCAATAGCTGCCTGTTCATGTTCTTTCGTCCGTTATCTTGGCTTCGGCACTGAGTTGCCGCAGATGCGCCAACTCCTCTGCGGAGACCGTTTGCGGAACGAAATCCTGCTCTATGCCCGGTACGCTGTAGTCATAGGCCCAGCGATGCACCACTGGCAGCTTCGCTCCCCAGTTGCCGTGTATCGGCGGGGTGTTCGGCGTTTGCCATTCCAGACTGGTCGCGCCCCAGGGGTTACTGCCTGCGGGCTTGCCTTTGAATACACTCCAGAACAGGTTGAACAGGAATAGCAGCTGGGAAACGCCGACGGCCAATGCGACCACCGTAATGAAGGCGTTCAAATCTTGCGCCGACTGCGGGATGAACTCATAGCCTTGATAGGCGTAGTAGCGACGGGGCATGCCCAGGAAACCCAGGTAGTGCATAGGGAAGTAGATGAGGTAAGTGCCCAGAAACGTAATCCAGAAATGCAGCTTACCCAAGGTGTCGTTCAGCATGCGCCCGGTTATTTTCGGGAACCAATGATAAATGGCGCCGAACACCACCAGTATCGGTGCAACACCCATGACCATATGAAAATGGGCTACGACGAAATAAGTGTCCGATAGCGGAATATCCACAATCACATTACCGAGAAACAACCCAGTCAGACCGCCGACTATAAACGTGACGATAAATGCCAATGCAAACAGCATAGGCACGGTCAGATGGATGTCGCCCCGCCACAGCGTCAGCACCCAGTTGTAGACTTTCAGCGCAGTTGGCACCGCGATAACCAAGGTAGTGATGGCGAAGAAAAAGCCAAAGTACGGGTTCATTCCACTGACATACATATGGTGCGCCCAGACCACAAAACTCAGTACACCAATCGCAATAATGGCCCACACCATCATTCGGTAACCGAAGATATTTTTTCTCGCATGAGTGCTGATCAAGTCAGAGACCAGACCAAACGCGGGGAGAGCAACGATGTAGACTTCCGGATGGCCGAAGAACCAGAACAGGTGTTGGAATAATATCGGGCTGCCACCCTGGTGATCGAGCTGCTGCCCCATTGAGATGATCGCCGGCATAAAGAAACTGGTGCCCAGCAGTTTGTCGAACAGCATCATGACCGCACTGACAAACAGTGCAGGGAAGGCCAGCAGGGCCAAAATCGAGGCCATGAAGATTCCCCATACGGAGAGCGGCATGCGAAACAAGGTCATGCCGTGTGTGCGCGCCTGCAACACCGTGGTTACGTAGTTCAACCCGCCCATGGTGGTTGCGACAATAAAAATCGCCAGCGAAACGAGCATCAACACGATGCCCCACTCGGCCCCCGGTGTCCCCTTGGTAATCGCCTGTGGCGGATAAAGCGTCCAGCCCGCACCGGCGGGGCCGCCTGGGACAAAGAAACTGGCGAGCAGCACCAGTACCGATAACAGGTAGAACCAGTAGCTCAGCATGTTGACGTAGGGGAAGACCATGTCGCGGGCGCCAACCATCAGCGGAATCAGATAGTTGCCGAAGCCACCCAGAAACAGAGCCGTCAGCAAATAAATGACCATGATCATGCCGTGCATGGTCATCGCCTGATAGTAAGTGCTGACGTCCATGAACTCGAGACTGCCGGGGAAGCCTATCTGCATGCGCATCAGGCCGGACAACACCAAGGCGATAAGACCCACAAATATAGCCGTCAAGGAATATTGAATGGCTATGACCTTGTGATCCTGACTCCAGATATATTTGGTCAGGAAACTTTTGGGCTCGTGCAGTAATTCTGTTTCAGCTTGCTCCGCATAGGCCATCACGTCATCCTCCTGGTGAAGTTTCGGTGTATTTCTGGCTGCTTACGGCAACTCTCCTGGCTCCACCCTATTTCGCATCAGCGTTGGCATTCGCTTTGGATTTGATAAAAGCAATCAGTGCGTTCAAGTCCTCATCGCTCAGTGCAAAAGCCGGCATGATAGGGGCATAGCCTTTGACGATTACGGCATTAGGATTAAGAACGGAATCTTTTATATAGCCCTCATCGGCCTTTACCCTCGTACCGTCAGCAAGGGTTTCTGTCTTGCCATACAGGCCCTGCCAACTTGGGCCGACTCCCTGCTTGCCGTCGACACTGTGGCAGGCCAGACAGCCGAGCGACTCGGCCAATTGCTGTCCCTGTGCCGCCAGATCATCGCCTCTGCCCGTCGCGTCGCTGGCAGAAGGTCCATCGTCTTGCGGCACAGCACTCAGTGATTTGATGAGGGCAACGAGAGCGCCCAGCTCATCTTCATTGAGAGTATAGGGCACCATAACCGGCGGATAACCCTGGACCTGCCTGGCCTTTGGATCGCGGATCGACTCTTTCAGGTAGGCCTCATCGACCAGCACCCTGGTGCCATCGACAAGCTGTTCCGTGCGGCCGTACAGACCCTTCCAGCCCGGGCCGAGACTGGCGCTGCCATCCAGGCTATGGCAGGCCCGGCAGCCGTAGCTTTCGGCCAACAGGCGGCCTTTTTCCAGCACGCTGTCCCGGCTGGGCTTGGCAGCAGTCGTTAATGTCTGCGCAAAAGTCGGTTGGCTGTTAAGCCATTGATCGAAAGCGCCCTGTTCCTCCACGATCATATGGCCGCGCATGTTGTAATGACCTACGCCACAATATTCGGCGCAAAGAACTTCAAACTTCCCAGTTTTAGTCGGTGTGAACCAGAAGTGCGACACCATGCCTGGCACCATATCCATCTTGGCGCGAATTTGCGGTATATAGAAGTTGTGCAGCACATCTTTAGAGCGCAGTAAAACTTTCACCGGTTGATCGAGCGGGAGACGAATCTCATTGTTTCTTATGAGCACATCGTCCTGCCCAACAGGATCCTTGGGATCAAGGCCGAGGGGATTGGCAGAGTCAACAAATTTAACATCCGACCTACCCAGCTTCCCATCCTGGCCGGGAAAGCGAAAGGCCCACTGCCACTGCTGGGCGATCACTTCGAGTTCATTAGCATTTTTCGGAACCTGGACGAAATCATTATAAACAACCAAGCCTGGCGCCAACATGCCGACAATTCCCACCGAGGTGATGACAATTAACCACCATTCCAACTTCTTATTTTCTGGTTGGTAGGCGGCCCTTGCACCCTCCTTGTGACGATAACGCATCACGGCTACCGCCATAAATACCGTGATGGCGATGAAAAATATTCCGGTAATGACCAGGGTGATGAACAGGGTGGTGTCTATTGACCCCCAGTTGGAAGCTGCCGGTGTCGCTTGCCAAGGAGCTAGTATGTGGAACAGCACTGATGCAACAACGATTAGAATTAAGATAATTGCTATTGCCATTTTCTCTTCATCCTATTCCTGTTGCTCATTGGTTATGCAAACGCATCGCCACTAAACAGCGGCGTCAAATTAATATTAATCCGACGCCCAAGCAGGGCAGACCAGTACCACCAATCCTGGTGGCAAAATCAGTAAGAAGTATAGTGCATAGAAGGAACAAGCGCTTTTTTTGAAAAACCTGATAACCTGATATTCCGATTACAACATTTAGTTAATCGTTTAAAACCTATTTGCTACAACTTGCTGCAGATATTCACCAGCACTTCTTCCGGGATTAAATTGGTCGTAGCGACTTGTTTCCAATCAGTCCGAATGATTAGCGATCTAGTTGCGCCGCGACAACTAAAATCGCTACAACAACGCCATTTGCCCGCCCGGCGGGCAAAAGCGCGAACAATCGAGATTGAAACCCTCGCGCCTGTTCAGCCCTAGGCGCTTTAGAGCCAGCTTGAAGCGCTGCGCCAGCAGATCAGCAAACAGCCCTTCGCCGCTCATCCGCGTGCCGAAGCGGCTGTCGTACAGCTCGCCGCCACGGCTTTGCCGCACCAGGCTCAACACATGCTCGGCGCGCTCGGGGAAATGCGCCGACAGCCACTCCTCGAACAACGGAGCCACTTCGCGCGGCAGGCGCAGGAACATATACGCCGCGCTCTGCGCGCCAGCCTTTTTGGCCTCTGCCAACAGTTGCTCCAGCTCGCTGTCGTTGATCAACGGAATCATCGGCGAGCAGAGCACGCCAACCGGAACCCCCGCCTCACGTAGCACCCGAATGGCGCGCAAACGTGCCGCCGGTGCGGCCGCGCGCGGCTCCATGATGCGTTTCAGCTCATCATCGAGGGTGGTCAGGCTGATCATCACCGCCACCAGCCGCTGCTTGGCCAATTCGCTGAGTAGATCGAGGTCGCGCAGCACCAGCGAGCCCTTAGTCACGATCGTCACCGGATGGCGATAACGCAGCAGCACTTCAAGCGTATGCCGGGTCAGTTTGTGCTCCCGCTCGATCGGCTGATAGGGGTCGGTGTTGGAGCCCAGATTGATCGGTGCACACACGTAACCCGGCTTGGATAGCTGTTGTTCGAGCAAAGCCGCAGCATTGGTCTTGGCGATCAGCTTGGTCTCGAAGTCCAACCCCGGCGACATATCCCAATAAGCATGGCTGGGCCGTGCATAGCAGTAGATGCAGCCGTGTTCACAACCGCGGTACGGGTTGATCGAGCGGTCGAACGGCAAATCCGGCGACTGGTTGCGGGTAATGATGCTTTTCGCGGTTTCGATCCGAACTTCGGTGGCACGCGACAGCGGCACTTCCTGAAACCAGCCATCGTCCTCGGCCACCGAACGGGTCGGGGCAAAACGGTTATAAGGGTTGCTGGCCGTACCGCGGCCGCGCGGGGGCAGGGTGCTGGTCATGGGCATGATCCGAATAAAATACTGTTTAAATATACAGCATTTTATTCATGATACGACCACCGTAAGTCTGCCGGGAAACTCGCTCTCAGCTTCCGCCTTGCGCTTCCAAACCAGCCTGTCACTGCCTTTACCGAGCGTCGATGCGGGCCAGAGCTCCGCTATTCCCGGGCACCCATCAACACGCTCAATCGTGAGTCGCAGGCTCTATGGTCGACAGGTCGTTACTGGATCTGGGCCATTCCTTGCGAATAGTCCGGCCAAGTCTCGGCGGCCCCGTAGAAGCGGCCCATGGCCGCGAAGGGCGTTGGGCGGCCATGGGATGTTTGCCTGCCGCTGCCCAGATCGCGGGCGTGGCCCGCTCCTACAGGGACGGGTGATCGGGCAGACGCACCTTCAGCCCACCGTAGCCGCTGGCATCCGCCTCGCCAGACAGCTCGATGCGGCCGGTGCCGGCTAACTCGCGGGCCCGCCAGTAGACGAAGAAATCGCTAGGGAAGAAGCCGTCGCAACGCAGCATGACATCCGCCATTACCCGCGCCAGGGGCTTCCACTCAGGCGTGCAGTAGCCCAGCAGAATGGCGTCAATCTTCGCGTGGTCCTCACCATGGAAAGCGCCGTCGCGCCAACGGCGGATCGCCGCGTTCTCCTGCCGCACCGCATGCCATTGGGCGGCCAGGCGCTGGCGCCGGGCGGGCACGACCAGTAGCGGCCGGTACAACTCGCGCAGGGCCGTCGGTTCATGCATGGAAACAGCACGGCGGGTTTCGAAGCGGCTGTCGCCGCTGCCGCAGGGAACCTCCCAGAGCGGCAGGTCAGCATGTTCCAGCGCGGCGGCGACGCGGGCCAAAAGCAGTTGCTCGGAAGCGCTGTCGCCCTGCCAGACGGTGACCGGCCGTGCCTGCCGGGCCAAACCGGCGAGCCAGCGGGCGTCCTCGCTCAGTGTGCCGGTGAAGTCCGGTACCGGGCGCACCGTCTCCGGCCACAGCGCCTGCCAGAAGGCTGCGCGCTTGGTACATGGAGGCTGCTCGATATCGGCGAGCGGGCCAACTGCCAGATCATCCCTGAGCACACGCAGGGAATCGTTGGCGGGCGCCTGACCAAGCACGAATGTCACGCCCTCTACCGCTGCATCGCCACACACCAGATGCCACATGAGCCCTCCTTGGCCAGCGCCTTACTCCGCGGGCTTCTTCAATTTCGGATTGGGGAAAAACTGCACCGCCTGCACCTTGGGATCGGCTGGCTTGGGCACCTCCTTGTTGACTCGCGTGCCGAGCTCCTTCGGCACCGACTGACCTTGTTCGTTGAGGGTGTCGGCATAACCGCAGGCGACACACTCGCGGTGCGGCACGCCATCCACGTCCCACATCTGGATCTTGTCGACCTCGCTGCACGCCGGGCACACGGCGCCGGCGATAAAGCGTTTCTTGCCGATGTTCACCGGGGCGTCGCTCATGCTGCCTCCGCGCTCAAGCCGAGATGGCGCAGCAGCGCGTCGATCGACGGCTCACGACCACGGAAGTCGACGAACAGCTGCATCGGCTCCTGCGACCCGCCGCGCGCCAGGATTGCCTCGCGGAAGGCGCGGCCGGTGTCGGCGTTGAACACGCCTTCTTCCTCGAACTTGGAGAAGGCATCGGCGGACAGCACTTCGGCCCACTTGTAGCTGTAGTAACCCGCCGCATAACCGCCGGCGAAGATGTGCGCGAAGCTGTTGGGGAAGCGGTTGTAAGCCGGCGGACGCATGACCGAAACCTCGGCGCGAATGCCTTCCAGCACCTCCAGCACGCTACGACCGTCGCCGTGGGTGGCGTGCAGTTCGAAGTCGAACAGCGAGAACTCGATCTGCCGCGCCATCATCAGCCCGGACTGGAAGTTCTTCGCCGC
Organism: Pseudomonas cavernicola; assembly: GCF_003596405.1. NCBI lineage: Bacteria > Pseudomonadati > Pseudomonadota > Gammaproteobacteria > Pseudomonadales > Pseudomonadaceae > Pseudomonas > Pseudomonas cavernicola. The sequence continues at coordinate 1,043,817 of NZ_QYUR01000002.1, forward strand.
CAGCATCTTGTCCAGCAGGTCCTGCGGTAGCGCTTCGCCGGTTTTGTAGTGGCCGGAGATCAGCGCCAGGCCTTCCGGCTCCCAGCACCAGTTTTCCATGAATTGGCTGGGCAGCTCGACCGCATCCCAGGCCACGCCGTTGATGCCCGCAGCACCGGCGTGCTCGACGCGGGTCAGCAGGTGATGCAGGCCGTGGCCGAACTCGTGGAACAGGGTGGTGACTTCATCGTGGGTCAGCAGCGCCGGCTGATCGCCGACCGCCGGGGTGAAATTGCAGACCAGGTTGGCTACCGGGTTGATCAGATCGCCTGCGGCCGAGCGGCGACGGTCGCGGGCGCCATCCATCCAGGCGCCGCCGCGCTTGTTGGCGCGGGCGTAGAGGTCGAAGAAGAAGCGCCCGACATGCTGGCCGTTTTCCTTGATCTCGAACAGACGCACGTCCGGATGCCAGCTGTCGAAGCCTTGCAGCTCGGCGATCTCGATGCCGTAGAGGCGCTGCACGATGGCGAACAGGCCGGTCAGCACCTGGTCGATCGGGAAGTAGGCGCGCAGGGTTTCCTGGGCAATGCTGTAGCGCTGCTCGCGCAGCTTCTCGCTGTAGTAGCCGACGTCCCAGCTCTGCAGATCGGCGCAACCCTTTTCGGCGGCAAAAGCCTGCAATTCGGTGAGATCCTGGGCGGCGAAGGGTTTGCTGCGCAGCGCCAGGTCACGCAGGAAGTTCAGCACCTGCTCGCTGCTGTCGGCCATCTTGGTCGCCAGGCTCAGCTCGGCGTAACTGGCGAAACCGAGCAGCTGCGCCAGCTCCTGGCGCAGGTCGAGGATCTCGGCCATCACCGGGCCGTTGTCGTTCTGCCCGGCATTCGGCCCCTGGTCGGAGGCGCGGGTGCAGTAGGCGGCGTAGACCTCTTCGCGCAACGCGCGGTCAGCGGCATAGGTCATCACAGCGTAGTAGCTGGGGAATTCCAGGCTGATCAACCAGCCGTCGAGATCCTTGGCCTTGGCCGCCTGGGCCATCTGCGCCTTGGCCGAGTCAGTCAGGCCGGCGAGCACGGCTTCATCCGTGACGTGCTTGGTCCAGGCCTGGGTGGCGTCGAGCAGTTGATTGGAGAAATGACTGCCCAGCTCGGAGAGTTTCATCTGGATCGCGCCGTAACGCTGCTGCTCGGCTGGCGGCAGGTCGATGCCGGACAGGCGGAAGTCGCGCAGGGCGTGTTCGAGAATAGTCGTCTGCGCCACCTCGAAACCGCTCGCGGCCGGGCTCTGCGCCAGTGCCGCGTAGGCTTCAAACAAACCGCGGTTCTGCCCCAGCTCGGTCCAGTACTCGGACAGCTTGGGCAAGCACGCTTCGTACGCCTGACGCAGTTCGGCGTTGTTGCACACGGCGTTCAGGTGACTGACCGGGCTCCAGGCACGGCTCAGGCGTTCACCCAGCTCATCCAGCGCCAACACCAGGCCATCCCAGGTCGGGGTGGCGGGTTGCTTGGCCAGCAGTTCGACGATCGCCGCCCGGCTGTCGGCCAGAATCGTATCAATGGCCGGCTCGACATGGTGCGGACGAATGGACGAGTAGGGCGGCAGGTCGAAGGATTGCAGTAAGGGGTTGTTCTCGCTCACGGCGGTTCACCTGTTTGGACATAGATGGATGTTCTGACCAGTGCCGGCGGGCGATGCTCCCCGGCGAGTTTCAAAACAGAATGGTCGCCATCTTAATTACAATCGCGGCTTACCGCAGCTTAAGAGGTTTCTATCGTGGCGATTCGCAGTTATCAGGGCATCACTCCCAACTTGGGCGAGCGGGTGTTCGTCGATGCCTCGGCCGTGGTCATTGGCGACGTGCAGTTGGGCGCCGACAGCTCGGTCTGGCCGCTGGTGGTGATCCGTGGTGACATGCACCGCATCCGCATCGGCGCACGCACCAGCGTGCAGGACGGCAGCGTGCTGCACATCACCCACGCCGGGCCGTTCAACCCGGACGGCTTCCCGTTGCTGATCGGCGACGACGTGACCATCGGCCACCAGGTCACCCTACACGGCTGCACCCTGGGCAACCGCATCTTGGTCGGCATGGGCTCGACGGTGATGGACGGCGCGGTGGTCGAGGACGAGGTGATCCTCGGCGCCGGCAGCCTGGTCCCACCGGGCAAACGCCTCGAGAGCGGTTACCTCTACGTCGGCAGCCCGGTGAAACAGGCGCGCCCGCTGAGCGATAAGGAAAAGGCTTTCTTCACCTATAGCGCGGCGAATTACGTGCAGCTCAAGGATCAGTATCTCGCCGAGGGTTACGACCAGTAATGCCTTCCCCCTATCAGTCACAAGGTTGCTCCATGCACTACCAGAACATCCTCTTCGACCTCGACGGCACCCTGACCGACCCACGCGAAGGCATCACCCGTTCGATCCAGTTCGCCCTGGCCAAGCTGGGTATCGACGAAGCGGATTTGCACAAGCTGGAGCACTTTATCGGCCCGCCGCTGTTGCAGGCCTTCATGCAGTTTTATGCCTTCGATGAAGCCAAGGCCTGGCAGGCGGTCGGCTACTACCGCGAGCGTTTCCAGGTGACTGGGCTGTACGAAAATCAAGTATTCGCGGGCGTCGGCGAGCTGTTGGCTTTGCTGCAGGGACAGGGCCGCACGCTGTATATCGCCACCTCGAAGCCTCACATATTCGCTCGCGAAATCGCCCGGCACTTCGACTTCGCCAAGTATTTCAAGGTGATCTACGGCAGCGAACTGGATGGCACGCGGACCAATAAAGTCGAGCTGATCCAGAACCTATTGGCGCAGGAACAGCTGGAGCCGGCGCAGACGCTGATGATCGGTGACCGCAAGCACGACCTGATCGGCGCCCGCAGCAATGGGCTGGATTGTGCCGCGGTGGGTTATGGCTTTGGCAGCCATGAGGAGTTGCTGGCCGAGGCGCCGACCTATCACTACCCGACGCTGGCCGAGCTGCAAGACGCTTTCTGCGCCTGAGCCGCTGCCTATCCGGCCCCTGGACATGTAGGAGCGAGCTCTGCTCGCGATCGGGCGTGGCAGAAAAGCATCGCGAGCAGCGCTCGATCCTACAAAAACAAAGGCTCTGCTGGCCGTAATTTCTGAGTCAGTACGCTAGGAGCCGCTTAACCGTTCTTCTGGTAGATGATCTTCTTCGTGCCGTTTTCGCAGCTGCCGACCACCATGCTCTGGTCATGTACCTCGGCGTTGCTCACGATCTCCAAGGTGTAGCTGGTGACCCCGGCGGCCTGGATCTTGGTTTCGATCTCCTGCTTGAGCTCTTCGCAGGATTTCGGCGCGGCGAGCACGGGGGTGGCGAGCAGACTGATCAGCACGGCGGCAGCTAGTTTTTTCATGGTGCAGCTTCCTATTGATTCCAACATTCCTTGACCGCACCCGCGTTACCGAGGTGGCTGGCCTGTGATTGGCCGGCACGCTTGGGCCACGTAGGCAAAGATTTTGACTGCATGACGACCCACCGAGTTCGCTTGAGTTGCTGCGCGCACTAACGCTCCCCCTGCAGGCTCTTCAGCGCGTGCTCGCGCATCGCGCTGGGCAACTCGCCGAGACGTTTGACCTGCGCATAGAACCTCGGCCAGTCGCCATTCACTTGCCGGAATACCTTCGCAAACGCCGGCACCCATCGATCATATAGGCCAAAAGGCAACAGCTTGGCATTGTTCAACGGGCTGTCGATCCAGCCGTCATAGCGCCCCACACCGGCCCATTCGCGCGCGCGCAGTTGGTGGTACTCCGCGCGCAGACGCTCGAATTCGGCGGCCTTGGCGCGGCGCAGTTCGGTCTCGCTTTGGCCGCTGGCATACAGGGTTTCCAGTCGCGCACGGCTGGCCAGCACCAGCGCAGTGAACTGCTCACGCTGCTGATCGCGGTTGTCCGCCGGCACCGACAAACCGCGCGCGGCACGCCATTGGCGCAGGCCTTCGGCCTCGACGAAGCTGGCGTAGGACTCGTTGAACGCGGTGTCGTCCGGTAGATAAAACTTCTGGTGCGCCAACTCGTGAAAGATCACCGCGACCATGCGCTGGTCATCCCAGCGCAGCATGGTGTTGAGGAGCGGATCGTCGAACCAGCCGAGCGTCGAATAGGCCTCCACCCCAGCGACGTAGGTGTCCAGCCCTTGCTGCTTGAGCAACGCCGCTGCACCGCGCGCGCGATTCTGCTCATAGAAGCCGCGATAGGCCACGCAACCGACGATGGGGAAGCAGTGCGTCTGTGGCGCCAGGGAGAACTCCGGGGTGGCGAACACATTCCACAACACGAACGGGCGAGCGAGATCGGCATACAGCCGATAGCTGCGGTTATCCGGCAAGCCCAGGCGCGCGCTGGCAAACTCCCGGGCCACTTGCGACAGCGCCAGCCGCTGACGTAGCTCGGGGTCGCGCGCGGGGTCGGCCAGCAGCTCGGCGACCGGCTCGCGGCGCTGCAATAGTTCGAGTTGGCCGCTGAGCAGTTGCGTGTAATAACTGACACTGGAACAACCGCTCAGCCCCAAGGCGAGCAGCAACGGAACCCAGCGCGGGTTCAGAGGGTCGAGTAACCAGGATAGACAGTGCGGCATCGCGCGCACCCTAGCGCATCTCAGGCAAGCGCTCCAGCATCGGCTGCTATCCCATTCTGCCCACCACTGCCAGACTCGCGTCGGAGCCCTAGCATGCGCCCTTTGCTTCTCGTCACCAGCTTGCTCACCCTCGGCGGCTGCGCCTTTTTGCGCTTTATGCCGACGCCCGATCCCAGCCAAGCCTGGGTCGATCTGCACACCAACACCGAGAGCGAGCTGCTCGCCTATCAAGTCGACGAAAAGCCCCTGGACGATGACCGCTACTTCCAGGTCAGCCCCGGCAAGCATGAACTGCAAGTGCGCTTCCAGTTCGCGGTCGACGCCAGCAATATCGGCCCCAACAGCCAAGCGCACCAACGCGACTGCCGGTTGGAGTTGAATTACCCGGAGTTCGCCGCCGGCCAACGCTATCGCCTGGAAGCCGGCAGTATTGGCTTCCGCCCCTGGGCCAAACTTTACGATGATCAGCATCGGCTGCTGGCGCGCGCCCGTGAGACTCGCTGCGGCGGTATCTAGGGGTAAACGCTATGCTGATAAGAACGATTTATTTCGCGAGACCGCCATGCGCCACCTGCCTTACTTGCTGCTAGCGCTCGCCCTTAGCGGCTGCGCCAGCCCGTTGCCCAAACCCGATCCCCAGCTAGCCTGGGTCGATCTGTATGCCACAGCTGGTTACACGTTGATGGCCAACAAGCTCGACGATAAACGCGTGAACGACGGCCGCTACTTCCAGGTCAGCCCCGGCCAGCATGAGCTGGAAGTACGTTTCCAGTTTGAAGCGAGCGGTGGCGGCGGCAGCGTTGATGGGCTGTCCGAGCCGCTGCAGATCACCTGTCACCTGCGGGTGCGTCATGACTTCAGCGCCGGCCAACGCTATCGCATTGAAGTCCGGCCGCTGTTGAATAGAGCCCAAGGCTGGTTGTTCGACGCCCAACACACGCTGCTTACCCGTGCAGAAGTGCTGCGCTGCCGGCCTTTCTGAGCCGTTGGCCTTATGACTAATCTCAGCGCAGCTGCGCGAGGATTTCGTAGGAGTGCAGGCGGTCGGCGAAGTCGTACATATCGCTGGTGAAAATCAGCTCATCGGCGCCGGTCTGCTCCAGCAACACCTCCAGCTTGGTGCGGATTTTCTCCGGGCCACCCACCATCGCCAGACCGAAAAACTCGCCTACCGCTTGCTTCTCATGGGGCAACCACAAGCCGTCCATGCTCGGCACCGGCGGCCTTTGCAGCAGGCTCTGGCCACGGATCAGGGCGAGAATCCGCTGGTAGGCGGAGGTCGCCAGATAGGCCGCCTGCTCATCGTTATCCGCCCCGATCAGCGGTACGCCGAGCATCACGTAGGGCTTATCCAGCACCGCGGAAGGCTGGAAATGGTTGCGATAGACGCGAATCGCCTCGTGCATCAGGCGCGGCGCAAAGTGCGAGGCGAAGGCGTAGGGCAAGCCCTTCTGGCCGGCCAGTTGCGCGCTGAACAGGCTCGAACCGAGCAGCCAGAGCGGCACCTCGGTGCCGCTGCCGGGCATGGCGATCACGCGTTGATCCGGCGTGCGTGGACCGAAATAGCGCTGCAACTCTTCGACATCCTCGGGGAAATCGTCGGCGCTGCCGGAGCGCTCGCGGCGCAAGGCGCGGGCGGTGTATTGATCGGCACCGGGCGCGCGACCCAGGCCGAGATCGATTCGCCCCGGGTACAGGGTGGCGAGGGTGCCAAATTGCTCGGCAATCACCAGCGGTGCGTGATTGGGCAACATCACCCCACCGGCGCCGAGGCGAATGCTCGTGGTGCCGGCGGCCAGATAGCCGATCAGTACCGCGGTCGCCGAGCTGGCGATGCCATCCATGTTGTGATGCTCAGCCACCCAAAAGCGCGTGTAACCCAGCTTCTCCACGTGCTGCGCTAGCGCCAGCGAGTTGCGCAAGGCTTGCTGCGGTCCGCCATCAGCGCGGATCGGGGCGAGGTCGAGGGTGGAAATCTTGATGTCTGCTAGTCGTTTCATAAACCTTGTCGGTGCTCTTGAGTGATCGCCGCGCGCTGGATGGCGCCGGCAATACCGCTGTGGGGCAAAGCAGCAATCGAGGGTAAAACGGCTCAGCGAAAGAGCCAACCGTGGCGGCGAGTTGGGTCGCGGCGATTTACCCGAGTGCAGCGCTGGGCCTTACTTTAGTGCGCTGTCTCAACAATAACTGTTCAATTTTGGCGGCGTCTTTTGCCGCCATACAGCGTTGCCGCTTCGAGCCAGGAGGCACTTTTCGCTGCAAGAGGCACCTGCGGGTAAGCATCAGGCAATAAAAAGCCGGCGTCGCCTGGGCAACGCCGGCTGTGGCTACAAACGTGGTTTAAAACCTGCTCAAGATCGTCGCGAGCGCAGGTCAGGCAAGGCGAAAGCAGGCGAGGAAGCGGAATTTACGGATGGTAAATGAGCATTCCGAGCCTGTTTTCAACGCAGCATGACCAAGCGCAGCAGATATTGAGCAGGTTTTTAGTTGCGCTGGTAGACGATTTCCTTAGTACCGCCGTCGCAACTACCGACCACTTGCTTGTCGGTCACACTGCCTTTTGCAACGATTTCCAGGCTGTAGGAGGCCACGCCCTTGGCTTTCAGCTTCGCGTCGATCTCGGCCTTCAGCTCTTCGCACGGCTTAGTGCTGGCGAAGGCCGAACTGGCCACGGCCAACAGGCTAACGGCCAACATCAGTTTCTTCATCATTAATAACGCTCCCTCGTTGTGTCTAAATCCAATTGGTAAGAACAACCTTCATTTGAACGGTTGGCAGTGCAGCGTACCCCAAGTAAACAGCGGGCATGCTGGACTCAGCCCGCAGCCTCTACACGAGCCAGCCGAAACTAGCCTAGCCCAAGCGCGCCGACAGCCATAGTGGCCGGTACGGCTAGTTGGTTAACTCAAGTCTGGTTGCCTGGAGTCCCGAGACAAGGCGCTGCGACGAGTCATAGCTGGGCTATTTTGATCCGCGGCAACGCAGCATCGGGGCTTCTGGCGCCGAAATTGACTAATGGAACTGGCCACACAGGCCACTAACTATCACTGATCCGGAAGCCGATTTTGAGCGTTACCTGGTAGTGGCCCACCTTGCCGTTTTCGATATGCCCACGGGTCTCGGTGACTTCAAACCAATCCATATTGCGTATCGACTTGGCGCATTCCGCCAAGGCGTTATTGATCGCCTCATCGATGCTGATAGGCGACGAGCCGATCAGTTCGATTTTCTTGTAGGTGTGGTGGTTCGACATAGACGCATCTCCTCTGCCGTTGGAAAAGGTCAGCGCTCAAGCGTTGCCTTTGTTCATGGACACTAGTCGACGGAGAAAAGCGCGGCAAACCCAACTCCACGAAATAGCTCAGCCCGCCTACTACGCGGCCTTGGGCAAATTTTTGACGCTGTCAAAGCGTCGCGTTCAGCCGCCAGGAGAAGGCCGTGCCCCAGCAGTTCGGCCGTGGCTTACACGGCCAAGAACGCCCGAACTATCGCGCTAATAGCAGGCCCTCGTCAGTTGGCGACGGGCTCACTCTGCGGCGGGCTGAGGGCGGCTTGCAGCCAAGCAGCCAATTGTTGCGGGCGCTTATCCAACGTCCGTGCCGGCACCCACAGCGCCAGCTTGGCCGAGGTTTCGACAAACCCCCAGGGGGCGACCAAGCGTCCGGCCGCCAGATCATCCGCCACCAGTTGTTGTGGGGCGATGGCCACGCCGAGACCCGCGGCGGCGGCTTCCAGCAAGAAATACAGGTGTTCGAAGCCCTGGCCGAGCTTGAGTGTCCCAGCGTCCAAGCCATTGCTCGCGGCCCAGGCTGGCCAGGCTTGCGGGCGTGAGGCCGTGTGCAACAAGGGCTCGCCGAGCAACGCGGCCGGCCCTGCGCTATGCAGTTCGGCAAAGCGCGCATAACGCGGACTGATCACCGGGCCGATGCGCTCGGCCGCCAGCTCGAAAACCTGCATATCCGCCGGCCACGGCGGCTCGGCAAACCACAGGGTGGCATCCAGCCCGGCCCGGCGCGGATCGAGCTCGCCCTCGCTGGCCGACAGGTGCAAGCGCAGCTCGGGCAATTCGCGGTTGAGCCGATCCAGACGCGGAATGAACCAGCGTGCCAGCAGGCTGCCGGGGCAACCGAGAACGAAAGGCGCATCGGCATTCTGCTGTTTCAGCTCGGCGCAGACAGTGCGCAGGCGCTCGAACGCCTCGCCACTGGCTTCACGCAGGCGCAGCCCTGCATCTGTGAGTTTTAGGCCGCGCCCATCCTTGACGAACAGGGTCAGCTCCAAATCCTCCTCGAGCAGGCGAATCTGCCGACTCACTGCGCCGTGGGTGACATGCAGTTGTTCTGCCGCCTGGCTGACGCTTTGCAGACGCGCCGCAACCTCGAATGCTCGCAGGGCATTGAGGGGTGGAAGGTCGTGGCTCATACGTGATATTTCCTTACAGGTTGCGGCGATCTTATCGCTTTTGCCGCACGCCACACAGATTTATCCTGTGCACATTGCAGTAGGAGCGGGCCATGCCCGCGAGCCAGGTTCGCGCCCATGGGGCGCATCCTACAGATGCAGGGGCTGGCTGAAATCCATTCAGCGCCCGACTTCACAGGAGCATACCCATGACCTCTTTCCGTAACGGCCCCGACGCCAATGGCCTGTTCGGTTCCTTCGGCGGCCAGTATGTCGCCGAAACCCTGATGCCGCTGATTCATGACCTGGCTCGCGAGTACGAAGCGGCCAAGGTCGATCCCGCCTTCCTTGAAGAGCTGGCCTATTTCCAACGCGATTACGTCGGCCGCCCGAGCCCGCTGTACTTCGCCGAGCGCCTGACCGAGTTCTGCGGTGGGGCGAAGATCTACCTCAAGCGCGAAGAGCTGAACCACACCGGCGCGCACAAGATTAACAACTGCATCGGCCAGATCCTGCTGGCCCGGCGCATGGGCAAGAAACGCATCATCGCCGAGACGGGCGCCGGCATGCACGGCGTGGCCACCGCCACCGTGGCCGCGCGTTTTGGTCTCGACTGCGTGATCTACATGGGCACCACCGACATCGATCGGCAGCAGGCCAACGTCTTCCGCATGAAACTGCTGGGCGCCGAGGTGATTCCGGTCACTGCCGGCACCGGCACCCTGAAGGACGCGATGAACGAGGCCCTGCGCGACTGGGTGACTAACGTCGACAGCACCTTCTACCTGATCGGCACCGTGGCCGGCCCGCATCCGTACCCGGCGATGGTCCGCGACTTCCAGGCGGTGATCGGCAAGGAAACCCGCGAACAGTTGCAGGCACAGGAAGGCCGTCTGCCCGACAGCCTGATTGCCTGCATCGGTGGCGGCTCGAATGCCATGGGCCTGTTCCACCCGTTCCTCGACGACGCCAGCGTGCAAATCATCGGTGTCGAAGCCGCTGGCTATGGCATTGAAACCGGCAAGCATGCGGCCAGCCTGAACGGTGGCGAACCCGGCGTGCTTCACGGCAACCGCACCTTCCTGTTGCAGGACGACGACGGCCAGATCATCGACGCCCACTCGATTTCCGCCGGCCTCGACTACCCCGGCATCGGCCCGGAACACGCTTGGTTGCACGAGGTGGGTCGGGTCGAATACACCTCGATCACCGACGCCGAAGCCCTCGAAGCCTTCCATAAATGCTGCCGCCTGGAAGGCATCATCCCGGCGCTGGAAAGCGCCCACGCACTGGCCGAAGTGTTCAAGCGCGCACCCAAGCTGCCGAAGGAGCACCTGATGGTGGTCAACCTCTCCGGGCGTGGCGACAAGGACATGCAGACCGTAATGCACCACTTGCAAGAGCAGAAGGAGTCCGTCGTATGAGCCGCCTGCAGACGCGCTTTGCCGAACTGAAAGAACAGAACCGTGCCGCACTGGTGACCTTCATCACCGCCGGCGACCCGAGCTATGACGCCTCGCTGGCGATCCTCAAGGGCTTGCCGCAGGCCGGCGCCGACGTGATCGAACTGGGCATGCCCTTTACCGACCCGATGGCCGACGGCCCGGCGATTCAGCTGGCCAACATCCGCGCGCTGGCGGCCAAGCAGAACCTGGCGAAAACCCTGCACATGGTTCGCGAGTTCCGCGCCGGCAACAGCGACACCCCGCTGGTACTGATGGGCTACTTCAACCCGATCCACCACTACGGCGTGCCGCGTTTCATCGCCGAGGCAAAAGAAGCGGGCGTGGACGGCCTGATCGTGGTCGACCTGCCGCCGGAGCATAACGTCGACCTCTGCGACCCGGCCCAGGCCGCCGGCCTCGACTTCATCCGCCTGACCACTCCGACCACCGACGATGCACGCCTGCCGAAGGTGCTCAACGGCAGTTCCGGCTTCGTCTACTACGTTTCGGTAGCCGGGGTAACCGGTGCTGGCTCGGCGACCCTCGAGCACGTCGAACAGGCCGTCGCCCGTCTGCGTCGGCATACCGACCTGCCGATCAGCATCGGCTTCGGCATCCGCACCCCGGAGCACGCAGCGACCATCGCCCGGCTGGCCGATGGCGTGGTAGTGGGTTCGGCACTGATCGACCAGATCGCCAATGCCGAGTCACCGGAGCAGGCGGTGCAGGACGTGCTGAAGCTCTGCGCGGAGTTGGCCGAAGGCGTGCGCAAAGCCCGCGCCTGAGTCCGCCGGCACAGCGTTTTCGTAACCTGCATACGATGGGCGCGAAAACTCTGCGCCGACGTAGGGTGGGCTTCAGCCCACCAAAACTGTCCCCAAGGCAATGGAGTGCCTTATGTCTCGCTACCGCCGTAGCCTGGTGCCGGGCGGCACCTATTTCTTCACCGTGACTCTAGCCGATCGACGATCCACGCTACTGACCGATGCCATTTCCCCACTGCGCCTGGCTTATGCCTGCGCCCAACAGCGCATGCCCTTTGAAAGCGTGGCGATCTGCATCCTGCCGGACCATCTGCACGCAATCTGGACCTTACCGACAGGCGATGCCGACTACGCGGGGCGCTGGAGCCTGATCAAGAGCGGCTTCTCCCGGGATATGCCAGCAGCCGAGGTTCTCAGCACCAGCAAGGTGCGCAAGCGTGAAAAGGGAATCTGGCAACGGCGCTATTGGGAACATCAGATTCAAGACGAGCCCGATCTGCAGCGGCATATCGATTACATCCACTACAACCCCGTCAAACATGCTCTGGTCGAGCGTGTCAGGGATTGGCCCTACTCGAGCTTTCATCGCTATGTGCGTAATGGGTCATTGCCTGAGGACTGGGGCAGTCGGGATGAGCTCTCTGGTCAATTCGGTGAGTAGGCGGGTGCCGCCAAAACGCGGGCTTCCGTAGGGTGGGCTTCAGCCCACCGAGGGTGCGAAGACGTCAGCAAACGGTGGGCTGAAGCCCACCCTACGGGCTGCGAGCCGGCAACCTAAAGGTCGTACTCCACCGGCCCTTCGCTGAGCCCGCTGAGATCCAGCGGCCGCACCGCGCCCATCCAGATCGCATGGTCACGGTGGTCGAGCAGATCGTTGCCGGTGATCGGGTGGATCAGCACCACCAGGCCCTGGCGGCGCAAGGCCAGCCAGGGAATCAGCTCGCCGAACAGCTCCGGACGAAACGCCAGTTGGCAGCTCCAGTCCGGGTGCGGCCCGACCGGGCGCTGGTGAACCCGACCCATCTTCAGCGCAAAGCGCCGGGCAGCCTCTTCACAGAGCGCGCGGGCCTGGTCGAGGGTCTGCGCATCGAAATAGATATGCGCGTGATAGCCGCGAATACGCGGCAGGGGAATGTCGTTCATGGCTGACGATTTTCCAAATTCAGCTCCGCCTGGAGCCAGTCGACGAAAGGCTGCACCAGGCGCATCCGCCGTTTGCGCTCGGGCAATACGGCGTAGTAACCGAAGCGCGACTCGGCGCTCTCGGCGATGACCCGACAGAGCAAGCCCTGTTCGAGCAACTCATCGACCAGATGGCGCCAGCCGATGGCCACGCCCTGACCGGCGATGGCGGCCTGGATCAGCAGGGTGTAGTTGTCGAAGCGCAAAGCCGCCGGAGTCTGTTGCTGGGGAATGCCCAATGCCTGGAACAGACCCGCCCAATCGAACCAGCGGCTCGCCACTTCCGGCTTGAGGTGGAGCATCGGCAGAGCTGCCAGTTGTTCTTTCGCCAATGGCAGCTGGCGGCCTTCGAGCAACCGGGGGCTGCAGACCGGAAAGACTTCCTCGCTGAACAGCCGGTGCGCCTCGCCGTGCTTGAAGCGGCCGTCACCGAAGGCAATGGCGACGTCGATATCGCTGCGCAGGGCGGTCATGCTGCGATCACTGGTGATCAGGCTAACGTCCAGTTGCGGATTAGCTTCGCGGAAACGTGGCAAGCGCGGCATCAACCAGTAGGCGGCAAAGGCGAAGTCCGTGGCGACCTGCAAGACCTCATGCTGGTTTTGCGCGGTCACCGCCGCAAGGCCGGCATCGATCGACTCCAGGCCGAGCTGGACGTGCTGTTGCAGCAACTGGCCGGCTTCGGTAAGCGCAATGCCCCGATGGATACGGTCGAACAGCCGCACGCCCAGCTCCTTCTCCAGCCGTTTGATCTGCTGGCTGACTGCTGGCTGAGTGGTGCCAAGTTCCGCCGCCGCCGCGGTGAAACTCAACTGGCGGGCGGCGGACTCGAACACCCGCAGCAAGTCGAGGGACAGGTTCAAGCGCACCTCTCACATAAGCATTGGTTATCCGAAGCATGTCTGGTCATGCGCTTTACCCCTCCAATCACTAGGCAGAAGATCGGCTAACGAACTATCGCATAACCCATCCGCATAGGATAAGCCGCCAAAATGAAGCGCCCCAACATTCTCTTTATCATGGCCGATCAGATGGCCGCGCCGCTGCTGCCGTTCTACAACGCCGACTCGCCGATCAAGCTGCCCAACCTCAGCCGCCTGGCCGGCGAAGGCGTACTGTTCGATTCCGCCTACTGCAACAGCCCGCTCTGCGCGCCCTCGCGTTTCACCCTGGTCAGCGGCCAGCTGCCGAGCAAGATCGGCGCCTACGACAATGCCGCCGACTTCCCCGCCGACGTGCCGACCTATGCCCATTACCTGCGTCGGCTCGGCTACAAGACCGCGCTGTCCGGCAAGATGCACTTCTGCGGCCCGGACCAGCTGCACGGCTACGAGGAACGCCTGACCAGCGACATCTACCCGGCCGACTACGGCTGGGCGGTGAACTGGGACGAGCCGGAGGTGCGCCCGAGCTGGTACCACAACATGTCCTCGGTGCTGCAAGCCGGGCCCTGCGTGCGCACCAACCAGCTGGATTTCGACGAGGAGGTGGTGTTCAAGGCGCAGCAATATCTGTTCGATCATGTGCGTAGCGAAGGTGAACAGCCGTTCTGCCTGACCGTGTCCATGACCCACCCGCATGACCCCTACAGCATCCCCAAGGCGTTCTGGGATCTGTATAGCGACGACGATATCGAACTGCCGCGCGTGCAACTGCGCCAGGAGGAGCAGGACCCCCATTCGCGGCGTCTGCTCAAGGTCTACGACCTCTGGGACAAGCCACTGCCCGAAGCCAAGATCCGCGATGCACGCCGCGCCTATTACGGCGCCTGCAGCTATATCGACAGCAACGTCGGCAAACTCCTGCAAACCCTAGAGGAAACCGGGCTGGCCGAAGACACCCTGATCGTCTTCTCCGGTGACCACGGCGACATGCTTGGCGAGCGCGGCCTCTGGTACAAGATGCACTGGTTCGAGATGTCCGCGCGGGTGCCGCTGCTGGTCCATGCGCCAGGGCAGTTCGCCGCACGGCGGGTCAGCGCCGCGGTGTCCACCGCCGACCTGTTGCCGACCCTGGTGGAACTGGCCGGCGGCTCGATCGAAACCAATCTGCCGCTGGACGGCCGCTCTCTGCTGGCACATTTGCAGGGTGACGGCGGGCATGACGAGGTGTTCGGCGAATATATGGCCGAAGGCAGCATCGGCCCGCTGATGATGATTCGCCGCGGCCCCTACAAATTCATCTATTCCGAACAGGACCCCTGCCTGCTATTCGACCTGCAAAGCGACCCGGACGAGCTGGAAGAACTCAGCCAGTCGCCGCAGCACCAGGCGCTGTTCGCCGCCTTTGTGACGGAGGCGCGTGCCAAGTGGGACATCCCCGCCATTCACCGACAGGTGCTGGCCAGCCAGCGCCGCCGCCGTTTCGTCGACCAGGCCCTGACTATCGGCCAGATGAAGAGCTGGGACCACCAGCCGCTGGTCGACGCCAGCCAGCAGTACGTGCGCAACCATATCGACCTGGACGATCTGGAGCGCAGGGCGCGCTTTCCTAAGCCATAGCAGCGCGCATCGCTAACAATTGGCCAGGTAAAGCTTCGCGAGCAGGGCTCGCTCCTACAAGAACAAGAACTGCACCTAACCTGAGAGGTAGATGGCATGAACAGAATCAACGCACTGCTGGCCGGCGGCTTGCTGCTGGCTGCCACCACGTTCCAGGCACAGGCCGAGGACACCAGTTGCAGCACGGTGAAGATGGCCGACCCGGGCTGGAGCGATATCGCCGTGACCAACGGCATTACCGCGTTCCTGCTCGATGGCATGGGCTACAAGAGCAAGATCGACACCCTCGCCGTGCCGATCATTTTCGGTGGCCTGAAGGATGGTCTGGTCGATGTCTTCATGGGTAACTGGATGCCCGCGCAACAGGCCCACTACGACAAGTTCGTGAAGAGCGGCGATGTCGTGCAACTGGCGAAGAACCTCGATGGCACCGAGTTCACCCTGGCCGTGCCGGACTATGTCTGGAATGCCGGCGTGAAGGATTACGCGGACCTGAGCAAATTCGCCGACAAGTTCGACAAGAAGATCTATGGCATCGGCTCAGGCGCTCCAGCGAACCAGTCGCTGCAGGAAATCATCAGCAAGAACGAGTTCGACCTCGGGCAGTGGAAACTGGTGGAATCCAGCGAGCAGGCGATGCTCTCGGAAGTCGGCCGCGCGGTTAAACGCGAGCGTTTCATCACCTTCCTCGGCTGGACCCCGCACCCGATGAACGTGCAATTCAAAATGAAATACCTGACCGGCGGCGAGAAACACTTCGGTGCCAGCGGCAGCGTCTATACGTTGACACGCAAGGGTTTCGCGCAGGCCTGCCCGAATGTCGGCCTGCTGCTAAGCAATCTACGCTTCACCCAAGAGATGGAGAACAGCATCATGGCCGCGGCGCTGACGAAGAAGGGCAGCACCGCCGAGGCGGTGCAGGCTTGGATCAAGGCCAATCCGCAAGTGCTGGAGCAGTGGCTGCAAGGGGTGAAGACCCTCGACGGCGGCGAAGCCTTGGCGGCGCTGAAGACCAAGCTATAAAGCGAAAGCGCTCGCTATCTTGTAGGAGCGAGTTCTACTCGCGATCGGGCGCCGACATCATCTGCCTTTGATCGCCAGCGGAGCTGGCTCCTACGGTGTCTGCAGTCCAAGCATGGCAGCGCACGCAACAGCTTGACCATCGCCACCCAGCAGGGTGCGGTTAGCACCACACCCCACGACCGAGAGTACCCATGCGCTGGCCCGACCGCTTGACCCTGCTGCCTTTTCTCGCTTGGTTGCCGCAGCAGAGCCTGCGCAGTGTGAGCCTCGATCTGCTGAGCGGGCTGAGCGGTGCGATCCTTGCCCTGCCGCAATCCATCGCCTACGCACTGATCGCCGGGTTGCCGGCCGAATACGGCCTGTACGCGGCCATAGTGCCGGTGCTGATCGCCTGCCTGTGGGGCTCGTCCTGGCATTTGATCTGTGGGCCGACGGCGGCGATTTCCATCGTCCTGTTTACCAGCGTCAGCCCGCTGGCGCTGCCGGGCAGTGCCGACTACATCGAGCTGATTCTGCTGCTGACCTTTCTCGCCGGGATGTTCCAGTGGCTGCTCGGCCTGCTGCGCTTCGGCTCGCTGGTTAACTTCGTCTCACAGTCGGTGGTGCTCGGGTTTAGCGCAGGCGCGGCCGTGGTGATCGCCATCGGCCAGTTGCCCAACCTGCTCGGCCTCGAGATCCCCAGCCAGGCGACCGCCCTTGCGAGCCTGCTCAAACTCGGTCAGCAGCTGCCGAACATGGATTGGGCCTCCTGTCTGGTCGCCGCCTTTAGCCTGCTCACCAGCCTCTTGCTGCGGCGCTTCTGGCCACGGGCGCCGGCCTTGCTGCTGGGCATTCTGGCCGGCAGCCTGGCGGTCTGGGCCTTGCCCCGGTTCAGTGCCAACGTGCCCCTGGTCAGCGCCTTCAGTGGCCAGCTACCGCCGTTTAGCCCGTTGTCGCTCGACCCAGCCACCATGCTGCGGCTGCTGCCCACGGCAGTGGCCTGCGGCATGCTCGGGCTGGTCACCAGCTTGTCGATCGCCCGCAGCCTGGCCAGCACGTCGCAGCAGCTGCTCAACGCCAATCAGGAAATTCGCGCCCAGGGGCTGTCGAATATGCTCGGCGCCTGGTTTTCCGGCTATCTCTCGGCCGGTTCCTTCACCCGCTCGGCGCTGAACCTGCAAGCAGGCGCCCACTCGCCCTTGGCCGGGGTGTTTTCCGCGCTACTGGTGGCGCTGTTCGCCGTGCTGGGCGCCGGCCTGATCGCGCATATCCCGCTGCCAAGCATGGCCGCGATCATCCTCTTGATCTGCTGGGGGCTGATCGACTTTCAAGGCATCCGCGCGCTGTATCGGGTCAGCCGCTCGGAATTTCTGGTGATGACCCTGACCTTCCTCGCCACCCTGCTGCTGGAGTTGCAAACGGCGATCTACGCCGGGGTGCTGGCGTCGCTGTTCTTCTACCTGAAACGCACCTCGCAGCCGCGCGTGCAGCAGTGGCGTGAAGGCGAAGAGGAACTGCTGCGGGTGGAGGGGTCGATCTTCTTTGGCGCCTGCCACTATCTGCAGCTGCGCTTGCAGCGCAGCCACGGCCAGCGAGTGGTCATCGAGGCGCAGCACATCAACTTCATCGACTACGCCGGTGTGGCCATGCTCCACCAAGAAGCTCGGCGCCTGCTCGCGCAGGGCCGCAGCCTGACGTTGAGGCGGGCCAGAGCGCAGGTGATCGAAGAGCTGCACAAGCTGGAAGGGCCAGAGTATTGCCCGATCCGTTTCGAAGCGTAGGGTGGGTTAGCCGCAATAGCGGCGTAACCCACCATCGGTGCCGCCAGGCATCGGCTTGACCGGTCCTGCGGGTTACGCCAGAAGGCGGCGCAGTTCGGCCAATACCGGCGCCGTGGCTGGGCGCACGCCGCGCCAGAGGAAGAAGGCTTCAGCGGCCTGTTCGACCAGCATGCCGAGGCCATCCAGTG
The DNA here is from genome assembly GCF_003596405.1 of Pseudomonas cavernicola. Taxonomy (NCBI): domain Bacteria; kingdom Pseudomonadati; phylum Pseudomonadota; class Gammaproteobacteria; order Pseudomonadales; family Pseudomonadaceae; genus Pseudomonas; species Pseudomonas cavernicola. Next base: position 1,061,653 of record NZ_QYUR01000002.1, read on the forward strand.
CGCGAGCCGCGCCGTGCTCGCTGGCCCAACGACAGAACGTCGTCGGCTCCTTGCCGTACATCATGTCGTAGCACAGGGTATGCCCAGGCTGAATCAGGCTCGCCGAGATCGGCGGCAACTCGCCGGCCAGACTGGCCGAGGTGCCGTTGACGATCAGGTCCACCGGCTCGTCCAACCAGTCGAAACCGCTGGCAAACAGCGGCCCGAGATCGGCGAACTGCTGCGCCAACGCTTCGGCTTTTTCCACCGTGCGATTGGCGATCACCAGTGCCGCCGGCTGCTCGGCCAGGAACAGCGCCAAGACCCCACGCACCGCACCGCCGGCACCGAGCAGAAGTATGCGTTTACCCGCCAGGGAAAAGCCGGCATTCAGCGTCAAATCACGCACCAGCCCAGCACCGTCGGTGTTATCGCCGAGTAAGCTGCCATCGGCCTGCTTGCTCAAGGTATTCACCGCGCCAGCCCTCCGGGCACGGGCGCTCAGGCTATCGGCGAGCTGATAGGCCTGCTCCTTGAACGGCACGGTGACATTGGCACCCTTGCCGGTCTGGAAGAACGTCCGAGCGAAGCCACTGAAGTCGTCCAGCGGTGCCAGCAGGGCCTCGTAAGTCAGTTGCTGGCCGGTCTGCGCGGCGAACAGCCGGTGAATCAACGGCGATTTGCTGTGGCCAATGGGGTTGCCGAAGACTGCATATCGGTCCATGAAACATCCTTTGTAGGGTGGGTTAGGCCGCAGGCCGTAACCCACCGATCAGTATTGTGTGGCGGCACCGATGGTGGGTTACGCCGCGTGCGCGGCTAACCCACCCTACGCGATCATGGCGTGCCGGTGAGCCAACCCAACAGGCTATTGCGCCTCGGCCAACCAATCGCGGTCGGTGAGGAAATATTCGGTCAGCCGCGCTTCTTCGCTGCCGGGTGTGGGCTTCCAGTCATAACCCCAGCGCACCTGCGGCGGCAGCGACATCAGGATCGACTCGGTGCGCCCGCCGGATTGCAGGCCGAACAGCGTGCCGCGGTCATAGACCAGGTTGAACTCGACATAACGGCCACGGCGGAAGGCCTGGAACTCGCGCTGTTGCTCGGTAAAGGGCGTGGCTTTGCGCTTTTGAACGATCGGCAGGTAGGCCTCGATAAAGGCATCACCGATGGCGCGCATAAAGGCGAAGCTGGTGTCGAAATCCCACTCGTTGAGGTCATCGAAGAACAGGCCGCCGACGCCGCGCGGTTCATTGCGGTGCTTGATGTGGAAGTAGCGATCGCACCAGGCTTTGTAGCGCGGATAAACCTCGGCGCCGAACGGCGCGCAGGCCCGCTCGGCGATGCGGTGCCAGTGCACGCAGTCTTCCTCGACGGCGTAGTAGGGCGTCAGGTCGAAGCCGCCGCCGAACCACCAGACCGGCTCTTCGCCTTCCTTCTCGGCGATAAAGAAGCGCACGTTGGCGTGGGCGGTCGGCACATGGGGGTTTTCCGGGTGCATCACCAGCGACACGCCGAGGGCCTCGAAGCCACGCCCGGCCAGCTCCGGCCGGTGGGCACTGGCCGACGGCGGCAGGCCGCTGCCAAATACGTGGGAGAAGTTCACTCCGCCTTTTTCCAGCAGCGCACCATTCTCGATCACCCGCGTGCGCCCGCCGCCGCCGGCCGGGCGCTGCCAGGCGTCTTCAACGAATCGAGCGCTACCGTCTTCGCTTTCCAACGCGGCACAGATACGGTCTTGCAGGTCAAGCAGATAGGCCTTCACGGCCGCGGTACGGTCACTCACAGCATCACCTTAAGGAGATCTGGCCTGGCCAGATTTCTGCAGTACATGGATGTGCTGCCCGCCAAGCAAAGACTTCGCTTTGCGTTGTCGTGAGTCGAGTCCGGACCTGTGCCGGACTCAACATCCTTGCGCCCAAGCCAGGGCAGACTTGGGCGACACTCAAACGGCGGGCAAAGCCACGCAGCGAAGGCAGTGTGGCCTATAGGCTGAACAGGAGCGCTAGCATAGCATCTGCTCCTGCTCTTTCGCTGTTGACGCAGATCAAGCGGGGGAGTTGCATAGCGTCTTTGCCGAACCGTCCAAAGGAGCTTTCCCATGGCCAAGCGCATCCAATTCGCCACGCACGGCGGCCCCGAAGTGCTCGACTACGTCGACTACACCCCCGCCGAGCCGGGCCCACTGGAAGTCCGGGTACAGAACAAGGCGATCGGCCTGAACTTTATCGATACCTATTTTCGCAGTGGCCTCTACGCACCGCCGGCCTTGCCCTCCAGCCTGGGTACCGAAGGTGCCGGGGTGGTAGAGGCGGTGGGCAGCGCCGTGACCCATTTGCACGTCGGTGACCGCGTGGCCTACGCCACCGGCCCGTTGGGCGCCTACAGCGAGCTGCATGTGCTACCGGCGGAGAAGCTGGTCAAGCTGCCGGACAGCATCAGCTTTGAGCAGGCCGCCAGCGTGATGCTCAAAGGCCTGACCGTGCAGTACCTGCTGCGCCAGACCTATCCGCTCAAAGGCGGCGAAACCATTCTGTTCCATGCCGCGGCTGGCGGGGTCGGCAGCCTGGCCTGCCAGTGGGCCAAAGCCCTCGGCGTGAAGCTGATCGGCACTGTCGGCTCACCCGCCAAAGCCGAACGGGCCAAGGCTCTTGGCGCCTGGGCGACCATCGACTACAGCCGCGAGAACGTGGTCGCACGCGTGCGAGAATTGACCGATGGGCAGAAGTGCCCGGTGGTCTACGACTCGGTCGGCAAGGACACCTGGGAAACCTCGCTGGACTGCGTCGCACCGCGCGGCCTGCTGGTCAGCTTCGGCAATTCCTCCGGGCCGGTCAGCGGGGTGAACCTCGGCATCCTCGCGCAAAAAGGCTCACTGTTCGTCACCCGCCCGACCTTGGCCGGCTACGCCGACAGCCCGGCACACTTGCAGGCGATGGCCGACGAGCTGTTCGCGATGATTGGCAGCGGCAAGATTCAGCTGCAGATCAACCAACGCTTCGCCTTGAGCGAAGCTGCCGAAGCCCATCGCGCACTGACAGGGCGGCAGACCAGTGGGTCGACCATCTTGCTGCCGTAGGGTGGGTTAGGCCGCAGGCCGTAACCCACCATCCGTCAATGGACCGGCTAGCGGAGCCATGGGGCATGGGCTTCGCCTCGCGGGGCCGATGGTGGGTTACGCCGCGTTGCGGCTAATCCCTACCCAGCATCACGCCGGACGTACCACCTGACCGCTGACCAGATCACGAATCACGCTGGGATTCTTGCGCCCGCCCAGGGGGCCAGCGAGCACCGCGTCGAGCTGCCCAGGAAAGTACTGCTGGATCCGCAGCCGCGTCCGCGCCGGCGGGCGGCCGGCGGGATTGGCCGAGGTGGACACCAGCGGGCCGGTCAACGCGCACAGCTCACGCACCAGCGGGTGGCCGCTGACGCGCAAGGCCACGCTGTTGTGCTGGCCGGTAATCCACGCGGGGAGACGGTTCTGGTGCGGCACCAGCCAGGTATTCGGCCCCGGCCAGGTGCTGGCCAGGCGATCCAGCCAGAGCTCGGGAAAGTCTTCGAGGAGAAAGTCGAATTGGCCAATGCTGTCGGCGACCAGGATCAAGCCCTTGTCGATCGGCCGCACCTTCAGCGCCAGCAGGCGCTCGACGGCCTCTGCGTTCCACGGATCGCAGCCCAGGCCCCAGACAGCCTCGGTCGGGTAGGCGATCACCCCGCCGTTGCGCACCACGCGCGCCACCTGCTGTACCCGCCAACTGCTCACCATAGCCATCTCTCCGCAAAACTGGCGTGCAGTGTACCCAAGCTAGTATTTCGACTCATCAGTTTGCCGAAGCGATGGAGAGGTACTAGTGGTCTGTACGGTTAGTTCGTTAACTTAAATTCGGATGCAGGGAGTCGCGAGGCAAGGCGCAATGACGAGTCGTAGCAGGGCTACGGCGAGGAATTGCAACGCTGGATCGCGGCTTCAGGCGCCGAAGTTAACTAATGGAACTAGCCACGCAGGCCACTAGGTCTAGCGGCCCACCCAGCGCCCACCCTCGCAGGCCACCCGGCCCTCCAGCTCCAACTCGGTTAGCGCCGCCAACACGTGCGGCAACGGCCAGCCGCACGCAGCAGCAAGCGCCTCGCTGCTATGGGGCGCGGCATACAGCAGTTGCAGCAACGGATGCGTAGCGGGCGCAGGCGTCACTGGCTCTGTGCCGGCGGCCGGCGGCAAGACTTGCCAGCCGCGTAGCGCCTCCAGGATATGCTCGACGTTCTCCACCAGAATGGCGCCGTCACGTATCAGTTGATGGCAACCGCGTGCACCCGGATGGTGGATCGACCCCGGAATCGCATAGACCTCGCGACCCTGCTCAAGCGCCAGGCGCGCAGTGATCAAGGAGCCGCTTGACGGACTCGCCTCAACCACCAGCACGCCAAGCGAAAGGCCGCTGATGATCCGATTGCGCCGGGGAAAATTACTCGCTTGTGGCGGGCAGTCCAACGGGAACTCGGACACCAGCGCGCCGGCTTGCTCGCGAATCGCCGCCGCCAAACGCAGATGCCGTTGCGGATAGAGGCGCTCCAACCCCGTGCCGAGTACCGCGACGGTTTTTCCGCCGACATCCAGCGCGCCTTGATGGGCCGCGCCGTCGATACCCAGTGCCAGACCACTGGTAATCACGAAACCGCCGCCAGCCAGACTCCGCGCGAAGGCCTGCGCAGTGTCCAAGCCGGGCTTTGAAGCACGGCGACTGCCGACCATCGCCAGTTGCGGCTGCTCCAGAATGCCCGGATCACCGGCCACGAACAGCAGCGGCGGGGCATCCGCCAGTTCGGCCAACAGCGCGGGGTAATGCAGATCGTCCCACATCAACAGATGCTGGCCGGGTTGCTCGAGCCAGGCCAAGGTGGCCGCGGCCCGCTCGCGGATCTCGGCACTGCGCCGCGGCTGCGCACAGGCTGCCGGTAAACCCAAGGCGCGCCAGGCAGTGGCTGGCGCGCTGAGGGCAGAAGAGGCGCTGCCAAAGGCGGCGAGTAATTTGCGAAAACGCCGAGGCCCAAGTTCGGGCAGGCAATGCAGACGGAGGCGGGCCTCCAGCTCGGCGGGAGAGACGAGTGACATGCTGATCATCCTTGATCGAGCCCGCCGCAGCGGGCGGTAGCAAACTACAGGGCTAGTAAAGGGGGCTTGGGTGTTATGGGTTCTGCACCTTATCCATCACGGCCAGTTGGCGAGTGGCGCCCAGCACCAAGCCATAACTCAGTTTGTCGTAGGTGCGGAATACCATCAGCAGGCCGGCACGCTCGTCGGGAATCTTCACCAACTCGCCGGTGATGCGATCGCGCACGGTTTCCCCAGTTTTGTACACCGCCAGCACATTACCTTCGGTAAGCCCATCGCGTCTGCCCTTGTTCAGGGTCACCACGTCGAACTGACCGATCTGCGTTACGCCGCGTGGCACATCGAGGATCAAGCCTTTCACTTCTTTAGCCGGCGCACTCGGCATAAAGGTCGAGTTCACGGCCCGCTCTTCGGTGGGGAACAGCCGATCGCCATTACGCACTTCCTGCGTGGTGCGGGTCAGGTTCATGGTCGCCACATCGCCTTCTTCGGCAACCACTTCGCCACCGCCGATATCGTCGGCATTTATCCCGAGAAACTCTTCGGTGTCCGGATCGGTGTAGGTCTTGCCCTGGCGGAAGATGCCGTAGACCGGACGTGTTTCATCGAAGCTGCCGCGCGCATACACGCGGTCACCGGTGCCACTGACGACACGCTCGGCAGTGCCGGCCACGATGTAGGGCGCGCCCTGGAACTGCTCAGGCGTGTCGATGATGCGGTTGCTGATCAGGAAGCTGTTGATCGCCTCCAGCGGGATAGTCGGAATCGCTTGCGCCATCGGCGTGCTGCGCACTTGCGGCGACAGCTTGATGGTGCCGCGCGACGCACCGCGATTGAGCATCAAGCGCGGCTGGCCGTCGATGTAGACCAGGCTGAGCTGGTCGCCGGGGTAGATCAGATGGGGGTTTTCCACTTGCGGGTTAGCGTGCCAGATTTCTGGCCACTTCCACGGTTCACGCAGGAATTTACCGGAAATATCCCAGAGGGTATCGCCCTTGACCACGGTATAGCGGTCCGGATGGCCATCCTTGAGCTGCACTTCGGCCTGAGCCAAGCCACTGGCGGCAAGGAGTAGCAGGGCGAGTAGTGATTTCCTCATGCGGTGAATCCCTTTATTATGTGTCTTCACGTGGAACGCCCAAGGGCTGCCCCGAAACCCTCGGGAGCCGCGGCCTGAAGCCGTTTTTCAATGCTGCTCAGCATATTAGCAGCGGATTTTGACTTTATTCCACAAGTGCATCACACAACGCATATGGCAATTCTAAACATCCTCGAGTTTCCCGATCCGCGCCTGCGCACCATCGCCAAGCCGGTGGCCGTGTTCGATGACGCCCTGCGTCAGTTGATCGACGACATGTTTGAAACCATGTACGACGCCCCGGGTATTGGTCTAGCCGCCACCCAGGTAAACGTGCATAAGCGCGTGGTGGTGATGGATCTCAGCGAAGACAAGAGCGAGCCGCGGGTGTTTATCAACCCTGAGTTCGAAACCTTGACCGATGAAGTCGATCAGTACCAGGAAGGCTGTCTCTCGGTGCCGGGCTTCTACGAAAACGTCGACCGCCCGCAAAAGGTCAAGATCAAGGCCTTGGACCGCGATGGCCAAGCCTTTGAAGTGATCGCCGAAGGCCTGCTGGCGGTGTGCATCCAGCACGAGTGCGACCATCTCAACGGCAAACTGTTTGTCGATTACCTGTCTACTCTCAAGCGCGACCGCATCAAGAAGAAGCTGGAGAAGCTACACCGCCAGCACGCTTGAGTCCGACACCAAAGGCTTGCCGCGGCAAGCCTTTTTCTTTTCTGGTGCACTTTATTTCAGGAGCAGTCTCCTTTGCGCATCGTCTTTGCCGGCACCCCGGAATTTGCCGCACAGCATCTGCAGGCCTTGCTGACTAGCGAGCACGAACTGATCGCCGTCTACACCCAACCGGATCGCCCCGCCGGCCGTGGCCAGAAGCTGATGCCTAGCCCGGTGAAACAGCTTGCCCTGCAACACGCGCTGCCCGTGTATCAGCCGCAGACGCTACGCGACCCCACCGCGCAAGCGGAGCTGGCGGCGCTGCAAGCGGACTTGCTGGTGGTGGTGGCCTACGGTCTGATCCTCCCACAAGTGGTGCTGGATACCCCGCGCCTGGGTTGCATCAACAGCCATGCCTCCTTGTTGCCGCGCTGGCGCGGGGCTGCGCCGATTCAGCGCGCCATCGAAGCCGGCGATAGCGAATCCGGGGTGACGGTGATGCAGATGGAAGCAGGCCTGGATACCGGGCCGATGCTGCTGAAAGTCCGCACTCCGATCAGTGCCGAGGACACCGGTGGCAGCCTGCATGACCGCCTCGCCGAGCTGGGCCCGCCAGCCGTGCTGCAAGCCATCGCCGGCCTGGCCGCCGGCACGCTCAAGGGCGCGGTGCAAGACGACAGCCTGGCCACCTACGCGCACAAGTTGAACAAAGACGAAGCGCGCCTGGATTGGCGCCGCCCGGCGCTTGAACTGGAGCGTTTGATTCGCGCGTTCAACCCCTGGCCGATCTGCCATAGCACACTGAATGGCGAGCCCCTGAAAGTCCTCGCCGCGCAATTGGCTGAAGGGCAGGGCCAGCCGGGCCAGCTCATTCAGGCCGGCCGTGAAGGCTTGACCGTGGCGTGCGGCGAAGGTGCGTTGCGCCTGACTCGTCTGCAACTACCCGGCGGCAAGCCGTTGAACTTCGCCGATCTGTTCAACAGCCGCCGCGAACAGTTTTCCCTCGGCACGCTGCTGGGGGCGGCGCCATGAATCCGCGTCTGGCCGCTGCCCGCGCCCTGGCGGCGGTACTCGCCGGCAAAGCCTCGCTGAACAGTTCCCTGCCGGCGCAGCTGGACAAGGTCGAGCCACGCGACCGCGGCCTGACCCAGGAGCTGGCCTTCGGCACTGCGCGTTGGCAGCCGCGGCTGTCCGCATTGGCCGAGCGTCTGCTGCAAAAGCCGTTCAAGGCCGCTGACAAAGATGTCGAGGCGCTGTTGCTGGTCGGCCTCTATCAACTGCTCTACACCCGCATTCCCGCGCATGCCGCCCTCGGCGAGACGGTGGGTTGCGCCGACAAGCTGAAAAAGCCCTGGGCCAAGGGCCTGTTGAATGCCGTGCTGCGCCGCGCCCAGCGTGAGGCCGAGGCGTTGTTGGTCGAGATCGACCACGACCCCATGGCTCGCACCGCCCATCCGCGCTGGCTGCAAAAGGCCCTGAAGGCCTTCTGGCCGGAGCAGTGGGAAGCCATCTGCGCGGCCAATAACGCCCACCCGCCACTGATCTTGCGGGTCAATCGCCGCTTGGGCAGTCGCGATGCCTATCTCGAAGAGCTGCACCGCGTCGGCTTTGCCGCCAGCGCCTGCGCCTTCAGCCGTGACGGCATCCTTCTCGCCGAGGCCTGCGATGTAACAACCCTGCCCGGTTTTGCCGAAGGCCGGGTCAGCGTGCAAGACGAAGCCGCGCAGCTGGCTGCCGACCTGCTGGAATTGGCGCCCGGGCAACGCGTGCTGGATGCCTGCTGCGCGCCCGGTGGCAAGACCTGTCATCTGCTTGAGGTGGAGCCCGGCCTGGCCGCGGTGGTAGCGGTCGATCTGGAAGCCAAGCGGCTGATCCGCGTGCAGGAAAACCTCGACCGCCTGGGCCTTAGCGCGCAACTGATCGCCGCCGATGCCCGGCAGACAGCGCTGTGGTGGGACGGCCAACCGTTCCAGCGCATCCTGCTCGACGCGCCCTGTTCCGCCACCGGGGTGATCCGCCGCCATCCGGATATCAAACTGACCCGCCAGGCCGAGGACATTCCGGCCCTGGCCGCGCTGCAAGGCGAACTGCTGGACACCCTATGGCCAACCCTGGAAGTCGGCGGGGTGCTGCTCTATGCCACCTGCTCGACCTTGCCGACCGAGAACAGCGACGTGCTTGAAGCGTTCCTGGCCCGCACTCCCGGGGCGCGGGAACTGGATATTGCCGGCCAGCTCGGCCAGCCACCGCCCGGCCTGAAACAACCCCACGGCCGCCAGTTGCTCGCGCAGGAAGGCGGCCATGATGGCTTTTACTATGCCAAGCTGATTAAGATCGCCGCCCCCGCTCGCGGCTAAGAGCCTGTTCAGAATTGTCGCGAGCGAAGGTCAGGGCCGCACCCGTTCCCTACGGGTAGCGGCATTCCCCACATCCATGTGGGTCACAAGGCGCAACGTAGCGAAGCGCAGTAACAGCCGCAGGCTGGCCCGAAGGGCGAGCGCAGCGAGTCAAGATGGCTGAGGACGCGGAGTTTACGAGTTGTAAATGAGCAGTCCGAAGCCATTTTTAACGTAGCATCACCGAGAGCAGCAGATTATGAGCAGGCTCTGAGGAAAGACAGGGATGAAGATCATCATTCTCGGCGCCGGCCAGGTCGGCGGCACCCTGGCCGAACACCTGGCCAGTGAGCACAACGACATCACTGTGGTCGACACCGACGGCGACCGTCTGCGCGACCTCGGCGACCGCCTCGACATTCGTACCGTACAGGGCCGCGGCTCCTTCCCGACCGTGTTGCGCCAAGCTGGCGCCGACGATGCCGACATGCTGATCGCGGTGACCAACAGCGACGAAATCAACATGGTCGCCTGCCAAGTCGCCTACACCCTGTTCCACACTCCGACCAAGATCGCCCGGGTGCGCGAAGCCGCGTACCTGACTCGCGCCGGCCTATTCGACAACGAAGCGATTCCGGTCGATGTTCTGATCAGCCCGGAACAGCTGGTGACCAACTACATCAAGCGCCTGATCGAATACCCAGGCGCCTTGCAGGTGATCGACTTCGCCGAAGGCAAGGCCCAGTTGGTCGCGGTCAAGGCTTACTACGGCGGGCCCTTGGTCGGTCAGCAGCTGCGCCAACTGCGCCAGCATATGCCGAATGTCGACACCCGGGTGGCAGCGATCTACCGCCGCGACCGGCCGATTCTGCCGCAGGGTGACACGGTGATCGAGGCCGACGATGAAGTGTTCTTCATCGCCGCCAAGGGCCATATCCGCGCGGTGATGAGCGAGATGCGCCGTCTCGAGGACAGCTACAAGCGCATCGTCATCGCCGGCGGCGGGCATGTCGGCGAGCGCCTGGCCGAGGCCATCGAAAGCCGTTATCAGGTGAAGATCATCGAGATGAATCCGGGCCGTTGTCGCGCGCTCTCCGAGACCCTGGACAGCACCGTAGTGCTGCAGGGCAGCTCTTCCGATAAGGATTTGCTGGTCGAGGAAAACATCAATGAGGCGGACATCTTCCTCGCCCTGACCAACGACGACGAGGCCAACATCATGTCCTCGCTGCTGGCCAAACGCCTCGGCGCACGCAAGGTGATGAGCATCATCAACAACCCAGCCTATGTCGATCTGGTGCAGGGCGGCGAGATCGATATCGCCATCAGCCCGCAGCTGGCCACCATCGGCGCCCTGCTGGCCCACGTGCGCCGCGGCGATATCGTCAGCGTGCACTCGCTGCGGCGCGGGGCGGCGGAGGCCATCGAGGCCATTGCCCACGGCGACGCCAAGTCGAGCAAAGTGATCGGCCGCGCCATCGAAGACATCGCTTTGCCACCGGGCACCACCATCGGTGCGCTGGTGCGTGACGAAGAGGTGCTGATCGCCCACGACGATACGGTGATCGAGGCCGGCGACCACGTGATCCTGTTCCTGGTCGACAAGAAATACATCCGCGATGTCGAGCGGCTGTTCCAGGCCGGCCTGACGTTCTTTTAGCCACCTGAGACGAGTTTCGGAGGCGAGATGCTCGAGTCACTGGAAAAAATGCTCGCCAAGGGCGTGGATAACGCCCTGCTGCGCTTCGGCCTGGGCAAAGGCTATCTGGATCTAGGCGACTACCCTCGCGCCGCCGAGCACTTGCAGCGCTGCGTCGAGTTCGACCCGAAGTATTCCGCGGCCTGGAAGCTCCTCGGCAAGGCTCACGAAGGCCACGCCGATCATGCCGGCGCCCGCCGGGCCTGGGAGCAGGGCCTGGCCGCCGCCCAGGCGCACGGCGACAAGCAGGCCGAGAAGGAAATGGCGGTGTTTCTCAAGAGGCTGGCACGCCAGCATCCAGACTCCTAAGAGTCGGCGCTAGCGCTCGATAAAGCGTAGCCCGACCCCCTCGGGGTCGACCCGCATCACTTCCATCAATAACAGCGGCGCCTCGATTGGCAAGTCCTGCACTTGGCCAGTGACCTGCGTGCCTTGAGCCAGAGCCACCAGCGCCGGGTGTTTGACATACACGCCCGCGTCGGAAAGGTCACGCGTCAGCGCGATCAGCTCACCAAAACTCGGGTGACAGATTTTGATTCGGCACTTCATCGACGTACGTGGAGATTGTCGCTGGTTGGACATAAGCCCTGCCTTCCTGGTCAACAGTCCTTGGTTAATAGTGCAAATCCTCGCGCGCTCCTAGCTCTCCAGCGAAAACCACCCCTTCTCAGTACCAGCGAGCCTCACCTTCCGGACGCTTCTTGAAGCGTTTCATGCTCCACATGTATTGGCTCGGGTAAGCCCGTACATAGCTCTCGACCACCTGACTCATGGCCGCCACGGCGGTTTGCGGGTCTTCGCTATACATCGCCTCGGGAGCCGCCTCGAGGATCACCTTGTAGCCAGAGCCATCCTCCAGGCGCAGCGCATGCAGGAACACCCCCACCGCCTTGCCGCCGGCGAGCATCCCCGGAACGAATTTGCTGGTTAGCGCCTGCACCGCGCAGAAGGGCACGAAGAAGCCAGCCGAAACGCTCGGCTCGGGGTCGGCGGGAATCCCCACCGCGCCGCCTTTGCGGACTTCCTTGATGATGCTGAGGATGCCTTCCTTGGTCGAAGGCGCCACCCGATTGCCGAGCTGCACGCGCTGTTTGCGCAGCAACTCATCGACCGCCTTGAGCTTCGGCGGGCGGTAGAAAATGATCGGTTTGCACAGGTTGCAATAGTAGTGGTTGAGCACTTCCCAGTTGCCCAGGTGGCTGGTGATGCCGACCACGCCCTTGCCGGACGCCAGCGCCGCCTGCAACACCTCCAGACCTTGCACTTCACGCACCAGCTTGAGGGACTTCTGCGCCGGCCAGACCCAGGCGCAGGCGCTCTCGGTCAGCGTCCTGCCGATGTCCATCAGGCTCTGGCGCAGCAGGCGGTCATGGGCAGCAGCATCCAGCTCGGGAAAGCATTTGCTCAGGTTGATGCTCGCCACCTCGCGCGAGCTGTTCGGCAGTCGCCACATCAGCCAACCAATCGCGGCGCCGAGGCCTTGCACCACCCGCCAGGGCAGGAGGGCGAAGAGGCGCAGAAAGCCCACCACTAGCGCACCTTTGAACTTCTCCACAGGCAACTCCTGATATTCGAGAGGCGGGTATTGTAACCAGCTTGCGACCGGCGGTGGATGTGCCAGCTCTGGCCCGCCCGACAAACTCCTAGCTCAGCTCGGCGTAACGCACGCAATCGGTGGTGTGATCCATGACCATCCCGGCCGCCTGCATATAGGCGTAACAGATGGTCGGACCGACGAAGGTGAAACCGGCCTTTTTCAGCGCCTTGCTCATCGCCTCGGCCTCCGCCGTAACTGCCGGCACCTGGCTGCGATCCTTGAAATGATTGATCTTCGGCGCCCCGCCAACGAAGGACCAGAGCCACGTCACCGGATCCTCCAACTGCTGCCAGGCCTGGGCGTTCTGCCGGGCGGCATTGAGCTTGAGCCGATTGCGGATGATCCCCGGATCGAGCAAACGCTCCTCGATCTCGGTGTCGCTCATCTGCGCCAGGCGCTGCACGTCGAAGTCGAACAGCACCTCACGGTAGCGCTGGCGCTTCTTCAGCACGGTGATCCAGGACAAACCGGCCTGGAAGCCTTCCAGCAACAGCAGCTCGAACAGCTGTTGCGGATCGCGCAGCGGCACACCCCATTCCTGGTCGTGGTAAGCCGTATACAGCGGGTCATCGGTACACCAGAAGCAGCGTGGCATAAGGCTCCAGGGGGTAGAGGCGAGTGGGAATCGGGTATACTCCCGCCCTTTCTGTCGCAGCCTCAGTACAGGTGAATTTCGTGAGCCAGCCTACGCCTGCCGTGCGCACCTTCCAAGACTTGATCCTCGCCCTCCAGCAATACTGGGCCGAGCAAGGTTGTGTGGTGCTTCAGCCCTACGATATGGAAGTCGGTGCCGGCACTTTCCACACCGCCACGTTTCTGCGCGCCATCGGCCCGGAAACCTGGAACGCCGCCTACGTGCAACCCAGCCGTCGCCCAACTGACGGCCGTTATGGCGAAAACCCGAACCGATTGCAGCACTACTACCAGTTCCAGGTGGTATTGAAACCAAACCCGGACAACTTCCAGGAACTGTACCTGGGCTCGCTCAAGCACGTCGGCCTCGACCCGCTGGTGCACGACATCCGTTTCGTCGAAGACAACTGGGAATCGCCGACCCTCGGTGCCTGGGGTCTGGGCTGGGAAGTCTGGCTGAATGGCATGGAAGTGACTCAGTTCACCTACTTCCAGCAGGCGGGCGGCATCGAGTGCTACCCGGTGACCGGCGAGATCACCTATGGCCTGGAGCGTCTGGCCATGTACCTGCAGGGAGTCGACTCGGTCTACGACCTGGTCTGGACCGACGGTCCGTTCGGCAAAGTGACCTACGGCGACGTGTTCCACCAGAACGAAGTCGAGCAATCGACCTACAACTTCGAACACGCCAATGTCGAGAAACTGTTCGAGCTGTTCGACTTCTATGAAAGCGAAGCCAAGCGCTTGATCGAACTTGATCAGCCGTTGCCGTTGCCAAGCTACGAAATGGTCCTCAAGGCCTCGCACACCTTCAACCTGCTCGATGCTCGTCGTGCAATTTCGGTCACCGCGCGTCAGCAGTACATTCTGCGTGTACGCACTCTGGCGCGTTCCGTGGCACAGGCCTACCTGCTGGCCCGGGCCAAGCTGGGCTTCCCGATGGCGACCCCGGATTTGCGTAATGAAGTGTTGGCTAAGCTGGAGGCTGCACAATGAGTGCTCAAGATTTTCTGGTTGAACTGGGCACCGAAGAGCTGCCACCCAAAGCCCTGAAAACCCTCGGCGATTCCTTCCTCGGCGGCATCGAGAAAGGCTTGAAAGCCGCCGGCCTGAGCTACGGCGCCAGCCACGTATATGCCGCGCCACGACGCCTGGCGGTGTTGATCGAACAGCTGGCTGTCCAGCAGCCGGATCGTAGCGTCAACCTCGACGGCCCGCCGCTGCAGGCCGCCTTCGACGCCGAAGGCAAGCCGACCCAGGCCGCCCTCGGCTTCGCCAAGAAATGTGGCGTCGAGCTGGCCGAGATCGACCAGAGCGGTCCGAAGCTGAAATTCAGCCAAAGCATTCCCGGGCAGCCCGCCATTGGTTTGCTGCCGGGCATCGTGACGGTTTCATTGAACGAACTGCCGATTCCCAAGCGCATGCGCTGGGGCGCGCACAAGGAAGAATTCGTCCGCCCAACCCAGTGGCTGGTGATGCTGTTTGGCGATGCGGTGATCGACTGCGAAATCCTCGCGCAGACAGCTGGGCGCGAATCCCGTGGCCACCGCTTCCATAACCCGGACAAGGTGCGCATCAGCAAACCTTCGACTTACCTGGAAGACCTGCGTGGTGCCCATGTGCTGGCCGATTTCACCGAACGCCGTGAGCTGATCAGCGCCCGTGTCGCCGAGCTGGCGGCCGAGCAGCAGGGCACAGCTATCGTTCCCGCCGACCTGCTCGATGAAGTCACTGCCCTGGTCGAATGGCCGGTGCCGCTGGTGTGCTCCTTCGAGGAACGCTTCCTCGCCGTACCGCAGGAAGCCTTGATCACCACCATGCAGGACAACCAGAAATACTTCTGCCTGCTGGATGGCAGCGGCAAGTTGCTGCCGCGCTTTATCACCGTGGCCAACGTCGAAAGCAAAGACCCGGCGCAGATCATTTCCGGCAACGAGAAGGTCGTGCGGCCGCGTCTCACCGACGCCGAGTTCTTCTTCAAGCAAGACAAGAAGCAGAAGCTGGAAAGCTTCAACGAGCGCCTGGCCAATGTGGTGTTCCAGGCCCAACTCGGTTCGGTATTCGACAAGGCCCAGCGGGTTGCCGGGCTAGCGGCCTTTATAGCCGACCGCACCGGTGGCGACGCCCAGCGTGCGGCCCGCGCCGGCCTGCTCTCCAAGTGCGACCTGGCCACCGAGATGGTCGGCGAGTTCCCGGAAATGCAGGGCATCGCCGGTTACTACTACGCGCTGAATGACGGCGAAGCCGAAGATGTGGCCCTGGCGCTGAACGAGCAGTACATGCCGCGCGGTG
This sequence comes from Pseudomonas cavernicola, assembly GCF_003596405.1. NCBI lineage: Bacteria > Pseudomonadati > Pseudomonadota > Gammaproteobacteria > Pseudomonadales > Pseudomonadaceae > Pseudomonas > Pseudomonas cavernicola. The sequence continues at coordinate 1,077,037 of NZ_QYUR01000002.1, forward strand.
CCGGCGCCGAATTGCCGACCACCCTAACCGGTGCGGCCGTCGCGGTCGCCGATAAGCTGGATACTCTGGTCGGAATCTTCGGTATCGGCATGCTGCCGACTGGCAGCAAAGACCCCTATGCGTTGCGCCGCGCGGCCCTGGGCGTGCTGCGAATTCTGATCGAGAAGCAACTGGATCTGGATCTGGCCGAGGCCATCGCCTTCGCCATCCAACAGTTCGCCGACAAGGTCAAAGCCGAAGGTCTGGCGTCCCAGGTGCAGGACTTCATCTTCGACCGCCTGCGTGCCCGTTACGAAGACGAAGGCGTGGAGGTCAGTGTGTATCAGGCCGTCCGTGCGCTGACGCCAACGGCGCCGCTGGACTTCGATCAACGCGTACAGGCGGTACAAGCTTTCCGCGCCCGTAGCGAAGCGGCAGCACTGGCGGCGGCGAATAAGCGCGTCTCCAACCTGCTGAGCAAATTCGACGGCCAAGTACCGGCCAGCGTGAACGTCGCACTGCTGCAAGAGCCTGCCGAGCAGACCCTGGCCCAGGTGGTTGCCGCAGCCTCCCAAGCCGTCGCGCCGCTGGCGGCTGCCCGCTGCTACCGCGAAGCCTTGGAGCACCTGGCCAGCCTGCGTGAGCCAGTCGATGCCTTCTTCGAGGCGGTGCTGGTCAACGCCGATGATGCCGCGGTCCGCACCAATCGCTATGCGCTGCTGGCGCAATTGCGCGGGCTGTTCCTCGGCGTCGCCGATATTTCGTTGCTGGGCTAAGCCGTGAAGTTGCTGATTCTCGATCGGGACGGGGTGATCAATTACGACTCCGACGCCTATATCAAGTCGCTGGAGGAGTGGATCCCGATTCCCGGCTCGATCGAGGCCATCGCGCAATTGAGCCGCGCCGGTTGGACGGTGGCAGTCGCCACCAACCAGTCCGGCCTGGCGCGCGGCTATTACGATCTGCCTACGCTGGACGCCATGCACACGCGCCTGCATGAGTTGGTGGCGGAGCAGGGCGGTGAACTCGGTTTGATTGTGTTCTGCCCGCATGGGCCGGATGAGGGCTGCGACTGTCGCAAACCAAAACCGGGCATGCTGAAGACCATCGCCGCGCATTACCGCGTTGCACTTGCCGGTCTGTGGTTCGTCGGCGACAGCAGGGGTGACCTGGAGGCGGCGCTGGCCGTCGATTGTCAGCCCGTATTGGTGAAAACCGGTAAAGGCCAACAAACCCTGGGCAACGCTGTGCCTGCGGGCACCTTGATATTTGACGATCTGGCGGCGGTTGCCGCACAGCTACTCCACTCCCACTAGGCGGGCAATGCCCGCGACGGATAAAGCTCACATGTCGACAGTGCAGGCCATCAGAATCTTTCTCTTCTACCTGCTGCTGTCCACCAGTGCTTTGCTCTGGTGCAGCCTAAGCTTTTTTATCGCGCCCTTTCTGTCGTTCAAGGCGCGCTACCATTTCATCAACGTCAACTGGTGCCGCTTCGCGGTGTGGCTGACGGCGGTGATGCTCGGCATTCGCTATGAAGTCAGCGGTGCGGAAAACGTCCCGAAACAGCCCTGCGTGATCCTCTCGAAACACCAGAGCACCTGGGAAACCTTCTTTCTCTCCTGCTACTTCGAGCCGCTCAGCCAGGTGCTGAAACGCGAGCTGTTGTTCCTGCCGTTCTTCGGCTGGGCGATGGCCATGCTGAAACCCATCGCCATCGATCGGGATAACCCGAAAGCTGCCCTCAAGCAGCTGGCCAAGCAAGGCCATGAGCGCTTGGAGGCGGGCATCTGGGTGTTGATCTTCCCGGAAGGCACCCGGGTGCCCGCCGGGCAGATCGCTAAGTTCTCCCGCGGTGGCGCGGCGCTGGCGGTGAACGCCAACTTGCCGGTGCTGCCAATTGCGCATAACGCCGGCGAGTTCTGGCCGAAGCAGGGCTGGGGCAAACGCTCCGGCACCATCCGGGTGGTGATTGGCCCGCCGATGTATGCCGAAGGTACGGGCCCACGCGCCATTGTCGAACTGAATGACCGTGCCTATGCCTGGGTAGAGCAGGCCCAGCGCGATATCGGCGCCTTGCCGGCCAGCGCGCCCGCAAGCGAAGCCGCGGCGCCATTCTAAGTCACGTCAGCCCCCTCAGAGCGTTGTCGGCGGCCCGACAATGCTGTCGATAAACAGCGCGAACAGCTCCGCCTGCGAGGACACCGCGAGTTTGGCGTAGAGGTTCTTGCGGTGCATCCGCACCGTTTCGGGCGAGATATCCAAGACCCGCGCAGTCGACTTCGCCGAGTGACCGCGGAGGATCAGATGGCTGATTTCACGCTCGCGTTCGGTCAGCACGGCATTGCCGAAGCTCATGAAGGCCTCTGCAATCTGTGTGTTCAGCGTCGTTGCGGGTAGCTCCTGGGCCGCCTGGAACTGCTCCACCGCCAGCGCCGATCCCAGTTGCTCGGCCCAGTGCTGCAACACCAACTGACGCACCAAGGGTTCGGCGCAACGCAGCAACGCTAGCTGCGCCGGGCTAAACCGGGATGCGCTCAAGCCCTGGTACAAGCAGATGGATATCTTGCTCTGCGCGCTCAGATCGACGATGTAGTAGCTGTCTTCCACCGAGCCGGTTTTCAGGTAGTAGGTCTTGTAATACTCACTGCTGAAAAAGTTATCCGGAGCGATTTCCGAGAGATGGTAGAAGCCTTCGACCAGACCATTTTCAACCGCCAGACAAAACGGATCGAGCATGTAGCCCCGCGAATAATAGCGGCTGATAAGCGCCGCACGGCGTTCCAGTGGAATTCCGCACTCATACAGCAACAGCGGCGGCTGGCCCTTGCGCTCCAGGCTAATCAGCACCGACTCGATGGGCGTCAGCTGCTGCAGCGCAGCGCAGAGAACGGCCGGAAACTCGCTGCTATGCAGCGCCATCAGTGCCCCCGCGAGGCCTGCGTGCCACGCATGCAGGGCGTCCAGGGGGAGCGATGGCAGGTTGGACTCAGTCATGCGCTGGAGTCTACTGAGCGCGCTGCGGCGACGCAAAACTTGCTCGACGCCGAGCGCCTCAACTACTGCTCCGCTAGGTGCTGCCGCGCTTAGCCGACGGGGAATCACCATTGACCGTTGCGGCGCAGCTCCTCGGCCGTCTCCAGGATGCACTCGCGCAAGATCTCGACGATCTCATCCACCTGCGCGTGGGTGATGATCAGCGGCGGCGACATCACGTTGAGGTGCACGATCGGCCGCACCAGTAAACCTTTCTGCTGAGCGCGCAAGTGAATCTTCTCGCCGATGTTCAGCGCCTCCGGAAACAGCGTCTTGCTCTGCTTATCGGCGACGAATTCGACACAGGCCATCAAGCGCTTGCAGCGCACATTACCCACCAGCGGCAGGTCGCTGAGGGTGGCCAGACGCTGCTCCATATAACGGCCGACGTCTTCGACGTGCGCCAACAGGTTTTCCTGCTCGATGATCTCGATGTTTTTCAGCGCGGTGGCACAACACACCGGGTGCCCGCTGTAGGTGAAACCGTGGGTGAAGCAGCGGCCCTTGCCCGGCTCGCTGATCACCGCCCAAATGCGCTCCGAGAAGATGCAGGCGCCCAGCGGCAGATAACCGGAGGTCAGGCCCTTGGCCGTGGTGATTATGTCCGGCTGCACGCCAAACACCTCTTCAGTGGCGAAGAATTTCCCCAACCGACCGAAGGAGGTCACCACCTCGTCCGAGACATACAGCAGGTCATAGCGTTTGCATACTTCCCACATCCGCCGGTGGTAACCCTCGGGCGGAATGATCACCCCGCCCGACCCCATGATCGGCTCGGCGAAGAACGCCGCGACATTATCGGCACCGATGGTGAGGATCTTGTCCTCGAACTCGTTGACCAGGAAGTCGAGGAATTCGGCCTCGCTCATGCCCGCCGGCGCGCGGTAGTAGTTGGGGCAGGAGATGTGATGGATCTTGTCGCTGAGAAAATCGAACTCCGGCGCCCGGTCGGCCGCCTTGTTGCCGATCGACATGGTCAGGTAGGTGGAGCCGTGATAGGCGCTGAAGCGCGAGATCACATGCTTCTTCGCAGGCTTGCCGCGGCTGTTCTGGTAGAACTGCACCAGCCGGTAGGCGGTATCCACTGCGGTCGAGCCGCCGGTGGTGAGGAACACATGATTCAGATCGCCTGGGGCCAGGCTCGCGAGCTTCTCGCAGAGTTCGATGGCGACCACATTGGCCATGTCCGAGAAGGGATTGGAGTAGGCCAGCCTGCGCACCTGATCGGCGATCACCTCGGCCATTTCCGTCCGCCCCAGGCCGACGTTGGTGCACCACATGCCGCCCACCGCATCGAGGTAGCGCTTGCCCTCGGTGTCGTAGATGTAGGCACCGTCGCCGGCGCTGATGTTCAACGAGCCCTGTTCGCGATGCTCATCGAACACGTGATAACCGTGCATATAGTGCGCCTTGTCGGCGGCGACCAGTTTTTCCTGGTCGAACTGTTTGAAGAACTCTGGGGCTGGAATGGCCATGACTTTTGCCTCTTACCGATAAACCTTTGCCGGTTCATCCAGGCAAAGGGGTAACCATGGCGGTGCCTGGGCACCACCTTCAACTGGAAAATTCGGAGTGTTGCTAGCCTATTTGCCGGTCTTCACCGTGTTCCACGTTCGGGTGACCAGACGCATGCTTTTCGCCGACGGGGTCTGCTGCGCGAACAACCGTTCACGCGTCTGCGCGTCGGGATAAATCGCCAGGTTTTGCCTGATCTCGGGATCGATCAACGGCGTTGCCGCCTGGTTGCTGTTGGCGTAGCGGATGTAGTTGGTCACGTCCGCCATGACCTGCGGCTGCAGCAGGTATTCGATGAACTTGTGAGCGTTCTCGGGGTGCGGTGCATCGCTGGGGATGTAGAAGTCGTCGAACCAGATCAGCGAGCCTTCCTTGGGAATGAAGTAGTCCAGGTTGACCTTGATCCCAGCCTCCTCGGCGCGCGCCATGGCCGTGGCGTAGTCGCCCGACCAGGTCATGGCCATGCACATATCGCCATTCGGCAGGCCGCTGAGGTAGCTCACCGAGTCGAACTTCTTGATGTAAGGGCGCACCGACAGCAGCAACGCTTCGGCGGCCTTCAGGTCCTCCGGCTTCACGCTGTTCGGGTCGCGGCCCAGATAGGTCAGCGCCAGCGGAATCACCTCGGTCGGCGCGTCGAGCAAGCTCACCCCACAGTCGGCAAAGCGTGACACCACTTTCGGATCGAAGATCATCGCCAGCGAGCCAATCGGCGCGTCCGGCATGCGCGCTTTGATCTTGTCGACGTTGTAGGTGATGCCGTTACTGCCCCAGGTATAAGGCGCCGAATACTTGACCCCGGGATCGTAGGTCTCGAGGCGCTGCAACACGTTTGGATCGAGGTTGTGCCAACTAGGCAGTTTGTCCTTGTCCAGCGGCTGAAAGACCTTGGCCTGAATCAAAGGCGGCACCAGGGAGGCATTCAGCACCACCAAGTCATAACCCGAGCGGCCCGGCAACAACTTGCCCTGCACGGTTTCATAGGAATCGAAGGTGTCATAAACGACCTTGATTCCGGTGGCCTTCTCGAAATTAGCCAGGGTGTCTTCGCCGATGTAATCCGACCAGTTATACAGCCGGAGCGTATTACCGGTCGCCGACTCTGCGCTGTGGCTCAATTTCGGCAAAGTCGCGAGTGATGCGCTGAGTACTGCCGCGAGGATTTTCTGCATGTCAGTCCCACCTTCTTATCGTTCTCACCTCGAATAGCGCTTTGCCCGCCCAGGTGCAGCGAGTGTGAGCGGCCACCTGCACTATCCGGCAGCCTCGCCACTCCCGCCATAACCCTATTGGGTAGGTGGCTGGAACCTGTGAGTCGGTCACTCTATTGCGACACCGGCAGGCCACGTCCATCCAGCAGTGCGCCAGCGGACAGCGGGCTCTGCGCTGTCTAAGCGCTACAACAAGACCAGCAGGGCTGGGTAAGCATGACTCTGTGGGTACGGAGCGAGGCTGGTGTTGTGCCTACGAGTAGCGGTGCTCTCGTCCCTCCTAAAACCCATAAAGTTCAGAGAAATAACTGATGTAGAAATAAAAAAGCCCCGGCTGTACCGAGGCTTTTTTATTTCTGAACACTTAATGTGCCCATCGACAGCCCATTAGAAGTCCAGGTTGGAAACTGCCAACGCGTTACTTTCGATGAACTCACGACGCGGTTCTACTTCATCGCCCATCAAGGTATTGAAGATCTGATCGGCACTGATTGCGTCTTCGATGGTCACTTTCAGCATGCGGCGGGCATCCGGGTCCATGGTAGTTTCCCACAGCTGGCTCGGGTTCATTTCGCCCAGTCCTTTATAGCGCTGGATGCTGTGGCGCTTGGTGCTTTCCGCCAGCAGCCAGTTCAAGGCGTCCTTGAAGGTGCTCACCGGTTTCTTGCGCTCACCGCGTTTAACGAAGGCGCTTTCTTCCAGCAGACTGTTCAGTTGCTCACCCAGGCTGGTAACGGTTTTGTAGTCGTTACTGGCGAAGAAGTCGCGGTTGAAGGTGATGTAGTTGGATACACCATGGGAAATCAACTCGACTTCCGGCAACCACAAATGCCGCTCCTGGTCTTCCCGCAGGTTGGTTTTATAGACCAGCCCGGACTTCTCGACGCCACGCAGGCGCTCGTTGAACTGCTCCAACCAGCCTTGCATCGAGCTCTGGTCAGCCAGGTTATCGAGGCTGACTGCCGGCAGGTAGACGAAGTGCTCGGTCAGCTCCTGCGGGTACAGGCGCGACAAACGCTTAAGGGTCTTCATCACCATGCGGAAGTCGTTAACCAGGCGCTCCAGCGACTCACCGGCGATACCAGGGGCGTTCTCGTTGACATGCAGGCTGGCATCTTCCAAGGCCGACTGGGTCATGTACTCCTCCATGGCCTCGTCATCCTTGATGTACTGCTCCTGCTTGCCCTTCTTCACTTTGTACAACGGCGGCTGAGCGATATAGATGTAGCCACGCTCGATCAGTTCAGGCAACTGGCGGAAGAAGAAGGTCAGCAACAGGGTGCGGATGTGCGAACCGTCGACGTCAGCATCGGTCATGATGATGATGTTGTGGTAACGCAGCTTCTCGATGTTGTATTCGTCGCGGCCAATACCACAACCCAAGGCGGTGATCAGCGTGCCAACTTCCTGGGAAGAAATCATTCGGTCGAAACGTGCGCGCTCGACGTTCAGAATCTTGCCTTTGAGCGGCAGAATAGCCTGGGTTTTCCGGTTACGCCCCTGCTTGGCTGAACCGCCAGCAGAGTCCCCTTCCACCAAGTAGAGTTCAGAGAGAGCGGGGTCTTTCTCCTGGCAGTCGGCCAGTTTTCCGGGCAGACCGGCAATATCCAGTGCGCCTTTGCGCCGGGTCATCTCCCGCGCTTTACGCGCGGCCTCACGGGCACGGGCGGCGTCGATCATCTTGCCGACCACTGCCTTGGCTTCGTTGGGGTTTTCCAACAGGAAGTCGGAGAAGTACTTACCCATTTCCTGTTCGACCGCGGTTTTCACCTCGGAGGAGACCAGCTTGTCTTTGGTCTGCGAGCTGAACTTCGGGTCCGGTACTTTCACCGAAATGATCGCGGTCAGGCCTTCGCGGGCATCGTCACCGGTGGTGGCGATTTTGTGCTTCTTCGCCAGGCCTTCCTGTTCGATGTAGGTGTTCAGGTTACGCGTCAACGCCGAGCGGAAGCCGGCTAGGTGCGTGCCACCGTCGCGCTGCGGGATGTTATTGGTGAAACACAGCAGGTTCTCATTGAAGCTGTCGTTCCACTGCAACGCCACTTCCACGCCGACACCGTCGTCACGTTGCACGTCGAAGTGGAATACCTGGTTCACCGGAGTCTTGTTGGTGTTCAGGTATTCGACGAAGGCGCGCAAACCGCCTTCGTACTTGAACAGTTCTTCCTTGCCACTGCGCTCGTCCTTGAGGACGATGCCGACACCGGAGTTGAGGAAGGACAGTTCGCGCAGGCGTTTGGCCAGAATATCCCAGCTGAAATGAATGTTGTGGAAGGTCTCGGCCGACGGCTTGAAGTGAATCTCGGTGCCGGTCTTATCGGTATCGCCAACCGTCTGCATCGGCGCCTGGGGCACCCCATGCACGTAGGTTTGCTCCCAGACTTTGCCACTCCGGCGCACGGTCAACAGCAGCAACTCGGACAAGGCGTTCACTACCGAAACGCCCACGCCGTGCAAGCCACCAGAGACTTTATAAGAGTTGTCGTCGAACTTACCGCCGGCGTGCAGCACGGTCATGATGACCTCGGCGGCGGAAATACCTTCCTCTTTGTGGACGTCGACCGGGATGCCGCGACCGTTGTCGCGCACGGTGATGGACTCATCCGGGTGGATGGTGATGCTGATGTCGTTGCAATGGCCGGCCAGTGCTTCGTCAATCGAGTTATCGACCACCTCAAACACCATATGGTGCAGGCCGCTGCCATCGTCGGTATCCCCGATATACATACCGGGACGCTTGCGTACGGCATCTAGCCCTTTCAGCACTTTAATGCTGGAGGAGTCGTACGTTTGATTTTCGCTCATGCCTTCACTCCCGATGGTCGTGGGTCTGGGTGATACGGCCATGTTCCACGTGGAACATGGCTACCGGCGTATCCGTGCGCCAGCTGCCCCGCAACAATTCATGGTCTACACAGGTGATAAAAACCTGGCAGTTCAAATCTTCTAACAATCGACACAAGGCCTTTCGGTGCTGCTCATCCAGTTCTGACGGCAAGTCATCCACCAGATAAATGCACTGGCCGCGACGGGCCTGACTGACCAGATGCCCCTGGGCAATTCGCAATGCGCAGACCACCAATTTCTGCTGGCCGCGAGAGAGAATTTCCGCCGCATTATGCGCACCGAGCCTCAGCCTGAGGTCTGCCCTCTGAGGGCCCGCTTGAGTATGTCCAAGCTGCTGATCACGGAGGAGGGAGGTGGCTAGCACTTCATTCAACTCGCGCTCTTTATCCCAGCCGCGATAATAGCTAAGCGACAACCCCTTGAGTTCAACCAGTTCGGCGAGGATGCGCTCGAACACCGGTTTCAGTACCTGAATGTAGGCTCGCCGATAACCGTCAATTTCATCGCTCGCCAGGCACAACTCACGGTCCCAGGCCGCCTGTGAAGCGGCGTCAAGTGTACCATGCCGTAGCCATGAGTTTCTCTGCCGCAGGGCCTTCTGTAGGCGCTGCCAGGCCGGTAGAAAGCGAGGTTCCACGTGGAACACACCCCAATCGAGAAACTGCCGCCTAATCTTCGGCGCACCTTCGAGCAAGCGAAAACTATCCGGATTGATCAGTTGCAGTGGCAGTGTCTCGGCCAATTGCGCAGCACTGCGCGCATTCTGGCCGTCGATGCGAATCTGAAACTCCCCCTGGCGATCGCGGGATATCCCCAAGCTGCTGTGGCCACCTTCAGCCAACTCAACCTGACCGAATACCGTACAGGCCAATTGCTCGTACTGAATAACCGGGAGTAAACGCGCACTGCGGAAAGAACGGGCGAGACCCAGCAAATGGATGGCTTCCAGCAGGCTGGTCTTACCGCTGCCGTTAGCGCCGTGAAGGATGTTGATGCGGGGGGAGGGGGAGAGGGTCACCGGGTGTAGATTGCGCACCGCGGTGACCGTGACGCGACTGAGGGACATCTAGGCTCTTTTCAATGTCAGCGTCAGAGACGCATCGGCATTACGACGTAAGCGGAATCGTCGTTGTCGGATTCCTGTACCAGCGCACTGCTGTTGGAGTCAGACAAAATCAGGCGAACTTGCTCCGTCGTCATCACGCCCAGCACGTCTAGCAGGTAGCTGACGTTGAAACCGATTTCTAGATTGCTGCCGTTGTAATCGACTGCCACTTCTTCTTCGGCTTCTTCTTGCTCAGGGTTGTTCGCCTGAATCTTCAGTTGCCCGGCCGCCAGTTGCAGACGGATACCCCGGTACTTCTCGTTGGAGAGAATTGCCGTACGGCTGAAGGCTTCACGCAGTGCCTGACGATCACCCAACACCAACTTGTCGCCACCTTTTGGTAGCACGCGTTCGTAATCCGGGAATTTGCCGTCGACCAGCTTCGAGGTGAAAGTGAACTCGCCGGTAGTCGCGCGGATATGGTGCTGCCCCAGAACGATGCTGACGGTGCCATCCTGCTCGGTGAGCAGACGCGCCAGTTCCAGAATACCTTTACGCGGGACGATGACCTGATGACGATCAGCCTGTTCGATACCGGCTTCCATCGAGCACATAGCCAGACGGTGACCATCGGTAGCCACCGCGCGCAAGACTCCGGTCTGCACTTCGAGCAACATGCCGTTCAGGTAATAGCGCACATCCTGCTGCGCCATGGCAAAACTGGTGCGCTCGATCAGGCGGCGCAACTTGCTTTGCATCAGGTTGAAGGTGAACGAACCAGGACCTTCCTCAACGGTCGGGAAATCATTCGCGGGAAGAGTCGACAAGGTGAAGCGGCTACGGCCGGCCTTGACCACCAGTTTTTGTTCATCGACACGGATATCGATCAGTGCGTCATTCGGCAAGCTTTTGCAGATATCCATCAGCTTGCGCGCCGGCACAGTGATCTCACCCGGCTCAGCCGGTTCTTCTAGCGCTACGCGGCCAACCAGTTCGACTTCCAAGTCGGTGCCGGTGAGCGACAGTTGCTGGCCTTCAACTACCAGCAACACATTGGACAGCACCGGCAAAGTCTGACGGCGTTCAACCACGCCGGCGACCAGTTGCAGCGGTTTCAACAGGGCTTCGCGTTGAATAGTGAAATGCATGGTCTCGTCCCTTGCCTCGTGGGCTGCGTTGTTTGGTATCAGGTGGTCAGCGTGCGCAGCAGGTTCTTGTAGTCCTCGCGGATGTCCGCGTCGGATTCCCTAAGTTCAGCAATCTTACGGCAAGCGTGCAATACCGTGGTGTGATCACGACCGCCGAAGGCGTCACCAATTTCCGGCAAGCTATGGTTGGTCAACTCTTTCGATAACGCCATAGCAACCTGACGCGGACGCGCGACAGAGCGCGAACGGCGCTTGGAAAGCAGATCGGAAATTTTGATCTTGTAGTACTCGGCGACCGTGCGCTGAATATTGTCGACGCTGACCAACTTGTCTTGCAGCGCCAACAGATCCTTCAACGACTCACGGATCAGCTCGATGGTGATATCACGCCCCATAAAATGCGAGTGGGCAATCACCCGTTTCAGCGCGCCTTCCAGTTCACGCACGTTGGAGCGAATGCGCTGAGCAATAAAGAAGGCCGCATCATGCGGTAGATCGACCTTCGCCTGGTCGGCCTTCTTCATCAAGATGGCCACCCGCGTTTCCAGCTCCGGTGGCTCCACAGCCACTGTCAGACCCCAGCCGAAACGCGACTTGAGGCGCTCTTCCAGACCTTCGATTTCCTTCGGGTAGCGGTCGCTGGTGAGGATCACCTGCTGGCCGCCTTCGAGAAGCGCGTTAAAGGTATGAAAAAACTCTTCCTGGGAACGCTCTTTCTTGGCGAAGAATTGAATATCGTCGATTAGCAGGGCATCCACCGAGCGGTAGAAACGCTTGAACTCGTTGATCGCGTTAAGCTGCAGCGCCTTGACCATGTCCGCAACGAAGCGCTCCGAATGCAGGTAAACCACCTTGGCATTCGGGTTCTTCTTTAATAGGTGATTACCCACGGCATGCATCAAGTGGGTTTTACCCAGACCAACACCGCCATACAGGAACAGCGGGTTATAGCCGTGCTTTGGGTTGTCTGCCACCTGCCAGGCCGCAGCGCGGGCCAGTTGGTTGGATTTACCCTCAACGAAGTTTTCGAAGGTAAAGGTACGATTCAGATAGCTGGTGTGCTTCAGCGCACCCTCCACTTGAACCGAACGCTCAGTGCGTACCGGCGCAGTCTGAGTGCTGGCTCCGGCCATCGGATCGAAGCTAGAGCGCGAAGGCTCATTCGCAGCAGCAGTAGTCGGCTCATCGCTACGGGCAACGCTACTTGCCGGCGCAGCAGCAGTAGTTACCGGCGCAGCAGGAGCAACGCGAGCAGCGGTACTGCGTTTACTCCCTATTAATAAGGAAAGCGCCGGCGCCATGCCCTCGCTGCGCTCCCCCAGCAACTCCAACAAACGGCCGAGGTATTTTTCGTTGACCCAGTCGAGGACGAAACGATTCGGCGCATAAATGCGCAACTCGTCGCTATCCGCTTCGACCTGCAACGGACGGATCCAGGTGTTGAATTGCTGGGCAGGCAGCTCGTCGCGTAGAAGCTCTACACACTGCTGCCAAAGTTCCACGGACACGGATATCCCCTAAGGTCGGAAAGGCCGCGAGGCCAAAAACAGCCGCCATTGTAGCGGCCAGAGAGAGAGTTATCCACATGAAGCGTGCGTTTTCAGCAAGTAAAATCAAAGCTTTACTCAACTTTTATGGGTTATGGACGGCACACACGAATCTCTGTGGATAACCTTTCGTAAGCTGCCTGGATAACCACTAGCGAAAGCGGGTGGATAACCGCTCTGTGCATAACTGGCCACTCTATCCCCAGCTTATCCGCTGGCACCGCACATGCAGAACACGGCTTCTCGACAACCTTTCGAAACGCTGAAAACCCTGCAGCGTATGGCCTGCGCAAGGTTATCCACAGAAAAATTCTCGCCTAAGAGTTATTAACATCACTAAAAAGATTTAAATATCTTCTTTCTTATTATTCTTTATCTGCACAGGAAAGGTTGGTTGGAAATTGACCTGACCGTCTGCTTTCTCTAGAATTGCCGGTCTCTTAAAACGGGGGCCATTCCGGCCCGTAGTCGACCACCCAGGTAACGCACCATGAAACGCACTTTCCAACCCAGCACTATCAAGCGCGCTCGCACCCACGGCTTCCGTGCCCGCATGGCCACCAAGAACGGTCGTGCAGTTCTGTCGCGTCGTCGCGCCAAAGGCCGTAAGCGTCTGGCAGTCTGATAATTCGGCACCGGTGGTGAGTCAAGACTTCAGTCGGGAAAAGCGCCTGCTGACCCCTCGACAATTCAAGGCCGTCTTTGACTCCCCCAGCGGTAAGGTTCCGGGTAAAAACGTCCTGCTCCTCGCGCGCAACAACGATCTTGATCATCCCCGCCTGGGTTTGGTCATCGGCAAGAAGAGCGTCAAGCTCTCGGTTGAGCGCAATCGCCTGAAGCGTGTGATTCGCGATTCATTCCGTCTGAACCAAGAGTCCTTGGCAGGATGGGATATCGTAATCGTCGCGCGTAAAGGCCTAGGTGATCTAGAAAACCCCGAACTCGCTCAACAGTTCGGCAAGCTCTGGAAACGCTTGGCACGCAGTCGGCCACGCCCGGAAGTCCTCACCGAAACGGGGGTAACCGACAGTCCCCATGCGTAAACTGGCACTCGCCTCGATCCAGGTTTACCGCTATGCCATCAGTCCGCTGATGGCCAGTCACTGTCGTTTTTACCCCAGCTGTTCCTGCTACGCGTATGAAGCCATCGAACATCATGGCCTCATGCGTGGTGGCTGGCTGACCTTGCGTCGGCTTGGTCGCTGTCACCCGTGGAATCCCGGTGGTTACGATCCGGTTCCAGTCGCCCCAACTTCCCGACCCCCTTCGATGGCCGAGTAATCATGGATATTAAACGCTCGATCCTGATCGCCGCCCTGGCAATCGTGTCCTATGTCATGGTTCTCAAGTGGAACGAGGACTACGGTCAAGCCGCGCTGCCAACTCCGAGTGCAGCCACCAACGGCGCTGCTTCCTCGTTGCAGGATACCCCTGTTGCGAATACCGCCAGTGACGATGTGCCGACGGCGAATGCTGCGCACAGCGAACCGAGCGCACCTGCGACTGCCGCGGCAAGCGACAAGCTGATTCGTGTCAAGACCGATGTTCTTGAACTGGCCATCGACCCTCGTGGCGGCGATATTGTGCAGTTGACTCTGCCGCAGTACCCGCGCCGGCAGGATCGCCCCGATGTACCTTTCCAGCTGTTCGATAACGGTGGCGAACGTCTGTATCAGGCGCAAAGTGGCCTGACCGGTGCCAACGGTCCGGATGCCAACAGCAACGGTCGGCCGCTTTACAACAGCGCGAAAAACTCTTACGCGCTGGAAGAAGGGAAAAACCAGCTGACGGTCGACCTGAATTACAGTGCCGACGGCGTTAACTACATCAAACGCTTTAGCTTCAAACGCGGCTTGAATCCGCAGTGTTCCGCCAAGGAACAGCAACAGAAAAAAACCGGCTGTGTCGATCCTTCGTCTTACCAGGTAGATGTCCGTTATCTGATCGATAACCAAAGCGCTCAGGCCTGGACGGGTAACCTGTTCGCTCAGCTCAAGCGTGACGCCAGCGACGATCCGTCCTCTACGACCGCCACCGGCACCGCCACCTACCTCGGTGCGGCACTCTGGACCAAGGAAGAGCCGTACAAAAAGGTGTCGATGAAAGACATCGATAAACAGCCGCTGAAAGAGACGGTCGACGGTGGTTGGGTAGCCTGGCTGCAGCATTACTTCGTGACGGCCTGGGTTCCTACTAAAGACACCAGCAACGTGGTGCAGACTCGTAAAGACAGCCAGGGCAACTACATCATCGGTTTCACTGGCCCAAGCTTGACTGTCGCGGCGGGCGCCAAGGCGGAAACTGCAGCGACCCTCTACGCCGGTCCGAAAAGCCAGGAATACCTCAAGCAGTTGTCCCCAGGTCTTGAGCTGACCGTCGACTACGGCATTCTCTGGTTTATCGCCCAACCCATCTTCTGGCTGCTGCAACATATCCACAGCCTGCTGGGTAACTGGGGTTGGTCGATCATCGCGCTGACCATCGTGATCAAACTGGCCTTCTTCCCGCTGTCGGCGGCCAGCTACAAATCCATGGCCCGCATGCGTGCCGTCGCGCCAAAACTGGCCGCTCTGAAAGAGCAGCATGGCGATGATCGGCAGAAGATGTCGCAAGCGATGATGGAGCTGTACAAGAAAGAGAAGATCAATCCGCTCGGTGGCTGTCTGCCGATCCTGGTGCAGATGCCGGTGTTCCTGGCCCTCTACTGGGTGTTGCTGGAAAGCGTGGAAATGCGCCAGGCACCCTGGCTACTGTGGATCACCGACCTGGCGATCAAGGATCCGTTCTTTATCCTGCCGATCATCATGGGCGCCACCATGTTCATCCAGCAGCAGCTGAACCCGACTCCGCCGGATCCGATGCAGGCCAGGGTGATGAAGTTGATGCCGATAATCTTCACCTTCTTCTTCCTCTGGTTCCCCGCCGGTCTGGTGCTGTACTGGGTGGTCAACAACTGCTTGTCGATCGCCCAGCAGTGGTACATTACCCGCAAGATCGAAGCAGCCACGAAGAAGGCCGCCGCCTGATTCAGCCCTGTTGCTGAGATAACGCAAAGCGCCCCCTAGTGGGGCGTTTTGCTATCTGCCCTTTGGCCATGAGAGCACCGCCATGATCACAGTTCGTGAAACCATCGCCGCCGTCGCCACCGCTCAGGGCCGTGCTGGCGTGGGTATCGTGCGCGTCTCCGGGCCACTGGCCGCCAGCATTGCCAAAGCGGTGAGCCAGCGGGAACTGAAACCACGCTACGCCCACTATGGCCCATTCCATGATGGCCATGACCAGGTGCTCGACGAAGGCTTGGCGCTGTATTTCCCTGGGCCGAACTCCTTCACCGGCGAAGACGTGCTCGAATTGCAAGGCCATGGCGGCCCGGTAGTTCTCGACTTACTGCTGCGCCGTTGCCTGGAGTTGGGCGCCCGTTTGGCCCGGCCGGGGGAGTTCAGCGAGCGGGCCTTTCTGAATGACAAACTCGACCTCGCTCAGGCTGAAGCGATTGCCGACCTGATCGAAGCCAGCTCCGAGCAAGCGGCACGCAATGCCTTGCGCTCGCTGCAGGGTGAGTTTTCCCGGCGTGTGCATGAGTTGACCGAGCGGTTGATTGCCCTGCGCATCTATGTCGAAGCCGCTATCGACTTCCCCGAGGAAGAAATCGATTTTCTCGCCGACGGCCATGTCCTGGGGCTGCTCGACGAGGTGCGCGCCGAGCTGGCGCAGGTGGTGCGCGAGGCCGGCCAAGGTGCACTGCTGCGCGATGGCATGACCGTGGTGATCG
Organism: Pseudomonas cavernicola; assembly: GCF_003596405.1. Taxonomy (NCBI): domain Bacteria; kingdom Pseudomonadati; phylum Pseudomonadota; class Gammaproteobacteria; order Pseudomonadales; family Pseudomonadaceae; genus Pseudomonas; species Pseudomonas cavernicola. The sequence continues at coordinate 1,093,137 of NZ_QYUR01000002.1, forward strand.
CCGGCCGGCCGAATGCTGGCAAATCCAGCTTGTTGAATGCCCTGGCCGGGCGGGAAGCGGCCATCGTCACCGAGATCGCCGGCACCACGCGGGATGTCTTGCGCGAACATATCCACATCGATGGCATGCCGCTGCATGTGGTGGATACCGCCGGCTTGCGCGACACCGATGATCAGGTGGAAAAGATCGGGGTAGAGCGGGCGCTCAAGGCTATCGGTGAAGCGGATCGGGTGCTGCTGGTAGTCGATGCCACAGCCCCGGAGGCCGCCGATCCCTTTGCCTTGTGGCCAGAGTTTCTCGATCAGCGGCCGGATCCGGCCAAGGTCACGCTGATTCGCAACAAAGCGGATCTGACGGCTGAAACCGTCGCCCTGGAGGTCGGCGCGGACGGCCACGTCACCATCAGCCTCTCCGCGAAATCCACTGATGGCTTGGATCTGTTGCGTGAACACCTGAAGGCCTGCATGGGCTACGAACAGACCTCTGAAAGCAGCTTCAGCGCTCGCAGACGCCACCTGCAGGCATTGGGCCTCGCCAGCGCATCCCTTGAGCATGGCCGTGCCCAGCTGACCCTGGCCGGTGCCGGCGAGCTACTGGCCGAAGACTTACGCCAGGCGCAACAGGCACTGGGAGAAATTACCGGCGCCTTCAGCTCCGACGACCTGCTCGGGCGGATCTTCTCCAGCTTCTGCATCGGTAAATAAACCCGTCATAGCGGCTGGTAAACCACCCAGCCGCCGCCTCGCTAAACCGTAACCATTCCCGATTCCCCTGTTTTCCTTCGAGAAACTTGGACGCTCTAGCGCTTCCCGGCCTCTCTGCGGGCGATTTTCGCCTGGAGAAAAGCTGGCAAAGCGATGGATAAGCCTTGTGGAAAACCGGGCCTGAGCCCGGTCCATAACCCGGTGATAAAGCGGGGGATAAAGTCCCCTGTGGATAACAGCCACTTTCATCCACAGCTTACGTACGGCTATCCAACAGGCAGAAATCAGGATCAACACAGGCTTTTGAAACGCTGTAAGCCTTGCAGAAATGGCTCTGCAGTGATCTATCCACAGAAAATCGGCTCATAAGTAATAAACATAAAAACAAAGCTTTAAAAAAATTCATTCCTTTAATCTTTATTTACCCACAGAAGTTTTTCGAACAAAGGCCGAGCAAGAGCTGGCTGGCTATTTTTTGTCCAGAAGGCTTCTTTCATGGGGCCGAAATCCCTATACTTGCGGGCTTTCCGCTTTGCCCGGTTCGCAGGGTCAGTTAAAAGCCTCCCCAATTCTCAACAGGCACGAGGTGCGTGGTGGATTTCCCTTCCCGTTTTGATGTGATCGTCATCGGCGGCGGCCATGCCGGTACCGAGGCTGCGCTAGCGGCTGCACGCATGGGGGTGAAAACCCTGTTGCTGACCCATAACGTGGAAACCCTCGGGCAGATGAGCTGTAACCCAGCCATCGGCGGCATCGGTAAAAGCCACCTGGTCAAGGAAATCGACGCCCTCGGCGGCGCCATGGCGCAAGCTACCGATAAAGGTGGTATCCAATTTCGTGTACTGAACAGCCGCAAAGGCCCGGCAGTGCGCGCAACTCGTGCCCAGGCCGACCGTGTTCTGTACAAGGCTGCGATCCGCTACACGCTGGAAAACCAGGCGAACCTGTGGATTTTCCAGCAAGCCTGTGATGACCTGATCGTCGAGCAGGATCAGGTTCGTGGCGTCGTGACTCAGATGGGGCTGCGTTTCTTTGCTGAATCCGTGGTGCTAACCACTGGCACCTTCCTTGGTGGACTTATCCACATCGGTTTGCAGAACCACTCCGGTGGCCGTGCCGGTGATCCGCCGTCGATTGCCTTGGCGCAACGCCTACGCGAACATCCGCTACGCGTCGGTCGGTTGAAAACCGGCACACCGCCGCGTATCGATGGCCGTTCGGTGGATTTCTCGGTGATGACCGAGCAACCCGGTGATACTCCGATTCCGGTGATGTCCTTTCTCGGCTCGAAAGAACAGCATCCGCAGCAAGTCAGCTGCTGGATTACCCACACCAATGCGCGCACCCACGAAATCATCGCCGCCAACCTCAATCGCTCGCCGATGTATTCCGGGGTGATCGAAGGGATTGGCCCGCGCTACTGTCCGTCGATCGAAGACAAGATCCATCGCTTCGCCGACAAGGACAGCCACCAGGTGTTTATCGAGCCTGAAGGCCTGACCACTCACGAGCTGTACCCGAACGGTATCTCCACCTCCCTGCCCTTCGATGTGCAGCTGGAACTTGTGCGTTCGATCCGCGGCATGGAAAACGCGCACATCGTGCGCCCGGGTTATGCCATCGAGTACGACTATTTCGATCCGCGCGACCTGAAATACAGCCTGGAAACCAAAGTGATCGGCGGGCTGTTCTTTGCCGGCCAAATCAACGGCACCACCGGTTACGAAGAAGCCGGAGCCCAAGGTCTGCTCGCCGGGGCCAACGCCGCGTTGCGCGCCCAGGGTAAAGACAGCTGGTGTCCACGTCGCGACGAGGCCTACATCGGCGTACTGGTCGATGACCTGATTACCCTGGGTACTCAGGAGCCCTACCGCATGTTCACTTCACGGGCCGAATACCGGCTGATCCTCCGTGAGGACAACGCCGACCTGCGCCTGACCGAAAAAGGTCGCGAGCTCGGCCTGGTCGATGACCAGCGTTGGGCGGCGTTCTGTGCCAAGCGCGAAGGCATCGAGCTGGAAGAACAACGACTGAAAAGCACCTGGGTACGCCCGGGCACAGCCCAAGGTGATGCGCTCGCCGAGCGTTTCGGCACGCCTCTGACCCACGAATACAATCTGCTGAACCTGCTGACTCGCCCGGAAATCGATTACGCCGGACTGATTGCAGTCACCGGCGCGGGCACCAGCGATCCGCAGGTGGCGGAACAGGTTGAGATCAAGACCAAGTACGCCGGTTACATCGATCGCCAACAGGACGAGATTGCCCGTCTGCGCGCCAGTGAAGACATCAAGTTGCCCGAGGATATCGATTACGCGGGTATTTCCGGCTTGTCGAAAGAGATCCAGCACAAGCTCGGACAGGCTCGTCCGGAAACCCTCGGCCAGGCCTCGCGGATTCCCGGAGTCACCCCGGCGGCGATTTCCCTGCTGATGATTCATCTGAAAAAACGTGGCGCCGGGCGTCAGTTGGAGCAAAGCGCCTGATGTCCTTGGTTACCGCGTCGCACGCCGCTGAATTGACCCGTGGTGCCGAGCAGTTGGGCGTCAGCCTGAGTGATAGCCAGCACAGCCAGTTGTTGGCTTACCTGGCACTGCTGATCAAGTGGAACAAGGCCTATAACCTCACCGCCGTGCGCGATCCCGACGAAATGGTCTCGCGACACCTGCTCGACAGCCTCAGTGTGGTGCCCTTCGTGCGCGAAGCTGGGGATAACTGGCTCGACGTTGGCAGTGGCGGCGGTATGCCGGGCATCCCACTGGCGATTCTGTTCCCCGAGCGCAACTTCACGCTGCTGGATTCCAACGGCAAGAAGACTCGCTTCCTCACGCAGGTCAAGCTGGAACTGAAACTGGCCAATCTGGAAGTTATCCACAGTCGCGTCGAAAGCTTCACGCCTGCGCAGCCGTTTGCCGGTATCTGTTCGCGGGCGTTCAGTTCGCTGGAAGATTTTGCGAACTGGACCCGCCATCTGGGCGATCTGAATACGCGCTGGCTGGCGATGAAAGGCGTGCATCCGGATGACGAGCTGCAGGCGTTGCCGGTGGATTTCCGCCTCACCGATACCCACGTGCTCAAGGTTCCCGGTTGCCAAGGCCAACGCCATCTGCTGATACTGCGCCGCACCCAAGGCTCTGTTGAGGTTTAATGGCGGCCGCGCCGTCGCCCCGCAAGGCGCAAGACTAGGCATGAGGAGAGAGGTTTGGTTATTCCAAATGAACGACGAATAACGACGTATTGCGCCTTGCGGGGCACGGCCCTTTGGGTTGGAGCTGTGAAGGTGCCAGGCGGTGTTGCACGACTTGGTAAGGGAACAACCCTTACCTGCGTCCCGCGTCTTGCCTGGCGCCATCACAGTTCCAACGCGGTTCGTCATTAAATCTCAACAGAGCCTTAAACCGGGACAGACACTGACCATGGCTAAAGTATTCGCCATCGCCAACCAGAAGGGCGGTGTCGCCAAGACCACCACCTGCATCAACCTCGCGGCTTCCCTGGTTGCCACCAAGCGCCGGGTGCTGTTGATCGACCTCGATCCGCAGGGTAACGCGACCACGGGGAGCGGTGTCGACAAGCTGGCGCTTGAGCATTCGATTTACGACGTGTTGATCGGTGAGTGCAGCCTGGTCGAGGCCATGCAGTTCTCCGAGCATGGCGGCTACCAGTTGCTGCCGGCCAACCGCGACCTGACCGCCGCCGAAGTTGCCCTGCTGGACATGCCGGCCAAGGAAAATCGTCTGCGCCAGGCATTGGCGCCGATTCGCGAAAACTACGACTACATCCTCATCGATTGCCCGCCGTCACTGTCGATGTTGACCGTCAACGCGCTGGTTGCCGCCGATGGGGTGATCATTCCGATGCAGTGCGAGTATTACGCACTGGAAGGGCTCACCGACCTGGTCAATTCGATCCAGCGGATCGGCAAGCTGCTCAACCCTACACTGCGGATCGAAGGCCTGCTGCGCACCATGTACGACCCGCGCATCAGCCTGACCAACGATGTTTCCGCACAGCTGAAAGAACACTTCGGCGACAAACTCTACGACACCGTGATCCCGCGCAATGTGCGTCTGGCCGAAGCACCTAGCTTTGGTATGCCGGCGCTGGTCTACGACAAGCAATCGCGTGGCGCCCTCGCCTACCTGGCATTGGCCGGTGAATTGTCGCGGCGTCAGCGCAGCGCCACCCGAACCGCAAAAGCATAAGGAACTCGCATGGCCACCAAAAAACGAGGTCTTGGACGCGGACTGGACGCCCTCTTGGGTGGCTCCAGCGTCAATGCTTTGCAAGAAGAAGCCGTTCAAGCCGATACCCGCGAGCTGCAATACATACCACTGGATCTGATCCAACGTGGCAAATACCAGCCGCGTCGCGACATGGACTCCACCGCCCTGGATGAACTGGCGCAATCGATCAGAGCACAAGGCGTGATGCAGCCCATCGTGGTGCGCCCGATTGGAGCCGGGCGGTTTGAGATCATCGCGGGTGAACGCCGTTGGCGCGCCAGCCAGTTGGCTAGCTTGGACAAGATTCCGGCGATGGTTCGCGAAGTGCCGGATGAGGCGGCCATCGCCATGGCATTGATCGAGAACATCCAGCGCGAAGACCTCAACCCGATCGAGGAAGCGGTCGCCTTGCAGCGCTTGCAGCAGGAGTTTCAACTGACCCAACAGCAAGTTGCCGAAGCGGTCGGTAAATCGCGCGTCACCATCACCAACTTGCTGCGCCTGATTGCCCTGCCGGAAGAGATAAAAATCCTTCTGTCTCACGGTGATCTGGAGATGGGGCATGCCCGCGCCTTGCTCGGCTTACCGGCAGAACAACAGGTCGAAGGGGCGCGACATGTTGTCGCACGTGGTCTGACTGTGCGCCAAACCGAAGCGCTGGTACGCCACTGGCTGAACAGCAAAGAAAAGCCGGTTGAACCGCCCAAGGTCGACCCGGACATCAGCCGTCTCGAGCAGCGCCTGGCTGAGCGCCTGGGCTCTCCGGTGCAGATCAAGCATGGGCAAAAGGGCAAGGGGCAACTGGTCATCCGCTACAGCTCGCTGGATGAGTTGCAAGGGGTTCTGGCCCACATTCGCTGAAACACTTGCTCATGTAGCGGGTAGTCGAAAATCACTACCGGGCAGTTGAATAGGGGGGGAACGCCCCCTATACTCTGCGCGCATTTTGTCGGCACAAACTATGCCAAGTCGTTGCCAAGTTGGTAATTGCAAGCGACTGACACCAGAGGCCGAAAAGCCGGAGATAAAGCTTGATGGATGTCCGCACGCCCAACCGCCTGCCCTTCCATCGTTTACCGGTGTTTCCCGTTCTGCTTGCCCAGTTCGTCGTGCTGTTACTCGCTGCGGTCGTATTGTGGCAGTGGCGCGGAGCGGTAAGTGGATACTCTGGGCTGTGTGGCGGGCTGATTGCCTGGCTGCCGAATGTGTATTTTGCCCACAAGGCGTTCCGTTTCACGGGAGCGCGGGCTGCTCAAGCCATAGTCCGGTCTTTTTATGCCGGTGAAGCGGGCAAACTGATTTTGACGGCAGTGCTCTTCGCGCTGACGTTTGCAGGTGTGAAGCCATTGGAAGCGCTGGCGGTATTTGGCGTGTTCCTACTGACCCAGTTGGTCAATTGGTTTGCGCCCCTGCTGATGAAAATAAGACTTTCGAGACCTTAGGGCGTTTGAGGCAAACATGGCAGAACAAACCGCTTCGGGCTATATCCAGCACCACCTGCAGAACCTGACTTTCGGGCAACTGCCGACTGGTGATTGGGGTTTCGCCCACACTGCAGCAGAAGCCAAAGAAATGGGCTTCTGGGCATTCCATGTCGACACTTTGGGCTGGTCCATCGCCCTGGGTCTGATCTTTATCCTGCTGTTCCGCCTGGCCGCGAATAAGGCGACCTCCGGTCAACCGGGTGGTCTGCAGAACTTCGTTGAAGTGATGGTCGAGTTCGTCGACGGCAGCGTCAAGGACACCTTCCACGGCCGTAATCCGCTGATTGCCCCGCTGGCCCTGACGATCTTCGTCTGGATCTTCCTGATGAACGCCATCGATCTGGTTCCAGTGGACTGGATTCCCCAGGTGGCGGCGTTCATTTCCGGGAATGAGCATCTGGTGTTCCGCGCCGTGCCGACTACCGATCCGAATGCCACCCTGGCCATGTCCCTGTCGGTATTCGCGCTGATCATTTTCTACAGCATCAAGATCAAGGGTATCGGTGGTTTCATCGGCGAACTGACCTTGCACCCGTTCAGCAGCAAGAACCTGGTCGTTCAAGCGCTGTTTATTCCGGTCAACTTCCTGCTGGAGTTCGTGACCCTGGTGGCCAAGCCGATTTCGCTGGCACTGCGTCTGTTCGGCAACATGTATGCCGGCGAGCTGGTGTTCATCCTGATCGCCGTGATGTTTGGCACCGGCATTCTCTGGCTGAGTGGCTTGGGCGTAGCACTGCAGTGGGCGTGGGCGGTATTCCACATCCTGATCATCACTCTGCAAGCGTTCATCTTCATGGTGCTGACCATCATCTATCTGTCGCTGGCTCACGAAGACAACCATTAAAAACGCATAGCGCACCTGATGACCTTCTCCCTTCAGGGAGAAGGTGCCCGAAGGGCGGAAGAGGGGCTTTTTTTTACCCTCTCCCCAACCCTCTCCCGCCAGCGGGAGAGGGGGCAAAAGCACTGACCTTTCCGTTGGGAAGGAAGGTGCCCGAAGGGCGGAAGAGGGTGTGCGGTGTTTTGAGTGGAGGCCCGCAAGGGCAAAGGCAAGAACCGATTTTGCTTTACCGCTTTACCTTAAAAACCTTAACCAATACGACATAAAAAGTCGGGAGGAAAGATGGAAACTGTAGTTGGTCTGACCGCGATCGCCGTTGCACTGCTGATTGGCCTGGGTGCCTTGGGTACCGCCATTGGTTTCGGCCTGCTGGGTGGCAAGTTCCTGGAAGGCGCTGCGCGTCAGCCGGAAATGGTTCCTATGCTGCAAGTTAAAATGTTCATCGTCGCTGGTCTGCTGGACGCCGTGACCATGATCGGCGTTGGTATCGCATTGTTCTTCACCTTCGCGAACCCCTTCGTTGGTCAACTCGCAGGCTAATGCTCTGAAATCCCAGCGATGGGATTTCGAGTGATTGGTTTGACGGACAACGAACGAGCGAGGTGTTGGCGTGAACATTAATGCAACCCTGATTGGCCAGTCCGTTGCCTTCTTCATCTTTGTGCTGTTCTGCATGAAGTTCGTGTGGCCTCCGGTCATCGCGGCTTTGCAGGAGCGTCAGAAGAAGATTGCGGATGGACTGGACGCTGCCAGCCGTGCGGCTCGTGATTTGGAGCTCGCCCACGAAAAAGTGGGTCTGCAACTGCGCGAAGCCAAAACCCAGGCAGCTGAAATCATTGAGCAAGCCAAGAAACGCGCTAACCAGATCGTCGACGAAGCTCGCGATCAGGCCCGTGTTGAAGGTGAGCGCCTGAAGACTCAGGCTCAGGCCGAGATCGAACAGGAACTGAACAGCGTCAAAGACGCCCTGCGGGCCCAACTGGGTGGCTTGGCGATCAGCGGTGCCGAGAAGATTCTGGGCGCCACTATCGACCGTAACGCGCATGCGGAGCTGGTTTCCAAACTGGCAGCCGAAATTTAAGCGAGGGCGCGATCATGGCAGAACTGACCACGTTGGCCCGACCTTACGCCAAGGCTGCTTTTGAGTACGCTCAGGCCCACCAGCAACTGGCCAATTGGTCAGCCATGCTCGGCCTGGCTGCAGAGGTGTCGCAAGACGACACCATGCAGCGCGTGCTCACGGCCCCGCGTCTGACGAGTACAGATAAGGCCACCACCTTTATCGAGGTGTGTGGTGATAAGTTCGACGCCAAGGTACAGAATTTCCTTCACGTCATTTCCGAAAACAACCGTCTGGAGTTGTTGCCGGAGATCGCCGAACTGTTCGAGCTGCTTAAGGCCGAACAGGAAAAATCGGTAGATGTGGACGTCACCAGTGCCTTTGCATTGAACGAAGAACAGCAAGACAAACTCGCCAAGGTTCTCAGTGCACGGCTCGGCCGGGAAGTGCGCCTGCACGCTGCGGAGGATGCCACCTTGATCGGTGGTGTCGTGATCCGCGCCGGCGACCTGGTTATCGATGGCTCAGTTCGCGGCAAACTCGCGCAACTAGCCGAAGCATTGAAATCTTGAGTTTGAAGGGGCAGCAGAGCAATGCAGCAACTCAATCCTTCCGAAATAAGTGAAATCATCAAGGGCCGCATCGAAAAGCTCGATGTGACCTCCCAAGCCCGTAACGAAGGCACAGTCGTCAGCGTGTCCGACGGTATCGTGCGGATTCACGGTCTGGCCGACGTTATGTACGGCGAAATGATCGAGTTCCCGGGTGGCGTCTACGGTATGGCGATGAACCTGGAGCGCGACTCTGTCGGCGCCGTGGTTCTCGGCGCCTACCAGTCGCTGGCCGAAGGCATGAGTGCCAAGTGCACCGGCCGCATCCTGGAAGTGCCGGTTGGTCCGGAACTGCTGGGTCGCGTAGTCGATGCCCTGGGTAACCCCGTCGACGGTAAAGGCCCTCTGAACAACGTCGCTACCGACGCGGTTGAGAAGGTTGCACCGGGCGTGATCTGGCGTAAGTCGGTCGACCAACCGGTACAAACCGGTTACAAGGCCGTCGATGCCATGATCCCGGTTGGCCGTGGCCAGCGTGAGCTGATCATTGGTGACCGTCAGATCGGTAAAACCGCTCTGGCGATCGATACGATCATCAACCAAAGAGACAGCGGCATCCGCTGCGTCTACGTAGCTATCGGTCAGAAGCAATCGACCATCGCCAACGTAGTTCGCAAGCTGGAAGAAAACGGCGCGTTGGCTAACACCATCATCGTCGCGGCCAGTGCTTCCGAATCCGCTGCGTTGCAGTTCATCGCACCGTACGCCGGTTGCACCATGGGCGAGTACTTCCGTGACCGCGGCGAAGACGCGCTGATCGTCTATGACGATCTGTCCAAGCAAGCTGTGGCGTATCGCCAGATTTCCTTGCTGCTGCGCCGTCCGCCAGGTCGTGAAGCTTACCCAGGCGACGTGTTCTATCTCCACAGCCGTCTGCTGGAGCGCGCTTCCCGCGTATCCGAAGAGTACGTTGAGAAGTTCACCAATGGCGCCGTGAAAGGCAAAACCGGTTCCTTGACCGCTCTGCCGATCATCGAAACCCAGGCCGGCGACGTTTCCGCGTTCGTTCCGACCAACGTGATCTCGATCACTGACGGTCAGATCTTCCTGGAATCGGCCATGTTCAACTCCGGCATCCGTCCGGCAGTGAACGCCGGTGTGTCGGTATCCCGTGTGGGTGGTGCCGCTCAGACCAAGATCATCAAGAAGCTCTCCGGTGGTATCCGTACCGCTCTGGCTCAGTACCGTGAATTGGCGGCTTTCGCCCAGTTCGCTTCTGACCTGGACGAAGCCACCCGTAAGCAGCTTGAGCATGGTCAGCGCGTTACCGAGCTGATGAAGCAGAAGCAATACGCGCCGATGTCCATCGCCGACATGTCGCTGTCCCTGTACGCCGCCGAGCGTGGCTTCCTGCAGGACATCGAGATCGTCAAAATCGGCAGCTTCGAACAAGCTCTGATTGCTTACTTCAACCGCGATCACGCCGAATTGATGGCGAAGATCAACGTGAAGGGTGACTTCAATGACGAAATCGACGCAGGCATCAAAGCCGGCATCGAGAAGTTCAAGGCCACCCAAACCTGGTAAGCCGCAGCGGGGGTCGCAAGACCCCCGCCTGCTAACCCGATAGGTGTTACATGGCAGGCGCAAAAGAGATTCGCAGCAAGATTGCGAGCATCAAAAGCACGCAAAAGATCACCAGCGCCATGGAAAAGGTGGCTGTCAGCAAGATGCGCAAGGCTCAAATGCGCATGGCTGCTAGCCGTCCTTACGCGGAGCGCATCCGCCAGGTGATTGGTCATCTGGCCAACGCTAACCCGGAATACCGTCACCCGTTCATGATCGACCGCGAAGTCAAGCGTGTCGGTTATGTAGTGGTGAGCAGTGACCGTGGTCTGTGCGGTGGCTTGAACACCAACCTGTTCAAGGCCCTGGTCAAGGACATGGCGGTAAACCGCGAACAAGGCGTAGAGATCGATATCTGCGTAGTAGGCAGCAAGGGTGCGGCATTTTTCCGCAACTTCGGCGGTAACGTCGTCGCTGCAATCAGCCACCTGGGCGAAGAACCGTCGATCAATGATCTGATCGGTAGCGTCAAGGTGATGCTGGATGCCTACCTGGATGGCCGGATTGATCGCCTGTCCGTGGTTTCCAACAAGTTCATCAACACGATGACGCAAAAGCCGACAGTGGAGCAGTTGATTCCGCTGGTGGCTGATCCGGATCAGGAACTCAAGCATCACTGGGACTATCTCTACGAACCCGACGCCAAAGAGCTGCTTGACGGCCTGATGGTGCGCTACGTGGAGTCGCAGGTGTACCAGGCGGTGGTCGAGAACAACGCAGCTGAACAAGCGGCGCGGATGATCGCGATGAAGAACGCTACCGACAACGCCGGTGATCTGATCAGCGATTTGCAGCTGATCTACAACAAGGCGCGTCAGGCGGCGATCACCCAAGAGATCTCGGAAATCGTTGGCGGCGCTGCCGCGGTCTGATACCGGTTCATATATTCAGAGGATCCAGCTATGAGTAGCGGACGTATCGTACAAATCATCGGCGCCGTGATCGACGTGGAATTCCCACGCGATCAGGTCCCGAGCATCTACGACGCCTTGAAAGTTCAAGGCGCCGACACCACCCTGGAAGTTCAGCAGCAGCTGGGCGACGGCGTGGTCCGTACCATTGCGATGGGCTCGACCGAAGGCTTGAAGCGCGGTCTGGACGTCAACAACACGGGCTCAGGCATCTCCGTACCGGTCGGTAAAGCGACCCTGGGCCGGATCATGGACGTACTCGGCAACCCGATCGACGAAGCCGGCCCGATCGGCGAAGAAGAGCGTTGGGGTATCCACCGCGAAGCTCCGTCCTTCGCCGACCAAGCGGGCGGCAACGAGCTGCTGGAAACCGGCATCAAGGTTATCGACCTGATCTGCCCGTTTGCCAAAGGCGGTAAAGTCGGTCTGTTCGGTGGCGCCGGTGTCGGCAAGACCGTGAACATGATGGAACTGATCCGTAACATCGCCATCGAGCACAGCGGTTATTCCGTGTTCGCCGGTGTGGGTGAGCGTACTCGTGAGGGTAACGACTTCTACCACGAGATGAAGGACTCCAACGTTCTCGACAAAGTGGCCCTGGTTTACGGTCAGATGAACGAGCCGCCGGGCAACCGTCTGCGCGTAGCATTGACCGGCCTGACCATGGCCGAGAAGTTCCGTGACGAGGGTAACGACGTACTGTTGTTCGTCGACAACATCTACCGTTACACCCTGGCCGGTACCGAAGTCTCCGCACTGCTGGGTCGTATGCCGTCCGCAGTGGGTTATCAGCCGACCCTGGCCGCGGAAATGGGCGCTCTGCAGGAGCGCATCACTTCGACCAAGACCGGTTCGATCACCTCAATCCAGGCCGTCTACGTCCCTGCGGACGACTTGACCGACCCGTCCCCGGCGACCACCTTCGCCCACTTGGACGCCACCGTCGTACTGTCCCGTGACATCGCCTCCCTGGGTATCTACCCGGCGGTCGATCCACTCGACTCGACGTCGCGTCAGTTGGACCCGATGGTGATCGGTCAGGAGCACTACGAGACCGCGCGTGGCGTGCAGTATGTGTTGCAGCGCTACAAAGAGCTGAAGGACATCATTGCGATCCTGGGTATGGACGAGCTGTCGGAAACCGACAAGCAGTTGGTATCCCGTGCTCGTAAGATCCAGCGCTTCCTGTCGCAGCCGTTCTTCGTGGCTGAAGTCTTCACCGGTGCTTCGGGTAAATACGTTTCCCTGAAGGACACCATTGCCGGCTTCAAAGGCATCCTCAACGGTGACTACGACCAACTGCCAGAACAAGCGTTCTACATGGTCGGCGGCATCGACGAAGCCATCGAGAAAGCCAAGAAACTGTAATCCCAGCGCCCGGCGACGGGCGCTAATCAGGTTGAGGCAAGCAAATGGCTATGACAGTCCATTGCGATATCGTCAGCGCGGAAGGCGAGATCTTCTCCGGTCTGGTCGAGATGGTGATAGCGCACGGTAACTTGGGTGATCTCGGTATCGCTCCAGGTCACGCACCGCTGATCACCGATCTCCAGCCGGGGCCGATCCGTCTGATCAAGCAGGGTGGCGAAACCGAGGTGTTTTACATCTCCGGTGGTTTCCTGGAAGTGCAGCCGAACATGGTGAAGGTCTTGGCCGACACCGTGCAGCGGGCAGCCGACCTGGACGAAGCCTCTGCTCAGGAAGCCGTCAAGGCTGCCGAGAAGGCCCTGCATGATAGAGGCGCGGAGTTCGACTACGGTTCCGCCGCTGCCCGTCTGGCCGAGGCTGCAGCTCAGCTGCGGACCATCCAGGCGGTGCGCAAGAAGTTCGGCGGCTAATCCCGCAAGACTTCATCGCGATCGAGTAAAAGGGTAGCCTTGGCTACCCTTTTTCTTTTCTGGCCTTTTATCCCGGAGGCTGGGTAGAACCCTAGGTGAAACCCAGCGTTAGCCATATTGCCGGGCTTCTCTGCGCTCTACGCAGCCTACGACTGTTCAGGATCCACTCTCATGTCTCTCGATATCGTCATCCTCGCTGCCGGCCAAGGCACGCGCATGCGTTCCGCTCTACCTAAAGTGCTGCATCCGGTCGCCGGTAAATCCATGCTCGGGCATGTCATCGACAGTGCTCGGCAACTACAGCCGCAGAGCATCCAGGTGGTGATCGGCCATGGCGCGGAAATCGTGCGCGAGCGTTTGGCCGCGGACGATCTGAGTTTCGTGCTGCAAGCCCAGCAACTGGGTACCGGCCACGCCGTGGCGCAGGCGCTGCCCAAGCTTTCGGCGGAGAACGTGCTGATCCTGTATGGCGATGTGCCGTTGATCGAGGTCGACACCCTGCAACGCCTGCTGCAACAGGTCAGTGCTGAGCAGCTTGGGCTGCTGACGGTCGATCTGAACGATCCGACCGGCTACGGTCGAATCGTTCGCGACGATAAGGGCGTGGTCAAAGCCATCGTCGAACACAAGGATGCGACACCCGAGCAGCGGGCGATCTGCGAAGGTAATACCGGCATCCTCGCGGTGCCCGGCAAGCGCTTGGCCGACTGGCTCGGCCGTCTGTCGAACAACAACGCCCAGGGCGAGTACTACCTGACCGACGTGATCGCCATGGCGGTGGCTGACGGTCTGGTGGTGGCCACCGAGCAGCCGTTGGATGCCATGGAAGTGCAGGGCGCCAACGACCGTATGCAACTGGCTGAACTCGAGCGGCATTACCAGAAACGCGCGGCCCGCCAACTGATGGCTCAGGGCGTGACCCTGCGTGATCCGGCGCGTTTCGATGTGCGCGGCGAGGTGACGGTGGGCCGCGATGTGCTGATCGACATCAACGTGATCCTCGAAGGCCGTGTGCTCATCGAAGATAACGTCGAGATCGGTCCCAACTGCGTGATCAAAAACAGCACCCTGCGCAAAGGTGCGGTGGTCAAAGCCAACAGCCATCTCGACGGTGTTGAGCTGGGCGAGGGCAGCGATGCCGGACCGTTCGCGCGCTTGCGCCCGGGTTCGGTGCTGGGGGCGAAGGCCCATGTGGGTAATTTCGTCGAATTGAAAAACGCCGTTTTGGGTGAAGGCGCCAAGGCCGGCCACCTGAGTTACTTGGGTGACGCCGAAGTGGGTGCGCGAACCAACATCGGCGCCGGGACCATCACCTGCAACTACGATGGTGCCAACAAGTTCAAGACGGTGATGGGTGAGGACGTGTTCATCGGCTCCAATAGTGCCCTGGTTGCTCCTGTGACCCTGGGCGATGGCTCCACCACTGGCGCCGGCTCGGTGATCACCGCCGATGTCCCAGCCAACACCCTGGCTGTCGGTCGAGCCAAACAGCGCAATATCGAAGACTGGAAGCGCCCACAAAAGATCAGGAAATAACGCGGCTCCTACCGCCAAGCGGCTCTTGACTCAAAAGCTTCGATAGGTTTTGATTCGCGTACTTATCTTTCGAATCGAAACGTTTCATGTCAAAACGAAACACCCCGCAACGTCGCCACGCTATCCTCGCGCTGCTCACCGAGCAGGGTGAGGTGAGTGTCGATGAGCTGGCCAAGCGTTTTGCCACCTCGGAAGTCACCATTCGTAAAGACCTCGGTGCGCTGGAAAAGAACGGCCTGCTGCTGCGTCGCTATGGCGGCGCGGTACCGATGCCGCAGGAACTGATCGCCGACAGCGGCCAACCGGTCTCCAAGTACAAACAGGCTATCGGCCGTGCGGCGGCTGGGCTGCTACGTGAGCATGCGCGGATCATCATCGACAGTGGCAGCACCACCGCGGCGCTGATTCCGGAGCTTGGGCACAAGCCTGGGTTGGTGGTGATGACCAACTCCTTGAGTGTGGTCAGCGCTTTGCGTGAGCTGGAACATGAGCCGGTGTTGTTGATGACTGGCGGTACCTGGGACCCACATTCCGAATCGTTCCAGGGCCAGGTCGCCGAACAAGTGCTGCGCTCCTACGATTTCGATCAGCTTTTTATCGGTGCCGATGGCATCGACCTGGCGCGAGGTACTACGACCTTCAATGAGCTGTTGGGCCTGAGCCGGGTCATGGCCGAAGTCGCCCGTGAAGTCATCGTGATGGTCGAGGCCGATAAGATCGGCCGCAAGATTCCCAATCTGGAGCTGCCCTGGAGCAGCATCCATACCCTGATTACCGATGAACGCCTCCCACCGGAGGCGCGTGAATTGATCACAGCGCGCGGGATAAACCTGATCTGCGCAGCTGTAGAAGCCTAAGGAGAGAACTATGTGTGGCATCGTTGGCGCCGTCGCTGAGCGCAATATCACCGCTATTCTGGTGGAAGGCCTGAAACGTCTGGAATACCGCGGCTACGACAGCGCCGGCCTGGCGGTCATCAGCAACGACGGCAAGCTGGAACGCCGCCGTCGTTCGGGCAAGGTCAGCGAACTGGATCAAGCGCTGGTTGACGAACCACTGGCCGGCCGCCTCGGCATCGCCCACACCCGCTGGGCCACCCACGGAGCGCCGTGCGAACGTAACGCCCACCCGCATTTCTCCGGTGTCGAGCTGGCGGTGGTGCACAACGGCATCATCGAAAACCACGAACAATTGCGTGAGCGTCTGAAGGGCCTCGGCTACGTTTTCAGCTCGGATACCGACACCGAAGTCATCGTCCATCTGCTCGATCACAAGCTTAAAGATCTCGGTGATCTGGCGGCGGCGCTGAAAGCTGCGGTGAAGGAATTACACGGTGCCTACGGTTTGGCGGTAATCAGCGCGAACCAGCCGGATCGCCTGCTCGCCGCCCGCAGTGGTAGCCCGCTGGTCATCGGCCTCGGTCTTGGTGAGAACTTCCTCGCCTCCGACCAGTTGGCACTGCGGCAGGTTACCGACCGCTTCGTGTACCTGGAAGAAGGTGATATCGCCGAGATCCGCCGTGACAGCGTGCAGATCTGGGCGGTCGATGGCCAGCCGGTGGTGCGCGAAAGCGTGCAGTACCACGAAGGTGCGGAAGCCGCCGACAAGGGCGAATACCGCCACTTCATGCTCAAGGAGATTCACGAGCAGCCGAAGGTGGTGCAGCGCACCCTGGAAGGCCGTCTGGGTTCCGATCACGTGCTGGTTCAGGCATTCGGCCCACAAGCCGCCGAGCTGTTCGCCAAGGTTAAGAACGTGCAAATCGTCGCCTGTGGCACCAGCTACCACGCCGGCATGGTCGCCCGTTATTGGCTGGAAGGCCTGGCCGGCATTCCTTGCCAAGTCGAAGTGGCCAGCGAGTTCCGCTACCGCAAGGTGGTGGTGCAACCGGGCACCCTGTTCGTCAGCATTTCCCAGTCCGGCGAAACCGCCGACACCCTGGCCGCATTGCGCAACGGCAAGGAACTGGGCCCGGATAACGGTGGTTACCTGGCCAGCCTGGCGATTTGCAACGTCGGCATCAGCTCACTGGTGCGTGAGTCCGACCTGACCCTGCTGACCCAGGCCGGCCCTGAAATTGGCGTGGCGTCGACCAAAGCCTTCACCACCCAGTTGGTGGCGCTGATGCTGCTGACCCTGTCCCTCGGTCAGGTACGCGGCACCTTGGCGGCGGGCGTGGAAGCCGAGTTAGTGGAAGAGCTGCGCCGCTTGCCAACCCGTCTCGGTGAAGCGCTCTCGATGGACACCACCGTGGAGAAAATCTCCGAGCTGTTCGCCGAGAAACATCACGCGCTGTTCCTCGGCCGCGGGGCTCAGTACCCGGTGGCCATGGAAGGTGCGCTGAAGCTCAAGGAAATCTCCTATATCCACGCCGAGGCTTACCCCGCCGGTGAGCTCAAGCACGGCCCGCTGGCCTTGGTGGACAGCGACATGCCGGTGGTCACCGTGGCGCCGAACAACGAGCTGCTGGAAAAGCTCAAATCCAACCTGCAGGAAGTGCGCGCCCGTGGCGGCGAGCTGATCGTCTTCGCCGATGGGCAAGCCGGCCTGAGCAACGGTGAAGGCACCCATGTGGTGAACATGCCGCACATCCTCGATGCGCTGGCACCGATCCTCTACACCATCCCGCTGCAACTGCTGTCCTACTACGTCGCCGTACTCAAGGGCACCGACGTCGACCAGCCGCGTAACCTGGCAAAATCGGTGACCGTGGAATAAGCCGCGGGGATAAGGGCGAGGCTGATCCAAAACAATAAAGTCTGTCGGAAAACCGGGACCGCCTCAGCTTTGAGGCCGTCCCAGCCAACCACGACCGAATGACTCAGTCCGCCAGCTGTGCGCCAAGGGCTACCTGTAGCTCTTCGAGCGCCAAACGCAAGGCCTCCGCCAGTTTCTGC
Source organism: Pseudomonas cavernicola (assembly GCF_003596405.1). Taxonomy (NCBI): domain Bacteria; kingdom Pseudomonadati; phylum Pseudomonadota; class Gammaproteobacteria; order Pseudomonadales; family Pseudomonadaceae; genus Pseudomonas; species Pseudomonas cavernicola. Next base: position 1,110,811 of record NZ_QYUR01000002.1, read on the forward strand.
AATTCCCGGCTGACCACCGTACTGCGGAACTCATCCTCGTAAGCCTGGCTGGCGGCAAGCAGCGGCTCGGCAGCGATCAGCCGTGCGGCGCCCTTGAGGCGATGGGCCAGCTTGTCCAGCTCGGCCCAATTTCCGGCCTCAAGCAGCTCATCGAGGTGAACGGCATCCACTGCGTTGGTTCTATACAGCTCATCCAACAGGCGGCGGTTCAGCTCTTGTACGCCACCGGTCACACCGTCCAGCGCAGTGGGGTCGAATACGGTAGTCGTAACCGGAGCAACCACCACAGGCCCTATCTGTCGATCGGCGACTGCCAAGCCCTGCAAATGGTGGTGTAAGCCTCCTAGGCTGATCGGCTTGAATAGGCAGTCGTCCATGCCTGCCGCCCGGCAGCGCGCACGTTCTTCCGGCTGGGCATTGGCGGTGAAGCCGAGGATCAGACAGGGTTGGGCGCCAACCTCCCGCTCGGCATGGCGGATGCGTGCAGTCAGGTCGTAACCGTTCAGCACTGGCATGTTGCAGTCAGTGATCACCAGGTCGAAGGCGCCGACCCGCCATTTGCCCAGTGCCTGCTGCCCGTCCTCGGCCCGCTCTATCTGGTGGCCGAGGAAGACCAGCTGTTCCGACAGCAGCAAGAGGTTGGCCGGATGGTCGTCCACCACCAACACGCGCAGCGCGTGCTTCGTCTGTGGCACGACCTGTTTGGCAGCCATCGGGGTCCGGGCCTGGACCGGCAGACGCGGCACTGTGAGTTGCAAGGTGACAGAGGTGCCCTCACCGAGATGGCTGCGCAGGCTCAACTCGCCACCCATCATTTCCACCAGGTGGCGACAGATGGTTAGGCCCAGCCCCGTGCCGCCACGCTGCTGATGGGCGATACCCTGGACCTGGGTGAAGGGCTCGAACAGCCGGAGCTGATCCGCCTCGGCGATGCCGATACCGCTGTCCTCCACCGTCAGTTGCAGCGCCAGGCACTCATCTTCCTGCAGCCTCGTCGTCAGCCGAACCCACACTTGGCCCTGGTCAGTGAACTTGATGGCATTGCCGAGCAGGTTGAAGAGGATCTGCTTGAAGCGCAGTGGGTCGATCAGCACGTCCTGCTCCGCCTCCGCCTCCGCCTCCGCGTCTAGCGTAAGCACCAGCTCCAGGCCCTTCTGTCGGGCCAGACCGGCGAACACCCGTATCACCGATTCCATCAGCTCGCGCAGATTAGCCCGCTCCGGCGCCAGAGCCAGTTGTCCCGACTCGATCTTGGCTACGTCGAGGATGTCGCCGATCAACGCCAGCAGCACATGCGCTGACTCGAAAGCCACCTCAATCGGCTCGCGCTCCCAGTGCCCCTGATCGGCCTTCCTCATTGTTAATTCAAGCATGCCGATGATGGCGTTCATCGGCGTGCGGATTTCATGGCTCATGGTGGCAAGGAAGGTACTCTTGGCCCGATTGGCCTGGTCGGCCTGATCTTTGGCCTCCTGCAACGCGAGAAACAGGCGTCGACGGACGGTGATGTCAATCCAACCGCAGATCAGACCGCAGACCTGCCCCTTGACATCTTTATAGGGTATGACCCAGCTGTAGATATCCAAGGTCCTGGCGCGCAGGTGGAGCTGCCGGTCGGCGAACACCGGCTCACCGTCCTCGATTGCGCGCAGATAGAGCTGATGAAAGGCCTGCGCCTGCGCCTGCTCGAGCCAATCGCCGTCGATGAGCCGCGCACCCAGGACCTCCTCGAGGCTAAGGCCAGTCTCCTCGAGAAAGCTGCGGTTGCAGGTGAGTAGTCGGCCTTGCAGATCGCGTACGATGATCGGATTTGGAATACCGTCGATCAGGATGCGCTGGGACTCCAGCTGGTCGCTCAATACCCGTTCAGCGCGCCGCCGCAGGTACACCTGGCGTCGTAGACGCAAGATCCAGGCGAGGAAGGCGCCGATCACCAGCAGGCTGACCAGCACTATCTGATCGATCCGGGTTTCGTAGCCAGCCCAGGCGCTCTCAGCCGCCTCGGCGTTGGAGTACCAGCGGTTGACTATGGCGCCCACCTCGTCCGGGGAAATGGACAATAGCGCCTTGTCGAGAATGCTCAAGAGCTCCGGCTCCCCGCGTACCACGGAGAACGCGTAGCGTGCTGGGTCGCGGCCGATGGTAGCGGCAATACGCAAGTCATTCTGGTAGTAACGGCTGATCAGAAAGTTGGCCGAGGACATGGCATGCACGGTGGCGTCCGCCCGGCCGTCGGCCACCATGGACAGACCGTCCATGCCGCTTGCGATCGCCACTAGGTGAATCTGCGGAAACTGCTCACGCAGGTAATCGGTTACCGCATGCCCCTCAGGCACCGCGAGCCTAAGCCCGGCGAGGTCCTTGAGGTCGTGAATTTCCTGATTCGCTTTGCGCACCACCACCACGTCGCTGGTGCTGAAGTAGGGCCGGGTGAAGTTGAGGTAGTTCTCGCGCTCGGAAGTGGAAACCAGAGTCGCAGCCATCTCCACCTCGCCCTTGCGCAACCGCTGGAGCATCTCCGCCACCGAACGGCTAGGCACCACCTCGACCTCCAGGCCGGTCTTGAGTCGCACCAAGTCCAGCAGTTCCGACACGACCCCGCGAAAGTGGTGCTCGGCATCGAAGAAGGTTAAGGGGGCCAGTGTTTCGTCCACTATCAGGCGCGCCGGGCCATGACGCTTCAGCCAGCGCTGTTCGCGCTCGGTGAGCACCAGTTTCTCGTCAGTCAAGGAGATGCTCGTCCCGCTGCCCCAGCGGTGCAGGATAGCGGTGCGTTCGGACTCGGGGATGGTCGCCAAGACGCTGTCGAAGAGGCGTTGCAGACGCATGTTGTCGGCACCGAAGGCAAAGCTGACCCCTGCCCCCTCAAGGCGGGTGAAATTGGTCATGCGTAGGTTGGTTAAATAGCCTTGGTCGATCAGGTAGTGGGCACTCACCGCGTCACCGATGAACACGTCCGCTTGGCCTAAGGCCACCGACTGCAACGCCTGCCGAACTGAACTAAAGGTACTCAATTGACCCTGTGGATAGAGACGGCGTACTGCCTCCGCTGGCAGGTAGTCCGCGGACATGGCCAGGCGCAAGCCAGCCAGGTGGCCATCGGTCGCACGGCCATCGCCCAAGCGCATCACCAACACTGGCTGGTTGAGTACATAGGGCTTGGACAGCACCACCCCGGGGGCGCTGGCGTCATAACCAAAGCTGCGGCCAAGCACATCTATCGTACCGTTGCGCAGTGCCTGCAAGGCGCTATCGCGGTCGGGGAAGCGGGTTACCCGAACGTCCAAGTTCAAGGTGTTGGCGATGATGCCCAGGTAATCGGCGGTCAGTCCTTCGTAATCGCGTCCGCTGGCGGAGATGTCGAACGGCGGGTAGTCCGGCTCCGAGGTGCCGACCTTGAGCTCACGCTTGTCGCGCAGCCATTGCCAGTCCTGCTCGGATAAAGACACCGGCAGATGTTCGAGGTTGGAGCGACCCAACAGTTGCAGGGGGGCTTCTCGATCGGCCTGAGCGGAAACATTCAGGCAACAGAGCAGCAGTAACAGCCCCAACAACCCCGGCAGCGCACGCATCATCCACCTAAAACCAATGCATTACGTTTGGCGAATTCGAGCAGATCCACCAGGGAATGTGCATTGAGTTTGAGCATCAGACGAGTCTTGTAGGTGCTTACCGTTTTGTTGCTGATAAACAGCTGCTCGGAAATCTCGATGTTGGAATAACCGTTGGCCAGATGCTGCAGCACGCTCAACTCGCGGTCGGACAGGTGGCTGATCAACTCGGCCTCGTCAGGCGTGCCAGCCAACCGCCGACTCGGCTGCAACACGTGGCTGGGAAAGTAGCTGTAGCCGGACAGCACGGCACGCGCCGCTGCCGCCAACTCGGCCAGATCGCCTTCCTTGCAGACGAAGCCAGCCGCTCCGGCCTGCATGCAGCGAGTCGCGTAATGCGCCGAGCTCTGCCCGGTCAATACCAGTACCTTAAATGGCTGTGCCTTTGCCGGGAGGGCCAGCGAGTGCAGGCGGGTGATCACATCCAAGCCATCCAGCTTGGGAATGCCGATATCCAGTACCACCAGATCTGGCAGGTGCTCACGAGCGAGAGCGATGGCGTCCACACCGTTGTCGGTCTCCCCCACTACCTCGTAACTTTCGAACTCCAGTATCAGACGCACCGCCAGGCGGACCATCGGGTGATCGTCGACGATCAAGATCTTTTTAATGACCTCACCCCTCGGTTGCTTCTGCAACATGTCATTCACATTCCGCAATCTGCTCATAGCGTTATCGCTCGGCTCAGTAGTTCAAGGAGGCAAAGATAGCCCCATAGAAAATGCCGTCGACCCCCACGGGCCATACAAACGGCAGATCAAGAAAACTCTCACGTGCAATTAGGAGAGATCCTACAAAAGCACGAGTGCGCGCTTATCCTTACGCGTCGCACGGAAGAGCAGTACGGGTATCGACGCACCGAAAGCGGAGGCTGAAACCCTCTTCTCGCCCCCTCAGCAAGAGATTCTTGGCCTTGGCTATTACGGCCAGGAGGACTCGCGCGCCGATATTAGAGGTGAGCAGCATCGTCATGCAGGTGAGCGGGAGAGCCTTCAGCCCCCGCGCTTACCTAGAATCAAATGCGGACCGAGGCACGACTTATTGACTTCAACTGGCTAGTGGCCTGTGTGGCTAGTTCAATTAGTCAATTTCGGCGCCTGAAGCCCCGATACTGCGTTGCCGCGGATCAAAGTAGCCCAGCTATGACTCGTCACGGCGCCTTGTCTCAGGACTCCAGGCATCCGAACTTGAGTTAACCAACTAGCCGTACAGGCCACTAGGTTCAGCAGGCCGTGGCTGAGGCCTGTTTCAACCAGGCGAGTAGTTGCTCTTCGGCCAGCGGTTTGGCCAGTAGGAAGCCCTGGCCGCAGGTGCCGCCCAGACTTCGCAGGAGTGTTAGTTGCTCGACGGTTTCGATGCCTTCGGCCACGACATGGAGGTTGAGTGTGTGGGCGAAGGCCAGGGTGCTGGCGACAGCTGCGCGGTAACGCTCGTGCTTGATCATGCCGCGAATGAAGCTGGCATCCAGCTTCAGCTCGTTGCAAGGCATCTCGCACAAGCGTTTCAAGGAGGAGAAGCCGGTACCGAAGTCGTCCACCGACACTCCGCAGCCCATTAGGCGCAGGCGTACCAGGTTTTCCAGGCTGGTGGCCGGGGCGTGCAGCATGCTGCTTTCGGTGATTTCAAAGGTTAGATCCGAGCCCAGCAGGCGGTGGCGCTTGAGGCCTTCGGCGAGACCTGTGCAGAGCTTGCGATCGCTCAGTTGTTCCGCGTCCAGATTAAAGGCCAAGGGCAGAGGGCGGCCTTCGGCGCGTAGCCGCCCGGCTAGTGCCAGGCCCTGCTCCAGCAACTGTTCGAACAGCTCGCCGAGCTGTCCGTAGCGCAGTACTGCAGTAAGGAAATGCTGCGGGCCGAGCACGCCACGCCGCGGGTGGCGCCAGCGTGCCAGCACCTCGGCGCCCAGCGGGCGCCCGCTGATCAGGTCCAGTTTGGGTTGGTAGTGCGCCTCGAACTCGCCGTCCACTAGAGCACGCTGCACTTCCACCTGCGAGGGTAGCTCGATCAGCGCCGGTAAGGTCTTGCCGGATTCATGACGCTTGGCTTCAAATCGCCTCAGCATGGCCGCCAGTTTGACGATCCGCAGTGGCTTGCCCAGATCACCGAGCAGGGGGAGGCCGAGCAGGTCAACCATCTGCATCACTGAGTGGCGCAGCTCGGGGGCGATCTCGCTGCAGAGGATCACCGATCTGGCCAAACCACGCTCGCTGACCGCGCGTATAAAGGCCAAGCCGTCCATACCAGGCATCTGGATATCGCACAGCAGGATGTCCACGGCACCATGCGTGGTGAGTTGCTCTAGCGCCTCGGCACCCTCGGAAGCTTGCAGGATGGGCCCACTCACTAGCCCCTGCATAGCCTGCACAGCCACCAAGCGTTGAAAGGCATGATCATCGAGAATCAGGGCACTAAAGGGGTACACGGCGTCCTCCTTGGGGCGCAACAAGTTATGCGACTAGTGTGGGCGGGAGGATCACTGGGTTCTGTCAGACTTTTCTCGGGGCTGTGTAGGCATACTCCTGATATTCGATAGTGCATGGCCGGTCATGCCTGAGCTAACCCGGCTTCTCGGTCGGGAAAGTGCTGAGCTATCAGGGGCGTGAGTTTTCGTCCATCGATGGGTTTGCTCAGGCATGCCAGCAAAGGCAGGGCTTTGGATTCGGCTTCACTGGCCAGGGCTGCCAATTCGGCATCGTTCACTCCGCTGAACAGCACCGCAGCGCGTACCTTGCCACTGGCGCAGGCCCGTTCGATTAGTTTGAGTCCGGGCATATCCGGTAGGTTCTGATCACACAGCAGCAGGTCGAACGGGGTTGCCGCGTTCTGCATCGCTTGCAGGGCTTCCTCGGCATCCAGCGCCTGGGCCAGGTGGTAGTAACCCAGCTGATTCAGCACCATCTGTGCAGCAATCAGTTGGAAGGAGTGGTCTTCCACCACCAAGATGCGTAAGGGACTGTGCATAGGACGGGGCCTCAAAAAAACGCCCGGCACACGGTCGGGCAAAAGTCTTGCCGGAGAATCCTTGCTGATGAGGCGCCATATGTTCTTCGCGCTGGACCGCTAGCTCCGTGCCGGGGAGCGGCAGTTCGAAGGTGACAAATTTTGGGGCGGCGGTGGCGGCCTGTATGTAGGAGTGCGATTTCTTTCATGCAGGAAAGCTCCTTCTTTTTTCACAGGGCTTAGGAAGCAAAGCTAGATCAACCACTAGTGGCCTGTACGGCTAGTTGGTTAACTCAAGTTCGGATGCCTGGAGTCCTGAGACCAGGCGCCGTGACGAGTCATAGCTGGGCTATGGTGAGGAGCGGCAACGCAGTATCGGGGCTTCAGGCGCCGAACTTGACTAATGGAACTAGCCGCACAGGCCACTAGCTAAGCTTCTGATAGAAAAATTGAAAACCGTTCCTACCGCCGTTCAAAAATCCCGAAGGCAGATGCCTCTGAACTGACCGGCTTGAGCGTCCGGCCAAGCAACACCATCTATCTGTTTGTACGTCGTCGCCTAGCTGATGAGTGCGAGCAAGCATCACCCCTTAAGGGCGTAGTTGAAGTCGATGAGTCGTGCTTCGATCCGCATTTGATTTCAGGAGCGCTGGAAAAAAACCATCGTGTTCGGTCTGCTCAAACGTGGTGAGAGGGTGTACACGCAGGTAGTGGCCGATTGACGGAAAGCCCTGCTGCAAGCGGCTATCAGGGGCCGTGGGGAGCTCGAAAGCGTGATTCACTCGGACAGTTGTCGAGTTATGACGGGCGGGTGGATGTGGGCTACGCGAAGTATTTACGCGTGCGCCATTCGCATGGCGAGCACGCAGTCGGTAGCAATCTCAGCAATGGTATCGAGTGATTCTTGAGCTTCGCCAAGCGGCGTTTGGCAAAGCTCAAAGAGTGCAAAAAAATGCGCATTTACAGCGCGTAAACTCGGCTCGGGCATCCTGCTTCGCTCTAACTCCTGCATCCATGCAGTCGTGCGCTCTTTCGCCTGATTGACTCGCCACGCTCGGCCTGCTGGCCAGCCTTTGGCTGTTACGCCGCTGCGCCTTGTCTAGCCTTCGCTCGCTACCATTTTTCAATGACCTGATAAGCCTCAGGGATAAGAGCGTGGCGTGTAGACCCATGCGCCACCGTCCTGGCGCGCAAAGCGCCGGGTCGTCGATGAGCCGATGATCACCATGGTGCGCATGTCCACCTGCTCCGGGCGCAGTTCGGCGAGGGTGGTGAGGGTCAGGGTTTCCCCTGGCCGGCCGATATCGCGACCGAGCACGACAATGGTATCGCCGCTGCGATGGCCGGCGACTATCTCCAGGGCGCGACCCAACTGCCAGGGACGGGCGCGGGAGATCGGGTTGTAGAAGGCCAGCGCCAAATCGGCCGCCGCCGCATGCTCAAGGCGCAGTTCGATGATGTCCCAGGGCTTGAGGTTGTCCGACAGCGACATGATGCAGAAGTCATGGCCCAGCGGTGCGCCAGCCCGTGCGGCAGTCGCCAGAGCGGCGGAGACTCCGGGGAAGATTTGCAGGTCGACGGCATGCCAGAGTGGATCGCTCGACGCTTCCAGCGCTTCCAATACCGCCGCGGCCATGGCGAACACGCCGGGGTCGCCAGACGACACCACCACCACCGAGCGACCGCTGCTGGCCAGCTCGAAGGCATGCCGGGCGCGCTGCAATTCTTCGCGGTTGTCGCTGCAGTGCAGCACCTGTTCCGGGCGGAACGGTCCGGCCATCTTCACGTAGGTTTCGTAACCGAGCACATCCTCGGCCTGTTGCAACGCCAGCTTGGCGGCCGGCACCATGAATTCGGCGGCGCCAGGGCCAAGGCCGACGACGGTCAGGCGGCCACGAGCCTGGCCGATCTGCCGGTGATCGAGCGGTTCGCTGGCCACGGCCAGGGTGACTCCATGGGCAGTGTGCAGCGCTTGCGGCTCGGCGATGGCTTGTTGAGCCAATGCCCAAGTGTTATCAGCGGCAATAAAGCGTAGCGGCACACCCAGGGTTAGCGCGGCCTGTTGCAGTACTGGGTTGGCCATCTGCTGGCTGCTCGCAACCAGGCAGACCAGGGCATGGGCGGCAATATTGGCCTCAGCCAAGGCCTGCTGGACATTGGCGGCCAACTCGGCGACTGGCTCGTCGATGACCGCTACGACCGTACGCGGGTGGATCAGCAGTTCATCGCCATTGGCTTCGCGCGCATCGTGGGTAATACGAATGCTCAGCGCTGCATCGGCGGCCAGCGGCAAGCGGGCTTGATCCAGCCAGGGCGCAGCGCCTTCGATACGCACGCTTTGCCCGCCGAGCAGATTGGAGACGAAGCGTTTGCCTTGTTCGATATCCGCCAGCACGTAGCCGGTCGGCGGGTTGAGCACGCAGGTGCCGAAGCGCAACTCGCCGCTGGTGGTGATGGCGGGTACAACCTCCAGAGCTGCGGCGATTTCCCGCGCCAGCATATTGACCCCACCGAGCCCGCCGAGCAGCGGCACCACGACGCTGCCATCTTCAGCCACGGCGAGTACCGGTGGTTCGGTGTTCTTGGCGGCCAGTAAGGGCGCCAGGGTGCGGATGATGATGCCGGCGGCGCAGAGGGCGATGATCGGCGTGTCGCGCTGATACAACTCGCGCAGGTGCCCGCCGAAGTCGCTATAGAGGATATCGGCCTCGACTCGGCCTTCCAGCCCGTGCACTTGCGCGCCTGGATACAGGGCTTGAACGCGTCGTGCCGTGGCCAGTGCGCCCATACCGAGGATGACGATCGCCGGGGTATTGGCTTGGGGGTTAGACATCAGAGGCTCCCTGTGAACTTGAAAAAGCCGTGCAGGGCTTGATTTGACTTCGACCCGTGGCAGTGGCCTTGGCCGCGCTGCTGGTGGGCGGGAGCGAATCGCGGGCATGGCCCGCTCCTACAAAAGCAGAACACCGTCAGGCCTGCCATTTCTCGCCCGGCACGATAATCAGCGAAAAGTACGGCGAAGCCATCGGCTCGACCTGATCGAGCGGCACGATGCGCTGGTTGTCCATGGTCGCCCGCTCGACGTAGAGCGCCCGTTTGGCCAGGCCGAGCTCTTCGAGCACGGCGCGAACCTTGTCGAAGTTGCGCCCGAGCTTCATCACCACTGCCGCGTCGGTGGCGGCCAGGCGTTGTTTGAGGTCGTCCGCCGGCAACACCCCGGAGAGCACCGCGAGGCTCTGGTTGCGGTACACCAGCGGGATGCCGAGCACCGCCGAGCCACCCAGCATGGAGCAGACCCCAGGCACGACTTCGGCTGCATAGCGGCTGGCCAGGCGGTCGTGCAGGTACATGTAGGAGCCGTAGAAGAACGGATCGCCTTCGCAGATCACCGCTACATCACGGCCTTGTTCCAGGTGCGCGGCGATCTGTTCGGCGCAGGTGTCGTAGAAGTCGCTGATGATGTCCTCGTAGCACAGCGGTGGCGCCAGCTTCTCGGTGGTCACCGGGTAGACCATCGGCAGGGTCTGCTGCTCGCTGCCAAGGTGTGCGGCGATGATGCCGAAGGCGTTGCCGTGCTGGCCCTTGGCGACCTTGGCCTTGGCCACGAAGTAGCCGACCACGGGGGCGGCCTGTAGCAGGCGTAGGGCCTTGAGGGTAATCAGCTCGGGGTCGCCGGGACCCACGCCGATGCCGAGCAGGCGTCCTTTGGCGCTCATCATTCCACCTCCGTGGCCAGGGCGTTGACCGCCGCTGCGGCCATCGCACTGCCACCGCGGCGACCGCGGACTATGACGTAGGGCACGCCACGGCTGTCGGCGGCGAGCATTTCTTTGGACTCAGCAGCGCCGACGAAACCCACCGGGAAGCCGAGGATCAGCGCCGGTTTCGGTGCGCCGGCGTCGAGCATCTCCAGCAGGTAGAAGAGCGCGGTGGGGGCATTGCCGATCACTACCACACTGCCTTCCAGGTGTTCGCGCCAGTGCTCCAGCGCGACCGCAGAGCGGGTGTTGCCGAGTTCGCGGGCCAGGTCGACCACCCCTTCGTCATTGAGGGTGCAGATCACCTTGTTGTTCGCCGGCAAGCGCGCGCGGGTCACGCCCTCGGCGACCATTCGCGCATCGCAGAGGATCGGCGCGCCGGCCGCCAGCGCTTTGCGCCCGGCGCTACCGGCACCCGGCGAGAAGCGCAGGTCTTCGACCACATCGACCATGCCGCAGGCATGGATCACCCGCACCGCAAGTTTTTCCAGGTCGGCGGGGATGCCCTGCAACTTGGCTTCGGCGCGGATGATGGAAAAGGACTGGCGGTAGATTTCCTGGCCATCGCGGATGTAATCAATCATCGGTCGGTTTCCATGGGGTCGGGCAGCGCGGCCAGCAGGTCGCCGGCCTCGGCAATTGTCAGGTGGCGCGCCAGCGGTCGGCCGAAGCCAGACACCGCAGCGGCGCGTTGGTAAAGGTCATAACGCCCGTCGGCGACGGCCAGCAGGGTCAGCGGTGAGTCATGGGCGGCGGCGCAGGAGCGCAGGCAGCCACTCAAGTGCAGGCCGGGCAGGGGCGCGCTGCCGGCCAGGCGAGTAGCCAGGGTCAGGGCATCCGCCTTGGTCGCGGCCAGACCTTTGCCGCAGCCGGCCGAGCCGCTGCAGGCGATGATGCGGGCCAGCGGCTGCAGGGGATCGCAGACCAGGCCGCGCTCGTCCAAGGCGTGCAACAGCGCCGGCCCATCGGCCTGGCGGATGTTCGGCAGCGACAGGCTTTGCCAGGGCGTCAGGCGCAGGCTGGCGTCACCGAACTGCTGCGCCAGCCGCGCCAGTTCAATCAGTTGCCGCGCGTGCAGACGGCCGAGCGGTGGTGCTGCGCCGACTTGCACCAGTCCTGGCTGCAGCTGCGGTTGCACACCCAGGTGCGCCCAGGCCTCAGCGGCCGGGCGCCGCCAGTGGCGCAGCGCTTCGCCCTGCCGCAAGGGGAAGTCCAGCCGGGCCTGTAGACGCTGGAGGAAGTCTTCCGCCGGCAGTTCCGTCAGCAGGTGGCGCATGCGGCTGTGCTCGGGGCCGGCCAGTTCGAGGAACAGCTCCAGGCACGCCAATACCAGCGCCGGTACTTGCTCAAGAGTTACGGTGGCGAGGGCCATTTCCGGGCTGCCGGGCAATGGTGGGCAGCCGGCCAGGCCGAAGGCGAACAGCGGCTGGCTGCCGCCCGGCATGGCACTCAGCCACAAGTCGTGAGGGTGTTCGAGCATGGCCAGGCGTTCACCGCCATCCAGCAGCAGGGCGAACTTGGCCGACAGCCGATGCAACGAGGCGTTGTCCTGCAACGTAGCCAGCAACCGGTCGGCCAGGGGGCTGACATCCAGCAGGGCGGCCGGGTCTATGCCGGCGGCGGGGCTGACCATCAGGTTGCGCACATCATCGGCACCTGGGCTGCTGGGGCCGAGGCCGGCAGCCAGCAGGCGGGCGATCAAGGCGGCTTCCTGGCCGGCGCGCACCCCGCGAATCTGCAGATTGGCGCGGTTGGTCACCTCGATCACGCCGCTGCCATGCTCCTCTGCGGCAGCCGCCACGGCCAGGGCCTGGCTGGCCTGCAAGCGGCCGGCCGGCAGTTTGATCCGGCAGATGCCGCCGTCGCGAGCCTGCACGATGCGCAGCAGTCCAGGGCACGCCGAAGGGCGTGGCTGGCTGGGCTGTTGGTGAGGCTGCTGTGCAGTGTCGTTCAAAAGGTCACCTGATCGGCTGTCGCGGTGACCGGGCGAGCGCTCCCCGCAAGGAACTCTCCACGACATCGGCACACCCCGTCCGATGCTTGCACACGCGACCAAGTTCGGCGGCAGGTCTCCTGGCTGGCAGTTGCAAGCCCTGTGGATAACACCTTAGCTGGGTTTATCCACAGGGCTCTACGTTTAGCGCGGCCTTCCCGGTGTGAACCAGTGGCGGGGGGCGCTCGAACTCGCTGCATACAGTTGCGGGGGCAGCCACGGTATTTTCCGTGTTCCCTCTTCGGCCTATCGATCTGTTTACGATCTGCTGCGCGTCGGCCATACGGCGTTGAAATCGTCTTCAGAATGCTCATTGACTACAGTCAACTCCGCTTCTTCAGCCAATTTCGCCTTGTCTGGCCTTAGCTCGCGAGATCTCTTACATCACTTTGGGCACCGACGAACGCGCTATTATGCCTGCTTTGCCCGGCCCCAGGAAAAGCCTCCTCGTCGGATGCTCGCGGGGTGTGTAGCGAATGCCAGTGAGGAGTTGCGGATGTCGCCTTGGCTGACAGTGGTGGGGATCGGGGAAGACGGCTTCAGCGGGCTCGGCAAACCGGCCCGGCGGGCGCTGTTAGAGGCCTCAGTGGTGTTCGGTGGGCAGCGCCAGCTGGATCTGCTGCCGGCTTGCCTGCGCGGGCAACGCCAGGCCTGGCCGAGCCCCTTCGCCTTGACGCCAGTGTTGGAAGCGCGCGGCACGCCGGTCTGCGTGCTGGCCAGCGGCGATCCCATGCTGTTCGGCGTCGGCGCCAGCCTGGCGCGGCAATTGCCGGCCGATGAGTTGCGGGTACTGCCGGCGCCGTCGTCCTTCTCCCTGGCCGCCGCGCGGCTCGGTTGGCCTTTGCAGGAGGTGGCCTGTCTGTCGGTGGTTGCCCGTCCGCTGGCCGCCCTGCACACGCAGATCCACCCCGGCGCGCGCCTGCTGGTGCTGAGCAACGACGGCAGCAGCCCCGCCGCCATCGCCGCGCTGCTCGATGAACGCGGTTTCGGCGCCAGCCGCCTGCGGGCGTTCGAGCACCTGGGCGGCCCGCTGGAGCGTTGCATCGATGGCACGGCGCAGGCCTGGAGCCTGGCCCGCACGGCGGCGCTCAATCTGGTGGCGGTCGACTGTCTGGCTACGCCGACGGCACGCCGCCTGCCGCTGACTCCGGGCCTGGCGGATGCAGCTTTCGCCCATGACGGCCAACTGACCAAACGCGATGTCCGCGCCATCACCCTGGCGCGTCTGGCCCCGGCGCCGGGCGAACTGCTCTGGGATGTCGGCGCCGGTTGCGGCTCCATTGGCATCGAGTGGATGCGGGCTCATCCCAGCTGTCGCGCCATCGCCATCGAGGCCAATGCCGGGCGCCAAGCCTTGATCGCGCAGAACCGCGATGCGCTTGGCGTACCTGGGCTGCAACTGGTCGCCGGCAGCGCGCCCGAGGCTTTGAATGGCTTACCGCCGGCCGATGCGATCTTCATCGGCGGTGGCGTCACGGTGCCCGGTATGCTGGAGAGCTGCTGGGCCCAGCTGCGCCCCGGCGGCCGGCTGGTGGCGAATGCGGTGACCCTGCAGAGCGAAGCGACCCTGGTGGCTTGGCGGGCGGCCCATGGCGGCGAGTTGACCCGCATCACCGTGGCCCAGGCTCAGCCCCTCGGCGATTTCGATACCTGGCGCGCGGCATTGCCGATTACCCTTCTGGAAGCGATCAAGCCTGCATAGGTAGGCCCAGCGGTCATGCAGGAGAATACGAATGTAGGTTGGTGCTGAGCCGAAGGCGATGCCCAACAACCGGCCTGCAAGGCCGGGCTTGTGTGTGCGGGACCGAGCACCGGGGGAGTTGCGTGGCGACTCCATGTTGGGCATCGCTGCGCTCAGCACCAACCTACAATGTTGTGCCCTGATAACGACGTGGAGCCACTCACCTCCACCCACGGAACGACGAACTCTTGCATGCGCGACGAGACCCCTGAACAGCCGGCGCCCCTGCGTAGCGGCTACACCACCGGCAGTTGTGCCACGGCCACCAGCCTGGCCGCCGCGCGACTGCTGCTCGCTGGTTCGGCCAGCGATGCGGTGGAAATCGTCCTGCCCAAGGGCAAGCAGGTGCTGATGCGTTTGGAGTTCTGCCGCCTGTTCGAGGAGGGTGCCGAAGCGGGCACCCTGAAAGATGCCGGCGACGACCCGGATGTGACCCATGGCGCCCTGGTCTTTGCCCGCGTGCGGCTGAGCGCCGAGCCTGGCGTGCGTTTCCATGCCGGGCCGGGTGTCGGCACGGTCACCAAACCCGGCCTGACCCTGGCGGTGGGCGAGCCGGCGATCAACCCGGTGCCACGGCAGATGATGACCGCCCACCTGACCCAGCTCGCCGCCGAGCACGCTTACGCCGGCGGTTTCGAGGTGGCGATCGGTGTCGAGAACGGCGAGGCATTGGCGCTGAAAACCATGAACCCACGACTGGGCATCCTCGGCGGGCTGTCCATCCTCGGCACCAGCGGCATCGTCCGCCCGTTCTCCTGCGCCGCCTATATCGCCTCGATCAACCAGGGCATCGACGTCGCCCGCGCCAACGGTTTCCAGCATCTGGCCGCCTGCACCGGCAACGCCAGCGAAGACACCATGCGCGCTTACTACAACCTGCCGGACACGGCCCTGGTCGAGATGGGCGACTTCGTCGGCGCGGTACTCAAGCATCTGCGCAAGGCGCCGGTGGAAAAGCTCAGCCTGTGCGGCGGCTTCGGCAAGATCAGCAAACTTGCTGCCGGGCACATGGACCTGCACAGCCGTCACTCCAGCATCAACCTGGCGCAATTGGCTGGCTGGGCCGGGGAGATCGGCGCCAGCGCCGAGTTGCAGCAGGCCATGTGCGCCGCCAACACCAGCCAACAAGCTTTGGTGCTGGCCAGCGCCGCCGGGGTGAAACTCGGCGATGCGGTGTGCGCCCATGCCCTGGCCTTCGCCCGCAAGACAGTCCCGGCGCAGGTGCAGCTGGAGGTGTTCGCCATCGACCGGCAGGGCAAGATTGTTGGCATGGCGGTCGAGCAACGATGAGTCGTATCCTCCTGCTCGGCGGCATCACCGAAGCCCTGGGCATCGCTCGCCAGCTTGGCCCCGAGCACATCTACAGCCTCGCGGGATTGGGCAGGGTGCCGGATGATCTGGCTTGCCAGGTGCGCGTCGGCGGCTTCGGCGGCGCCGAAGGGCTGGCGCGTTTCATCGTCGAGGCAGGCATCGGCCTGCTGGTCGATGCCACCCATCCCTACGCCGCGCAGATCAGCCAGAACGCCGTCACGGCCGCACGCCTGACCGGTATTCCCTGCTGGGCATTGCGCCGCCCCGGTTGGCAGGCGCAAGTCGGCGATGACTGGCGCGAAGTGGCGGACTGGGCCGGGCTGATCGAAGCGCTCGAGGACTTTCGCCGCCCGCTGTTCACCCTCGGCCGCGAGCCGTTGCAGCACCTGCACGAGATCCCCGAGTCGCAACACTGGGCCGTGCGCTGCCTGCAATCCCTGCCCGGCAACCCACGCGCCGAAGTGATCGGTGCGCGCGGTCCGTTCAGTCTGGAAGGCGAGCGCGAACTGTTCGCCCGGCTGCGCACCGATGTGCTGATCAGCAAGAACAGCGGCAGCCAGTCCACCGAACCCAAGCTGCAAGTGGCGCGGGAACTGGGCCTGCCGGTGCTGGTGCTACGCCGCCCACAATTGCCCGAGGTCGACCGCGAATTCACCGACCCGCAGAGCCTGCTCAGCGCGCTTTCGCACGCGTAGGTTGGCGCTGAACGAAGTGATGCCCAACAAGGAGTCGCCCGGCGACTCCCAATGCTCGATCTCGAACGAAGCCCCACCTGAAAAGCCCGGCCTTGCAGGCCGGTTGTTGGGCATCGCTGGCGCTCAGCACCAACCTACATTCAGCGCAGCCACCGCGGCAGGAAGCCGCGCCGGCCGTTGGCGGTCACCGTCGAGCTGGCTATAGATCCTCGATAGCCCAATACTCCGCTCCCACTTCCTCCGCCAATCTTCGAGCCCTGCCCAACCGAATCGGTCCGCTTTCGATATCCACCAGTAGCGCCGGGCAGGCCATCGGCACAAGGGTCGGCCAGTCGCGCAGGCGGCCGTCGGTGAGGATCAGCAGGCGTTGCTGTTCGGCCGGCTTTTGTCGCTGCCGGCGCTCCAGCCAGGTCGAGGCTTGTTGCAGGGCTCCGATTAGCGGGGTGCCACCGCCGGCGCCAAGGTGGGTGAGCCAGTTGTGCAGGGCGGGGGAGGCTTTTTGGCCTTGCCAGAGCCATTGCGGTTGGTGGCCGGTGGCGTGGAGCACGGCGAGGCGGGCGCGTTGGCGGTAGGCCTGTTCGAACAGCGTGGCGAGCAGGCCCTTGGCCTGGGCGAGGGCGCCGTGGCGGCGGGTGGAGGCGGAGGCGTCGACGATTACCAGCCAGAGTTCGCTGGGGTGGCGGCTACGCGGGCGGCGTTGCAGATCGGCCAGGCACCGTGGGCGGCCGCGTAGCAGGGTGGCCAGCCAGTGGATCGCGCCCAGTTCGCCGTGCCGGGAGGCGCCATGGCGGCCTCCGTCGAGGCGGCCGGGTCTTGGTTTGGCATCCGCGCCAGTGACCTGTCGCGGGCGGATGCTCAGGGCTTTTTTGGCCAGCGCGGCAGCTCGCGCTGCGCGCCCATGGGCACCGGTAGGGCGGGCAATTCGCCCCATTGGCCTTCGCCGGCGCCAGCCTGCCCGGTCTGGGGGCTGGCGGCGGGTGGCGATTGCGGGGGCTGGGCGGCCGGCGGTGGGCTGTGGCGGCGGCGGTGCAGCAGGGCGAAGTGTTCGACCGCGTCGATATCCTCGGCGGCGATCTGCCCGGCACCGCGCCAAGCGGCGTGGGCGCGGGCGGCACGCAGCCAGACCAGGTCGGCACGCAGGCCGTCGACGCCGGCGGCGAAGCAGCGGCGGGCGATTTCATCGAGGGTCGCGTCGTCCAGCGCGATCAATGCCAACTGCTCACGGGCGACGATGCAGCGTTGCTGCAAGACACTTTGCGGCTCGGCCCAGCGTTGCAGAAAGGCCAGCGGGTCGGCATCGAAGGCCAGCCGGCGACGGACGATTTCGGCGCGCTCGGCCGGTTGCGGCTGAGAACCGAGCACCACGTTCAGGCCGAAGCGATCGAGCAGCTGCGGGCGCAGTTCGCCTTCTTCCGGGTTCATGGTGCCGATCAGTACGAAGCGGGCCTTGTGGTTATGGGAAATGCCGTCCCGTTCGATGTGGTTGACCCCGCTGGCGGCAACGTCGAGCAGCAGGTCGACCAGATGGTCCGGCAGCAGATTGACTTCGTCGACGTAGAGCACCCCGTCGTCGGCCTTGGCCAGCAGGCCGGGGGAGAACTGTGCACGGCCTTCGCCCAATGCGGCGTCGAGGTCGAGGGTGCCGACTATGCGCTCTTCGCTGGCGCCCAGGGGCAGGGTGACGAAGTGGCCGCCGGGCAGCAGCTCGGCGACGCCTCGGGCCAGGGTCGATTTGGCCATGCCGCGCGGCCCTTCGATCAACACACCGCCAATCGCCGGGTCGATAGCCGCCAGGCACAATGCCAGCTTCAGCTCATCGGCGGCGACTACGGCGGCCAGCGGGAATTGCAGGGTGTTGGTCATGGTCAGTCTTCCGAAAGAGTCAGCACTACAGGTACCGCAATAGGTAAACGAATCAACCGCACTGGCCTTCCTCGCTATCCATCAGCAAGTTCTCCAGTGCCGCGCGGTACTCGCCCGGTTCCTGCCACAGCCCGCGTTGCTGGGCTTCGAGCAGGCGTTCGGTGATTTCCTGGAGGGCGCCGGGGTTGTGTTGCTGGATGAACTCGCGGGTGTCCGCGTCCAGCAGGTAGGCGTCGCTCAGCAGCTCGTACTGATGATCGTCGACCAATTCGCTGGTGGCGTCGAAGGCGCACAGGTAATCCACGGTCGCAGCCATCTCGAAGGCGCCTTTGTAGCCATGCCGCTTCATCCCGGCGATCCACTTGGGATTGGCCGCGCGGGCGCGCACCACGCGGTTCAGCTCTTCCTTGAGAGTGCGGACGCGCGGGTTGTCCGGCTGGCTGTGGTCGCCGTGGTAACTGGCGACCTGCTCGCCGCGCAGGGTTTCCACCGCCGCCAGCATGCCGCCCTGGAACTGGTAGTAATCGTTGGAATCGAGAATGTCGTGTTCGCGGTTGTCCTGGTTGTGCAGCACCGCTTGCAGGCGCTCCAGGCGCTGGACGAAGTGCTCGCGGGCGGGCGTGCCGCTGTCCGCCGCACCGTAGGCGTAGCCGCCCCAGTTCAGGTAGACCTCGGCCAAATCGGCGCGGGTCTGCCACAGACGTTCCTCGATGGCGTTCTGCACCCCGGCGCCATAGGCCCCCGGCTTGGAGCCGAAGATGCGCCAGCCGGCTTGCCGACGTGCATCTGCGGCGTCGACACCCTGGGTCTCCAGGCGTTGGCGTTCGAGGCGCACCCGGGCGGCCAGGGGGTTAAGGTCTTCCGGCTCGTCCAGTTCGGCCACTGCCTGCACGGCGGCGTCGAACAGGCGGATCAGGTTGCTGAAGGCATCGCGGAAGAATCCCGAGACCCGCAACGTGACGTCCACCCGTGGGCGGTCGAGCAGCGACAGCGGCAGGATTTCGAAATCCTCGACCCGCTGGCTGCCGGCCTGCCATACCGGGCGTACGCCGAGCAGGGCCATGGCCTGGGCCATGTCGTCGCCGCCGGTGCGCATGGTCGCGGTACCCCAGACCGACAGGCCGAGCTGGCGCAGGTGGTCGCCGTTGTCTTGCAGGTGGCGTTCGAGCAGCAGGCTGGCGGACTGGAAGCCGATGCGCCAGGCGGTCGGTGTCGGCAGGTTGCGCACATCCACCGAGTAGAAGTTGCGCCCGGTCGGCAGTACATCGAGGCGGCCACGGCTCGGTGCGCCACTGGGGCCGGCGGGGACGAAGCGACCACGCAGGGCCGCCAGCAGCCCTGCGATTTCTGCCGGGCCACAGGCGTCCAGGGTCGGCGCGACCTGATTGCGCAGCACCTCGAGCACTGGCGCGGTTTCAGTGCCGACGGCCACCGGCGCACCGAGCAAGGTCGCCTCGATCAGCTGCAAGGCAAATAGCTCCAGGCGCTCGCGGGTGTCGCCTTGAGTGCGCCAGGCATCGGCACTCAAGGCTTGCAACGCGACTGGGCGTGGCCCGTTCCAGGGGGTGGCCATTTCGCAGTTGAGCGGGTTGAAACCCAGCTCGAAATCCTTGGCCAAGGCCCGCAACAGGCTGGCGTTGGCGCCCCGGCCATCGCCACGGGGAATCCGCAGCAAGGCCAGCAGGGTGTCGATGCGCAGGCGCCCGGCCGGCGATTCGCCGAATATGTGCAGGCCATCGCGGATCTGCGATTCCTTCAGGTCACACAGGTAGGCGTCGAGCTGCGGCAGCCAACTATCCGGGTCTTCGTTGATCTGCAGTTGCAGTTCGCGGTCGAGCTGGGTGGCGCGCACCAGGGTGAGAATCTCGCCGCGCAGTTCGCTGGCACGGCGGGGGTCGAGCAGGGAGGCGTCGTAATACTCGTCGGCCAGCCGCTCGATATCGCGCAGCGGGCCGTAGCTTTCGGCGCGGGTCAGCGGAGGCATCAGGTGGTCGATGATCACCGCCTGGGTGCGGCGCTTGGCCTGGGCGCCTTCGCCCGGATCGTTGACGATAAAGGGATAGACGTTGGGCATGGGCCCGAGCAGCGCATCCGGCCAGCAGTTCTCCGACAGGCCGACGCTCTTGCCCGGCAGCCATTCCAGGTTGCCGTGCTTGCCGACATGCACCACGGCATTGGCGCCGAAGACTTGCCGCAGCCAGAAATAGAACGCCAGGTAACCGTGGGGCGGCACCAGGTCGGGGTCGTGGTACACGGCGCTGGCATCGAGCTGGTAGCCACGCGCCGGCTGGATGCCGACGAAGGTCAGGCCGAAGCGCAGGCCGGCGATCATCATCCGTCCGCCATGGTCGACTCGGTACATTGGATCCTGCTCGGGTTCGCCCCAGCGTTCGCGCACGGCCAGTTGGTTGGCGGCGGGCAGGCGTTCGAAGTGTTTGCGGTATTCGTCCAGCGCCAGGCTTTGCGCACAGGGGCGCAGGTCGAGGTTGTCCAGGTCGTTGGTCACCCCGCCCAACAGCAGGTGGATCAGCGTGGTGCCGCTGTCCGGCAAACCCTGCACCGGATAGCCCTCGGCTTGCAGGGCACGGAGGATATTCAGTGCGGCGGCCGGCGTATCCAGGCCGACGCCGTTGCCGATGCGCCCGTCGCGGGTGGGGTAGTTGGCCAGCACCAGGGCGATGCGTTTGTCGGCACTCGGCACGCGTGCCAGTTCGACCCAACGCCGCGCCAGCTCGGCGACGAAATCCATCCGCCCGGTTTCGGCCTGGTAGCAGACCACATCGCTCTGGCTGCGCTCGCTGCGCCAGGCCAGGCCCTTGAAGCTGATGGGCCGGGTGATGATGCGGCCGTCCAGCTCGGGCAAGGCGATGTGCATGGCCAGATCACGCGAACCCAGCCCCTGGGGGTTGTCGCGCCAGAGCGGTAGGTTGTCGAGGGCGCAGATGGCTTGCAGCACCGGTACATTGCGGCGGAACGGGCGCAGGTTGGGCGCCTCGGGGTTGGACTGGGCGAAGCCGGTGGTGTTGATGATCAGTGCGGCGTCCGTTTGCTCGAGCAAATCCTCCACCACCTTCAGGCAGGCTGCCTCTTTCAGGCTGGCCACGGCAATCGGCAAGGGGTTGAGACCCTGAGCCGACAACCGTTGGCAGAACGCGTCGATGAAGGCGGTGTTCGCCGACTGCACATGGGTGCGGTAGAACAGCAACCCGACCACCGCCTGCCCAGCACGCCAGTCGGCTTGCCAATGGCTCAGTGCGGCGTTGGCCTGTTGCGGGTGATAGAGGCCTACGCGCGGCAGCGGCTGCGGTTCGACCCAGGGGTAATCGGCACCCAGCCAGGTGCTGGCGAGGTAGTGATAGAGCTGCCTGGCGTTGTCTACCCCGCCTTGGCGCAGGTACTGCCAAAGCCGTTCGGCCTCGATGGCGCTGACGTTGCCCAGCGCCGTCAATTCCGGATCGTGGCTGTCGTCGCCCGGCACCAGGATCAGTTTGGCGCCGCGCGCGGCGAGCTCGACCAGACGCTCGACGCCGTAACGCCAGTAGCTGATGCCGCCATGCAGGGAGATCAGGATCAGCTTGGCGTGTTGCAGCACCTCGTCCACATAGAGGTCGACCGACGCATGGTTTTGCAGCTGTGCCGGGCTGGCCAGGCGCAGGCTCGGATAGTCCGCCGGCAGATCCCGCGCCGCCTCGGCCAACAGCGACAGGTGCGAGTCGCCGGTGCAGAGGATCACGACATCGGCCGGTGTCTGTGCCAGATGGGCGATGCCATCGGCGGGGACGAAACCACCGGGCTGGGTGCGCAAGAGGTGCATAGGGTTACCTCCCTCTCCCGTTTACGGGAGAGGGATCGAGGGAGAGGGTTATAAGCCCACTGATAGACAACTGGCCCTCTCCCCAACCCTCTCCCGTAAACGGGAGAGGGAGCAAACGTGGCGTGATGCTCACAGCAACGAGGTCTTCAGCTCGTTGCTGATAAGCGCCTGGTCTAGCTCCTGGCCGATCACCACCAGATGGCTGGTGCGGCTTTCATCGGTGCGCCAGGCGCGATCGAAATGTTTGTCGAAACGCTTGCCGACCCCTTGGATCAGCAGGCGCATGGGCTTGCCGGGAATCGCCGCGAAGCCCTTGATGCGCAGAACGCCATGGCGCTCGACCAGGCCATTGAGGGCGGTCAGCAGCAGCGCTTCTTCCACTTCCGGCAGCTCGACGGCGAAGGAGTCGAACTCGTCGTGGTCGTGCTCTTCGTGGTCTTCCAGATCGTGGTGGGTCTTGCGGCCGTCGATGTGCAGCTCGGTTTCCGAATTCAAGCCCAGCAGGATCGAGATCGGCAGCTCGCCACCGCGCGCTTCGATGACTTTCACCGCCGCCGGCAATTCTTCCGCCACTTCTGCACGGACGGCGGCCAGCGCTTCAGGGCTGAGCAGGTCGGCTTTGTTGAGGATGACCAGGTCGGCGCTGGCCAGTTGGTCGGCGAACAACTCGTGCAGCGGCGATTCGTGGTCGAGGTTCGGGTCTTCACGGCGCTGGGCGTCGACCTGATCCGGGAAGGCGGCGAAGGTGCCGGCGGCCACGGCTGGGCTGTCGACCACGGTGATGACCGCGTCGACGGTGCAGGCGTTGCGGATTTCCGGCCAATTGAAGGCTTGCACCAGTGGTTTGGGCAACGCCAGGCCGGAGGTCTCGATGAGAATCTGGTCGAGGTCGCCACGCCGCGCCACCAGTTCACGCATGACCGGGAAGAACTCTTCCTGCACGGTGCAGCACAGGCAGCCGTTGGCCAGCTCGAACACCCGGCCGACGGCTTCTTCTTCACTGCAGCCGATCGAGCATTGCTTGAGGATTTCGCCGTCGATGCCGAGTTCGCCGAACTCGTTGACGATCACCGCGATGCGTCGCCCTTCGGCGTTGTTGAGCATGTGTCGCAGCAGGGTGGTTTTACCGGCGCCGAGAAAGCCGGTAACGATGGTGACGGGAAGTTTGGCCAAGGTTTTCATGCGTCGCGCAGCCCTGTTCAGATCGAAGCGAAATCGGATCGGCGGGCATGCGGGACGAGCGTAGCGGAGCACCAGGGCCCGCATTGCGAGTTCGCCACCGGATCACCCCGCCCGGTTGTCGTAAAAAGCAGCTCGAAGGCAGGTCTCCTGGCTCACGACCTGGCCCGCTCTCCTAATCAGGGGCCCCTCTCTTCGCCTTCCCGCGTACAGCAGTGGCATTGGAAGAGATCAAGTCGCTTACAGTTGCGGGGGCAGCCACGGCGTTCAACCGCGTTCCCTCTTAGCTCTGGCGCTAGCAAGCTCTGCCCAGAGAACCTCGAAGCGGCAAGGCTACGCAGTGCGTGGAGATGGGTCAATTCAGGTTGTGGGAAACAAGCGCCTATGGGGAGCTATCCCCAGGCCTACTGCATGCAGCGGTGCGCCGAAGTTGACGCTCTACCGGTGTTCGTGATGTTCTAGAAAGGCTGTTTCAGGTGTCTTGCGCGGTCGTGCGCAAGGTGAAACGGGAAGTCGGTGCGCCCCTTGGGGCTAGTCCGACGCTGCCCCCGCAACGGTAAGCGAATGGTGGGATCGAAAAACCACTGTGCTACGAGTCATTAACAGGCTCTTGGGCATGGGAAGGTGAATCCCACAACACTGTGGATGTTCGCATCCAGCAGTCATCGCAAGCCCGGAGACCGGCCTGAAATCATTACAGTTTGGCAAACCCGCGGTGGGCGGGCGCAAGCCGGAAGCTCGAGTGCATTCGCAGTCGACTCCTCGTGCGTTCCCTTCTGCTACGTTTTCATTTCCAGTTCAGAGGGAACGGTCATGTCCACTAGCACCCTGACACATTCTGTCGAGGCCAGCGCCTCGCTATCGCAACGCCTGATCCTGGCCATCGGTGCCGGCCTGTTGGGCGCACTGCTGGTCTATTTTGCCGGCTTCTCGCAGATCGATGCCGTACACAACGCGGCGCACGATACCCGACACAGCTCCGCATTCCCGTGCCACTGAGAGGCTTGCCATGATCAAGCGCATCGCTCAGACGGCCGGCTTCAGCGGGCTGTTGGCGGCACTTTTACTGACTCTGTTGCAGAGTTTTTGGGTCGCACCGCTGATTCTTGAAGGGGAAACCTACGAGAACAGTGCACCGGCCACCGAACAGCCCAGCGAACATACGCATGAGGCCGGCGTTGCCGCCCATGAGCACAGCGCCGAGGCCTGGGCGCCGGAAGATGGCTGGCAGCGCGTGCTGTCCACCACCGGCGGTAATCTGGTGGTGGCGGTGGGCTTCGCGCTGATGCTGGCCGGCCTGTACAGCCTGCGGACGCCGGGCCGGAGCTGGGAAGGCTTGCTCTGGGGCCTGGGCGGTTTCGCGACCTTCAGCCTGGCGCCTTCGCTGGGCTTGCCGCCGGAATTGCCGGGGACTGCCGCCGCCGATCTGACACTGCGCCAGTACTGGTGGGTGGGTACCGCCACGGCTACGGCGGTAGGTCTGGCGCTGATCGTCTTCGGTCGGCATTGGGCGCTGCGCATCGTTGGTTTGGTGTTGCTGCTGGTGCCGCATGTGATCGGTGCGCCGCAGCCCGAGGTGCATGCGAGCCTGGCGCCAGAGGCCCTGGAGCACCAGTTCATCTGGGCCTCGCTGATTACCAATGCGTTGTTCTGGTCGGCGCTGGGGTTGCTTTCGGCCTGGCTGTATCGCCATTTCGCCGGTTCGAACGCGGCGTGACCAACCGCCCCGGCCCTCGGCCGGTTGCCTGCGAACCCGTTGACGGCGTTGCCATCAGCGGGTTTTTCGCTTTTGCTCAAGCCGCGGCGCCGCTGCTATGACGGTCGCCCCGCTGTATATCGCCGGCCTGGGCTGCCGGCGTGGCTGTTCGGAAGCCGTGCTGCGCGAACTGCTGGAGCAGACGCTGCCTGCCTATGGTTTGCACCTGGTGGACTTGAGCGGGCTCGCCAGTATCGAGCAGAAGCGCACCGAGCCTGGCTTGCTGGCCTTGGCGCAAACGCTGGGGCTGCCGCTGGAGTTTTTCTCTGCCGCACAATTGGCAGCGTTCGACAGCCGGCTGACGCAACATTCCGCCATCGCCTTGCGCGCCATCGGCAGCGCCGGGGTGGCCGAAGCCTGTGCCTTGGCACAGGTTGAGGCGTTGAGCGGCAGTCGGGCCGAACTGTTGATCAGCAAACACAGCAATGCCAGCGCCAGCTTCGCCCTGGCCAGCGTTCGGCGCGCATAAGTGCTTACTTCACGATTCAGGAGAGACCCATGACGGTCTATTTCATCGGCGCCGGCCCAGGCGATCCGGAACTGATCACGGTCAAGGGTCAGCGCTTGATCCGTTCGTGTCCGGTGATTCTCTATGCCGGTTCGCTGGTGCCCGAGGCGGTGCTCGAAGGCCATCGCGCGGGGCTGGTGGTGAATACCGCCGAACTGCATCTGGAGGAAATCATCGCGCTGATCAAAACGGCGCATGAGCAGGGCCAGGATATCGCCCGCGTGCACTCCGGCGACCCGTCGCTGTATGGCGCGATCGGCGAGCAGATTCGCCTGCTGCGCAAACTGCAGATTCCGTTCGAGATCATCCCGGGCGTCACTGCCACCGCCGCCTGTGCGGCGCTGCTGGAAAGCGAGCTGACCCTGCCGGGGATCTCGCAAACTCTGATCCTCACCCGCTACGCGAGCAAAACCGCGATGCCGGCCGGTGAACAGTTGCCGGACTTGGCGCGCCATGGCGCGACCATGGCGATTCACCTGGGCATCAGCCATTTGCACAAGATCGTCGCCGAGCTGCTGCCGCACTATGGCGCCGACTGCCCGGTGGCGGTGATTCACCGTGCCAGCTGGCCGGATCAGGACTGGGTCAGCGGCACCCTGGCCGACATCCAGCCCAAGGTGCAGGCCAAAGGTTTTCAGCGCACGGCGTTGATCCTGGTCGGCCGGGTGCTGGCGGCCGAGGACTTCGCTGACTCGAATCTTTACCGCGAAGGTCACGAGCACCTTTATCGGCCGGCGGACAAGGCCTGACGGCAGATAAAGGGCTGAGGCTCTTTAGGTTTTGCATTTTTCCAATGCGCGCAAACGCAGGCATAGGGATTATTTTCGTCTGGCTGTAACGCCAGAAACTGTCTTCACTCTATCAATGTGTCGGGCCTGATCCAGCCGTCCACGGCCGACGTCCCCCATCACATGAGGATAACAAGATGACCATCAAGACTGCCGCTGCTGGCGCCGCCCTGGCCCTGGCGGCCGCTGGACTGTTCGCCAGCATCCCGACCCAATCCTTCGCCGAGGAAGCCCAGTCGGTGCACTGTTACGGCGTCAACGCCTGCAAAGGGAAAAATGACTGCAAGACCACGAAAAACGCCTGCAAAGGGCAGGGCTCCTGCAAGGGACAAGGCTTCAAGAGCATGACCCTGGCTGAGTGCAACAACGCCGGCGGCAAAGTCGGTCCGTAAGTGCGCCCGGGGTGGCCGATTGGCGGCCACCCCGACCCCTTAGGCGAAGGAGCCCGGCATGTCTTCAGCTACTCCCTGCCTCGGCTACGGCCTGGGGCTGCGCAGCACCTACTACAACGAGATACTCGAGCAGCGCCCGGCGGTGGACTGGTTCGAAGTCGTCTCGGAAAACTATCTGGTCGAGGGCGGTAAGGCGCTGTACTACCTGGACGCCATCGGCGAGCACTACCCGCTGGTGATGCACGGCGTGTCGCTGTCCATCGGTGGCCCGCATCCGCTCGATCGCGACTACCTGCAGCAGCTCAAGCGTCTCGCCGAACGGGTGCAGCCGGAGTGGATCTCCGACCACCTGTGTTGGAGCCGCGGTAACGCCCATCAACTGCACGACCTGCTGCCGCTGCCTTACACCGAAGAAAGCCTGCAGCATGTGGCTGCCCGTGTGCGCCAGGTGCAGGAGGTAATAGAGCGGCCGCTGGTGCTGGAAAATGTCTCCAGTTACGTGCGCACCGCGAACTCTGATTTCAGCGAATGGCAGTTCCTCGCCGCCCTCAGCGAGCTGAGTGGCTGCGAGTTACTGCTGGACGTCAACAACGTCTACGTCAGCGCGCGCAATCACGGCTTCGAGCCCTGGGACTTTATCAGCGCGCTGCCGGCCGCGCGGATTCGTCAGCTGCACCTGGCCGGGCATAGCGACTACGGCAGCTACCTGATCGACACCCACGATCAGCCAGTCAGCGATCCGGTCTGGCAGCTCTATCAGCGTACCCTGCAGCATCTCGGGCCGGTCGCCACCCTGCTGGAGCGCGACGATCACTTCCCGCCCTTGGCCGAGCTGCTCGCCGAACTGGACCAGGCCCGCGCCCTCGGCGCCATAGCACTCGGCACGGAGGCCGCATGCGCCTGAACGACTGGCAGCGCGAGCTAGAGGCCTACCTGCTCGGCGTACAGACGCAGCCCAACACGGCGTTGCGCGACAGCCTGCTCGGCAGCCCCGCCTTGAGCGCCGAGGAAGGCCTGGCGATCTACCACAACGCCTACCGGGCGCGGCTGTTGGATGCCCTGCGCGAAGACTACCCGACCCTGCACCATTGGCTCGGTGACGACGAGTTCGAGGGTCTGGCGAGTGCCTATCTGCAAGCCCATCCATCCCGCCATTTCAGCCTGCGCTGGCTGGGTGCGCGGCTAGCGGATTTCATCGACGGCTATCTGGTCGCCGCACAGAGCGCCCCGCTGGCCGAACTGGCGCGTCTGGAATGGGCTTTCACCCTGGCCTTCGACGCCGCGGATGGCGAACCCCTGACCTTGCAGAGCATGGCCACGCTGCCGCCCGCGGATTGGCCCGAGCTACGGGTACGCCTGCTGCCCAGCGTGCAGTGGCTGGTCTGCCACTACAACAGCCTGGCGTTGTGGCGCGCACTCAAGGCCGCGGAGGAGACGCCAGCCAGCACACTGCTGGAGCAGCCGCACGTCTGTCTGATCTGGCGCCAGGGCCTGGTCAGCCGATACCGCAGCCTGGGCCCGGCGGAAGCCGAGGCGCTGCAGGGCATGGGCGTGCAGGGCTGGAGCTTCGCCGAACTCTGTGCCCGGCTCAGTGAGCAGGGCGAAGCTCCGGCCCTGCAAGCCGCCTCCTGGCTCAAGCAGTGGCTGAGCGACGGGCTGCTGCAGCGGGTGTCTGTCATAGACAAAGGTTGTTGAGCCTATAGCGAGGTCGTTGAGCCTCTAGCTTGGCGTGGGAGTCATTTGAACTACGCTTGCACTGACGAGTGTGAACGTGGAGCTTCCTATGCTGGCACAACTTCCGCCGACCTTGCGCGACCTTCAATTGCCACTGCGGCTGCGCTTGTGGAACGGCCATGAACTCGACCTCGGCCCTGCGCCGAGCGTCACCATGGTGCTCAAGGATCCGAGCCTGGTCGCGCAATTCACCCACCCCAGCCTGGATGCGCTGGGCGGCGCTTTCGTGGAGGGGCGGTTGGGCCTTGAGGGGCCGATCAGCGAAGTCATTCGCATCGGCGATATCCTCAGCCAAGCGCTGCTCGGCGAGGGTGAGGCGACCCCGCCGAAGCGCACCAAGCATGACAAGGCCACCGATGCCGCCGCCATTTCCTATCATTACGACCTCTCCAACGAGTTCTACGCACTCTGGCTGGATCGCGAGATGGTCTACTCCTGTGCCTACTTCGAGACCGGCACGGAAGACCTCGAGCAGGCCCAACAGGCCAAGCTGCGTCACCTCTGCCGCAAACTGCGCCTGCAGCCGGGCGAGCGTCTGCTCGATGTCGGTTGTGGCTGGGGCGGTTTAGCGCGCTTTGCCGCCCGCGAGTTCGGCGTGCAGGTGTACGGCATCACCCTCAGCCAAGCTCAACTGGACTTGGGCCGCGAGCGGGTCACGGCCGAAGGGCTGGACGCTCAGGTGCAGTTGGAACTGCTGGACTACCGCGATCTGCCGCAGGACGGTCGTTTCGACAAGGTCGTCAGCGTCGGCATGTTCGAACATGTCGGCCACGCCAACCTGCCGCTCTACTGTCAGCACCTTTACGGTGCGGTGCGAGCCGGCGGGCTGGTGCTGAACCACGGCATCACCGCCAAGTACACCGATGGCCGCCCGGTCGGGCGCGGCGCCGGCGCGTTTATCGGCCGTTACGTGTTCCCCCACGGCGAACTGCCGCATCTGGCCAATATGACTAAGCACCTCAGCGAGGTGGGCCTGGAAGTAGTGGATGTGGAAAGCCTGCGCCGGCATTACGCCCGCACCCTGGAGTTTTGGAGCGCGCGTTTGGAGAGCAAGCTGGCGCAAGCCGCCACGCTGGTGCCGGAGCAGGTGCTGCGGATCTGGCGCCTGTACCTGGCCGGCTGTGCCTATGGGTTTGCCCAAGGCTGGATGAACCTGCATCAGATTCTGGCGGTCAAGCCGTTAAGCGATGGCTCGCACGATCTGCCCTGGAGTCGGGCCGATCTGTACCGCGAAACCTGAAAGCTGCGCGCGACGGGGCAGCCGTAGAGGCTGTTCACGATCTCGCGAGCTAAGGTCAGGCAAGGCGAAATCGGGCGCAACGTAGCGAAGCGGAGTAACAGCCAAAGGCTGGCCCGCAGGGCGAGCGAAGCGAGTCAAAAGCGCAGTTTACAAGTAGTAAATGTGCATTTTGAGCCCGATTTCAACGCAGCATGGCCGACGCGCAGCAGATCATGAACAGGCTCTTACAAAATCGGCGAAATCAGCCGCGCTACCCGCATGCCGAGCTGACGCAGGCGATGGATATTCTGGTCGTCGCCGGCGGCCAGTTCGCGCGATTGCGCGAAATCGTCTTCGAGCATCCGCTCGACCTCAGTTGCAAAGCCACGATCGACGGTGAGCAACATGATCTCGAAATTCAGTCGGAACGAGCGGTTGTCCAGGTTGGCGCTGCCGATGGCGGCGGCGTCTTGGTCGATCAACACGACTTTCTGGTGCAGGAAGCCCGGCTGGTAGCGGAACACGCGCACACCGGCATGCAGCGCTTCGAAGGCGTACAGGCTGGAGGCGGCGAACACCGTGCGGTGATCGGGCCGCGCGGGGAGCAGAATACGCACGTCGACATTGCGCAGCGCCGCCAGGCGTAAGGCGGCGAACACGGCCTCGTCGGGGATGAAATACGGGCTGGTGATCCACACCCGTTCGCGCGCCGCATGGATCGCTTCGACGAAGAACAGCGAGCAGGTTTCCTGCGCATCCGCCGGGCCGCTGGTCAGCACCTGACAGAGCAT
The DNA here is from genome assembly GCF_003596405.1 of Pseudomonas cavernicola. Lineage (NCBI taxonomy): Bacteria > Pseudomonadati > Pseudomonadota > Gammaproteobacteria > Pseudomonadales > Pseudomonadaceae > Pseudomonas > Pseudomonas cavernicola. Next base: position 1,140,901 of record NZ_QYUR01000002.1, read on the forward strand.
CCCACTGCCGGGATAGGCCTCCGGCAGAATCAGCGGTGGCAGCTGCCGGGTGGCCCAGAACCAGTCCTCGGCGAACGACTCCTGCAGACAGGCCACCACCGGCCCGTGTAGTTCGATATGGGTATCGCGCCAGGGCGCCAGCGGCGGTTTAAGGCCGAGGTATAAGTCACTGACATTGTGCCCGCCGATGAATCCGCACTCGCCATCCACCACCACGATTTTGCGATGGTTGCGGAAGTTGACCTGGAAGCGGTTGAGCATCCCGCTGCGGGTGGCAAAAGCTTCGATTTGCACACCACCGCTACGCAAGCGTTCGATATAGCTGCGCGGCAACCCATGGCTACCGATGCTGTCGTAGAGCAAGCAGACGACGACCCCGGCCGCGGCGCGCTCCAGCAGCAAGGTTTGCAGGCGGCGGCCCAGAGCATCGTCATGGACGGTGAAGAACTGGATGAGGATCGCCTGCCGCGCCGCGCCGATGGCGGCGAAGATCGCCGCGAAGGTCGCCTCGCCATCGATCAGCAGGCGTACTTGGTTGTTCGCCAGGCACGGCATGCGGCTCAGACGCGGCATGGCTCGCAGATTGCCGTAAGCCTCGGATTCAAGTGCCGCCAGGGCTTCTTCTGCCCAGGGGCGCCAGTTCAAGTTGGTCATCGCGTTGCGCATTTCGCGGTCGGCGTGGCGCCGGGCTTTGATGTAGGCGTCGAACGTGCTGCGCCCGAACACCAGATACGGCAGCAGCGTCAGGTAGGGCATAAACAGCAAGGCAATGGCCCAGGCAATCGCACCTTGCGCAGTGCGTACGGTGAACACCGCATGGATTGCTGTGGCGATCCCAAGCAGTTGCACCAGCGCAAGCAGATAGCCGAGTAGCGGGGGAATGCTGTAATCCATGCGCGAGCACTTTCCTTCGACGGGGGAGCCACGGCCTGGCCGGCCAGGTTGTCCCGAGACTGTATACCGAGAGTGTCGCCGCAGGTGGCTATGGGCACATCTGCCGTGCGCCGCTGCAACTGTCGACCACTGACGGCGTCTACTACTGGGTAGGCTAGCGCGGGTTGGCGTCGATGGCACGCCATTCGGGCGAGTCGCGCCGGCCGCATAAGCAGCCCCTGCAAGGAATCCTGAGTATGAACATCCGCCTTCTTACCCTTGGTGCGGCGATCTGCCTGCTAACGCAACTGGCCCAGGCGCAAACGCTGCAGCCTGGGCTCTGGGAAATCAGCTCGAACAACATGCAGCTCAATGGTCAGGCGTTGCCGAACCTAGAGCTATTGCTCGGTAATTTACCGGCAGAGCAGCGACAAATGGCCGAGCAGGCGATGGCGAAGCAGGGGGTCGCGATCGCTGGGCAAGGAGTGCGCATTTGCCTGACTGCAGAACAGGCCAAGACCGACAACATTCCCCTGCTGGGTGCGCAGGCCGGTTGCACCCAGCAGATCACCGAGCGCAGCGCGCAGCTCTGGAAGTTCCGTTATAGCTGCCCGCAGGGCAAGGGCGAAGGGCAGACGCGCTTTGTCAGTGACCGCGAGTTCGTCACCACACTCAATAGCACCTTCACTGCGGGCGGCCAGCCGCAAAGTGGCAGCCTGGAGTCCCGCGGGCGGTGGTTGGCGGCGGACTGCGGCACGTTACAACCGCGCCAGCCTTAGAGCCTGTTCATGATCTGCTGCGTGCTGCTTATGGCTGCGCCAGAGCCTGATGCAGGGTTTTCAGGTTGTGCTCGAACAGCCCGATAAAACTGCTGGCCGGGCCGGAGGTTGCGAGGGCGTCGGAATACAGGGTGCCGCCGATTTGCGCGCCGCTTTCCTGGGCGATTTGCTCGAGCAGGCGCGAGTCCTTGATGTTCTCGACGAACACCGCCTTGATGTGCTGCTGGCGGACCTGTCGAATCAGGCCCGCGACTTCGGCGGCGGAAGGTTCGCTCTCCGTGGACAGGCCTTGCGGGGCAATGAAGCGGATGCCGTAGGCCTGGCCGAGATAGCCGAAAGCGTCATGCGAGGTGACGATGTTGCGGCTGCCGGCCGGCAGGTTGCCGAGCTGTTGCTTGGCCAGCGCCAGCAGCGGGTAAATCTTCTGCAAATAGGCTTGGCTGTTCTGCGAATAGTCCTGGGCATGCGCCGGGTCGGCGCTGCTCAGGGCCTTGGCGATGTTGTTCACGTACAGCTCGGCATTCGCCAGGTTATTCCAGGCGTGCGGGTCGGGAATGCTCTGGCCGCCTTGGTCCAGTGCGCGCGGCAATACGCCGCGGCTGGCGACGACTAGCTTGGCCTTGCTCGCCGTGCTGGCGATCAGGCGATCCAGCCAGGGTTCGAAGCCCAGGCCGTTCTCGATCACGACATCGGCCTTAAGCAGCGCCTTGGCATCATCCGGAGTCGGTTCGTAGGTGTGGGCGTCGGCGTCCGCGCCGACCATATTGCTCAGCTGGATATGCTCGCCACCGATGTGCGCGGTCATGTCGGCGAGGATGCTGAAGCTGGTGACGACCTTGAGTTTCTCGGCGGCCGACAGCGATAACGGCAACAGCAGGGCGAGCAGCACGACTAATCCGCGCATGGGGGTAAACCTCTTGGGGAGCGATGGGTCATTGGGAGGTGATCAGCGGCGGCTGGCGCAGCAAGCCGTGCACCGGGCCGAAGACCACCGAGAGCAGATACAGGCTGCCGGCGACCAGCACGATGGCCGGGCCGCTGGGCAGGGAGGCGTAAAACGACAGCAACAACCCGAGCCAGACCGCGACACTGCCGAGTGCCGCGGCGATCACCAACAAGCGCGGCAAACGTCGGCTCCAGAAGCGCGCGGCCGCGGCCGGCAGCATCATCAGGCCGACCACCATCAGCGCGCCGATGGCTTGAAAGCCGATCACCAGATTGAGCACCACCAGGGTCAGGAACAGGCCGTGAGCCAGCGGGCCAAAGCGGCTGACGCTGCGCAAAAACAGCGGATCGAGGGTGTCCAGTAACAGTGCGCGATAAATCAGCGCGAGCAACAGCAGGCTCAGTGCAGAAACCCAGAGCATGCCGGTCAGCGTCTGGCTATCCACCGCCAGGGCGGAGCCAAACAGCAGATGCAGCAAGTCCAGGCGTTTGCCGGCCAGGCCGAGAATCAACACGCCGCTGGCCAGTGAAATGGGATAGATCGCCGCCAGGCTAGCGTCCTCACGCAGTCCCGTGCGGCGGGTGATCCAGGCCGCCAGCCCGGCCATCGCCAACCCCGCGCCGAGGCCGCCAATGCTCAGTGCCGGCAGGCTCAGGCCGGCGACCCAGAAGCCCAGGGCGGCGCCTGGCAGAATGCCGTGAGCCACGGCGTCGCCAATCAGGCTCATGCGCCGCAGAATCAGGAAAACCCCAAGTGGCGCAGCGCTGCAGGCGAGCACGATGCCGCCAAGCAGGGCGCGGCGCATAAAGGCGAACTCGCTGAACGGTTGCCACAGTTGCGCCAGCAGCATCAGGCCACCTGCATCTGCGGTTGCTGGGCGATAATCTGCTTACTTGCAGACAACGTGCAGCCATTGCTGGCGATTTGCAGCGAAGTTGGAATGTTGCGGCGTACTGCTGCGAGGTCGTGACAGACCACCAGTAGGGTGCGGCCTTCGGCATGCCAGCGCTGGATATGTTTCCACAGCAGCGCTTGGCCAGCTTCGTCGAGTGCCGCGTGTGGCTCATCCAGGAGCAGTAGCGGCGCCTCCGTCAGGCTCAGCCGGGCGAGCAGGGCGCGTTGTAGTTCCCCGCCGGACAGGGCCAGCAACGGGCGCTGTTCCAGGCCGCTCAAACGCCAGTCCGCAAGCACCTGTTGCAAGCGTTCACGGCGATCCGTGGCTGACGGGCGGGCGCGCCAGAGGCCCGCCGCCACCAACTCGACCAAGCTGATTGGAAACTGCCGGTCAAGGCTTTGCTGCTGCGGCAGAAAGCCCACTCCGCCGCGTCGCGGGACAGCCAACTCGACCTGGCCCGCCAGGGGCTTTTGCAACCCGGCGATGACCTTGAGCAGGCTGCTTTTGCCACAGCCATTGGCGCCAATCACCGCCGTCAGGCTGCCAGCGGGCAGGCTCAGGTCCAGCGCCGGGGTCAGTGCCTGGCCGGGTGGGCCCCATCGCAGTGCGCGGCAGCGGATCATGCGCCCTCCCAGTTCCACCGGCTCTCGGCGACGGCGTCATGCGCGTGCAGGCTTTCGGCATGCACCACTCGCAGGTTCAAGCCATGCACCTCGGGTTGTTCGCGCAGGGCCAGATGCAGGCGCCGCGCGGCGTCTTCGCAGAACATCGGGTTTTGCCCATTGGCCAGGGCGAAGGCTTGCTCGTCGGCGCGCTTCACCGCGGTCTGTAACGCAGTGCCCAGTGTGGCTTCCGCGCGGTCGATCAGTGCTTCCAGCGGCAAGTCCGTGGCGGCCGGATTCAGACGAATCTGCAACTGGGCGCTGCTGCGCTGGCTATGCGGGGTGGCGACAATCCCCTGCGGCGAGCCCAGCCAGGCCAGCACCGCAGAGTGCTCCAGGGGGCGACTGCTGAAGTCTTGGCTAAAGCGCTGCTGGATCAGCTGCCGCGCCAGCGCCGCCGAGCACGGGCAGGTCGATGAATAGCTCACGGCGACGCTCAGTTCCACGTGAAACCCCCTTGAATCCAGGCGTGCAGCGATGCTGGCCGGATATGACTTCCAGCCGGCCAGGGGACTGACCAGTGCCGGCCGCTTCAGCAGAGCCTCGGTGTGCAGACGCAAAGAGGCGCTGGCGGAGAGCCCTTGATGACTGTCTAGAAAGTGTTGCAGCACCCGCCGCAGAAGCGCTGGCGAGAGCGGCTCATGCTCCAGCAGTTCAAGGGCCAGATAGAGCCGCGACATATGAATGCCGCGGGCCGCGCCGTCATCCAGGCTGACGCCGGCGTCGGCCCGTGCATTCAGCCGTTGTCCCGCCAACCACAGCGGCACCGCGATACCGCACATGCCGACCCAGTCCAGCGGCAGCGCTTGCCGGGACGCCTGCGCGGCAATGTCCGGCAGAGTTAGAGCGTTCATCGGATTTCCTGTCGAGGGGATTGGTCAAATTATATTGTTATAATATAACATACAGTCAAGCCACGGACGTGACGCCCCATGACCGAACAAGAACTGCTCTGCCAACCGGCTGCGGCCTACATGAATGACGCGCAGCAAGGGTTTTTCCGTGAACTGCTGTTAAGCCAACGCAACGAATTACAGGAGCGCATCAGCGCCGAGTTCGCGCTGTTGGGCGAACAGGAACCGAGCAGTGACCCCGCCGACATCGGCAGCGCCGAGGAGCAGCGGCAATGGCAGCTGCGCCTGCTGGAGCGGGAAAAGAAGCTGCTCGACAAGATCGATCAGGCCCTCGAACTGCTGGCCCGTGGCGAATATGGCTGGTGCGCCGAAAGCGGCGAGCCGATCGGTTTGCCGCGCCTGCTGCTGCGCCCGACCGCGACCCTGTGTGTCGAGGCGAAAGAGCGTGAAGAGCAGCGCGAGCGCCATGTCCGTCAGGGCTTATGAAAATCGCTGATCAAGAGCCGCTGCTAAAGCGCCCAATGAGGAAAATCCGATGCAAAACCGACTTCCTGTGACCGTGCTGTCCGGCTTTCTCGGTGCCGGCAAAAGCACCCTGCTGAATTATGTGCTGAAGAACCGTGAAAACCTGCGGGTCGCGGTGATCGTCAACGACATGAGCGAGATCAATATCGATGGCAGCGAAGTTCAACGCGATGTCAGCCTGAACCGCGCGGAAGAAAAACTTATCGAGATGAGCAACGGCTGCATCTGCTGCACCCTGCGCGAAGACCTGCTGGAAGAAGTCAGCCGCCTGGCCCAGGACGGTCGTTTCGATTACCTGTTGATCGAGTCCACCGGGATTTCCGAGCCGTTGCCGGTGGCGGAAACCTTCACCTTCCGTGCTGAAGACGGCAAAAGCCTGGCCGACCTGGCGCGGCTGGACACCATGGTTACGGTGGTCGATGGGCTGAATTTCCTGCGCGATTACCAAGCAGCGGAAAGCCTGGCCAGCCGCGGCGAGGTGCTGGGCGAGGAGGATGAGCGCTCGATCACCGATCTGCTGATCGAGCAGGTCGAGTTCGCCGATGTGATCCTGCTCAACAAGATTGACCTGATCTCCAGCAGCGAGCGCGAAGAGCTGCTCAGTATCCTCGGCAGCCTGAACGCCACGGCGGAAATCATTCCGATGGTCATGGGCCAGGTGCCGTTGGCGAAGATCCTCGACACCGGCCGTTTCGACTTCGAGCGTGCGGCCCAGGCGCCTGGCTGGCTCAAGGAGTTGCGCGGCGAGCATGTGGCGGAAAGCGAGGCGTACGGCATTGCCTCGAGCGCCTACCGGGCACGGCGGCCGTTCCATCCCGAACGTTTTTTCAGCTTCATAAATCGTGAGTGGACCAATGGCCGCTTGCTGCGCTCCAAGGGCTTTTTCTGGCTGGCCAGCAAGCACCAGGAGGCCGGTAGCTGGTCGCAGGCCGGTGGTTTGATGCGCCATGGTTTCGCCGGGCGCTGGTGGCGTTTCGTGCCCAAGAGCCAGTGGCCGCAAGACGCCGAAGGCGTGCAGACAATCATGCAGAACTGGAGCAAGGAGGTCGGTGATTGCCGCCAGGAACTGGTGTTTATCGGGCAGAACATCGACTTCGCCAAGCTCAATGAAGAATTGGATGCCTGCCAGATGACCGACTTCGAAATGGCCCAGGGCGTGGAGGCTTGGCAACAGTTGCCGGACCCGTTCGGCCCCTGGCATGCGGAGGCTGCCTGATGCTCGCCCGCCCATTAACTCCGCGTAAGTTAACTCCAGTTGCGCGCCAGGTGCTCGGCGATAGCCCGCAGGTGCTGGCTGAGGCGCTGGAAGAGGGCGTCAACCTAGCGGTCTGGCGGAGGCAACTGCCGGCGCCTGTCGCGGGTTTCGCCGACACGTTGTTGTCTTTGGCTGGGCCGCTGGCAGAGGCCATCAGCCTGGAGCTGGAGGGCCAGGAAGCTGAGCCGAATCTGCGTGAATTAGCCGGCAATTTCTCCGATCTGGACGGCTATGATTATTTCGTGGCCGATGTTGCCTGGCTGCTGTCGGCCTACGCCTGCTTGCTCGATGCCAAGCGCATTGGCCTGCGCCTGCGGGTACTGGACAAGGCCATGTGCCCGCGCTTTCACGTGGATCATGTACCGCTGCGGCTAATCACCACCTATGCCGGGACCGGCAGTCAGTGGTTGCGCGAGGGTGCGATCGATCGTGCACGGCTTGGCGACCCGGCGGCCGAGCCGCAAGCGCCGGCGCGTATCCAGCAGTTGGCCAGCGGTGAGGTGGCGCTGTTCAAAGGCGAGAAGTGGCTGGGTAATGAAGGCTACGGCATTGTCCATCGCTCGCCGCAACTGGCTGACGGTGAACGGCGCTTGATCCTCACCCTGGATTGGCTGGCTTGAGCGTGCACTGGCAGTAAGCCCAAGGCAGGTGACGGACAGGTGACTAACGGGCCATCCACACGCCTTGGCTTTGTTTCTCGCAGGCCGGCTTGAGATAGGCTGCATCGCTGGCCACGCCGTAGTAATGAATGTCCTGCTGGTAGGGCGTGCCGGTGACTCGTGCAGAGCGGCAGACCCCAAAGGAGCCGATCGGGCACTGCTCGACAAACTCGACGGCCACCTTCTGCCCTTGCAGTTGCGGCTGGCAAAAGCCTTCGCGAAACAGTTGCGGCGGGATGCTGCGGTTTTGCTGGCAGACCTTGATGTCCAGCCGCGCGGCCTGGCTATGCACCACACAGGCTTCGGCCTGGGCGAACAAGGGTAGGGCGGATAACAGTGCGAGAAGCCACAGACGCATGACAACGCCTCCAGAACGAAATGCGCGAGACTCTAGCACGGTCCCCAGACAGGCCTCACCATAAGCCCATGTTGAAGAATATCCCCACCCACCTGATCGCCGGCCCCCTGGGGGCGGGCAAGACCAGCCTGATTCGCCAGTTGCTGGCGCAGCGGCCGGCGCACGAGCGTTGGGCGGTGCTGATCAATGAATTCGGTCAGATTGGCCTGGACGCCGCGCTGCTGGCGAGCAGCGACGATGGCATCGCCCTCGGTGAAGTCGCCGGTGGCTGCCTGTGCTGCGTGAATGGCGCGCCGTTTCAGATTGGTCTGGCCCGCTTGCTACGTAAAGCCAAGCCGAATCGCCTGCTGATCGAACCGTCTGGTCTTGGCCACCCGGTGGAACTCTTGCGTCAACTGCACGAGCCGCCTTGGGCGGGAGTGCTGGCGGTGCAACCGAGTGTGCTGGTGCTGGATGCCGCCGCCTTGGCCGCCGGACAAGCGCTGCCAGAAACTCAGCAAGCGGCGTTGGCCGAGGCGGGTTTGCTGGTGCTGAACAAAGCGGAAAACCTCGATGACGCGGTGCGGGCGCGGCTGCTGGCCGAGCTGCCGCAGCGGCCGTGGTGCTGGACCAGTCAGGGCGTGCTGCCGCTGGCCCAATTGCCTGGTCTGCAGGCTCAGGCCGAGAGCGCTGGGGATGAGCAGGCGTTGCCATCGAGTGACGCGCCGATCCTGTCCAGTGTCTGGCTCGACCGCCGTCAGCCGATCTGTCAAAGCCAGGGGCAGGCGGAGGGTTGGAGCATCGGTTGGCGCTGGCATCCGAGTCAGCGGTTCGAGTTGATGCGCGTGCAGTTGTGGCTGGCCACGTTGCCCTGGCGGCGTGCCAAGCTGGTGCTGCAGACCAATGCCGGCTGGCTCTCCGGCAATGCCTTGAACGGTGAGCCGATCCATTGGCAAAACAGCGAATGGCGTAAGGATTCGCGCCTGGAACTGATCTTCAGCCAGGCCCAGGATGAGGCGGCGCTCAGTGCCGGGCTGGCCGCCTGTCAGCTGGAGTAGAAAGGCCCGGTGTTGGGATACGCGGGGCTTAGCTGCGCTGAGAAGGTAGGGTGGGCTTCAGCCCACCACGCACCCTGTATCGGTGGGCTGAAGCCCACCCTACTTGGCTCCGCAACCCCCTCAATCGTCCATCCGCGAGTTGGTTCTGGTGTCCTTCATGAACACGTAGACCAGCAGCGAGCAGGCGATGCAGGCGGTGACGTACCAGTAGAAACCGCTCTCCATGCCGATGCTCTTGAACCACAGGGCGATGTATTCGGCGGTGCCGCCGAAGATCGATACGGTCAACGCATATGGCAGGCCAACGCCGAGGGCGCGGATCTCGGTGGGGAACAGCTCGGCTTTGACCACCGCGTTGATCGAGGTGTAACCGCTGACGATGATCAGCGCGAACATGATCAGGAAGAACGCGCCCCACCAGGTCTGGATGCTTTGCAGCGTGCTGAGGATCGGTACGGTGCAGAGGGTGCCGAGCACACCGAAGGTAATCAGGATCGGGCGGCGGCCGATCTTGTCGGAGAGCGCGCCGACGATCGGCTGCAGCAGCATGAACAGGAACAGGGTGGCGGCCGAGATCATGGTCGCATCGCCCTTGCTCATGCCGGCGCTGTTGACCAGGTACTTCTGCATGTAGGTGGTGTAGGTGTAAAACGCCAGGGTGCCGCCCATGGTCAGGCCGACCACGGTGAGGACTTCCTTGGGGTGGCGCAGCAGGGTGCGCAACAGGCTTTCCTTGGGTTTGTCCTTCTTCTTGGTGAAGGAGTCGGTTTCCTCCATGTCGCGGCGCAGGAGCATGGCGACTACCGCACACAGCGCGCCGATGAAGAACGGCACGCGCCAGCCCCAGCTTTCCAGCTGTTCGACGCTCAGGGTCTGTTGCAGCAGGATCAGCACCGCCAGGGCGATGAGTTGGCCGGAGATCAGGGTGACGTACTGGAAGCTGGAGAAGAAGCCGCGCTGCTCCTTGGTCGCCATCTCGGACAGGTAGGTGGCCGAGGTGCCGTATTCACCGCCGACCGACAGGCCCTGCAGCAGACGGGCGAATACCAGCAGGACCGGCGCGGCGACACCGATGGTCTCGTAGCTGGGGGTCAGGGCGATGATCAGCGAGCCGAAACACATCAGCAGCACCGAGGCCACCAGCGCCGCCTTGCGGCCCTTGCGGTCGGCGTAGATGCCCATCAGCCAGCCGCCGACCGGACGCATCAGGAAGCCCACGGCGAAGATCGCGGCGGTGTTGAGCAGTTGTGCGGTGAGGTCGCCCTGGGGGAAGAAAGCCTTGGCGAAGTACAGCGAGAAGGCGGCGTAGACGTACCAGTCGTACCACTCGACGAGGTTGCCGACCGAGCCACTGAAAATTGATTTGAGCCGCTGCGAAGTGGTCTTCGACTCCGCTGGGCTGGCAGATGCAGAAAGGGTGCTGGAGCTGTCCATCACGAATCCTCTTGTCATTGTTGTCGTGGGCGCGTGGCAACACGGCCGGGACAGAGGCAATGGCAAGAGCTGTGCCAGGGGTGGAAAGGCGTGATCTAGAGGGGTTTGGTTAGAATTTCTGGCTGTAAATGAGCGGAAAACTGCCGATGGATTTGACGGGATAAGCGGAAATCCGCCGATACAAAGGGGGGTGGCCCTCTCCCCTAGCCGGGCGCCCCCAGCCCCCGCTCTGCGCCCCGGCCCGAACGCGCAGCGTTCAGGCGCTCATCGGCATCCGAGCCTGTGGCTCGAAAACATGCCGCCTCGCCCCGTAAACGGGAGAGGGGCGTGAAGGTACTTCAAGTCGAGATCGTCAGCCTGATCTGATCCAGTACGGCCTCAGTTTGCCCAAGTGCTTCGTGATTCCGAAAGCGTAGAACCCTGAAGCCTCGCTCCGTGAAATAGCGATCACGGGCGATGTCGCGCGATTGTTGTAGCTGATGCTGACTGCCATCCAATTCGATGATCAGAAAATGCTCTAGGCAAACGAAGTCGACGATATAGCGGCCCATGGGTTTTTGCCGCTTGAACTTCAGACCCCATGAAGCGCTGAGCGCGCAGGTGATATCACAGACGCTGTTCCGCATCGGTCATGGTGCTGCGTAGGTGCCTGGCGTTATGGCGTAGATCCATGCTGAGTGTCCTTACTCGTCATTGACTTTGCTCCCCTCTCCCATTTATGGGAGAGGGGTTGGGGGAGAGGGAGGGCGTGCAAATCCCCTATTTATCGTCAGCAAAAAACTCGCCACGGGCCAGCCCGTGGCGCTGCATCTTCTCATTGAGGGTGCGGCGGGGCAGTTGCAGTTCTGCCAACACCGCCTTGATCTCGCCCCGGTGGCGCGCCAGGGCGCCGCGCAGGCACTGGGCCTCGAAGGCCTCCAGCTGTTCGGCCAGCGACTGGGCGGCGCTGTCGCTGGCCGCCCCGGGTGAGTCGAGGCCGAGCACATGGCGTTCGGCGGCATTCGCCAGTTCGCGCACGTTGCCGAGCCAGGGTTGGCTGAGCAGTTGGCTCAACTCGCTGCCGCTGAGGGGCTGGACCTTGCGGCCGAGACGGGCGGCGGCGTTGTGGGCGAAATGCTCGAATAGCAGAGGGATGTCCTCGCGGCGCTCGCGCAGTGGCGGCAGGCGCAGTTCGGCGACATTCAGGCGGTAGGCCAAGTCCTCGCGGAAGCGCCCGGCGCGGGCTTCCTCCAGCAGGTCAGGCTTGGTCGCGGCGATCACCCGCAGGTCGACGGCGATGCTCTGATTGGAGCCGAGGCGCTCCAGGCGTTGTTCCTGCAACACGCGCAACAGCTTGACCTGTTGTGCCAGCGGCATGCTCTCGATCTCATCGAGGAACAGCGTGCCGCCGTCGGCGTGCTCGATCTTGCCGATGCGTTTGCCCTGGGCGCCGGTGAAGGCACCGCTCTCGTGGCCGAACAGCTCGTTCTCGAACAGGCCCTCGGGGATCGCCGCGCAGTTGAGGGCGACGAAGGGCTGACCCGCGCGCGGACCGAAATCATGCAGGCAGCGGGCCACCAGCTCCTTGCCGCTGCCGGTCTCGCCGCGGATCAGCACGTTGACCGGCATCTGCGCCAGCTCCAGCACCTGCCGGCGCAGGGTTTCCAGGCCGCGCGAGAAGCCCAGCAGGCGGGTTTCGAGCTGCTGTTTGTGGTCGGCCTGTTGATGCAGGCGACGGTTCTCCAGCACCAGTTGGCGTTTCTCCAAGGCGCGCTTGAGGCTGCTCAGCAGGGTTTCCGGACTGAACGGTTTTTCCAGAAAGTCGTAGGCGCCCTGACGCATGGCGTCGACCGCCATCGGCACGTCGCCGTGGCCGGTGAGGAGGATCACCGGCAGGTCGCGGTCCAGCGCTTGCAGGCGTTGCAGCAGGCCGAGGCCGTCGAGGCCGGGCATGCGCACGTCGCTGAGCACCACGCCAGGGAAGTCGGGGTCGAGGTTCTGCAGGCAATCCTCGGCGCGGCGGTATAGCTGCACCTGAAAGCCGGACAGCTGCAGCCACTGCTGCACCGCTTCGCGGATGCTGGCTTCGTCGTCGATCAGGATCACCGAGTTGATCGGCTGGTTGGTCAGCTGGTGGGTCATTGCGGTTCCTCGTCTAAGACGGCGGGCAGGCGCAGGCTGAACAGCGCGCCGGCACCCTGGTTGCAGGCTTCCAGGCGGCCGCCCTGCTCCATGACGATACCGTAGGACACCGCCAGCCCGAGGCCGAGCCCGTCGCCGACCGGCTTGGTGGTGAAGAACGGATCGAACACGCTGCCCAGGTGTTCGGCGGCGATGCCGCCGCCATTATCGGCCACGGTCAGCAGCCACTGGCCGTGTTCGGCCTGGATGCCTACCTGCAACTCGCGCCGGGCCTGCTTGGCGGTGGCGTCGAGGGCATTGCGCAGCAGGTTGACCAGTACCTGCTCGAGACGGATGGCATCGCCACGCACCCAGGCCGGCCGCGCCAGGTGCAGTTCGATGGCCACCTCGGCGCCCCGCAGGCGCGGTTCCAACAGTTGCAGGGCGCGATCCACCACCTGCGCCAGATCCGCGCGCTCGTGCAGGCCGCCGGGACTTTTGCGGGCGAAAGTCTTCAGGTGGCCGGTGAGCGCGGCCATGCGTTCCAGCAGTTCATCCAGGCGCAGTAGGGCCTGCTGTGCCTCATCCGTGCGGCCGTGCGCGAGCAGCAGCCGCAGGCTGGCCAGGTGCATGCGCTGGGCGGTCAGCGGCTGGTTGATCTCGTGGGCCAGGGCGGCGGACATCTGCCCCAGCGCCGCCAGTTTGGCCGCTTGCACCAGGCCATCCTGGGCGGTGCGCAGGGCGGCGGTGCGTTCCTCTACCAGGCGTTCCAGCTCCGTACGGCTGCGTTGGCGCAGGCGCGCCAGACGCCAGCGCTGGTGCAGGAACAGGCCGAGGAACACCAGCGCCAACCAGGCGCCGTTGGCGGCGAGGGCAGCATTGCGGGCGCTGGCGGTGGCGGTTTGCGGTCGGTGCAGCAGGTGTAGGGTCCAGCCTTCGTGCTCCAGCGGCAGCGACTCCCACAGATAGTCGTGGCGGCCCTCGGGGCCGTCGACCCGGGCCAGGCGGCTGTGTGCGCTGAAGTCCTGCAGGCTGCGGTGGCGCAAGGGCACCAGCGGTCTTTTGTCGTATTGGCGGGTGCTGCTCAATTCGGCGCGACCCTGGCTGGAGATCGGTAGCAGCTCGCGGTAGCGCCAGTCCTCATGATTGGCGATGAATACGATGCCTTTGGCGTCGCTGACCAAGATGATGTCCGGGCGCTGGCTCCACTCCCGCTCGAGGCCGGGGAACTCAAGCTTGACCACCATGGCGCCGAGAAACTCGCCGGCATCGCCGAGCACCGCCTGGGAGAGGAAATAGCCGGGAATGCCACTGATTACCCCCACCGCGTAGAAGCGTCCGCTGCCCTTGGTGCGGGTTTCGAGGAAATACGGGCGAAAGCCGTAGTTGTGGCCGACGTAACTGGTCGGCAGACGCCAGTTGCTCGCCGCTACCGCCAGGCCGTTGCGATCCAGCAGTTCGAGGGTCGAGGAGTTGGCCGCGCCATTGATCTGCTCCAGCTTACGGTTGAGGTGTAGTTGCAGCTCACCGCTGACAGGGCCGCGTAATGCCGCACGTAATTCCGGGTCCAGTGCCAGCACCGCCGGCAAGGCGCGATAGCGCTCGATCAGGGTGTGCAGGGACTCGGCGTAGAGCCCCAGTTGTTCGCGCGTTTGCTGGCCCTCATCGAGCAGGGCGCGGCGTTCGCCCTGATGCAGGGCAAGAGCGCCGCTCAGCAGCATCCCGGCCAGGATAAGCAGACTGAAGAGAGCGAAGCGTAATAGGCGGGAATTGATCGTCATGGGCGGCGACGATAGCAAGTCGGCGCAGCCAAGGTGAAGCCGACGATGCCTTGGCCTGCGCTGCGCCGTTAAACTGTCGGCTGATTTTTCGAGGCGTTCCCATGCAGTTGCTCTCCTGGTCGCATCCCACTTCTGCCGATTTCACCCTGCGTGGCTGGCACAGCCCGCCTTCGGGTAAACCGGTGCTGCATTTTCTGCATGGCAATGGTTTTTGTGGGCGCGCTTACGAGCCGCTGCTCAAACGTTTGGCGGCGGACTTCGACCTTTGGCTGTGCGATATCCAGGGCCATGGCGACAGCGATCACGGCGGGCGTTTCCACGGCTGGAACCGCAGTGCCGAACTGGCGCTGGAGGCCTTCGAGAGCGGCCGCGGCATATTCGGCGAAGTACCCTGCTTTGCCGTCGGGCACAGTTTTGGCGGGGTGCTCAGCAGTTTGATCCTGGCCAAACATCCGCAGTTGTTTCAGCGCGCGGTGCTGCTCGACCCGGTGCTGTTTCCACCGGCGCTGATCGGCGTGATGGCGCTGTCCGAAGTGCTCGGTCTGCATCGCCGCAGCACCTTGGCGCGCAAGTCCGCCGCTCGCCGCCGACAGTGGCCGGACCGTGCCGCGGCCTATGCGGGGCTGTATGGTCGCGGCATCTTCAAGGGCTGGGACGATGCGGCGCTGTGGGCCTACGTCGAGCATGCGCTGAAGGAGGTAGAGGGCGGTGTCGAGTTGAAATGCCGGCCGAGCCGTGAGGTGGAAATCTTCAGCTCCTACCCGCGCCGGCTGTGGCCGTCGCTGGGCAAGATCGTGACGCCAACGCAGATTCTGCATGGTCAGCAAAGCTATCCCTTTGTCGCCAAGGCGGTGGCGCGGGTAACGGTGCTGAATGCCCACGTCAGTGCCCAGGTGGTGTCCGGCGGGCACTGCTTTATGCAGGAAGCCCCGCAGGATTGCGCCGAGCGCGTCGCCAATTTCCTCTTGCAGCACAGTTGAGCTGGGCAAGCCCCGCCGCTTAATTGGCAGTGAACAACGGCGTCGGTTTCCTCGGAACTCCATGAGGCGCCCAAGAAACACGAAAGACGGGGCTGGAGGAGGTCGGGTGCGTCATCCGTGGACGGCGCGCCCGGCGGAACTCCCGGAAATCAGCGGTCGTTCTTGGATGTTGAGGTTGCGGCGTTGCCCAAGCCTTTCATGTTGTGATCGCCGGGGGTGGTATCCGAAATGGCAGTGGCCTTGGTCAGCCCGCGGGTGTCCTTCGAGTTGGCGACGCCGGAGGTGATCGAGCCATGCTCAGAGTCATCCGCCCGATCTCTGCCGTAGTGGTTGCTGTGGTCATCCCCCGTTCTGACCGCCCTTCCGGAGTGGTCGCTGCTCAGGCCGGCGCCCTGGCCGTTACTGCTGTGGCTGCCGGAATGCCCGCCCGCATTGCCACCACCCTGTCCGCCGCCATGCCCACCGCCGTGTCCGCCGCCATGCCCGCCACCATGTCCGCCACCGCCACCGCCACCGCCACCGCCACCGCCACCATTTCCGCCTTTTGCATGGGCAGCGGAGATGAAAGACATTTCGCTGGGGAGCAGGGCGGCCGAGCCGAACATCATCGTGCAGGCCGCCACGGCCAACAGTGTTTTCTTCTTAATAAGCATGATGCCTCCTGGGCAATCGATCACGTGGAGGTAAGACCGCGCGTGCAGAAATTTGTTCTTGCACCCAAGACGAAAGGCCATGCCTTCGCATGGGCCGGCGTGCGCGCGTTGGGGCCGCTCTAACTAGATGCTAGTGGAATTAGTAGGGTGGAATCCCCGAAGGGGCTTCCACCGCTTGCCGCGAACCAACTGGCCGTTAGGACTTCGAATCGCTCGAACGCCTCGCCTTGTGCTTGGCGTTGATTGTTTGCCCCCTTTGGTGGATTACGCCGCTGCGCGGCTAATCCACCCTACCTGCTGCAGAAATTCGTTCTTGCAGCCAAGACGAAGGGCAATGCCGCCACACAGGCCACTAACGCTGGCGTAGTTCAGTGGTGCCACTTGTCATGCGTGCGGCGCCACTCGCTGAGCTGGATCACTTCGGCTGAGGTGCCGGGCTTTTCTGGTTTTTTGTCGGGTGTTATATCGGGCACTATGTCGGGCTTTTCTAACGCGGTGCTGGGCTTTTCCATAAACGGGTGCGGTGCCAGTTCGATATGTCCGACTTGCTCGCCGAACATGGTGATGGTGCCGGCATGCCGCTGTTCGCTGGTGACGGTGAACTCGAAGCCATAGACCCGCGCCAGACGCTTACGTCCGCGGGCGTCGGGCAGCAGGGCGATTCTGCGCAGGGCGACGTTGTCGTCGAGCAAAATCACCTCCGCCTGCTGGCAATGCTGCTTGACCTTCGCCAAGGCTCGTTCGCGCAAGCCATGGGCATGCCACAGCCAGGCGCCGCCGGCGGCCAACAACATCAGCACGAACAGATTACCCAGGGTCAGCATGGTCGTTGCGCTCCAACAAGGGCGGTCAGCTTACCCGCCGCGAGCCAGGCACTCCAGCCTGTCTCATCGGGGCTATTTGCCGCCATACTCCGCTCTCACAATTGCAGCTTTAACAGGCTGTTGAAAAACTACTGCGAGCTTCGCGCGCTATGCGGCGCTGAAATCCACCTGACAAAAGCGAAGCAAATAGAATGCTCATTTGCAGTTCGTAAACTCGGCTCGGGCATCCTGCTTCGCTCTAACTCCTGCATCCATGCAGTCGTGCGCCTTCTCGGCTGATTGACTCGCTACACTCGTCCTGCGGGCCAGCCTTTGGCTGTTACTCCGCTTCGCTGCGTTGCGCCTTGCAGCCGTCGCTCGCGACTTTTTTCAATCGTCTGTTCACAGTTCAGGAACCCGGCATGAAACGTACACCTCATCTGCTCGCCATCCAGTCCCATGTGGTGTTCGGCCATGCCGGCAACAGCGCGGCGGTCTTTCCCATACAGCGTGTTGGGGTCAACGTCTGGCCGCTGAATACCGTGCAGTTCTCCAATCACACTCAGTATGGCCAGTGGGCGGGAGAAGTGTTGGAGTCGGCGCAAATTCCGGCGCTGGTCGAAGGTATTGCGACGATTGGTGAGCTGGGTCGCTGCGATGCGGTGTTGTCCGGTTACCTCGGCAGCGCGGCGCAAGGCCGGGCGATTTTGCAGGGGCTGGCGCGAATCAAGGCGGCCAACCCCAAGGTGCTATACCTCTGTGATCCGGTGATGGGCCATCCGGAGAAGGGTTGCAGCGTCGCCCCGGAAGTCAGCCATTTCCTGCTCGAGGAGGCCGCCGCCGTCGCCGATTTCCTCTGCCCCAATCAACTGGAGCTGAACAGCTTCGCCGGGTACCCGCCGAGGTCGCTGCAGGATTGCGTCTATATGGCCCGCTCCCTGTTGGCGCGTGGGCCGCAAGCCGTGCTGGTCAAGCACCTGGACTACCCCGGCAAGGCCGCCGATTGCTTCGAGATGCTGCTGGTGACCGCCGAGGCGAACTGGCATTTGCAGCGTCCGCTGCTGGCGTTCCCGCGTCAGCCGGTAGGGGTGGGCGACCTGACTTCGGGGTTGTTCCTGGCCCGGCTGCTCCTGGGCGACGAGCCGCTTGCCGCCTTTGAATTCACCGCTGCGGCAGTGCACGAGGTGCTGCTGGAGACCCAGGCCTGCGCCAGTTGGGAGCTGGAGCTGGTGCGCGCGCAGGATCGCATCGCCCACCCGCGGCAACGCTTTGCGGCGGTGCGGCTGTAAGGGCAGTTCAAACCACTCAAGTGCCGCCCAGCCACCAGGCACTGCCGATTAGCTTGGCACAGGCTGGTCTCAGGCTTCTTCGCGAATTTCCTTATAGCGCTGCTCCAGCTCCTGGCGCAGCTGGCGGCGCTGCTGGGCTTGCTTGAAACGGCGTTTTTCGTCGGCGCTTTGCGGCTGCCGTGGCGGCACGGCGGTAGGTTTACCGGCGTCGTCGACGGCGACCATGGTGAAGAAGCAACTGTTGGTATGCCGCACCGATTGCTCGCGGATGTTCTCGGTGACCACTTTGACGCCAATCTCCATCGAGCTGGTGCCGCTGTAGTTGACCGAAGCGAGGAAGGTCACCAGTTCGCCGACATGGATCGGCTCGCGAAAGATCACCTGATCCACCGACAGGGTCACCACATACCGCCCGGCGTAACGGCTGGCGCAGGCGTAGGCGACTTCGTCGAGGTACTTCAACAAGGTGCCGCCATGCACGTTGCCGGAGAAGTTGGCCATGTCCGGAGTCATCAACACGGTCATCGACAGCTGGGCGTTTCCGGGTTCCATAGGGCAGGCTCTTGGCTGGGGAGTGGGACGGGTGTGCTGTCTCAAAAATAACGATTCAATTTTGGCGGCGTCTTTTGCCGCCATACCGCGTTGCCGTTCCTCGCCATAGCTGGGCTATGACTCGTCACGGCGCCTTGCCTGGCAACAAAATCCACTCGCCAATTCTTGACCGTATTTCCGAGACAGCACACTAGGATAGCCGCGCCGCAATATGCGGCACTGGCCTCTCTACCCTGACGCAACGCCCCGCCGACTCGTCACGCCGGCGCTGGCGAGCGGCCTTGCCCGCCGTGGGCTGGTTACTTGCCGGCCGAGAGGCCGAAATCGATCGCCAGGTTGGCGCCGGTGATGGCTTCCGCATGGGGCTGGCAGAGGAACCAGACCAGCTCGGCGACTTCATCCGGGCGGATAAACCGCGCGTCTTTGCCCTGCGGGTAGAGTTCCAGCAGCTGGCGTTTATAGGCTTTTGGATTGCCTTCACCGTAGCGCTCGGCCTGGAAATCGAGCATCGGCGTGGCGATATCCCCCGGCGACACCGTGTTCACCCGGATGCCATCGCTGGCCAGATCCAGCGCCAGGGTCTTGCCCATCAAGGTCAGGCCGCCCTTGGCCGCGCAGTAGGCGGCGGCGTTGCGGTTGCCCTGGTGGCCGGCGTCGCTGGAGATGTTGACGATGCTGCCGCGGCTTTCGCGCAGGTGCGGAATCGCCGCCGAACACATGAAGAAGGCGGCCTTCAGATTAACCGCCATGACCAGATCGAAGTCCTCCTCACTGAAGGATTCCACCGGCCCCTCACGCCAGATGCCGGCGGCGTTGACCAGCGCGTCCAGACGCCCGGTACGGCCGAGCACGCAACTGACCAACTCCTGGCAATTGGCCGCCGAGCGCAGGTCGATCGGCATGCTCGCCGCCAATGGCATGCTGTTGTTCAGGACATGCAGGCCGGCGCTGTCGACGTCCGTGGCGGCCACGCGCCAGCCGCCTTGGGCAAAGCGCTTGGCCAGTGCGCTACCGAGGCCGCCGGCCGCGCCGGTGATAAGAACTACGGGGGTACTCATCGGAACTCCTTAGTCTGTAAGGTGGGCTTCAGCCCACCGATGCAACTCTTGTGGTGGGCTAAAGCCCACCCTACGGCCTCCCCGCGCGGGGAGGGCGACTTCACGCCTGGGTCAGGTACCAGCGCCAATCCTGCTCGCCGACCTCGCCCATGAATTGGCGGTATTCCTCGTGCTTGATCGCCAGAAAGACCTTGAGAAACTCTGCACCGAAGACTTCCTTGGCCCAACTGGAGTCTTCCAGTGCGCGCAGTGCGGTCAGCCAGTCGGTCGGCAGAAACTCCTTGGCCTGGGCGTAGCCGTTGCCCACGATCGGCGCGCCGGGATCGATCTGCTGGCGGATGCCGTGATGGATGCCGGCGAGAATTGCCGCAGCGGCCAGATAGGGGTTGGCGTCGGCGCCACAGATACGGTGTTCGATATGCCGGCTCTTGGCCGGCCCCCCTGGCACGCGCAGGGACACGGTGCGGTTGTTGATGCCCCAGGTCAGCGCCAGCGGCGCATAGCTATTGGCCTGGAAGCGGCGGAAGGAGTTGGCGTTGGGGCAGAACAGCGCCAGCGAGTCGAGCAGGGTGGCCATCATGCCGCCGATGGACTGTTTCAGTAGCGTGCCTGCGTTGCTATCAAGGTCAGAAAGCTCGCTGGCGTAGAGGTTATTGCCCTGCTCATCGGCCAGGCTGACATGCATGTGCATGCCGGTGCCGGCCAGATCGCCGAACGGTTTGGCCATGAAGCAGGCCTGCAGGCCGTGCTTGTTCGCCACGCCTTTGACCAGGCGCTTGTAACGAATGCCCTCGTCGATGGCTTGCAGTGCGTCGTAGCGGTGTTCGAGGGTGATCTCCACTTGCCCCGGGGCGTATTCGGAAATCGCCGTGCGCGCCGGCAGACCCTGAGCGTCGCAGGCGTCGTACAGGTCATTGAGAAACGGTTGCAGTTGCTCCAGCTCATACACGCCATAAACCTGGGTGGCATGCGGGCGTGAGCCATTGGCCTGGCGCGCCGGAAGCGGCCGACCGTTTTCGCCACGCTCGCGGTCGAGCAGGTAGAACTCCAGTTCGACGGCCATCACCGGGTGATAACCCTCGGCTTTCAGTCCGTCGATCACCTTGACCAGCACATGCCGCGGATCGGCGACGGCGGCGGGCTGGCCGTGCTGCGGGTGCATGCTCACCTGCAACTGGCCGGTCGGTTGCTGGCGCCAGGGTTGCAGGGTCAGGCTGCCGGGCAGTGGGTAGGTCCAGCAATCGGCATCGCCGACTTCCCAGACCAGCCCGGTGTCTTCGACGTCATCGCCATTGATGGTCAGGCCGAGGATGGTGCTCGGCAGTGGTCGGCCGCTTTCGTAGATCGCCAGCAGTTCTTCACGGTGCAGCAACTTGCCGCGCGGCACGCCGTTGGTGTCGATGATGAACAACTCGATGCTGCGCACCTCGGGATGGGCGGCGAGGAAGTCTTGGGCTTCTTTAATGTCGGCGAATTGCATGGGGGTGTCCTGTTGTCTGGTTTTTTCGCCCCGCTCCGCGCCCCGGCCTGAACGCGGAGCGTTCAGGCGCTCATCGGCACACGAGCCTGCGGCTCTAAAAGCATGCCTCCTCGCCCCGTAAACGGGAGAGAGGGTTATTGCCGCGCGCCGGGGATGGCCAGTAGTTCGCTCAGTGCTTCGTCCAGCGTAGCCAATAGGCGATCGACATCGCTGACGCTGGTGTCGGGGCAGCACAGGGTCATGTTGTGGAACGGCGTGATGAGGATGCCGCGGTTGATCAAATAGAGGTGCAGGGTCATCTGCAGGCTGTCATGGAAGGCCGCTTCGGCGTCGGCGCCGGTTTTCGGCGACTGCGCGCAGAATTGGAACTCGCTGCGGGCGCCAAGTTCGGTCACCGACCAGTTGAGCGCGTGTTTGTCGATCAACTGGCGAAAGCCGGCCGCCAGGCGCGCGGCCAACGGCAGCATGTGCGCATACGCGGCCTCGGTCATCACTTCGCTGAGGTTGGTGCGCATGCAGTGCATGGCCAGAGCGTTGGCCGACAGCGTGGTGCCCATGCCGCTGTGGCCGTGGCCTTCACCGTGCTCGCTGGCGTGGCTGCGGGCCAGTTGCATGGCCGTGGCCATTTCCGCGCTGCAACCGTAGACCGAGCAGGGCACGCCACCGGCGATCGGTTTGCCGAGGGTGATGAAGTCCGGCTCGAGGTTCCAGGCGCGGGTACAGCCGCCGGGGCCGGTGGAGATGGTGTGGGTTTCGTCGATGATCAGCAGCGTGCCGTACTGGCGGGTCAGCTCGCGCAGCTTGGCGTGGTAACCGGGCTCGGGCAGGACCATGCCGATATTGGTCATCGCCGGCTCGCAGAGCACCGCCGCCACGTCACCTTGAGCCAAGGCCGCTTCCAGGGCGGCGAGGTCGTTGAAGGGTACGGCGCGGCTGTATTGGGTCAGGTCGTAGGCCTGGCCGAGCAGGCCGGGGCGGTGCACGGTGCGGTCGTTCTTGTGCCGCACCATCACGTCATCGACGGTGCCGTGGTAGCAGCCGTCGAACACAAGAACCACCTTGCGCCCGGTGATCGCCCGCGCCCAGCGGAGAACGAAGCGGTTGGCATCGGTGGCGGTGGTCGCGACTTGCCAATAGGGCAGGCCGAAGCGCTCGGCGAGCAGCTCGCCAGCGACTACCGCATCTTCGCCGGGGAGCATGGTGGTCAGGCCATTGCCGCCTTGTTCGGCGAGCGCGCGGGCAATCGGTGCCGGCGAATGGCCGAACATGCTGCCCGTGTCGCCAAGGCAGAAGTCGACGTAGTCGTGGCCATCGACGTCATAGAAGCGCGCGCCTTGGGCGCGGCTGACAAACAGCGGCGAAGGCGTCGACCAGTCGCTCATCCAGTGCATCGGCACGCCGCCGAACAGCGAGTGGCGGGCGCGCTCGGCGAGGGCGATGGATTTGGGATTCTGTTCGAGGAAACGTGCACGCTCACGGGCGGCTAAGGTTTCCACGGCGCTTTCGCTGATACCACTGGCGGTCATTTTGAACACCTCGTTCGAATTTCCGCACATGATTGTTTTGTGATCACAGAACTGTCAATAGCTGTCATAAAAAAGCCGATAAGCTACAATTCTCAAAATTTGTGATCACAAAGAGGATTTTATGTCTGTTAACGCATGGCAAGGGCAGGTGGCGTTAGTCAGTGGTGCGGGCAGTGCCGAGGGGATTGGCTTCGCGATCGCTCGGCGGTTGGCGCGCGAAGGCGTGCGTTTGCTGCTGACGGCTAGCAGTGAGCGAATCCACCAGCGCGCGGCCGAGTTGGCGGAGCAAGGTATCGAAGTGCGGGCGGCCATCGCCGACCTCACGGACGAAGCGCAGGTGGCACAGTTGTCGGCCTGGGCCGAGGCGCAATGGGGCCGGGTGGACATTCTGGTGAACAACGCCGGCATGGCGCAGGTGGGCAGTGCCGAGCCTTTCGCCGAGGTCGCCGGTATGGACTTGGCCACCTGGAACCTGTCGCTGACGCGCAACCTGACCAGCAGCTTCCTGCTTACCCGCGCCCTGCTGCCGAGCATGCAAGCGCGCGGCTATGGGCGCATCGTCAATATCAGCTCGACCACCGGCACGCGCGGCAGCAACCTCGGCGAGGCCGCGTACAGTGCGGCGAAAGCCGGCCTGGTCGGCCTGAGCATGGGCTTGGCGCTGGAAGTGGCGAAGCAGGGCATCACGGTCAACAGCATCGCCCCGGGTTGGATCGCGACCGGCTCGAGCAGCGATGAGGAGCGCCACGCGGCGCAATACACCCCGCTGGGTCGCGCCGGACGCCCGGAGGAGATCGCCGCGGCCGTGGCCTTTCTTGCCTCACCGGAGGCCAGCTACATCACCGGCGAATTGCTGGTGGTGGATGGCGGTAACTGTCTGATCGAGAACAAGGCACCCTGACGATGCGCAACTGCAGCCTGACCCTGAACCAACTGCCGGCGCCGCCGGCCCCTGCACAGTGACGCGAGCATGGCCGACAACCTGCAGGACCAGCTGTACCAACGTATCCGCAAGGGCCTGCTGGCCGGGCAATTCCGGCCCGGCGAGCGCCTGAAAATCCGCGACTTGGCGGCGGCCTTGGGCACCAGCCCGATGCCGGTGCGCACCGCCTTGCAACGCCTGGTAGCCGAGGGCGCGCTGGAGGCTGAGCCGCAGCGTTCGGTGCGCGTCCCGCCGATGACCCGTGAACGCTTTCAGCAATTGTTCCAGGTGCGTCTGGCGCTCGAAGGTCTGGCGGTGGAAACCGCCACGCCGCGCCTGACAGCCAGCGACCTGGCGATCTTGCAGGGCTGTGTCGAGCGTATGGAAAGCGCGCTGGAGCGCCGAGACGTGCAGGGCTATCTGAACGACAACAGCCTGTTTCACCTGACGCTCTACCAAGCCTGTGCCAACCCGGTGTTGTTACGCATGATCGAAGGGCTGTGGTTGCAGGTCGGGCCGTTCTTCAATCGGCTGTTCACCGAGGCCGACTTGTCGCTGCGTCTCAACGACTTCCACGACGACACCCTCAAGGCGCTAAAGGCCGGTGACGGCAAAGCGGCACGCGCGGCCGTGGAGCAGGATCTGACCTACTTCGGGCAGTTCCTGCTCAATCTGCTGGCGCTGGAAAACAGCCAGGTATCGCGGAACGCGTAATCCTGCGTGATCCGGTGAACCCCCTGGATCCCGCATTCGCGAGGAAGACGAGGTTGGGGCATGCGTATACGCAGCGGTGACGAATTGCCGAGACCTCCCCTGCCCACACCGTCATTTCCGCGCAGGCGGGAATCCAGTGCACGCACTCCGGCATCGAACGGGAACTGTTTCAATCTATTGCGCCCGACCGGCGGCGGCGATGCCCGGTGATAACCTGCCCGGGTCCCCCCAAAGCCTTCGGCTCCCGGGCGACTCCCCCCTTCCCTACAGAGGCTCCAACGGAGTCAAGCGAGAAACCCCAGCGCGGGCCACTGCTCTGCGCGCTGAATAACGAGGAGTTAGTGCGCCATGCATGCCATCAGCTTTATCCAGGATCTGGCCGTGATCATGCTGATCGCGGGTATGGTGACCATCCTTTTTCATCGCTTCAGGCAGCCAGTGGTGCTGGGCTACATAGTCGCCGGCTTCATCATCGGCCCGCATACCCCGCCGTTCGAGCTGATCCAAGACGAAGAGACCATCAAGATCCTCGCCGAGCTGGGAGTGATCTTTCTGATGTTCTGCCTCGGCCTGGAATTCAGCCTGCGCAAGCTGTTCCATGTCGGAGCCACGGCCTTTATCGCCGCGTTTCTCGAAATCGTCCTGATGATCTGGATCGGCTACGAGATCGGCAGCTATTTCGGCTGGAGCACCATGGACTCACTGTTCCTCGGCGCGATCCTGGCGATTTCCTCGACCACCATCATCGTCAAGGCGCTGGGCGACCTGAAGATGAAGAACGAGCGCTTCGCCCAGTTGATCTTCGGTGTGCTGATCGTCGAGGACATCCTCGGCATCGGCATTATCGCTCTGCTTTCGGGTATCGCGCTGAGCGGCACAGTGGAAACCGGGCAGGTGTTCGCCACCGTCGGCAAACTTAGTCTGTTCATGATCGTCGCGCTGGTCGTCGGCATCCTGCTGGTGCCGCGCCTGCTGGCCTACGTGGCGAAGTTCGAAAGCAACGAAATGTTGTTGGTGACCGTGCTCGGCCTGTGCTTTGGCTTCTGCCTGCTGGTGGTCAAGTTGGAGTACAGCATGGTGCTCGGTGCCTTCTTGATCGGTGCGATCATGGCCGAATCGCGCCAGCTGGCGCAGATCGAGCGTCTGGTGGAGCCGGTGCGCGACATGTTCAGCGCGATCTTCTTCGTCGCCATCGGCCTGTTGATCGACCCGAAGATCCTTGTCGAATATGCCTGGCCGATCCTGGTGATCACCGTCGCCGTGGTACTCGGCAAGATGATCTCCTGCGGCATCGGCGCTTTCATCGCCGGTAATGACGGGCGTACTTCGCTGCGCGTCGGCATGGGCCTGTCGCAGATCGGGGAGTTCTCTTTCATCATCGCCGCGCTCGGCATCAGCCTGCAGGTCACCAGTGACTTTCTCTATCCGGTGGCGGTGGCTGTCTCGGCGATTACCACACTGCTGACGCCCTACTTGATCCGGGCTGCCGACCCACTGTCGAGGAAGCTGGCCAGCATCATGCCGCGCCGCGTAGCGCGGGTGTTCGGCATGTACGGCGACTGGCTGCGCAGTATTCAGCCGCAGGGGCAGGGCGCCGTGCTAGCCGGGATGATCCGCAGAATTCTGCTGCAGATTGGGGTGAACATCGCGCTGGTGGTGGCGATCTTCCTCGGCGGGGCTTATTTCGCCGATACCCTGGGCGAGTACCTGAGCGACTGGGTGCAGCCGCTGAATCTGCAGAAAGCGCTGATCTGGGGTGCTGCACTGTTGCTCTCGCTGCCTTTCCTGATTGCCGCCTATCGCAAGCTCAAGGCGCTTTCCATGCTGCTGGCGGAAATGGGCGTGGCTCCGGAGACGGCGGGCCGGCATACTGAGCGGGTGCGCAAGGTGATTGCCGAAGTGATCCCGCTGCTCTCGCTGGCGGCCATCATGTTGCTACTGATGGCGCTATCGGCGAGCATCCTGCCGACCCTTGAGCTGCTGATCCTGATCGCCCTGCTGGCAGCCGGAGTGAGCGCCTTGCTCTGGCGCTGGCTGATCCGCTTGCACTCGCGCATGCAGATCGCCCTGATGGAAACCCTGGAGCAGAGCCAGGAAGACCATCACCGCTGAGTCGGCTGCGCTGTGTGTCACGGCGCCCTGCGCAGCTGTTTAGCTCTGCAGCCAAACCTCACGCGCCCATTTCCACACCGAATCCCAGCTCTCGTCGGTCAGGTCTTCTTCGTCGCCATCCCACAGCAGCACGGTGCCGTCGAGTTCGACGCAGTAGTAGTTGCCGTGGTCCTCACAGAGCGGAATCAGCTCGCGCGGCAGGCCCAGCGACCAGGCCACCGAGGCCACTTCCGGCAGGTAGGTATGCGATTGCGGGTCGGTCACGGTCACCGGCTCCAGGCGGCCGTAGACCACATCGCTGACCTTGAGCAGAAATTCGCGGAACTCGAAGGGTATGTTGATCAGCAACTGCTCTTCGATTTCCACCAGCAATTCTTCGTCCGGCAGCTCCAGGGGCACCGGTACCGGCTCATTGAGTTCACGCAATTCGTCGATCACTTCTTCCATGGCATAGAACCTCTCACTTGGGATGGCGCGTTTTATACAGTAGCTCGGCGCAAGCGCAATGCCTGCAGTTCGCTGAATAGAAAAACCCCAACCAAGGCCGGGGTTTCGGTAAAGCGCTAACGCCAGCCAGGTTTAGCCGTTCTGGCGGATGGAGCGGGCCTTTGTTAGACCGAGCACGCCTATAGACGGCGCCCCATAGCATCAAGTGTTTCAGTCTGCCGGCCGCCTCCCGCCTAACACTGGCTAAACTTTGATCAGCAAGGTTTCTGATAACCAGCGGTCCTGAAGCATTCGGTAGGGCGAGGAGGTACATCATGCATATGGCGGCAACCTTACAGCGCAGCTTGGAAAGTGCGCAGTGTCAGTTTGACCTGGTGGCGCACCCGCATTCGGCGAGCAGCTTGGAGTCGGCCCGTGTGGCCAGCATTCCGGCGGAGCGCCTGGCCAAGTCGGTGATCCTGGATGACCGGCACGGGCATTACTTGATGGCGGTGGTGCCGGCCAGTCGTCACCTGGATGTGGGCAAGGTGCGCAAGGGCGCAGAGGCATGGCAGCTCACCAGCGAAGCCACGATTGCCAGCCTGTTCCAGGATTGCGAGCTCGGTGCCGTACCGGCGCTGGGCGAGCCTTATGGGATGAACATGGTGGTCGATCCCTTGCTGACCCGGCAGCAGGACATCTATCTGGAGGCGGGCGATCACGAGAGCCTGGTGCACATGCGGATGGATCAGTATCTCAAGCTGGTGCCCCGCGCCGAGGTGTGCGAGATCTGCCAGTAAGGGTGAGTGCGCGCAGCTGCAAACGGCGTGGGAGGCGGGATGGTTTTCGAGCAGGTTGCCACCGGCGGTTGCCAATCCTATCTGGTCGGCTGCAACGAGACCTGCGTGGCGGCGGTGATCGACCCGGAGATCAGCCAGATCGACCGCTATCTCGGCTTGGCCGCGCGTGACGGATTGCGCATCCGTTACCTGATTGATACTCACACCCACGCGGACCACTTTTCCGGGACACGGGAGCTCGCCCGGCAGCTCGGCATTCCCGTGGTGATGCATCGCGAGAGCCCGGCACCGTTCGTCGACATGCGCGTGGACGATGGCGATATGTTGCTCGTGGGGCACCTGCGCGCGCGGGTGATCCACACCCCGGGCCACACGCGCGACTCGATGTGTCTCATGGTGGAGGACCGCCTGTTCACCGGCGACACCTTGCTGATCGGCGCCACCGGCCGCACCGACCTGCCGACCGGCGATCCGGAGGCGCTGTTCGACAGCCTGTTCCGCAACATCCTGCGGCTGGATCCGACGCTCAGGGTGCAGCCGGCGCACGACTATCAGGGCTTGGGTTCCTCGACCATCGCCCGCGAACTCGCGGAGAATCCGCGGCTGCAGAAGCGCGACCGGGCGGCATTCGTAGAGATGATGCGCAGCCTCAATCTGACCATGCCGACGCACATGACCGAGGCGCTGCGCAGCAACATGAGCGGCGGCAAGACCGTCGCCCAGTTGCTGGCGGAGGCCGCCGCGAAAGTGCCGTTCATGGCGCTGGCCGATCTCAAGGCGCGCGTCGAGGCCGAGGAGGGCGACCTTATAGTGCTGGACGTGCGCGAGCGCGAAGCTTACGAGACGGGCCACATTCCGCGGGCGCGTCTGCTGCCGCGTGGTCAGCTGGAGCTGCGGGTCAATCACGATCTGCCCGACCCGACCCGGCGCATCCTCACCTATTGCGAACTCGGCTGTATCTCGACGCTGGCCGCGGCGACGCTGCGCGAGCTGGGTTTCCAGCGTGCGGTGGCCCTGGATGGCGGCATGCAGGCCTGGCGCGAGGCGGGCTACCCGGTCAAGTCCGGCGCCAAACCTTGACCGCTCATACGGGGGCGGCCCGACTTATTTCCGCGCGACACCCGGCCAATCGCCGGCTATCCGGCGACTTCTCCAGGGGTCTGCCGCGCAAAGACAACAAACCCGGGCAAGCCCGGGTTGGTCTTTATCAGGCAGCGGATCAGCCGTTCTGGCGGATACCGGCGACCAGCCACGGCTGGTTGTCGCCGTTGCCGCGCTCCATGCGCCAGCTTTCGCTGAACGCTTCGCCTTGGTCGAAGCGCGAGGTTTTCGCGACGCCGACGAAGGTCAGGGTGGCCACGGTCTTGTCGGCCAGTTCATCGATGCCGTCCAACTGCACGTGCAGATCATCCACATAGGTGGACTGGAAGCCGTCACCGAGGCTGGCGCGTTCTTCCTTGAGGAAGCTGAGCATCTGCGGGGTGACGAACTCGGCGATCTTGTCCATCTCGGCCGCATCCCAGTGCTGTTGCAGGGACAGGAAATGCTCACGGCCGGCCTCGAGGAAGCGCTGCTCGTTGAACCAGCTCGGGGCGTTGATCACCGGTGCAGCGGCGCTGCTGCTACTGCCGCCGAAGATCGATGTTGGTGAAGGCGCATCCGCTACCGGCATTTGGCGCTGGAACGGCGCGTGCCCGGCAGCGGCCGGTTGACCCTGGGCCTGCTGACGGCGACGGGCGGCAATGAAGCGGAAGGCCAGGAAGGCGATCAGACCGATGATCAGGAAGTCGAAGATCTGCATGCCCTGGAAGCCGTCACCCATGAACATCGAGGCGAGCAGACCACCGGCGGCGATCCCGGCCAGCGGGCCGAGCCAGCGCGAAGCACCGCTGGCTGCGGCAGCGGGGGCGGCACGGCCCGGAGCGGCAGTCTGGCTGGTGGCCGGCGGGGTGGCTTGGCGGGTTTGGTGAGTCGGCGCCGAGCCGAAGGATTTACCGCCGCCCATGCGTCTGGCATTGGCATCCAGGCTGAGCGTCAGGGCGACGCAAAGCACCATGGCAAGGCTGAGGAAACGCTTCATTATTGGAGCTCTCTGTTATTGATTCAACGCGCGCCATCTTGCACAGGCTGCACGGCTATGACCAGCGGCAGAGTGTTTCTGGCTTTTGCCTAGGGGCGCAGTAGCAGGAGCAGAGGAACGGACCGCAGCTGTTGGCGCAAAAAGGCGCGCAGCTCGGCTTCTTCTTCCTGCGGGTGGCGCAACCAATGGAGGAAGGTACACAGGTAAGCGGTGCTCAGCAGGCTTTCCTCGATGATCCGGCTGAGCGTGTGGTTGCCACGGCGAGCCGCCTCACGCCACCACTGCACGGTGCGACTGATGCGCAGCAGACCGAGCACCTGCAAATGCACGTGACCGGGTTCCAGCTTGTACAGCAGCATCTGCGCGGTGACTGCTCGGTGCGCGGCGAGGCTGTTGAGCCAGGCGATCAGCAGTTCTTCCAGGCGTTTTTCTGGCTGTAACGCCGCAAGGTCGGGTGCTCGGGCGCGTGCCAGCATCGCGCTATCCGCGCGGTCGAACCAAGCCTCGACCAAGTCGTCCTTCTGTCGGTAATGGCGGGCGATGGCGTCCAGGCCGACCTCCAGCTGCTCGGCGACCGCGAACAGATGTAAGCGCTCCCAGCCACAGGTTTCGGCCAGTTCAAGGGCGCAGTCGAGAATTTGCTGGGCGCTGGGCGATCGATTCATCGGGCATACCTCGCCTGCAAGTATGAATCGTCAGCCTTGGGATGCTGCCGAAAACGACCAACGGAGCCCTCTGGCTCGGCTGGCTGGCGCAGTCCCAGTCTCTCACCCAGCAGGGTTACGCCGAGCAGTGCCACCAGCACGCAGGATCACCACCGTGCGCAGCAGGGTGGCGAAGTCGGAATTGACGTGCTCGATGCCGACTTTGGCGAAGATCGCCGTCAGCGGCGCGATGAGCAGGCCCTTACACCGGCTCCAGCTTGGCATAGCCGAGCATCAGCCATTTGCTGCCTTCGTCGGCGAAATTCACCTGCACCCGCGCCTGCGCGCCGGCGCCTTCGAAGTTGAGGATCACCCCTTCGCCGAACAGCGAGTGTTTCACCGCCTGGCCGAGGCGGAATTCGGTTTCCGGCACCTCGGCATTGGCGAACATGCTGCTGGTGTTGGCGCCACGGTTACTGCTGCCATATGGCCGGCTGACGCTGTTGGACAGCCGCACTTCCTGAATCAGGGCCGGCGGAATCTCGCGGACGAAGCGCGAGACCTTGTTGTAGGTCTCGCTACCATACAGACGGCGGGTTTCTGCGTAGCTGATGACCAGATACTGCATGGCGCGGGTGATGCCGACGTAGGCCAGGCGGCGTTCCTCTTCGAGGCGGCCGGGTTCTTCCAGGCTCATCTTGTGCGGGAACAGACCTTCCTCCATGCCGACCAGGAACACCTGCGGGAACTCCAGACCTTTGGCGCTGTGCAGGGTCATCAGCTGCACGCTGTCCTCATGTTCGTCGGCCTGGGTGTCGCCGGCTTCCAGCGAGGCATGGCCGAGGAAGGCCGCCAACGGCGTTTGATCTTCTTCCTCGTTGTTCTCGAAGGCGCGCGCGGCGCTGACCAGTTCTTCCAGGTTTTCCACCCGCGCCTGGCCTTTCTCGCCTTTTTCTTCCTTGTGGTAGGTGATCAGCCCGGACTGCTCGATGACGGTCTGGGTCATCAGGTGCAGTGGCATCTGCATGACCTTGGCCGCGAGGTTTTCGATCAGCTCGACAAAGCCACTTAGTGCGCCGGCGGCGCGACCGCTCAGGCCCTTGTTGGCGATCAGCAGGCGCATCGCCTCCCACATCGACACGTCATTGGCGCGGGCGAACTCGCGGATGCTCTCGACGGTTTTTTCGCCAATGCCGCGCGCCGGCACGTTGATCACCCGCTCCAGCGCCGCATCGTTGCCGCGGCCGTCGAGTAGGCGCAGGTAGGCCATGGCGTTCTTGATTTCGGCGCGCTCGAAGAAGCGCTGGCCGCCGTAGATGCGATAGGGAATCTTCTCGCGCAGCAGCGCCTCTTCCAGCACCCGCGACTGGGCGTTGGAGCGGTAGAGAATGGCGATATCGCTGCGTGCCAAGCCGTTCTTCAGCGCGCTTTCGATGCTTTCCACCACGTAGCGCGCTTCATCGTGCTCGTTGAAGGCGGCGTACAGGCTCAACAGTTCGCCGTCGCCGCCATCGGTCCACAGTTCTTTACCCAAGCGCCCGCTGTTATTGACGATCAGCGCGTTGGCCGCCTTGAGGATGCTCGCGGTGGAGCGGTAGTTCTGCTCCAGGCGGATGGTTTCGGCGTCGGGGAAATCCGCCGAGTATTGATGGATGTTCTCGATCTTCGCCCCACGCCAACCGTAGATGGACTGATCGTCGTCACCGACCACCATCAGGCTGTCGCCGCTCTTGGCGAGCAGGCGTAGCCAGGCGTACTGCACGGCGTTGGTGTCCTGGAACTCGTCGACCAGAATGTGGCGGAAGCGCCGCTGGTAATGCTCGAGCAGGCCCGGATGGTCGCGCCACAGGTCCAGCGCCCGCAACAGCAGCTCGGAGAAGTCGATCACCCCGGCGCGCAGGCAGGCCGCTTCATAGGCTTCGTAAATCTTGCGCATGGTGGCGAGGAACAGATCGCCGCTGGCCTGGATATGTTGGGGTCTTAACCCCTCATCCTTTTGCCCGTTGATAAACCACTGGGCTTGGCGGACCGGCCAGCGCTGCTCGTCCAGGCCGAGGTCGCGGATCACCCGCTTGACCAGCCGTTGCTGGTCGTCGCTGTCGAGAATCTGGAAGCTCTGGCTCAAGCCGGCTTCCTGCCAGTGCGCCCGCAGCAAGCGGTGCGCCAGGCCATGGAAGGTGCCGACCCACATGCCGGCGGGGTTGATCCCCAGCAGCTGTTCGATGCGCAGGCGCATCTCGGCCGCGGCCTTGTTGGTGAAGGTCACCGAGAGGATCGAGTGTGGCGAGGCATGCTCGACCTGGATCAACCAGGCGATGCGGTGCACCAGCACACGGGTTTTACCGGAACCAGCGCCGGCCAGAACCAACTGACGACCCACCGGGGCTGCTACAGCCTGGCGTTGAGCGTCGTTGAGGGAATTCAGCAGAAGGGAGAGATCGTCGCGCATGGCGGCATTCTAGGGGGCCAGGATAGTCAGGGCAAACGCCAGGCGGCGGATGACCGGTTAGTCAGTGTGACGGGCGGGCCCCGCCTATCGAAAGTACGGGCTGGCGGGGGTGGAAATGCGGCACTTCAGCCTTGGGTGCCGCCCTGGGCTCGGGTATGCTCCGGCGACGCCTAGGCACACCATTACAAGAAAATAGCCTATGACCGCTAATGCAAGGACTCTCCCCGCGCAGTCGTCTGCGGACGCCGATCGGGATATTCGCCAGCTGTTCGCCACCGACATCGCCGTTGAACGCACCCGTCTGCTCTATCAGGGCTCACGGATCCCCACGCTATTCATGCTGCTCAGCGGCTTGGCCTGCGCGTATCTGCTGTGGAGCCCACAGGGCGGCCTGCTGCTCTCTGGCTGGTTGGTCGGGCTGGTGCTGCTGGCCGTGTTGCGGCTGATTCAGGTGGCGGCCTTCAATGCCGCGCTACCCTCGCTCCAGGCCAAGCCGCACTGGCGGCGGATGTTCCTGCTGGGCGCCGCGGCTTCCGGGGTGACCCTGGCTATCGGCGCTATCGGCCTGGTGCCGCCGGATGCCTTTCTCCAGCAGGCGCTGATGTTCGGCTTGATCGCCGCGGCCATTCTCTCCGCCAGCATCGCCTATGCGGTCAGCCTCTCGGCCTTTCTGACCTTCGCCTTGCCTTGCCTGCTGCCATCGGTGGTCTATCTCCTGCTCAGTAGCCACCCGTTGCAGCAGGGTTGGGGGTTGCTCGGGCTGATTCTGTTCGGCGCGCTATTAGTAGTGGCCTGGCAGGTCAATCGCCTGGTGCAGCGCAGTTTGCTCCAGCGTTTTCACAATCAGGCGCTGATCAGCCGCTTGGAATATGCCAAGGCCCAGGCCGAGGGGCTCAACGGCGAGCTGGCGCGCGAGGTGGAACAGCGTCGGCGCGCCGAACGCGAATTGCGTCAGGCTCACGGTGAGCTAGAAATGCGCGTGGCCCAGCGCACCCTGGAGCTGGATGAGGCCAGCCATGCCCTGAGCAAGAGCGAGGAACGTCTGGCCCTGGCGCTGGAGGCCAGCGAGCTGGGTCTGTGGGACTGGAACCTGGTGACCGACGAGGTGCACCACTCACAGCTCAAGGAGCTCTTCGGCCTCGAGTCGGATGAAGTGAAGGCCATGCTGCGCGATCTTAAACCGCGCCTGCACCCGGAAGACCTGCCGTTGCTGCGGCGGACCCTGGTCGAGCACATGAAGGGGCTGAGCGACGGCTACCAGATCGAATACCGCGTGTGCCACGCCAACGGCCAGTGGGTGTGGATAGAGGATCGCGGGCGCGCGGTGGAGCGCGATGCGCGAGGCCAGGTCACCCGCATGCTCGGCACCCGCCGCGATATCAGCACCTGGAAGGGCCGTGAGGAAGAACAGCGCCTGGCCGCCACCGTGTTCGAAGCGGCGAGCGAGGGCATCATCATCCTCGACCCGGACTATCTGGTACTGGCGGTCAACCAGGCCTATAGCCAGGTCACCGGCTACAGCAAAGACGAAGTGCTTGGGCGAAGCGTCGCCAGCTTGATTGGCAGCCGGGCGGCGCGCCGCCAGTACGAAGTGATCCGCCAGGAGTTGGAGCTGAGCGGCACCTGGCAGGGCGAGTTGATCGAAACCCGCAAAAATGGCGAGCTGTACCCGCAGTGGTTGCAGCTCAATGTGGTGCGCGATTCGCGTGGGCGGGTCAGTCACATCGTTGGCTTCTTCGCCGACCTGTCGTCGCGCCGCGATGCCGAGGAGCGCCTGCGCTACCTGTCGCACTACGACGAACTGACCGGCCTGGCCAATCGCACGCTGTTCAAGGCGCGCCTGCATGAAGCCAGCCAGCGCGCGCGGCAGAGCGGGCGCAGCCTGGCCCTGCTGCATATCGACCTGGACCGCTTCAAGATGCTGAATGACAGCCTCGGCCACGAAGTCGCCGACCAGCTGTTGCGACAGCTGAGCCGGCGCCTGACCCAGGCGGTGCCGGAGGCCGACACCCTGGCGCGGCTCTCCGGCGACGAATTCGCCGTGTTGCTGGACTCCTACGGCAGCCTGTCGAGCCTGGCGCGGATGGCTAGCCGCCTGCTCAGCAAGCTGCGCATGCCGATAACCGTCGGCGGTCAGGAACTGGTGGTCAGCGCGTCCCTCGGCATCAGCTTGCTGCCGGACAACGCGCGGGAAATCTCCGCCTTGATCAGCCAAGCCAACATGGCAATGCAGCATGCCAAACACCTGGGCGGCAACACTTTCCAGTTTTTCACCGATAACCTGCAGGCCTGCACCCTCGAGCGTTTGCAGCTGGAAAACCAGTTGCGCAAAGGCATCGAACTCGGCCAGCTGGAAGTCTTTTACCAGCCCAAGCTGTGCTTGGCCGATGACAGCCTGAACGCCGCCGAAGCCTTGGTGCGCTGGCGTCATCCCGAGTTGGGCCTGGTGCCGCCGGGGGACTTTATCGGCCTGGCCGAGGAGACCGGGCTGATCGCGCCGATTGGCGAGTTTGTGCTGCGCCAGGCCTGCCGGCAGGCGCGTGAATGGCAGCGCCAGGGGTTGGCGGATATCCGCGTTTCGGTGAACCTCTCGGTGCACCAGTTACGCCAAGGCAACCTGACCAGCCTGGTGCGCCAAGTGCTCGACGAAACCGGCCTGGCGCCGCGCTTCCTGGAGCTGGAACTGACCGAAAGCCAGCTACTCGACAACGTCGAGAACGTCATCGCGACCTTCCAGCAACTGCGTGACATGGGCGTGAAGCTGGCGATCGACGACTTCGGTACCGGCTACTCCTCACTGAGTTACCTCAAGCGCTTCCCGGTGGACTACGTGAAGATCGACCAGACCTTCATCCGCGACCTCTCCGCCAACGGCGAAGACGCCGCCATTACCCGCGCCATCATCGCCATGGCCCACAGCCTGGAGCTCAAGGTGGTCGCCGAAGGCGTCGAAACCCAGGCGCAAATGGACTTCCTCAAGGCCCAGCACTGCGACGAGATTCAAGGTTTCCTGATTAGCCCGCCGGTGGAGGCCGAGGCGTTTGCGCAGCTGTTGCGCGATCAGGCGACGGCGTTGTGGTGGTGACTTGGAGCAGCGCAAACCCTGTATTGGTGGGCTGAAGCCCACCCTACCAGCCTCCGCCAAATAGATGATCGTTCCCGCGCTCCGCGTGGGAACGCAGCCTTCGACGCTCCAGCGTCCACCTTATGATTTGATCGATCAGTCCCTACTGAGCACCTGACGCAGAGCGTCACAGGCTCTGCTCCCACGCAGAGCATGGGAGCAATCCGATTCATGTGCGTTTGATCGTTCCCACGCTCCGCGTGGGAACGCAGCCTTCGACGCTCCAGCGTCCACCTTATGATTCGATTGATCAGTCCCTACTGAGCACCTGACGCAGAGCGTCACAGGCTCCGCTCCCACGCAGGAGCATGGGAGCAATCCGATTCATGTGCGTTTGATCGTTCCCACGCTCCGCGCGGGAACGCAGCCTTCGACGCTCCAGCGTCCACCTTATGATTCGATTGATCAGTCCCTGCTGAGCACCTGACGCAGAGCGTCACAGGCTCTGCTCCCACGCAGGAGCATGGGAGCAATCTGAATCCCCTTTTTGCTGTCCCCTTTTTAATCTCACAAGCCTGGAGAGTGTCTAGAAAACCCGGGGCAATTCACACTGCTTATGCTTTCAGAGTATTCCTACACGCCCATCGGATACCCCCGACAGATACGAAAAATACAGATCTATATCTTGCATCGCCATCGAACTCAACCTTTGGAAGGCCGGTGAAGCCGCCTTGGGAAGCTCGAAAAATGCTGGAATTTCGCAACTGTCTAGTAAGGTGAAAAATATGAACGCCATGAAAAAACTTATTGCTCTCGCAGTTATCGCTGCGCCCGGTTTTGCTGCAGCAGCTCCCTCCGCAAACACCATCAACTTCCTGGGTGAAGTTACCGCCCAAACTTGCCAAGTGACCATCAACGGTAATGCGACTACCCCGGTTGTGCTGCTGCCGACCGTACAGGCAAGCACTCTTGCCGCCGCAGGAAGCGTTGTTGGTGAAACCCCGTTCACCCTGGGCGTGACTGGTTGTGTCGCTCCGACTTCTGCCGCCCAAGCCATCAAAGCCGTGTTTGTCGGCAACAACGTCACCTCCAGTGGCAACCTGGGCAATACTGCCGCGGGCGGCGCTACCAACGTCGAGCTGCAGATTCTCAATGGGGTTGCCGGCACCCCGGTCAACCTGAGCAGCCCGGCCACTGTCGCCGGTATCAGCCTGCCAGTCGGCGCCACCTCCGCCTCGCACGACTATGCCGTGCAGTACAAGTCGGTGCCGGGTGGCGCGACTGCCGGTGCGGTAACTAGCTCGATGCAATACACCGTAAGTTATCAGTAACTAACGGTTTTCGGAGTAGCACTGCTATTGGCACAAGGATGTGCCTTGCCGAAACATCGTTAGATCAATCAAACATATCCCCGCGAGAATCGGCTTGGCGCAAGGGTTGTGTGTGCCTTGAAGATATGAATTCAGAACATTCTACTTGCCCTTTTTTCAGCTGGCAGGTGGTCATTTTTTTGAGCCGAATTGGCTGGGGTCGCAACTTCGACTGGCATATTTGCGCTGCTCCTTGTTAGAGGGGACGAGTCGAAGAAATTCAACTTCGCGATTGCGGGAAGTTGGAGATTCAAACAGTGATTAGGTGAAAGTTATGCGCTCGATGTTCAAATCAGTCATCAGCAAAACATTCGTGGCTGGCCTGGGTTTGTCTGCTTTGGTTCTGGCTTCGTCCGCTTCCGCCAGCGTGGTGGTTACCGGTACCCGTGTGATCTATCCGGGCGATGTCCGTGAAAAAACCGTGCAGCTCAGCAATGAGGACGACCACCCCAACGTCGTGCAGGCCTGGGTGGATACCAACAACCCGAACTCAACTCCAAACGATGCGGACGCTCCCTTCGTAGTGACGCCGCCGATGTTTCGCATGGAGCCAAAGGCCGGGCAAAGCCTGCGTATCGTTTTCACCGGCCAGGGCCTACCTCAAGATCGTGAGTCGGTTTACTACCTCAACGTGCTGCAAATCCCTCCGCGCAACGAAGCCTACAAAGAGCAGAACCAGATGCTGGTGCTGCTGCGCAACCGCATGAAGCTGTTCTACCGGCCAAGCGGCATCGTCGGCAAACCCGCGGATGTCGCCGATCAGCTGCGGTTCAGTCTGGCTCAGGGGGCCAATGGTTGGCATGTGAATGTGGATAACCCGACGGGCTATTACGCCTCCTTTAACGGCGCAAGCGTGTCGGTTGGCGGCCGTGAACTGTCGCTCAAAGCGGACATGGTCGCCCCGAAATCCCAAGGCAGCTGGCAGCTCGACAAGGCCGGCAGCCTTCCGGCCGGTGCGGCAAGCGTTCGCGCCGTGCTGGTCAATGACTACGGCGCACAGATCGAAATCAAGCAAGAGCTCAAGCGCTGAGATGAACATCTTCCCGCGCCATACGCTGCTGCGTTGATGGCTGTGCCCCATTAGCGAGCGGCAGCCTGGCGCGGGCAGTTGGTCCATTCAGATTAATCCTACGGGCACATCGGATAGCCCTTGCAGGCATGGCGGAATGAAAGCCGTAGCCTCATTCCATCGAAGTTGAGCAGGAAGTCGCAGACTGTCATGAGCATTTCTCCCCGTCATACACATGGGCGCACCGATGGGCGTGCCCCGTTCGCATTAGGCCGCCTGGCGCGAGCAGTGGCGGGCATCTCGCTGTTGCTGGCACTGGGAGTCGCGCATGCCGAAGCGGTAAACAGCGACCTTCTCGCTTACAGCTTCGATGACGACCTGCTGATGGGCACCCCCCTGGGCGGTGGCAAGTTGTCGCGCTTCAACCAACCCGGCCAGGTGGACCCCGGCACCTACAGCGTCGATCTGTATGTCAACGGCGCCTTCGTCTTGCGTACTTCCATCGAGTTCCGTCAAGAAGGTGGGGAGAACGGCGTCGCGCCCTGTCTAAGCGACCGCTACCTGGTCAAGACGGCTGGCGTACTGGCCGACAAACTGCCTGGTGCAGCGGAGGTTGCAAGCACGGAGGACAAACCCGAAGCAGCGCTCGACGACAAAGCCAGCTGCCAGCCGTTGGGCCAGCGCCTGCCCGGCTCGTCCTTCAAGTTCGACTACGCCCGGCTGCGTCTGGACCTGACGATTCCGCAGGCGTTGATGGATCGCAAGCCGCGCGGCTATGTCAGCCCCGAAGAATGGAATGCCGGCAGCAGCATGGCGTTCGTCAACTATGACGGCAGCTACTACCGCTCGGACTACAGCGGTGTGGCTTCGAGCACATCCGATTATGGTTACCTGGGATTGAACGGCGGCATTAACGTCGGCCTGTGGCGTCTGCGCCAGCAGTCCAGTTATCGCTATTCCAACTACGGAGGCGAAAAGACTACCGAACTGAGCAACATCCGCAGCTATGCGCAGCGTGCACTGCCGGGGATACGCAGCGAGATGACCGTGGGTGACAGCTTCACCCCGGGCAACCTGTTCGGCAGCATGGCCTACCGCGGCGTGCAACTCTCGACGGACGACCGGATGCTGCCGGACTCGATGCGTGGCTATGCACCGCAGGTGCGCGGTGTCGCCCAGACCAACGCACGCGTGATCGTCAGCCAGAACGGCAACACCATCTACGAAACCAGCGTGGCGCCGGGCCCGTTCATCATCGACGACCTGTACGGCACCAGCTATCAGGGCGACCTGAATGTACAGGTGGTCGAGGCCGATGGCCGCGTCTCGTCGTTTACCGTGCCGTTCTCCGCGGTGCCCGAGTCCATGCGTCCGGGCCAGTCGCGCTACAGCGCAAGCATCGGCCAGGCACGCTACTACGGCGATGGCAAGGACCTGTTCGCAGACGTCACCTACCAACGCGGTATCACCAACAGGCTGACGGCGAACACCGGCGCGCGCGTCGCACAGGACTACCTGGCCGTGCTGGGCGGTGGGGTGCTGGCCTCAGACATCGGCGCTTTCGGCGCCAACCTGACCTTCTCCAGCGCCAAGGTCGAAAACAACCAGCAGAAGCAGGGCTGGCGCGCGGAAGCCAACTACAGCCGTACCATCAATCCAACCGGGACGACGGTGACCCTGGCCGGTTACCGCTACTCGACCGAAGGCTTCCGCGACCTCGGCGATGTGCTCGGCGTACGCGCCGCGGAACAGGACGGCACCACCTGGACCTCCAGCACCTACCAGCAGCGTAACCAGTTCACCACTACCATCAGCCAGAGCCTGGGTGGCTATGGCAACCTCTATCTGTCCGGCTCCACCAGCGACTATTACGACGGTAGCAGCCGGGACACCCAGGTGCAGTTCGGCTATTCCGATCACTACCGCGACCTCAGCTACAACCTGTCGTACACCCGGCAGAAGTCCGTTCATGTGAACCAGGCGCTGTTTGACGACCAACAAACCCCGGACTTCATCACGCGCAACGACAGCAGCGTGACCAACAACAACGTATTGATGCTGACTTTGTCGATGCCGCTGGGCTCCGGCAGCAATGCCCCGAATCTATCCACTTCGGCCACCCATCGTTCGGGCGACAACAAGGGCGACTCCTATCAGACGGGCCTCAGCGGCACGCTCGGGGAGAGCCGCACGACGAGTTACAGCGTCAACGCCGGCCGCGATTCGGACAGCCGCGCCACCGACTTGGGCGCCAGCGTGCAGAAACAACTCCCTTCGGTAACCGTGGGCGCGACGTATTCGCAGGGGCAGGACTACCAGCAGGCCAGCGGCAGCGCTCGCGGCGCCGCCGTCTTGCATAGCGATGGGCTAACCTTCGGTCCGTACCTCGGCGACACCTTCGCCCTGGTCGAGGCCAAAGGTGCGAGCGGGGCCAGCGTGCTCGGCGGGCAGGGCGCGAAGATCGACGATTCCGGCTATGCCGTAGTGCCGTCGCTCACCCCCTACCGCTACAACCCGGTAGGTCTGGACCCGACCGGCATCAACAAACAGGCCGAATTGGTGGAAACCGAGCAGCGCGTAGCGCCTTACGCGGGCGCGGCGGTCAAGGTGTCGTTCAAGACCCTGGCCGGGCACGCCTTGCTGATCAAGGCCAAGCAAGCGGACGGTTCGCCGTTGCCGCTGGGCGCCAATGTATTGGATAGCAAAGGCGTGAACATCGGCATGGTCGGCCAGGGTGGCCAACTCTATGCCCGAGCCGACGGCGAGCAGGGCCGCCTGATCGTGCAATGGGGCGACAGCGCCAATGAGCAGTGCCAGTTGCCCTATGACCTCAAGGGGCAGGACACCGAGCAGGCGCTTATCCGCCTGGAAGCGAACTGTACGACCGTCCCCGCCACTCTCTAATCCGGACTAGCATCATGACGAACATTTCAGGCAAGGGTTTCAAGAAACTGGGGCTGTTGGCCGGCCTCGCGTTGGTTGGAGGCATCCTGGCGACGCCGGCTTCGGCCACCTGTTACCAGGTGTCCGGGACCAGCACCAGCCCGGGCAACAATCAGATCCTGCCAACGGAAGGCGCGGCCTATGGCTGGGCCGGTGCCGGCAACGGGTACAACGGTTCGCTGGGCCTACCGAGCGTCATCAACGTGAGCGACGAAGGCTTTCAACCCAACGGTACCTTGCTCGCGGCGGGCACGGCGCCGTTTACCCAATATGGTTTCAAGACCCCCTATGGCCCCGAGCAGACCTTCTTCCGCTGTGCGCCAGCGGATGCCGGCAGCCTTTATGAGAAGTACGCCATCCACGGCAACTACCGCGACGTGGCAATGAACGAAGACGGTGCGCTCTACGGTATCCCCAGTGGTTTTGCAACCAAGTGGGCCAACGTCGCCTTCCGCATGACCAACCTGAGTACCGGCCAGTACTTCAAACGCAACTGGCAACAGCGGCCGCTCACCGGACTGGACGTCGATTCGCGTGGCTACCTGCTGGTCAAGGCGAAGAACTTCACCAGCGTCTATACCGAGCTGTACCGCATCGGTCCAGGCGCGGCGTATAACCTGCAAACCGGTACCGGTTTGTATAACGACATCTATCCACTGGCCTATATCGCCTTTGCCGGCCCCGGCGTCAGTTCACCTCCGCTGGGCAGCGACTCCAACGGCAACGACCAGGGCTATGGCTCGGAATGGCCCGGTACTTTGAGCCTGTACAACTATGTGACCCTTCGCCGTTCTGCCACGTGCGCCGTCAACACCGTCACCCCGGTCGTGCAGTTTCCTCTGATCACCGTGGCCGAGTTGATGGCTGGAGGCAATCGCCAAGTGCCCTTCCAGGTCAGCTTCAAGTGCCAGTCGGCGGCGGTCTCCGGCGTTGCGCAGACCAATACCGCCCTCGGTCTGTTGCCATCGGCCGGGTCGCGAGCAGCCGCCAGCAGCCTCGGTCTGACCAACGCTTCCGGCGGCAGCGCCTATCTGCTGTCCGATCAATACGGTTCCGCCGGAATTGCACAGGGCGTGGGGATCCGCATCTTGCGCAACAACCAGGCGATCAATCTGCTGCCGAATGAGAACTCGGCGATGGGCGCCACCGCGACGGCGACTGCCATGGGCTGGTATCCGGTGCTGGGCGGTGCGCAGGTGAAGACCGGCAGTAGCGGCGGGGTGGACCAGTACACCGAAACCTTCAATGCAAGTCTGGAAAAACTCACCCTAGGCACGCGACCGCCGGTTACCGCCGGCAGCGTGAACGCCACCGCGCAGGTCATCATTCGTGTTCAGTAGCCGGTTGCGCCGTGCCCTGTGCAGCCTGTTGTGCATCTGCGGGCTGCTTGGCGGCGCTTTGGCGCAGGCCGGGGTAACGGCGGAGCGCACGCGGGTCATCTTTCCCGGCGAGAGCCATGAAACGTCACTGCTGCTAGCGAACCTCAATGCCTATCCGGTACTGGTCCAGACCTGGATCGACGACGGTGCGCTGGACTCGACGCCAGACACCGCCGTGGCGCCGATCATGCCGTTGCCGCCGGTATTCCGCATGGCTCCAGGGGAGCGCCGCAGCCTGCGCTTGCTGTTCACCGGCGGCAACTTGCCCGCCGACCGCGAGTCGCTGTTCTGGCTGAATCTGTATGAAATACCGCCAAGTGAAAGTGTGCGTAACCTGACACCCGAACAGGCGCGCCTGGTCGTCACCATGCGTACGCAAATGAAAGTGTTCTATCGGCCGAAGGACCTGCCGTCCTCGCCTGAGGCAGCAGCGCGCAAGCTGGCCTTTTCGGTGCGTCAGGAGGCCGGAAGAGCGGTACTCCGAGTGGAGAATGGCAGTCCCTATCACGTCACGCTGGCGAATCTCGACTTGCGCGGCAGCGGCCAGGGCCAGGTGCTCCGAGGCGACATGGTAGGCCCCTTTGCTCATCTGGATCTGCCCATAGAGCCCCAGGCAGTCACAGGAAAGAATCAGGTGGTATTCACCTGGCTCGACGACGATGGCAACACCAGGGAAGACAACGCGCCGCTGCATTGAACGAGGCGGTTGTTGCAGGGGGGAGAGGTAGACGGCGCATCAAAGGGCAGCGGCCCGCCAGCGCCGACTTTTCCGGCGTTGGTGAAGGGGTACGAGCCCGCGATCTAAAGAGCGCTAAAGGTGTCGGAGTGATTTATTTCGACCAACAACCTCTCTGATCAAAAACAAATCACTCCTACTCCTTTATCTACCTTTATCTAGGGCGCAAGTGGTTGGAGTGAGCGCATCAGCCTGAGCCACAATCGGATTGCTCCCATGCTCCTGCGTGGGAGCAGAGCCTGTGACGCTCTGCGTCAGGTGCTCAGTCGGGACTGATCGATCAAATCATAAGGTGGACGCTGGAGCGTCGAAGGCTGCGTTCCCACGCGGAGCGTGGGAACGATCAAACGCACATGAATCGGATTGCTCCCATGCTCTGCGTGGGAGCAGAGCCTGTGACGCTCTGCGTCAGGTGCTCAGTCGGGACTAATCGATCAAATCATAAGGTGGACGCTGGAGCGTCGAAGGCTGCGTTCCCACGCGGAGCGTGGGAACGATCAATATCCTTTAGGGAAGGTTTCCCTAATACTTCATTCCGGCCCCCTTTATTCATGGCAGTAACAGTGGTTGAGGACGCTGTTACTGCGATGCTCTGCCCGATGCTCACCGCCCATGCAAAGATGGCTGTGTTGCGCGCGCTGCCGCGCCATGCTGAGTTCAGCGCAGCCCAGAGTGCGCAGTGCTTTCCTCCTGCCGAGAAGGACTCTGCCATGGCAAAACTCCCCAGCCTGAATGTTGGTCTCCGCCTGCTGCTGGCCTCCCAGGGGCTGGCACCGTTGGCGGTCAAGGTGCCGCTGGTGGTGCAACTGGGGCCGCTGCGCGCCGCGCAGATGGCACCGCACATGCCGCCGGCACAGCTGCGCGAGTTGATCATGGCGCTGCCCATCGAGTTCGCCGCCAAGACCACCACCCATCTCGATCCACGCCTGATACTCGAGGCCTATCTGAGTCTGCCGGATAGCCTGCACTTGGATGTAGCGCGTCAGCTCTGTATCGACCGCGCCTTCGCTACCGCGGCGCGTTACGCCGAGTGCCTGTCGGCACCGCAGCTCAAGGTGCTGATCTTCGGGCTCAACTCGCCGGAGAATGTGTTGCAGATCGCGCGGCACATCCAGGACATGGAGCTGATCGTGCAGAGCCTGCGCAGTTTCTCCAGCGGTTACCTGTGCAAGCTCACCGAGGCGGCGGCGGACGATGACAATATCGCCGTGTCGGTGCGGGTCATCGGTGGCCTGCCGTTGCAGCGCCAGGCCGATGTCTGCGCCGGCCTGCGTCCGGCGACCTTGATCGTGCTGCTGCTGGAATTGCTACGGGTCAGCGACCAAGCGTTGCGCGAATACCTGCCCGAGCGGGTGCTGGCGCAGCACGAGCCGCAGCCGGCGTGAGTTAGCCTGCCGCCATCCCGGCGCCGCAGTCGGGCGTGGTGATTGGGCCGAGGTAACGCATCAGCAGTCCGTAGGACAGCTCGACC
Source organism: Pseudomonas cavernicola (assembly GCF_003596405.1). Classification (NCBI taxonomy): domain Bacteria; kingdom Pseudomonadati; phylum Pseudomonadota; class Gammaproteobacteria; order Pseudomonadales; family Pseudomonadaceae; genus Pseudomonas; species Pseudomonas cavernicola. Next base: position 1,185,519 of record NZ_QYUR01000002.1, read on the forward strand.
TCCGCGGGCACCGGCAGGTACAGGCGGTGGCCATCGCCGGGCGCCACCGTCCTGCCCTCGCCCTGGCTGCTCTCCAGGGCCTCCAGGCGAAAACTCAGGTTGCCCTGCGGCGTCATCAGCTCCAGCTGATCGCCGACGGCGAAGCGGTTCTTCACCCGCACCTCGGCCAGGCCGTGGCGCCGTTCGCCGGTGAGCTCGCCGACGAACTGCTGGCGCTCGGATAGCGAGTGGCCGTGCTGGTAGTTCTGATACTCGTCATGCACATGCCGGCGCAGGAAGCCCTCGGTGTAACCGCGGTGGGCGAGCGACTCCAGCGCCGTCAGCAGCGTGCGGTCGAACGGCCGTCCGGCCACGGCATCGTCGATCGCCTTGCGGTACACCTGGGCGGTACGGGCCACGTAATAGTGAGACTTGGTGCGCCCCTCGATCTTCAGCGAATGCACGCCCATCTGCACCAGGCGCGGCACATGCTGCGCGGCGCGCAGGTCCTTGGAATTCATGATGTAGGTGCCGTGTTCATCCTCGTAGGCGGACATCGACTCGCCGGGGCGACTGGTGTCTTCCAGGAGGAAAACCTGCGTGGTCGGTGCGCCGCGGCCGAGGGTCGGCTCGCAGTGCCGGACGACCTCGCCCAGTTCGTTCTCCTGCCCGGGCTCGGCTTTGTACTGCCAGCGGCAGGCATTGGTGCAGGTGCCCTGGTTGGGATCGCGCTTGTTGATGTAACCGGACAGCAGGCAGCGCCCGGAATAGGCCATGCACAGCGCGCCGTGGACGAACACCTCGAGCTCCATGCCAGGAACCGCCTGGCGGATTTCCAGGATCTCCTCCAGCGACAGCTCGCGGGACAGGATCACCCGGCCCAGTCCCTGCTGCTGCCAGAACCTCACGCTGGCCCAGTTCACCGCATTGGCCTGCACCGACAGGTGGATCGGCATCTGCGGGAAGTGTTCGCGCACCAGCATGATCAGGCCGGGGTCGGACATGATCAGCGCATCCGGCGCCATGGCGATCACCGGCTTCAGGTCCTTGAGGAAGGTCTTCAACTTGGCGTTATGCGGCGCGATGTTCACCACCACATAGAAGCGCTTGCCCTGCCCGTGGGCCTCGGCAATGCCCAGGGCCAGATTGGCGTGATCGAACTCGTTGTTGCGTACCCGCAGGCTGTAGCGCGGTTGCCCGGCGTAGACCGCATCGGCGCCATAGGCGAAGGCGTAGCGCATGGCTTTCAAGGTGCCGGCGGGGGAGAGCAGTTCGGGTTGGTGGATCTGGGGCATGGCGCGGCTCTGCGAGTTGCGGGAGCCGCGAATTCTAGGGGGCCGTGCCAGATCCGCATTGCTCTGGAGCAATACTTGGTGGTGTGCTGCCCGGCTTTTGATCGTTCCCACGCTCGGCGTGGGAACGCAGCCTTCGACGCCCCGGCGTCCACCTTATGATTTGATTGATCGTCCCTACTGAGACCTGACGCAGAGCGTCACAGGCTCTGCTCCCACGCAGGAGCATGGGAGCAATCCGATTGTGGCTCAGCCTGATGCGCTCACTCCAGCCACTTGCGCCCTTGCAGTTCGAGTAGGCTCTGCGCTTGCTCTGGGCCGTTGGAGCCTGCCGAATAGGGGCGTGGGTTCTGGTAGTACTCGAGCCAGCCTTTGAGGATCGGGTCGACCCAGGTCCAGGCGGCTTCCACTTCATCGCGGCGCATGAACAGCGTCGAGTCGCCCTCGATCACGTCCAGCAGCAGCCGTTCGTATGCGTCCCAGCGACGTTTCTGGCGGAAGGCCTGGGCCAGGTTGAGGTCCAGCTCGACCGGCGCCAGGCGCATGCCTTTGCCGGGGGTTTTGCCCATCAGTTGCAGGCTGATGCGCTCTTCCGGTTGCAGGCGGATGAGCAGGCGATTGGGTTGGCTGCCGTCGAACAGGCGATGCGGCACTGGTTTGAACTGGATGACGATCTCCGTAGCCTTCTTCGCCATGCGCTTGCCGGTGCGCAGATAAAACGGCACGCCGGCCCAGCGCCAGTTGTCGATTTCGACCTGTAGGGCGACGAAGGTCTCGGTATCGCTGTCGTTGTCGACATTCTTCTCGAAGTAATAGGCCGGCACTTCCTGCCCGCCGATCTTCCCGGCGGTGTACTGGCCGCGCACGGTATTGTCCTGCACATCGAGGCCGCTGATCGGTTTGAGCGCCTGCAGAATCTTCAGCTTTTCGTTGCGTACCGCTTCGGCGTCGAAGCGCACCGGCGCCTCCATGGCCACCAGGCAGAGCAGTTGCAGCAGGTGGTTCTGGATCATGTCGCGCATGGCGCCAGAGCGGTCGTAGTAAGCGCCGCGATTTTCCACGCCGAGGGTTTCGCAGACGCTGATCTGCACATGATCGATATGCCCGGCGCGCCACACTGGCTCGAACAGGGCGTTGGCGAAGCGCAGCGCCATCAGGTTCTGCACTGTCTCTTTGCCCAGGTAGTGGTCGATACGAAACACCCGGGACTCATCGAACACTGCGCCGATCGCCGCGTTGATGGCTTTGGCCGACTCCAGCGAATGGCCGATCGGTTTTTCCAGGACGATGCGCGCGTGCGACCCGGCCAGGCCAGCGATGGCCAGGTGGGCGGCGATGTCTTCGAACAGGTCCGGCGCGGTCGCCAGGTAGTGAACCCGCACGCGGTGCTCAGCGTGCCCCAGGTGTTTGGCCAGACGGCCGAAGTCGGCGCTTTGTGAGGCGTCCATGGCGAAGTAGTCGAGGCGAGCGGCGAAGCTGCTCCAGGTCAGCGCATCGAAATCGGCGCGGGCGACCTGGGCCCGGCAGCGCCGTTCGGCCAACGCCTGGTAGGCCTCGCGAGCAAGCGCGGTGCGGGCCAGGGCGAGGATGCGTAGGTCAGGGTGCAGGCGGCCGTCGCGGTGCAGGTGATAGAGCGCCGGCAGCAGTTTGTGCAGGGCCAGATCACCGGTGCCGCCAAATACCAACATGTCACAGGGGATGGTCAACAAAGGCTCTCCGAGCGCGGTTTACCTGGGCGGGAGGCGGGTCATGTAGTATAACTACAAGCACGCTACAACCCGGCGTGCGCCGATCATAACTCATCAACAGAGCCCAGCCCCTTGAACCTCTTGCAACACATTGCCCAGTCACGTCATCTGTTACGAAAGTCGGAACTTAAGGTCGCCGATCACGTGCTGCTCGACCCCGCGGCGGTGATGCACAGTTCCATGGCCGATTTGGCGCACAGCGTTGGGATCAGCGAGCCAACCATCGTGCGTTTCTGCCGCGCCATCGGCTGCACCGGTTTCCAGGATCTCAAGCTGAAACTCGCGCAGAGCCTGGCGGCCGGCGCAAGTTTCGGCCAGTTCGCGATCCATGAAGACGACTCGGTCGCGGACTTCAGCCTGAAGATTTTCGACACTACCCTGCACACCCTGATCGAGGTGCGCGAAAAGCTCGACCCGAAGGCCTTACAACGCGCCATCGCGGCCTGTTCCCAGGCGCAGCGCGTGGAGTTCTACGGCTTTGGCGCCTCGGGTGCGGTGGCGGCGGATGCCCAGCACAAGTTCTTCCGGCTGTTGCTGACGGCGGCGGCCTATTCCGATCCGCACATGCAGGCGATGTCGGCGGTGACCCTGAAGCCGACCGATGTGGCCATCTGCATCTCGCAATCCGGGCGCTCCAAGGATTTGCTGATCACGGCCAACCTGGTGCGCGAAACCGGCGCGACCTTGATCACCCTGTGTCCGAGCCAAACGCCGCTGGCCGAGTTGTCCACGGTCAACCTGGCCATCGATGTGCAGGAAGACACCGAGATCTACACTCCGCTGACTTCCAGGATCGCCCACCTGGTGGTTATCGACGTACTGGCGATGGGCGTGGCCATGGCCCGTGGACCGAGCCTGGTCAATCACCTCAAGAGCGTGAAGCGCAGCTTGCGTAGCCTGCGACTGTCGCCGAAAACGGTGAAGGCGAGCGAAGACTGAAACCGCGTGGTCACCGCAGTTTCATTGCTCTGCCGTTAAAGCGTAACGCCCGCCGCCCATGCTGGTGCTCCCCGCACCTAGTCTTGGGAGATCCGATATGGCTCGTTATGTGGATGACTCGCAACAGTACGTCAGCACGGCGACTAAAACCCGCCGCCAGCAAGAAGACCAGCGCCGTATGGCCTACCGCCGCGCCATCGAGGACTTCGCCGAGCAACGCCGACTGCAGCAGGAGTTGCTCGACTTCCCCGAACTGATCGCCGCTAACTACCTGGATGCGGTCCGGGCAGCGTCCCGGCGAAACGCGCGGCCAGCGCGCTGATCTGCGTACGTTCGGCGCGGATAAACGCAAGAAACGCCTGACCTACCGGCGACACGCGTTTGCCACGGGCATGGACTACACACCAGCTGCGATAGAGCGGCAGCTCTTCGACTGCCAGCTCGCGGAGTAGGCCGGTGGCCAGTTCCAGGCTGACCGCGTGGCGCGGTAGCAGCGCCAGGCCGAGGCCGGCCGCCACGGATTCGCGCAGGGCATCCAGCGAGCCCACTTCAAGGGTCTGGGCGAAGTGGGCGTGCTTCTGCTGGAAGTACTCTTCGCAGGCCTTGCGCGTGCCGGAACCGGGCTCGCGGATCAGCAGCGGGTAGGGCTCCAGGTCTTTCAGGGTCAGTTGCCCGGCGCTGCACAGCGGATGGTCGGGCGGCGCCACGGCGACGATCGGGTTGTTCAGGAATGGCAGAAACTCCAGGGCCATGTCCTGCGGTACCAGCGACATGATGACCAAGTCGTCGCGGTTGTCGGCGAGACGTTTGATCACCTGGGCGCGGTTGACCACCGAGAGGTGCAGGTTGACCTCCGGGTGCTGGCGCTTGAAGGCGGCGAACAGGTGCGGCACGAAGTATTTGGCGCTGGATTCCACTGCCAGGTTGAGCTGGCCCTGCAGCGAGCCCTGCAAATCCGAGAGCTGCATATCGAGGTTTTCCAGACGCTGGAAAATATCCGCGCTGGCGCGTTTCAGCGCGTCGGCGGCGTCGGTCAGGTAGAGCTTTTTGCCGATGTACTCGAACAGCGGCTGACCCACCAGTTCCTCCAACTGACGAATTTGCAGGCTGACCGCCGGCTGGGTCAGGGCCATTTCCTCGGCCGCGCGGCTGTAGGAGCGGCTTTCGCAGACCGCGGTAAAAACCTGCAACTGGCGCAGGGTCATGCGCATCAATGACTTACGCACGGAATTCACCTGTTTATCTATGCTTGGTCGAACGACTATAAGCCTTTACTAATAGCTAACCCAATAATTATTGATTTTGGTTAATCGGCGCAGGGGGCTAGGGTAAATACGCGACTGGGAATTCGTTTCTCGGGCTCGCTCATGGGTCGACCGGCGGTAAGCGGTCGCCAGTTCACCAGGCCGAGGGAAACCTTCCGTGATCAAGAAAATCCTGATCGCTAACCGTGGCGAGATTGCCGTTCGTATCGTGCGCGCTTGCGCCGAGATGGGCATCCGCTCGGTGGCGGTTTATTCCGATGCCGACCGCATGGCGCTACACGTGAAGCGCGCCGACGAGGCCCACAGCATCGGCGCCGAGCCGTTGGCTGGCTACTTGAACCCGCGCAAGCTGGTCAATCTGGCGGTCGAGACCGGTTGCGATGCGTTGCACCCGGGCTATGGCTTCCTCTCCGAGAACGCTGAGCTGGCGGATATCTGCGCCGAGCGTGGGATCAAATTCATCGGTCCATCGGCCGAGGTGATTCGCCGCATGGGCGACAAGACCGAGGCGCGCCGCAGCATGATCGCCGCCGGCGTGCCGGTCACTCCGGGCACCAAAGGTAACGTCGCCGATATCGCCGAGGCCCTGAAGGAGGGCGAGCGCATCGGTTATCCGGTGATGCTCAAGGCCACTTCCGGTGGCGGCGGTCGCGGCATTCGCCGCTGCAACAGCCCCGAGGAGCTGGAGCAGGCTTTCCCGCGGGTGATCTCCGAGGCGACCAAGGCCTTCGGTTCGGCCGAGGTCTTTCTCGAGAAGTGCATCGTCAATCCCAAGCACATCGAGGCTCAGGTGCTGGCCGACAGCTTCGGCAGCACCGTGCACCTGTTCGAACGCGACTGCTCGATCCAGCGGCGCAACCAGAAACTCATCGAAATCGCCCCCAGCCCGCAACTGACGCCGGAACAGCGTGCCTACATCGGCGATCTGTCGGTGCGTGCGGCCAAGGCAGTGGGTTATGAGAACGCCGGCACCGTGGAGTTCCTGCTCGCCGAAGATGGCGAGCTGTACTTCATGGAGATGAACACCCGGGTGCAGGTGGAACACACCATCACCGAGGAAATCACCGGCATCGACATCGTCCGCGAGCAGATCCGCATCGCCTCCGGCCTGCCGCTGTCGGTGAAGCAGGAAGACATCCAGTACCGCGGCTTCGCCTTGCAGTTCCGGATCAACGCCGAGGACCCGAAGAACAACTTCCTGCCCTCGTTCGGCAAGATCACCCGTTACTACGCACCCGGCGGCCCCGGCGTGCGCACCGATACGGCGATCTACACCGGCTACACGATTCCCCCGTACTACGACTCCATGTGCCTGAAGCTGGTCGTCTGGGCGCTGACCTGGGAAGAGGCGATGGACCGCGGCCTGCGCGCCCTGGATGACATGCGCGTGCAAGGGGTGAAGACCACCGCCGCCTACTACCAGGAAATTCTGCGCAACCCGGAATTCCGCAGCGGCCAGTTCAACACCAGCTTCGTCGAGAGCCACCCGGAACTGACCGAGTACTCGATCAAGCGCAACCCATCGCACCTGGCCCTGGCCATCGCCACCGCCATCGCCGCCCACGCCGGCCTGTGAGGAACGAACCATGAGCAAGAAGATTTACGTTACCGACACCATCCTGCGTGACGCCCACCAATCGGTGATCGCCACCCGCATGCGCACCGAAGACATGCTGCCGATCTGCGACAAGCTCGACAAAGTCGGCTATTGGTCGCTGGAAGTCTGGGGCGGCGCGACCTTCGACGCCTGCGTGCGCTTCCTCAAGGAAGACCCCTGGGAGCGCCTGCGCAAACTGCGCGCGGCGCTGCCTAACACCCGTCTGCAAATGCTCCTGCGCGGGCAGAACCTGCTCGGCTACCGGCATTACAGCGATGACGTGGTCAAGGCCTTCGTCGCCAAGGCCGCAGTGAATGGCATCGACGTGTTCCGCATCTTCGACGCGATGAACGACGTGCGTAACCTGCGGGTATCCATCGAAGCGGTGAAAGCCGCTGGCAAGCACGCCCAGGGCACCATTTGCTACACCACCAGCCCGGTGCACACGGTCGAGGCCTTCGTCGCCCAGGCCAAGCAGATGGAAGCCATGGGTTGCGACTCGGTGGCGATCAAGGACATGGCCGGCCTGCTGACGCCCTACGCCACCGGCGAGCTGGTCAAGGCGCTGAAGGCCGAGCAGTCGCTGCCGGTGTTTATCCACTCGCATGACACCGCCGGCCTGGCCGCCATGTGCCAGCTCAAGGCAATCGAGAACGGCGCCGACCATATCGACACCGCGATCTCCAGCTTCGCCTGGGGCACCAGCCATCCGGGCACCGAGTCGATGGTCGCCGCGCTCAAGGGCAGCGAGTTCGACACCGGTCTGGATCTGCAACTGTTGCAGGAAATCGGTCTGTACTTCTACGCCGTGCGCAAGAAATACCACCAGTTCGAGAGCGAATTCACCGCGGTCGATACCCGCGTGCAAGTCAACCAGGTACCGGGCGGGATGATGTCCAACCTGGCCAACCAGCTGAAAGAGCAGGGCGCGCTGAGCCGTATCAACGAAGTGTTTGCCGAGATCCCGAAAGTCCGTGCAGACCTCGGTTTCCCGCCGCTGGTGACGCCGACTTCGCAGATCGTCGGCACCCAGGCGGTGTTCAACGTGCTGGCCGGCGAGCGCTACAAGACCATCACCAACGAAGTGAAGCTTTATCTGCAAGGCCGCTACGGGCGGGCCGCCGGCAAGGTCGATGAACAACTTCGGCGCCAGGCGATCGGCAATGAAGACGTGATCGATGTACGTCCGGCCGATCTGCTCAAGCCGGAACTGGCCAAGCTGCGCGAAGAAATCGGCGCCCTGGCCAAGTCCGAAGAGGATGTGCTGACCTACGCCATGTTCCCGGATATCGGTCGCAAGTTCCTCGAAGAGCGCGAGGCCGGCAGCCTGACCCCGGAAGCCTTGCTGCCGATTCCGGAAGCCGGCGGTGTGGCGGCGGCCAGCGGCGAGGGCGTGCCGACCGAGTTCATCATCGACGTACACGGTGAGAGCTACCGTGTGGATATCACTGGCGTCGGCGTGAAGACAGACGGCAAGCGGCACTTCTACCTGTCCCTCGATGGCATGCCGGAAGAGGTGGTGTTCGAGCCGCTCAACGAGTTCGTCGGTGCCGGCACCGGCAAGCGCAAGCACGCCAGCGCGCCGGGCCACGTCAGCACCACCATGCCGGGCAATATCGTCGATGTATTGGTCAAGGAAGGCGACACGGTGAAAGCCGGCCAGGCCGTGCTGATCAGCGAGGCGATGAAGATGGAAACCGAAATACAGGCACCCATCGCCGGCAAGGTCACGGCCATCCATGTGGTCAAGGGCGACCGCGTGAATCCGGGCGAAATCCTGGTCGAGATCGAAGGCTGAGTCAAAGGCTAAACAGAAGTCCCCTCGGGAGCCGCAAGGCTCCCTTTTTTTGCGCGGGTTTTCTGCGCTGTGGCGCGCTTCATCCCTCCCTCACCCCGCCGTCTTCCGCGGCGAGGGAGGAGTAAGGAGTGAATCCGTTGCTCCGCTCAGGTGCCCGATTTGATCTTGGTCCAGGCCCGGGTGCGGGCGCGCTCGGCCGCACGTGGCAAGGGCTCGAGGATGTACAGGGTCTTCTGCTGCTCGGCGGTGGGCGTCAGGTCATGGTTGTCGCGGATTGCCGCACCGACCAGCGGCATGGCGTCCTGGTTCGGGTTAGGGTAGCCGAGGAAGTCGCTGATCGGCGCGATCACGTCCGGCTTGAGCAGGTTGTTGAGGAACTCATGGGCCTCGTCGATGTTCTTCGCATCCTTGGGAATGGCGAAGGTGTCGAACCAGATCGGCGCGCCTTCCTTGGGCAGACGCCAGTCGATCACCACGCCGCTGCCGGCTTCCTTGGCGCGATTGGCAAACTGGTAGAAGCTGCCGGAATAGCCGACCGCCACGCAGATGTCGCCGTTGGCGATGTCGGTCATGTACTTGGCCGAATGGAAGTAGGCGATGTAGGGGCGGATCTTCAGCATCAGCGCGGCGGCCTTGTCGTAGTCCTTGGGCTCGCTGCTGTTCGGCGGCAGGCCGAGGTAGTGCAGGGCCAGCGGCAGGATCTCCGACGGCGAGTCGAGCAGGGCGACGCCGCACTGCTTGAGCTTGCTGATGTTCTCTTCCTTGAAGATCAGGTCCCAGCTGTCCACCGGCGCGTCGTCGCCGAGCGCAGCCTTGACCTTGGCCGGATTGAAGCCGATCAGCACGGTGCCGTACATGTAGGGCACGCCGTACTGGTTGCCCGGATCGTTGGCGGCGAGCAACTTGAGCAGCGCCGGATCGAGGTGCTGCCAGTTGGGCAGCTTGCTGTGGTCGAGCTTCTGGAAGGCGCCGGCCTCGATCTGCTTGGCCAGGAACATGTTCGACGGCACCACCAAGTCGTAGCCGGAGTTGCCGGTGAGCAGCTTGGCCTCCAGTGCCTCGTTGGTGTCGAAGATGTCCCAGGTCAGCTTGATGCCGGACTGCTTTTTGAAGTCGGTTAGGGTCTGCGGCAGTATGTAGTCGGCCCAGTTGTAGACGCGCAGTTCTCGCTGTTCGGCCTGCACCGCGCCGCCGAGCAGGCCGCTGGCCAGGAGAGTGGTGCCCAGCAGGAGTTTGAGTCTGTTCATGTCTGCTTCCTTAAAAGGTCTTCGCGGTTGAGTCGCTATGGGTGCGGGCGCGCGTCAGGCGCCGTCGAAACCTTCCAGCACATTACTGTGGATAGTCAGCGCTTTATTGTTCTCCTCGGGGGCCAGATGGTGTTCGCCATTCTTCGTGCTGGACTGGCTGGGGAAAATGCTGCGCCAGGCCAAAAAGGGATCAATAAGGTCAATTTTTCTGACCGCATCGAAACCATCGGATTAAGGGACGAACGCGCCCGCGCCGCCAGCAGAAGCTCAGCGAAAGCATCGCCCCGCCCCAGCTGACCCCGAATAACGCGCCTGCAGATGCCCCTGCGCGGGTAGAGCCTGCACGGCTGCTGAAATTATAGCGCTGACGCGGTTTAGGCTTTCGTCACCAAGGCGGCGGTGAACGGCATCGACCTGTTCCGCCCCAGCAGTGCGCCGCTCTCAGCCGTTGCGTAGTGCCGCCAAGGTTTGCCGTTGTTGGCCGGCAGCATCGAAGTTCTCTGCCGCCAGCCAGCGCTCGAAGGCGCGCCGCACGGCCGGCCATTCGCTATCGAGCATGGCGTACCAGGCGGTGTCGCGGTTGCGATCCTTGATCACCATGTGCTGGCGGAACAACCCCTCGTATCCGAAGCCAAAGCGCTCGGCGGCACGTTTCGAGCGGGCGTTCTGCGCGTTGCACTTCCATTCCAGGCGGCGGTAACCCAGCTCGAAGGCGTATTTGGCTAACAGGTAAATCACCTCGCTCGCCTGCGCGGTGCGCTGCATGGCGCGGCCGTAGCAGATATTGCCGATCTCGATGCTGCCATGGGCCGGGACGATGTTGAGAAAACTGAGCAAGCCTTGGGCGCTTGCGCTGGCCAGGTCGATCACCGTGTAGAACAACGGATTGCTGGTCGCCGCATTGCCGGCCAGCCAGGCGTCGAAGGCGCTGCGCTCGCTGAACGGGCCATACGCCATGTAGTCCCAGAGCGCCGGGTCGGACTGCGGGCCTTGCAAGGCTTGCCATAAATCGTTGCCGTGGCGGGCCGGGTCGAGGGGTTCCAGGCGTACGCGCTGGCCGCTCAACGGCTGACGCTCAGGGGGGTTGGCTGGCTGCCAGTGCAGTAAAGGCTCGTTCGACATGGCGGGTTCTCGTGGTGGTGATTAAGGCATGCGGCCCGTTAAGGCAGGAGCTTGCGGTACTGAATGAAGCCAGAGCGCTCGGCGATGCGCTCGTACAACTGAATGGCGGTGTGATTGCTTTCGTGGGTCAGCCAGTGCACTCGCGAGGCGCCGGCGGCATGCGCTTGCTCGTAAACGTGTTCGATCAGTTGCCGGCCGATGCCGGCGGTACGCTGACCTTCGCCGACGAACAGATCCTGCAGGTAACAGTAGTCGCCGGGCGTCCAGCAGGAGCGATGAAAGATCCAGTGCACCAGGCCGACGGCGCGCTCGTCCTGCCAGGCCAGCGCGGCATGCATAGGCTCGGTCGGATCGAGGAAACGCTGCCAGGTGACGGCGCTGGTGCCGGCGGGAATCTCGGCCTTGTAGAACGCTTGATAACCCTGCCAGAGCGGCAGCCAGGCGGCGTGGTCGTCCTGGCCGATGGGGCGGATAGTGAGTGTGGTCATAGTCTGTTCTCGTAGGTTGGTGCTGAGCCAAAGGCGATGCCCAACAACCGGCCTGTAAGGCCGGGCTTTCATGTTCAAGACCGCATATAGGAGTCGCCGACTCCTTGTTGGGCATCGCTACGTTCAGCACCAACCTACGAAGCCCCTTTTGCACATTCGGCCATCCGCGCCGCCAGTGCGACCTCACTCGCCAAGGCGCTGCCGGCCAGTTGCTCGCGCACGCCAGCGCGGTCTTCCTGGCTACGGTTCTGGCTGAGTTTCCATTTGCCTTCCAGGCGCTCGATCGGCAGGGAGAAGCCGACGATGGCACGCAGCATGCTGTCCAGATAGTCCGCCGGCGCATCGCTGAGCGACCAGGGCTGCGCCCGGCCTTGTTCGTGCTGCCGAGTCAGTTGCGCCAGCAGTTCGCGCAGGCGCTGCGGGTCGTCGTAGACCTCGGCATGGCCATAGGCGTGTACGGCGATGTAGTTCCAGGTCGGCACTGCTTTGCCGTGCTCGGCCTTGCTCGGGTAATAGCTGGGGCTGACGTAGGCTTGCGGCCCAGGGAAGATAACCATGGCCTCGGCGCCGGCCGCGAGGCTTCGCCAGTGCGGGTTGGCCCGAGCGAAGTGGCCTTTCAAGGTGCCGAAGCGACCCTCTTCAGGGCTCAGCAGCAGCGGCAGGTGGCTGCTTTCGAAGCCGTTCGCGCCGTGGCTCAGTAGGATCGCCAAAGGCGTTTGCGCGATCTGTGTATGCAGTGTGGGCAGGTCTTCTTCGCGGAATGCGGGCGGCAGGTACATGGCAGTTCTCCGGCGGGATGAATGCATCCTAGGCCGGCTATTGGTCTGTTGTAAGAGCCATTAATGGCAATTTTCATTGGGCCAATTTAGGCTGTGACGGTCACCTATAGGTCAGCCGTCCATGCCTCCGAACGCACCGCGCCCGCCGTTGCCGCTCGATCCCTCGGGCATTCATCTTGACCGCCGCCAAGGCTTGTCCCGTCAGCTGTATCAGGCGTTGCGCGAGCGCATTCTCGGCGGTCAGCTGAGCAGTCGCGTGCGCCTGCCGGCCAGCCGTGATCTGGCGGCGGCGCTAGGCGTATCGCGCAATACCGTGGTGCGCGCCTACGACCAGCTATATGCCGAGGGCTATCTCGAGGGGCGCATTGGCGATGGCACCTATGTGGCGGAGTTAGCCAGCAGCGCCGCGCCGCCCAGCCCATCCGCGCCGGCGGCCAGTGCGCTGCACACGAGTCTGCTCAGGCGCTTGCAGAACAACCGCTTGCCCGCCCCGCGAGCCGGTGCGCCCCGAGCCTTTCGCGTCGGCATCGCGGCGTTCGACCTGTTTCCTTTCGACATCTGGGCACGTTTGCAATCCAACTTCTGGCGTCATCCGCCCCTGGAGCGCCTGGGTTATGCCGAGGCTGCAGGCGACCCGCAGTTGCGCGAGCTGATCGCCGCCTACCTGCGCAATAGTCGCGGTCTGATCTGCGATCCAGCGCAGGTCATCATCACCAGTGGCGCCCAGCAGGCCATCAGCCTGTGTGCCCAGGTATTGCTGGAAGTGGGCGATGGCGTGGCGGTGGAAAACCCTGGTTATCGCGCTGCCGGACATGCCTTTGCGCTTGCCGGCGCGTGGCTGCATGGGGTCGCGGTCGACCAGGACGGTCTGGACACCACGCAACTGGCGGCACTAAAGGATTGCCGGCTGGCTTATGTGACGCCTTCGCATCAGTACCCAACCGGCGTCACCTTGTCCCTGCCACGGCGTTTGGAGTTGCTGGAGTGGGCCGAGCGCGAGCAGGCCTGGATCGTCGAGGACGATTACGACGGCGAATACCGGTATCGCGGTACGCCGCTGTCACCCTTGGCCGCGCTCGATCGGCAGGGCCGTGTGCTGTACGTCGGGACCTTCTCGAAGATCGCTTTTCCTGGCCTGCGCCTGGGGTATCTGGTGGTGCCGCCAGCCTTGGCCGACGCCTTTACGCAGCTGCGCGCGCTAGGCGTACGGCACTCGGAAATCGGCACTCAGGCGGTGATGGCCGAGTTCATCGCTGCTGGGCATTTCCAGCGGCATATCCGTCGGATGCGCCGGGCTGCGCGTTCGCGTCGAGATGCGCTGCTCCGCGACTGGCCGGAACAGATTGCCGGTTGTCAGCCGTTACCGGTGGTGGATGCCGGCCTGCATCTGAGCGTGCGGGTGGCCAGTCGGACGCGCGAGTGCGAGCTGATCGAGCAGGCGGCGGCGGTCGGGGTCGAGCTGAATGGCTTGAGCGATTACTGGCTGGCGGATTCGCCGGGCACGGAAGACGAGCGGGCCGGGCTGGTGCTGGGTTTTGCCGGGGTCGATGAAGCCAGGATTGCCGTGGCCCTGCAGGCGCTGCGTAAGGTCTGGGCATGAAAAGGTTATTGTAGGAGCGAGCTCTGCTCGCGAAGCTCTTCGGGCAAAATCATCGCGAGCAGAGCTCGCTCCTACAGGTTTTGCGCATTTCCAATTGAGACAGAGGCATAAAAAAAGGAGATGAGGGCTGGCCTCATCTCCTGAATGGCGAGGGGAGAGTGATCCCCTTAGCCTGGTGAGCGTGTATCTGCAGCAGGATCGCGCGCTTAACTTATGCCTTCAACGGCACCAGACGCGGCGCGATCATGTTTTCCGGGCGGAGGATGTCGGCCAGCATCGACTCGTCGAGCAGGCCTTCTTCACGTACCAGCTCCAGTACGCCGCGGCCGCTTTCCAGGGCGATGCGGGCGATACGGGTAGCATTCTCGTAGCCGATATAGGGATTCAGCGCGGTGATCAGGCCGATCGAGCTTTCCACCAGTTCGCGGCAGCGTGCTTCGTTGGCGCTGATGCCGACGATGCAATGCTCGCGCAGCATGTCCATGGCTCGGTGCAGCAGGCGGATCGAGTCGAAGATCTTGTAGGCGATCAGCGGCTCCATCACGTTCAGTTGCAGTTGGCCGCCTTCGGCCGCCATGGTCAGGGCCAAGTCGTTGCCGATCACTTCGAAGGCCACCTGATTGACCGCTTCCGGAATCACCGGGTTGACCTTGCCCGGCATGATCGAGCTGCCCGGCTGACGCGGCGGCAGGTTGATTTCGTTGATGCCGGTGCGCGGGCCGCTGGAGAGCAGGCGCAGGTCGTTGCAGATCTTCGATAGCTTCACCGCGGTGCGTTTGAGCATGCCGGAGAACAGCACGAAGGCGCCCATGTCCGAGGTGGCTTCGATCAAGTCGGCGGCCGGGACCAGCGGCTGGCCGCTGATGATCGCCAGGCGCTCGACTGCCAGATGCTGATAACCGGGGTCAGCGTTGATGCCGGTGCCGATCGCGGTGCCGCCCAGGTTCACTTCGGTGAGCAGTTCCGGCGCCAGGCTTTTCAGGCGCGCCAGGTCTTCGCCGAGGGTGGTGGCGTAGGCGCGGAATTCCTGGCCGAGGGTCATCGGCACGGCGTCTTGCAGCTGGGTGCGACCCATCTTCAGCACATGGGCGAACTCTTCACCCTTGGCGGCGAAGGCCTGGATCAGGCTGTCGAGGCTGGCCAGCAGGGTGTCGTGGCCGAGCAGCAAGCCGAGGCGGATGGCGGTCGGGTAGGCGTCGTTGGTCGACTGCGCCATGTTCACGTCGTTGTTCGGGTGCAGGTATTGGTACTCACCCTTGGCGTGGCCCATGGCCTCCAGCGCCAGGTTGGCGATCACCTCGTTGGCGTTCATGTTGGTCGAGGTGCCGGCGCCGCCTTGAATCATGTCCACCACGAACTGCTCGTGGAATTCACCACGGATCAGCCGCGCGCAGGCTTCGCTGATCGCCGCATGCTTGGCCACGCTGAGGTGGCCGAGTTCGCGGTTGGCGTCGGCGGCGGCCTGTTTGACCATCGCCAGGGCGATCACCAGTTTCGGGTAATGCGACAGCGTCACGCCAGATAGACGGAAGTTATGCACGGCACGCAAGGTCTGAATGCCGTAATAGGCTTCAGCCGGAACTTCGAGGGTGCCAAGCAGGTCTTTTTCGACGCGGAAGGATGCAGCAGCAGACATGATGTCAGTCATCTCAGGGTAGGCACGGACTAGGCCGCGATGCCGATTAGACTAGGCTTGAGCTTTGCATCAGGCCAATGCTGTTAAACGCTGCCCTATACCGAATCGGCATAGTGTTGGTGTGACGCTGTCTCGTTGGCGAGCGTATAGATTGCAGTGATAACGGCCGAGGAGGCCCGTGGTGAACCTCGAAATGAAATGGCTGGAGGACTTCAGTGCCCTGGCCGCGACCCACAGCTTTTCCCAGGCGGCCGAGAAGCGTTTTGTCACTCAGCCAGCTTTCAGCCGGCGGATTCGCAACCTGGAAGAAACCTTGGGACTGACCCTGGTCAACCGTGCCCGCACGCCGGTGGAGCTGACCGAGGCCGGGCAACTGTTCCTGGTCACCGCGCGCAGCGTGATCGAGCAGCTCGGTGATGTGGTGCGCCATCTGCATCATCTGGAAGGTCAGCAAGGCGAGGTGTTGCAGTTCGCCGCTGCGCATTCGCTGGCGCTGGGTTTCTTCCCGCCATGGATCGCGCGCTTGCGCAACGAGGGTTTGAATATCGCCAGCCGCTTGGTGGCGACCAACGTAGGCGAGGCGGTACACGCGCTGCGCGAAGGCGCCTGCGATCTGATTCTGGCCTTCTACGACCCAGATGCGGCCTTGCAGATGGACCCGGAAATTTTCCCCTCCCTACACTTGGGGCGCACCGAGATGTTGCCGGTCTGCGCGGTCGGCACGAATGGCCAGGCCTTGTTCGACCTGGAGAGCGGCCAGAGCGTGCCACTGCTGGCTTACAGCGCGGGCGCTTTCCTTGGGCGGTCGGTGAATCTGCTGCTGCGCCAGCGGGGTTTGCGTTCGACGACGGTGTACGAGACGGCGATGGCCGATAGCCTGAAGAGCATGGCGTTGCAGGGTTTGGGAGTGGCCTGGGTGCCGCGTCTGAGCATCACCGCCGAACTGGCTCGCGGTGAACTGGTGGAGTGCGGCGGCCCCCAGTGGCATGTGCCGCTGGAAATTCGCCTGTACCGCTGCGCGCTGGTGCGCAAGGCGTCGGTGCGCCTGCTGTGGCGCAAGCTCGAGGGCGGGGCGGGGAGTGCGTAGGTTGGTGCTGAGCCGAAGGCGATGCCCAACAACCGGCCTGCAAGGCTGGGGCTTTTAGGTGGTTGCTGAGCGCCGGGAGTCGCGGGCGACTCCCTGTTGGGCATCACTGCGTTCAGCGCCAACCTACGTTTTTTAAGTGTCGCGCCGGGCGCTGGACGGACGGTCGCAGCGGATACTCGCCAGCCCAGGCTTTGCGGTATACTGCGCGGCCTTTGGCCGGCCTCGCACCGGCCCTGGTCTTTCACACAGAAAGCCATTCGCCAACAAGCCACGCCTGGTCTCCAGCGTGGCTTGTTAGCTTTTGCCGCGCCTGCGGGCGCCCAATGAAGAAGAGGCACGACGATGAGCGCACTGGTTGGCGTGATCATGGGCTCCAAGTCCGACTGGTCCACCCTTAGCCACACCGCCGAAATGCTGGACAAACTGGGCATTCCCTACGAGGTCAAGGTGGTTTCTGCCCACCGTACCCCGGACTTGCTCTTCCAGTACGCCGAACAGGCGGACGCACGCGGCATCCAGGTGATCATCGCCGGTGCCGGTGGCGCAGCCCACTTGCCGGGCATGTGCGCCGCCAAGACGCACTTGCCGGTGCTTGGTGTGCCGGTGCAGTCGTCGATGCTCTCGGGCGTCGATTCACTGCTGTCGATCGTGCAGATGCCCGCGGGCATTCCGGTCGCTACCCTGGCCATCGGCAAAGCCGGCGCGGTCAATGCTGCACTGCTGGCGGCGAGCATCCTCGGCCACCAGCATCCGCAGTTCCATGCCGCGCTGAAGCAGTTCCGCACTGAGCAGACGGATAGCGTGCTGGACAATCCAGACCCACGTGAGGCCTGAGAGCCCCTTCCATCAGGGCTGCGACGCGGCGCAGTTGAGCGCCGTCCGCTGCTCGGAATGCTCATTTACTCGCGTGTAAACTCCGCTTCCTGCGCTGCGTGCGCCGCTCAACTGCTTGGTCTCGCCACCTACTGAAAGGGGCTCTATAAATGAAAATCGGTGTAATCGGTGGCGGCCAGCTGGGTCGTATGTTGGCTCTGGCGGGCACTCCGCTAGGGATGAATTTCGCCTTCCTCGACCCGGCGCCGGATGCTTGCGCCGCCGCCCTCGGCGAGCATATCCGCGCCGATTACAGCGACCAGGATCACCTGCGTCAGTTGGCCGACGAAGTGGATCTGGTGACCTTCGAGTTCGAGAGCGTGCCGGCGGAAACCGTGGCCTTCCTCTCGCAGTTCGTGCCGGTCTACCCGAGCGCTGAAGCGCTGCGCATCGCCCGTGACCGCTGGTTCGAAAAGAGCTTGTTCAAGGAGCTCGGCATCCCCACGCCGGAGTTTGCCGACATTCAGTCGCAGGCGGATCTCGACGCCGCCGTCGCCCGTATCAGCCTGCCGGCGGTGCTGAAAACCCGCACCCTCGGCTACGACGGCAAGGGCCAGAAGGTCCTGCGCAAAGCGGCCGATGTGACCGGTGCCTTCGCCGAACTGGGCAGCGTGCCGTGCCTGCTTGAAGGTTTCGTGTCGTTTAGCGGCGAAGTCTCGCTGGTCGCCGTGCGCGCACGCGATGGCGAAACGCGCTTCTATCCGCTGGTGCATAACACCCACGAGAACGGCATTCTCTGCTTGTCCATCGCCAGCAGCGCGCATCCGTTGCAGGCGCTGGCGGAAGACTATGTTGGCCGGGTGCTGACCAAGCTCGACTATGTCGGCGTGCTGGCGTTCGAATTTTTCGAAGTCGACGGTGGCCTCAAGGCCAACGAAATCGCCCCGCGCGTGCACAACTCCGGGCACTGGACTATCGAAGGCGCCGAGTGCAGCCAGTTCGAAAACCATCTGCGCGCCGTCGCCGGCCTACCGCTGGGCTCGACTGAGAAAGTCGGGGAAAGCGCCATGCTCAACTTCATCGGCGAGGTGCCGGACGTTGCCAAGGTGATCAGCATTGAAGACTGCCACCTGCACCACTACGGCAAGGCCTTCAAGGTGGGGCGTAAAGTCGGTCACGCCACCCTGCGCAGCGCCGACCGCGCCACGCTGGACCGGCAGATCACCGCGGTTGAAACGCTGATCGGCAAAGCCTGAGCCCGACCTTCTTTAGAAAAGGCCGGATTGCCGCTAGGCGCGTGTAGATGGAACCTCCGTGGCGCTCACTCGTCTGATGGCAAGGTGCCCGAGCCACGACTAGGCTCAGGCACTAGAACCCGCTCAAGCTCTGCGTCGCTCGCGACGACCTTGAACAGGCTCTTAGCCAATCACACGGAGGGAATGCTATGGGCATCATCGGAACCATCATCATCGGCTTGTTGGCCGGCTTGGTCGCACGCTTCCTCAAACCCGGCGACGACAGCATGGGCTGGATCATGACCATCCTGCTCGGCATCGGCGGCTCGCTGGCAGCCACCTACGGCGGCCAAGCACTGGGTTTCTACCAGGCCGGGCAGGCTGCCGGGTTTATCGGCGCGGTAGTCGGTGCCGTCATCCTGTTGGTGCTCTACAGCGTGGTCAAAAAGAGCTAAATCTCTCTGGCTCAGCCCTCTCCCGCCAGGGAGGGGTGCTGGCAACATGCCGCACGCATACCTGTGAGTCTTACCCCGTTTTTCCTTCGAGCTTTGCCATGCGCCGTTTGCTTCTGATGACCCTGTTGCTGCTCAGCGGCCTTGCCCACGCCGAACTGCCGGAAACCGACTGGCTCGAGCTGATGCCCAACTCCGACCAGAAAGCCCTTGAGGCCATGCCGGAGATCAGCCACGACACACCCGAGGCGAATGGCACTTTCAACGGCAAGGGCGGGCTAAAGCAGGAAAAAGGCTTGCCGGCGGTCATGTACTCGGCCAAGACCGTGTCCGCCATGAACGGCAAACAGATCCGCCTCGGCGGCTATCCCGTGCCACTGGAAACCGACGGCAAAGGCCGCAGCACCCTATTCTTCCTCGTCCCTTACCCTGGTGCCTGCATCCACGTCCCGCCACCGCCACCCAACCAACTGGTACTGGTGCGCTACCCCAAGGGCTTGAAACTGGACGACATCTACACCCCACTCTGGGTGAGCGGCACGCTGAAGGTCGAGCAGGTCAGTAATGATCTGGCCGATGCGGCGTATGCGCTGGATGCGAGCAAGGTGCGGGTGGTAGTGGACACCGATCTGTAGCCAGCCGATCACTCGGTTTCGCTGAAGGTCGCAGCACTTTCCAAAACCACATCGGCAAAAAACAACTCAGTCGGGGGGCCAAAACCAGCAGATCCCCCCATCGGCGGACAAGGCTTCGCGGCGTCATGACACGCCTACCAACGCAACGCGAAGGCATTGTCCGCCCCCAACTGGATGCTACAGCCCAGGCGTGCGCACTCGCGCGACAGGGTGTCGTGCAGCCATTGACGGTCATCCCCTTCGGCACGGCAGATGCGAAAGCGGCGGAGGCGGGTGGGTATCAGGTCGAGCGACTGCAGGCGCCCGCTCGGGTCCAGCGCGGCGAAATACATAAGCCCCAGGTCGCCGCGAAAGGCTGTGTGGCCCTCGATGCCTTCGTAATCGTTCAGCAGATCACCGCAGCCATAGAGAATCAGGTGTTCGCGGTACACCTCGATGCCTTTGATGTGGTGTGAGGAATGCCCGTGCACCAGATCGACTCCGGCCTTGTCGATTAAGGCATGGGCGAACCGGACCTGCTCCTGCGGGATATCGAACCCCCAGTTGCCACCCCAGTGAATGGAGGCGACCACCAGATCCCCCGGGCTTTTACCCTCGAGAATTCGTTTGGCCACAGGGCGCAGGCTTTGCCTCGACAGATCCTCCAGCCGCGCGACGCCCGCATGCCTATCTGTGGCGACCCAGTCCGGTGGAATGCCGCTGTCGGGTGTACCGAGGCCGTACACCAGCAAGCGCCGCCCGCCAGGCTGCGGCAGCACGGCGGGCGCTTCGGCAGATTGCCGGTCGTGCCCGGCGCCGGCGCTGCACATGCCGTTGCTCGATAGTGTATCCAGCGTCTCGGCCAGGCCGGCTGTCCCCCAGTCAAGCACATGGTTGTTGGCCAGCACGCAGCAGTCGATGCCGGCTGCGCTGATGGCCGGGAAGTTCTCCGGGCTCATGCGGTAATTGATGCCCTTTTGCTCCGGTCGGCCGTGGCGGGACACCGCAGTTTCCAGATTGATGATGCGTACCTGTGGCTGGCGAAGTCCGAACTCATCCAGCGCATCGCCCCAGACATAGGTGAAATCGACTGGGTGCGGAATCGAGCCATTGAGTCTTTCTGCCAGCTGGACGTAAACGCCGGCATTCTTGACGTAGGCTTCGTAAAGTCGCGGATCGCCAGGGTGCGGCAGCACTGAGTCGATGCCGCGAGCGGTCATGACGTCGCCGGCGAGAAACAGCTTCAGCGTATCGGTCACAACTGCCATGGGCACCCTCCCGATTAGCTCACCTGCGGCCCCATCACAACGATAATCACGCCTTAACTATAGCTAGCCAGCCGGCCGCCTCTTCAGTGCATCCAGAGTCAGACTAAAAGAGGGGCGTACCCTTTGAGCGCGTCGGTGAGCACCGACATAAAGAAAAAGGTTCTTCACGGATTGCCGGGGGGCATGGGGGCTAACACCGGATCGGCAAGATGGTGCTGTCTTGTCGTTTGGTGTCATTGGGCGCTTGCCGTGCTGGCTGACAGTCCGGTTTCGCCCTGCTGGGCGAGTTTCTTTTGGCATTGCCCCAAAAGAAACCAAAAGGTCTAGCCCCGGCATCCGGCCCGCCTGCGGCGGGTTCCCTCTCTCCATCGTCGCTCCGGGGGTACGCCGCGAAGGGCCGTCCCTGGCCCATCGCGGCTCTCGCGGCATCCCTGCCGCTCAACCCCCTCCACAACGATTCCGTTCGGCCTCCTGAAGGGGCTCTGTCCCCGCCCCACTTTTTGTCTCAAATCCACCAGGCAGCTGTTGGCACCAGGTAGTTTTAAAAAAAACTTGCAGGCGACACCCCGGGGCCCCGTCAGGAGGCCGAGTGGAGGTACTGCGCAGGGGGACGCGAGGCAGGACGCCGAGCGAGGCACGATGGGACAGGGACGTCCCTTCGTGGCGTGCCCCCGGAGCAGTGCCGAAGCGAGGGCAGTCGGAGCGCAGCGAAGACCCGGATGCCGGGGGGCGCTTTCTTTTGCTTACTTTTCTTTGTGCAAAACAAAGAAAAGTGAGGCGCCCGAGGGGGCGCAACCAGAAGCATCAGCCAGCGCGCTAAAAGGCCCGGGCACTGCTTCAAGGCCAACAAACAGCAAGGCTCTTGCAACTATCTTGCCTATCCGGTGTGAGCCACCATCCCGGAATTTCGTGAAGAATCAAGAAAAGGGGCGCCTCGTGCGCCCCCTTATCCATCAAGGCAACGCTCGTTACCTCGGTTGTGCCACCACGCGCAGATAGGGTTTCAGCGTCTTGAAGCCCTGCGGGTATTTCTTCCGGGCCTCCTCGTCGGACACCGAGGTGGGAATGATCACATCCTCGCCCGGCTTCCAGTTCACCGGGGTGGCGACGGTGTGCTTGGCGTTCAACTGCAATGAATCGAGCAGGCGCAAGACTTCGTCGAAGTTGCGCCCGGCGCTCATCGGATAGACCAGCATCGCCTTGACCTTCTTGTCCGGGCCGATGATGAACACCGAGCGCACCGTGGCGTTGTCCACGGCGGTGCGCGCTCCGCCGCTGGCATTCGGGTGGATCATGTCGTAGAGCTTCGCCACCACCAGATTCTCATCGCCGATCATCGGATAGTTGACCGCATGGCCCTGGGTCTCCTGGATGTCGCCGACCCAGGCTCGGTGGTCGCTGACCGGGTCGACGCTGAGCCCGACTATCTTGGTGTCGCGTTTGTCGAACTCCGGCTTGAGCTTGGCCATATAACCGAGCTCGGTGGTGCAGACAGGGGTGAAATCCTTCGGATGCGAGAACAGGATGGCCCAGTGGTTGCCGATCCACTCGTGGAAGCGGAGGGTCCCTTCAGTGCTTTCGGCGGTGAAATCCGGCGCTTCGTCGCCAATGCGAATGGCCATGGTCGACCTCCTTGCAGGTGATGGAGATGGGGTGGTTGCCGACGCTGCGGCAGTCGTTCCGACCAGGCTGGCGTAGCCGCGTCGAACCTGTCGGCGCGAAACAGTATAGGCCCCTTAGCGCAGTGCGCCCGCTCGGCTGATGGGTGTCCGCGGTTCGCCGGACTTCCCATTCTCTTGCAGCGCCATCCTGGTGTTCAGCCGACTTCCTGGCTCAACCAGTCGAAGAACGCCTTGACCGGCGGGTGGCGCTCGCGACCGGGGACGCAGAGGGCAGTGTAGCCCGCGCCGGGCACGGTCACTTCGGGGCGATAGGGCAGCAGCAGGCCATTGTCGAGGCTCTCCGAGACAAGGATCGAACTGGCCAGCACCAGGCCCTGGCCGGCGATGGCCGCCTGTAGGGCGTAATGCTCCTCGTCGTATTCGCGCAGGGTCGCCTGCTCCAGCAGCCGCTCCTCGCCCGCCGCTGCACACCAGGCCTTCCAACTCCGGTCATAGAGGGCGGAATTGCGCCAGCGCACGGTGATCAGGGTTGGGGTCGTTTGCTCTGCACTGGCGACCAGGGCCGGAGCGCCGTAGACGGCGAAACGCTCGTCCAGCAGGCATTGGCTGTGCAGCTTGGGGTAGTCGGCGAAGCCATAGCGGAGCACCAAATCGACGCTGGCATCCTGATGCAGGTCCAGCAGTGCGGTGCTGGTGTCGAGGCGCAGGTTGATGCCGGGGTGCGCAGCGTAGAAACGCCCCAGACGGGGGATCAGCCAGAGTGCGGCGAAGGCTGGCGTGGTCGACAGGGTCAGGCTGCCCGTGCTGCGTTGCGGGCGCAGGCTGTCGAGGGTCTGGGCCATGTCGAGAAAGGCGCCGTGCAGACTGTGGAACAGCCTTTCGCCACCTTCGGTGAGGCGCACGCAGCGGGGTAAACGCTCGAAAAGCGGGACGCCCAGCCAGCTCTCCAGCGACTTGATCTGATGGGAGACCGCCGTGGGGGTGACAGCAAGCTCCTGCGCTGCGGCCTTGAAGCTCAGCTGGCGGGCGGCCGACTCGAAGGTTCGGAGCGCGGTCAACGGCAGGGCGGCGAACATGCGGGCGTCCTCGGGTGAATTGAATTCATCCGGATAAAGTAATCCTCATTTGTCCGATACCGCCAGGGCGAATAGCTTGGCTCCTGTGGTTTCAAGAGGCCTCAAGCGTTTGGCGAGGCCGTTCAGGCAGGAGAAAGCGATGAAAAAAATTCTGGCGGTTCAGGGTAGCCCACGGGGTGAACGTTCCCATTCACGGCGTCTGGTCGAGGCTTTCCTACAGGCCTACGCGGCCGAACAGGGCGATACGCAGTTGCTGCGGCGCGAGGTGGGCCGGGCGGACCTGCCGCATATCAGCGAGGCCTGGATCGCCGCGGCCTTCCATCCCCAACCCGATCAACGGCCGCTGGCCATGCAGGCCGATCTGGCGCTGAGCGATGAGCTGGTCGACGAACTGTTCGCCGCCGACCGGCTGGTGATCTCGGCGCCCATGTACAACTTCGGCATCCCCAGTGGGCTGAAGGCCTGGGTCGATCAGATCGTGCGGATCGGCCGCACCTTCGACTTCACCCCGGATGATCCCGAGAGCCAGTACAAGCCGCGTGTGCTGGGCAAGAAGGCGCTGATCGTCACCACTCGTGGCGATCGCGGTTACGGATCGGGCGGGGTGAATGCGCACCTGAATCATGCGGATGTCTATCTGCGTGCGGTGCTGGGCCTTATCGGCATCATCGACGTGACGGTCATAGCGGTGGAAAACGACGAGTTCGGCGGGCTGGCTTTCGAAGCGTCCTTCCGGGCCGCGGAGAGTGCCCTGGCTGAGCTCGCCGCCCGCTTCTGAGGAGAAAGAACATGTCCTGGTTATTTCTGCTGGTCGCGGCGGTATTCGAGGTGGTGTTCGCCCTCAGCATGAAATATGCGGCCGGCTTCACCCGTCTGTGGCCGAGTCTATTGACCGTGCTGGCGGCGGTTGGCGGAATCTACTTCCTCACCCTGGCGATGCGCGAGCTGCCCGTGAGCATCGCCTATCCGTTGTGGACAGCCGTGGGTACGCTGGGGACGGTCGTGCTGGGGGCGTTATTGCTCGGCGAGTCCTTCACCCCCGTCAAGCTGCTCTCGGTTGCCTTGATCGTCGCGGGAGTGGCGGGGCTGAAATGAGTCGAACGGTGATCACTCGGCCGCTATCCAGGCCGGGGACGGTCCGCATGACCGCGCGACGGGGGTTGCCGAAGCTGCTTGATCAGCTTCGGCAACCGACTCGACTCTGACACTATTCCATTCATACCGGACATGCCGATTCAGGGTGGCAAGGGCCGTAATTATCCGTTGCTCAACGGCTCCGCCCACAACGTCACCGCCATGCTCTGCTGTTCGCCGGCGGCGAGCTGCAGTACATCGTCCAACACGTTCGCGGTTTCGATGCAGAGCATGCGTTGCCAGGCGTCATCGGCGAACTGGCTGAGGCGTTGGGCTTTGTCGATCCATGGGTTCCACAGCACGGCTGAGTGCGAGCCGCTGGTGTGTAGCTGAATCCGTCGCTTCCAGCCGGGGTCGAGGATGCTGAGTTGGGCCGGGGTATTCAGGTAGATACGATCCGTCTCGCCGCGAAAGTGCAGGGCGCCGCTTTGTTGGCAGGGCAGCCAGCTTTCGAGTGTTTCGATGTAGTGGGTGCCGGCTAAGCCTTCGACGCTGGCTTGCCGGATGTCGCTGACGGCGAAGTAGGTGTGCAGCGCTTGGCTCAGGGCGACCGGGGTGTCGCCCAGGTTATGGCTGGTCAGGCTTAGGCTCAGGCGGTCGTCGAGGTGGATGCTTAGTTGCAGTTCGACCGCGTGAGGCCAGCCCGGCAGGCTGTCATGCGCTGAGCTAAAGGTGAAGTCCAGGCGCACGGCTGAATCTTCGGTGTCGATGCCGAGCAACTCCCAGTCCAGCCCGCGCACTGGACCGTGGGCCGGCACGCCGATTCTGCCGCCTTGGTGCATCGCCTGTACGCTGGGCGGGTTGCGCGCCAGGTCGCCAAACCAGGGCCAGCACACCGGCACTCCGCCGCGTACCGATTGGCCCTTCTTATAGGCCGCTTGTTCGCTGAGCCAGATCAGTGGCGGCTCGCCATGTTGTTGGTAACTCAGCACCTGCGCGCCTTGCTGCGCCACCAGCAGCTCCGCCTGCTCGGTGCGCACCCGCCAGCAGACCAGTTCGTCCAGCTCCACGCGCTCGACTTGTGGGGTGGTTTTTTCACTGTTCATGGCAGGACTCCGCAAGATGGCTATGGGGAAAGGGTGGCACAGTTTCCGGGGATATTTCGACGCCGTATCGCCGCCGTGGCAAGGAAATTTGTTGAGCTGGCAACGGTTCGCGGAAGCAGTTGCGAGCAAGAACAAATCTCATTCGTCATTAATCTGACACTCGTCCGAATACAGTCAGATTAATGACGTTCTGCGTTGTGCTTTTGTCCTGCTGACCTAGGCTGAAGCCGAGTGGGGAGGAGGTTCAGCACATGCGCAAATTGTTGATTGGCTCGTCGATCCTGGCCTGCCTGGTGGTATTGGGCGGCTGGTTGAATCGTCCGCAGCCGTTGCCTGTCAGGCTGTTGGACGTTGAGCGTGGGCCGGTGGAGACGCTGGTGGCCAACACTCGCGCGGGTACTCTGAAATCCTGCCGGCGTTCGCATCTGTCCTTCAATGTCGGCGGCCAGGTTGCCGAGTTGCTGATCGGCGAGGGGCAGCGGGTCCAGCAAGGCCAGGTGCTCATGCGCCTGCGGCAGGACGAACAGCAGGCCCGGCTGCAGGAGGCCGAGGCGCGTCTGGAGGCCCAACGCAACGCCCGCGAACAGCGCTGCCAACAGGCTCACCTGGACCAGCGCGACCTCAATCGCCTGCGCCACCTGGCTGACCGCAAGCTGGTTGCCGCTGATCGCCTGGATCAGGCCGAAACCAAGGCTAACTTGGCAAAGTTGATGTGCAGTGCCAGCGCTGTGCTGATCCGCGAGGCCGACGCCAGTTTGCAACTGCAGCGCTCGCTGCTGGATCAGGCGACCCTGCGCGCGCCCTTCGCCGGCATAGTTGCAGAGATCAACGGTGAGCTCGGCGAGTTCGTCACTCCTTCGCCGCCGGGTATTCCTACACCGCCGGCGGTCGACCTGATCGATGACAGCTGCCTGTATGTAGAGGCGCCGATCGATGAGGTGGACGCTGCGCGGGTGCGCCCTGGGACAGCCGTACGGATCAGCCTGGATGCCTTCCGCGGCCAGCATTTCGCCGGCCGCGTCAGCCGCATCGCCCCCTATGTGCGTGACCTGGAGAAGCAGGCGCGCACCGTCGATGTCGAAGTGCGCTTCGACCAGCCGCCGGCCGATCTGGCCCTACTCACCGGCTATAGCGCCGACGTCGAGATCCTCTTGGAGCAGCGCGCCAATGCTTTGCGCATCCCCACCGAGACTCTGCTGGAGGGGCAACACGTGCTGCGCTATGACCCAAGCGCCCGGGTGCTGCGCGAAGTGACCGTGAAAACCGGGCTGAGCAACTGGCGCTGGACCGAGGTGCTCGGAGGGCTGGACGAGGGCACGCGTATTGTCGCCAGCCTCGACCAGGAAGGGCTCAAGGATACTGTGGCGGTGATCCCGGAGGACGCCGCGGAACCTGAGCAATGATCCGCCTGCGCGGCGGGAGCCGCAGCTTCCAACTGGGCGAGCAGCAGGTAATGGGGCTGGACGGATTGGATCTGGACATTGCCGCCGGTGACTATATGGCGGTGATGGGGCCGTCGGGTTCGGGTAAGTCGACCTTGCTGAATATCCTCGGCTTGCTCGATGCGCCGAGCGCCGGCGAGTACTGGCTGCAGGGCGAGGCCACGGCGACGCTGAGCGAAGCGCGGCGCGCCCAGTTGCGCAGCCAACTGATCGGGTTCGTGTTCCAGTCCTACCACCTGATCGCGCGGTTGACGGTGCTGGAAAACATCGAGCTGCCGATGGTCCTCGCCGGCATCGACGCGGCGCAACGGCGCAAGCGCAGCAGCGAACTGGTGGCGCGTCTGGGGCTGGGCGACCGCATTGCCCACCGCCCGGCTGAGCTGTCCGGTGGCCAGCGCCAGCGCGTTGCCATCGCCCGGGCGATGGTCATGCAACCTGCGCTGCTGTTGGCCGATGAGCCCACCGGCAACCTCGACAGCCATGCCGGAGCCGAGGTCTTCACTCTGCTCGAGGAGCTCAACGCCGAAGGGCTGACCCTGATCGTGGTGACCCACGACGACAGCTTGGGCGCCCGCGCGCAGCGGCAGTTGCACATGCGCGACGGGCGGATTGTCAGTACTTCGCCGCAGCGGGCGCTGGCCTGATGCGCACCGCCGATACCCTGGGCTTCTGGCTCGGTGCTTTGCGTGGGCACCGCTCGCGGAGCCTGATGCTGCTCCTGGCCATCGCTATCGGGGTGGTTGCGGTCAATCTGCTCACCGGCCTTGGCGCGGGTGCGCGGGCCTTCGTCCTTAACGAGTTCTCGCTGCTCGGGCGCGACATCCTGATCGTTTTCCCGGGTCGCAAGGAGACCACTGGGCGCATGCCGCCGCTCACCGGCCTGACGCCGCACGAGTTGACCTTGCAAGATGTCCAGGCCATCACCCATCTGCCGGGCATCCGCCGGGTCGCGCCACTACAGGCCGGGCAGATGGAGGTGATCGTCGGCAACCGCAATCGTGAGGTGCTGACCCTGGGCACCACCCGGGACTTCTTCGCCATTCGCCAACTGACGGTCGTCCAGGGCCAGCCCCTGCCGGTGCTGGACCCGGAGCAAGCCGAGGCTGTCTGCGTGATCGGCGGCAAACTCAGGCGTGAGCTATTCGGTGCGCGTCCGGCCCTGGGTGAATGGTTGCGCGCCGGCGACCGACGCTTCCGGGTGGTCGGCATCCTCAGTGAGCGTGGTGAATCGCTGGGGATGGATTTCGCTGAAATGTTGATCATCCCGGTGGCCAGTGCCCAGGCCTTGTTCAACCGCGAGGGGTTGCTGCGGGTGTTCGTCGAGGTGCATGGGCCGAGTTTTCTGGACAGCAGCAAGCGGCTGATACTCGCCGCGCTCAAGGAACGCCACGAGGGTGAGGAAGACATCACCCTGATCAGCCAGGACAGCCTGCTCGCCGCCTTCGACGAGATTCTCGCGGTGCTGACCCTGGCGGTGGCCGGGATTGCCGCGATCAGCCTGCTGGTGGCGGGCATCCTGATCATGAACGTGACCTGGATTGCGGTGAGCCAGCGCACCGCCGAGATCGGCCTGCTCAAGGCCATCGGCGTGACGGCGGCGCAGTTGCGCCTGCTGTTCCTCGGCGAGGTGGCACTGCTCGCCCTAATGGGAGCGCTGGCGGGGCTATTGCTGGCCGAAACGCTGCTCTGGTTGGGGCGCCTGGCATTCGATCTGCCGCTTTACGCACCCTGGTGGGCGCGGGTTAGCGCGGTGCTGCTGGCGCTCGGCACGGCGGTGCTGTTCGCCTGGCTGCCGGCTGGTCAGGCCTCGGCGCTGGAACCGGTGGCTGCGCTACGTCCGCCGGGAGCGCACTGATGCGCTGGCAAGATGGTTTCCGGCTGACCAGCACGGCGCTGACCTGTCGACCGTTGCGCAGCCTGCTGACCCTGCTCGGGGTGGCAATCGGGATCGCTGCCGTGGCGCTGCTCACGGCCATCGGCGAAGGCGTGCGCGGCTATGTGCTGGAGAATTTCTCGCAGTTCGGTACACGGATCATCACCGTTCGCCCGGGCAAGACGCAGACCAGTGGCCTCGGCGGCCTGCTCGGCAGCGTACGGCCACTGACCATCAGTGATGCCGACGCGCTGCGGCGCTTGCCGCATGTCGAGGCGGCGGTGCCGATCATTCAGGGCAGCGGGGATATCCAGTTCGGTCAACTGAGCCGACGCAGCGACATTCTTGGAGGCGGCCATCAGCTGGCGCAGGCCTGGCGCATGAAGCTGAGCCTGGGCGAGTTTCTGCCCGTGGCCCGTGACGGTCGGTCGCCACCCTATGTGGTGCTCGGCCATAAGCTGCGTGTCGAGCTGTTCGGCGCACGCAATCCGCTGGGCGAGCTGATCCGCGTCGGCGGCGTACGTTTCAGGGTGATCGGCGTGATGGAGGAGAAGGGCCAGTTGCTCGGCTTCAACCTCGACGATATCGCCTACATCCCGGTGGATTGGGCGGAAAGCCTGTTCAACCGAACCGGGGTGGTCAAAATCCATATGGTGTTCGGTGCCGGCACCACTTCGCGGGCGTTGAGCCGGCAGATTCGCCAGGTTCTCAGCGAACGGCACGGCGAGGAGGACTTCAGCCTGACCACCCAGGACGACATGCTCCGCAGTTTCAACCGCGTCCTCGGCACCCTGACCTTGGCTATCGGTGCCTTGGGGGGCATATCCCTGTTGGTCGGTGCCGTCGGCATTCTCACGATCATGACCACCACGGTGGGCGAGCGCACGGCGGAAATCGGTCTCTTGCGGGCGATTGGTGCCAGCCCGCGGCAGGTGCTCGGGCTGTTTCTCGCCGAGGCGACGCTGCTTTCCCTGGCAGGTGGTCTGCTTGGCTTGCTGTTGATGGGCCTGCTGCTCGGGCTACTGCACCTGGCCATGCCGAGCCTGCCCTTGTCGCTGCAGCCGCTGTTCCTGCTGCTGGCGCTGCTGCTGGCGGCGGTGATCGGCATTCTCGCCGGCCTGGCTCCGGCTCGACGGGCGGCCCGTCTGCATCCGGTGGCGGCGCTGCGCAGTGAATAGCGGCCTTTGCTGGGTAAGTAGCACCGTTCACGTAGGTTGGCGCTGAGCCGTAGGCGATACCCAACAACCGGCCTGCACGGCCGGGCTTTTCGGGCGGGAATCCAGCCGAGTTCGAGATCGAGCATTGGGAGTCGGCGACGACTCCTTGTTGGGCATCACTTCGTTCAGCGCCAACCTACGCACCAACCGACCGCTGAACGGAATTGCGATTGGGGCGGGGCTTCAGCGGCGCGGTGGAACCGGGCGGGTGCGGCCGCTGCCGTCGATGGCGACGAAGACGAACACCGCTTCGGTGACCTTGCGCCATTCGCTGGACAGCGGATCGTCGCTCCACACTTCGACCAGCATCTGAATCGAGCTGCGGCCGATCTCCAGGGTCTGGCTATAGAAGGACAATTGCGCGCCTACGGCCACCGGCACCAGAAAGGCCATGCGGTCGATGGCGACGGTGGAGACCCGGCCACCGGCGACCTTGCTGGCCATGGCCGTTCCGGCGAGATCCATCTGCGAGACCAGCCAGCCGCCATAAATATCGCCAAAGCCGTTGGTTTCACGCGGTAAGGCGGTGATTTGCAGGGCCAAGTCACCCTGGGGGGTTGGATCTTCTTGTTCGAGTTCGATCATGCCTAGGGTGCCTCTGACCCATAACTCTTTAAGTGGGGCGTGGTGATCGGGCGACTCTGCAACCCGGCTATTGAGCCACGGCGTATTCGCAGAAGCCCCGACCGCTCTAGCTGGGCTTGTGGCCTGGCGAGCGGCTGATAACGGGCAGTATATCGGGCGTTGCGTCTGGCGACGACTGCCCGGTTCCAGAAATGACTGGCTAGATGTCAGAGGCTGTGTCAGTTCCCGGCAATTTGTTATCGTGCGGCACCTGCCGGGCGGGCCTGCCGTACCGCCGGCTGCTGTCTGCCTTTGAGAAGCCTAACGCCATGTCATCTGTGTCCACTAGCGCTGTGCTGCCGTCACGTTCGCTGACCCGCAGCGACTATAAAACTCTGTCGTTGTCTGCCTTGGGCGGTGCGCTGGAGTTCTACGACTTCATCATCTTCGTGTTCTTCGCCGCCGTCGTCGGCAAGCTGTTCTTCCCGGCAGAAATGCCCGAGTGGCTGCGGCAGATGCAGACCTTCGGGATTTTTGCCGCCGGTTACCTGGCGCGCCCGCTCGGCGGCATTGTGATGGCGCATTTCGGCGATCTGCTCGGGCGCAAGAAGATGTTCACCTTGAGCATCTTTATGATGGCGGTGCCGACGCTGCTGATGGGCCTGCTGCCGACCTATGCGCAAATCGGCCTCTGGGCGCCGATCATTCTGCTGTTCCTACGGGTGATTCAGGGCGCGGCGATTGGTGGTGAAGTGCCCGGCGCCTGGGTGTTCGTCGCCGAGCACGTGCCCACGCGGCATGTCGGTTACGCCTGCGGCACCCTTACTTCTGGGCTGACCGCCGGCATTTTGCTCGGCTCGCTGGTGGCGACGCTGATCAACAGCATATATAGCGCAGAGGAAGTACTGGCCTACGGCTGGCGGATTCCGTTCTTGCTCGGCGGCGTGTTCGGGCTGTTCTCCGTCTATCTGCGCCGCTGGCTGCACGAGACGCCGGTGTTCGCCGAGTTGCAACAGCGCAAGGCGCTGGCCGCGGAAGTGCCGCTGAAGACGGTGGTGCGCGACCACCGCGGCGCGATCCTGTTGTCGATGCTGCTGACCTGGGTACTGTCAGCCGGAATCATCGTGGTAATCCTGATGACCCCGACCCTGTTGCAGACCCGGTATGGCTTCGACGCGGCCACCGCGCTGCAAGCCAATAGCCTGGCCATCGTCTTCCTCAGCTTTGGTTGCGTCGCGGCGGGCGCCCTGGCCGACCGTTTTGGCGCTGGGCGGGTCTTTGTGGTCGGCAGCCTGTTGCTGCTGGCGAGCTCTTGGACCTTCTATACCCGCCTCGGCGCGCATCAGGATTGGCTGTTCCCGCTGTATGCGCTGACTGGTTTGTGTGTCGGCGTGATCGGCGCGGTGCCCTATGTGATGGTCAACGCCTTCCCGGCGGTGGTGCGTTTTTCCGGCTTGTCGTTCTCCTACAACCTGGCTTACGCCATCTTCGGTGGGTTGACGCCGATGGTGGTGACGCTGCTGCTTAAGGCCGACCCCCTGGGCCCGGCCTATTACGTTGCCGCGCTGTGCGGGCTGGGTCTGCTGATTGGCCTCTACCTGTTGCGTAAAGACCATCGAGCGTAGGGTGGGTTAGGCCGTAGGCCGTAACCCACCAACCGGCGCAACGCGCCGGCAATCGCGATAGCTTTCGGTGTCTCTGGCGGGTTGCACCCGCCCTACAAAAGCAATAAGGCCCGCTATTTGCGGGCCTTATTTTTATGCTGGCCTTTAATCTAATTGTCACATTCGGTTCATAGAGTGTTCATACGGCCTGCAGATACTTGGGCCCGTTCCATCACACCCCTATCCTGCTAGGAGTAAGGCATGAAACTGAAGCGTTTGATGGCGGCCCTGACTTTTGTCGCCGCTGGCGTCGCCACCGCAAGCGCGGTTGCCGCTGTTGACCCGGCTATTCCGGCCTACACCAAGACCACCGGTGTCTCCGGCAACCTGTCCAGCGTCGGCTCTGACACCTTGGCTAACCTGATGACTCTGTGGGCCGAGGAGTACAAACGTCTGTACCCGAACGTCAACATCCAGATCCAGGCAGCCGGCTCCTCCACTGCACCGCCAGCACTGACCGAAGGCACCGCTAATCTGGGCCCGATGAGCCGCAAGATGAAGGACGTCGAGCTTCAGGCTTTCGAAGAAAAGTATGGCTACAAGCCGACTGCCATCCCAGTTGCGGTCGACGCCCTGGCCGTGTTCGTGCACAAGGACAACCCGATCAAGAGCCTGGACATGGCCCAGGTGGATGGCATCTTCTCCGCCACCCGCCTGTGTGGCGGCGGCAACGTCAAGACCTGGGGCGACCTGGGCCTGACCGGCGACCTGGCGAAGAAGCCGGTTCAGCTGTTCGGCCGTAACTCGGTATCCGGCACCTATGGCTACTTCAAGGAAGAAGCCCTGTGCAAAGGCGACTTCAAGGGCAATGTCAACGAGCAGCCGGGTTCCGCCTCGGTGGTGCAGTCGATCAGCCAGTCGTTGAACGGTATCGGTTATTCCGGTATTGGCTACAAGACTGCGAGCGTCAAGGCTGTCGCGCTGTCGAAGAAAGGCGGCGAAGCTTTTGATGCCACCGAAGAGAACGCCCTGAACGGCAAGTACCCGCTGTCGCGCTTCCTGTTCGTTTACGTCAACAAGGCGCCGAACAAGCCATTGGCTCCGCTGGAAGCCGAGTTCGTGAAGATGGTGCTGTCGCAATCCGGCCAGCAAGTTGTGGTCAAGGACGGCTACATCCCGGTTCCGGCCAAAGTGGCTGAGAAAGTGCTGAAAGAACTGGGCTTGTAATACGCCCAGGTATTAGGTGGCTTATTGGCCGCCTCGATATGAATGCTCAAGCGAGGCTGGGTGATCCCTGACCTCGCATTTCGCAAGCCCGCTACTAGTGTTACTGGTCGGCGGGTTTTTTGCGTCACTGCGTTGTCATGTTTC
Organism: Pseudomonas cavernicola; assembly: GCF_003596405.1. Classification (NCBI taxonomy): domain Bacteria; kingdom Pseudomonadati; phylum Pseudomonadota; class Gammaproteobacteria; order Pseudomonadales; family Pseudomonadaceae; genus Pseudomonas; species Pseudomonas cavernicola. The sequence goes on from NZ_QYUR01000002.1 coordinate 1,219,427, forward strand.
TGTAATACAGAGCCGCTAGGGTGTGCGCATGAACGATTTGGCCAACTCCACCATGACTGCTAATCCCCCTCCGGTGCGGATTGATTTCAATACGCCCGAACTCAAGCGTAAGCGCCGCCTGCGTGCGCTTAAAGATCGCCTGACCCGTTGGTACGTGCTGGTCGGCGGCCTCGCCGTGCTCGCAGCGATCACACTGATTTTCTTCTACCTCGTCTACGTGGTGCTGCCACTGTTCCAGGGTGCCGAGCTGACTGCCAAGAAAGTGCAGAGCCCGGCCTGGTTGCAGGACTCCGGTAAGCCGCTGCTGCTCACCATCGAAGAGCAAAACCAAGTCGCCATGCGGGTGTCCGCCAAGGGCGAGGTGGTGTTCTTTGCCGCGAAAACGGGAGCAGAGCTGAAACGCGTCAGCTTGCCGCTGCCGGCCGGCACCCAAGTGGTCTCGCTCGGTCAGGACCAGCCCGGCACTAACTTGGTCGTGCTGGGCTTGTCGAATGGTCAGGCATTGGCGTTCAAGCATGTCTACAAAGTGACCTACCCGGACAACAAGAAAACCATCAGTCCGCAGATTGATTACCCCTACGGCCAGGCGCCGCTGGGCCTGGACCCGCAGGGCCGTGCGCTGGAGCATGTCAGCCTCAGCGTGAATGGCGACACCCTGTTGCTGGCCGCCTCCACCGGCAATGAACTGCACCTGCTGTCGCTGGCGCAGGAAGAGAACATGCTGACCGGCGAGACCACGCTGGAACAGGAGCGCATTGCCCTGCCGCAGATCGCCGAGCCGATCAAGGCGATGTATATCGACCCGCGCCAGCAGTGGCTGTATGTCCTCAACGGACGGGCGCATGCCGATGTCTACAACCTGCGTGAACGTTCGCTGAACGGCCGCTACAAACTGCTGGACGATGCCAATACGGAAGTCACCGCCAGCACTCAGTTGCTCGGCGGCATTTCGCTGATCATCGGTAACTCCAAAGGCGGTATCGCCCAGTGGTTCATGGCCCGTGACCCGGATGGCGAGCCGCGCCTGAAGCACATTCGCGACTTCCAGCAGGGCACTACGCCGATTGTCCAGATCACCCCGGAAGAGCGCCGCAAAGGCTTCGTCGCGTTGGACGCCAGCGGCAAGCTGGGGGTATTCCATAGCACCGCCCAGCGCACCTTGTTAATTGAACCGGTCGTCGATGGCGCTGGCTTGCTGGCCCTGTCGCCGCGGGCCAACCGGGTGCTGGTCGAGGCCGGTAACACCTTGCAGCCGCTGACCTTGAACAACCCGCACCCGGAAGTCTCCTTCAGTGCGCTGTGGGGCAAGGTCTGGTACGAGAGCTACGACGAGCCCAAACACATCTGGCAGTCGACGGCCGCCAACACCGAGTTCGAGCCCAAGCTGAGCTTGGCGCCGCTGACCTATGGCACGCTGAAAGCCGCCTTCTACGCCATGCTCCTGGCAGCGCCACTGTCGATTGCCGCGGCGATCTACACCGCCTACTTCATGGCGCCGCGCATGCGCCGAAAGGTCAAGCCGGTGATCGAGCTGATGGAGGCGATGCCGACGGTGATTCTCGGTTTCTTCGCCGGCCTGTTCCTGGCGCCCTATGTCGAAGGGCATCTGCCGGGGATCTTCAGCCTGTTGGTGCTGACCCCCATCGGCATTCTGCTGGCCGGCTGGCTGTGGAGCCGGTTGCCGGAGTCGATCCGGCTGCGAGTCCCGGAAGGTTGGGAAGCCCTGACGCTGATTCCGGTGGTGCTGTTGATCGGCGCGCTGGCGCTGGGCATGAGCCCGCACATGGAAAACTGGTTCTTCGCCGGCGACATGCGCCTGTGGATTTCCAATGACCTGGGCATCACCTATGACCAGCGCAACGCCCTGATCGTCGGCCTGGCGATGGGTTTTGCGGTGATCCCGAACATCTACTCGATCGCCGAAGACGCCGTGTTCAGTGTGCCGCGCAGTCTGACCCTCGGTTCCCTGGCGCTCGGTGCGACGCCGTGGCAGACCATGACTCGGGTGGTGATCCTGACCGCCAGCCCGGGGATTTTCTCGGCCTTGATGATCGGCATGGGCCGCGCCGTCGGTGAGACCATGATCGTGCTGATGGCCACCGGTAACACCCCGGTCATGGAGATGAACCTGTTCGAAGGCATGCGCACCCTGGCCGCGAACGTGGCGGTGGAAATGCCCGAGTCGGAAGTAGGCGGCAGCCATTACCGCGTGCTGTTCCTCTCCGCGCTGGTGCTGCTGATGTTCACCTTCGTGATGAACACCATGGCCGAACTGATCCGTCAGCGCCTGCGCAAGAAATACGCAGCGCTATAAAACACGGCCTCCACAGGAGGCCCATCTGATGGTCCTCGCCCCTCGGGGAGAGGGTGGCCCGTAGGGCCGGGAGAGGGTTGGTTCGGCTTGCATGGCCTCCCTCTCCCCCAGCCCCTCTTCCTGAAGAGAGAGGGGAGAACTGAAACCAAGGTAGAACTCCGTGAAACAGAATTCTCTCAAAAGCTGGTTCAAGAGCGGTTCACCGGGTGTCTGGCTGAGCGGTGGCGCGGTGTCGATCGCGGTGATCATGACCCTGGGCTTGCTGCTGGTGATCGCGGTGCGCGGCCTCGGCCATTTCTGGCCGGCGGACCTGTTGCAGGCGCGTTATGAAGTGCCGGGGCAAGCGGTGCATACCCTGATAGGCGAGGTGGTCCAGGCCGAAGAGGTGTCACGCGCCCGCCTGCAAGGCGCTGGCCTGCCGGTACCGGAGCAGGGCCCGGAGTTCATGACCCGTGAGCTGATCAAGGTCGGCAACCGCGATGTGTACGGCAGCGACTTTACCTGGGTGGTTGGTGAATGGCTGGTGGGGCAAAGCAAGCCGGCCGAGCTGATGGCCCTGGAGCGCCGAGAGTGGGGCAACTTCTATGGCTACCTGGTCAGCGTCAAGGAACAGGGCAAGGTCATTGCGCAAGGCGAGGCCGGCTGGCCGACGCTGCAGGAGCGCATTGCCCGCGTCGTGGGTTTGGCCAAGCAGCTCAAGCAGCTCGAGAAGCAAGACATTGGCGCTATCAACCATGAGCTCGAACGCCTGCGGCTGAAGTCGCGCAAGCTGGAGCTGGATGGCAAGTTGGATGCTGCTGCGCAGGCCGATATTGCCGCAGAGGTCGCCGAGTTCGATGCGCAATACAAGGCTTTGGAAGGTCAGTTGCTTGAGCTGCACCAAGCGGTTGATCGCGACAGCATTGTGGTTCGCGAGGCCGATGGCAAAGAGCTGGAAATCAGCCTGGGCAAGATCGTCCACGCCTACCAGCCGAACGCCATGGGTTTGCTCACCAAGGTCGGCATGTACTTCAGCAAGTTGTGGGAGTTCCTCAGCGACGACCCGCGTGAAGCCAACACCGAAGGCGGCATCTTCCCGGCGATTTTCGGCACCGTGATGATGACCCTGATCATGGCGGTGATCGTCACCCCGTTCGGCGTGCTGGCGGCAGTCTACCTGCGTGAATATGCACGCCAGAACGCGTTGACCCGAGTGATCCGCATCGCGGTGAACAACCTCGCCGGGGTGCCGGCGATCGTCTACGGCGTGTTCGGCCTGGGCTTCTTCGTCTATGTGCTGGGTGGCTCGATCGATCAACTGTTCTTCCCGGAGGCCTTGCCGGCGCCGACTTTCGGTACCCCGGGGCTGTTGTGGGCCTCGCTGACCCTGGCGATTCTCGCGGTGCCGGTGGTGATCGTGGCCACTGAAGAAGGTCTGGCGCGGATTCCGCGGGCGGTGCGTGAAGGCTCCCTCGCGCTCGGTGCAACCAAGGCCGAGACCCTGTGGAAGGTGGTGCTGCCGATGGCCAGCCCGGCGATGATGACCGGCATGATCCTGGCCGTGGCACGTGCAGCCGGTGAAGTAGCGCCGTTGATGCTGGTTGGGGTGGTCAAGCTGGCGCCGTCGCTGCCGGTGGATGGCAACTACCCGTACCTGCACCTGGACCAGAAGATCATGCACCTGGGTTTCCATATCTACGACGTCGGCTTCCAGAGCCCCAACGTCGAGGCCGCGCGGCCGCTGGTGTACGCCACCGCTTTGTTGCTGGTGCTGGTGATCGCCGGGCTCAACCTATCTGCCGTGGCCATCCGTAACCACCTGCGCGAGAAGTACAAGGCGCTGGATCACTGATAGCTTAAAGCCCCCTCTCGCCACTGGTGAGAGGGGATGGCTCAACGAACGAATTGTTAGCGTATGGAGTTTCCCATGCAGCATGAAGCGCAGCCCCACGGCATCAACATCTCTGCCCTCGGCCGTGAAAAACAGAATCTGCAACTGGCTGAAGAAGCCGTGACCCTGGAAGTACCTGGTTTGAGCTTGTTCTACGGCGACAAGCAGGCGCTCTTCGACGTCAAGATGAATATCCCCAAGCAGCGCGTCACCGCCTTTATCGGCCCGTCCGGTTGCGGCAAGTCGACCCTGCTGCGCTGCTTCAACCGCATGAACGATCTGGTCGACGGCTGTCGGGTGGACGGCGCGATCAATCTGGATGGCAGCAACATCTATCGCAAAGGCGAAGATGTGGCCGAACTGCGTCGGCGCGTCGGCATGGTGTTCCAGAAGCCCAACCCGTTCCCCAAGAGCATCTACGAGAACGTCGCCTACGGCCTGCGTATCCAGGGCATCAACCAGAAGCGCGTGCTCGATGAAGCGGTCGAGTGGGCCCTCAAGGGTGGTGCGCTGTGGGACGAGGTCAAAGACCGCCTGCACGAGTCGGCGCTCGGCCTCTCCGGTGGTCAGCAGCAACGTCTGGTGATCGCCCGCACCATCGCCGTTTCGCCGGAAGTGCTGCTGCTGGATGAGCCGTGCTCGGCGCTCGACCCGATCTCGACCCTGAAAGTGGAAGAGCTGATCTACGAGCTGAAGTCCAAGTACACCATCGTCATCGTTACCCACAACATGCAGCAGGCGGCGCGGGTTTCCGATTACACGGCGTTTATGTACATGGGCAAACTGATCGAGTTCGGTGATACCGATACGCTGTTCACCAACCCGGCCAAGAAGCAGACTGAAGACTACATCACCGGTCGCTACGGCTAGTTCAGGCAGTTCCCTCTCCCCCCTGGGGAGAGGGTTAGGGAGAGGGGATAGTGGGGCTAGCGCCCTCTCCCCGGCCCTCTCCCTGAAGGGAGAGGGAGTAACAGCGGCCACTACAGGATTCCCCGAGATGATCAGCAAAGACAGCCTTACTCATCACATCTCTCAGCAGTTCAACGCCGAGCTGGAAGAGGTGCGCGGTCACCTTCTGGCCATGGGCGGCCTGGTTGAGAAGCAGGTCAACGACGCGGTGACCGCGCTGATCGACGCCGACTCCGGGCTGGCCCAGCAGGTGCGCGAGATCGACGACCAGATCAACCAGATGGAACGCAACATCGACGAGGAGTGCATCCGTATCCTCGCTCGTCGTCAGCCGGCGGCTTCCGACCTGCGCTTGATCATCAGCATCTCCAAGTCGGTGATCGACCTCGAGCGCATCGGCGACGAAGCGACCAAGATCGCCAAGCGTGCTATCCAGCTGTGCGAAGAAGGCGAGGCTCCGCGCGGTTACGTCGAGGTGCGGCATATCGGCGATCAGGTGCGCAAGATGGTTCAGGAAGCGCTGGATGCCTTCGCCCGTTTCGATGCCGATTTGGCGCTGTCGGTGGCCAAGTACGACAAGCAGATCGACCGCGAATACAAAACGGCGCTGCGCGAACTAGTCACCTACATGATGGAAGACCCGCGCTCGATCACCCGCGTGCTCAGCATCATCTGGGTGCTGCGCTCGCTGGAGCGCATCGGCGACCATGCACGCAACATCGCCGAACTGGTGATCTATCTGGTACGCGGCACCGACGTGAAGCATCTCGGTCTCGCGCGGATGGAAGAGGAAGTGCTAGGCAGCGCGGATAAAACCAAAGACAACTAAGTACTCGCGCTCAAGCCTTGAACGCTGTCACGACGCCTGGCCCTGTGCCGGGCGTTGTGCTTTCTGCTGGCCGGTGACGCTGGCTGCTCCGGCTAATGCACTGCATCGGCAATCCAGTTTGGCAATTGGCCAGCCGCCAGGGCTATGCTTAGCGCCATTCGTGGAATGGGGTGGTCGATGAGCAAAGTCAGTGTGCTGGTGGTGGATGACGCGCCGTTTATCCGCGACTTGGTGAAAAAAGGCCTGCGCAATCACTTTCCAGGTATCCAAATCGAAGAGTCGGTGAACGGGCGCAAGGCCCAGCAACTGCTTGCGCGGCAAAGCTTCGACCTGATTCTTTGCGACTGGGAAATGCCCGAGCTGTCGGGCTTGGAGCTGCTCAGTTGGTGCCGTGAGCAGGACAACCTGAAGAGCGTGCCGTTCATCATGGTCACCAGCCGTGGTGATAAAGACAACGTGGTGCAGGCAATCCAGGCCGGGGTTTCCGACTTTATCGGCAAACCCTTCAGCAACGAGCAACTGATCACCAAGGTCAAGAAGGCCCTGAGTCGGGCCGGTAGGCTGGAGGTCCTGGTCGCCAGCGCGCCGGGCAAGCCGATGAACTCGGCCTTCGCCAACGACTCGCTGTCGGCGCTGACCGGCGGTAGAGCCGATGTGGTCAAGCCGATCGCGCCGCCTGCCAGCGTCCGTCCGCTGGCAGCGGCACCGGCGACCTCGGCCAAGCCCGCAGCACCGGCGCCCGGCGGCCGTGGTCAAGGTCAGCTACGGTTGCCCGGCGGCAACCTGGCGTGCGTGATCAAAGCCCTGAGCCTGAAGGAGGCCTTGCTGGTGGTGAAGCGAGTCGAGTTGCTGCCGCAAGTGCTGGAAAGCGCAGTGCTCGATCTGGAGCAGGGCGAGGGTGGTGAAGTGGCCCGCTTGAACGGTTATCTGCACGCCGTCGCCGCGTTCGAGCCGAAGCCGGACAGCGAATGGCTGCAGCTAAACTTCCGCTTCGTCGACCGTGATCCACAGAAGCTCGATTATCTGTCGCGCCTGATCGCCCGTGGCTCGGTGCAGAAGCACTTCGTCCCCGGTGCGTAGGGTGGGTTAGCCGCGTAGCGGCGTAATCCACCATCCGGCCCGCAGGGGCGGCGCTTTCCCCCGGCATTTGGTGGGCTCTACAAAACCTACGCGAGCTTCGTCACAGCCCGACCGTCGGTATCTCGCGTGCGGTAGGGCACGCTGCTAGTCTTGCCAGCTCAGATACCCATAACCATAAGAACTGTGCAGTTATGCTAGGGCGCATATTCCTTCTCTGTGGTCTGCTCGCCACGGCCAGTCCGGCTGCGGCCTTGACCATCTATAAATACACCGACGCCAATGGCGTGGTCACCTACACCGACAAGGCCAAGGCGGGCGCGCAAGTGTTCGTCTTTCGCGACCGGATGGTCGAGCGGCTGGAGTTGCAGGTAAAGCTGGAAACCAAGAAGCACGCGGCCGGCGAAACCTTGCTGGTGCGCAATGACCTGTACGCCCCGGTGGAAGTGGAGCTGCGTTTGACGGGGGTGGAAAACGCCTCGGGTGCGCCGGACGAGCCGATTCGCTGGGTGCTGCCGGCGCGCAGCAAGATTCGCCTGGCGACTCTGGCCCCACTTGACCCGAACAAACCACTGCACTACACGCCGAAGCTGCGCACCGCCCTCGGTGACCCGCGACTACAGCCGCTGCTCTACGACTATCCGCTGCCTTGGCGGGGCGGGCCGTTTCGGATGACCCAAGGGGCGAATGGCAAGTACAGCCACTTCACCCCGAAGGGCCGTTACGCCATCGACATCGCCATGCCGGAAGGCACGCCCATCGTGTCGGCGCGGGCGGGGGTGGTGGTGAAAACCGAGAACGGTCAAAGCGGCCGTGGCAACAACCCTTCCGGCAACTATGTGCGCATCCTGCATGACGACGGCACCATGGGCGTCTACCTGCACCTGATGCGCGGCTCGGTGCTGGTCAGCGAAGGCCAGCGCGTCGAGCTCGGCACGCCACTGGCGCGCTCCGGCAATACCGGCAACAGCAGCGGCCCGCACCTGCACTTCGTGGTGCAGCGCAACGTCGGCCTGGCGCTGGAGTCGATTCCTTTCGACTTCGCCCAGCCGGTCAACAGCCTGCCGAACTTCGCCGTCGGCGGCGAGTGAGGCAGCGGGCGCAGCCCGAGATGGAACAGCCTATGTGCCGGTCGGGTTCGGTTGCTGAGCCTGGCCCTGCTAGGCGAACAGTCAGCCGGCCCGCTGCTCGAAGGTCACTTGCTTGCGCGTACTGAGCAGGAGACTGGCGGTATCGATGTCGCCTGCCTGTCGGCATTGGCGGATCAGGGGGCTGCTGATGCGCTGGTCCTTGTAACGCAAGGTCGGGGCGCGCTCGAGGCCGAAATAGCCTTTTGCCGAGGTCCGCTGCGAAGCAGCCGTTCTGCTCGATCGCCGCATAGGCGAGGTTGTTGCGGTGCACGCAGACCAGCAGCGGCTCGGCGGACACCGAACTCATGGCGCTGACGGTGACGCCGAAGCGCCCGGCGGGGCCGTCGGTGGTGATGACATTGACGCCGGTGGCGCACTTGCCCATGGCGGCGATGAAATCGGCCGGGGCTAACGGGCTGGGCGCGGTGGGGGCGGTCAGGGCAACTGCGGGAGCATTCATCGCACGAATCCAATGCGTGGCGATGTAGGTGGGAGTGATTCTGCGAGCGCCGTGGGGTTCGCGAAGTTATCTAATTTGTCGCGGCTGAAGCTAAAAAACCTATATCCAAAGCCTTCTGCCATGCAGGCTCCGCGCTTTCCGTGCGGGCAGCTTTTTCCTAGCCAGCGAGTACAAAAATCATAATTTCGCGAATCCCTGGTTCTGAACAGAATGCGGCCAACACCCACAGATAGCCGCAACAGTAGAACAACAATGTTCAGAATCAGAGGAGGCAAGCCATGACCGACCTGAATCAAACCGCCTTTCAGAAGTACACAGGCATGACAGTTGAAAAAATAGAAATAGATACGCTTGTTGTTGGCGCCGGTCAGGCCGGCGTGGCCATGAGTGAACACCTGAGCAAACTCGGGGTGCCCCACCTCGTCCTGGAGCGCAATCGTATCGCCGAAGGCTGGCGCACGGGACGCTGGGATTCGCTGGTTGCCAATGGTCCGGCCTGGCACGATCGTTTCCCGGGTCTGGAGTTCGACGATCTCGAGCCCGACGCCTTTGCCCCGAAAGAGCGGGTTGCGGCTTATTTCGAAGCCTATGCCAAGAAGTTCAACGCCCCCATCCGCACCGGTGTGGAAGTGAAGAAGGTGGAACGCAATGCTGGCCGCCCGGGCTTCACTATTGAAACCTCCGAGGGCGTGATCGAGGCCAATCAGGTGATTGTCGCAACCGGCCCCTTCCAGCGCCCTGTTGTTCCGCCGATCGCTCCTAAAGATGAGAAGCTCACACAGATCCACTCTGCCGAGTATCGTAATCCTGAGCAACTGCCCGAGGGGGCTGTGCTGGTGGTGGGTGCCGGGTCGTCGGGTGTGCAGATCGCGGATGAGCTGCAACGTGCCGGCAAGCAGGTCTACCTTTCGGTCGGCGCGCACGATCGCCCGCCACGCGCCTATCGCAACCGTGACTTCTGCTGGTGGCTCGGCGTTCTCGGTGAATGGGATGCGGAGGGCGTCCAGCCGGGCAAGGAGCATGTCACCATCGCAGTAAGCGGTGCGCGTGGCGGCCATACGGTTGACTTCCGCAGACTTGCCCATCAGGGGATGACGCTCGTTGGCCTGACCAAAGCGTTCAATGAAGGTGTGGTGACCTTCGCATCGAATCTTGCGGACAACCTTGCTCGCGGTGATGAGAACTATCTGGCGCTGCTCGATGCTGCTGACGCCTATATCGCCCGCAATGGTCTGGACCTTCCGGAAGAACCTGAAGCCCGCACCATGCTCCCGGATCCGGAATGTGTGACCAACCCCATTCTTGAGCTCGATCTGGCCGAGGCCGGCGTGACCTCGATCATCTGGGCAACGGGCTATTCAGTTGATTACAACTGGCTGAAGGTCAACGCCTTCGACGCAAACGGCAAGCCGCAGCATCAGCGCGGTGTTTCGACCGAGCCTGGCGTCTATTTCGTGGGCCTGCCGTGGCTGTCGCGTCGTGGCTCCGCGTTCATCTGGGGCGTTTGGCACGATGCCAAGCATATTGTTGACCACATCGTAAAACAGCGCACCTATCTCGACTATCGGGATGCCTCGCAACGCCAGGCAGAGGCTGATCTAAAGCAAATGCCTGATGGCGCACAGCCCGATTCGCACATTCAAAAAGCCAGCCTTATGGGAGTCCGTTGATGCCTACTCACACCCGCATCCGCATGTTCAACACCAAAGACACCTACCCGAACCAGACGCTCGACAACGACCTGTGCCAGGCCGTGCGCGCCGGCAACACCGTGTATGTCCGTGGCCAGGTGGGTACCGATTTCAACGGCCAGCTGGTCGGCCTCGGCGACCCGCGTGCCCAGGCCGAACAGGCAATGAAGAACGTCAAGCAACTGCTGGAAGAGGCCGGCAGCGACCTCAGCCACATTGTCAAGACCACCACCTACCTGATCGACCCGCGCTACCGCGAGCCGGTCTACCAGGAGGTCGGCAAGTGGCTCAAGGGCGTGTTCCCGATCTCCACCGGCCTGGTGGTCTCCGCTCTCGGCCAGCCGCAATGGCTGATGGAGATCGACGTGATCGCCGTGATTCCTGACTGAGGTGATGTGATGACCTTCTCCATAGTCGGCCGTTGCGCCGAGACCGGCCAGCTCGGCATTGCCATAAGCTCTTCCAGCATCGCCGTGGGGGCGCGCTGCCCCTGGCTGCGCGCCGGGGTCGGCGCGGTTGCCACGCAGAACATCACCCTGCCGGCCCTCGGCCCGGATATTCTCGACCTGCTGGACGCCGGACTGGCGCCTCTCGCGGCGATGGATCGGGCGCTGGCCAGCAACGGGTTCAGCCAGTACCGCCAGCTCGCGGTGATCGACAGCCAGGGCCGTACCGCGCTGTTCACCGGCAGCGAGGCGCTCGGCGTGAATAACGCCGTGGCCGGCGAGCAATGCGTGGCGGCCGGCAATCTGCTGGCCGGCCCGCAGGTGATCGCGGCCATGGTCGCCGCCTTCGAGGCGCATGCCGGCGAGCCCCTGGCGGATCGCCTGCTGGCGGCCATGAACGCTGCGGTTGCGGCTGGTGGCGAGGCCGGGCCGGTGCATTCGGCGGCGCTCTCGGTGGTCAGCGATCTGCTTTGGCCGCTGGTCGACCTGCGGGTGGACTGGGCCGAGGAAGACCCGCTCGGCGAGCTGGGCAAGCTGTGGAGCGCTTACCGGCCGCAGATGCAGGACTACGTCACCCGCGCGCTGGACCCGACCCAGGCGCCGAGCTACGGCGTGCCTGGCGATGAGTGAAGCGCGCAGCCGTGAACTGCTGGCCCAGCTGATCGCCTTCAACACCGTCAGCCGCGAATCCAATCTGGCGCTGATCGAATTCATCCGCGACTACCTGGCCGGCTTCGGGGTCGAGAGCGAGCTGTTGTTCAACGCCGAGCGGACCAAGGCCAACCTGTTCGCCACCCTCGGCCCCCGGGACTGCGGCGGGGTGGCGTTGTCCGGGCATACCGACGTGGTGCCGGTGGAAGGCCAGGCCTGGACGGTCGATCCGTTCAAGTTGAGCGAACAGGACGGCCGGCTCTATGGCCGCGGTACGGCGGACATGAAGGGCTACCTGGCCTGCGTGCTGGCGGCGGTGCCGCGTTTTCTCGCGCAGCCGCTGCGCCTGCCCGTGCATCTGGCATTTTCCTATGACGAGGAGGTCGGCTGTCTCGGCGTGCGCTCGTTGCTGGACGCACTGGAACGGCGCGAGCACAAGCCGATCGTCTGCATCATCGGCGAGCCGACCGAGATGCGCCCGGTGCTCGGGCACAAGGGTAAGCTCGCCATGCGCTGCTGTGTGCAGGGCGCCGCCTGCCATTCGGCCTATGCGCCGCAGGGGGTGAATGCCATCGAATACGCCGCCCGGCTGATTGGCAAGCTCGGTCAGATCGGCGAACGCCTGGCCGCGTCGGGCCAGCATGACGCGCGCTTCGACCCGCCCTATTCAACGGTGCAGACCGGCGTGATCAGCGGCGGCAGGGCGCTGAACATAGTCCCCGCTGAATGCCAGTTCGATTTCGAGGTACGCGCCTTGCCGGACTTCGATGCGCAGCAGGTCGCCGAACAACTGCAGGATTACGCCACGACCGAACTGCTGCCGAAGATGCAGGCGATCCAGGCCGAGACGACGATCCGTTTTCAGCCGCTGAGCGCTTATCCAGGCCTGGCGACCGATCCGCAGAGTGAAGCTGCTGAATTGATCGCGCTGCTCAGTGGGTCACGCGAGTTCGGCACCGTGGCCTTCGGTACCGAAGGCGGCCTGTTCGCTCAGGCGGGTATTCCAACCGTGGTCTGCGGCCCCGGCAGCATGGACCAGGGGCACAAGCCGGACGAGTTCGTCAGCATCGAGCAGTTGCGGGCCTGTGATGGGTTGCTGGACAGGCTGGCGGAGCTGCTCCAGGCCGGCGCCTAGAAGTAGGGCGGATGAAACCCGCGCGTTGGCGAGGCCAGGCGGGTTGCACCCGCCCTACATGGCTCACTCGCCAGGCGTTTCGGTTTGCGGCGCCAGCTGCTCCTTGCAGTAGTCGACGAACAGTTGTGCCGGCTTGGTCAGCGGTGCGCGTTTCAGCCAGGCGGCCACCAGCCCTGAGGTGGTCACCGGCTCGGCGATCTCCAGCATCACCACCTTCTGCCCGTCGTAGGTGCACTCCGAGTGCGGGCGGGTGACCAGCACCGAGAAGCCGAAACCCTGGCCGACCATGCCGCGGACCATCTCGATCGACGGTGAGCTGAAGGCGATATGCGGGCTCAGGCCGAGCTCCTCGAACAGGCTGACGAAATAGGTGCGGCTCGGCTGCACGTCGAGCAGGATCATCGGCTCCAGCGCCAGGTCGCGAAGTGACACCTGCGCCTGATGGGCGAAGCGGTGGCCGTCCGGTAGCAGCGCGTAGGGGCGCTGCGGAGGCATCAGTGGCTCGGTTTCGATGGTCGAGTCGAGGTCGTGCTGGTAGAGGATCGCCAGGTCGAAACGCCCGGCGGTCAGGCCCTGCACCAGCTCCTGCTGCTCGCCGTCGCGCAGGCGGATTTCCACCCCCGGATAGAGCGCGTTAAAGCCGGCGATCAGGCGTGGCAGGTAGAGCGGGGCGACGGTCTCGAAGCAGCCGATATCGATCTGCCCGGCCACCACATCGAGGTCGGCCAGGGCGTTCTGTTCGAACTCCTTGGCCATGCGCAGCAGTTCCTGGGCCTTGCGGTAGAAGCGCGCACCACCTGGGGTCAGCGACACACCCTGGGCATGATGGCGGATGAGCAACTGCAGGCCAAAACTCTCTTCCAGCCCCTTGATCGCGGTGGAGATCGATGGCTGGGCGATATACAGCTTGCGCGAGGCCTCGGCCACGCTGCCGCATTCCACGGTGGTCACGAAATACTTCAGTTGCCGCAGGGTATAGGAAGCCACAAAAACCTCGTTTTTTGCCCGCACGCCGGTGAATCGAAAGGGGGCAGCTTATTGTCATTAATGGGCCAATCCGCGAAGCTCCAGGCTCAGCAATTTGCGCGACTCACGAACTCGAGCGCTGGCGCAAAGCCGCTATTTTCCTGCTCTGGCGGAGCCCTCGCGAACAGAATCCAGCGAGCCGCCGCAAGCTTGCCCCGGCAGCTCCGGCGGAGCATGTGCGCCACTGCACAATAACCCAGCACGCTGCACTTTGTTGGGGCTGGGCTAACCAGCTTTTTCGTATACCCCGAACACATATTTAATATTTTTCCTAAGCCGCACCTTCGGCCACTATCGATCGCATCCAAAACCACCATGACCGGCCATGATCGGTCGCAGGCGAGGGAGCTCGGTAGTGTTCGAACTCAGTGATTGGCAACAACGTGCGCGTACCCAGCGCTTCATCGACCGGGCCCTAATCGGCGGCCGGCAGGTCGCCGCCGAGTCCGGCGCGACCTTCGCGGCGATCAACCCGGCGACCAACCGGCTGCTGGCGAATGTCGCCGCCTGCGGTGCCGCCGAGGTCGACGCCGCCGTGCGCGCCGCGCGTCAGGCCTTCGATAGCGGCCCCTGGGCGCGCATGGCACCGGTGGAGCGCAAGCGCGTGCTGCTGCGCCTGGCCGAGCTGATCCTGGCCAATCGCGAGGAACTGGCCCTGCTCGATTCGCTGAACATGGGCAAGCCGGTGATGGACGCCTACAACATAGACGTGCCGGGCGCCGGCGGGGTGTTCGCCTGGTATGCGGAAAGCCTCGACAAGCTCTACGACCAGGTCGCGCCCACCGCGCAGAACGCCCTGGCCACCATCACCCGCGTGCCGCTCGGGGTGGTCGCGGCGGTGGTGCCGTGGAACTTCCCGCTGGATATGGCGGCCTGGAAGCTCGCCCCGGCGCTGGCCGCAGGCAACTCGGTGGTCCTGAAGCCGGCCGAGCAGTCGCCGTTCTCCGCCTTGCGCCTGGCCGAACTGGCGCTGGAAGCCGGGCTGCCGGAAGGCGTGCTGAGCGTGGTGCCGGGTCTCGGCGAGAGTGCCGGCAAGGCGCTCGGCCTGCACCCGGATATCGACTGCCTGGCCTTCACCGGCTCGACCGAAGTCGGCAAATATTTCATGCAGTACTCGGCGCAGTCGAACCTCAAGCAGGTCTGGCTGGAGTGCGGCGGCAAGAGCGCCAATCTGGTGTTCGCCGATTGTCAGGATCTCGATCTGGCGGCGGAGAAGGCCGCCTTCGGCATCTTCTTCAACCAGGGCGAGGTCTGCTCGGCCAACTCGCGGCTGCTGGTGCAGCGCTCGATCCACGATGAGTTCGTCGAGCGCCTGATCGCCAAGGCCCGCCACTGGCAGCCGGGCGATCCGCTGAACCCACAAAGCCGCGCCGGTGCCATAGTCGACACGCGGCAGGCCGATAGCGTGATGGGCTTTATCGACAGCGCCCGCACCAGTGGTGCGAACTTGGTCTGCGGTGGCCAGCGTCTGAGCTACAACGGCTCGAGCAACTTCATCGAGCCGACCATCTTCACCGGCGTGGGTGCGGACATGCGCCTGTCCCGTGAAGAGGTGTTCGGCCCGGTGCTGGCGGTGACCCCCTTCGATGACGAAGAGCAGGCCGTGCGCCTGGCCAACGACAGCGTCTACGGGCTGGCTGCCTCGCTGTGGAGCGACGACCTCAACCGCGCCCATCGTGTGGCCCGGCGCCTGAATGCCGGCACCGTGTCGGTGAATACCGTCGACGCCCTCGACGTCAGCGTGCCCTTCGGCGGCGGCAAGCAGTCCGGCTTCGGCCGCGATCTGTCGCTGCACTCCTTCGACAAGTACACCCAACTGAAGACCACCTGGTTCCAGCTGCGCTGAGAGTCGGGGGCCCATTACAACAACAAGAGCGGGAAATACAGATGACTGAAAGTACAAGCCTACCCTTACAGGCGCCGGCGTCGGCGACCGCCGCGACGCCGGGCGGCCTGCGCCGGGTGCTCGGCCTCGGCTCGCTGCTGGCAGTGGCCGTCGGGGTGGTGGTGTCCCAGGGCGTGATGGTGCTGATGCTGCAAGGTGTCGGCGTCGCCGGGCCGGGCTTCCTGATCCCGCTGGGGCTGGCCTATCTGTTGGCGCTGACCTACGCGTTTTCCTTCTCCGAGCTGGCGTTGATGATCCCGCGAGCGGGCAGCCTGAGCAGCTACACGGAAGTTGCCATCGGCCAGTTCCCGGCGATCCTGGCGGTCTTCTCGGGTTACGTGGTGGTGGCCATGTTCGCCCTGTCCGCCGAACTGCTGCTGCTCGACCTGATCATCGGCAAGGTCTATCCCGGGGTGTTCCCGCAGTTCAGCGTCGCCTTCGGGGTGCTTGGCCTGTTCACCCTGCTCAACCTGCTGGGCCTCGACATCTTCGCCAAGCTGCAGACAGTGATGGCGGTAGTCATGGTGGTGGTGCTGCTGCTGCTGGGGCTGAGCGCTCTCGCCAGCGATACGCCAGTGCTGGAGCCCGCTGCATTGCTCGGCGGCGACTGGAATCCGCTCGGCGTGGGCGTGTTCGCCCTCACCGCGATGGCTGTCTGGGGCTTCGTCGGCGCCGAGTTCGTCTGCCCGCTGGTGGAGGAGACGCGCCGGCCGGAACGCAATATCCCGCGCTCGATGATCATCGGCCTGAGCATCATCTTCGCGACCATCGCTCTGTATTGCCTCGGCGCGCTGCTGACGGTGCCGCAGGCGGAGTTGGCGAGCAACGGCCTGCCGCATTACCTGTTCGCCACCACGGTGTTCGGCGAGAGCGGCCAGCTGTTCCTAGTAGCCGCGGCGATCACCGCCACCTGCAGCACCCTCAACTCCTCGCTGGCGGCGATTCCACGGATGCTCTACGGCATGGCGCAGAACGGCCAGGCCTTCCCGCTGTTCAAGCGCCTCAGCCCGCGGGCCCGTACGCCTTGGGTGGCCGTGCTGTTCGTCGCGGCCATCACCGGCCTGCCGATCCTGCTGATGGGCCAGGACGCGGCAGCGATCAACCTGTTGCTGCTGGCCGCCGCCCTGGCCTGGCTGCTGGCCTACATCATCACCCACATCGACGTGATCGCCCTGCGCCGGCGCTACCCGCAGATCGCCCGGCCGTTCCGTACGCCCTTCTATCCCTGGCCGCAGGTCATCGGCATCGCCGGCATGCTCTACGCCATCTGGTACGCCTCGCCGGCGCCGGAAATGACCGGGAAGATCTTCGGCATCGCCGGGCTGGTGCTGGGCCTGGTGTCGCTGATCGCGATCCTCTGGATCAAGCTGGTGATGCGCAAGCCGCTGTTCGTGCCCGAGCCGCTTGAAAAGGCGCTGAACCCGGACCAAGCCTGAAGGCTGCAAATTCAGAAGTACTGTTGATACCCCCTGAGGGGAGGAGAGCTGTGATGAATACCCAGATTAAGGGAAACCGTGAAACCCGTGAGTACCAGGCGCTGGACGCCGCCCACCATATCCATGCCTTCCTCGACCAGAAGGCGCTGAATGCCGAGGGCCCGCGGGTAATCGTGAAGGGCGAGGGCCTGTACCTGTGGGACAACGACGGCCAGCGCTATCTGGACGGCATGTCCGGCCTGTGGTGCACCAACCTCGGCTACGGCCGCAAGGACCTCAATGCCGCCGCCGCCCGCCAGCTCGAGCAGCTGCCGTACTACAACATGTTCTTCCACACCACTCACCCGGCGGTGGTGGAGCTCTCCGAGCTGCTCTTCAGCCTGCTGCCCAGCCACTACAGCCACGCGATCTATACCAACTCCGGCTCCGAGGCCAACGAGGCGCTGATCCGCACCGTGCGCCGCTACTGGCAGATCCTCGGCAAGCCGCAGAAGAAGATCATGATCGGTCGCTGGAACGGCTACCACGGCTCGACTCTGGCCGCGACCGCCCTGGGCGGGATGAAGTTCATGCACGAGATGGGTGGCATGATCCCCGACGTTGCGCACATCGACGAGCCCTACTGGTACGGCCACGAAGGCGACCTGACGCCGGCCGAGTTCGGCCTGCGCGCCGCCCGCCAACTGGAAGAGAAAATCCTCGAACTGGGTGCGGAAAACGTTGCGGCCTTCATCGCCGAACCGTTCCAGGGCGCCGGTGGGATGATCTTCCCGCCGGAAAGCTATTGGCCGGAAATCCAGCGCATCTGCCGCCAGTACGACGTGCTGCTGTGCGCCGATGAGGTGATCGGTGGCTTCGGCCGCACCGGCGAATGGTTCGCCCATGAATACTTCGGCTTCGAGCCGGACACCCTGTCGATCGCCAAGGGTCTGACTTCGGGTTACATCCCGATGGGCGGGCTGGTGCTTTCCAAACGCATGGCCGAGGTGTTGGTGGAGCAAGGCGGGGTGTTCGCCCACGGCCTGACCTACTCGGGGCACCCGGTGGCCGCCGCCGTGGCTACCGCCAACCTCAAGGCGCTGCGCGACGAGGGTGTGGTCACTCGGGTCAAGCAGGAGACCGGCCCCTATCTGCAACGCTGCCTGCGCGAGGTGTTCACCGATCACCCGCTGGTCGGCGAAATCCAAGGTGCCGGGATGGTCGCCGCCCTGCAGTTCGCCGAGGACAAGGCCACGCGCAAGCGCTTTGCCAACGAGGCCGACATCACCTGGAGCTGCCGCACCCATGGTTTCGAAGAGGGGTTGATCATCCGCGCCACCCTCGGCCGGATGATCATGGCGCCGGCCCTGGTGGCCAGCCACAGCGAGCTCGATGAACTGGTGGAGAAGACCAAGCGCGCGGTGGATCGCACAGCGCAGGAACTGGGGCGGCTGTAAGCCGGCCCCGGCGTTCCATTCCCCGTACTACCTATCACGCCGGCCCGTAGCGGCCGGCGCGACGGAACCCTTTTGGCCTTAGGCCAATGCTGTCCCGCAAATCCAATAACTAAAGCCGATAGGCTGTGGGAGTGTTCCATGATCAAGTCCTTGCTCAAGCGTTCCTCGCTGTCCCTTGCAACCACCGCACTGGCCGTTGGCGTCGTCACTGGCGCCCAGGCCGGCACTCTGTCCATCGGCCATACCACCTGGGTTGGTTATGGCACGCTGTATCTGGCTCGCGATTTGGGCTACTTCAAGGAGCAGGGCCTCGACCTGCAGCTGACCACCATGGAGGAGTCCTCGATGTACATGGCCGCCCAGGCCTCCGGCCAACTCTCCGGCTCGGCTTCGACCATCGACGAGATCCTCAAATACCGTCCGCAGTTTTGCTTCAAGGCGGTGGCCGCGCTGGATGACAGCTACGGCGGTGACGGCGTGCTGGTGGGCAAGGAGGTCAACAGCCTGCAGGAGCTCAAGGGCAAGGCGATCGCGGTCAACGAGGGTTCGGTCTCGCAGTTCTGGCTGTCCTATCTGCTCAAGCAAAACGGCATGTCCATGAGCGATCTGCAGGTGCAGAACATGACCGCCGACGACGCCGCCACCGCCTTTATCGCCGGGCGCATTCCGGCCGCGGTGACCTGGGAGCCGCACCTGTCGCTGGTGCGCCAGAAAGGTCAGGGCAAGGTGCTGATCGACAGCACCAAGACGCCCGGGATCATCGTCGATGTGGTGGCGCTCAACTGCGACGTCATCGAGAAGCAGCCGGAAGACGTCAAGGCGCTGGTCAACGGCCTGTACAAGGCTGTGCAGTACACCAAGGAGCATCCGCAGGAGGCCTACGCGATCATGGCCAAGGGCGTCGGCGGCTATCTGGCCGATCCGCTCGAGATGGCGAATGCCGCCAAGGGCGTGCGCTTCTATGACCAGCCCATGAGCGAAAAACTGCTCGGCACTCCCGGCAAGCCCGGTGACATCGCCGAGTTGATCGAGCTGGCCAACCAGACCTGGAGCTCACTGCAAGGCAAACCCTTTGCCGTCAGCTACGACGACCTGGTCGACAGCACATTCGTCAGCCCTTGAGCGGAGGCAATCATGGCCAATTCAAAATCATGGCTTAACCGCTGCCTGACGCCCAAGGTCGACTTGCCGGCCAAGCTGCTTCTCGGCGCCAGCACAGTCTGTTGGCTGCTGGTGATCGGCCTTTGGGCCGGGCTCTCCTACGGTGGCGTGGTACCGACGATGTTCCTGCCCACCCCCGGCGCGGTGCTGGAGGCGGCCGCACGTCTGGGTAGCGACGGCACCCTGGCGCAACACGTCTGGGCCAGCGTCGAGGTGGTGCTGATCGGCTTCATCGTCTCCTCCCTGGTGGCGGTGCCGCTGGGGCTGCTGATGGGCAGCTTCCGCATCGTCCAGGCGTTCCTCGAACCGCTGGTGAACTTCATCCGCTACCTGCCGGTGACCTCCTTCGTGCCGCTGTTCATCCTCTGGATCGGCATCGGTCTGGAGCAGCGGGTGACGGTGATCATCTTCGGCGTGTTCTTCCAGCAACTGGTGATGATCGCCGACGTCTCCAAGGGCGTGTCCAAGGACCTGATCAACGCCTCCTACACCCTGGGCTCCAATCGCCGCGATGTGCTCTTCCACGTGCTCGGCCCGGCGTCGCTGCCGGGCGTGCTGGATACCCTGCGGGTGACCATGGGCTGGGCCTGGACCTACCTGGTGGTGGCCGAACTGGTCGCGGCGTCCAGCGGCCTCGGTTACATCAGCTTGAAGGCCATGCGCGGCTTCCAGGTCGATGTGATTTTCCTCGCCATCGCCATCATCGGCCTGCTGGGCCTGGTGACCGATCAACTGTTCCGACTTCTTCGACTCAAGGTGGCCTCATGGGCGCAGTAGCAGCGGTGCAACGTGACGATGCGGTTTCGTTAGCGGCACAAATCGGGGCTCCGGCGCGCTTGCGCGTCGACGCGGTCAGCCTGCAGTACCAGACGCCCAGCGGCTCGACCTTCACCGCCTTGGACAAGGTCTCCTTCGAGGTGCCGGATCAGCAGTTCGCGGTGCTGGTCGGCCCCTCCGGTTGCGGCAAGTCGAGCCTGCTGTATCTCACCGCCGGCCTGGCCGAGCCGAGCGCCGGCAGCATCCATGTCGGCGGTCGGCAGGTCGAGGGGCCGGGCGTCGACCGCGGCATGGTGTTTCAGAGCTATACGCTGTTCCCCTGGCTGACGGTACGGCAGAACATCGAGTTCGGTCTCAAGCGCCGCGGCATGCCGGCCAGGCAGCGCGCCGAGATAGTCGACTTCTACCTCAACGAAGTCGGCCTCGCGCAGTTCGCCGATAACTATCCCAAGCAGCTCTCCGGCGGCATGATGCAGCGCGTGGCGATCGCCCGCGCGCTGGCCAACGATCCGCAGATTCTGCTGATGGATGAACCCTTCGGCGCGCTGGATAGCCAGACCCGTTTGCAGATGCAGCAACTGCTGCTGCGGGTGTGGGGTAACAGCAAGAAGACCGTGCTGTTCGTCACCCACGACATCGACGAGGCGATTCTGCTTGGCGACCGCGTCTATGTGATGGGCGCCCGTCCGGGGCGGATCAAGAAGATCCTCGATGTGCCGATCGAGCGTCCGCGCACGCTGGACATGGTCATGGAGCGCTCGTTCATCGAGATGAAACGCGAGATCTTCGGCCTGCTGCACGACGAGCTGGAAGAGGCGCACTGACGGCCGCTCCCCCTCTCTCTTCGGGAGGGGGAAGGGTTTGCCCCTGACTCAAGACTCCCCCCCTCCCGCAGCGGCCGACAGCCGGCCTGGCGGCGACCATCATCCCCAGCACCTGGCTGGCCTATTCGCGCCAGCGGGCAAGGTCGCCGGAGAAGACGCGGACGTAACCCAGACCACGGCTATCCATGGCGCTCTCCTCGCATCTGCCAGGCCTTGGCCCGCCCCGAAACCAACGCTGGGAGAGGCCCCATGGAGAGCGATTTAAACGGCTTAGCGGAGGGACAACCATCCTGCGATGGGACTAACGCGCAAGGCCGGTCGGGGCTGGGGTTATGCGGGGGGCATGAAGAAAACAAGCCATTCGGGCCGAGGACAGCGCGCTGTTCAACAGCGCTTTCGAAGCAAGGCCTGGTGCGACGCGCCAGCTTGGTGAAGACGCCGCGCAGGTGCGGCCGGTCGGTGTTTTTCCTATGGACTAAGCTCGTTCTAAAGAGGTTATAAGAATGTGGGCGTGGGGTAGTGCCGGCTCTTGCCCAGAGCTATCCGTCATGCGGTTGATAAACCTAAGTAGGATTCTAAGGGCAGCATTCCATGCGCTACATGATCCCTTGTGTTGAGCAGCTTGACCGCGCCGCTCTAGAGCTGCACTACGACAACCCCGTAAATAGCAGGCTCGCGTTATCGGATGCCCACATCCGGATGGAAGTTGATCGTGCGCGTGGGAAGTGAGTGTCTAACGTCCCCCCTAATGCCCCCAAACAATGGAACACGGGGCTTTCTGCTTGTCGTCTTCTGTCTGTTCGCCTTTGATGCTTATGCCAAGACGGCCAGCGAAGTTTTCGATGCGGTTTCGCCCAGTGTTATCGTGATCCGAACTTTCGACGCCCAGGGCAAGGCGTTGGGATTGGGCAGCGGCGTGGCGCTGGGCGGAGGCATGGTTGCCACAAACTGCCATGTGCTTGCAGGTGCCGAGCATATGCGAGTGCAGCACCGGAAAAGAGAATATCCGGCAGCTCTGCGGCACAGCGACTGGGATAGGGATGTCTGCACCCTCGCCGTGAACGGGCTTAAGGCCGCGCCTGTAACTTTGGGCAGCACCGCTCGCCTCAAGGTGGGCGCACGGGTTTATGCCATCGGCGCACCCAGAGGGCTGGAACTCACTTTGTCCGAGGGCATTATTTCCAGCCTGCGCCCGGTGGCAGGCGGTCAGTACCTTCAGATCACCGCCCCCCTCTCCCCCGGCTCCAGTGGTGGCGGCCTGTTTGATGAACAAGGCCGGCTCATCGGGTTGCCCACCTTTTATCTGGCCGAGGGCCAGCAACTTAACTTTGCCGTGCCGGTGGAATGGATCAGCGAACTGCCCAAACGGCACAAGAGCACTGAGGAAACCACGCAGACTCCCTATCTCGACTGGCTCAATAAGGCGGCGGCGCTGCAAGTGAAACAAGATTGGGCCGGGCTGTTAAACCATGCACGGCGCTGGACCAAGGCGCAGCCGCAGGCCGCCGTGGCTTGGCACTGCTTGGGCTTTGCCTACGGGAAATCCGGCCAGAGCGCCAAGGCCATCGAAGCCTACCGACAGGCAGTGCGCATCAACCCGGAATACGCCGAGGCCTGGTACAACTTGGGCGTTGTCTACGGGAAATCCGGCCAGACCACCAGCGCCATCGAAGCCTACCAACAAGCAGTGCGCATCGACCCGGAAGATGCCGATGTCTGGAACAACCTGGGCGCTGTCTACGGGGACTCCGGCCAGATCGCCAAGGCCATCGAAGCCTTCCAGCAGGCAGTGCGCATCAACCCGGAATTTGCCAAGGCCTGGCTCAACCTCGGCGTTGTCTACGGGGACTCCGGCCAGATCGCCAAAGCCATCGAAGCCTTCCAACAGGCAGTGCGCATCAACCCGGAATATGCCAAGGCCTGGCTCAACCTGGGCGGTTCCTACGGGAAATCCGGCCAGACCGCCAAGGCCATCGAAGCCTACCGACAGGCAGTGCGCATCGACCCGGAAGATGCCGAGGCCTGGTACAGCCTAGGCGTTGCCTATCGCCTATCCGGCCAAGCTGAGCAGACCCTGGCAGTTTATAAGCGCCTCAAGGCACTCGATCCGGCAAGGGCGGAGCAGTTTCTCAATGAGAATGTGCTGCCCTGATGACGAACACTGAACGGGCCCCCTGAAACCCAGGACACCGACTCAAGATTCCCGCCGCGGCCGCCAGCCGGCCTGGCGCAGGGCTTCCAGCAGGGTGGCGCTATCCAGCGCCTGGACCCGGTGGCCATTGCCCTCGACGGTATCGGCCGCCAGCAGCGCATTGATGATGGCTTCCTCCACGGCCTCCGCCGCGGCGAGGAACAAGTCGCCAATATGGTCGTTGTTGACCATGCGCAGGCCGTCGCAGGTGAAGGCGCCCTTGCGCTCGTAAGCGGTGGCCTCAAGCTGCTGGTTGCCAGTGGAGAAGGCGACGAAGATATCGCCGCTGCAGTCCTCGTTACCGCCGCCGGTGCGGGCGATGCCGATGCTGGCGCGCTGGGCCAGGCGGGTGCACTGGTGCGGCAGCAGCGGCGCATCGGTGGCCAGGCAGACGACTATCGAACCCATCCCCGGATGCGGCAGATCGGCGCGGAGGAACGGCGAGGTGGCCTTTTCCATGTAGCGCCCCACCGGGTAGCCATCCACCCGCAGCTCGCGGCGCGTGCCGTGGTTGGCCTGGACTATGGCGCCGACTGTCCAGCCGCCCTGCGCCGCGCTCAGGCGCCGCGAGGCGGTGCCGATGCCGCCCTTGTACTCGTGGCAGATCATGCCGCTGCCACCGCCGACCGCGCCTTCGGCCACCGGGCCGCCGACGGCGCGGTCCAGGGCTTCGGCCACATGTTCGGGGCGCACATGGAAGCCGTTGATGTCATTGAGCAGGCCGTCGAAGGTTTCCAGCACCACCGGCATATTCCAGTACAGGCGCCCGTCATCGGGCTGATCCTGGCGGTCCAGGGCGATCAGCGCGTCGCGCACCACACCAATGCTGTGGGTGTTGGTAAAGGCGATCGGGCTGGTCAGTAGGCCGGCCTCGCGAATCCACTCCAGGCCCGTGGCATCGCCGTTGCCGTTGAGGATATGCACGCCGGCGAAGCACGGCTGCTGGGTGGTGGAACCCGCACGCGGCTCGATCAGGGTGACGCCGGTGTTGATGTCGCGGCCGTTGGCGCTACGCCCCCGGATATTGCTGTGACCGACGCGCACGCCGGGTACATCGGTGATGGCATTGAGGGGGCCGGGTTGCAGTTGGCCGAATTGGATGTGCAGATCGCGGGCACGAAGTTTCATGGCGGAACTCTCAGGCAATTTAGGTAAAAAAAGCGCACACCGTTCTGGGCCTGCGCCGGGTAACTGATGTCGGCTCAGCGGCCGCTCGTGATGTTGCTCCAGGCCCGCGTGCGGACACGCTCGATTGCATGGGGCTGCGGTTGCAGGGTGAACAGCTTGGCTATCACCTCCGCCGAGGGATAGATATTCGGACTGTTGCGCACCTCGGCCGAGGCCAGCGCGGTCGCGTCCTTGTTGGCGTTGGCGGTGAGCGCCAGATCGGTGGCCGCCGCTGTCACCTCGGGGCGCAACATATAGTTGATAAAGGTCAGCCCTTCTGCGGGATGCTGGCTGTCTTTGACCAGGACCAGATTGTCGATCCACAGCGGCGCCCCTTCGATGGGGATGCTGTATTCGACTTTCACTCCCTTTCCTGCTTGGTCGGCGGCTTGCTTCGCACCGAACACCGTGCCGGACCAGGTCAGGGCCAGGCAGATATCGCCGTTGCTCAGATCGCTTTGGATTTTCGACGAGTCGAAATAGGTGATGTATGGGCGCAGTTTCAGCAGCAGTGCCTGGGCCTTTTTGTAGTCATCGGGGTTGCTGCTGTTGGGTGACAGGCCAAGGTAGTGCAGGGCAATCGGCATGACCTCGGCGGGGGCATCCAGCAGTGCCACCCCGCATTGGCTGAGCTTGGCGAGGTTTTCTTCCTTGAACAGCAGGTCCCAGGAGTTCACTGGGGCATCACTGCCGAGAGCGGCCTTGACCTTGTCGACGTTGTAGCCCAGCCCATCGGTGCCCCACAGGTAGGGTATGGCGTACTGATTGTCGGGGTCGTTCGCGCGAATTTTTTCCAGCAGTACCGGGTCGAGGTGCTTCAGGTTGGGCAGTTGGCTGCGGTCCAGTTTCTGCAAGGCACCGGCCTTGATCAGGGCCGGCAGAATGAAATTGCTGGCCACCACCACGTCATAACCGCTACGGCCGGTCATCAGCTTGGCTTCCAGCACTTCGCCGCTGTCGAAGGTGTCATACACGGGCTGGATGCCGGTGTCGCGCTGGAAGTCCTTGAGGGTGGTCGCGCCGATATAATCGTACCAGTTGTAGACATGCACGCTGGGGGCGTCGGCGGCTGCCGTTGCTAGCCCGCAAGAGAGGCATGCGCCAAGGCCGAGGTTGAGGCGCGAAGTGCGGGAAAGCATCATGGGGTCACTCCTGTCGCAGGGCTGGATGTTGTTCTTGTCGCGAACAGACTAGAGTGCCGACGGCGTGTCACCAATTCCCATCAGGGGTTACTCGATAGGGGTAGGCTGTGGATGCATTACTGAAGGAGCTGCCAATCCATCAGGGGCTCGCGGAGCTGTTCGAGCAGCTCGGTACGCCGCGCTTCTGGCGTAGCCTGGTGGAGACCCTGCGGCTGTTGGTCCCGGCGGACAACGCGCTGCTGGCGCTGATGCCTCGTGAGCGGCCGCCGCAGGTGTTGGAGGTCTTCGAATTCACCCGTCTGGGCGAGGCCGACCAGTTTGCCGATTACTGCTCCGGCATGTACCTGCTCGACCCCTTCTACCAGGCCGCCAGCAGCGGCATCAGCGACGGCCTGTACCGACTGGAGACGCTGGCGCCCGATCAGTTTCGCCAGAGCGAGTATTACCTGAGCTATTTTCGGCAGGTGGTGGGCCGCGATGAGCTGCAATTCATGCTCAACCTCGGCGAGGGGTTGGTGCTGGGATTGTCACTGGGCAGCCATACGGCCTTTCGCAACGAGCAGGTCGGTGCCCTGCTGTGCGTGCGCGATTGGGTGCTGGCGGCCATGCGCAAGCACCTCGCCCTGGCCCGCATCGAGGCGCCGGCTGCTGCGCTGGCACCGACCGACTTCGCCGCGGCTCTTGGCCAGTTGGCGGCGCGGCTCACTGAACGCGAGAGCGAAACGGCGCGGCTGATCCTTCAGGGTTTCTCCAGCAAGGCCACCGCCCAACGGCTGGGCATTTCGCCGGAGACCGTGAAGGTGCACCGGCGCAACCTGTACCACAAGCTTGGGGTCGGCAGTCACGCCGAGCTGTTCGCGCTGTTTTTGCAGCAGGGCGGCACGCCGGTTCGGGCAGTTAGTCTCAATCCAGCTTGAGCACCTTGGCCAGGACGATCTTCGGGCCTTTCATCTTCTTGACGATGATGCGCAGGCCGTCGACCTCCAGCACTTCTTCCTCTTCCGGTACGCGTTTCAGCGTTTCGTAGATCAGCCCGGCGAGGGTCTCCGCATCGATATGGTCGAGGTCGACGCCGAGCAGGCGCTCGACCTTGAACAGCGGCGTGTCGCCACGTACCAGCAGCTTGCCTGGCTGGTAGGCGAGGATGCCGCGCTCGGCCTTGCGGTGTTCGTCCTGAATGTCGCCGACCAGTGCTTCCAGCACGTCTTCCATGGTCAGGTAGCCGATAACTTTGCCGTCGGCCTCCTCGACCAGGGCGAAGTGCGCGCCGCCCTGGCGGAATTGCTCGAGCAGGCGCGACAGCGGCATGTGCCGGCTCACTCGCTCCAGCGGGTGCATCAGCTCGCCGAGTTTGAGTGCCGAGGGCAGCATTTCCAGCAGCGACAGGTGCAGCAGCAGATCCTTGATATGCAGGACGCCGACAAAGTCGCCGGCGGCCTCGTCGTACACCGGGTAGCGGCTGTATTTGTGCCGGCGGAACAGGCTGAATACCTGATCCAGTGTCGCGTTCAGCTCCAGGTAGACCAGGTCTTCACGGGAGTTGGCCCAGTCGACTACTTCCAGCTCGCCCATCTCCACCGCCGAGGCCAGCACGCGCATGTCTTGATCGCTGGGGTCGCTGGCGCGGCTGGAATGCAGGATCAGCTTGAGCTCGTCGCGGCTGTAATGGTGCTCATGGTGCGGCCCCGGTTCGCCCTGGCCGGCGATGCGCAGAACGGTATTGGCGCTGGCATTGAGGATCCATATCGCCGGGTACATGGCCCAGTAGAACAGGTACAACGGGGCGGCCGTCCACAGCGAAAGCAGCTCGGGCTGGCGGATCGCCCAGGACTTGGGTGCCAGCTCGCCGACCACGATGTGCAGGTAGGAAATGATGAAGAAGGCAGTGAAGAAGGCGAAACCATGCACCAGTTTCGGCGAGTCTATGCCGAGGCTTTCGAACAGCGGCTGGAGTAGGTGGGCGAAGGCCGGTTCACCGACCCAGCCCAGGCCAAGCGAGGCCAGGGTGATGCCCAGCTGGCAGGCCGACAGATAGGCGTCCAGCTGATTGTGCACGGTGCGCAGGATATGCCCGCGCCAACCGCTCTTCGCGGCGATGGTCTCGACCTTGGTGGAGCGCAGTTTGACCATGGCGAACTCGGCGGCGACGAAGAAGCCGTTGAGCAGCACCAGCAGCAGGGCGAAAAGAATGAGACCAAAATCGGCGAAATAGGCGGCGTTGTAACTAGGGGAAGGGTCCATAAGGGTGTTTCAAGGATTCCGGATAATCAGGGGAGGGCACCGCGAGCATGGGTGCCAGTCGTCCAGATTAGCGGCTAGCGCACGACTTGCCCAGTCCCCGTGCGCTCGGCGGCATCAGCGCTTGACCACTTGGGTCGAGGGGAAGTGGCAGGTGAAGGTGCTGCCTTTGCCCAGCACACTGCTGATATCCAGGCGTGCGCGGTGGCGCAACAACACGTGTTTGACGATGGCCAGCCCGAGCCCGGTGCCGCCGGTATTCGAGGCGCGGCTGGAGTCGACCCGGTAGAAGCGCTCGGTCAGCCGTGGCAGGTGTTTGGCTTCGATACCCAGGCCACTGTCCTGCACGCTCAGATGCGCGCCTTGCTCGTCGCCCCACCAACGGATGCGGATCTCGCCCTCATCCGGGGTGTATTTCACCGCATTGAAAATCAGGTTGGAGAAGGCGCTACGCAGCTCCGTCTCGCTGCCTTTGAGCTTGAGGCTGGCGTCGGCTTCCAGGCTGATACGGTGATGGCGCTCGCTCGACAGGGCTTGCGCGTCGCTTTTGATCGACAGCAGCAGCAAGTCGACGGCCACCGGTTGGTTGTCCGAGGGGTAATCGGTAGCTTCCAGCTTGGCCAGCAGCAGCAAGTCATTCAGCAGATTCTGCATCCGCCCGCCTTGCTGTTGCATCTGTTGCAGGGCGCGTAGCCAGCGTGGGTTGATGTCGTCGACGTTATCCAGCAGGGTTTCCAGATAGCCGGAGATCACCGTCAACGGAGTTCGTAGTTCATGCGAGACGTTGGCGACGAAGTCTTTGCGCATCTGCTCCAACTGGTGCAGACGAGTGATATCGCGCACCAACATCAGGTGTTCGCGGTTGCCGTACTGGGTGATGTGAAATTGCAGGCGCAGGCGGTCGTTGATCGGTGAGGGCAGCTCCAACGGTTCGCTGTGGTTGTTCTGCTCGAAGTAGTCTTTGAAGGTTGGATGGCGGATCAGGTTGGTCACTGGCTGGCCGCTGTCTTGCGGGGTCTTCAGGCCGAGCAAGGTTTCCGCTGCGCGGTTCCACCACTCCAGGTTGCCATCGCTGTCGAGCATGATCACCGCATCATTCAATGCCGCGGTGGATTCCTGCACTCGATCGATCACCGCTTGCAGGCGTCCACGCACCCGTTGGTCGCGTCGTTGCAGGTGGTAGATGTTGTCGAAGACTTCGCCCCACAAGCCGTAGCCATCCGGTGGTGGCTCATCCGCTTGGTGACGCTTCAGCCATGTGTGCAGGCGCAGCAACTGGGCCAGGGTCCAGCCGAGGTAGGCGGCGAGGCCGACCACCAGGCTCCAGGCATATTCGCCGCTGATCAGACCGACCAGCAAACAGCCGGCCAGTAGCAGTAACAGGCGACGGATTACGGCGCCACGCCAGTCTTGATTCACGTTGCAGCCATCCTGGCGCTAGCTTTTGGTGGAGAAACGATAGCCGGTGCCACGTACGGTTTGCACCAAATTCTCATACACCTCACCGAGCGCCTTGCGCAGGCGGCGGATATGTACGTCAACGGTGCGCTCTTCGACATACACGTTGCCGCCCCAGACCTGGTCGAGCAATTGGCCGCGAGTGTAGGCGCGCTCCTGGTGGGTCATGAAGAACTGCAACAGGCGATATTCGGTGGGCCCCATCTCGGCCGGCTTGCCGTCGATGGTCACGCGGTGGCTGATCGGGTCGAGCAGTAGGCCGCCGACTTCGATCGGTGCTTCACCATCGCTGGGCCCGGCACGGCGCAGCACCGCCTTGAGCCGGGCGACCAGTTCGCGCGGCGAGAACGGTTTGGTGATGTAGTCGTCGGCGCCGACTTCCAGGCCCTGGATCTTGTTGTCCTCTTCGCCCTTGGCGGTGAGCATGATGATCGGGATACCGCCGGTCAGCTCGTCACGCTTCAGCCGCCGCGCCAGTTCGATACCAGAGGTGCCGGGCAGCATCCAGTCGAGCAGGATCAAATCGGGTTTGCGGTCGACGATGATGGCGTGGGCTTGCTGGGTGTTTTCCGCTTCCAGGCACTCGTAGCCGGCCATTTCCAGGGCGACCGCGATCATTTCGCGGATCGGCGCTTCGTCGTCAACGATCAGGATGTTCTTGCCAACCATGGGTCAAGCCTCGGCTCGTTTAGCTGTCTTGCGCCGCATTAGATAACGGAATTATTGCAGCGGTGTGACAGGCCGATGTTAGCGGCTTTGCCTGCGCCTGGCTCGTCTATGCTCAACGCGGTGTCCGGCGCTCGGCTGGACGCTTGGAGCCTGGCGTAGAAAACCTGGCACACACAGGGCTTTCATGGCTCTACCTGCTTATTTGTCGAGGCTGTCCGGCCGTGGCCACAATTGGCTGCCTGGTCGTCTCAGCCCACTTAGAGGAGATACATGATGAGAACTTCCCCCACCATGATGGCGCTGCTCGCGGGCGCTGCACTGGCGTTGTCAGGACTCGTCCATGCGGCAGAGCCGGCAATGGAGAAGGACGGTATGTTGGTCGACAGCAAAGGCATGACGCTTTACACCTACGATAAGGACGCCATGGGTAAGTCCAACTGCAACGACTCATGCGCAACGAACTGGCCACCGCTGATGGCGGAGGCTGGCGCGAAGGCCGATGACGATTGGACCGTGGTCAAGCGCGACGATGGCACGATGCAATGGGCTTATTACGGCAAACCGCTGTACACCTTTATTCAGGACAAAAAGGCCGGCGATATGGTCGGTGACGGCAAGGGGGGCGTCTGGCACGTGGCCAAGCCGGAATGAGATCGATCCCCCAGC
The DNA here is from genome assembly GCF_003596405.1 of Pseudomonas cavernicola. NCBI lineage: Bacteria > Pseudomonadati > Pseudomonadota > Gammaproteobacteria > Pseudomonadales > Pseudomonadaceae > Pseudomonas > Pseudomonas cavernicola. The sequence goes on from NZ_QYUR01000002.1 coordinate 1,250,015, forward strand.
CTGCCACGCCTTGGCGTGGCAGGCTGGGGTTAGCGCAACGCGTAGTCGGCGACGATACCGAGGAAAATCGCCAGCCCGGCCCAGTGGTTGTGTAGAAAAGCCGCCAGGCAGGCCTGCGGCTCACGCGCGCGGGTGCTGTAAAATTGCCAGGCAAAGCACAGCGCCGCCACGCCCAGCCCGAGGTGGAAATACCCGCCCAGTGCAAAACGCGCCCCGGCCAGCAGCAGGCAGAGCAGGGCCAGCCCCTGTAGCGTGGCGATGATCAGGCGGTCGGCGTCGCCGAACAGAATGGCGGTGGACTTCACTCCGATCTGCAAGTCGTCATCGCGGTCGGCCATCGCATAATAGGTGTCGTAGGCTACCGTCCACAGCAGATTGCCGAGATACAGCAGCCAGGCGGCAGCCGGCAGCGCGCCGGTCTCGGCGGTAAAGGCCATGGGCATCCCCCAGGAGAACGCCGCGCCGAGCACCACCTGCGGGTAGAAGGTATAGCGCTTCATAAAGGGGTAGCAGGCGGCCAACGCCAGCCCGCCGAAGGACAACCAGACCGTCGTGGCATTGGTGCAGAGCACCAGCGCGAAGCTCAGCACCAGCAGCACGGCAAATAGCACCAGCGCTTCGCGGGGCGCGATTTTGCCACTGGCCAGCGGGCGTTCACGGGTCCGTTTGACGTGACCGTCGAAGTTGCGGTCGGCATAGTCGTTGATCACGCAACCGGCGGCGCGCATCAGGATCACACCCAGCACGAAGATCAGCAGATTGCTCAGTGACGGCACACCTTTGGCCGCGACCCAGAGCGCCCAAAGGGTTGGCCACAGCAGCAGGTAGATGCCGATGGGTTTTTCCATGCGCATCAGTTGGACAAAATCCCAGGCGCGGGGATGCAGGTGATTGAGCGATTTCAGCAAGTTGACGTACATCGACGGCTCTCCGGGCAAACTGCGCGGATTATACGGTGTGGATTTGCGCCTGTTGCCACAAGGTCGGTAGAAAGACTTCCGCCAGTAGGGTGGGTTAGGCGCGCACGTTAACAAGAGCGCTATGCCGAAAAGTGCGACGCGCCGTAACCCACCATTCGCGCGATGTCGCTCCGACCTTCAAGCCTCGACGTCGGCTGCAACCCAAAGCGTGGGTAGAAAGACTTCCGCCACCAGCACCGCCAATCCGCCACGGCTGAAGCTGGAGCGGCGGGCCCACAGGCGCTCGGCGCGGACTGCCACGGGTAGCCAGGCGGCGGGGTAACGGCTGACTTCGATGGCGCCACGGGCGAAGGCGCGGTCGCTGAACAGCAATTCGCCGAGGGAGCGGCTACCCAGTTCACGCAACGCCAGCCCGGAGCCTTCCAAACTGCTGCGCGCCGCCACGCTACGGGCGAAGACCCAGGGTTGGCCGTGACCGCGCAAATACACCTCGCGCACCCAGCCTTGGCTGCCGGCCGGCACCTGCAGTGCGGTACACTCGTCGTTGCGCAGCGTCTGCCAACCTTCCGCCAGCGGGGTAACGCTGAACGCTTCGGCGGAGAGGGCAGTCAGCCGCCGGGTCAGCGAGCCTTGATCGAACAACCAATCACGCAACACGGCCGCGGGCGCGGGGTGCAGCTGCGTGGCGGTCAGCCAGCGGGGGGGGTGAGCGAGGGCGGCGTGCGGCACTGGAACAGGTATCTGCGGCAGTCGAGGCGGCGAGCTTAGCATGTTTGCCAGGCCCGGCTGCGCCCCAGCCAAAGGTCGGAACTGCCCGATGGCACTTGCGTACTGGCGTGTCGATCAGTACAAAGCGCCCAGAGCCGGCCGGCATTTTTCTAACCATCGACCGCCGCGCCAAGAACGCCTGAAGAGTTGAGGTAGTAGCTGATGAAGAAGTGGCAGTGTGTGGTCTGTGGCCTGATTTACGATGAAAGCCTGGGTTGGCCGGATGAAGGCATTGTCGCCGGAACCCCGTGGCAGGATGTTCCGGAAGACTGGCTGTGCCCGGATTGTGGCGTGGGCAAGCTGGACTTCGAGATGATCGAAATCGCTTGATCGAGCCTTCCACGCCTTCAGGGCTGGAAACATTCAGTGCAACGGCGACCTTTGGTCGCCGTTGTCATTTTTGGCCTTAGCCAAATTGAGCGAAAGCTCTCGCCGGTCGGGGCGGCGCGCGCGACCTATCCTATGTCGGGCCAGGGTTCCTGGGCATTGGCGGCAGCGGGCAATTGCGGTAGGGTCAAAAACGACGTTCCGCACGGCGGAGGCGAGCGATGCGCAAGTGGCAATGTGTGGTGTGCGGCTTTATCTACGACGAAGCTGAGGGGCTGCCGGAAGAGGGCATAGCCCCAGGGACGCGCTGGGAAGACATTCCACCGGATTGGCTGTGCCCGGACTGTGGCGTCGGCAAGATAGATTTCGAGATGATCGAAATCAACTAGCAGGTAGTTTAAATACTGCGGCGGAGGGACAGGTTGCGTCGTACAGCGCTGCGTATGGCTTGTGACCCCTGCAAGCGCCGCGTCCTCAGTACTTTTCGCCTGACCGTTCCTGCACTTACGCTGCTTTATTCAACATACCTGTTGGTAGTTTTAATTCTCCGCGTTGGCTTCCGGGTCATCGCGTCGTTGCAGTCTTAGGAGTGAGTGATGAGTGCACCTGTGGTGATCGTCGGCACCGGCCTGGCCGGTTACAACCTGGCCAAAGAATTTCGCAAGCTCGATGGTGAAACACCGCTGCTGCTGATTACCGCCGATGACGGCCGCTCCTATTCCAAGCCGATGCTTTCCACCGGCTTCGGCAGGAACAAGGACGCCGACGGCCTGAGCATGGCCGAGCCAGGCGCCATGGCCGATCAGCTCAAGGCCGAGATCCGCACCCATACCCGAATCACCGGCATCGACCCCGGCCATAAACGCCTGTGGATCGGCGAAGAGGCCGTGGCTTACCGCGATCTGGTGCTGGCCTGGGGCGCGGAAACCATTCGGGTGCCGGTGGCAGGCGATGCTCAGGACGCGATTTTCCCGATCAACGATCTGGAGGACTACGCGCGTTTCCGCGCGGCGGCAGCGGGCAAACGTCGGGTGTTGCTGCTCGGTGCCGGTCTGATCGGTTGCGAGTTTGCCAACGACCTCAGTCTCGGCGGCTATGCGGTTGAACTGGTGGCGCCCTGTGAGCAGGTGATGCCGGGGTTGCTGCACCCGGCCGCGGCGACCGCGGTACAGGCCGGCCTGGAAGGGCTCGGTGCGCGCTTTCACCTCGGCCCGGTACTGGTCAGTCTGCAGCGCACGGCGGAGGGTCTCGATGCCCATCTGTCCGATGGCACGCGGCTGCAGTGCGATGTGGTGGTCTCGGCCGTCGGCCTGCGTCCGCGGGTCGACCTGGCGGCGGCGGCCGGACTGGCGGTCAATCGCGGTGTGGTGGTGAACCGTCAGCTGCAGACTTCCCACGCGAATATCTTCGCGCTCGGCGATTGCGCCGAGGTCGATGGCCTCAACCTGCTCTATGTGATGCCGTTGATGAGCTGCGCGCGAGCCCTGGCGCAAACCCTTGCGGGCAAGCCGACCGCGGTCAGCTATGGGCCCATGCCGGTGCTGGTGAAAACGCCGGCCTGCCCACTGGTGGTCTCGCCGCCGCCGCGTGGTTTGGATGGGGAATGGACGGTGGAGGGCAATGGTGCCGATATCAAAGCGCTGTGCCGCGATGCGACGGGTCGCTTGCTGGGCTATGCGCTGACCGGCACTGCCGTGCAGGAAAAACTGGCGTTGAATAAGGAACTTCCGGCTCTCTTGGCGTGAATGTCCTCTGTTCTGTCGGATCAGTCACGAAGTTGCCCCGGAAAATTGTCGGACGTGACTGGCGCAGGTCCTAACGGCGTGCCATTCTCCCTCGGGTCTGCCGCAGCGCAGAGCTGTTGCGGCGCCTTGGGCGCTGTTCTGGAAGGGCAGCACGGACACAACAACAACAAACCGTCAAAGGGGCTTTCTATGCGTAAACCGGAACTCGCCGCCGCCATCGCGGAAAATACCGATCTCACTAAAGATCAGGCCAATCGTGTACTCAATGCCGTGCTTGAAGAAATCACTGGCGCGCTGAACCGTAAGGACAGCGTGACCCTGGTCGGTTTCGGCACTTTTGTGCAACGCCACCGTGGCGCCCGCACAGGGAAAAACCCACAAACCGGCGAGCCGGTGAAGATCAAAGCCAGCAACACCGTCGCTTTCAAACCGGGCAAGTCCCTGAAAGACGCCGTGAACTGAGCCTTGGACGCCCGGAGCTAACTGGCTCCGGGCGCGCCTCAGACCCAGCGAAAGGCTGGCTGTAGTCCTCGCGACAAACCGCTACAATGCGCCGCCGTTTCACTTTCCCCGAGGCCGTGCGCATGAAATTCCGCTTTCTCCTCTGGATGCTGGGCCGCCTGATGGCCAAGGCCAGTCGTGGCAATCCCGCGTTCCAGCAGCAACTGCTTGACCGCGATCTGGTGTTCCAGCTGCATACTCTGGATGGCAAGATCGCCCGGCATTTCATCGTCAAGAATCAGCGGGTGGTCAGCCAGCGTGGCAGCGTTGCCCAGCCGGATTTCGCCCTGGGCTTTAAAGATGCGGCCTATGGCTTCGCAACCATGAGCGCAAAGAACAAGCAGTTGGCCTTTATGCAAGGCATTCAGAACAAAGACATCGAGATCCAGGGCAACCCGGCGCTGGTGATCTGGTTCCAGGGTCTGACCAAGTACTTGATGCCAAAGAAAAAACCCGCAGAGAAAAAAGCCGCCTGACTCTCGCTCTGCCGCGTTGCCGCTGATTCAGCGCGGCTTGCCAAAAGCGCAGCAGGCCGAGGTGGAACAGGCTTTTGCGGCCGATCTGCTGAGCTTGGAGTTGCCTCAGCGATAGCGACTAAGCTGGATGCCAGCCAGCTCAAGCAGGCCGGACCGCCGCCGAAGTCGAGCCCTTGCGGGTCTCCAGCGCGGAGGCGGTAGAGTCATTCATGCTCTACGCCTACCGGCAGATGCCCAGCGAGCAATTGGCCGATTACCCCGTGCTCTATGAGCAGGCGCCGGTCAGCCTCTTGCTCCAGGCGACGGTACAGGCACTGCCGGAAGTTTTCGCCGCGCGGCGGGCGGCCTTGAAATAGCTAGCTGCATAAACACCCCACGGGGCCTCATTAGGCCCCGTGGGGTGTTTTGCTTGCGCAGAGTCGGTGTCAGTGCAGCGGGTGGTGGAACTGCAGAGCCAATTCACGCAGTGCCACTTCGGCTTCCAGTACCTTGCTTACCGCATCCTCGGCTTTGTCACGCGTCAGCCCCAGGCGCTCGAATAGCGCTTGTGGGATTACGCTTTGCGGTCCAGAGCCGATGCCACGGTTACGCAGCAAACTGACGGCCAGACAGACCAGATTCGGGTAAGCGGCATGCGCGCCCTGGTAGTCCGGGTCGTGCTGGAAGCGCAGCGCGCTGGCCAGTTCTTCCGGCATATCCCAGTAACGCATCAACCAGGCGCCGATCTGTTCCCGGCTAATCCCCAGCAGGTGCTGCTCTATATAGCTGTGGCTGAGGTGCGGATTGACCTCCAGGTGTCGGCAGATCAGCGAGAAGTGCGGCGGGAACACATGCGCCAGTACCAGATAGCCGAAGTTGTGCAGCAAGCCGGCAAGGTAGGTCAGACCGGCTTCCGGGCGTTGTGCGCGCGGTATGGCGCGGGTCAGGCCTTCGATCACCGCCGCGGTGTAGATCGCTTGCTGCCAGTACGGGGTGGCGTGTTGTGGCTGATCCTTCGGCAGGCTCAGGGTTTTACCCAGCGCCAGGCCGAGGGCGAGGTTGATCACCAGATCGAAGCCGAGCACGCGCACGATGGCATCTTCCACCGAGCGAATCTTGCCTGGCGCCGCGTAATAGGGCGAAGCGGCCCAGCTGACGACCTGTGCGGCCAGTGCCGGGTCGGTTTCCACTACGCCGGTGATGTCATCGACGGTGGCGTCCGGATCGACGCGCAGCTTGATGATCTTCTGCGCGGTTTCCGGCAGCGGTGGGATCTCGATGGTTTCCTCGAGACGCTGCTGAATCCGCCGCGCGGTGAAGGCCTGCACCGCCTGGGTGATTTCCGCGCGGTCGTCGTCCGGGCGATCGAGGTTGGGCCGAATGCTGCTCAGCGGCTCGCCGAAACGTGCTGCGCTGGCCTTGCTCAGCAGGCTTTTGAAGGCTTCGCGAGGGATCTCCAGGAGCACGCCGGGCTGGCCGGACTCGATCAGCAGCTGGGGCTCTTGCAGTAGGCGGTCGTCATACAGGCAGGGTGAACTGGTCAGCGGCGGCAGCGCCGGGAACACGCCGAGGTCGTGCTTGGCCAACATGCGCTCCTGACGCTCGGGTTTGACCGCGGCGAGTTTGCGCCCGGTCAGTTCCGCCAGCCGATCGAGGTCGAGCAGTTGGCTCTGCGGGTAGAGCACCAGCAGGGCGCCGATGGCATCGTCGAGCAGCACCGCCTGCACCCGTTGCGCGGGCGCTAGCCCAGACTGCTTGTTGCGCACCTGGTAGGGTATGCCGAGCTTTTCCAGCAGCTGAAGAATCACCGCCGGCGGTTGCGGCGAGGTGTCGGTGGCGAAGGCTACTTCAGTCATGAGCGGGATCCGGCGGAAGAATTTCTGCCCGAGTATAACCAGCGGGCGTGGTGACTGACGGGTCAGCCGACCGGCGCCTGTGCGCTGGGTCACACTTGACCGTATTGTTGGCCGTGCCGTAACCAGCGTTCCAGCAGTGGGCTGACATGCTGCGGCCAGCGCGCCAGTAGGGCTTGTGCGGCATCGCGAACGGCTGGCAACAAGTCCGCATCGCGCATCAGGTCGGCGACCTTGAACTGCAGTAAGCCGGTCTGTCGGGTGCCGAGCATTTCTCCGGGACCGCGTAGCTCCAGGTCTTTCTCGGCGATCAAGAAGCCATCGCAGGTCTCGCGCATGATGCCCAGGCGTTCACGGCCGAGTTGCGACAGTGGTGGATGGTAGAGCAGCACGCAGTGGCTGGCGGCGCTGCCACGGCCAACCCGCCCGCGCAGCTGATGCAGCTGGGCCAGGCCGAGGCGTTCGGGGTTTTCGATGATCATCAGGCTGGCATTCGGCACGTCGACGCCGACTTCGATCACCGTGGTCGCGACCAACAATTGCAACTGGCCCTTTTTGAACTGGGCCATCACGGCGGCCTTTTCCGCCGGCTTCATGCGCCCGTGAATCAGCCCGACATGCAGGCCGCCGAGGGCGGCAGAGAGATCCTCGAAGGTGGTCTCGGCGGCTTGGCAGGTCAACTCCTCGGATTCCTCGATCAGCGTGCAGACCCAATAGGCCTGGCGCCCCTCGTGGCAGGCCGAGCGGACTCGCTCGATCACTTCGAAGCGCCGGCTGTCGGCCACCAGCACGGTGTTGACCGGGGTGCGGCCGGGCGGCAGCTCGTCGAGGATCGAGGTGTCCAGGTCGGCATAGGCGCTCATCGCCAGGGTTCGCGGAATCGGCGTGGCGGTCATGATCAGTTGGTGCGGGCAGAGACGCCCCTCGACGCCCTTCTTGCGCAGGGCCAGGCGCTGCTGCACGCCGAAACGGTGCTGCTCGTCGATCACCACCAGGGCCAGGCGCTTGAACTGCACTTCATCCTGAAACAGTGCGTGGGTGCCGACCACCATCGGCGTGCCATTGGCGATCTGCTCCAGCGCGCTAGCGCGGGCCTTGCCCTTGAGCTTGCCGGCCAGCCAGGCTACGTCGAGACCGAGCGGCGTCAGCCAGCGCTGGAAGTTGATGAAGTGCTGCTCGGCGAGAATCTCGGTCGGCGCCATCAGCGCGACTTGATAGCCGGCCTCCAGCGCTTGCAGGGCGGCGAGGGCGGCGACCACCGTCTTGCCGGCGCCAACGTCGCCTTGCACCAGGCGCAGCATCGGTTCGGGCTGGCTTAGGTCGTAGGCGATTTCGGCGCCGACCCGTTGTTGCGCGCCGGTTGGCTGAAAGCCCAGGTTGGCGAGGAACTGCGTGGGCAGTCGGCGCGCCTTCGGCAGTTGCGGCGCTTCTTGTGCGCGCAGGCTTTCGCGCAGGCGCTGCAGCGACAGTTGGTGAGTCAATAACTCTTCGAAGGCCAGGCGATGCTGGGCCCAATGCCGGCCCTCGGCCAGTTCCTCCAGATTGGCGTCCGCCGGTGGCCGGTGCAGGTAACGGATTGCCTCGTCCAGCGGGCCGAGCTGGTAGTCGCGCGCCAGTTCGGCGGGTAGCCAGTCCGGCAGGCTATGCGGGCCGAGCCGCGCCAGGGCCTGTTCGCTGAGCTGACGCAGGCGCTGTTGCGTCAGCCCCTCGGTGGTCGGGTAGATCGGGGTCAGCGTCTGCTCCACCGGGATCGGTTCATGGCCATTCAGCGAGCGGTATTCCGGGTGATAAATCTCCAGTCCCGAGGCTCCCGGCCGGGCTTCGCCGTAGCAACGCAGCTGGGTGCCGCGCTTGAGGCCGTCTTTCTGCGCCTGGCTGAAGTGGTAGAAGCGCAGGCTCAAGGTGCCGCTGCCGTCTTGCAGGCGCACCAACAGGCTACGGCGCTTGCCCATCAGCACATCGGCGCCGGCCACGACGCCTTCGATCACCGCATCCTGACCAGGGCGCAGGGCGCCGATCGGGATGATGCGGGTGCGATCCTGGTAGCGTAGCGGCAGGTGGAACAGCACATCTTGCAGGGTTTCCAGGCCGACGCGGGCGAGCTTTTCCGCCAAGGCTGCTCCTACGCCCTTCAGAGCGGTAACGGAAACCGCTGCCAGTTCAGTCATAGCGGCTGTGCCTTAAGCTTCTTGGGCCAGCGGCCGTGCGACCGAGCACAGGCGGATCGAGTCGGCCAGCACCTCGATCGCCCGCGGCCGCGGGAAGCTCGCGCGCCAGGCAATGGCCACCGTGCGAAACGGCACTGGCGGGGTTAGCGGGCGCACTTCGAATACGCCGGGGGCGTAGTGATGGCTGTCCACTGCGGAGAACGGCAGGATCGAGATACCCATGCCGGAGGCGACCATGTGCCGAATGGTTTCCAGCGAGCTGGATTCCACCGTGGTGTGCTTGGCGTGCTCTTCGCCGCCCTTGCGCAGGGTCGGGCAGGCTTCCAGCACCTGATCGCGGAAACAATGACCCTCACCCAGCAGCAGCAGGCTCTTGTCGTTGAGCTGTTCGGCGTCGATGGTTTTCTTCGCCGCCCATGCGTGGCCGTTGGGTAGCAGCACATAGAACGGTTCGTCATACAGCACTTTGGTCAGCACGTCGGCTTCCTGGAAGGGCAGCGCGATGATGACCGCGTCCAGTTCGCCGTTGCGCAGTTTGTCGCGCAGCACGTGGGTGAAATTTTCTTCGATATACAGCGGCATCTGTGGCGCGACGCGGTGCAGCTGCGGGATCAGATGGGGAAACAGGTAAGGGCCGACGGTGTAGATGGCGCCGACCTTGAGCGGTGCGGCCAGTTGGTTCTTGCCGGCCTGCGCCAGTTCGCGGATGCCTTGCGCCTGCTCCAGGACTTTTTGCGCCTGGGTGACGATGCCTTCACCGACCGGGGTCAAGCGGACTGCGCTCTTACTGCGCTCGAAGATCAGCACGCCGAGTTCGTCTTCGAGTTTTTTCACCCCGACCGAAAGGGTCGGCTGGCTGACATGGCAACGCTCGGCCGCACGCCCGAAATGCTGCTCTTGAGCCAGGGTGACGATGTAGCGCAGTTCGGTGAGGGTCATAGTGTTTTTCCATTGAAGTGCGCCCAAGCATAGCGGCTGCACTCAATGGAACCAACCAGGCCTGTACTCTTGTGCCGGGCGCAGGTCGGCTTAGCGGCGATCCAGGGAGTAGACGAAGGGCGCCACGACCTCCACGCTGCCGCCGTTCAGCAGTTCCGCCGGCGGTTTTGGCAGGGGTTGGGCACGCCTGATCATCGCCAGGGTGGCGCGATCCAGCGAGGCGCTGCCAGAAGTGCCGGCCAGCGAAACGCTGAGGACCTTGCCTTCGTGATCGACACTGAAGCGGATTCGACTGGTGCCTTCGAAGCCACGCCGGCGGGCGTCGTCGGGATAACGCTTATAGCGGGCTAGATGGCTGAGCAGCTTGCTCTGCCAGGTCACCTTGGCTTCAGAGGGCGCACTCGTGCTGCTCGGCTGCGGGGCTGCTGGAGCAGCGGGGGCGGTTGGCGGCGAGGGGCGCTCCTGCGGCTTAGCCTGTTCGACCGGCTTTTCCTGTGGCTTGGGCGGTTCTACAGGTTTTTGCGGCGGCTTGGGTTTGGGTTTTGGCTTGGGTTTTTCAACCACCAGCTTGGGTTTCGGCGCTTCGATTACCTCGGGCTGCGGTTCCGGCTCCGGCTGCACGATTTGCGCAGGCGCGGGTGGTGGCGGAGCGACTTCCGGCAGCGGCGCCAACTCGAGCAGCATCGCCGGTGGCGGCAATTCGACCGCCACGGCTTCCGCGCGCCAATACAGCGCCCAGACACCCAGGCCGATATGCAGACCAAGGACCAGCAGCAGACTGATGGCCCAACTCGACAGTTTGTGGCGGGTCTGGGTCATTTCTGCCCGACCGCCTCAAGCCCGACCAGGCCGACTTTGAGATAACCGGCCGCGCGCAAGGCGTTCATCACGTCCATCAGGTCGGCGTAATCCACGCCCTTGTCGGCGCGGAAGAAGATGGTGGTGTCTTTCTTCGCCGCGGTTTGCTGATCCAGCGCCTGTGCGAGCTGCTCACGGTTGATCTGCTGATCGCCGAGGAACAGGCTCTGGTCTTCCTTGACCGTCAGGTATACCGGCTTGTCCGGCCGTGGCTGCGGTTCGGCGCTGGAAGCGGGCAAATCGACCTTGATGTCGACGGTGGCCAAAGGCGCCGCGACCATGAAGATGATCAACAGCACCAGCATGACGTCGATAAAAGGCGTTACGTTGATCTCATGCGCTTCGACGAGATCATCACCGCCATCATTCAAATGAAGTCCCATATACAGGCTCTGTTGAGGTTTAATGACAGCCGCGACGGAGCCTGCTGTTGCGCAGGGCAAGGCGCGAGGAGTGTGATTTGGTTGTTCCAAATGAACGACGAGTAACGCAGCCCTGCGCAACAGCAGGCCCGTCCCTTCAGGCGACAACGCGGTTCGTCATTAAATTTCAACAGAGCCTTACCCCACTTTCACCACGTGTGGCTGGCTGCGTTCAGCCGGCAGGTGGTCGAGATCGCGGCTGACCAGCAGCAGGACTTGCGCCGAGGCGTCCGCGACTTGGGCCTTGTAGCCGGCGATCGAGCGGGCAAAGACGTTGTAGATGACCACCGCCGGAATCGCCGCGACCAGGCCCAGCGCGGTGGCCAGTAGGGCTTCGGCGATGCCGGGAGCGACCACTGCGAGGTTGGTGGTTTGCGATTTGGCGATGCCGATAAAGCTGTTCATGATGCCCCAGACGGTGCCGAACAGGCCGACGAACGGTGCGGTCGAACCGATGGTGGCGAGCACCCCGGTGCCTTGGCTCATCTGCCGGCCGCAAGCAGCGACCAGACGTTCCAGGCGGAAGCTGACGCGCTCCTTGATGCCTTCCTTCTCGCGGGTGTTGGCCGACAGGCGCATTTCCTCGAGCGCATCCTGCACCAGCAGGTGCGACAGGCTGCCGGTCTTGCGGACCTGTTCGCCGGCCTCTTGCAGCGAGCGGGTCTGTTTCAGCGTGGTTAGTTCGGTACGCAGGCGACGTTTGGCGCCGAGCAGCTCAAAGCCCTTGGCAATCCAGATGGTCCAGGTGATCACCGAAGCCAGGGCCAGGCCGATCATCACGATCTTCACGATGATATCGGCGTTCTGGTACATGCCCCAGGGCGACAGATCACTCGCCAGAGCCTGTTCCGCCTCTTCGACGGCCTGCTCCGCCGCGAGTGTTTCGACTGCCCCTTCGAGCTTTTCCAGTGCGGCGGCGGCCTCCGGGCTGAGCTCCGGCTTCGCCGCGTTGGCAACTGCCATTGCCGCGCTGGCGGGCGTGTTGGCCTGGGCTGCGGGGCTGGCGGCGGGCTCTTCGGCAAAGGCCACGCTGGGCGCCAGCAACAGGCTGAACAGCAATGCGGCGAGGCTACGCCAGGCGCGTGGCAGGTTGGGAAGGCGGGTTGGCTGCGTGCTGGATGGGATAGGATTCATGCTGGCCGGACCTGAGAGAAAGAAAAAACGGCTTGTCCATGGATGCGCTTGCGGAGGCGTCCAAAATGGGGGCGCATTATTGCAAGTAATTCTTGTTAACAAAAGTGATACCGTCTCTTTCGTGTTTATCTTTCTCGGGCGAAGGCTTTGCCCGTGGCTCTTGCGGCGCTAGGCTGCGAGCTTTTCAGTGGAGCATCCATGATGGCTGATACGCCCTCTGTGTTGATTGCCGGTTGTGGCGATGTGGGCGGCCGTCTCGCCGAGCGACTGCTGGCGAGCGCTTGGACCGTCTATGGTCTGCGTCGCAATGTCGCTGCGTTGCCGGCGGGTGTCCTGCCGGTGGCGGGTGATTTGGAACACAGCGAGTCGCCCGTGGCCTGGCCGACCGGCGGTCTGGATTATCTGGTCTATAGCGCCGCGGCCACCCGGGCCGATGAGGCGGGCTATCGCGTGGCGTATGTCGAGGGTCTGCGACATGTACTGGGCTGGCTGACGCAGCACGGGCAAACGCCGAAGCGCTTGCTGTTTGTCTCCAGTAGCGGTGTGTATGGCCAGCAGCAGGGCGAATGGATCGATGAGAGCTCTCCGGCTGAAGCCATGAGTTTTTCCGGACAGGTGATGCGCGAAGCCGAACAGCTGGCGCTGCACAGCGGGATTGCGGCGAGCCTGGTGCGCTTGACCGGCCTCTATGGGCCGGGCCGCGAGTGGCTGCTGACGCAGGTGCGGCAAGGCTATCGGGTGGCGGTTGAGCCGCCGCTGTATGCCAACCGCATTCATGTCGACGATGCCGCCGGGCTGTTGGCCTTCCTGCTGCAGGCAGATGCCCGCGGTGTGGCGTTGCAGGAGTGTTACCTGGGGGTCGACGACGCTCCGGCAGCGTTGGCGGAAGTGGTGGCCTGGCTGCGTGAGTATCTGGGCGTCACTCAATGGTCTGCAGAGGCGACGGTACGGCGTGCTGGCAGCAAGCGCTGCAGCAATGCCCGTGCCCGCGCGCTGGGATGGGCGCCGCAGTACCCGAGCTATCGCGAAGGTTATGCCGCAGTGTTGGCCGGGCCGAGGCTCTGTTGACGCAGCAACGCGGCGTGCTCGCTTACGTCAACAGAGCCTGAGCATGGATGCCAATCGCCTGCTGGTGCAGCCCTGGTTGTCGGGCGTGGAGCTGTTCCAGGCGGACTTCTCCGGGCAGCCGTTTGGCCGTCACAGCCATGACGCGTTCGCGATCGGTGCGATTTTGCAGGGAGTCGGCGGTTACCAGTGTCAGGGCGCCCGGCATGCGTTGCCGGCCGGCACGCTATCGCTGATGAATCCGCAAGAGCCGCACACTGGGCATGCCGAGTCGCCACGGCTGGTCTACCACATGCTCTATGTCGAGGAGGCGCGGCTGCCGACGTTGCTCGGCCGCAAGCGCTTGCCGCGCGGCTTCCATCAACTCAATCCGGCGGATGACGGCGCTGTGGCGGCGGAACTGGCGCGGCTGGCGGTTGAATTCGAGCGGTCGGACGCATTGGCCTTGGAGAGCCAGTTGCTGACGCTGTTGGAGCTGGTGTTCGTCCGCCACGGAGGTATGCGCCCGCTGCCTACAGCGCCGCGCGATGGTGGTAGCACGGCGCGGCTGCGCGATTACTTGGAAGCGCATTACCGTGAGGCGGTCAACCTGGAGCACTTGGCGACCCTGAGCGAGCGCCACCCACGGCATCTGATCGAGGCCTTTCGCCGCGTCTATGGGGTGCCGCCGCATACCTACCTGCTGCAACGTCGGATCCGTGAGGCCAAGCGCCTGTTGCTGGGTGAGGTCGAGTTGGCCGAGTTGGCGCTGCAGCTGGGTTTCTATGATCAGGCGCATTTCTGCGGCACCTTCAAACGCTTTACCGGCGTGACGCCTGGACGTTTTCGCGCTGCCGCGCGCACCTGAGTTTTCTCCAAGACCGCTGCGCCGATGGCGCGACAGACTGGCCGCCGAGTTCATTGGAGGCGGTCATGGTTGCGCTTTTTCTGCTGGTTGCCAGCACTCACTTCGCGGCGTTGTTATCACCGGGGCCGGATTTTTTTCTGCTGCTGCGCACGGCCTTGCTGCGGGGGCGTCGGCAAGCAGACGGCTGTGCGGCAGGCATCGCCCTGGCCAATCTGTTCAGCATGCTGTTGGTATGGCTGACGCTGAGTCTGCTGCCGGCTGAAGGGGGCTGGGTTTGGCGATTGTTGCAGGGCTGCGGTGGCGCTTACTTCGTCGGGCTTGGCGTGCAGGCGTTTAGCGCGCATCGCCAGTTGGTGTTACCGGAGCACGGGTCGGAGGTGCTCGGTCGCTGGCGCGTCGGTTTGGCTCAAGGCCTGCTGGCCAGCAGCTTGAATCCCAAGTTGCCGATCTTCTATGCGGGGTTGTTCGGTGTGCTGCGTGAAGCGGCCATGCCAGGTTGGGAACTGGCGCTGTGCATGCTGTGGATGGGCGCGGTGGTGCTAGGTTGGGATCTAGCCTTAGTGCGTTTGCTCAGCCAACCGCGCTGGCGAAGCTGGTTGCAGCGGCGGGTAGGGCTGCTGGATCGGCTCTGCGGTGGGTTGTTGCTGATCCTGGGCGTTTACCTGCTGCTCGGCGCGCTATCGCGGTCTTAACGAGCATCTGTAGGCTGGGTAGAGCGCAGCGAAACCCAGCTCATACCCTGCTGGGTTTCGCTGCGCTCTACCCAGCCTACCGTGTCGACAAAGAAGCCGATAGTGGCGCTCGGGTTTGTGCTAATCACGCCCCAGCAACCAACGTGGTTTGCCGGGCGTGTAGTCCGGCATCTCGTCAGCCTGGGCGCGGTTGAGTGCTTCGAAGATTTCCAATTGCTCGCCATCGCGCTTGAAGATCCAGCTGTTGCCCTGCTCGCCGAGTTGCAACCAGAGGCTGTCGTACTCGCCGCTCATGGCTGCGCAGTCGCCGGCCAGGCACAGCGCGTAACGCTCCGCGCCGGGTAAGCCTTCGACTTTGCCGTCCGGGTGGAACAGCACCAAGCCGCCGGTGCCGGTGCCTTGTTTGATCTTCCAGGTGCCGCCAAGGTAGGCGGCGTAGAGGGTTTGTTCGAAGCTGCTGCCGGGCGGGGCACCCACCGCTACCTTGACTGTCGGGCGGTCAAAGCGTTGCTCGGGGCCCGACTCGCTTTCTTCCTGTAGCAGTTGATCGCCTTTCAAGCGCAACTGCTGGTGGTAATCGCCGTAGAAATCCACCCGCCAGCGAGCATCGGGTTCGGCGACCAATTGGCCTTCATCCAACTCGAAACCATTGGTGAAGCTCGCCAATTGGCGTGGGCCGTCGATACGCCATTCCAAATTGGGGCCGTAGGCCTCCAGGGCTTCGCGCAGGCTGCCACCTTGCGCCGCGGCATCGATCGCGGCCTGGTTGATCCAGATCCCACTAGGGTCGCGGTTGGCTTGACTGGTGCAGCCGCTCAGCCAGGTTGCCAGCAGTAACAGGGCGAGCGCATTGCGCATGGCAGATTCCTTTCCTGGGGCGGGAGAACGGGGCGGCTCAGGCTGTGTGAAAACTACTGCGCTCGGTTATACGGCGTTAAAAGCAGGCTCAAAATGCTCATTTACAACACGTAAACTGCGCTTTCTCGCCTGTTTTTGCCTTGCCTAACCTTCGCTCGCTACGTTTTCACACAGCCTGGACGGGCCCCCTTCAGTGGCTTACTCGATGACTAGAATAGCGTCCATTTCCACCTGGGCACCGCGCGGCAGAGCGGCTACGCCGATGGCGGCGCGCGCCGGGTAGGGCTGCTGGAAGTAGCGGCCCATGACCTCGTTGACCTTGGCGAAGTGCGACAGGTCGGTGAGGAAGATGTTCAGCTTGACGATGTCTTTGAACGAACCACCAGCGGCTTCAGCCACGGCTTTAAGGTTCTCGAACACCTGCACGGTCTGCGCTTCAAAGCCTTCCACCAGCTCCATGGTCTTCGGGTCGAGCGGGATCTGCCCGGACATGTAGACGGTGTTACCGGCCTTGATAGCCTGGGAGTAGGTGCCGATAGCGGCCGGGGCCTGCTCGGAAGTGATAACGCTCTTGCTCATGAAAAACTCCTTGCGGTTCTTTTGTTTTAGCTAGGGCGGCCAACGCCATGCGTCAGCTGCCGTGGGATCTGCTCTACGCACGCACGCGGGAGATGTGCACCACCCCTTTCAGGGCGCGCAGCTTTTTGATCACGCGGGCCAAGTGGACGCGGTCGTGCACGCTGACGACCAACTGAACCACGCTAATGCGCCCATCGCGCTCATCCATGCTGATTTTTTCGATGTTGCCGTCGGCGGCGTTGACGCTGCTGGCCAGCAGGGCGATCAAGCCGCGCTGGTGCTCCAGTTCGATGCGCAGCTCGACGTTGAACTCGCCGACCACATCCTTGGCCCAGGACAGTTGAATGCACTTTTCCGGGTTGTGGCGGATTTCGCTGATGTTCTTGCAGTTGT
The DNA here is from genome assembly GCF_003596405.1 of Pseudomonas cavernicola. Lineage (NCBI taxonomy): Bacteria > Pseudomonadati > Pseudomonadota > Gammaproteobacteria > Pseudomonadales > Pseudomonadaceae > Pseudomonas > Pseudomonas cavernicola. The sequence goes on from NZ_QYUR01000002.1 coordinate 1,266,539, forward strand.
CCAGATGCACCACCATGCCTTTACCTGCGGACAGGTGACCGACGATCGGGTCGCCAGGGATCGGCGTGCAGCACTTGGCGTAGCTCAGCACCAGGCCTTCGGTCCCGCGAATCGCCAGTGGGCCTTCGGCGCTCGGCAGTTGTTCGCCCTCGCTGGCCAACAAACGGCGGGCGACCACATAGGCCATACGGTTACCCAGGCCAATGTCTTCCAGCAGGTCTTCGATAAGCTCCAGGCGATACTCGCCGAGCACTACTCGCACCTGCTCCGTTGGAAGCTTGTCCAGATGGCTGTTGAAGCCGGCCAGGACCTTGTTCAACAGCCGCTCGCCGAGGCTGATCGACTCCGAGCGGCGTTGCAGTTTCAGCGCATGGCGGATATGGGTGCGGGCCTTGCCGGTGACGACAAAATTGAGCCAGGCTGGGTTCGGCCGCGCACCCGGCGCGGTGACGATTTCCACCGTGGCGCCACTTTGCAACGGCTCTGACAAGGGCGCCAGACGCCGATTGATCCGGCAGGCGATGCACGAATTACCGACGTCGGTATGTACGGCATAGGCGAAGTCGACCGCGGTCGAGCCTTTCGGCATCTCCATGATCCGGCCCTTGGGCGTGAAGACGTAGACCTCATCGGGGAACAGGTCGATCTTCACGCTCTCGATGAATTCCAGGGAGTTGCCGGCACGTTGCTGCATTTCCAGCACGCCCTTGACCCACTGGCGGGCGCGGGCGTGAGTGCCTTTGGGCTGGTCTTCTTCACTGGATTTATACAGCCAATGGGCGGCGATGCCGTTGTTGGCCATCTCTTCCATATCGCGGGTGCGGATCTGGATCTCGATGGGCACGCCGTGCATGCCGAACAGGGTGGTGTGCAGCGACTGGTAGCCGTTGGCCTTGGGAATCGCGATGTAATCTTTGAAGCGTCCCGGCAGCGGCTTGTAGAGATTGTGTACGGCGCCGAGTACGCGGTAACAGGTATCGACCTTGTCGACGATGATGCGGAAGGCGTAGACGTCCATGATCTCGTTGAACGCCCGGCGCTTGCCGCGCATCTTCTGGTAGATGCCGTACAGGTGTTTCTCGCGGCCGATCACCTCGCCTTCCATGCCTTCGCGGGCCAGGCAATGGGTTAGCGACTCTTCGATCTTGTTGACGATTTCCTTGCGGTTACCGCGGGCGCGTTTGACCGCCTGGCGGATGCGCTCGGAACGCATCGGGTGCATGGCCTTGAAACCCAGCTCCTCGAATTCCACGCGCATGCTGTGCATGCCTAGCCGGTTAGCGATTGGCGCGTAGATTTCCAGGGTTTCCTTGGCGATGCGTCGGCGTTTTTCGCCAGCCAGCACTTCCAGGGTACGCATGTTGTGCAGGCGGTCGGCCAGTTTGACCAGGATCACGCGGATATCGCGGGCCATGGCCATGGCCATTTTCTGGAAGTTTTCCGCTTGCGCCTCGGCCTTGGTCTCGAAGTTCATCTGGGTCAGTTTGCTGACCCCGTCGACCAGTTCGGCGACGGTTTCGCCGAATTGCGCAGTCAGCGCTTCTTTGGCGATGCCGGTATCTTCGATCACGTCATGCAGCATCGCGGCCATCAGGCTCTGATGATCCATGTGCATGTCTGCGAGGATATTCGCCACAGCCAGGGGATGGGTGACGTAGGCTTCGCCGCTACGGCGGCGTTGGCCGTCGTGGGCTTGTTCGGCGTAGAAATAAGCGCGGCGTACCAGATTGACCTGCTCGGCGCCGAGGTAGGTCGAAAGCCGATCGGCGAGGGCGTCTATGCTCGGCAAGGTTTTACTCCTTGCCGGCTGGGTTCCCGCGCCGTGTGACTTCGACCAGGCATAGGCTTACAGGGCCTCGTTGGCCTCGTCCTCGAAAGAACCGAACAGCGGCTCGTCATCGACGATTTCTTCCTCGGCGATCACGTTGTAATCGATCAGGCCGGCAGCGATTTCGCGCAAGGCGACCACGGTCGGCTTGTCGTTTTCCCAAGCTACCTTGGGTTCTTTGCCACCGGTAGCCAGCTGGCGAGAGCGCTTGGTAGCGAGCATGACCAGCTCGAAGCGGTTATCGACGTTGTCCAGGCAATCTTCAACGGTAACGCGAGCCATGGTATTCCTCGTAGCGACGTATATAAGAGCGAAAAACTGTGCCCAGATGGGCGAGCGGACTGGATAGTCTAAAAAATAACCAGCCTTTAGGGAAGCGCAGATTTTTTCGGCGCTTCGTCCGGGCTAGGCGAGCAACTGGCTGAGCAGATCGCTGAAGCGTTGCTGTTGCTGCAGTTGTTGGAGCTGATTGGCGCGGAAAATCGCCTTCAGATCGTCCAGTGCAGTGGCGAAGTCATCGTTAATCACCAGATAGTCATACTCGACATAGTGGCTCATTTCGCTGACCGCTTCACGCATGCGCTGTTCGATGATCGCATCGCTGTCCTGGCCGCGGTTGTTCAGGCGCTGGCGCAGGGCTTCCTGGCTGGGCGGCAGGATGAAGATCGACTTGGCTTGCGGCATCAGCTTGCGTACTTGCTGCGCGCCCTGCCAGTCGATTTCCAGAATCAGGTCGAAACCTTCGGCGAGGGTCTTTTCCAACCAGCGCTGCGAGGTGCCGTAGAGGTTGCCGAAGACTTCCGCGTGCTCAAGAAACTCGTTGCGCTCGAGCATTTGTAGAAAGCTGTCACGACTGACGAAGTGATAGTTGAGCCCATCCGTTTCACCCGGACGCATGCCGCGGGTGGTGTGCGAAACGGAGACGCGAATCTGCGTCTGGGCGTCGATCAGGGCTTTGACCAGGCTGGTCTTGCCGGCCCCGGAGGGCGCGGAAATGATGTAGAGGGTGCCGGTGGTGGCGTGCATGTCGGGTTCGCCTTACTCGATGTTCTGTACTTGTTCGCGCATTTGTTCGATCAGCACCTTGAGGTTCACCGCCGCCTGCGTACTGCGCGTATCAAAGGCCTTGGAGCCAAGAGTGTTGGCCTCGCGATTGAGTTCCTGCATGAGAAAATCCAGGCGCCGGCCCGCTGCGCCACCGGCTTTCAGCACGCGCCGTACCTCGGTTACGTGGGTGCTCAGGCGATCCAGTTCTTCGGCGACGTCGCTTTTTTGCGCAAGCAGTACCAGTTCTTGCTCCAGGCGCTGCGGATCCAGTTCGGCTTGCATCTCGGCGCAGCGGTCGAGGATTTTTTGCCGCTGTGCGGCGAGCATCTGCGGGATCAGCTCGCGCAGGGCGCTGACTTCGTCGGTGATGTTGTCCAGGCGCTCATTGAGCAGCTTGGCCAATTCGGCGCCTTCGCGCTCGCGGCCATTTTTCAGCTCGCTCAGGGCGTGGGTGAACAGCTCCAGGGCTGCATTATTGAGGGCTTGTGGGTCGGTGGCGTCGGCAACTAGCACGCCTGGCCAGGCCAGGACTTCCAGTGGATTGAGTGGTGCCGGTTGTTTGATCAGGCTGGCCACGCTTTCTGCGGCGGCGACCAACTGAGCCGCGCGCTCGCGATCCACTTGCAGCGGTTTGCCGGCGGTTTCTTCGGCAAAGCGCAGGGTGCATTCCACTTTGCCGCGTGACAGGCCTTGGCGCAGGGCTTCGCGTACCGCGCCTTCAAGGTCGCGGAAGGATTCCGGCAGGCGCAGCTGCGGCTCCAGGTAGCGGTGGTTGACCGAGCGCAGTTCCCAGCTCAGCGTGCCGTTGGCACTGGCCCGTTCGATGCGGGCGAAGGCGGTCATGCTGTGCACCATGGGGTGACCTCGCGAGATTAATACGATACGAAAGGCGCAGGATTGTAGCGCAGTGCGCGGGCAGCTCCCAATTTGGCGTGTCGACCCGGCTGTGCGGCCCTATAATGCCGAGCAGATTTCCGTCCCGAATAGGTATTCCCAAATGAAACGTCCCAGTGGCCGTGCCGCCGACCAGCTGCGCCCGATCCGCATCACCCGTAACTACACCAAACACGCCGAGGGCTCGGTGCTGGTGGAGTTCGGTGACACCAAAGTGATCTGCACGGTCAGCGTCGAGTCGGGAGTACCGCGCTTTCTCAAGGGCCAAGGCCAAGGTTGGTTGACCGCCGAGTACGGCATGTTGCCGCGCGCTACCGGCGAACGTAATCAGCGTGAAGCCAGCCGTGGCAAGCAAGGCGGGCGGACCCTGGAAATCCAGCGCCTGATCGGCCGTTCGCTGCGCGCTGCACTGGATATGTCCAAGCTGGGTGAAAACACCCTGTATGTCGACTGCGACGTGATCCAGGCCGACGGTGGTACGCGTACTGCGTCGATCACCGGCGCCATGGTTGCGCTGGTCGATGCGCTGAAAGTCATCAAGAAACGCGGCGGCTTGAAAGGTGGCGATCCGCTGAAGCAGATGATTGCAGCGGTCTCTGTCGGTATGTATCAGGGCGAACCGGTGCTGGATCTGGATTACCTGGAAGACTCTGCCGCGGAAACCGACTTGAATGTGGTGATGACCAGTGAAGGTGGTTTCATCGAGGTGCAGGGCACTGCGGAAGGCGCACCTTTCCAGCCGGCCGAGCTGAATGCCATGCTGGCTCTGGCGCAGAAAGGCATGGCCGAGTTGTTCGAACTGCAGCGCGCGGCGTTGGCTGACTAATTTCCCGGCTATCCAAGGAGGAACAGCATGAACGAGAACCAGGCTCCAGTGCCGGCACCCAGCCAAGAAGTGCGTCAGTGGGCGATGTTCTGCCACTTCGCGGCTTTTCTCGGGTTGGTGTTTCCCTTCGGCAATCTACTGGGTCCGCTGATCGTCTGGCAGATCAAGAAGGATCTCGATCCTTTTGTCGATGCCCAGGGCAAGGAAGCGCTGAACTTCCAGATCACCGTGGCGCTTGCAGCGGTGGTGTGCATTCTGCTGATGTTGGTGGTGATCGGTTTCGCCTTGCTGGGGTTGCTCGGCATCGGTGCGCTGGTGCTGACCATCATCGCGGGGATCAAGGCCAACGAAGGTCAGGCCTATCGCTACCCATTCTGCTGGCGGTTGTTGAAGTAAGGCGAGCAGAAACTAAAAAGCCGGCGCAATGCCGGCATTTTTGTTTCTGCGTTTTGGCTTAGACGCTCAGCGTCCAGTCATAGTCAACGATCAGCGGAGCATGCTGGGAGAAGCGTGGCTGGCGTGGTAGGCGGGCGCCGCGGACAAAGCGGCGCAGGCCGGGTGTCAGCAGTTGATAGTCGAAGCGGTAGCCTAAGTTGAGCATCTCGGCCTGTTCGCTGTTCGGCCACCAACTGAATTGGTCGCCCTCGCGGTTCACTTCGCGTAGCGCATCGACGTAACCCATGGTGCCGACGACTTCGTCCATCCACGCCCGTTCCGGCGCGAGAAAGCCCGGCTCCTGCTGGCAGTCGCGCCAGTTCTTCACATCCAGTTTCTGGTGGGCAACGTAGAGTGAGCCGCAGTAGATGTACTCGCGGCGCTTGCGACGTTGCTTGTCCAGGTAGTGGGTGAAATCGTCCATAAACTTGAATTTCTGGTTCAAGTTCTCGTCACCGCTCTGTCCCGAAGGCAGCAGTAGGGTGGCGATACTCACTTTGTCGAAATCGGCCTGCAGGTAGCGCCCGTAGCGATCGGCTGTCTCGAAACCGAGTCCGCTGATCACCGCCTTGGGTTGCAACCGCGAATAGAGTGCCACACCACCTTGGTCGGGCACTTCAGCATCGCAGGCATAGAGGAAATAGCCATCCAGTTGGAGGGCTGGGTCGTCCAGTTCAAAGGCGGAGGCACGGGTGTCCTGCAGGCAGATGACGTCGGCATTCTGAGCCTGCAGCCAACTGAGCAAACCGCGCTCGACTGCAGCCTGAATACCATTCACGTTCACACTGATGATCCGCATAAATGGCCCCCAAAAACACGTGCGTGTATGATACCCGAGCTCACCCTTATTAGCTAAACCCATAGCTAAATCCGTGCCGTTCGGGGCTTTTTTATGCAGGCGTACCAGCGCGAGTTCATTCGTTTTGCCATCGAGCGCGGCGTGCTGCGCTTCGGTGAGTTCACCCTCAAGTCGGGTCGTACCAGTCCGTATTTCTTCAATGCTGGGTTATTTAACAGCGGTTTGGCGTTGGCCCAGTTGGGGCGCTTCTATGCCGCGGCGCTGGTGGAGAGCGGGATTGCCTTCGATGTGCTGTTTGGGCCCGCCTACAAAGGCATTCCGTTAGCCGCGACCACCGCGGTGGCCTTGGCCGAGCAGCATCAGCGCGACCTACCCTGGTGCTTCAATCGTAAGGAAGCCAAAGACCACGGCGAAGGCGGCACTTTGGTCGGTGCGCCTCTGGCTGGGCGGGTGTTGATCATCGACGATGTGATCACCGCCGGTACGGCGATCCGCGAAGTGATGCAAATTATTCATGCGCAAGGCGCGCAAGCGGCCGGCGTGTTGATCGCGCTGAATCGTCAGGAGCGCGGCCAGGGCGAACTGTCGGCGATCCAGGAGGTCGAGCGTGACTTCGGCATGCCGGTAGTGAGCATTGTTTCGCTCGAGCAGGTGCTGGAATACCTGGCCGGTGATGCTGAGCTGAAGCAGCATTTGCCGGCGGTACAAGCCTACCGCGCGCAGTACGGAATCTAATAACCCGTTCAATATCTGCTGCGCTCGCGACGATCTTGAACGGGCTCTAAGTTCAATCACGACAGGGTGTTTGTTTGCATGGTCAAACCGGGGGCAATTCGCTTTACGTTGTTGTTTAGCTTGCTGCTGCCGGCTTTGGCTGGGGCAACGGAGTTGTACCGTTACGTCAACGCCAAAGGCGTCACGGTGTTGGATCGCCTGGGCGTGCCGCCGGAGTACATCAGCAAAGGCTACGAGGTCCTCAACGATCAAGGTCGGGTGGTCAAGGTGATTCCGCCGGCCCCGAGCGCCGAGGAAATGCGGCGTCAACTCGCGGATAAGGCGCGCGCTAGCTCTGATGCCCAGTTACTGCGTTTGTATTCCACGGTGGATGATGTCGATCGGGCCAAGGCCCGCAAGCTTACCGAATTGGATGGCGTGATTAGCGCGGCGCAGGGCAACTTGCAGTTGCTGCGAACGCAGCAGGCGAACTTGCAGAGCCAGGCGGCCGATCAGGAGCGGGCTGGGCGCCAAGTCCCCGAGCATTTGGTGGCGCAGATCGACAACCTGAAAGCGGAACAAGCAGGGCTGCAGAAGGACATCCTGCGTTACCAGGAGGGTCGCAAGCAGGCCGAAGCCAGTTTTGCGGCGGATCAAGCACGTTTGCTCGAGCTGATCGGTACTCGTCGCTAAGAGCCTGTTCAAGACCAAGCGCAGCAGATACCCAACAGGTTCTAACGATCACTCCTCGGGTGCGCAGCGCTCATACGCGCGTACCTTTTCACGCAGCCAGTCGGGCAGCGCTCGGCTCGAGCGGCTGACGCTGTCGGCATGCACATAGATCACCTCGATGAGTGTCAGCAGCTCAGTCTGATGCCAGATGGCGAGGCTGAATGTCAGGCTGCTGCGACCGAGGCGGGTGGTGCGCACGCCAATCTCCAGGATATCGTCGAGGCGTGCTGGAGCCAGGTATTCGAGGGTGTTCTTGGCCGTGAAGAAGTCGCCACCGCCGCGGGTGAGATCGGCGGGATAGGCGACTTCAAGCGCGCGGAAATATTCGCTGATGGCGACGTCGGCGTAGGTCAGGTAGTGACCATTGAAGACGATGTCTTGCCGATCGACCTCCGCCCAGCGCACTCGAAGTGAGTGCTCGAAGCGGAAGTCAGAGCGCAGCACGGGCACCTCAGCGTGGCTTGCGATTGCAGATCAGGGTGCCGACGCCGCTGTCGGTAAAAATCTCCAGCAACACGGCATTCGGCACGCGACCGTCGATGATGTGCGCGCTGGTCACCCCGCCTTGCACGGCCTCGAGGGCGCAGCGGATCTTCGGCAGCATGCCGCCGTAGATGGTGCCGTCGGCGATCAGCGCATCGACCTGGGCGGTCGATAGGCCGGTCAGCACCTGGCCCTGCTTGTCCATCAAGCCGGCGATGTTGGTCAGCAGCATCAGTTTTTCGGCCTTCAGTGCTTCGGCGACTTTGCCGGCGACCAGGTCGGCGTTGATGTTGTAGGACTCGCCATTGGCGCCGACGCCGATCGGCGCGATGACCGGAATGAAGTCGCCCTTGACCAGCATGTTCAGCAGGTCGGTATTCACCCCGACGACTTCGCCGACATGGCCGATATCGATGATTTCCGGTTGGGTCATCTCCGGCGTCTGGCGGCTGACGGTGAGCTTCTTCGCGCGGATCAACTCGGCATCCTTGCCGGTCAGGCCGATGGCGCTGCCACCATGGCGGTTGATCAGGTTGACGATGTCTTTGTTGACCTGGCCGCCGAGCACCATTTCCACCACGTCCATGGTCTGGCTGTCGGTGACGCGCATGCCGTCGATAAAGTGGCTCTCGATGCTCAAGCGCTTGAGCAGGTCGCCGATCTGCGGGCCGCCGCCATGCACCACTACCGGGTTGATACCCACCGCTTTCATCAGCACGATGTCGCGAGCGAAGCCGGTTTTCAGCTCGTCGCTTTCCATGGCGTTGCCGCCGTACTTGATCACTAGGGTCTTGCCGACAAAGCGACGGATGTAGGGCAGTGCCTCGGACAGAACCTTGGCAACGTTGGTGGCGGCATCACGGTTGAGGGTCATGCGGAGCTCCAGTAAAGCAGAGTGGCCGGTCAATCAGACCGGCCAAGCAGTCAATCAGAAGGGTAGGTTGAGGGCGGGGGCAACGGTGTACAGCTGGGCGCGGAACACGCCCTGAATGCGCTCGAGCTCCTCGGCACTATCGGCTTCAAAGCGCAGTACCAGTACCGGCGTGGTGTTGGAGGCGCGTACCAGACCCCAGCCTTTGGGGTAGTCGACGCGCACGCCATCGAGGGTGGTGATGCTGCCTTCACCCCAATGCCCATCACGCTGCAGCGCGTGGATGATGCTGAATTTGCTCTCCTCGGTGACCGTGATGTTGATTTCCGGCGTGGAAAGATCGCTGGGGAAGGCAGAGAACACGTGTTCGGCGTCGCGCTTGTCCTGGCTGAGGATTTCCAGCAGGCGGGCGGCGCTGTAGATGCCGTCGTCGAAACCGAACCAGCGTTCCTTGAAGAAGATATGCCCGCTCATCTCGCCGGCTAGCAGGGCGCCGGTTTCCTTCATCTTTTTCTTGATCAGCGAGTGACCGGTTTTCCACATCACCGGGCGGCCACCGTAACCGCTGATCAGTGCGCCGAGACGACGGGTGCATTTGACGTCGAAGATGATGTCGGCGCCTGGGTTGCGCGATACCACGTCTTTGGCGAACAGCATCATCAGGCGGTCGGGATAGACAATAGTGCCGGTGTTGGTCACCACGCCGACGCGGTCGCCGTCACCGTCAAAGGCCAGGCCGAGGTCGGCGTTCTCTTCTTTGACCTTGGCGATCAGATCCACCAGGTTTTCCGGCTTGCCCGGGTCCGGGTGATGGTTGGGAAAGTTGCCGTCGACGTCGCAGAACAGCGGAATCACGGTGCAGCCCAGCGCTTCGATCAGCTGCGGGGCGATCACCCCGGCGGCGCCGTTGCCGCAGTCGACCACCACTTTCAGCGGTTTGGCCAGGGCGATGTCATCGCGGATCTGCTTGAAGTAGCGCTCAAGGATTTCGACCTGCTCGACACTGCCCATGCCGCTGACCAGGTCATTGTTTTCGATGCGCTGGCGCAGGGCTTGGATCTGTTCGTTAGCCAGGGTGTCTCCGGCCACCACGATCTTGAAACCGTTGTAATCCGGTGGGTTGTGGCTGCCGGTGAGCATCACGCCGGATTTGCCGGCCAAGACATTGGCGGCGTAATACAGTGCCGGGGTCGGCACCATGCCGATGTCGCTGACCTGGCAGCCGGATTCGACCAGCCCTTGGATCAACGATTGCACCAGCTCGGGGCCAGACAAGCGGCCGTCGCGGCCGACGGAAACATTCGGCTCGCCGCACGCAATGCTCTCGGAGCCAACGGCGCGGCCAACCCAATAGGCGGTTTCCGGGGTCAGGGTATCGCCGACCACACCGCGGATGTCATAGGCGCGGAAAATGCTGGCGGGCAAGTTGGGTGCGGTGTGCGGGGTGTTGCTCATGGCTGGGGCTTGCTCCAATCCCAGGAGATCCTGGTCTTCGTCGAGGATGTCGATATCGAAAATATCGGTGTCTTGAAACAGTGGGTCGATCAGCTCCGCCGGTTTGGCCGAGCGCTGGGCTGTGTGAGCTGCGCCGGTTGTGCTGGCTTGATCGTCACCATTGTTAGTTGCTCGTTCGCTTTGCCGGCGTGGCAGGCGAGCGAGGTTTTGCGCCAGTGCATTCAGTGCTGGCAGGCGCAAACTGAAAGCTTTGACGGCTTTTCCGGCGGAGAGTTCTTGTACCAGTTGACCTAGTTGCTCGGCATCGCTGCGCAGGCGGCGCTGCATGGCGTTGTGCAGCAGGAGTAGGCCGAGCAGCGCGCCGGCCAATGCCAGCAAGCCCGCCAAGAACAGCGGTAGCGGCGAGAAGGCGGATTGAGTCAGTGCCGGGCCGGCAACGAAGTCGAGCTTCCAGTTGGGATTGCCGCTGCTGAGTACCAGCGCAGAGCCAGGCTGATCTTGGCCAAGCTGTGCCAGGCGTTGTGCGGGGCTGTTGCCGAATTGTTGGCTCAGTTGCAGCTGGCCAACGCCTGCCGGCAAGGCTGGCAGTGCGGCCAGCAAGCGCTGCAGGTCGACCACCAGCAATAGGGTGCCTTGGAGCGGTTGGTTATCGGCCAGGCGCAACGGCGCAGCGCTGTAAACCAGCCAGCGCAGGCCGATTTTGTAAGCTTCCGGCGCTGGGGACTGGCCGTCTTCGGCCCGTCGCAGCAGATCCAGGGCGGCAAAGTTCATCGGCGCGGCGCGGCTGGCGTTCTGCGTGGCTTGACCGGGTAGGTTGAGGTGGGCGTCCACTACGCCGTCCCAGTAACTGAGGCTGCGCTCGGCGCTCCATAGCTGTTCGTTATCTTGGCTCTGCAACGCCTGGAGCAGTTGCGGATTGCGCGCGGCGGTTTGAGTGTCGGCACTCAGCTGGCGCAGTGCCTGCTGCAAGGCGGCGGCTTGGCTGCCACCCCAGGCCTCGCTGAGTTGCGTCTGTGCTTGCTGCTGGATGTTGTTGAATAGACCAAGCCAAAGCACTGCCGCGGCCGCGACCAGGCCGACCAGCGCAGTACCCAGGCCTGGGAGTAACGCCGACAGGCCGTGCTCCTGGCCGGCGCGGGTCGTGGCCGGCGCGCTGGGCAGGGTCGGCTTGTCGGCGTCCTCGGCAGTGCGCATGAAGAGTTTCACGGAGCTTCTCCTCGGCTATTCATCCTGAAATGCAGCCGGGCGTTTCAGTGGCTGCCGGAGTGGCCGAAGCCGCCGGCGCCGCGCTGGCTTTCATCGAATTGTTCGACCAGCTCGAAGTGTGCCTGTACCACCGGCACCAGGATCAGCTGCGCAATGCGCTCGCCGACGGCGATGGTGAAGGCCGTCTGCCCGCGGTTCCAGCAAGACACCATCAGTTCGCCCTGATAATCCGAGTCGATCAGACCGACCAGGTTGCCGAGCACGATGCCGTGTTTATGGCCGAGGCCCGAGCGTGGCAGGATCAATGCGGACAAACCGGGGTCGCCGATATAGATCGACAGGCCAGTGGGGATCAGCAGGGTTTGACCGGGTTCGAGTACGCTGTCTTGGGGCAGCATGGCACGCAGATCGAGGCCGGCAGAACCTGGGGTGGCGTACTGTGGCAGCGGGAAGTCGCGGCCAATGCGAGGGTCGAGAATCTTGGCTTGCAGTGCGTGCATGTCAGGCTCTGTTAGTGATCATGTGCGAGCCTTAGGCCCGGTTCAGGCGGTCGGCGATGAAGGCGATCAGTTGCCGGGCAATCTTGCCCTTGCTGGTCTGGGCGAGGCTATTTTGCTGCAGATCGCGATCGATGATGGTGATCGCGTTCTCTTCGCTGTTGAAGCCAATGCTCGGATTGGCGACATCGTTGGCGACGATCAGGTCGAGGTTTTTGTCTTTCAGCTTGCGCGCCGCATAGTCGAGTAGCTTCTCGGTCTCGGCGGCAAAGCCGACGCTGAACGGGCGATCGGCGCGCTGCGCGAGGGTCGCCAGAATGTCCGGGTTGCGGACCATCTGCAGGAGCAGGCCGTCGCCGCTGGTCGGGTCTTTCTTCAGCTTGTGCTGGGCCACCACTTCCGGGCGATAGTCGGCAACTGCGGCGGCGGCGATCAGCAGGTCGCAGGGCATCGCGGCCTCGCAGGCGGCCAGCATGTCGCGGGCGCTGACCACGTCGATACGGTTAACCCGCTCAGGCGTCGGCAGATGCACCGGACCGGTGATCAGGGTCACTTTGGCGCCCGCTTCGGCGGCGGCTTCGGCGAGGGCAAAGCCCATCTTCCCTGAGCTGTGGTTGGTGATATAGCGCACCGGGTCGATGTTTTCCTGGGTCGGTCCGGCGGTAATCAGCACGTGCCGGCCGGTCAGGCTGCTGCGCTTGAAACAGTCGGCGGCGCATTGTGCCAGCTCATCGGCTTCGAGCATGCGACCGAGGCCCACGTCGCCGCAGGCTTGGCTGCCGGAGGCGGGGCCGAACAGGTGCAGGCCGCGCTCGGTGAGCACTTTGCGGTTGGCTTGGGTCGCGGCATCGCGCCACATCGCCTGGTTCATCGCCGGGGCCAGAGCGACCGGGGCATCGGTGGCGAGCACCAAGGTGGTCAGCAGGTCATTGGCGATACCTTGCGCCAGGCGGGCCATCAGGTCGGCGGTGGCCGGGGCGATCAGGATCAGGTCGGCCCACTTGGCCAGCTCGATATGCCCCATGGCGGCTTCGGCGGCCGGGTCGAGCAGGTCAAGGTGTACCGGGTGGCCGGAAAGGGCTTGCAGGGTCAGCGGGGTAATGAACTCGCGCCCGCCCTGGGTCATCACCACGCGGACTTCCGCACCTTGGTCGCGCAGGCGGCGAACCAGTTCGGCGCTCTTGTACGCGGCAATGCCGCCACCCACGCCGAGGACGATGCGTTTCCGATACAGCCGCTGCATAGGCCCGCCTTATTAAAGAGTGGAAGTGCGCAGCGGCGACGACGCCTCCCCAGGCCAATCGCCGCGCAAAAAAGTTGCGCTAAGATAGCACAGCGCCCGCACCGGAACAGCGGGCCCCGCTCGACATGGAGGTGCTATGAGCATTCGCGATTGGCCTGCGGCAGAGCGCCCGCGGGAGAAACTTCTCGGCCAGGGGGCGGCGACCCTGACTGACGCCGAACTACTGGCTATTTTTCTGCGCACTGGGGTTACAGGCAAAAGCGCGGTGGATCTTGCGCGGCACTTGCTCGACTCCTTCGGCGGGCTGCGATCGCTGCTGGAGGCGGATCAAGTGAGTTTCAGTCAGCACCTCGGGCTGGGGCCGGCCAAATTCGCCCAGTTGCAGGCGGTGCTGGAGATGGCGCGCCGGCATTTGGCCGAGCGCCTGCGCCGCGATTCTGCCTTGGAGAGTCCGCAGGCGGTGCGCGATTACTTGAAAACGCTGTTGCGGCATGAGCCGCATGAGGTGTTCGGTTGCCTGTTTCTCGACTCCAAGCACCGAGTGCTGGCGTTTGAAGCGCTGTTTCAGGGTTCTATCGATAGCGCCAGCGTTTACCCGCGACAGGTGGTTAAACGCGCTCTAGCGCATAACGCCGCGGCTTTGATCCTTTGCCATAACCATCCCTCCGGCGTCGCCGAGCCCAGTCAGGCTGACCGGGTGCTGACCCAGCGACTCAAGGAGGCGCTGGCGCTGGTGGATGTGCGGGTGCTCGATCACTTTATCGTTGGCGACGGGGAGCCGCTGTCGATGGCGGAATACGGCTGGCTGTAGGGTGGATAGCGCTTTATCCATCCACCGCAGGGTGGTGCGACCGGTGGATGAAAGAAGCGTCATCCACCCTATGTCACGCTCACTGGCTTAGGCTGACTCGGGAGAAGTCCTGTCGACCGAACGGGCTGAGCTGGTAACCCTGCACGTCCTTGCGGGTCAGCGCGGCGGCGGTGGGGTGCGCCAGTGGTAGCCACAGCGCCTGCTGCTGGATCAGTTGTTGGGCTTCTTTATAGAGCCGAGTGCGCTCGGTCGGGTCGCTGGTGCCTTTACCGGCGCCGATCAGCTGATCGAGGGTTTTATCGCAGTAACGGGCGAAATTAGTGCCGGACTGCACGGCCGCGCAGGAAAACTGTGGGGTGAGGAAGTTGTCCGGGTCGCCATTATCGCCGGCCCAACCCATAAACAGCAGGTCATGCTCGCCAGCTTTGGCGCGGCGAATCAGCTCGCCCCATTCGATCACACGGATCTGCGCGCGAATGCCGACTTCCGCCAGGTCGGCCTGCAGCAACTGGGCGCCGAGGCTCGGGTTGGGGTTGAGCAGGCTGCTGGACGGGCGGGTCCAGATGGTGGTCGCGAAACCATCCTTGAAGCCGGCCTGGGCCAGCAGCGCGCGGGCCTGGGTCGGATCATAGGCGTAACCGGGCAGTTCGCTGGCATAGCTCCAGGTGTTGGGCGGGTATGGGCCGTTGGCGCTGGTGGCGCTGTCTTCGAACACGGCGCGCAGGTAGCTGGCTTTATCGAAGGCGAGGTTGATTGCCTGGCGCACGGCTGGCTGATCCAGCGGAGGGTGCTGGCTGTTGAGTGCGACGAAGGCGGTCATAAAGGCTGGGGTGGTGACGACCTTGAGGGCTGGCTCGTTGGCTGCGGCGCGCACATCCAGCGGCTTGGGCGATAGGGCGATCTGGCACTCGCCGCGGCGCAGCTTCTGCAGGCGCACATTGGCGTCCGGGGTGATGGCGAACACCAGCCCATCGACTGCGGGTTTGCCGGCAAAGTAGTCCGGGTTTGCCGCATAGCGCACCACGGCGTCCTTCTGGAAGCGCTTGAAGCTGAACGGGCCGCTACCAATCGGCTGGGCGTTGAGTTTCTCCTGCGTGCCGGCCTTGAGCAGTTGCGCCGCGTACTCGGCAGAATAGATCGAGGCGAAACCCATGCTCAGGGTGGCCAAGAAGGTGGCCTCAGGATGCGTCAAGGTAAAACGCAGGTGATGCGGATCGGGTGCCTCGATGGCTTTGATCAGGCTCGGCAGCTGCATGGATTGCGCGTGCGGGAAGCCGCTCTGCGCGACCTTGTGCCAAGGATTGCTCGGATCGAGCATGCGCTGGAAGCTGAATAGCACGTCGTCGGCATTCAGCTCGCGGCTGGGGCTGAAATAGTCGGTCTTGTGGAACTTCACACCCTGGCGCAGTTGAAAGTCGTAGGTCAGCCCGTCCGCTGAGACGTCCCAGCTTTGCGCCAGGCTCGGCAGCAATTTGCCGCTAGCCGCGTCGAATTCCACCAGGCGGTTCATCAGCACGTCAGCGGAGGCATTGGTTGTGGTCAGTGAGTTGTACTGCACGACGTCGAAGCCCTCCGGGCTGGCCTCGGTGCAGACGCTGAGGGTGGCGGCCTGTGCTAGTGAAGGGCTCAGCAGCGGGGCGAATAGCAGCGGCAAGGCGGCGAGGCGCATGGTGGTACTCCTTGTGCAGGTCGACGGCCCGTCCGCGGGCATTCGTGGAAAGACCCTACCCTAGACCATGGGGCGGAGTAGGACAATGCGGTTGGAGTGACGAGCGGTCGGTGAGCGCGCAGCCCATGGCGCTGCCGGTTGCAGCGCGGGCGCGGCCTGTCGGGGTTGTGGAAAAGCGCGGTTATCCTTGTTGCCTGGGGGGCTTTCTGGTATAAAGCAGCGCTCTTTTCTAGGGGCCCGGTTCCTTCGCTTGTAGGTGTGGCCGGTAAGACCCTGAAGAAACGTGGCGCCGAGCGCCAAATGACTTTGAGTTTAAGCGGCCAACCCATGCCGGGTTGGGCATGTGGTTTTAGAGGGCTGAGGTATGTCGAGAGTCTGTCAAGTTACCGGTAAGGGTCCGGTAACCGGGAATAACATTTCCCATGCAAACAACAAAACCCGTCGCCGTTTCCTGCCGAACCTGCAGCATCACCGCTTCTGGGTCGAGTCCGAGAAGCGCTTCGTGCGTCTGCGCGTAACTGCCAAAGGCATGCGTATCATCGACAAGCGCGGCATTGATGTTGTGCTGAGCGAAATCCGCAGCCGCGGCGAAAAAGTTTAAGGAGTTAATCATGCGTGAACTAATCCGTTTGGTGTCGAGCGCCGGTACTGGCCACTTCTACACCACCGACAAGAACAAGCGCACCACTCCGGACAAAATCGAAATCAAAAAATTCGATCCGGTTGTGCGTCAGCACGTGATCTACAAGGAAGCCAAGATCAAGTAATTGATCCGGCCCTTGCCGAAAAAGCCCGCCCTTTGGCGGGCTTTTTCTTGCCCGCGATTTAGTCCGGGCGGTGCGCGCAGTTGGGGGGGGCTTTGCTAGCGGCATAAAAAAGCCCGCTGAAGAGCGGGCGAAAAGGTCACGCATGAAGATGGGGCGGGATCAGCTCGGCGCTTGCTCGAAGAGCACGTAGACCTTGCGGCAGGCTTCCAGTACTTCCCAGGTGCCGGAGAAACCGGCCGGAATGACGAAGCGGTCGCCCGCCCGTAAAGTCTTGGCGTTGCCCTCTGCGTCCCGCAGCACGGAGACGCCTTGGAGGATTTCGCAATATTCGTGCTCGCTGTAATTCACCGTCCACTGGCCGACCGCGCCTTCCCAGATGCCGGCGTTGAATTGGCTGCAAGGGCTGGCGTAGTGGTTGCGCACGCTTTGCTCGGGGTCGCCTTTGAGAATCTTTTCCGGCGCCGGGCGGTAATGCTCGGGCGTAGTGGTGGCGTGAGCGAAGTCGACGATTTGTTCGATGTTCATGGGCTTTTCCAGATTCAGAGGGCTTAGCTAGCCTTGCGGATCGAGCTGGCGAGTTTGTCGATCAGTGTGTCGATCTGCGCTTTCTCGATGATCAGTGGCGGCGACATGGCCACGATGTCGCCGGTCACACGCACTAGCAGATCGTCCTGGAAGCACTGCTCGAACACCTGATAACCGCGCTTGCCGACGCCTTCGGCATTCGGCGCCAGCTGCACGCCGCCGACCAGGCCAATGGCGCGGATGTCGATCACGTTTGGCAGGTCCTGCAGGCTGAGCAGCGCGTCCTGCCAGTAGCCTTCCAGTTCGATGGCTTGCTGGAACAGATTGTCGCGCTGATAGATATCCAGGGTTGCCAGGGCAGCGGCGCAGGCCACCGGATGACCGGAGTAGGTGTAGCCGTGGAAGAATTCGATGGCGCTCTCCGGGCCGCTCATGAAGGCCTCGTAGAGGTTTTCATGGACGAACACCGCACCCATCGGGATCGCGCCATTGGTCAGGCCCTTGGCGGTCGTGAGAATGTCTGGAGTGACACCCCAGCGCTGTGCAGCGAAGGCTTCGCCGACACGGCCGAAACCGGTGATGACTTCGTCGAAGATCAACAGAATGCCGTGTTTGCGGGTGATTTCGCGCAGTCGCTTGAGGTAGCCAACCGGCGGCAATACCACGCCGGCGGAGCCGGACATCGGCTCGACAATCACCGCAGCGATGTTTTCCGCTCCGTGCAGGGCTACCAGGCGTTCCAATTCATCGGCTTTTTCCACGCCGTGTTCCGGCAGGCCACGGCTGAAGGCGTTGCGCTGCATGTCCAGGGTATGCGGCAGGTGATCGACGCCCGGCAGCAACGCAGCCGAGAAGGCTTTGCGGTTGTTGACCATGCCGCCGACCGAGAGGCCGCCGAAACCAACGCCGTGATAGCCCAATTCGCGGCCGATCAAACGGGTGCGGGTGCCTTGGCCAATCGCGCGCTGGTAGGCCAGGGCGATCTTCAAGGCGGTGTCCGCCGACTCCGAGCCAGAGTTGGTGAAGAAGATTTTATTCAGGCCCGTTGGCGCGATGGCTGCCAGGCGCTCAGCCAGCTCAAAGGGCAGCGGGTGGCCCATCTGGAAGGTCGGCGCGAAATCCAGCTTGGCGATCTGCTTGCTCACCGCCTCAGTGATTTCCCGGCGGCCGTGGCCGGCGTTGCAGCACCAAAGCCCAGCGGTACCATCCAGAATCTGACGCCCGTCGCTGGCGGTGAAATACATGCCTTCGGCACTTTCCAGCAAGCGCGGCTTGGCTTTGAACTGGCGGTTGGCGGTGAAGGGCATCCAGAAATCGTCAAGAGTGTTGGTTTTTCTGCTCAGTTGCGGCTTGTAGTCAGTCGTCATTGGGTGATCCGGGCGAGCGAGGGGAGGTCTATATAGCGTTGCGTTGCAGTCTATGTTTAATAAAACGAACATGACAAGGCCGTTTACTGCCAATATGTAAAAAATATTGGAAAGGTAAGGCCCGGTAGTTTAGTGTTGCCGCCATGATGGGCTAGTGCTTGGCCTTGCAGAATTTTTGACAGTGCGCGCGTTGAGCACGCCGCACTCTTCTACTAATAAGAGGATGCTCGAATGACTACCTTGACCCGCGCCGACTGGGAACAACGCGCCCAGAACCTGAAGATCGAAGGTCGTGCCTTTATTCATGGCGAATACACCGCCGCCGTCTCCGGTGCCACCTTCGACTGCATCAGCCCGGTCGATGGCCGTCTGCTGGGCCAGGTCGCCAGCTGTGATGCCGCCGATGCCGAGTTGGCGGTGCAAGATGCCCGCGCGACGTTCAACTCCGGCGTCTGGTCGCGCCTGGCGCCGGTCGCGCGCAAGGAAGTGATGATCCGCTTCGCCGCGCTGCTGGAGAAACATGCCGAAGAGCTGGCCCTGCTGGAAACCTTGGACATGGGTAAGCCGATCAGCGACTCGCTGAGCATCGACGTGCCCGGTGCGGCCCGCTCGCTGTCGTGGAGCGGCGAAGCGATCGACAAGATTTATGACGAAGTGGCGGCTACCCCGCACAACGAGCTGGGTCTGGTGACCCGTGAGCCGATTGGCGTGGTCGCCGCCATCGTGCCGTGGAACTTCCCGTTGCTGATGAGCTGCTGGAAGCTCGGCCCGGCGCTCTCCACCGGCAACTCGGTGATCCTCAAGCCGTCCGAGAAGTCGCCGCTGACTGCCATTCGCATCGCCCAACTGGCCATCGAGGCCGGTATTCCGGCCGGTGTGTTCAACGTCCTGCCGGGTTACGGCCACACCGTCGGCAAGGCGCTTGCGCTGCACATGGATGTTGACACCCTGGTGTTCACCGGCTCGACCAAGATCGCTAAGCAGCTGATGGTCTACGCTGGCGAGTCGAACATGAAACGCGTCTGGCTGGAAGCTGGCGGCAAGAGCCCGAACATCGTCTTTGCCGATGCGCCGGATCTGCAAGCCGCTGCCGAATCCGCCGCCGGGGCTATCGCCTTCAACCAGGGCGAGGTCTGCACCGCTGGTTCGCGGCTGTTGGTCGAGCGTTCGATCCACGACCAGTTTTTGCCGCTGGTGATCGAGGCGCTGAAGGGCTGGAAGCCGGGTAACCCGCTGGACCCGGAGACCAACGTGGGCGCGCTGGTGGATACCCAACAGATGAACAACGTGCTGTCTTATATCGAAGCAGGGCACGCCGATGGCGCCAAGTTGGTCGCCGGTGGCAAGCGCACCCTGCAAGAAACTGGTGGCACCTATGTTGAGCCGACCATTTTCGACGGCGTGAGCAACGCGATGAAGATCGCCCGCGAAGAGATCTTTGGCCCGGTTCTGGCGGTGATCACCTTCGACAGCGTCGAAGAGGCCGTCAATATCGCCAACGACTCGCCATATGGTCTGGCGGCTGCGGTGTGGACGTCTAACCTGTCGAAGGCGCATCTGACCGCCAAGGCGTTACGCGCCGGTAGCGTGTGGATCAACCAATACGACGGTGGCGACATGACCGCACCGTTCGGTGGTTTCAAACAGTCGGGTAACGGCCGCGATAAATCGCTGCACGCGTTCGACAAGTACACCGAATTGAAAGCCACCTGGATCAAGCTGTAAGCGTTGGCTGGGTCAGCCGGTATAGGCGCTGACCCCGTTCAAGTCTGTTAGGTCCGCCCTTCGGGGCCGGCTCGTTCGAGCCAAACCTGCGGCCGGGTTTCCTTAGGGAGCCTGGCCGTTTTGCTTTCTCTGTGGCGAACATCAGGGAGAAGAACAGTGGTAATGCGCTGGGGGACTTACTTCGCCGTCTGCGCGGCGGTGATCAGTATCGGCCTGGCCCTCGGGGTGACCATGCCGCTGGTGTCGTTGCGCCTGGAAGGCTGGGGGTATGACTCGTTCGCCATTGGCGTGATGGCCGCGACACCAGCCATCGGCGTACTGCTCGGCGCCTCGCTGGCCGGGCGATGGGCGGCCCGTTTCGGCACCACCGGTTTGATGCAGCTGTGCCTGTTGGCTGGCGCGGTGTCGGTGGGTTTGCTGGCGCTGGTGCCGAGCTATCCGGTCTGGCTGCTGCTGCGCTTGCTGATAGGGGTGGCGTTGACCGTGGTGTTTATCCTCGGCGAAAGCTGGATCAATCAGTTGGCGGTGGATAAATGGCGTGGCCGGCTGGTGGCGCTGTACGGCACCGGTTATGCGCTCAGTCAGTTGTCCGGGCCCTTGCTGCTGAGCCTGTTGGGGGCGGCGACCGACCTGGGTTTCTGGGTCGGCACGGGCTTGCTGATCGGCGGTTCACTGCTGCTACTCGGTCGCACCGGTGCGCCGACGGTGGATGCGCATAGCGCGTCCGGACGTGGCTTGACGGGGTTCTGTCGCAAACTGCCGTCGATTGCCTGGGCGGTGAGTCTGTTCGCCGCGTTCGAGGCGATGATGCTGACCTTGCTGCCGATCTATGGGTTGCGCCAGGGTTTTACTCAGGAGGTCGCGCTGCTGATGGCCAGCGTTGTGGTGGTCGGCGATGCGGTGTTGCAGTTGCCGATCGGCTGGCTGGCCGACCGCATGTCGCGGCGTACGCTGTTCCGCGCCTGTGGCGTGACCCTGCTGTTGTCCAGCCTGGGCGTTCCGCTGCTGCTGCATACCCCGCTGATCTGGCCGCTGTGGGTGCTGTTCGGCGCCAGCGCCGGTGGTCTGTTCACCCTCTCGCTGATTCTGATTGGCGAACGTTACCGTGACGATGAACTGGTACGCGCCAACGCCCATATCGCGCAGCTCTGGGGCATCGGTTGCCTGATCGGGCCACTGGCGACCGGGGCTGCCAGCCAGTGGGTGAGCGGCCATGCGTTGCCGATGATGATGGCTCTGGGGGCGGCCGGTTTTGTCTGGCTGGCTTGGCAGCGGCCGGACTTCGGCGACGCGGGCGCGGCGCTGGAGGCTGACTGAGCGAAATGGGCGCCTCGGCGCTAATGCCGATCAGTTAAGTGTTGGATAATTGTGCGGCATTGTGCAAAACCGGTTGGTGCTGAGCCAAAGGCGATGCCCAACACCTGGCCGGCAAGGTCGGGCTTTCAGGTTCGAGACCGTGAAGAGGGAGTCGCAGGCGACTCCTTGTTGGGCATCACCGCGTTCAGCGCCAACCTACAACGGGTTGGCGCTGCCCAGGGCATCCTTCAGGCGGTACCAGAGCATGCCGAGGGCCAGCAGTGGTGAGCGCAGGTGCTTGCCGCCGGGGAAGGTCATGTGCGGCACCTTGGCAAACAGATCGAAGCCACGGCTCTCCTGCCCGGCGATGGCTTCGGCGAGTAGCTTGCCGGCCAGGTGGGTGGCGTTCACCCCATGGCCGGAATAGGCCTGGGCGTAGAACACATTGGGCTGGTCCTTAAGGCGACCAATCTGCGGCAGGCGATTAGCGCCGATGCCGATCATGCCACCCCACTGGTAAGCGATTTTCACATTGGCCAAATGCGGGAAGACTTCCAGCATCTTCGGTCGCATATAGGCGGCGATGTCCTGCGGATCACGCCCGGAGTAGTGGCAGGCGCCGCCGAACAGCAGGCGGCGGTCGGCGGAAAGGCGGTAGTAGTCGAGCGCCACCCGTTGATCGCAGAGCGCCATGTTCTGCGGAATCAGGGTTCTGGCCTGCGCTTCGCTCAGAGGCTCAGTGGCGATGATGTAGCTGCCGGCGGGCAGGACCTTGCCGCCGAGGGTCGGGTTCAGGTCGTTGAGGTAGGCGTTGCAGCCGAGCACCAGGTTTTTCGCGCGGACTTTGCCGTTGGCGGTATGCACGCAGACCTCGGGGCCGTAGTCGATACGGTTGACGGCCGACTGCTCGAACAGCTGCACGCCGAGTGACTGCGCCGCCGCGGCCTCGCCCAGGGCCAGGTTGAGCGGGTGCAAATGGCCCGAGCCCATGTCGATCAGACCGCCGACGTAGCGGTTGGAGCCGACCACCTGGTGCATCTCATCCGCCTGCAACAGGCGCAACTCGTGGCGGTAGCCGAGGCTTTTCAGCTCGTCCAGGTCTTCGGCAAAGCCAGCCAGATCGCGTGGCTTGTTGGCCAGGTCGCAGTAACCCCAGGTCAGGTCGCAATCGATTGCGTAGTGCTCGACCCGCCGCCGGACGATCTCCACCGCTTCCAGGCCAAGCAATTGCAGTTCGCGCACGCCGTCGTTGCCGATCACTCCGGCGAACTGTTCGAGGCCATGGCCGACGCCGCGAATCAGCTGGCCGCCGTTACGCCCGCTGGCACCCCAGCCGATCTTGTGCGCCTCCAGCAGCACCACCGAGAAACCGCGTTCGGCCAACTCGATAGCCGTGTTCAGGCCGGAAAAGCCACCGCCGACAATGCACACATCGGCGCTCACCTCGCCGGCCAAGGCTGGGTAGCTGAGGCTGCGGTTAACGCTGGCGGCGTAATAGGACGGGGCGTGCTGATGGCTCTGTGCCGAAGGCTGAACGCGGGCGTTCATGTGCGAAATCCTGATTATTATGTTTGGTAAATTTTACGCACCTTTTTGCTTATAAAGAAAGGCGTGACCTTGCGCCGACGCCAAGGGGGGCAGGAAAAAACCTTGTGCGGCTGGGAAAAAAGTGTCGTCGAAAGCCTTGTGTCGGCTGAGGCGGGTGCGCCGTGGGGGGTCTTTGTTACCATGCGCGCCGCGCGCTGCCGCGCGGGCTATTTCACCTGTATCGATTCCCCAGGAGCCCCAGCCCATGAGCTGCAACAGTCGGAAAATCGAGTATTTGCGCCAGCGGATTCCCTCGTTCGAGTGCGTGCCCGGCTGTCACGACTGCTGTGGGCCAGTGACCACCTCGTCGGAGGAGATGTCCCGGCTGCCGGTGAAAAGCGACGCAGAGCATGAGGCCGCGTTGGCCGAGCTGAATTGCGTGCACCTGGGGCCCAATGGTTGCCAGGTCTATGACGAGCGTCCGCTGATCTGCCGCCTGTTCGGCACCACCCCGCGTCTGCCGTGCCCGAATGGCCGGCGCCCGGAAGAGATGATCGAGCTGCGGATCGAACAGCAGATTCATCACCTGATTGCGACCACGCGGCAAGTGCTGGTGTGATTCGCCAGGCGGCGCAATACGGCCTGGGGCCTATTGACGCCCTACGGCCTATTGGCGTCTTACGTCCTACTCGGGGACGGGTAGATGCAGGCTCTCCTTCACCTCTTCCATGACGATGTAACTCTTCGACTCGCGCACATGCGGCAACTTGAGGAGGATGTCGCCGAGCAGTTTGCGGTAGGAGGCCATCTCCGATATCCGCGCCTTCACCAGGTAGTCGAAGTCGCCCGAGACCAAGTGGCACTCCAGCACGTGCGGCAGTTTGAGTACGGCGCGGCGGAAGTCATCGAAGGTGTCGCCGGACTTGTAGTCCAGGCTGATCTCGACGAACACCAGCAAATTGGCCTTCAAATGCTGCGGGTTCAGCCGTGCCGTGTAACCCATGATGATCCCTTCGCGCTCCAGCCGCCGCACCCGCTCGGTGCAGGGCGTGGTGGAGAGGCCGACCCGTTCGCCCAGCTCGGTAAACGACAGGCGGCCGTCCTCCTGCAGGATTCGTAAAATATTCCGGTCGATCTTATCCAGCTCGCGACGGGTCTGATGCTGCGTTCTCATGGGGAATCCGCCTCTGCAATAAGCGTTTGTGCCAAGAATTCTCGCCAAATATAGCCTTCAATATAGTGAAATGCACTGGCTATAGCTTTCTATACTGCGCGCATTAACGCTCAAGATAACAAACGTCGGCGTAAAGTCGCGGTGAGGAGACAGACATGCGAGTAATGGTGCTTGGCAGCGGTGTGATCGGTACCACCAGCGCCTATTATCTGGCCCGTGCCGGCTTCGAGGTGGTGGTGGTCGACCGCCAGAATGCGCCTGCGATGGAAACCAGCTTCGCCAACGCTGGCCAGGTCTCGCCCGGCTACGCCTCGCCTTGGGCTGCCCCTGGGGTGCCGCTGAAGGCGATGAAGTGGCTGCTGCAAAAGCACGCGCCGCTGGCGATCAAAGCCACCGCCGATGTCGATCAATATCTGTGGATGCTGCAGATGTTGCGCAACTGCACGGCCAGCCGTTATGCGGTGAACAAGGAGCGCATGGTGCGCTTGTCCGAGTACAGCCGCGACTGCCTCGACGAACTGCGCGCGGAAACCGGCATCGCCTATGAAGGCCGCAGCCTCGGTACCACGCAATTGTTCCGCACCCAAGCCCAACTGGATAACGCGGCGAAAGACATTGCCGTGCTGGAACAGTCCGGTGTGCCCTATGAGTTGCTCGACCGTGAGGGTATCGCCCGCGTTGAGCCGGCCCTGGCCAGCGTCACCAATATTCTGGCTGGCGCCCTGCGCCTGCCGAATGACCAGACCGGCGACTGCCAGATGTTCACCACCCGCCTGGCCGAGATGGCCGTGCAGCTGGGTGTGGAGTTCCGTTTCGGCCAGAACATCGAGCGCCTGGACTTCGCCGGCGACCGGATCAATGGGGTGTGGATCGACGGCACGCTGGAAACCGCCGATCGCTACGTCTTGGCGCTCGGCAGCTACTCGCCGCAACTGCTCAAGCCGCTCGGCATCAAGGCACCGGTCTATCCACTGAAGGGTTACTCGCTGACCGTGCCGATCACCAATCCGGCGATGGCGCCGACCTCGACCATCCTCGATGAGACCTACAAGGTCGCCATCACTCGCTTCGACAACCGCATCCGCGTTGGCGGCATGGCGGAAATCGCCGGCTTCGATTTGTTGCTGAACCCGCCTCGGCGCGAGACGCTGGAGATGATCGTCGGCGACCTCTACCCGCAAGGTGGCGATCTGAGCCAGGCGGACTTCTGGACCGGACTGCGCCCAACCACGCCGGACGGTACGCCGATTGTGGGCGCCACGCCGATACGCAATTTGTTCCTCAATACCGGCCACGGCACCTTGGGCTGGACCATGGCCTGTGGCTCTGGTCGCCTGCTGGCCGATTTGATGGCGAAGAAACGCCCGCAAATCAGCGCCGAAGGCCTCGATATCACTCGTTACGACAATTCTCAGGAGACTGACAAACATGTCCGTCCGGCGTCTGCACACTGAAGCGCGTTACAGCGAAATCGTCATCCACAACGGTACCGTCTACCTGGCCGGTCAGCTGGATGAGGGCCTGAGTGCCGGTATCGAGCAACAGACCCGCGAGACCCTGGCCAGCATCGATCGCATGCTCGATGAGGCCGGTACCGACAAGACGCGGATTCTGTCGGTGACGATTTACTTGAAGGATATCGACGCCGACTACGCAGGCATGAACGCAGCATGGGATGCCTGGGTGCCGAAGGGCGCCGCGCCGGCCCGCGCCACAGTCGAAGCCAAGCTGTATGCGCCGGAAGTTCTGGTGGAAATGTCTGTCGTCGCCGCACTGCCTTAGAGCCTGTTCATGATCTGCTGCGCGTCGGTCATGCTGCGTTGAGATCGTGAACTGGCTCTTGAAACCCTGTTTACCCGGCTTCACACCGGGTTTTTTTATTCCTTAGCAGAAGTCTGTCGCCATGCGTCCAGCCCGCGCCCTGATTGATCTCGATGCCCTGCGTCACAATTACCAATTGGCCCGCACCGTCAGCGGCGCCAAAGCCCTCGCCGTGGTTAAGGCGGATGCCTACGGACATGGCGCGGTGCGCTGTGCCAAAGCACTGGAGGCCGAAGTCGATGGTTTCGCCGTGGCCTGCATCGAAGAGGCGCTGGAGCTGCGTTCTGCCGCGATTGGCAAACCGATCCTGCTGCTCGAGGGCTTCTTCGAAGCCGAAGAGCTGGCGCTGATCGACCAGCACGACTTGTGGTGCGTGGTGCATTCGACCTGGCAGATTGAGGCGATTGAGCGGACGCATTTCGGTCGGCCGCTGACGGTCTGGCTGAAACTGGACTCCGGAATGCATCGGGTTGGCCTGCATCCGGCGGATTATCAGGCGGCCTATCAGCGCCTGCTGGCCTGCGACAAGGTCGGCAAGATCGTGCTGATGAGCCACTTTGCCCGCGCCGACGAGCTGGATTGCGAGCGCAGTGTCGAGCAAGTCGCGGTGTTCGAGAAGGCTCGTGCGGGGCTGGCGGCCGAAGTCAGCTTGCGTAACTCGCCAGCCGTTCTCGGTTGGCCAAACATCTCAAGTGATTGGGTGCGCCCCGGCATCATGCTCTACGGGGCTACGCCGTTCGAGCAGGAGCAGGCTCTGGCGGCGCGCTTGCGGCCGGTGATGACCCTGGAATCGAAAGTCATCTCTGTGCGTGAGCTTCCGGTCGGCGAGCCGATTGGCTATGGCGCGCGCTTCATCACCGAGCGGCCGACCCGCGTCGGCGTGGTCGCCATCGGCTATGCCGATGGCTATCCGCGACATGCACCAACCGGCACACCGGTGCTGATCGATGGCCAGCCGAGCCGATTGATTGGCCGGGTGTCGATGGACATGCTCACGGTCGATCTGACCGACCTGCCCCACGCCGGACTCGGCAGCCGCGTCGAACTCTGGGGTAAAAACGTGTTGGCCAGTGATGTTGCTGCCCTGGCCGGGACCATTCCCTACCAGTTATTTTGCAATTTGCGCCGGGTGCCATTGGTCTATTCCGGGGCTTAGCGGCAAGACTGAACAGGATTGCAGTCAAGGTGTTGTAAATACTGAACGCTGTTGCGATGATACGGCTTCGTTTTCGTATCTTCCCAAGGGGGACTCCATCATTGGACGTCGGCGTTCGACTGCAATCCATTCGCAAGCTTAAAGGCCTATCGCAACGTGAGCTCGCCAAGCGCGCGGGCGTCACGAATAGCACCATTTCGATGATCGAGAAGAACAGCGTCAGCCCCTCGATCAGTTCGTTGAAAAAGGTGTTGGCGGGCATTCCCATGTCGTTGGTGGAGTTCTTCTCCCTCGAAGTGGAGCAAGACAACCACACCCAGGTGGTCTACAAAGCGAGTGAGCTGATCGACCTCTCCAGTGGTGCAGTAAGCATGAAACTGGTCGGTAAAGCGCACCCCAGTCGGGCGATTGCCTTCCTCGATGAGACCTACCCACCGGGCTCCGATACCGGCGACGAGATGCTCACCCATGAGGGTGAAGAGTCCGGCGTGTTGGTGGACGGGCGTCTGGAACTGACCGTCGGCAGCGAGATTTATATCCTCGAAAGCGGCGACAGTTACTACTTTGAAAGCAGTAAGCCGCACCGTTTCCGTAATCCGTTCGATGCCCCGGCGCGACTGATCAGCGCCACCACACCGGCTAATTTCTAGTTTTTCAACGACTCTAGGCAACGCCTACGGACACAAACCCCTGCGACAAGTTGGGTTGTTTCGGCCTGGCGGGCTAACCGTTATACTGGCGCCCGCTCGCGAAACCGTGGCCGCGGGCGTACTAGCCACGATGAGGGTGTAAGCGTGAACCTAATTAAGAAAATGCTAGCGGCCCATGCTGCCGTGTTGGCCCTGTGGGCGGTGAGCGCTCAGGCTGCGACTAACGACGACATCGCCGCGCGCCTGAAGCCGGTCGGTGAAGTGTGCGTGCAAGGCGAAGAGTGCAAAGGCATTGAAGCCGTTGCCGCAGCTGCCGGTGGCGGGGCGAAAACCCCGGATGACATCATTACCAAGCATTGTGGCGCTTGCCACACTGCGGGCGTGCTGGGCGCACCGAAAATTGGCGATGGCGCCGCCTGGAAGGCCCGTGCTGGTGAGCGTGGTGGCCTGGATGCGCTGCTTAAGAGCGCGATCGCCGGCCTTAACGCCATGCCACCGATGGGCACCTGCGCCGATTGCACCGATGCTGACCTGAAAGGTGCGATCGAGAAGATGTCTGGCTTGAAGTAAGCCGCATCCACTGCAGAAAAAGCCGCCTTCGGGCGGCTTTTTCGTTTGCCTGCGGCTCGCGGCTGAACCTTGCGCCGCGCCACAGCGAGCTAGGCGCTCAGTCGAGAAAGCGCACCGTGCCGTTTTCCAGGGACTGGATGCGCGCCAGCGACTCGACCCAGTAACCTTGCTCGTCGAGTTCCTGGCGACCTTTCTGAAATGACTTCTCGATCACTACACCGATGCCGACGATGGTTGCACCGGCCTGCTTGATCAGGTCGATCAGGCCATGGGCCGCGCGACCGTTAGCCAGGAAGTCGTCGATCAGCAACACTCGATCGTTGGCCAGCAGGTGCTTGGCGGAAACGGCGATGGTGCTTTCGCTCTGCTTGGTGAAGGAGAACACCTTGGAGATCAGCAGGTTGTCGGTCAGCGTCAGGGACTGATACTTGCGGGCGAAGATCACCGGCACGCCAAGCTCCAGCCCGGCCATCACCGCTGGGGCGATACCCGAGGCTTCGATGGTGACGATTTTAGTGATGCCCTGATCGCGGAAAAGCTTGGCGAAGGCCTGGCCAATCTGCTGCATCAACAGCGGGTCGATCTGGTGGTTAAGGAAGGCATCGACCTTGAGCACCTGATCGGACAGCACGATGCCTTCTTCGATGATCTTCTTTTTTAGCGCTTCCACGTGAGCACTCCAATTTCAGTCTGTGTCTGGAGGCTAGCGCGCGGCGTTAGTCTCCGTTGGGCTCATTTCGGCGAATAACCGCCGTTTTAACCTATTTCTTCATCATCGCCCGGATGTCTGCCAAGGCCGCGTTACCGCGTACGGCTTTGACTTCTACCGGGGTGTCTTCCAGGCCTTCCCACTGCAAATCTTCCGCAGGCAGCTCATCGAGGAAGCGGCTTGGCGCGCAGTCGATGATCTCGCCGTATTGTTTGCGTTTGGCGGCAAAGGTGAAGGCCAGGGTTTGTCGGGCGCGGGTGATGCCGACGTAGGCCAGGCGGCGCTCTTCCTCGATGGTGTCGGCTTCGATGCTGGAGCGGTGGGGGAGGATTTCCTCTTCCATGCCGATGATGAACACGTAGGGAAACTCCAGGCCCTTGGAGGCATGCAAGGTCAGCATCTGCACGCCCTCGGCGCCGTCTTCCTCTTCCTGCTGGCGTTCGAGCATGTCGCGCAGGACCAGCTTGCCGATGGCCTCCTCGATGGTCATGTCACCGTCTTCGTCGCGCTCCAGGGTGTTTTTCAGCGCTTCGATGAGGAACCAGACATTGCCCATCCGCGCCTCGGCTACCTTGTCGCTGGAGGCGTTCTGCCGCAGCCAATTCTCGTAGTCGATGTCCATCACCATGCTTCGTAGCGCGGCGATCGGATCGTTTTGCGCGCACTGCTGGCGCACCCCGTCCATCCAGCGCTTGAAGCGCTGCAGGCGCTCGGTGAAACGGCTGTCGAGGTGCTCGCCAAGGCCCATCTCATCGGCGGCGTTGTACATCGAGGTCTTGCGTTCGGTGGCGTAGTTGCCGAGTTTTTCCAGGGTGGTCGAGCCGATCTCGCGGCGCGGTACGTTGATCACCCGCAGAAAGGCGTTGTCGTCATCCGGGTTTACCAGCAGGCGGAAATAGGCCATCAAGTCCTTCACTTCCTGTCGGCCGAAGAAGCTGGTGCCGCCGGACAGGCGATAGGGAATCTGATGGTGCTGCAACTTCAGCTCCATCAGCTTGGCCTGATAGTTACCGCGGTAGAGGATCGCAAAATCGCTGTAGGGGCGGTCGGTGCGCAGGTGCAGGCTGAGGATTTCCATGGCCACGCGCTCGCACTCGGCGTCTTCGTTGCGGCAGCGGATCACGCGGATTTCGTCGCCGTGGCCCATCTCGCTCCACAGCTGTTTCTCGAAGGCGTGCGGGTTGTTGGCGATCAGCACGTTGGCGCACTTGAGGATGCGGCTGGTCGAGCGGTAGTTCTGCTCGAGCATTACCACCTTCAGCGAGGGGTAGTCCTCCTTCAGCAGCATCAGATTTTCCGGGCGCGCGCCGCGCCAGGCGTAGATCGACTGGTCATCGTCGCCGACTACGGTGAACTGGTTGCGCTGGCCGACCAGCATCTTCACCAGCAGGTATTGGCTGGCGTTGGTGTCCTGATATTCGTCGACCAGCAGGTAGCGCACCTTGTTCTGCCACTTCTCGAGGATGTCGGCATGCTCCTGAAACAGCTTTACCGGCAGCAGGATCAGGTCATCGAAATCCACTGCGTTGTAGGCCCGCAGGGTGCGCTGGTAGTGCAGGTAGACGATGGCAGCGGTCTGTTCCTTGGGGTTGCGGGCATTTTCCAGGGCTTGCGGCGGCAGAATCAGATCGTTCTTCCAGGCGCCGATCATGTTCTTGATCTCGTCGACACCGTCGTCGCCGGCGTACTCCTTCTGCATGATGTCGGTCATCAAGGCTTTCACGTCGGTCTCGTCGAAAATCGAGAAACCGGGCTTGAAGCCCAGGCGTGAGTGCTCCTTGCGGATGATGTTCAGGCCCAGGTTGTGGAAGGTCGAAACCGTCAGGCCGCGGCCTTCGGCGCCTTTGAGCAGGGTACCGACGCGCTCTTTCATCTCGCGCGCGGCCTTGTTGGTGAAGGTCATCGCAACGATGTGTTGGGCGCGGATACCGCACTGCTGCACCAGATGGGCGATCTTGCGGGTGATTACGCTGGTCTTGCCGGAGCCGGCGCCAGCGAGCACCAAAAGTGGGCCGCCGACGTAGTTCACGGCTTCTTGCTGCCGGGGATTGAGTCGGGACATTGTCGGCTATCGAAGGGAATGGGCGCGCATTTTAGCAGGCCTGACCGGTTATGCCGTAACCGTCTGGAACACTGTGATGCGGCGCGTACTGGCAACGCGCCAGCCTTGGTTATTTCGCTCAATGCAGTACGCTGGTGCCGCTTATCGCTGTCAGCCGACCTTGACACTAGCCCGCAGGATGCACGAGAACAGCTCACAGGATGTGCGCGAAAAGACGCCGATAACGGCGCGCAATGGCGAAATAGCTGCCAAAGATCTTTTGCCCTGGGGAGGTTGTTTGTCCGCGCTTGTCGAACCCTTACGTATAGTCCTACTGGCCGAGGTGCCTGAATGGGCGGTTTTACTGCGTGAGCATCTGGCCGCGTTGGGCAACCTTTCCCCGCTGATTACCGCGCCGTCCTGGGAGGCCGCCAGTGGCCTGTTCGATGAGGACGGCAACGGTTTGCTGTTAACCACGCAGGCTTTGCAGCCGGCCCCCGGGCGTTGCGCGCTGCCGACAGTGCTGCTGCTGGAACAAGAGCCGGCCGAACCGCCGATCGGGGTTAGCGATTGGCTGGTGCGCGATAGCCTCAGCACCGATGTGTTGCGCCGCTGCCTGCGTTATGTACGTGAGCAGGGCACTCTGAAAGATACCTTGCAGCGTTTGGCCGAGCAGGACCCGCTGACCGGCATCGCCAACCGCCAGGGTTTCCAGGCATTACTTGCGGCGCGTCTGGCCGAGTTCCAGGGGCGTGGTCTGGCCCTCGGCCATCTCGATCTGGACAACTTCCGCCACGCCAACGATGCCCTCGGCCACCAAGCCGGCGATCGCTTGATTCTGCAGGTGGTCGCGCGGCTGAAGACGCAGCTGGAGGCCGGCGATCAGCTGGCGCGCCTGGGCAGTGACGAGTTCGCCCTGTTGCTGGATATCCGCCGTGACCCGGCGCGCGGCGAGCGGATTGCCGAGCGCGTCATCGAGGCGCTGTCCGAACCCTATTGGGTGGATGGCGAGAGCCTGCTGATCGGCTGCAGCCTGGGGCTGGCCCATGCTCGCGCCGAGGTGGGGGCCGATCCGTTGATGTGGTACGCGCATATTGCCATGCAGCAGGCCAAGAGTGCCCAGGGCTGCACCCTCCATGTCTATGACGAGCGGATCAACCGTAATGCGCGCAGCCTCGCCGACCTTGAGGCCGAGCTGCGTCGCGCCCTGCGCCGGGACGAGTTGGAGCTGCACTATCAACCGCGGCTGTGCCTGCACAGCGGGCAGATTCTCGGCCTGGAAGCGCTGGTGCGCTGGCGGCATGGCAAGCGTGGGCTACTAGCGCCGAATGAGTTCGTACCGTTGGCCGAAGAGAGCGGGCTGATCGTGCCGCTCGGCTATTGGGTGATTTCCCGTGCTCTGCGCGACATGCAGTGGCTGCGTGGACGCGGCCTGCCGGCGTTGCACATGGCGGTCAATCTATCGTTCCGCCAGTTTCAGGACAGCCAGTTGCTGCCGACCTTGAACCGATTGATCAGCGAGCGCGGGGTGGACGCTCAATGGCTCGAATTCGAGCTGACCGAGACCGCCGTGATGCGCCGCAGTGACCACGTGCAGCTGACCATGCAGGCGCTCGGGCGGCTCGGCGTGCGCTTCTCACTGGACGATTTCGGCACCGGGTTTTCCTCCTTCGTGCACCTCAACAGCTTGCCGATCACCCTGCTGAAGATCGACAAAAGTTTCGTCGGCGGCATGGATGAACGCCCGGAGAATCGCCAACTGGTTCGGGCGATGATCAACCTGGCGCATAACCTCGAACTGGAGGTGGTGGCCGAAGGGGTGGAAAACGCCGAGCAGCTGGCTCTGTTACGCCAGTTCGGTTGTGATCAAGTGCAGGGCTATCTGATCAGCAAACCCTTGCCGCTGGCCGAGTTGGCGCGTTTCCTGGTGTTTGGCAGCCGTCAGGCGCTGCTGGCCAAGTTGCCTTCGTAGGTGGGTTAGCCGCATCGCGGCGTAACCCACCCTACGTTAGGCACGGGCGTTCGAGCGGTAGCAGGCGGGAGGTTTTCCATTCGAAGCCCAAGGTCAGCCCCAGCGCCGCACAGGCCAGACCCAGGGCCAGCCCCCACCAGACCCCCGCGGCGCCCCAGCCGAGCTGGAAGGTCAGCCACCAGGCCGCCGGTGCGCCTACCAGCCAGTAGCAGGCCAGGCCGACCAGGAAAGTGGTCTTGGCATCTTTCAAACCCCGGATCGCCCCCATGGCAATGGTCTGGATGCCGTCGAACAGCTCAAACCAGGCGGCGATGGCCAGCAGGCTGACGGCCAGCGCGATCACCTCGGTGTAGGCCGGATCGTTGTGGTCGAGGAACAGTCCAACCACCTGGCCAGGCGCCAGCCAGAACAGCAGGGCGAAGCCGAGCATGCAAGCGGCACCCACGGCGATGCCGAGGCGTCCGGCACGCCGCGCATCCGCCAGGCGCCCGGCACCGAAATGTTGGCCGATGCGGAAGGTCACGGCGTAGGAAATGCCCACCGGCACCATAAATGCCACGTACACCGACTGCAGGGCGATCTGGTGCGCCGCCAACTGCGTGCTGCCCAGTGCGCCCATGCACAGCGCGGCGAAAGCGAACAAGCCAGATTCCACCGCGTAGGTCCCGCCAATCGGCAGGCCCAGGCGCAGCAGCTCGCCCAGCGCCGCCCGTGACGGGCGCAGCAGGCCACGCAGCAGCGGGTAGGCGGCATACGCCGGATTGCGGATCACATGCAGTGCGAGCAACAGCGCCATGGCATTCATCACCAGCGCGGTGACCAGGCCAATCCCGGCCAGGCCCAGGCGCGGCAGGCCGAACAGGCCGTGGATCAGCACATAGTTGAGGAGGAAGTTGGCCAGTGCCCCGCCGATGCTGATCGCCATCACCGGGCCGGCGCGGCCGATGGCGCTGGTGAAGCCGCGTAGCGCCATAAAGCTCATATAGCCGGGGAGGGCGAGTACCAGGGTGGAGAGAAAGCTGGTTGCCGCGACCACGCTGTCCGGCGCCTGGCCGAATTGCAACAGCAGTGGCCCGAGGTTCCACAGCAGCAGCCCGGCACCGAGCGCCAACCCCCAGCCGAGCCAGAGACCGCTCTGGGTCAGGCGCGCGGCGCCGGCGGCATCCCCGGCGCCATGGCGGATAGCGACGAGGTTGCCGACAGCGGCGATCACGCCGACGCAGAAGATCGAGACAAAGGAATAGCTGG
The DNA here is from genome assembly GCF_003596405.1 of Pseudomonas cavernicola. Classification (NCBI taxonomy): domain Bacteria; kingdom Pseudomonadati; phylum Pseudomonadota; class Gammaproteobacteria; order Pseudomonadales; family Pseudomonadaceae; genus Pseudomonas; species Pseudomonas cavernicola. The sequence goes on from NZ_QYUR01000002.1 coordinate 1,300,597, forward strand.
CCGCGCCCAAACCACCCCCGGCCAGTGCTTCGGGGCCGAGCAGGCCCATCATTACGGTGTCTGTGAAGACCATCAAGACATGCGCCAGCTGCGCGGCAATCAGCGGTCCGGCAAGGCGCAAGATGGCCCAGAGTTCGTCACGGGTGGTGTGCGACATGATGAGTCAGGCTCAATAGGGTGACTTGTCGGGCTTTCCAGCGCCGACGGAGAGCCAGGCTGTGCGAAAACTACTGCACTCGATTATCCAGCGTTAAAAACCGGCTAAAAATGTTTATCTGCGACGCGTAAACTGCGCTTTTTCGCCTGTTTTGCCTTGTCTAACCTTCGCTCGCTACGTTTTCACACAGTCTGGAATGTCGCTATTCTCGGGAGTCGCCAAGCTTGGCACAAAGGGATAAAAACGATGCTAAACATGATTAAAACTCATAGGTAAGTGGCTATGTCGCAGCGTCTCCCCGGACTGTATGCCCTGCGTGCCTTCGAAGCTGCCGCTCGGCATGCCTCCTTCACTCGGGCGGCGGAGGAGCTAGCTATTACCCAGAGCGCGGTGAGCCGGCATATCCGCACCCTCGAGGAGCATTTCGCCTGTCGGCTGTTCCAGCGTCAGGGCCGCAACCTGCAATTGACCGAGGCGGCACGGCTGCTATTGCCGGGCGTACGCGAAGGCTTTGCGGCGTTGGAGCGAGCCTGCAATACCTTGCGCGCGGAGGACGACACGCTGCGGCTCAAGGCGCCCTCCACCCTGACCATGCGCTGGTTGCTGGCGCGGCTCAGCCGCTTCCGGCATTTGCAGGCTGACAATGAGGTGCAACTGACCAGCGCCTGGATGGATGTGGACAAAGTGGATTTTCTCAACGAGCCCTTTGACTGCGCCGTGCTGCTCGGCGACGGACACTTCCCGCCGGAATGGGAGAGCACGCTGTTGTTCCGCGAGTGGCTGATCCCGGTGGGCCCTCCGACCCTGGTCAAGGAGGGGCCGTGGGATGCCGCGCGCTTGGCCCGTGAAGAACTGCTGCACCCAACCCCGGATCGCCGCGATTGGCGGCAATGGTTGGAGCGGATGGGCTTGAGTACGCAGGTGTCGCTCAAGGGTGGGCAAGTGTTCGATACCCTGGAGCTGGGCATGGTCGCCGCTGCACGCGGTTACGGGGTGTCCATCGGTGATTTGGTCATGGTCGCCGAGGATGTCGAGCAAGGGCGGCTGGCCCTGCCGTGGCCGAGCGCGGTGGCCAGCGGTTGCAGCTATTACCTGGTCTGGCCCAAGGCGCGGCGCGGCCAGGAGCGCTTGCGCCGGCTCAGCGAATTTTTGCAGGCGGAGGTGCAGGCGATGGTTTTGCCGGATGTGGAGCGGCTGGAGTAAATTCGCGCAGATTCATAACGGCAGCAACGTCGCGCCGCTTCAGGACAAATTCGTCCGGTATTGCAGGGCCTCGGCCAGATGCGCGCGGCCGATAGCGTCGAGCTGTTCCAGATCGGCCAGGGTGCGGGCGACCTTGAGCACGCGATGAGCCGAGCGCAGGGACAGGCCCAGGCGTTCACAAGCGCTTTCCAGCCAAGTTTGGTCGCTGCTGACCAGCGCGCAATGTTGGCGCAGGCCGGGCAAATCGAGAAAGGCATTGGCGCAACCCTGGCGCTGTAGCTGCCGCTCACGTGCCTGGGCGACCAGGGCGGCGGCACTCGCGCTGTCGTCGCCGGCCGCGCTCGGTACATGCAGCGCAGTGGTTTCCCGCGCGACGGTCAGGTGCAGATCTATACGGTCGAGCAGCGGCCCGGAGAGCTTGGCGCGGTAGCGTTGGATCTGCTCGGAGCTGCAACGGCAACGGCCGCTCGGGTCGCCCAAATACCCGCACGGGCAGGGATTCATCGCCGCGACCAGTTGAAAGCGGGCGGGGAACCGCACCTTGTCCCGCGCCCGGGCAATGACGATCTGGCCGCTTTCCAGCGGTTCTCTTAAAACTTCCAGTACCTTGCGATCGAACTCCGGCAGCTCATCGAGAAATAACACCCCTTGGTGCGCCAGGGTGATTTCTCCCGGCTGCGGCCGACTGCCGCCACCGACGAGAGCCGGCCCTGAGGCGCTGTGGTGCGGGTTACGAAACGGCCGCTGTGGCCAGGCACTCAACGGCGCATGGCTGACCACCGACTGGATGGCGGCGACCTCCAGGGCTTCCTGCTCGCTCAGTGGTGGTAGCAACCCGGGTAAACGGCTGGCCAGCAGGGTTTTACCGGTGCCAGGCGGGCCGCTAAACAACAAGTTGTGCGAGCCTGCGGCGGCCACCAGCAGGGCGCGTTTGGCCGCGACCTGGCCCTGCACTTCAGCAAGGTCGGGGTAGGGCGCGGTTTGCCGCAGCAGGCCCAGAGCCTGGTAGGGCGCAATCGGGGTTTGGCCGTTGAAGTGCGCCGCCAGCTCCAGCAGGTGGTCGGCGGCGATCACCAGAAGGCCCGAGGCCAGGCAGGCTTCTTCTGCATTGGCGCGCGGCACCACCAAGGCGCGCCCGGCGGCACGGGCGGCGAGCGCGGCGGGCAGCACGCCCTGCACCGACCGCAAGGCGCCGGATAGCGCGAGTTCACCGAGACATTCGACTTCGAGCAGCGCGGCGCCTGGCAGCTGGCCGCTGGCGGCGAGAATGCCGAGTGCGATGGCCAGATCGAAGCGTCGGCCTACCGATTACAAGGACGGCATGGACATCTCCTTGAGCCCAATAAAATCAGGTGTTTCGACATATTCTGAGATGTCCATGGTCGGCGGAGCCTGCACATGGACAATTCTGCCCATTATGTCCATGCCGTAGTTCACGCGCTGAGAGTTCAACGCCCCGAATCTACATTCGGTGCCTCTTTCGGTATGCCAGGGTGGTCGCTCGCAGCTTAGGGTAACGAGCTCGGCGAGCCCTATTTAACGTCGACCTCAACCTTGGAGGGCGTCATTTTCAGCGCCGTGGAGTTCCATGCTGCAGCGAACTGGCGCGCATCGCGCATGAGGGTCATTTGATCATTCCGCTCACCGTAGCCAATAACATTGCCTTCAGCTACCTGGACCCAATATTCACGCGTGTCGCTGCCATCTATATCTAGGGGCGACGAAGCGAGGCGGTAATACAAGATTTTAGTGTCTTCCGGGCCGCTTTCAGCGCTTATTGGCTTGCCGATAAGGCCTGTTAGTTGTGTAAAGCTCATCCCCTTCTCTATTAGGGGGAAGTTAGTGTTGTACTAGCCGCGCAACCTGAAAGCATAAAACCAACCAATGCAAAACAACCCAATATTTTCATCACTCGATTCCAGCTCTTTTTAGTTGTACTTCTGGCGATATGAAGAAATCAAAATCCACTTAGCCTTTCTACTTCAGCCCATCCGACTGGGTCGGTAACACGGTACAGGACGAGGTTGACCTCAAGCAATACACCTCCAGCCAGTGAGTCGCGGCCAGTTGGCTAGGATAATTGAGCAACAAACAAGCCTATCCCTTTCTGGAGGTGGATTAGCTGTTTTTGCAGAAGCCGGATGGCAGCTTCTGGCCCGACTTTCGCCGGTCACGACCGGCAGAGATCGGCCAAAAGCAGACACTGGCCAGACACACAGTACTGTAGTAGCGTTGTGCCCATGCCTTCGTCGAATACCACGACAAACGACCGGCCTCATTCGTGACGTATAACACCCTTGTACCTCCACCGAACCGCTGTAATGTGCAGCCTCGACAGGGATAGACGAGAGAGTGAGGAATGTTATCCACCACGCCCGCAAAAGCGTTATCGCACCATTTGGTGTCTATTTATAGTTATACCCTTAATTACCCGGAGCCAAATGAAAGCATTTTATCTACTCTTGCCTCTGCTGTTAGCTGGCTGCGTATATTCATACCCAGAGGAAGCACATGATATTGGGGGAAAGCTTATCGATGAGCTGGTGGTATCGGGCCTCTGTGAAGAAAAAAAGGAATGTGCATACCTAAAGGTCGCAGGAAAGCCAGGCGACGCAATTATTAACATTTACGAAGCAAATAAAATCGACAATAATACCCTCTCAAAACTCATTAGTATTTGCTTAAATCAATATGGTCAATACGGAAAGAAAGTAGATATACAAATAAATGCATACAGAGAAACACATGAGCAAGCCAGATCTCTTTTTTCTCAGGCTAAGCCCTATATTCAAGTCAGACTAAGAGCAGATTAATGAGAGTTATCATCGAGCGCTCGACAACGAGTATAACTATGCGCTCAAGCCGTTCGCTTCGCTCACTGGGACCGCGTTCCGCGGCCCCTTAGCTTAATCGTTAGCGGTGTATATGAATTTCAAAGTATCCGAAAAATACAAACGCAGTGGCAAACGAAAAACTGTACTTGCTGCATTACTGGTGGCCGGACTCATTGCAGGATCTGCCTGGATGTTTATTGCCAGCGAAAGCCTTTACCATAAAATAATTTCGGCAATTACCGCCTTCCTACTCATAAAATATTTACCACACGCATACAAAAGCATAAGAACACATGACGCGTCTTACCCAGTGGTAGAAATAATTGAATCCGAAAACAAAATCGACATATCGCACAAAGGCGCCGTTGTAAGCATGCCGTTATCAGATATAGAAAGCCTAAGAATTCAGAATATTAAAGGAAGTGTTAAATCAATATTGCTCACTACCAAATCCTTCAGCAACTTACGTTTTGAAGGGTACGAAAATTTAGCTGAAATGGCTGAGCTACTTAAAAAGCACACCCCGGCGGGGAAAACAAAAATTGCAACGTGGTATCACCGCTAACAAACGGTATATGGACTCTCCCCGCAAGTAGTGAGCAAAGCTCTTCCAACCCTGTCGTCAGTGCGGTTGCATATTTAGTACAACGACATTGCGATATTCTCGTTATCCGTGGGCTCTTATGGAAAAGATCAAAAGCTTAATCGTGGAAAGACCTTATCTTGCTATCGGGGTTGCAGTTGCCCTTGGTATCGCTCTGTCTTATTTCTTCGGATTTTTTCAACGTGCTCTTCTTCCTATCGCTGAGTGGGCGCGCCTTAGCTTCATCGTTCCATCTTCAAGCCCAGTTCTTGCGGAAAATATCGTTAACTTCCTCTACCACCTAATTTCCTTTGGCTTGGCCTCGGTCTGCGTGCTGCTATTTCTGGCGAGGTTCCTTGGGGTTCGCGGCCTTTTCTACCTTGGCGTTGTGCTGACCGCCTCTCAGGTAATCTGCTTACGGTGGGTGTTTGAGGGGGTTGTATTTGGTTTCGATCCGACGCTCCTGCCAGTGCTGCCACTTATTCCAATCTCGGTTTTAGCTATGTGCACTTCTTTCGCGCTGGCATCGTTTCTCGTATTGCGGAAGCCCGCGCTATAAGCAGCAAACTCGAGAGGTGGGAATGCAGCATCAGAATCAACGATCAATGGCGAAGAAATTGAGCATGAGATCGAGCCGTTAGCGGCTCGTGGTTGACGCGGGGATATACGCCACGATCGCCTATGGGGTAAGGGGTCAAACACTCCCTAAAACGTCCAGAATTTACGTTTTTACGCAGCCTGGACCCTTTGCAGTCATTCACAAAAGTCGGTGGACAAGAAAAGCGTTGTCCACCCTACGATGTCTGACCCTCCGCGTAGGGTGGCCCAAGCGCTGTCGTTAGACAGCGCAGTCAGTCTGCAATTTAAATTGGCTCCATGTTTCCAGGGTGATCTTCCAGAATGATTGAATACTTTCAGGGCAGCTGCCTTTGCGGTGCCGTTAAATACGAAATCCGATCTCGCCCCAAAGCGCTGAGCCACTGCCATTGCAGCCACTGTCGTAAAGGCCATGGGGCCGCATTCGCCAGCTATGGCAGTGTGTTGCGTAATGACCTGCACTTGGTTCAGGGCGCGGATGACATCAAGTCCTACTCTTCCTCCGCATCAGTGCTTCGCCAGTTCTGCGCCCACTGTGGCTCGTCGCTGTTTTGGTCGAGAAGCCAAGGTGAATACTCCGACTGGATCTCGATAGCGCTCGGCACCCTGGACACTCCATTCACGTCGGAAAAGCAGAAGCACATCCAGGTGATATCCAAGGCACCATGGTATGAAATTCGGGATCCTTGGCCACAGTCCGGCTGACCGTGTAGGGTCGAGTTCTGCCGGTGGCGAGGGGCAGAAAGCGACCAGGAACGGGCATGAAACTTCGAAGCTGAAACGCTTCAGCCTATCGGGGGAACTTTCAGATCCGGCCAGGTTGCGAGCCAGTTTTTTGAGCGAAGGCGGTTCAGATAGACCTGCCGTTTATCTGCCTGGAACTTCGCCGTAGGTCGGACGACAAGGTCAAAGAGATCGTCTAGGCCGAGTGGTGCCGCGACCTCGACCACACCCTCTACTCCAAGCCGTACAGCAACGGCGGTGGCCGTTTCCGGCCAATGGGTCATGGCATCGACCGCCGAGGAGTAGGGGGAATCATCATTGCGCAGGTGCATGCGCGCCTGGTTCTTTACGGACCAATCTATCGTTTGGTCCTTGCGCCGCAAGGCGGCTTCGATGTGGGTGTCCAGGTCCGGAGAGGTCCGCTCGCTGTCGAACCAGATGACATCGACATCCGGAGGCAGCGGTGAGGTGCTTCGCTGATGTAGGTGATCCCATATCGCGCTGCGCACGAAGCCCGCTGCAACCCAGCAATCGGGAAGCTCTAGCTCTTGCACCAGACGGAGTATCCGCCAACGTACCGGATCGGCAGCGATGATGGTCTGCACCTGCGAGAGCTGGATCATGGGCGCTGGCCTAGATGTTAAAAGTCGGAACGAGAGACTAACAATCCAGCTGCGTTAATGTCTGCTTTTGCCCCAGGCTGTGTGAAAACGTATTGAGTGCCAAGCGCTGATCAATAAATGATCAAACTTGGTGCTCTTCCGCGGATTCTATGCAGGCTAGCTCGGATAACTTCTGCAGATTTCGCGTAGCAACGCGAACCTCAGAATCGATCGGGAGTTTTCACACAGCCTGGCCCGTTAGCTGCCGGTCGTGAAGGACCGCTTTCGGCCCAAAAGCGGTCACTCGCACCCAAGTCTTCCAAATTCCATCTATCCGATTCGTTTCAAGGCGTGTGTTAGCCTGATCAGCTAAAGAACTGGCCCAGTCCAGATCAATCACCTACGGGGAGCTGTTTGATGCATTTCTTGGCACATGTAGCGGCGGAAATTAACAAAAAATCGAAAACATATGAAGTTGGCAACCTACAGAATCTTCGAAAAAAAATAAACAACCAATCGAGGCTTTCATCCCGTCAACTATTCGATCAAAGAACTGTATTTGAAGAGTGGGGATGGCATTATGGAGGCAGGAAGGAACTTCAGTTTAACATCGGTATTGAGGGGGACTTCCTTAGATACGGTGTCGCGTTTTCCCTTGAGTGCAGCCAGTCGCTTCCGAGTATAGAGGTGCTCATCCCCAAAATAGCGCTATTCAATGAGTACCTGAACGAATACTGCGAGAATTTTTCAGACTTACGAATGTGGCACTACGAAGGCGATGGCCGAAGCACTGAGTACATGCCCTCATCTATTCCTCAAGAACGAGTAAGAGAAGGTGTTTTTATATTTCTTGGAGGAAAGTTGGAGAAAAGCAAGATTGATTATGACCGGGTCTTGGAAACCCTTGATCGGCTGCTCCCAATCTATTTGTTTACAGAGGGTGGCCACCCCGATGTAGCTATCAAGGAGAAGCTTTTCGATTTTAGATTTAGCGCTGGCTGCACAAAAAAGCCATCGACAACCTCAGGACTGTTAATTCAAAGAGAATTGGATATTCGACTGAAACATAACGATTATCAGAGCAATCTCTATAGCGAACTTTCAAATGTATACGGAAAGGAAAACGTCGGCACCGAAATATATGCAAACAGGCTGAGCATAGACTTGGTAGTCAAACAAGGAGAGAACTATTGGTTTTATGAAATAAAAACGGCATCCACTGCGAGAGCTTGCATTCGACAGGCACTGGGTCAAATACTGGAGTATTCATACTGGCCTGGCCATCAGCGTGCCGCGAAATTAATTATCGTAGGCTCAGCCGTGGCAACGGCAGAAGAAATTAGATACATCGAGTATTTGCGCGACACATTTGGTCTACCACTCGAATACCAAGCGATCGATCATTAATCGTCAAAATCAATGAAAATGCTCTAATTTTTCAATCGAGAATGAACGCTTTGGATCGATAGTTGCCCTTCATGAACGGCAACTATCGGCCAGAAGCAGCCGGTGACGAAGTGATGTACAAATTAGCAGCTATGCTTAGCTCTAATATCGAAACTAATACAACAGATGGGCAAACATGGCTACCCGCCGGTTAACCGGGTGAGGTCTATAAAGAAATTTTCGAGCTAGCCGAGAGCTTCGAAAAATACCAAGCAGCCTGAAGCCCGTGGTGGCGTTCGCTTTTAATGGCAACGCCACCGCTGATGACTACAATCAAGAGAGGCAACCTTTTATGAATACAGAACTTGTCATAAATCTCTGGGCCATATTCGACGGTTCGACAGGTTTCGTCTATGGGTTGGCCGGAAAGGCGTATAATGTACCTGGGACTGAGCGACAAAAGCTTGATCTTCTAAAAGCCTTATCTGCTACAGATCATGTCACCGCTAAGCGATACAAAGTACCTGAGCGGTTTTCTGTCAGTTTTACAGACGGAAGTTCAGAGTCAGGTATTACTTATCTAAATTCGGTTTACACACCCTATGCACAGCTTTTTGAAGATGTCTTTAAGAGCATCGAGCAAGAGCTACCTCCCATCTTTAATTTATCCAGTGAGGACTGCGGGCTAATCCATCAAGCTATCCCCCAAGACCCTCTCTGCGTAACGACTGTCCTCTACGAGGATGAAGTGGGGAACATTCGCCCAATTATTACTGATGAAGACAGGGAGTGGGTTAGATTGCAGGAGGAACTCGCGCACGGCTCTGACAACGCATGTAGCGAAGAATCGGAAAGCCTATAGCGCAGGCGATATGGCTGCTTCAGGCCGTAGCTGCCTGTCACGATGGGCTGCTTACGGCCCAGGCTGTGTAAAAACGCAGGCACTGTTTTGAAGTCTGCGCTTCTACGTGAAATCTGCCAGCGTATGGTTAATCAGCAGATCTGAAATTTTCATAGAAGCGCGATTTTCGTTCTGATTCAGGCTGCCAAACTTGCTCGAAAACGTTTTTACACAGCCTCGGCCAGAAGCGGACAGCGGACAGTGGACAGAGACACGGTAAAATGACTAGTTTCCGCTGCGCTCCATTCGCGCAGCTTATGGGTGGCGGATGCTGACACATAGTGCAAAGTGCCTAGGAAGGACTACTCTTGTGCTCTCATCGACTGCAACCGGAGCGTCGCTATGAATATCACTAAGTTCGGGCCGCCAGAGTTTCATGGAATCGACCTTGACTGCGATGTCTACTTCACCCTCAACAAGCCGGAAGTGGATACACTGAGCAACCCTGTCACTCAGGCTGCGATCGTGGCAGAGCTGGCTCCCGGCGCGCCGCCATTTGGAGCCATCGCGGCGGCACTGATTCTGAACTACATCAATCTGATGAAGGAGCGTGCTGGTCCCAACGGTGTTTCGGTAAAGTCCACGATCCGACAAGGCGCCGGCGCGCTTATGCAGATGAAGGAGTTCATCGCCGAGCCGATCTGAGGGGCTAGTTAGTGGCAATACGCGTTCAGGATGGCCTTCACCAGGACGGAACGGACGATGTCGTCTTTGGTGAACTCGCCCCCCGGGCCTGGTCCGAGTGGCTCAAAGCCAAAAAGGGACACCCATTAGCCGGTCGCGGCAGGCCGGAGTCGGCCAAAAGCAGACACTGGCCAGACATACAGCGCTGTAGTAGCGTTGTGCCCACATCTTCGTCGAATACCACGACAAACGACCGGCCTCATGCGTGACGTATAACACCCGTGTACCTCCACCGAACCGCTGTAATGTGCAGCCTAGACAGGGATAGACGAGAGAGTGAGGAATGTTATCCACCACGCCCGCAAAAGCGTTATCGCACCATTTGGTGTCTATTTATAGTTAAGCACCACCACAGAACAAGGACGCCCATGAAAGACCTGAACGAGCACAAGAAAATTGCAGTGCTGATTGACGCCGATAACGCACAGCACTCGAAGATAAAGGCAATAATCAGCGAAATATCTGTTCATGGGCACATTGTAATAAAAAGAGCATACGGGGATTGGTCAAAAGACAATTTGAAAGGATGGAAAACATCTTTAAACGAGCTGGCCATACAACCAATTCAGCAATTTGCATACACCACGGGCAAGAACTCTACAGACGCCTCAATGATTATTGACGCAATGGATCTGCTGTACTCGAACAAGTTTGATGCCTTTGTTCTAGTATCAAGTGATAGCGATTTTACAAAATTAGCATCCAGGCTTAGAGAGGCGGAGATAGTCGTTTATGGTGTCGGGGAAAAGAAGACTCCCATTTCTTTTCGAAACGCTTGTGACGACTTCATTTATACGGAGAATATCGGCGTAGAAATAGCTGAAGAAGCACAAGAACAGCAAAGAACTAAGGACTACAGCAACGCTGAAGACCTTGTACCTGCTCTAACTAAAGCCTGGGAACGTTATCAAGACGATGAAGGGTGGGCAAACGTTGCACCTGCCGGAAGTTTTGTTAAACGCGCCATGCCAGACTTTGATCCTCGATCATATAACGCCAGCAAATTTCCAGACATAATTTCACGCCTTACCAGTCATTTCGAAATGAAGAAATTCAAGGGTAAAGGCACAGTTAATATCGTTGCATACAAACCTCTTACAGACGCTTAACAACTGGTTCAAACCGTTCGCTTCGCTCACTGGGACGGGCTAAAGCCCGCCCCTTAACCAAGCGTTAGATTTCCTGGAGCCCCACTCATGGCCGACATACCGAGATCCGAACTGCGCGAAGTACTGCGAGCACTTTCGAACGACGTCGAGCTGTACTTTGCCACCGCTGCTATTGCGCTTCAGCAAGAGGCTGAGTCTCCCTTCCTCTCCAGTTACGAATCGGCCAATCATTACTGGGATCTACTGCCCAAGGAGTTGCAGTCAACTGCAAACACCCTCATCGACCGACTCCTTCCACCTTGCGCGGCACTCGCTGATCTGGCGCGTTCCTCCCCCCTCACCGGATCGGAAGACCTACAAGACGTCAAAATTGCTACGAAGGCAATGCGGGCCGTGCTAAGGCTTCGTCGGTACAGCTATCGTGAACCGGATGCCATACACGATGAAGGCACCGTTCTCGGGTTCCGCCCAGCCGAGCAGTTCGAGAACCAAGGCCTTTCGCCCAAGGCGGCTGAAAGCGAGTTCTTCGAGCACATGTCAACACTCGGAGCAGTCCTTAAGCTTGTTGAAGCCGCCGTGTCGGCCAGTCCAGAAGCCTCTTCGAGCGCCGCAAGCGAGCCGGCAAAGTACCGGACAGGCACCGCCTTCATAATGATGTGGATGGATCCGCAGCATCCCGAACTCACCGATGTCGCCGATGCGGTTAGGTCGGTCTTTCGATCGTTTGGAGTACGAGCAGTACGCGCGGACGATATCGAGCACGAGGGCCTCATCACCGAGCGTGTATTGAACGAAATTCGAACGTCGGAGTTCCTCTTCGCCGACCTGACAGGCATGCGACCGAACGTCTACTACGAAATCGGCTACGCACACGCACTCGGGAAGCGAGTAATTCTCTTCCGCAAGTCCGGCACAGGTTTGCACTTCGATCTGGCCGGGTATAACTGCCCTGAATATGAGAACCTGCGCGATCTTCGAGAGAAGCTGAGCAAACGGCTAGTCAACGTAACCAATCGGAATCCATCCGAGAGCACGGAAATCTAACATGTCGTTCAACAGGACGTCGCCGCCTGTTAACTCAAACGTTAGGTCGCAGAGGGAACATGCACCAGATCAAGTCCAATTTATACCCTTGCGCTCATTGCTCTGGCGTGGGTACCTGCAAAAATGGCATCAATGAGTCTTCTTGCGCTGTTTGTGTAAAAGAATATGAACTAAAAGGCAAAGAATTCGCAGGGCTTCCATGTGGTGTTTGCGGTGGTATCGGGCAAGCAGAACCTCGGACTGAGCGCATCAATAAACGAATGCCTGCCATATTAGGCTTTATGGTTGTTTTCCTTTTAATGTTTGGCGTATTCCTCAGTGCGGCTTTGAAAAGTCCATACTTCAGCGAGGTGTTAGCCTTCTCTGGCACACTCATTGGTACAGTTTTGGGTTTCTATTATTCAGACCGCAGCAAGGCAACCTAACTAGTGGTTCAAATCGTTCGCTACGCTCACTGGGACTGGCTAAAGCCAGCCCCTTAACCAAACGTTATACCCTTACCATCAGGAACTGCGCATGGAATTCAGTGAGCTGACCGTTGACGTAGAATCCGCAATTGCAGCAGCTTACGACTCTAAATTGTCTACCAAAGAGCAAAAGAAACTTATATAAGGGGAAAGCTCAGGGGTGAAAACGCGCTCATCCAGCCAATTGAAGCAGCGATTATTGTTATGCGCCCGGCGAAAGGACAACGACACACGGCAATGGTAACTATCGAGGTTCTTACTTCTAAGCTCGACACTTTCAGAAGTCTCAGCGAAGAGCGCAAGAATTGGGTCGACGAAGCTTTGGCACGCGTCAAAGAGGAAGACTACCACCCTAAATGGTCTGGATTCATACGTTTGTCGGAGCTATCTGTATGAATACTCATGCGATTACATTTTCATCAATTGGGGTTATACATCCGACGAATACGCCATCCTCACCCAATTTCAAACTACCATCATGGCCACCTCCCGCGGACTTTCCAGTAGTGGTAGACCAAGATGGGAACGTGATCAGCAGGATATCTGATCACATTTGGAATATAAGTATCTGGGCAGGGAAATCGCTTCATCTAAATTTTGGAGACGGCCCTCAACGCCGCTCATCGGATCCAGTAATTAGTAAAGAGAATGCGGATATTCTAAGGCTCGTTTCCGCATTTTGGCTTTGGGGCCCTAAACCCTCAATATCAGCCGACTCTCTCAAGGCCAGATTCACGAGCATATTTAACGTGTTTCGTTTTTGCAGCAGCCGGAATATTGTTGCGACTCAGCTTTCAGAGTCTTCGGCAATCGACGAGTTACACACGAGCTTTACAACAGCAGCGGGCGAAAAAGCACTAGTACTTCTTCATGATTTATTTGAACAGAGCAAAGCATTGCAATTTGTGATTCTCAATAAAGAATGCCTGCGTAGGTTTGCTGTCGCGCTCCCTGAACACCAGGTTAAACAAACTGCCTACATACCCCCCCGTATTTGGTCGTACCAAGTAACACGGCTAAAAGAGCTAATCGACGACTATCTCAACCATGAGGAAAATATTAAAAATTGCTACATGGATTGCTTAGCCCAGTACCTCAACAAGAAATCTAAATACACTTCACCCTTTGGTGGGTATAAGCCCGCCGAAAAATTTCAGGATGTCACCGACCGGTATGGAATTTCTCATTTACTCTACAAATGGATACTTCCCCCCGGAAACAATCTCCACGACCGGGGCCGTGGGTTAATCGCTTTTTCATCCTTTTTAACACTCACCAGCCGATCAGCATTAAATTACACCCTTAACTTTTCCTTGATGAGAATTGACGAGGGATGGAACCTTCGAAGTGACTGTTTCAGCAAAGAAGTTGATCCACACTTTGGCCACTTCTGCCTTTTACGTGGCGAAACGACAAAAACCATTCAAGACTCTGACGCAAATTGGATCACTTCCCCGTCGGTGGAGCTAGCTGTAAATGTCATGGCCTCGATAGCCAAACTTCGCATGGCCGCCGCCAAAGCTCGTAATATCAAACTCCCACAGGACCATTTCGATAATCCGTACCTGATTACAAGAAGCTTTGAGCCCTGGAGCAACCACAGACCCAAGAAACACGTCGATTTCCAACCGTCATATGCGTCATACGACGGGATACTAGATACATATCCAAAACTTTTTGATAAGGACATATTAACTATCACGCCAGAAGATTTGCAGATTGCAAAAATCATCACCCCATCTCTAGACCTTAGCACACACAATGTGGGAGCACCGTGGAGGTTTTCATGGCATCAGCTTAGAAGAACAGGTGCAGTCAACATGCAAGCTTCTGGGCTTGTTTCAGACTCGTCAGCTCAATATCAACTGAAGCACAGTACACGCTTTCAAACATTGTATTATGGACAAGGTTATTCACACGTACGCTTAAATGAGAGCGCACGAGTCGAATACCTCACCGCCATGTATAGATTCATTGGCAGAGAGGTTTCGAAACTTCTATCTAATCAATTTGTTAGCCCTTACGGTGAAAACCATAAAAGCGAACTTCTTAAGCTGGTATCTAACTCTGACGACCAGAAACTGACGGCCGCAGCCAAAAATGGCCAAGTGAGTTGGCATCCAATCCTTCTGGGAGCCTGTTGCTACAAAGGAGTATGTGCTCACGGTGGTATTGACAACATTATTAGGTGTGGCGGCGGCGACGGGCAACCGCCGTGTGCGCACACTTTATATGACAAAGAGAAAAGGCCAGAAATTATAGAGCTCCAAAATGAGGTCAGCTCCAGCCTGAAGTCTGCCGAGCCAGGATCACCCTTTTACCAATCTTTGCAAGCTCAATACAAAGCAGCGGAGAATGCTCTAAATGTCATCGCCAAAAGTAAATAACTCATCCCTGAGCAAAGCCGAGCTTAACTTTCGTGATGCTTTCATGCGGCTATGCGCAGGTAAGCCCAGAGTAATTCCAAAAGGGTCGCCTGTTTCTCAGAATAATGTAGCTCGTGAGTCCGGGGCAGACCCATCAGCGCTGAGAAAGTCACGGTACCCCCTTCTAATTAATGAAATTCAGAGATGGATCAGGGACAATGATGTTAATAATGGATCGCCCTCCGCTAGGCAGATCAAGAAAAAACATCAAGATCACACTCGATCTTTGAGAAAAAAAATTGACGATCTTCGAACCCAGCGCGACCTTGCCGCCTCCCTCTTGGTGGAGGCTGACGCAAAGATTCTCGAACTGACCCAAGAGCTGCTATACCTTCAATCAGTTTTAGAGTCGAATGGAATTACACAACCAAAAACTTTCTAACAAACGCTTGTCGTGGCGATGCCCTTCGTTCATGTTTGGCCAGGCGATTTGGCGTCCCCTTGGAACGGTGCTCATTTTAGGCCGTTCAGATTTCCTGATCTTATGGTCTCCCTCGGCCTCGTATGACGAGTATAAGCGAGTCTTTCCGACTGAAGGGCAGCCTGTAGCAAAGACCGAAATAAAGGAGGGCATCCCGCTCTCTATTCGCCTTCCGAACGGTGGCCCTAATGCTACGATCGACCTGCCTAGCTTCGTCGACTACTGGTGCCGTAAAGGCATTCTCAGCATGCCGATCAGTCAGCGCGCTAAGCCTTTCAAGGATTTTGAGCCTCGTGAACGCTTCTCCGTAGAGGCCTTGGTACGGGTGAGCTTCATATCGGAGTCGTACCGCAACACGATGCAGGTGACTACGGAGGTAGCGCAGGAACTGATCGCCACTGGACTCTTTAAACTGGTCAAGTTCGACAGCGCTCGGATGAAAGATGGGTACCCCTTCGTGCGCTCTGAGGCCTTGGTCAAGGAAGAACATGCGGTCCTGGACATCGAGAAGTACTCGCGAGCGGTCAAGTGTTTGGAGATCGTAGAGGATGTTGCGGTCCAGTACGTGAAGGAGCATAAGCCCTCCAAGCCCATCTCCGACAACTGGCACTATCGGATCCCCGGCTAACGGAAGGCCGTTCCGAGCAGATCCCCGCCAGCCGAAGGCTGCCGGGGATTTTTCCGTATGAAGTCAAGACCTCAGGCCAGGAGCAGCGGCTCAGTCACCAACAACTAAGACGCCAGTAAATCCGGATCGTCGTTGCGCGTGTAGTTCACCCGGGTGCTCACCCGATGTCCCATAAAGCCATCACGAGCGCTGGCGATAGCCGCACTGACCTCCTGAGGTGAACAACTTTCGGATAGCCACGGATCAAACTGGTGAGGCGCGAGGTCATTGTTCCAGCGTTCGCCACCACATGCGTACCTAGTCACTCCATACTTTTGGCATGCGTTAGCGTTCCGCCCTCTCCCAGCCTGAAAATGGCTATTCCGCCTTAACCGGCCATAATTGGTCCAACCGGGTTGTATAACTCTGGCTGATCATCTCCCTCCGCATCCCCCAGTCCGGCTCTTCCGGCACACCTCCCGGCCGTAGCGTCCCCCTACCCCATCTCGCATTGATAGCATCCATCACACCCATCACCCGCTCCGACGCCTCCGGCTGCGTCACGGCAAACAGGTCGTCGGTGAACTCGCCGCGCTGGCGCAGATCAAGCAGCAGCAACTCGGCCTTACTGAACGCAAAACCCTCCCGGTAGATCAGCTCCAGCCCATCGGCGGCCGCCTTGCTTATCAGGCGGGTATCGTCAGTTGGGTATGGCAGCTCGACCACCACACCCTTGGCGAATTTCGGTTCGTCTGGATTGAACATGCCGGTACGGATGCTGACCCGCACCCGCTTGCACATCGATTGCTGCGCGCGGAGCTTCTCGCAGGCGCGCGCTGCATAGGTCGCCACTGCTTCCCGAATTGGCGGCAGCTCACGCAACCGCTTGCCGAACATCCGGCTACAACAGATCTCCTGCTTAGGCGGCGTTGCCTCTTCCAGTTCAAGACAAGGCGTGCCGCGTAGTTCGCGAGCGGTCTTCTCCACCACCACGCTGAACTTCTGCCGCAGGGTCCAGGCGTCGGCCTGGGCGAGATCCAATGCGGTGCGGATGTTCATCTCGGCCAGGTGCTCGGTCATACGCCGGCCAATGCCCCAGACCTCGCTGACATCGGTGACCTTCAGCACTTTGTCGCGCCGATCCGGATCGCGCAGATCCACCACCCCTCCGGTCTGTCGCTGCCAGCGCTTGGCAGAATGGTTCGCGAGCTTGGCCAAGGTCTTGGTTGTGGCGATGCCAACGCCGACCGGGATGCCCGTCCAGCGCAACACCCGCGCGCGCATTGCACGACCCAACGCCTCCATATCACCAGGCATGCCCGTCAGGTCGGCGAACGCTTCATCGATGCTGTACACCTCGATAGCAGGCACCATACCTTCGAGCGTTGTCATCACGCGCTGGCTCATGTCGCCATAGAGGGCGTAGTTGCTGGAGAACGCCAGAATGCCGTGGCGCCGAAGTTTGTCGCGGATCTGGAAATATGGCTCGCCCATCTTGATGCCCAGCAGCTTGGCCTCGGCCGAACGGGCTATCACGCAGCCGTCGTTGTTCGACAGCACCACGATGGGGGTATGCGCCAGGTCTGGCCGGAACACTCGTTCGCAGCTCGCGTAGAACGAATTGCAGTCGACGAGCGCCAGTACCTGTTCAGCCATGGTGGCGATGGCGCCGGATGCTGTCGGTCACCACTCCCCAGATACGCAGCTCATCCCCTTCCAGGATGTAGCGCGGCGCATACGCCGGATTTTCGGCATGCAGGATGATCTGCCGGCCATGCCGGTGGAAACGCTTCACTAGCGCCTCGTTATTTAGCGCAGCGATGACGATGTCACCTGAGACCACTTCCAGCGAACGATCGACCACCAGCCAGTCGCGGTCAAAAATACCGACACCGATCATGCTGTCGCCGACCGCCTGGGCGATGTACATGTGTGGCGCGCGCAGGTTGAGCAATTCATCCAGGGAGATTTCGGCCTCGATGTGGTCAGCCGCTGGCGAGGGAAACCCAGCGGAGACCAATGAGGAGTACAGCGGCAGAGCCTGCCCGCCTAGCGCGAGCGGCCCGAGGATGGTACAGGACATGATTCACCCGAACAGAACTGTATATACATACAGTATCCGATAAAATCCACAGCCTACAATAGAGCCAGACAGACGGAATGAGGTATCAGTCATGTGCGGACGTTTCGCCCAGTACCAGGGCATGGCCGACTACCTGCGGGAATTGGACAGCGAGCAGGACGTGATCAGCGGGTACGACAACGTGCCGATCGATCATTACAACGTGCCGCCGACTACGAAGGTTCAGTTGCTGCACGCCGAAGGCGGCGGGCTGACAATCGCCGCTGTGAAGTGGGGATGGGCGCCGCATTGGGCGCAGGGGAGGATGCCGCCACCGATCAACGCTCGGGTCGAAACGGTGGCCAGCGGAAAGTTTTTTAAGCAGATTTGGCCGCACCGCGCGTTGGTCGCTGCAGACGGCTGGTATGAGTGGGTCAAGGATGAGGCGGACCCGAAGCGCAAACAGCCGTACTTTATTCGGCTGCGAGAGGGCGGCGCGATGTTCTTCGCCGCGATCGGCCAGATCCCGCACGAAGGTGAGCTGCGCGAGGGCGATGGATTCGTGATCATCACCGCCGACAGCCAGGGCGGCATGGTCGACATCCATGATCGGCGACCAGTGGTATTGGAGCCAAGCCTGGCGCGAGAGTGGATCGACCCGGATACCACTCTCGCCCGCGCCGAAGAGATCGTGCTGATCTGCGGCCGACCGACCGAAGACTTCGAATGGTATGCAGTCGATAAAGCGGTAGGTAATGTCCGCAATCAAGGTGACGCGTTGATTCATCCCTTGGGCGATAGCGAATCATAGCTACCTCAAGACATCTGCCGATTTTGCCTAAGCGGTAAAATGGAACGGCTGCAATTGGCCGAACTCGGCCAGTTTTAGGATGTCGTAATTGACTCAAATGGATACATTTTTCTCCATCTTGGAGACTCGCCACGAACCGTCTTCCTGCTGCTCGAAATTCAGTTCCTCTCCGATGCTCCAGCCTGACTCTGCCATGAATTCATCTGGAAGAATGAGCATCAAGTCACCGCTGCCATCGCCAGCATCCTGACAAGTAACCAACCATGAGCGTGATTCCACGATGATCTTCCTCAGCAAAATACCTTTTCATCCAGGCGGATAATATTTTAGCAGCCACTCTGATCTTAAACGTTTCCGTTGTTCCCCGGATCATGGCTGAGGAGACTGTTCAAGGCGGGTCGTTCTCTTGATGGGAAGAAGTTGGCCGTTTTTGACCTCATGTGACTGATCGTATAAGCCCTCTGGACAGTTCCAGTAGCTTGCCTACATTCGTATATCCGGCCTGTGTTGGGCGCTACCGCCGGGGCCACTCTGTAGCCGAGAAGGCTGCTTGTCCTGTGTCATTTCTTCCCTTTTGAAATAGCCTCTATCCGCGACCACTGAGAGCTCTTCCGTGCTCATGGCCTCTCGAGCTTTCTTGGCCATGGAACTCAACTGGTCTCGATCAATCCCGTCGTTCGTGACCTCGTGCGCCACGATCAGGTGGTGCTGCGCGTCGACCGCCGTCTGGACGTTGTAGCCGACCATTCCGGTTCCACGCGTTTTCATCGAGCGGGCATCGTTGGCTTTCAAGGTCGCGATTTTTTCGTGCAGCGTTCGGCTTTGGCCTGCGCGACTGCGGGTTCCTGGCGGACTGCGATATCGAGCGCCGTCAGGTAACGGTTGATGCTGGACTCAATCTCCGCCATTCGCCGCTGGAGCTTGTTGCCTGAGTCGGTGAGAGATTGTGATGAATCGTTATTCTTCAGAGGAGTTGTGGGTCAGGTTCGCAATAGTCTCCCTTCGAATTTTGTTCAAGAGGTCGTCCAGAGAGAGGCCGGGCTCTTTAAGTAGAAATCCGGTGGCGAGAATACTCATGGGGTGTACACCCATCACCGTTGCGATCTTTTCTATTTTCTCAAGCGAAGGGCTCTTCAAACCGCGCTCAATACTGCTGATGTAGCTCTGGCTGGCTCCCACCCCCTCCTGGGGCAGTTCTTTGCGTTCCCTCATTCGCCTGATGGCTTCACCAAATGCTTGTTTCAGTTCCATTTGCCGATCTCGCAAAAGGAACGATGAAGCCTTTCGTGCCTGAAAAGCGCTATGCTCTATTGAGCATGATTGCTGAAGCGAAACCATTTACCGAACACCGGAGCGTCGATCTGGCCCCTGGTCGGCTTGTTCGGTGAGTTTTGGCATCGGTTCGCCGTTACTTCCACGTCATAGATTGATGCTTTTGATTCAAGGAGCGCGAATGTCCGACATGCCTCTGGCTGCTAAGGCGCCAATACGTAGGGATCGCAACGGTATCCAAGTGATTGCGCGCGCAGCGGAGATACTTCGTGCATTGGAGGGTGCCGTGGACGGGGTGGGTGTCGGCGAACTCGCGAGCCGCGTGAAGCTGTCCCGGACCACAGTTGATCGAATCGTGGCCGCGCTCTCGAAAGAGGAGCTTCTGATACCCGCAGCGAGAAAAGCTAGTGTGAAACTGGGCCCTGCTCTGATTCGTTTGGGGACTTCGGCCCAGATCTCTGTAGATCAGGTCGCGAAGCCCGTAATGGAGGCGCTCTCGCTCGCTCTGAATGAAACCGTGGAGCTATCCATCTTAGGTAATGGTACGGCCGTGGTTATTCAGCAAATTACGGCGGCTCATCGCCTTCAGGCGGTGTCGGCGGTTGGAGAGAGCTTTCCGTTGCATTGCTCCGCCAGCGGCAAAGCCCTGTTGGCACTGCTCAATGCAGATCAGCTTGTGCGCCATTTGAAACATGCGCTCACTGAGCGGCTCTTCGACAACGCGCAGTTAGAGACGGAGTTGGAGCAAGTCAGGCAGGAACAGGTTGCTTGGGACTTTGAAGAGCATCAGATCGGGGTGTGCGCCTTGGCTACTGCGTTTCTCGATCTGCAAGGGTATGCATACGCACTTTCGATACCAGTGCCGACAGCGCGCTTCAGGGAGAAGATGTTGGAGCTTTCACCTCCATTACTAGCTGCACGCGAGAGTCTGCTGCGCTTGGTAAGCGGTCGCGCACGCACATAGTCATTTCGGCGTGGATACTTGCGGGGAAGGCGGTCTCGCGTGTCGCCGCGAGCTATTCACGGCACGAAATAAGTGACGCTAGTTGAGATCGACCAGAAAACCTCGCGGCAGAGGGATGAATACATGACGATGCCCGATGAGCGTACTAGATCCGTTATCCAGACACGGGAGTTCCTGGTGGAACTGAGCCGGGACTCGACTCTGCCAGAATCTGTGCGGGGCGAGGCACGGAGACTTCTGCGTCACTTTCCTTCAAAGGATGATCTAATTTTGGCGGGTAGGCTCGAAGAGCAACACCCATTTGGACCGGTGTTCAGTTCAACAATCGACGGGTGACAGATGCCCGCAAATCTGTTGCCCGAGCTTTTGCGGGCTGTCTTCTCTGTTGGCCCTGTTAGGGGGTTACTGAATCGCCCCGGGTTTTCTAGACACTTTCCAAGCTCAATAAATGTCGCTTCTCAAACTCTACCGGTGACAGCTGATTGTTGAAACCGTGCCGGCGTTTTGGGTTGTACATCTCGATGTAATCGAACACATCACTGCGAGCATCCTGTCTTGTGCTGTAGGTCTTGCGCTTGATCCGTTCCCGCTTCAGCAGCTGGAAGAAGCTTTCCGCCACCGCGTTGTCATGACAGTTACCTCGGCGACTCATGCTGCCGATTAAGTTGTTGGCTCTTAGAAAACTCTGCCAATCGGTGCTGCTGTACTGACTGCCCTGGTCTGAGTGGATCATCACTTCCTGCTTCGGCTTGCGTCGCCACACCGCCATCAGCAACGCATCAATCGCCAGGTCGCTCGTCATCTGTGGCTTCATTGACCAGCCGATAACCTGCCGTGAAAACAGGTCGAGCACCACTGCCAAATACAACCAGCCTTCATAGGTGCGGATGTAGGTGATGTCCGTGACCCAGACCTTGTTGGGCTCTGTGACGTTGAAGCGGCGCTCCAAACGATTCGGTGAAGCCACTGGCGGCTTGCCACCATAGCGGCCTGGGCGACGCCGATAACCCGTCTGCGAACGCAGTCCCTCCAGGCGCATCAGTCGGGCAACCCGATGTCTGCCGCACGGTTCACCGATCTCACGCAGGTCGTCATGGATTTTGCGGTAACCATAGACGCCGCCGCTCTCCAGCCAGGAGTGTTTAATCAGGCCGAGCAGCCGCTGATCATCCTTGGCTCGCGCTGACTTCGGCTCTGCCAGCCAGGCGTAGTAACCGCTGGCATGCACTTTCAAGGTCAAGCAAAGACGCCGAACCGAATAATCCACTGACAGCTGATTGATGAAGGCGTACTTCAGCCGCACTCCTTGGCAAAGTACGCGGCGGCCTTTTTTAGGATGTCTCGCTCTTCGGTCACGCGCTTGAGTTCAGCGCGCAGGCGACGCAGTTCAGCTTGCTGATCGTCCTCATGCGTTCGCTGTTTCTGAGGCTTGCTGTAGCGCTTGATCCAGGCATACAGGCTGTGCACGGACATGCCTAATCGAGCCGCTACCTCGGCGACGGGCAGGCCTCGTTCGGTCACTTGCTTGACCGCTTCGATCTTGAATTCTTCGGGATAACGCTGGTTGCTCATGGCACCTCCTAATGGGCCTTAGTTTAAGGCTTGGAGGTGTCTACGAAACTAGGGGCGATTCATACCGTCTCCATTTCGTGACCTTTCTCTGTCGCGCCCTCGAAGAGGATTATCCGGTGCTTTCGGGTTCTCGCAGGATTCGTTCCCAGTCTCGGGCCGCCAACATAGTGCACGCCCGGGGTGCGCCGCCAAAACAGCGCCGAGAGACGATCTCCATGTCTGCTTCGGTGCGATACCTGATGGGTTGGCCATCTTGGTCGAGTAGTACACCGGCTGCACCGCGCAGCAGCGCATGCCCCGCGACCACATCGTGTGCCGAAAGAGGGAAGATCGACACGGCGCTGACCCCGTCGCCGGCGGCGACCCTTGCTAGGCGGTAGGCGATGCTCGGCATCGCCACGAAGACGCCGGGTGCGCATAGTTCGGCGTTGAGCCGTGGCTTGGAAGCGGCGGCCGCACTGACCATTACCGGGCTGCCCATCGTGAGGTCTTGCTGGCTGAGATCTACCATGATTTCCTGGTCGTTGCGCAGCAGATGGGGCATTCCTTCTGCCCAGGCGATGCAGTCAGCACCTCGATCCTCTGTCACTGGTG
This sequence comes from Pseudomonas cavernicola, assembly GCF_003596405.1. Lineage (NCBI taxonomy): Bacteria > Pseudomonadati > Pseudomonadota > Gammaproteobacteria > Pseudomonadales > Pseudomonadaceae > Pseudomonas > Pseudomonas cavernicola. Next base: position 1,323,616 of record NZ_QYUR01000002.1, read on the forward strand.
CGAACACCACTCCGAGAATCGGAACGGAATCTTGTAGCAGACCAACCGAAATTGCGGAGCCTTTCAGGCCCCGAAGGAAATCACTGGTTCCGTCATTTGGATCGACTACCCAGCACAGCTGATGACCGGTGAGGCTATGACCGGTTTCCTCGCCCCAGAAGTCGCACTCCAGCAGTTGTAAGAGGTCCCTGCGCAAAACCGCTTCGATCTCGACGTCTATCTCAGCCTTGTCGCCTTGGCCACGCGGACCAGTGGGTCGCTGCCATTCGGCGATAAGCAACTGTCCAGCTGCCCTAACCCTCTCAATGGCCAAAATGAGTAGCTTGGAAAGGTCGATCGAGTGCATGAGCTGCGCCTTGTTTCCCAATGTAAGTAGTGTGGCGGAATACCGCGTCTGGGCGCTACCGCTCTTCTAGCAGGGACTGAAGACCAGATGGGTATTGGTGCAAGTCATGACCCGCGTTGACGTCGCAACACATCCGTAGAAAAGCGGATGCCAAGTACTGCGATCGCTGTATGGCGCGTTATTAGTCAATCTGTGCCTAACATTCTCCCATTGACCGCCCTACTATCGTCTGCTCCGTCTAGGTGCGTACGATGAACGAGATTCCCGGCAACATCGATTTTTCAGGTTTGACGGCCCGTCGGCTTGGGCCGAATGACCGTGAAATAATTTGTGTGCAACGCGAAACAATGTTCCTTGAGGCGGGAGGAGATCCATCGGAGTTGCGGGTGATGACTGAACATTTCCGGCCTTGGTTGCACCAGCGCCTACACGATGGCCGCTACTACGGTTTCGCGCTGATCGACACAGAGCAGCCTGTTGCAGCGATAGGTCTGATGAATATCGACTGGCCACCTCACCCGTCCCATCCGACCTTAGACCAGCGCGGTTATGTACTGAATGTTTTCGTCGAACCCGCCTACCGGCGCCGGGGCCTGGCTTCAGCCCTGATGAAGTTGGCTGAAGCCGAGTTAGCCAAACGCGGAATGAGTTTCGCCGTGCTACACGCGACCAAGGCCGGCAAGCCGGTGTATGAAGGATTGGGTTGGGCGGCTACCTCTGAGATGGCGAAAACCGTTTCGTGACTTGACTGCCTATCTCAGGAGCTTGGTCGCCGCTTCCAGCCGTTGATGAAAGGCTGCTTTGGGTCGACTCCGGCCTGTCGCAAAAGGCAGAAATCAACCAAAATTTTCCGGAGGTGAATGTAGGACGCAAACCTAGACGTGATGCTGGCTCTTTGATAGCTTCCAGATTGGCGCATAGTCCTATGCAAATGGTCAGGAACCGACTGGAAAATCAAGGAAAGAATACTTGAGCAGGCTAATAGTTGAATTTTTAAACGATAGCTTGTTGTTTGACATAACGCTTATCCGAGAAAGCTATCGTGACGTACCGAATGTACGCTTAGTTCAAGAACTGCTCTTGTACCGTGAGCACTGCACAAAGAATTTGCACGCATTAACCCTGGAAATAAAGAAAGAGCCGGAGATTTTAAGTTGCCTCGGCAGCCCAGACATGGGGAAAATAGAGTGCCTGAAGCGCTCAGCCTTGTACCTGGAGCAGATAGTTTTAGCTTGCCCAATCTTCCCGTTTTCTGAGCCTGAACATCAGTTCTCGAACACCATGTCGGAGTACATGGGTCTTGATAAAAGCAGCGAGATCGATAAAGAAAAATTGGCGCGCGCGGTGAAATATGTACTAGATCGGCGGCCGATGATTGCAGGAGGATTCGTTAAATTCTACCCTGTTAGCTACCACACAGAATTATCTATTGAAATCCCAATAACATATTCTGAGTCTGGGTATGCCGACCTGTTGCCAGAAACGATTCTTGAACTGTACCAGCGCAGAAGCGAGGCTCTATCACTAAAGAAAACCCGAAAAGGGCTTCTTGTAGAGGAAGATCTTTATCCTTGCCGCTCTATCTTTGTGCGATTCAAAGGATTAAGAGAGGCCTATGTATATAACTTGCTGCAGCAGAAGGTAATTGAGAGTCACGATGAAACAAGAGTGATGACCGTTGCCATGCATGAGCCAGCTTATCCGCCAACTACTCATGAATTTGAGCACTGGGTCTCGGAGTCAGTAAATCGATCCGCCCTTGCACATTTTAAAAGTCTCACGCAGGAACTAGGTCTGGCGAATCGCCTGGGCTCGGTTTATTCAACATCTTCAAATCTCAATAATGAGATTCTAAGAGCCCCAGTTTTAAATTCTCAGCAGGGCATAAGAGAGCACACGCTGGACTGCGTTCTCAGGATGAACCTTCCCTACATGGATAAAATTAGTGCAGAGGATCTTATGTCGCTTCGCCTAAATGACGGGGAGGAGTTTAAGAGTTTCAGGGTGGAGCTTGAAAAACAGTTCAGAGAGCTCAGGAGTGAAACCGATCCATCTACGATAAAAAAGAGAATCGAAGATGTGGAGCACGAACTTACTGTTGTCCAAGTCAGAAGCGTACAAGAAAAAATAAAGTCCGTAAGAAAATCTGCGCTGGCTGATGTTGGAGTAGCGGTATCTGGTGTGGCGGCTGGCTTTGCTACGTCTGGATTTTCCGTGCTGGGGGCGCTCGCAGGCTTGCTGCATGGATGCAAAACCTACATAGACTATCAAGAGAAGGTTAAAGGTAATCCTTGTTACTTCCTGTGGAACCTAAAAAAACATCAGAAGCCAACTAGTCCCGTCAGCAGTAAAAGAAAACAGATCCTGAGTCAGGCTGGCCGGATATCTAACGTCAAGCCAACAGATGTTTCTGCATTTATTACTCCAAAACAGAGCTAGCGCTATAAGGCAGACGTCCACTCCTGGCCTCATGACCGGCGGCTTCGGGTCGTTAAAGGCGCACGCAGCACGTTCCTATGAGCGAAGCGACCGGACTCGGGAATTCAGCTAGCTTTGATTGACTTGAGCTTTCTATAAATTTGAAACTATCTGGCCCCTTGGCTTGAGCCAACAGCGAGACACACATGCATATTGAAGACCTGAAATTTCAAAATATTACCCAAAAGTACCTGAAACCCTATGCAAAGAGGTCTCCTACAGAGACGATGCAATTTCTCAAGTGGATTCTTGAGAACATCTTCCGGCTGGATGCTCAAGATGCTGACGATGCATGTGTCGACCAAAAGCAAGACAAGGGTGTCGACGCTTTAGTCATCAACGACACATTAGAAACCATTTTTATCTTTCAGTCGAAGTTTAAAAATTCCGACAAAGCCACACTTGGCGACACGGATCTTAAAGAATTTACGGGAACCCTCGCTCAATTCAAAAACCCAGAAGGCATCGACGTACTTCTCGCTGGGAAAGCCCACGAGGGGCTAAAAGCGACTATTCGCCGGATAAACCTGAAAGAAAAGATCGAAGCTGGATATGCTATTGAAGGTGTCTTTTGCACAAACGTCAGCCTCAACGGCGAGGGTATAGATTACCTCAAAAATGTTGTCGATATTACTGTCTACGATTCAAACAGAATAGTCGCCGATTTTGTTGACCTTGATGCAGATGCAGGCGTTGATGACACATTTGAGTTAAACACGTCGGACACCGAGGTAATTGACTACCAGACTGCAGACGGCGTTACTGCGAAAATCTTTCTAGCAAACGCACTGCAATTAACCCACATGAAAGGTATTTCCGATAGCAGACTATTCAGCAGGAATGTCAGATACTCTCTTGGCAACACCAAGGTGAATAAAAGCTTGATTTCTAGTATTAGAGACAAGAAAGAGCATAAGAATTTCCCACTCTACCATAACGGCATAACTATACTTTGCGATCACATGAACGCCCCCAGCGGAGACAAGTTAGAAATCTCGCGCTATATGGTTGTCAATGGGGCGCAGAGCTTAACTTCCCTACTCAACGCAAAAGCTAGTATTTCCGCCGATCTAAAAATATTAGTAAAAATCATTGCGCTTGGTGGCGATGAAGAGCTAACCGACAAGATCACACAAAACAGCAACAACCAGAATGCGATCAAAGCCCGTGATATGCGTTCCAATCACGGCATTCAGCAACGACTTAAGAAGGAGATTTCACTAGTTAAATACGGAAGTTACGAGTTGCAGGTCAAGCAAGGCGAAGCAACCGTAAAAGGTGTTACGACAATATCCAATGAAAAAGCTGGACTCGCCTTGCTAGCTTTAGACTTAGGAGACCCGTGGAGCTGCCACCAAAAATATAAGGTAATGGATGACTCTTACTCCAAGATTTTTGGAAGATCCGATGTCACCGGCGCTAAGATAATTGCCTTTCATTCAGCGCTGGAGGCGATTACTGATTCACTTGACTCATTCGATGATAAATTATTTGGCTACTACACACTGACCACTTACTTCCTTGGATACGTCGTTTCTGAGATCATTAAGGATGACAAGGTGGGCAAGCAAGTCTTTAACAATATTAAGCAGGTCGTTGAAAAAGGGAAGCTCCAAGAATTTCTAGACGTGTTTACGTCTCTCGCGAGCACCACGGTCGCGGATCTCAATGCTGAAATCGAAGAACTCCGCGAAAACGAAGATGGATTCGACTACAAACGCGATCTCAAAAGTCCCAAATGGTGCCGAACCATGTGCGGAAAGCTCAAAGCGTCTTACAACAAAGACGTCAAACGAAAAAAGGCAGAACCGGTTTCCGCTCTGCTAGCAAACATTTTATAAGTCCGAAGCGTATCCCATCTCCTGACAGAGGTGGGTTTTGCAGAATTGCGTGTGTAGCATTACTGCACTGAGGGGAAACGGGAGCTGATAGGTTTTTTCGAGTGCCCGCTTCTGGCCGGTTGTTGCCTCTCGCAACCGGCTAAAGTCGACCCATCGAGGGCGTTACGTCCAAGTAATCATCAACTTGCATCAAAAGTCTCACGCTCTTGGTCGGCGGCCTGACTCCGCCCGACCATGAAATCGGCGCTCACGCTATCACCATCAAACCAACCATCCCAAGACTCACCCGCAGGAGTGATAACGAGAGAGCGGCCTATGGCTACCACGTCAACCCGTTTCACGTGGTCAGGTAAGGCTACCGCCTTGGGCAGGCGGATAGCCTGACACCGATTGCTTTTGAATACCGAGCCTTGCTTCATGATTACCTCCCTATTCGGGCGCTAGCCCAAGGATGCCACAGGATCGAAGCTAGCGACTGCTGACTGCCCGCTCTTGGGCCGATTTCTGCGACTCACAAACATGATGGTCAGATCGGGTGCAAATAGGTGGTCAGAATGAATGCAAATGCATGGTCAAGTCATGCAACTTCGCACTGCCGGTGTGGATACTTTTTGGTCTACCCTTCCCTTTCCAGTCTTGCTTGAGGATTGCGCCATGTGCGGGCGCCTTTCCCAGTACCATGGGCTGCATGAATTCGCCGCGGTGCTGAACACCAGCCCGGAAGAAGCCACCCGGTTCAGTGATCAGCCTATAGGCAGGTACAACGTCGCGCCCTCCACTCAGGTGGCACTATTCCACCAGGATGACGACGGCCTGCATGCCGAGCCAGTTGTCTGGGGCTGGGCGCCGCACTGGGCCACAGGCAAGGCACCCGCGATTAATGCCCGGGTGGAGACGGTGTCAACCGGCAACTATTTCCGCAGCATTTGGAAGACCGGGCGTGCCCTGGTGCCGGCCGATGGCTGGTACGAGTGGAAGACCAGCCCAGACAACCCCAAGCTCAAGCAGCCCTACTTCATTCGCCTACAGGGTGACCAGCCGTTGTTCTTCGCGTCCCTTGGCCAGTTTCCTCGAGGTGGCGCTGAGGCGCGCAAGGGTGACGGCTTTGTGATCCTTACCGGTGCCGCCGATGCCGGATTGACCGAAGTCCACGACCGCAAGCCACTGGTTCTGCTGCCGGAACTGGCCAGGGCCTGGGTAGACCCAGCCACCTCTCTGGCGGAAGCCGAGGACATTGCCCGCTATCACGTGGCGCTAGCTGACGCTTTCGAGTGGTTCCCGGTCAGCAAGGAAGTCGGCAACGTACGCAACGACTATCCGGGCGTGATCGAAGTCCGACAAGCGCGGGCTTTGTGTTTTCCGGCGATGAGCTCTACCAGAAGGCGCTGCATGCAGTGGTGACAGAACAACGCGCGACTGTCGGCTGGCTCCAGGGCGTCCTGGCGGTGACTGAGGAGCAGGCCGGCGTGTTGCTTGACCTTCTGGAAGACCAGGGCGTCGTCGGGCCCGCCAATGACCTAGGCGGCCGCTCCGTTCTCTGGGCAACGGAATAAAAGGCCCTCTTATCCCCAACTTCGACCATCTGGAGTATCGCCCCGAACGCCAGCACGTACTGTCCCGGCGACTGATCAGGTCCTGGAACGAGAACCGCCAGGCGTTGCGCGGTCCGCGCGCGGGCGAGACAAACCCGGCTACGATCAGGGAGCGGATGGTGCTGCGGGCAGGCGAAGCAGCTTCTCGACGTCACGCACGCCGTATTGGTGCATATGCGCCTACTTCGCCCGCTTGGCCGGCTCGGCTTCTTCCGCTTGCTTGGGCGGCATCGCCGGTTTGGTCTCGGCCGGCGCCCTGCGTGCGGACGCACCTTTTTTCTCGAGGCTGGCGCGCAATGCTTCCATGAGGTCGATGATCTGGGCTCCGCCCTTGGGCTCCTCGGCCATGGTGATCTCATGGCCGTCGACCTTTTTCTGCACTGCCGCTTCGATGCGCGCACCCACCTCGTCCGTGTAGGCGCTCGGGTCGAAGGTGTCGGAGGCCTGCTGCTCGATCAGCAGCTGCGCGAGCTTGAGCTCGGCGTCCTTTACTTCGGTCTTGGGGATGTCGATGTCCTTGATCGAACGAACCTCCTCGGCATAGAGCAGCTGCTGCATGACCAGGCCGTCCTCAACCGGCCGGATCATCACGATGTACTGCTTGCCGTGTGCCGCCCAGCGCCCAAGCGCGCAGCGCTTGGATTCGCGCAGCGCCCGTGTGAAAAGCGCATAGGCCTTGGCGCCGCCCTTGTCGGGGGCAAGGTAGTAGGCCTTGTCGAAGTACACCGGGTCGATCGTTTCGATCGGTACGAATTCGGTAATGTCGGCGCTGTGCGTGCCGGCTTCCTCGAGCGTCTTCAATTCTTCCGGCTCGAACATCACGTACTGGTCCTTGGCGAACTCGTAGCCCTTGACCATGTCCTCGCGCGCGACCGGGATGTCTTCCTTCGCGCAGAGGTACTGTTGCTTCAGGCGCGACCCGCAGCCCTTGTGCAGGAGGTTGAAGGAAATCGTGTGGCTCGCCTCGGTGGCCGAATACAGCTTCACCGGGATGGACACGAGACCAAACGAAACGGTCAGCGATGCAATCGAACGTGCGGTCATGACTACCTCCGACATCTTCAGGCCGTGCGGCCCGCCAAGGCGCGCGCGAGGTCCTGCTTGCGTTTCAGGGCGTCGCGCCAGCGATCGCCCGCCTGGGTTAGTTGCATTATCACATTCGTGACCCGGAAGTCGAGTGGATGGGCGCCGGCCAGCTCCTCCCAGGTCAGCGGCATCGACACTGGAGCACCCGGCTCGCCGCGCGGGGAATAGACCACGTTCAGCGTCTTCCCGCGCGCATTCATGTTGTGGTCCATGAAGATCTTGCCGGTGCGCTTGGGCACGCTCCATTCCATGGTGATGTCCTTGGGATGCAAGTGCATCAGGTGGCGGCTGACCAGTTCGGACACGTGGCGCGCGGCGTCGAAATCGATCGTGCGCTTGATCGGGACGAACACGTGCAGGCCGGTCTTGCCGGAGGTCTTGACGATGGACTCCAGCGACATGTCCTGCAGCAATTCGCGCAGCCGGAACGCGATCTCCTTGCCCTTCTCGAACGCGACCACGTTGAGCTCCGGCTCCGCGCCCGGCGCTTCCTTGCCGGAGTAGATGTAGGGATCGATGTCGAACACGACGTAGTCGGGATAGTTAAGCACCGAACTTTCCATTGCTTCGAGCGAGCTGGCATAGTCCGTGGACTTGGAAATGGCGTCGGGTCCGAGCCTGGCGCGCGAATGCCAGACGTGGAATTCGAGGGTCCCCGACTGCGCCAGCCACATCAGCGTTGGCAGATTGTTGCAGAGCAGGTACTCGTGCTTCTCGTCCTTGTGTCCCGAGAACACGGTGACGGTCTCGACGAACGCGGGACGTTCCTGCGTCCAGTGCTTCTGGAAGAAGCGTTGCCCTCGGATGCCGTCGGGCATGCGGATCATGGTGAGCGGGCGGTCTGCCAGGTGCGGCAGCATCAAGGGCGAGACCTGGGCGAGATAGCGCAGCAGGTCGCGCTTGGTCTGCGCCGGCTGCTGCAACGCTGGATCGGCGGGCCAGTAGACGCGATCGAGGTGGGTGAGGCGGATTCGATGAGGACCTACGGCGAGTTCCAAGGCGTTCTTGCTTTCCAGCTGCACCAGAATCTCTTCGACCTCAAGAATTCCAGAATCCGTTTTTGCTTTTTGTCCGTCATTCCCGCGAAGGCGCGGGAATGACGAGCTTGAGAGTTTCGGTTCTGCGGGGCGCCGCACCGTCTTCGGATCGATGTCGTCGCGTAGCCTCAGGAAAACCGGCGCACGCAGGGAGCCACCCTCAGTCCACTGCTGGAAGTTCACTTCGGCGACCAACTCCGGTTTCACCCAGGTGACGGGTACATTGACCTCGGGCTTGTCGGTGAAGGGGCAAGTGGGGGTTTGCAGCGGCGCCAGGCGCGCCCGCACATGTGCCAGCGTGCGATCGTCGAAGCCGGAACCGACGTGCGAGGCGTAGCGCAGCTCGCCCTTGTCCCAGAAGCCGATCAGCAGGGCGCCCAGTGGCGCGCGCGATCCTTTGCCCTGCGTGTAACCGCCGATAACGAAGTCGGCGCTGCGCATCGGTTTGACCTTCAGCCACAACGGCGAGCGCCGGCCGGCCTGGTAACGGCTGTCCATGCGCTTGCCGATCACGCCTTCGAAGCCGCTGGCGAGCGCCGCCGCCAGCAACGCAACCCCGTCCTGCGCGGCATGCACGAGCTGCACCAGGGGCGATGACAGCAGGCATTGCACGAGATAACGGCGGCGCTCGCGATAGGGCATGTCGCGCAGGTCGATACCGGCGAAGTACAGCAGGTCGAAGCAGAAGAAGACCGCGGGCGTACTGCGGTCGGCCGCCGCGAGTTCACGGGGCGTCTTCAGCTGGACGCGATTTTGCAGCGCGTTGAACGACGGCTTGCCGCTGGCGTCGAATGCGACGAGCTCGCCGTCGAGGATCATGCCGTCCACAGCCTGCTGGCCGAGTTCCGCCACCAGGGTCGGGAAGGCGCCGACCAGGTCCAGGCCCCGACGCGATCGCAGCCGCACGCCGTGCCGGTCGATGAAGGCGAGCACGCGATAGCCGTCGAGCTTCGGCTCCCACATCCAGTCGGCATGGTGGAACGGCGTGTCGCCGACTTCCGCCAGCATCGGCGCTAGCTTGGTGGGCATTGGTGCGACCTCGCCGGCAGGGACGAGCCGGGCGGCGGGGATGCGGTGCGCGGGAACGACCTTGAGGTCCGCGACCGCCACGCCGGAGAGCACCGAACGGTTCTGCGCGGTGACGTCATTCGTCGTCGTGAACCGGTCCTTGTGCTTGATCAGCAGCCAGCTCTTCGCGTCCTTGGTGCGCACCAGCGCGAACGATCCCTTCAACTTTTCGCCACGCAGCTGGATGCTGAGCTTGCCGGCAGCGATTCCGTCGCGAATCCGGCGCTCGGCTTCGGCGCGATCGTGGAACCAGGTGCAGCCTTCGTCCGGGCTGTAGACGCCGCAATCCCACACGATTACTTCGCCCGCGCCGTATTGCCCAGGCGGAATCACGCCCTCGAAGGAGGCGTAGTCGTACGGATGGTCTTCCACGAATACGGCCAGGCGCTTTTCGCCCGGATCGAGCGATGGCCCCTTGGGCACGGCCCAGGACTTCAGCACGCCATCGCATTCGAGCCGGAAGTCGTAGTGCAGCTGCCGCGCTGAATGCTGCTGGACGACGAAGAGCAGCGGCCCGGCCCCACCATCCGGCAGCACCGGGGCTGGCTCGGGGGTGGCTTCGAAGCGGCGCTTGGCGGAATATTCGCTGAGCTTCGACATGTCGGACTATTTACCAGTGATCAAGCATTTGCATACGGAAAGACCGCTTCCGCGAGCCACCCGGCCGGCTCACGTTTGACGGACTAGCTCTGGGGTGAAGCGGACTGTCGTGGTTCGGCTGCCAACTAAATGTAGCGTAATTGGCAGTCCGAGTTGATGCGGCTGTTAGGCAGCGACGGTGGGCAATGCTTCGCTTGCTCTTGCTTGGTGGCGTTGTACCGACCAATCGCGGGGCATTTGGTGCAGGCTATGTGGCGGGGAGCAGGGCGCACCCATGCCTTCAAACGCTGGAAGGGCGACGCCCCGGCAGTTTCGGACGAAGCGCACTTCTTGACCCTGGCATGGTGCCCGTAGCGCTACGTCCGAAGCAAGAGAAGAGACGATTGAGTACTTTTTGACCGAATACAGGAAAATGCTGGAAGAAAACCTGGATGACTACATTAATAATTTCAGTTCTTATATGCAGCTCCCAGATGAAAATGCATAACAAGTCGCTCAAATCGTTCGTTTCGCTCACTGGGACCGCGTTCCGCGGCCCCTTAGCTTAATTGTTGGGCACTAATGTAGGAGGCACATATGGACGAGGACCTTGAGCGAATGTCGCGCGAACAACTCATGGCCGAGGTTAGAAAGCTGCGGCAAGGAGTGCGTGCGCATCGTGATTGCTCCGGCCATGACCTATGCTGGCACCATCCGGCGCTCTGGGCTCTTCTACCGGAGAAGTCAGATCCTCTTCCCAAAGTACCAAGCTGGCCGCAGTTCCTGCGTGGGTGCATCAAGTATCGACAGTCCCTTGATGAGCAGGCGGCCAACGCTCCCAGAACCGATGAACCATATTCCGAGTAAGCAGCGTGCCCAACAAGCGGCAGCAGACCCACATTTCGTGTAAACAATAGCCATCAATTCCAACGGAAAGGGGAGAATCATCATGGCGGGAAATACTGTTCGTCTGCACCGAGTACTGCACGCACCGCCGGAGCGGGTGTATCGCGCATTCCTTACCGCCGAGGCACTGGCGAAGTGGATTCCACCAAATGGCTTTACCGCTACCGTCCATCACATGGAGCCCAGGGTTGGTGGAACATTCAAAATGTCATTCACAAACTTCACCACCCAGCAGAGCCATTCTTTTGGTGGTGAGTACCTTGAACTGGTTCCAAACGAGTTACTTCGCTACACCGACAAATTTGACGACCCAAATCTTCCTGGCGTCATGCAGGTCACGGTTGCGCTGAAGGCAGTTTCCTGCGGCACCGACTTGAGCATTGTGCAGGAAGGTATTCCCGACGTAATTCCGGTTGAAATGTGCTATCTCGGGTGGCAGGAGTCGCTAGTTCTGCTCGCAAAGCTCGTTGAGCCTGAAATTCAGCAGTAATGGGTGCGTCGGCGCCCAACAATTCGTTGAAGGCCGACGGTCCTGACGGCCCGCGGCCTTAACTCAAACGTTAGGCAGAAATGGAGTTCGCATCATGACCGAAGATACAAAAATAAAAGGACCAGCGTCGTACTTCCCTTCAATTGAAAAGAAGTATGGGCACCCAATAACCCACTGGCTAAATCTGCTGGAAACAGTAAGCGGCAAGAAGCATATGGAAATGGTGACCTGGCTCAAAACTGTATACGGTATGGGTCATGGTCACGCTAACGCTTTAGTTGCGCATTATCTAGCCACTGCTAAAAGCGCCTAACAATGCGCAAATCGTTCGCTTCGCTCACTGGGACCGGCGCCGGCCCCTTAGCTTAAGTACGGAGCGCCAGATTATGAGCCGCCGAAGAACACCCATTACCAAGGAGCTGCCTAAGGGCTTCGCGAACGATACGTACCGCAAGGCCTGCGCGGAGCCCTTTCCGTGGCTTGTCAAGGCAAGGGAGATGCGGCGAGCCGCCGATCTCGTCTGGGCTCAGTTCTCCTCTGAACTAACGGCATTCGCATCGGGTGGCGATGACAGTGGGGAACCGTTCACCGGTAGTGTTGCGGTGATGCTCTATGCCTTCGCCTTAGAAAACCTACTCAAGGCAGGCCTTGCGGCAAAGGGAGTAGCAGTCGGTCCGAACGGCAACTTTGCTCTCAAGTCGCACAAACTCGAAGACCTTGCGGATGATCTTGCTCTCACTCTTGAGCCAGACGAAAGAGAACTCATGGAGAGGCTCGAGCACTTTCTTGAATGGGCCGGGCGCTATCCGATTCCGCTTCTTGCCGAGGCGCTCTACCCTCGTGCCATGCTTGATGGTAGTAAGGCAGCCATGTATGGTCTTTCGAGCGGCGATCGAGTGCGAGTTGACGCTCTACTCGCCAAAGTCCATGCAACCCTACCAACAGAAGAGGAAGCGCTGGTTCGGTATGTGCGAACGATCGGCGCCTAACCCCTCCATCGAGCGAACAGCCATAGGCGGGCTTCGCCTACCCGCGTCTGCCGCTCATGTCGAAAGTTAGGCCTATGAAACGACACTCGGAGCACTCGCCTATTCTTGAAGTCGACGCGTCCGGCTTTGCCACGCAGGTTGGCACAACGTCGGCCTTCACAACTGTCGATAGCTCACCGTATGCCGGCATCAAGGCGAGGGCATTGTCCCTTGTTGATGTAATCAAGTCCCACGGGCTGAACCCGAGGAAGAGTCAATCGCTGCAGCAGCTCATCGATATGACGGTTGCAATGTCGGATTCGTGGGACAGTGGCTCCAAAGAGGATGTCACCTTCGCGCAGTTGCTGGCTGCAGCTCAAGTCGAACGAATTTCCACGGCAGTGCTGTCGGCAGCGCGCTGTGAAGCACCGAGTAGCACCTTGCGAAGCCTGTTGACGGGAAGCCTCGACCTCCTTGGTCGCGAACAATCGAAGGCGAAAGATACGCTCTGGGAACTTGAACTACTCCGGATCCTCGTCGGCCACAAGATCGACGCAAGACTGGACGAGCCTGATCTCTCAGTTCGCTTCTCCGGTGCACCCGTGGGGTTCGCCTGCAAGAAGATCTACTCCGAAGGCAACGTTTCAAAGGTTCTCTCAAACGCCGTGGCGCAGATCGAACGGGAGGGTGAGTTCGGAATCATTGCCCTCAATCTCGATGACCTGCTGCCTGAGAATGCGATCTTGAAAGCGCCCACGCTGGCGGTCATGTCGTCAATGCTGGAGGAAAGAAACAACGCATTTCTTCGGGCCCATGAACGCCACCTACGCAAATACCTGACTCCGGGCCGCGCAATATCCGCTCTGGTTTCCTGTGCCGCTATCGCAGACGTGGAGAATGCGGAGAATAGATTCATGAATGCGAGGCAAACCACTCTGTGGCAGATACCAGGGATACCGGACGCGAAGGCTGAGCAAATGAATCAATTCCTTGCTGCCATGAGCGCTCGGCATAGGCCTAACCCTTCCATCGAGCGAACGTTCAAAAGGCCGCGCGACTAACCGCAAAGGGTCGACTCCGGCCTGTCGCGAAAGGCAGAAGTCGACCCTTTGCAGACGGTCGAATCTGCCTACGAAATCAGGGGTGATTCACTGCTACCTCAACCGCCCCATATGCGCTCGCTGGTAAATGTCCTGACCCTGCCAAGTTGCGAATCGTAATAAACCTCGTCGCCACAGAAGATATCTTCTTCATGTGGGCCATATGCTTTGTCAATTTCGTCTTCAGCTCCTGGTTGGTTGTAGCCAAGGAAAAACGAGTCTTGAATAACGGCGGAAAGCGCAAATTTTTTATTAGGGCGCCTTTTTAAGTAAGACAGCAATTGCTCAGATGACGAAAAATATCGTGGCGGGTCATTAGTGCCTATCGCCGAGCAATGTGTTAGCTTCACCTCAAAAAGTTGGCGACCACTGTATGTTAGTATCATTTCGATTCACCTGATTTCTAAATTTTTCATTATTACTCACAGCTGAATTAAAAACACTTCAGCAAGAGCCAGTTGTAATCCTCAATATCAGACATTGCTATAGGAGAGCTAAAAGCTTCCATTCCCATTCAGCGAGAAATAACCATAGCCCAAGTGCAGAAATTCCTGTGGTTCGATTGTAGTTTTCGTATCTACGTCGACAATCAGATCGATATCAACGTAGTGAATCATACAATCACCTCCGCATGTACACTCATGACTCAATCAAAAAGGTTAGTACATAGAAAATATGGCCAGAGATTGTTTCGCGATTATATATAAAGCAAATAGCTGTTTAGGTAGGCGCGAGACAACGGATGGAATTTTTAAGCGTCAGCATAAAAGCTCCGCATATCAGACTGAGTGAAAACCTAGCAGTCTAAGGACGGCCTGAAGACAATGCCCGTATCGACCGATACGGGCATTGTCGTTTATGCGCTACATCCACGGAGAGGGGCGCCAGCAGAGCAGCCTGTTTCCGCCGTTGTTGGACGAGCTGGTTCCCGAGGACCATCTGGTGCGGGTGGCCTGCTGTGAATTTTCGCAGTAGTAGCGCGCATTTGTATGTCCGATTCTGGCCGATTTCTGCCTGTCTTGACGGGCAGCAATCCAATTCAGCCAGTCATCAGTTGTTTTCGAGCCACTCATAGGCTTGGTATGGAAGAGAGTAAATCGCCTCACTCAACTGGCCAGCGGGTCAATGCGGCTGACCGTTACCTCGCCTGTCGAGGCATGCCAGGCAATTTCTTTGTTTTGGGCCAGAAGCCATTCGCTCAAATCAATGCAGACGACCGGACAAATTTATTTTCAAAAAACGAAATGTTAGGAGGGCGTGGAGGCTGTTACTGCTGCTCATGCAGAAACGGTAGGTTTGTCTCCAAAATGAAATTGTACGCCAGGAGCGTCACACATGAATGCGTCCCCAACTGATCACACACCTGACCTCATGGCTGCGGCGGAGGACGTCCTCGTCGCCGAGCAATGGGCTTCCATCTCGTTGTTACAGCGCAGACTCAAGCTAGGCTACAGTGTTGCCCGTTCATTGATGGACGCACTCGAGAGAAACGGAGTGGTCAGTACCCTGCATGTCCATGGTTTTCGCACCCTTACCCCGACGTATATGAGGAAAACAGAGTCTGCACCGCAGATGTCAAGGCGTGAGAAATATACTCGCAAGGTTTTTGAGACGGCACTTTTTCTCTGGGAGACTCACGAGGAAGACGGATATGGCGATACACGAGCCATTAATTTTCTCTCGCCCGCCGGAAGAGAGGCAGTAAAACAGCGCAACGCTGTATTTAAGGTGCTTGATGGCGCACCCAATGCGTCGCTGTTTAGTGCCGCTGGCGCGCTTGCTGGGTGGCTGCTAGAAAATTTTCTCCCAGCTGTGGAGTACGGGGATATCAAGGCTGAGCTTGCGACGTTGTGTGCTGCCCAAGAATGGAGATACCAAAAGGTCACGGATACCGAAGAAAAATTGGAACGGTCTTATCTTCGCCTCGCTAGATACATTCGACGGGTATTAACTGAAGAGGCTCCGCCGAACACAAATATATTTATATATTTCATTTGGGATGGCTTCATTCCTAAAGGGCACGGAAAGAACGGTCCGGGTAGGGGGGAGCATGTGGTGCCACGAAAGTTTTTATTACACGCGGGTGTTGGGTTGTTCAAAGCAGGTTGGCCGATTGAGGGCGTGGCACGCGTGCTGAGGCACAGCCTGGCTATCGTACATATCACATTGGATGAAAGTAAATTTCTGGATGCCAGCAGGATAAACGGCGGCTTGGGGCTCAAAGAGCTGATGCCAGAGGGTTGGCGCATAGGTGTTGACTGTATATACGAGCGTCTCCACAAGGCCGGGATTGCTTTTGATCCGCCAGCGGAACACGATGTATGCACGTGTGCCTTGTAAATAATGAATCGCCACTCGTTTGCTAGACCTCGCTCCCGGCTGTTTTGGGTCGACTGTCGTTTAATGCCACCGGCAGAAGTCCACCCTTTGCAGACATTCATAACGTCCTCTCGATTGAAGGGTTAGGTGCCCGCATCGGTTTTGGGACTTGATAGTGCATTTCGCACAAGCTGAGAAACAGATTCTTCGTGTATGCCCTTACGCCAGCAGTACTTTGACTGAAGCCACAACTTTAGCTCCTTGGCTCCTTTGCTCGCATTGCAGGACATGCAGCACCTGGCGATGTTTCCGCGGGTAACGATTCTAGCGTCGTTGATGATGTGTTCCCAAGAGGGCTTGTTGCCACGAGTTTGTGCTGGAAGCAAAAAATCTACGCCGCAGTAAACACAGGCTGTATCTCGCGCCAACACCTCTTGTTCGAGCCAGTCCGGGATGTTCCATCTGTTCACAGTGAGCCTCCTTGCGGCATCTGTTACGAGGCGCCTAACGATCAGGTTAAGGGGCGGGCTTTAGCCCGTCCCAGTGAGCGCAACGAACGATTTGAACCAATTGTTATACGCTTTAGCTAAACAGTATCGGTAACGCCTTTTTTAGAGGCTGCAATTCTTCTATCGTTGTCGGCAGCAGCTTCGTTAAGTAGCTCCCGTATAGCACTTACATGCCAAACTATCCCAAGGTCAGATTCGGAGTTTACTCGGCCTGAGTAGACCCCAAGAAACTCCCACACCTTATTTCCCGATAGCGTGCTGGAAGTTTTACCGTCTTTTGTAGACCTATAACCTGACGGGCGAAAGGCAATAACTGGTGAGCCTGATTGTCCCTGGCGTGTTCTACAATCAATTAAAAATACAGGCTTATCATGGTTTATTAGGCTTAGCTCCTGAGCCAAATAACCAGTAGCCCAAATAGGTAATTTTCCATAGGATGACAATCCAAATGGAAACCCAATGACACTAATGTTTTCGGCTGGACTTATGACCAAATTAAAATTATCAAGATTAGTGTCAAAATAGTATGGGTACTTGGCTACATCACTGGCCCAGGTTAGATTGAGCGCCACAACATCTGCGCTTTCGCCTAATCTTGGGTGCTCAATCCAATATGGCGTTCCGTCATTCCGATACAGTGGAAGCTTTATTTTTACCCACTCTTTTCCAATATCTTCAAAATTTTCAATATTTTTGTGAAAGTGGATGACTATATTGTCGGGCACTGCTGCATGTGGAGATATGCATTTTCCTGTTTCTTGGTTTCGCCCGGTAACATTGTGTCTATTGGTAATTAGTGCGCAATGTGACTCCCTGTCGTTGGCTGCTAAAAATGCAGTTCCAGAGCTAAGTAGTGTCTCTCCAAAATACATTTCTATATACAGGGATTTCGCGGTGGGGATTTCGATTTCCATATTGCGCTCTGATGATCGCTTGATTTTGATGTGTCGTATGGGGAAGCGTATAACTACTATTAGAGGACATGCCATGTCGCGTTTCTTGTCGTGATGGCGCGTCGTATAACGTTTCTTGTCGTCCTGTAAGTCCTCGTCTAGCTTAGAGGTGGTCGCGGCAAACGCGACATCGCCCAGAGAGAAACACGACAATGGTGACGGCAAGCCCTGCGGCCTTCTAGATTCGAAAGCAGCGTCGGTGACGCTACCCATTTGCCTTCTCTGTGTCCACCGTCCGCTCCTGGCCGGTAGCTGCCTGTCACGATGGACTGCAATCGACCCACTGCGGTCGTTCAATTCGAAAGTTACCTGCCTTCGTCTATGAGCGCTTGGCCCCCAGCCCGTTTACAAGCGGAAGTCTATGGGGAATGATCTTCGTTGATTTGAGCAGATCAGATTTATGTAAAGCTCTTTTATCAATAGCTGCGCCGCCATAATACAATAGGGGCTCTAACGTCCAGGGAACTTCTCGGAGACCATAGTGAACGCCGGGGAATGTAAGGTCTGGGATTTTGGTTCGCATGGCCGTGACCAAATGAGGCTGATGCTAAAGATTTTCATCTTGCTTTGAGACTAGCCCAAGGAACTCCGTGGTGAACTCATTTGCGGCCTCTTCTTTTATTGGGCTTTTCTCAAGGAACTTTATGTATTTAAGCGAGGAGGATTCGCTGCGGTGCAGGAGCGCTTCCTTGACGATGGCTATGGCATGAATCGCACCGCCAACCCTAATGGCGAGTCTTGCAAGCTCGGTTGCAAATGTGCAGCGTGACTGGTGAAAATGGAAATTCTGCAAAACGCTTAACTGACGGTTCCTTGCCTTTTCTCTGAGATGAAAAAGCTCCACATTTATTGCAGGGCTTTTGTCGCTTGCGCGCCGCGCATATGGATTTCCAAAGCGAGTCAGAAACAGAAGGTCCTTGTTATTGGTGTCTGCAAGAGCTTCACGTTTCAACCGTCGGGTGTCATATGCATATTGCTTTAGACGCTCCAATAGTGATTTAGTAATCCAAACGAAGCCGGATACGTTATATTTGGTTGCTACTCTAGGTGTCGCGTCTGGGCCAACATGTATTTTATAAAGTCCGCTAACACCAGGCTCCGGCAATGCATTATTTATAGTTTGAATTTTTAAGTCGGAAATAGTCTGTATGCGCAGGCCGCTGAAGAATCCGAGCAGCAGCATAAGATATAATTCTTGTGACCCGTGAGTACGAGAAAACTCTAGAAGAGAATCCCGATCATTTGCGGAAATGGGAAGAAGGCCATCCTCGAGGCGATCTGAGGTAGATCTCCGATTCGGTATCATAAGATCAGTTGAAACGCATTCGATTGCACGCTTGAACCCGAAAACGTCGTGAACATGAATTCCGATGTTGCGCTCGGTCCACAGCGGCCAGTCGGAAGATATGATCTTATTTGTTTGAAGCCAACGGTATAGCTGTATGGCTACTCTCATTCTTTGGGTGACGGTTGCAGGGGCAAGGTGTCCGTCACCACGCTGTTTGATTAGAAAGCCGCGGTATCTATTCAGACATCTGTCGGCTTTTCTAACTGGAAAATGCCACCAGTCAACGCATGAAAACTCTAGCCAGTTCGCGTAGGACAATAGCGATACGGCTTTAGCATCGACTGTGGCGAGCGTAAGGTCTCGATCTAAAGCCTGCTCCATGAGCCATAAGTTGACTTCGCGCCAGGGCTTCCCGTCAGCCCAAAATAACTGCGGTAATGAATTAATCGGATTTGTGTGTTGAACCGCTGACCAAGTTACTTGTTTGTCCAGAACTACCGCTCTGTGCTGTTTGAAATTAATCGCTTCGATAGTCGCCATAGTTGTCTGCCTCTGATCAGGCGCGGCCCTGATCAAACGACGGATGTAGGCCAGCCTCTAAGGAGTCTTTCTACGTTAGGCGATATCGACGGCCTGTCCATGGTTGTACGATGAACGGTGCGCTGCGATGTGGGTAACTAATCCGTACCCGCCATCCTTGGGTAGGTCGGCGGGCGCCAGGTTCAAGGTGATGCGGCGCGGGGGGAAGTCGAAGCCGGAATTGAGGATGGCGCTGCGCACCCGATCCTTACTTTCCTTGACCGCCGTTTCCGGCAAGCCGACCAGTGCCAGCGACGGCAGGCCGTTGGCCAGATGGGCTTCGACGGTGACCGCCGGGGCTTCGACGCCGACTTGTGCGCGGCTATGGACGATGGCCAGAGACATGGATCATTCCTTGATCACATGCCGCTCACGCCGAGTGCGTTACTCGGTGGGCGGCGAAAGTTTGGCTTCGAGCTCGGTGACTTTGGCTTCCAGGGCCTCCAAGCGCGCGCGAGTGCGCGCCAGCACGGCCATCTGGCTGTCGAACTCTTCCCGGCTGACTAGGTCCAGCTTGCTGAAACCGCTCTGCAACAGGGCTTTGAACTGAGTTTCAAACTCGCTACGCGGCAACGGACTATCGCCGTTGAACAGACGGGAGGCGTGAGCGCTGAGGGCATCGAGCAAGGCTTTTGGCGGCAGCATGGCGGGGTTCCAGACAAGACGGTCGGCAGTGTAACACGCAGCGCCCGGCCTAAACGGGCGCGGCGTTTTGCACGATTTTGAGCGCTGGCGGGGCGCACCGTGCACTGTTGTTGTGCGTGACTCGCTTGCGCAATCCGGTCACGACACGGTTTTCAGGCAGTAAATGCCTGAAAACTATGCTTTTCATTGAGCTGGCAAGCTTTCTGCTTAGTGACCTATGACGCATGCACCGATGCAGTTCGGTGCGTAAGGCGAAGCGGGGAGTTGTTTCGCCAAGAGCGATTGGCTGTTGTCGGAGTAGCCACAGCGAGGGAGCCCGACGCGTTACAAAGCCAGACACTGCGCTTAGACTTGAGTCGGGTTCGTTTTTCCTGGGGCAAGTCCACCAATACGGGAGAGAGTTTCATGAAGTTAGTCACTGCCATCATCAAACCGTTCAAGCTGGACGATGTGCGCGAGTCGCTGTCGGAAATCGGCGTGCAGGGCATCACTGTTACTGAAGTTAAAGGTTTCGGGCGGCAGAAAGGCCATACCGAGCTGTATCGCGGCGCCGAATACGTGGTCGACTTCCTGCCCAAGGTGAAGATCGACGTGGCCATCGCCGACGACCAACTGGATCGCGTGATCGAGGCCATCACCAAGGCTGCCAACACCGGCAAGATCGGTGACGGCAAGATCTTCGTGGTCAACCTGGAACAGGCCATCCGCATCCGTACCGGCGAAACCGGCACCGACGCAATCTAAGCCGCCGAACCCAACGCCCCAGGAGAAAACAATATGACTCTGCGTAAGCTCGCAGGGCTAGGAGCCCTGTTGTCCCTCGTTACCCCCACCCTGGCCATGGCCGCTGACGAGGTTGTGTTGAATAGCGGTGATACCGCGTGGATGCTGACCGCCACCGCACTTGTACTGTTTATGACCGTCCCCGGCCTGGCGCTGTTCTACGGCGGCATGGTTCGTTCGAAGAACGTCCTCTCGGTGATGATGCAGTGTTTCGCAATCACCGGTCTGATCAGCATTCTGTGGGTCATCTACGGCTACAGCATCGCGTTCGACACCACCGGCATGGAACAAGGGGTGATCAACTTCAACTCCTTCGTTGGCGGCCTGTCCAAGGCCTTCCTCGCCGGCGTCACGCCCGCCAGCCTGACCGCAGCCTTCCCGGAAAGCGTGTTCATCGTCTTCCAGATGACCTTCGCGATCATCACGCCAGCGTTGATCGTTGGTGCCTTCGCAGAGCGCATGAAATTCTCCGCCATGCTGATCTTCATGGCCGTGTGGTTCACCCTGGTGTATGCACCCATTGCCCATATGGTGTGGAGCGGCAACGGCGGCTTGATGTGGGACTGGGGCGTGCTGGACTTCGCCGGCGGCACCGTGGTGCACATCAACGCTGGTGTCGCCGGTCTGGTCGCCTGCCTGGTGTTGGGCAAGCGTAAGGGCTACCCGACCACCCCGATGGCGCCGCACAACCTCGGCTACACCCTGGTCGGCGCCGCCATGCTGTGGATCGGCTGGTTCGGCTTCAACGCCGGCTCCGCGGTCGCGGCCAACGGCACCGCCGGCATGGCCATGCTGGTGACCCAGATCGCCACCGCTGCCGCTGCCCTGGCTTGGATGTTCGCCGAATGGCTGACCCACGATAAGCCGAGCGCTCTGGGCATCGCCTCGGGTGTGGTGGCCGGTCTGGTGGCCATCACTCCGGCGGCCGGCACCGTTGGGCCGATGGGCGCCCTGGTGATCGGTCTGGCGGCTGGCGTGATCTGCTTCTTCTGCGCCACCAGCCTGAAGCGCAAGCTCGGCTATGACGACTCCCTGGACGCTTTCGGCGTGCACGGTATCGGCGGCATCGTCGGCGCTCTGCTGACCGGCGTGTTCGCGGCGCCGGCGCTGGGTGGCTTCGGCACGGTAGAAGACATCGCCGCACAAGTCTGGATCCAGTTCAAGGGTGTTGGCTTCACCGTGGTCTACACCGCCATCGTTACCTTCGTGATCCTCAAGGTGATCGACCTGGTGATGGGCTTGCGCATCAGCGAAGAGGAAGAGACCGTCGGTCTCGACCTGGCTCAGCACAACGAGCGAGGCTATAACCTGTAAGCGTTCGGCGCTGCAAAAAAATGCCCGGCACTGCCGGGCATTTTGCTTTTTGCGGCAAGCTTGAGGATCGCTTTCGCGTCGAGCCGTGGCTGCCGCATGGCGGAACTCCGGCAATAAGACAAAAGCGTCTAACAAGCACTCTTTGCTTTTTCTCGCAGCGCGCTAGAATGCGCGCCGAAACTGCGGAGATCCGTATGTGGCAGCAAAGCGTGATCACCTTGCGTGCACGGCCGCGCGGCTTTCATCTGGTGACTGACGAAGTGCAGGCGGCTTTGCCGGAACTGCGCGCTTGTCGGAGAGGTCTGTTGCACCTCTGGTTGCAGCACACCTCGGCCTCGTTGACCATCAACGAGAATGCCGACCCGGCGGTGCGCCGCGATTTTGAGCGTTTCTTCAACCGTCTGGTGCCGCAAGGTACGAGCGGTTATGAGCACGATGATGAAGGCCCGGATGATCTACCGGCGCATTTCAAGGCCAGTTTGCTCGGCTGTCAGTTGAGTCTGCCGGTGGCGGATGGGTGCTTGGCGCTGGGCTGGTGGCAAGGGATTTATCTCGGCGAGCATCGCGATCACGCGGGTTCGCGCCGAGTGCTCGCCACCTTGCAGGGCGAGACTCTTTGAATTTTTTCCGGCAATGTTCGAAAGCGGACGCAGCTGGGCTATAACTAACCTGCTTTTCGCAAGTCATGAGGTTAAACATGAGCGACGAAGATCTGGAACAAGACGAGCTGGAAGGTGGCGCCGAGGATGAAGGCGAGGAACTGGCTGCCGCGGATGACGGCGCCGATGATGACGGTGATAGCGATGGTGAGCCGCTGGTCAAGTCTGGCAAGAAAGCCAAGGCGGCGGTCGACATCGACGAGCTGCCGAGTATCGAGGCTAAGCAGAAGGAACGCGATGCTCTAGAGCGGGCCATGCAGGAGTTTCTCTCGCGTGGCGGCAAGGTGCAGGAAGTCGAGCCGAACGTGGTGGCCGACCCGCCGAAGAAGCCGGACAGCAAGTACGGCAGCCGGCCTATTTAAGTGTCCGGATGCTGACGAAAAAGCCCGCCGTTTGGCGGGTTTTTTCTTTGTGCGCCAGGCATGGCGCGTTGCGCGTAAGCGCAGCCAGCTTGGCTGTGGTGGCCACGCTGGTGACTTGGAGGTGAAAGTCCTCTGCACACCCGGCAAGGGGAAGTGTTAGTCGAAGGCAAGGGTGTCGCGGGCGACTGCGAATCTGAAGGAAGCCCTAGGCAAAATGCTGGCCTGACGAACAGGAAGCGGATAGAGGCGGCGTGGTGGGGTGAGGTGGCAAAGATCACTAAAGCCCAATACTTGCACGGAACGCTACGACGTAGATCCGACAGGCATAAGCAGGAAGGTCGCGCGAATTACCCTGGGAGATCTGTACGTTTGCCACTGTGCTACCTCGCGCCGCGAGGCGCCGGGATGAGCGTGCAGAAGTCAGCCGAGGCCATAGTAAGTGGCGAATAACCGCGCCACCAAGGGCCGAACAGGTTATGCCGCCAGTAGGCGTCAGAGTCTCGTTGAATACCGAAATGCAGAAATTTCTCCCAGAGAAGACTGTTACTCCGAGTCCCGGACAAAATCCGAGGGCAACGACTGACAGCGTGCAGGTATCGACGGCGTCTGTGGCGTGGACGAAAGCGGAGCCGGACACGCTGATGGCGCGGGTACTTGCACCGGCCAACCTCAAGCGTGCGTATCACCGCGTGGTCAGCAACAAGGGCGCGCCGGGTGCCGATGGCATGACGGTCGACGAATTAGCGGGCTACGTGAAACAGTATTGGCCAACCCTCAAGGCAAGGCTGCTGGCCGGCGAGTATCACCCACAAGGTGTACGCGCCGTCGAAATTCCCAAGCCCAAAGGCGGCACAAGACAGCTGGGTATCCCCAGCGTCGTGGACCGCTTGATCCAACAGGCACTGCTGCAACAGCTCACGCCGATCTTCGACCCACTGTTCTCAGATTACAGCTACGGCTTCCGTCCGGGCAGAAGCGCTCACCAAGCTATCGAAACAGCCCGTGCCCATGTGGCGGCGGGTCACCGCTGGTGCGTGGAACTCGATCTGGAGAAGTTCTTTGATCGGGTCAGCCACGATGTGTTGATGGCCCATGTGCAGCGTCAAGTTGAAGACAAACGGGTGCTCAGGCTTATTCGCCGTTATCTCGAGGCCGGAGTGATGTCGGGCGGGATCGCCAGTCGACGGCAGGAAGGGACGCCGCAAGGCGGCCCGCTCTCGCCGTTGCTGTCGAACATTCTGCTCAACGAGCTCGACCAAGAGCTGACGCGGCGGGGCCATCGCTTCGTGCGTTATGCCGATGACGCGAACATTTACGTGCGCAGTCAGCGGTCTGGCGAACGAGTGATGGCCAGCGTTGAGCGCTTCCTGAGTCAGCGACTGAAACTGGTGCTGAACCGGGATAAGAGCCGAGTGGCACGCTCGTGGGTTTGCGACTACCTGGGCTATGGGATGAGCTGGCATCAACAACCAAGACTGAGAGTGGCCCCCCTGAGCCTGCGTCGCTTGCGCGACCGACTCAGGGGGCTGCTGCGCCGCGCGCGGGGCTGCAAGATGGCGACTGTCATCGAGCGGATAAACCCAGTGCTGCGCGGCTGGGCCGGCTACTTCAAGCTGAGCCAGAGCAAGCGGCCACTTGAGGAGCTTGATGGCTGGGTTCGCCATAAACTTCGTTGTGTCATTTGGCGCCAATGGAAACGGCCCTCTACGAGGGCGCGCAACCTGTTGCACCTAGGACTCAGCGAAGCGCGGGCCTATACATCAGCGGGCAACGGTCGAGGCCCATGGTGGAACTCGGGAGCGCCACATATGAATCAGGCGTTACCGAAGAAGCTGTGGGATCAACTCGGAGTGGTCTCGATACTGGATACGATAAACGGGCTTAGCCGCATAACTTGAACCGCCGTATACGGAACCGTACGTACGGTGGTGTGAGAGGACGGCGGCTGTGAAGCCGCCTCCTACTCGATTTAGCGCGGCGGCTCTAGCCTTGTAAGCCTTGTAGGCTGGGTAGAGCGAAACGACAAAACGGCAGGGAAGCCGTTTTGCACAGCTTTAGCTGCCCGCAGGGCGAGGTGCATGAATGCACCTCATGAAACCCAGCGGCGAGCAGAACTGGGTTTTGGCGCAAAGCACCTTTACCCAACCTACGTCTTGGCCCATCCGCGCAGCACGGCCGGTAGCTCGGCCAGGCTATGAATCTCGGCGTCGGGGCGCTCGGTGGCGCTCCAGTCCTTGTGCTCGGGGTTGAACCAGATCGCGCGCATCCCGGCCTCACGGGCGCCTTGAATGTCGTCACTGGGATGGTCGCCGATATGCACGGCGGCGCTGGCAGCCACGCCGGCACGCTGCAGGGCGGCACGAAACGGTCGTGGATCGGGTTTACCGACCCCCAGCTCTTCGGCGCACAGCGCGAACTGGAAGTAATCGGCCAGGCCCAGGCGGCGTACGTCGGCATTGCCGTTAGTGATTACGCCGAGGATGAAGCGGCCGGCGAGGAGCTCCAGGGTCGGCACGGTTTCGGCAAACAAGGTGATGCGATGGCGGGCATGGAGCATCGCCTGGAATGCGCCCTCGGCCAGGGCCATGGCTTCCTGATGAGGGTAGCCGACACCTTCCAGGGCGTGGAATAGCGTGCGTCGGCGCAATTCGCTGAGCCGGTGCTTGAGCGTCGGCTCGCTTTCCAGCAGCTTGCTGCGGATGGCCCACAAATGCTCGACTGGCAATGCGCCCAGCTGCGGTGCATGGATTGTCAGCCAGTCGCGCATCGCGGCTTCCGCGCCTTCAATCACCGGGCGGTTGTCCCAAAGGGTGTCGTCGAGGTCGAAGGTGACCAGTTGAATACTCATTTAGTCTTCTCGGGCAGAGCGAGAGCTGCTGCGCTTGTTGATCTGGCGTTGAAAGCCGGCTCGGCCTGCTCATTTACGCTTTGTAGACTCTGCGGCTTCACCTGTTTTTGCCTTGTCCCATCTTCGCTCGGAACGCTCTCGCGCTGCCCGGCTTTGGCTCGTTTGGCCCGAGGGTGGGCGCTGTCATAGACTGCGGCCAGATGTTGGAAGTCCAGATGGGTGTAAATCTGCGTCGTGGCGATATCGGCATGCCCGAGCAACTCCTGCACGGCGCGCAGATCTTGCGAGGACTCAAGCATATGGCTGGCGAATGAGTGTCGCAGCATGTGTGGGTGCAGATGCTGACCCAGTTCGCGGACCCCGGCTTGGCGCACCCGTAGCTGAATCGCCCGCGGGCCCAAACGGCGGCCCTGCTGGCTGATGAAGACCGCACCATCCGAGGGATTGGCCAGGGCGCGCAGCGGCAGCCAATTTTCCAGCGCCTGGCGAGCCATGCGACCGACTGGCAGCACGCGCTGCTTGCCGCCTTTGCCGAGCACCTGCACCAGGCCATCGGCCAGATCGAGTTGCTGCAGGTTCAATCCGGTCAGTTCGGACAGGCGCAATCCGGAGGAATAAAACAGTTCGAGGATGGCCTGGTCGCGACGGGCGATAAAGTCGTCCTCCACCGCGCCGTCGAGCAATTGCAGGGCGCGGTCGGCATCCAGCGTGCGCGGCAAACGGCGTTCGCGCTTAGGTGGGGACACACCGCTGGCGGGATCATGCAGGCAAATACCTTGGCCGATCAGAAACTGGTAGAGACCACGGGTTGCCGAGAGGAGCCGCGCCAGGCTGCGGCCCGACAGGCCTTGCTGGTGCAGGCGGGCGATGAAGCTACGCAGGCTACGTACATCGAGCTTGGCCCATTCGGCGATGGCCTGCTGGTCGCAGAGTTCGAGCAACTTCAGCAAATCACGCCGGTAGGCTGCGAGGGTATTCGGCGACATTTGCCGTTCACTGCGCAGGTGTTCCAGGTAGGCGTCGAGACAGGCTTGCATGAAGACTCCGGCGCTGGCGGTGCGGTGCACCGTTGGTGGGTTACGCCCTGCGGGCTAACCCACTCTACAACCTCAAGCTGCTTTCAGCGTACCGAGCGTAGCGGTGTGGCGAAGCGCGGCAAGACGCGGGCAAGGACTTCGGCGATGTAGCCGAGAAACAGCGTGCCTAGGGAGCTTTTGTAGTGCTGCGGATCGGGGCTGCCAATCGCCAGGACGCCATGCAGGCCTTGATAAGTCAGGGCGACCACGGCGACGGAGCCGACGTTCTCGCGTTCTTCTTCGCCGAACAGGAAGGCCAGTTCATGGCTACGCAGCACGCCACAGATGGTCTTGCCGCCAGCCAGCAGCCCGCCGATGGCTTGATGGGCCTCGGCACTGCTGACCCAGCGACCGACCGGCATCGGCGTTTCATTGAACAGAATCAGACTGACGAAAGGGACCTGGAACTCATGGCGCAGGCTGTCTTCCACCGCACTGACCACTTCTTCCAAACTCACCGCGTCGAGCAAATCGAGCACCAGGCGGCGAGTCTTGTCGAACAGGCGGTCGTTGTCGCGCGCCACGTCCATCAGCTGTGACAGACGATGGCGCATCTCGATGTTGCGCTCACGCAGCAGTTTGACCTGGCGCTCGACCAGCGACACTGCTTCACCGCGTTGATGCGGGATGCGCAGCTCGGGAAGCAGCTCGTCGTGATCGACGAAAAACTCTGGATGGGCACGTAGATAAGCGGCGACCGCCTCGGCATCGAGGGGCTGCGGCGGGTCCTGGCGCTTGTCGGTCATAGACGAACCTGTCCTTCGTAAACCCGGACGGCGGGTCCGGTCATCATAACCGGCTGCCCAGGCCCTGCCCACTCGAGGGAGAGACGACCGCCGGGTAGCTCGATCTGCAGCGGCGAGTCCATCCAACCCTGGTTGATGGCCGCGACCGCCGCGGCGCAGGCGCCAGTACCGCAGGCTTGCGTCTCGCCGGCGCCACGCTCCCAGACACGCAATTTGGCATGCTGGCGGTCGAGGACTTCGAGGAAGCCGACATTGACCCGCTGCGGAAAGCGCTGATGGTGTTCGAGTTTCGGCCCCAGGCTATGAACCGGCGCGCCGTTGACATCGTCCACACGCAACACCGCATGCGGGTTGCCCATGGATACGGCGGCCAGCTCGACGCTTTGACCGTCGACTTCGACCTGGTAGCTCAAGGCTTCGCTGTCGGCCTGGAATGGGATCTGCGCCGGAGTCAGGCGCGGGGCGCCCATGTTGACGCTGATCTGCCCGTCCGGGCGGACATCCAGTTCGATGATCCCGCCAGAGGTTTCGACGCGGATTTGCCGCTTCATGGTCAGGCGCTTGTCCAGCACGAAACGGGCGAAGCAGCGGGCGCCGTTACCGCACTGCTCCA
Organism: Pseudomonas cavernicola; assembly: GCF_003596405.1. Taxonomy (NCBI): domain Bacteria; kingdom Pseudomonadati; phylum Pseudomonadota; class Gammaproteobacteria; order Pseudomonadales; family Pseudomonadaceae; genus Pseudomonas; species Pseudomonas cavernicola. The sequence goes on from NZ_QYUR01000002.1 coordinate 1,351,801, forward strand.
CTTCCGAGCCGTCGGAGTTGAAGATGCGGTAGCGGAAATCCACGTCGGGGTTAGTCGGCGGTTCGACCAGCAGCAACTGATCGAAGCCAACCCCAGTATGACGGTCGCCCCATTGTTTGGCGTGCTTGGGCAGGATGTGCGCGTGCTGGCTGACCAGGTCGAGGACCATGAAGTCGTTGCCGAGGCCGTGCATCTTGGTGAAACGCAGCAACATGACCGTCACTCCGGCAGCAGGCTTTCGCCGGCATAGAGTTCTTGCACGGTCTCGCGGCGCCGCACTTCGAAGGCCTGCTCACCATCCACCAGCACCTCGGCGCAGCGGCCACGGGTGTTGTAGTTGGAACTCATGACAAAGCCGTAGGCACCGGCCGAGCACACAGCCAGCAGATCGCCTTCGGCCAGCGCCAGTTCGCGCCCCTTGGCGAGGAAGTCGCCGGTCTCGCAGATCGGCCCGACGATGTCGTAAAGGCGGGGCTGGCCGTCGCGCGGCTGCACGGCGACCACGTCCATCCAGGCCTGATACAGCGCCGGGCGGATCAGGTCGTTCATCGCCGCATCGACGATGGCGAAATCTTTGTGTTCGGTGTGTTTGAGGTATTCGACCTGGGTCAGCAGCACCCCGGCGTTGGCCACGATGTAACGGCCCGGTTCGAACACCAGGGCCAGATCGCGTCCGGCGGTACGTGCGCGTACGGCCTGGATGTAGTCGCTGACCAGTGGCGGTGTTTCATCCTTGTAGCGCACGCCGACTCCGCCGCCGAGATCCAGATGGCGAATGCGGATGCCGCGCTCGGCCAGCCGGTCGATCAGCGCCAGCAGGCGATCCAGCGCATCGATGAACGGTGGCAAGCTGGTCAGCTGCGAGCCGATATGGCAGTCGACGCCGATCACCTGCAGATTCGCCAGTTCGTTCGCGCGGGCGTACACGGCCTCGGCATCGGCAATGGCGATGCCGAATTTGTTTTCTTTCAGTCCGGTGGAAATGTACGGGTGGGTGCCGGCGTCGACGTCCGGGTTGACCCGCAGCGACACCGGGGCTTGCACGCCCAACTCGGCGGCGACCAGTTGCAGGCGCTCCAGCTCGTCGGTGGACTCGACATTGAAACAGTGCACGCCGACTTGCAGGGCGCGCCGCATATCATCGCGGGTCTTGCCGACGCCGGAGAAGACGATCTTGCTCGGCTCGCCACCGGCGGCCAGTACGCGCTCCAGCTCACCACGGGAGACGATGTCAAAACCTGCGCCGAGACGCGCCAGAACATTCAGTACCGCGAGGTTGGAGTTGGCTTTTACCGCGTAGCAGACCAGATGCGCGACGCCATCCAAGGCATCGGCATAGGCGTGGTATTGCGCGGCGATATGCGCCCGTGAGTAGACATAGGTCGGCGTGCCAAAGCGCTCGGCGATGGCAGACAGCGCCACACCCTCCGCGAACAGCTGGCCTGCGCGGTAATTGAAGGCGTGCATACCGCCTCCTTATTGGGTGTGTTCAGCAGCGGGTTTATCTTCGTCTGGCAGGTACAGCGGGCCTTTCTGGCCACACCCGGTGAGCAACGAAGAGACGGCGACGAGCGCAATAAGGGCAGTAAGTAGCCGCTTCATGGCGGATTCCTTGTAAAAGCAGTGATTGCGCCGGAGTATACCGGCCCCCCGACGCCTTGCCTATGCGCCAAGGTTCCCGTCCGACGGGGCTTGTGGCTAGGATTAAGGACTAAAAAGGAGCTTCGATGGAGAATCCCGCGCCGCTCGCCAGCTCGGTTTCGGTCGCCTATTTGCAAGGTTTGCTGGATTACCTCGGCCGGCAGGGTGTCGAGCCCTGCGCGTTGCTGGCCCAGGCGCAGTTGACCCCGGCGATCCTCGCCCAGCGTGACCAGCGCGTCGCCGCGATGGCTTATCTTGAGCTCCTTAGCCGGGGCGTGGCGCTGACCGGCGATCAGCACCTCGGTCTGCACCTGGGCGAGGCGGTGCGTCCGGGTTACTACGGTGTGCTCGGTTATCTGCTCATGAGTTGTGCGACCCTGGCCGATGCCTTGCACCGCCAGGCGCGCTATGCCGCGTTGGTTGGCAACCTGGGCCGCGTGGATCTGGCCGATGAGCCACCGCGCCCTGGTCTGGAACCGCAGGTGGCGCACAGCTGGCAGCCGTTGTTGCCGCAGCAGCAACGCCTACTGAGCGAAGAAACCCTGGCCGGTTGGACGACCTTTGGCCACTGGATTACCGGCCTGGATATGCCGCCGACCGAAGTGCGTTTTCAGCACCCGGCGCCCCCTGATACGTCGGAACACCAGCGAATTTTCCGTTGCCCGGTGCTCTTCGCCCAGGCGGACAACGCGCTGGTCTTCCCCAAGCGCCTGCTCCAGGCCCCGCTCGGGCAAGCCGATGCGCAAGTACGACAGATGCTCGACGGTTATGCCGACCGGCTGCTCAACGAGCTCAAGCAAGGCCAGCGTCTGCTCGACCGCGCGCGCTTCGAGCTAGCCCGCCAGTTAGCGGCGCAAGGGCCTGACCTGGAGCAGTTGGCGCAGGTTTTAGCGCTGAGCCCGCGCACCTTGCAGCGCCGTCTGCGCGAGGCCGGGTTATCATTCAGCCAACTCGTCGATGAAACGCGCCAGCAGTTAGTGTTGCACTATCTGCGTGATCCGACGCTGGAGCTGGCGGATATCGCCTTTTTTGTCGGTTTCAGCGAGCTCGGCTCGCTGGTCCGCGCGTTCCGCCGTTGGACCGGACAAAGTCCCGCCGAATACCGTCGTCACCTGTGACCCACATCCTGTGGCCGATGCAGCAAGCCCGCAGGCTGCGGGTGCTGCCAACCCTTTCCCTGAGGTAACGCGTAATGAGTTTGACCGAAGCCCGCTTCCACGATCTGGTGGATGCCACCCAGCAGGCTGTTGAAGACATATTCGATGACAGCGGCCTGGATCTCGACCTGGAGAACTCGGCGGGCATTCTCACCGTCCGTTTTGCGAACGGCACCCAACTGATCCTCAGCCGTCAGGCACCGATTCGGCAGCTATGGGTAGCGGCGCGTTCGGGTGGTTTCCACTTCGATTACGATCAGGACAGCGACCGCTGGATCTGCGATACCAGTGATGAGCTGCTAGGTGAGATGTTGGCGCGCATTGCCCAGGAACAGGCGGGCGAGGCACTTGAGTTTGAAGAGCTCTGATTCCTCCATGGCATCGGAGTCGGTGAGCGTTACAGCGCCAGCGGCGGATGAGGTTGTTGTCTCACCCTGCCGCCGCGAGTGCTGCCTGGATGAGCAGGACATCTGCGTCGGTTGCGGGCGTCTGCTCGCGGAAATCCGCGAATGGAAGGCGGCCGACAGCAGCCGCAGGCGGGAAATCTGCCGGGTCGCACAGACCCGAGTGCGCTCGTCATTGCTGAGTGGGCGCTGACCAACACAGCCTTGTTTATTTGTTCGGCTGTGATACGGTCGACCTACACCTCGCCCACCTGAGGTCCGTCAAAACCCCGTCTTCGGTCGGGGTTTTGCTTTTTCTGCGTCCGTCGTAAGGAGAGTCGCACTCATCATGACCACACCGTCGATCACTATCACCCGTCTGGATTTGCAACGCCTGGAGAGTTTGCTCGAGAGCTTGGAAGATTTCGGTCCCGGCGCTAAGGCCCTGGAAGATGAGTTGGCGCGCGCCCAAGTGGTCGGTCACGACGAAGTGCCGGCGGGGGTGGTGACGATGAACTCGCGGGTGTGCTGCCGCGACGAAGGCAATGGCAAGGAATATCACCTGACCCTGGTCTACCCGCAGGACGCTGGTGCCGAAGGTACGGTGTCGATCCTCGCGCCTGTCGGTAGCGCGCTGCTCGGCCTGACGGTTGGCCAGCATATCGATTGGCCGACGCCCGCTGGCAAGCTGATCAAACTGACCCTGCTGGCGGTCGAGTATCAGCCGGAAGCCGCCGGCGCTTACAGCCGCTGAAGTGGCGTTGCGCTGGCCGGCGCCTGGGGGTAGAACTCAAGCGCTCTGTAAGGCGCTATTCAGCGCGGCTTCCAGTTTGGCCTTGTAGCGCAGGTAATGAATGGTCTGTGTCTGCCCATCGCCGAGGATGCGGGAGAGGTCGAGGTCGCTGATGTAGCAGGGGTAGCGTTCGGGCTCGCTGCGCTGGGCGAGAATATGCCGGGCCACGGCGCTGAACAGCTCGGCGCCGTATTCCAGCTCGGAAAATTCGCGATGATTGCAGTACAGGGTGACGTGGATACGCTGCGAGTCCGCCGGCTCGACTATCGCCTGCACATCGTAGAACGGGTGGCTGACCGCCGACTGCGGCGCGGGGCGGCGCTCCAGGCACTGCGCGCGTTGCGGTGCCGGCGGCAGCACCTCGTAGTAGAGGATTTCCAGCGCCGTCGACGGCGCGGAATCATCCAGCGGCAGTTGGGCGTCACGCCGGTACAGCACGGACTGCAGGAAGCGTTGCAGCGGAGTCAGCAGGCTCTGTTCGTCGCGAAACGGCAGACGCTGGCGCCACAGGGCGTTGTGTTCGTCGAGTACGCTCAGTTCGGCTTGGCCTTCCTGTACGCGGTAGAACACCTGAATGCAATCGGGTCTGCCGAATGGCAGGATCAGCGCCAGGTCTTCGCCTTCCAGGGCATGGCGGTCGAGGTGCAGCGGGCTGTAATCCGCCAGCTCCGCGCCGAGCTGTTCGAGTAGCGCCGAGAGGCTAGCTAAGGCGACATGGCTGACTTGCCCGGGGTTCAGTTGCAGCATGTGGTACTGCTGCTGGATCTGCAGCAGGTAGCGCGGGCTACGGTCACCGGCAAAGTGTATGAGGATGTCGCGAAACAGCTCTTCAACCCGCTCGGCAATGGCTTGCGCACGGTTGCGGCAGAAACAGCGCACCCGCAAGGTGGGTTTCTCGCCGCTGGCCGGCAGACTGTTGAGGAAATCGCGCAAGCAATCGAGCAGCGCGTGCGGGCCTTCATAGCGGCTGGTCAGCAACTCGTTCCAACTGTTCAGGCTGACCTGGTCGAGGGTCAGCACCAAGTTTTCGCGAACCCCGGAATACCCCAACGAGTCGGTGCGCCCGCTGGTCATGTGCACGTTCAACTGGCTGTGTTGCTTGAGTGGGTCGAGGCCGACGTTGATCAGCAGCAACACCTCGCTCGGCGTGCTGGCGTGCAGCAGGGCGCGCTCGGTCACCGCAGGCAGCGGCAGGGGCGCCACTTGTTGCAGGCTGGCGAGCAGGTTAGCCAGTTCGAATTCGGTCAAATCGCTGTTGCCTGGATGCAGCGAGAGGCGGGTGCTGCTGTCGATCACGCCGTTGCGTTGACACCAGGCGAGCAGTTCGATCAGCTCGCGTGCGCGCTTGAGTGGCGCGAAGTCCCGCCACTCCTGGCCGCTCAAGTTGCCGTTGAACAGCGCCCACTGGCTTTCGCCGGCCGCTTCTGGGCTCGGGCTGTGCACCAGGGTCAGGTTGTCTTCGGCCAGATCCGGGGCGATCCCCGGATTGATGAATTCGACCTTGCCGGCTTTGCGTTCGAAGGCCGCGTACAGGCGGCGGCCGAGGATGCCGAGGTCGCGACTGTTCAGCGAGCTGGCGGCCTGCTGAGTGCGGGCGAACTGCGAGAGAAAGCGGTAACTGTAGGTCAGTTCGTTGACCAGCAATCGGCGCTCGGCGCTGACCTGGCGGACTTTCCACTGGCTGCGGCTGTCGAGCATCGCCAGTTGTCGGGTGTTCCAGTGCCAGTCGGCGGTCAGGCGTTCGAGCAGCAGCCGTTGCCAGCTCTTGCGGCGGTTGCGCGGTGGGTTGCTGAGTTTCTTGTTGACCTTCAGGTACAGGCAGCGCCGGATCAGCTCCAGCCGTTCGCTTTCGCCCCGCCCGCCCAGGTACTCCTCCAGGCGCCGATAGACCACGATGTACGGGTCCAGCTCATCCAGATCGAGCTGATTGCGGTACACCGCCTGCTTGAAGCGCAGGCTCAGGCATTCCACCTGCGGGTGTTCGCTGGCGTAGACCTCGGTGAGCAGCAGCTTGAGCACGGACTTGTACGGCGACTCGATGCCCTTGAACAGCTGCCACATGCCGGCCCCGATAAACTCGCCGGGCGGGATGTGCGCCAGGTGGCCGAGGTCGAGCACTTCCTCGGCGCGGATAAAACGCTTGGACAGCAGCAGGTGGGTGTACTCGGCGTAACGCTGCTCCTCATACACCGGCACCAACCACCAGAGCGGCGTGCGCCCGGCCAGCCAGAGTGCGGTGCGGTAAAACTCATCGAGCAGCAGGTAGTGCTGGGTGGTGCCGCAGTCGTCGGAGGTCAGCTGCGCCTCGCGGTCGCCAACGGTGAAGCGTGCCGGGTCGATCAGGAAAAAGTGCGCCTCGGCACCTTGGCTCGCGGCCCAGGCTCCGAGCAGGTCGCACTTCTTGCGCAGCTCCAGCAGTTCCTGGGTGGAAAAGCCTGGCGCGTGGCAGACCCAGACGTCCATGTCGCTTTGCTCGGCCTGTGCCACGGTGCCCAGGCTGCCCATCAGGAACAGGCCGTGGATTGGCAGCGGTGGATTCCCTCGGCGCGCCTTGTAGAGGAAGGAGCGGGTCAGGCGCTGGGCTTCGGCAAGCAGTTCGTCGTCCGGCTCGAAACCGGACAGGCCGGCCGGAGTGGTGCTGGAGACATAGCCTGGCAGCAGCGGATGATTGACATGAAACAGCAGCGGCAACAGCTTGAGCACCAGTTGCTGGCGCGTCGACAGCGCCTGCATGGCCCGCTCCAGGCGGCCGCTGTTGACCTTGAGAAAGCGTGCGCGTAGCTGTGCCAGCACCTTACGGTCGATACCCTCGTCGATTTCTGGGCGAATTTCCTGGGTGCGCGTCATAGCCAACTCATGCCGGGTGGTGGCCTAAGGTTATCAGCCCACGAATACAGGTGGCAGAGTCTAGGAGTCGGTCGGATTTAGACGTCCGTAACGAGACAGTCTGGGGTTGAGACCGGGTTTTCACTCAGTCGAGGCGAATAGCCATTCTCTTTAACGAGGTTGAGTGGAAAAACGGGCCAATCTCCAGGCCTTCGCAGTAGGGTAGTTCTAAGCCCGACAGACGCCCAGGATCGCCCGCGTCGCCGGCAGCTTGAGGGCTGCGACGACGGGAGATGAGAGGTGTTTAGGCGGGCTCTTCGACCGCCAGGATGGTCAACAGACTTTGCGCATGCTCCGCGGCATCCAGGCCTAGGCTGGTCAGGTAACCGCCATCCGTTTGGGTGATCAGACCTTTATCGTGCAAGCGTTGCGCGGCGGCAACGGCCTTGGGTGAGGCAATCTGATGAACCTTGAGACCCTCCTGGGTGTTGGCCAGGTTGAACAGCGCAAGAATTTCCAGTTCGGCAATCAGCTCGGGGGTAAAGGACATGTTCGCTCCAGGCTCTTGTAGTAGTACGCCGGCCATCAGCGATGTCCGGCTGGAGTAGCCCCGGCAGCAACGGGCAGGGGGTTTTGCCAGTGTAGCGAGGAGTCGCTCGTTGTGTTGGGTTTTACGACTGTCGCCAAGTTTCAAGAGTTTGCCGATGGTGAATGAGACCGTAGGCTGGGTACCGTGTTGGGTCAGACACTCAGGACTCTGCCGGCAGTTCCGGTAACGCGCGCAAGGCTTGTTCATACCAGGCGCTGTCGAAGGGTCGATCCTCGTCCAGCATGGCGTCGATTTCGTGGGCCAGCACCAGCGCCATCAACTGCAGGATCTCTTCGCGCGGGTAGCCGACCAGAGTCAGTTTATTGAAAGTGGCTTTGGCTGCCGGCGGGTTATCGGTTTCGATCTGGTTTTCGATGGCTTGGGTCAGAGTAGCTTCGGCGAAGGCTTCTTCGCTCTCATCGTGCTCGCTCATGGGCGGACTCCTGCGGAATGAACCGGCAGTGTGCCACGAGCGGCTGCCGGATGCTGTGGCGCGAGCATTCATGGCTCTGATGCTACTGGGCGCCAGCACGCAGTCAGTTTATAAAAGCGGACGCCCACCCCACACGGATCGGAGATTTTCATGCTCAAGCTCTACGGCTTTGCGGTCAGCAACTACTTCAACATGGTCAAGCTGGCGCTGCTGGAGAAGGGCGTGCCCTTCGAAGTGGTCGACATGCATGGCGGTCAGGGCGACGAGTTCCTCGCCATCAGCCCGCGCGGCAAGGTGCCGGTGTTGCAGACCGAGCAGGGCTTTATCAACGAAACCAGCGTGATCCTCGATTACCTGGAAGACCGCCAGAGCGGCCAAGCCCTGCTCCCGGCCGAGCCTCACGCGCGCGCCTATGTCCGTTCGTTGATGCGCGAAATCGAGCTGTACATCGAACTGCCGGCGCGTGCCTGCTACCTCGAAGTGTTCTTCGGTGGGCGGGTCGATGAGGCGATCAAGGCCAAGGCCAAAGGCGATCTGCTGGCGGGGGCCGCCACCCTCAAACGCCACGGCAAGTTCAGCCCCTATGTGGCCGGTGAGCGTTTTAGCCTGGCGGATATCTACTTTCTCTACAGCTTCGACCTGGCTTGTACGGTGGCGAAGAAGTTGTTTGAAATCGACCTGCTGGCCGACTTCCCCGCAGCCAAAGCGCTGTTTGCTCTGCTCAACCAGAACCCGCATGTACAGCAGGTGGCGGCGGACAAGGATGCCGAGATGGCGGGTTTTTTGGCGAAGGTACGGGGCGGGAAGTAAGGGGGGTGGTTATACGGCGCAATGCCTATCGGTCATTGCGCCGTATGGATCAGCACGGATCCATACCCTGGGGGCAATCAGCGTCGCGGCTTAGCGTCCGGCTAGTAACGCCTTGCCGCGCAGCACTGCCGCCCTTACCTGATTCGGCGCGGTCCCGCCGATATGGTCGCGGGCATTCACCGAGCCTTCCAGGGTCAGCACGGCAAACACGTCCTGATCGATCTGGTCGCTGAATTTGCGCAGTTCTTCCAGGCTCATCTCGGCAAGGTCTTTGCCGGACTCCACACCGTATTTCACCGCATGGCCGACGATTTCATGGCAGTCGCGGAACGGCAGGCCTTTGCGTACCAGGTAGTCGGCCAGGTCGGTGGCGGTGGAGAAACCGCGCAGGGCCGCTTCGCGCATGATGGCGTGCTTGGGTTTGATCGCCGGGATCATGTCGGCGAAGGCACGCAGGCTGTCGCGCAAGGTGTCGGCGGCGTCGAACAGCGGCTCCTTGTCTTCCTGATTGTCCTTGTTGTAGGCCAGCGGCTGGCCTTTCATCAGGGTTAGCAGGCCCATCAGCGCGCCGAACACGCGGCCGGATTTACCGCGCACCAGCTCCGGGACGTCGGGGTTTTTCTTTTGCGGCATGATCGAGCTGCCGGTGCAGAAGCGGTCCGGCAGGTCGATGAACTGGAACTGCGCGCTGGTCCAGAGCACCAGTTCTTCGGAGAAGCGCGACAGGTGCATCATTGCCAGACTCGCGGCGGCGCAGAACTCGATGGCGAAGTCGCGATCCGAGACGCCATCCAGCGAATTGCCGCCAACGGCATCGAAACCGAGGAGTTCAGCGGTGATCTCGCGCTGGATCGGATAGGTGGTGCCGGCCAGGGCGGCGGAACCGAGTGGCATCCGGTTGGTGCGTTTGCGGCAATCGACCAGGCGCTCGTAGTCACGCGAGAGCATTTCGAACCAGGCCAGCAGGTGATGGCCGAAGGTGACCGGCTGGGCAGTTTGCAGGTGGGTGAAGCCGGGCATGATGGTTGCCGCTTCGCGCTCGGCCTGCTCCAGCAGCCCCTGTTGCAGGCGGGTGATTTCGCCAAGGATCAGGTCGATCTCGTCACGCAGCCACAGGCGGATGTCGGTGGCGACCTGGTCATTGCGGCTACGGCCGGTGTGCAGTTTCTTGCCGGTGACGCCGATACGGTCGGTCAGGCGTGCTTCGATATTCATGTGCACGTCTTCCAGATCGACGCGCCAGTCAAAGTTGCCGGCCTCGATTTCGCTCTGGATGGTTTGCAAGCCGGCGATGATGCTGTCGCGCTCGGCATCGCTGAGTACGCCGACCTTGGCCAGCATGGTGGCATGGGCGATGGAACCCATGATGTCGTGGCGGTAGAGGCGCTGGTCGAAGTTGACGGAAGCGGTGAAGCGGGCGACGAAGGCGTCGACGGGCTCGCTGAAGCGGCCGCCCCAGGATTGGTTGGTCTTCTCAATGCTCATGGGATTCGCTCGGCTGATGCGCAAAAACGGGCGGGCCGCGAGTGGCAGCCTGCTTGGCGGACAAAGTGTGCCGATAATAGCAGGGTAAAAGGCAAATTCGCCGCGGCGCTTTGTCGTCTTGCGTCGCGCGCGGCTGACTGGACACTGTTGTGCCGGTCACAGTTTTTAGCGCTGTCAGGTATTTCAGTGCTTTATTTAGCCCAAGCGGCGCCAGCTCGCTTGCCGCCATGCCGGCTCCCACGGAAACTGTGCCGATGCGTATCGACTGGTTCAAAAATAATAACAACACGGCCGCCAATGGCGAATTCTTCCTGCCCGAGCTGTGCCTGCCCGAAGCGTTGCTGGTGCTGGTGCTGCTCGCCGAGCTGCTGGTGTTGGTGCTGGTGCTGGCCGAGCCGATGCAACCGGGGTTCAACTGGGTGCGCCTGGCCCTGACCTCCTTGTTCGTGCAGTGGATCGTGCTGCTCTCGGCCGCCTTGCTCTGTCGCCTCCGCCCGCAGCTGGCGCGTTTGCCCGCCGCCGTCGCGGGCATTCTGTGTTGCCTGATCGTGGTCGCGCTGGCGCTGGGCTGCACCGCAGTCGCCGATTATTACGATCTGGGCGGACCCTTGCCACGCAGTGGCGAGGTCAACCTTTATCTGCGTCATGCACTGATCAGCCTGATCATGTCGGCGCTGCTGCTACGCTATTTCTATCTGCAGAGCCAATGGCGTCGGCAGCAACAGGCGGAACTCAGGGCGCGCATCGAATCGTTGCAAGCGCGGATCCGCCCACATTTCTTGTTCAACAGCTTGAACAGCATCGCCAGCCTGGTGGTGATCGATCCGTATAAGGCCGAGCAGGCGGTGCTGGATTTGTCCGATCTGTTTCGCGCCAGCCTGGCCAAGCCCGGCAGTCTGGTGCCGTGGAGTGAGGAGTTGGAGCTGAGCAGACGTTATCTGTCGATCGAACAATATCGCCTGGGCGAGCGTCTCCAGCTGGAGTGGCTGGTGGCGGGCGTGCCGGAAGATTTGCCGATCCCACAACTGACCTTGCAGCCGCTGCTGGAGAATGCCTTGATTTATGGCATTCAGCCGCGCATAGAGGGTGGCATGGTGCGGGTTGAGGCCGACTATAACGAGGGGGTATTCCAGCTGTGTGTCAGCAATCCCTATGACGAGGGCGGTGAGCAAAAACCCTCGCGGGGTACTCAGCAGGCGTTGGTGAATATAGATGCGCGTCTCGCGGCACTTTTTGGCTCGCGCGCGAGTCTCAGCGTGGATCGCCGTGACGGGCGCCACTTCACCTGTCTACGCTATCCTTGTGCGAGACCTACGCAGGAAGCCAGAGCAATATGAATGTCCTGATCGTCGATGATGAGCCCCTTGCCCGTGAGCGCCTGAGCCGAATGGTCAGTGAGCTCGATGGCTATCGTGTCGTGGAGCCCAGCGCCAGCAATGGCGAAGAGGCGTTGACGCTGATCGACAGCCTGAAACCCGATGTGGTGTTGCTCGATATCCGCATGCCAGGGCTGGATGGCTTGCAAGTGGCCGCCAAACTCTGCGAGCGCGAGGCGCCGCCGGCGGTGATTTTCTGCACCGCCCACGATGAGTTTGCGATCGAGGCGTTTCAGGTCAGCGCGGTCGGCTATTTGGTCAAACCGGTGCGCCCGGAGAGCTTGATCGAGGCCTTGAAGAAGGCCGAACGGCCCAACCGCGTGCAACTGGTGGCGTTGACTCGGCCGGCGGCGGAAAGCGGCAATGGCCCGCGCAGCCATATCAGTGCGCGTACCCGTAAAGGTATCGAGCTGATTCCGTTGGATCAGGTGATCTTCTTTATCGCCGACCACAAATACGTAACCCTGCGCCATGAAGGCGGCGAAGTATTGCTGGATGAGCCGCTGAAGGCGTTGGAAGACGAGTTCGGTGACCGCTTCGTGCGTATCCATCGCAATGCACTGGTCGCCCGCGAGCGCATCGAGCGCCTGCAACGCACGCCGCTTGGGCATTTCCAGCTGTTCCTCAAAGGTCTTAACGGTGATGCGCTGATCGTCAGCCGCCGGCATGTGGCCGGCGTGCGTAAACTGATGAGCAACCTCTGATCGTGCGTCACCGGCCGGGCTGACTTAAGATACGTAGGTTCCCTACGTTCGAGAGTCGCCATGCCGTCCCGCGAAATCCGCATTGCCACCCGCAAAAGTGCCTTGGCCCTCTGGCAGGCCGAGTACGTCAAAGCGCGCCTAGAAGAATTTCACCCAGGGCTGAAAGTCAGTCTGGTGCCGATGGTCAGTCGCGGCGACAAGCTACTCGACTCGCCGTTGTCGAAAATCGGCGGCAAAGGCCTGTTCGTCAAAGAGTTGGAAACCGCACTGCTCGAGCATGAAGCGGACATTGCCGTGCACTCGATGAAAGACGTGCCGATGGATTTCCCCGAAGGTCTTGGTCTCTACTGCATCTGCGAGCGCGAAGACCCTCGCGATGCCTTCGTTTCCAATCGCTATGACAGCCTGGCGGCGCTGCCGGTCGGTAGCGTGGTCGGCACCTCCAGCCTGCGTCGCCAGACTCAACTGCTGGCGTTGCGACCGGATCTGCAAATTCAGTTCCTGCGTGGCAACGTCAACACCCGGTTGGCCAAGCTGGATGCTGGTGAGTACGACGCCATCATCCTCGCCGCGGCGGGCCTGATTCGACTTGGCTTTGGCGACCGTATCCGTTCCAGTATCAGTGTGCTCGACAGCCTGCCGGCAGGTGGTCAGGGCGCGGTCGGCATCGAATGCCGCAGCGCAGACAGCGACATTCAAGCCCTGCTGGCCCCCTTGCACCACCGCGATACCGCCCTGCGGGTGAGCGCCGAGCGCGCGCTGAACAAACGCCTCAACGGCGGCTGTCAGGTACCAATCGCCTGCTATGCCGAGCTGGAAGGCGAGCAGCTGTGGCTGCGCGGTTTGGTCGGTCAGCCGGATGGCGGCCTGCTCCTGCGTGCTGAAGCCCGCGGCCCGATTGCCGAGCCGGAAGTGTTGGGCGTGCGGGTCGCCGAAGACCTCTTGGCGCAGGGCGCGGCGGCCATCCTCGAGGGCGTCTACGGCGAGGTCGATCACCCGTGACCGCCTGGCGGTTGCTGCTGACCCGTCCCGCCGAGGAGTGCGTGGCGCTGGCGGCCAGTCTGGCCGAACAGGCAATCTTCAGCAGCAGCCTGCCGCTATTGGAGATCGAGCCGCTGGCAGAAACCCCGCAGCAGCGTGCGACCATCCTCGATCTGGATCGCTACTGCGCGGTGATCGTGGTCAGCAAACCGGCCGCCCGCTTAGGGCTTGAGCTGCTCGACCGCTACTGGCCACAGCCCTTGGCGGACCAGCCATGGTTCAGCGTCGGTGCTGCCACGGCGCAGATACTTGCAGATTATGGTTTGCCCGTGACCTGCCCGCCGGACGGTGACGATAGCGAGGCTCTGCTCGCGCTGCCGCAACTGCGCGCGGCCTTGGCGGTACATACGCCGCGGGTGTTGATCCTGCGTGGCGAAGGTGGCCGAGAAGCCCTTGCCGAGTGCTTGCGCGGCCAAGGTGTGACGGTCGATTATCTGCAACTCTATCGGCGTCGCCTGCCGGACTATCCGGCTGCCGTTCTACTGGAGCGGATCGCCGCGGAACGCTTGAATGGCCTGGTAGTCAGCAGTGGACAGGGGTTTGCGCACCTGCGCCAACTGGCTGCCGATGCCTGGCCCGAACTGGCGCGACTACCCTTGTTTGTACCGAGCCCGCGGGTCGCCGAGTTGGCACGTGCCGCCGGCGCTCAATCGGTTGTGGACTGTCGTGGCGCGAGCGCCGCGGCGTTGCTGGCAGTCTTGCGGACTCAGTCCGCGCCTGCCCTCTGATGCACAGGATGGATACGTGAGCGAAGCAACCTCCCCGAAAGACGACACTCAGCCCGCGCTCGATGCGCCCACTTCGACTGCCATAACCCCCGTGCGACGAGGGAATGGTCTGGCCGTGCTGGCCCTGTTCCTCGGCGCCGCGGGAGTGGCGGCGGGCGGCTGGGGCTTGTGGCAGATGCGCAGCTTGCAGGCTCATGACCAGCAGCAACTTGCGCAGTTGGAAGATGCCCGTGGCCAGACTCAGGCGCTGGCGCAGCGCGAGCAAGGCCTGGCTGCACGCCTGGCAGAGCTGCCATTGGCCGAGGAGTTGGAAGCCCGCCGGCGTCTGCTGGCCCAGTTGCAGGGTGATCAGCAGCACTTGAGTCAGCGCCTCGAAAGCGTGCTCGGTGCCAGCCGTCAGGATTGGCGTCTGGCCGAAGCCGAACACTTGCTGCGCCTGGCCAGTCTGCGCCTGTCGGCGCTGCAGGACATCAACAGCGCTAAGGCCCTGGTGCAGGGCGCCGATGACATTCTCCGCGATCAGGATGACCCCGCCGCCTTCGCGGCGCGTGAGCAACTGGCGAAGAGCTTGGTAGCCTTGCGTAGCCTGGCAGCCCTGGATCGCACTGGCCTGTTCCTGCAACTCGGCGCACTACGCGCTCAGGCCGCGCAACTGAGCGCGCTGGCGCCGATGTTTGCCAGCACTGGCGAGCAGCTCGGGCTGGCCGCCGAAGGCGATGGCAGCAGCCTTTGGGCGCAGTGGTGGGAGAAGATTTCACGCTACATCCGCATCGACTTCAATGCCGATCAGAATATCCGCCCGCTGCTGGCCGGTCAGGGCCTGACGCAGGTTCGTCTGGCGCTGACGCTGGCGCTGGAACAGGCGCAGTGGGCCGCGTTGAACGGTCAGCCAGAGGTGTATCAGCAGGCGCTGAAACAAGCGCGCAGTGTGCTGGAGAGTCACTTCAATCAGGACAACCCGGATAGCCAGGCCCTGCTCGCACGCCTCGACGAGCTGAACAGCCAGCCGGTGGCTGTCGAGATGCCGGATCTGACCCCTGCGCTGAGTGCAGTGCAAGCCTATCTGCAACAGCGCCAGGCGCCGGCAAAAGCCGCGCAGCAGCCCACGAGCAACGAGCTGGAGGAAGCCAGCCCATGAAGCGCCTGTTGTTGATTCTTCTCGTGCTCATCGCCGCGGCTGCGTTGCTTGGCTTGGCGATCGCCGAACACGCGGGCTATGTGCTGATCGCCTATAAGGGCTTTCGCTACGAGTCGAGCCTATGGGCTGCAGTGGCAGTGGTGGCGCTGCTCTGGCTGCTGGTTTACGGCGTGCGCTGGCTGTTCAGTCTGGTGTTTGTCTCGGGGGGAGTGGTTAATCCCTGGTCGCGGCGTAATCGTAATCGCCGCGTGCAGTTGGCGGCGGAACAGGGTTTGCTGGATCTTGCCGAAGGTCGCTGGGCTCGCGCCTTGCGGCACTTACAACGGGCCGCGGAAGGCGAGCGGCAGCCGCTGACCTATTACCTCGGCGCTGCTCGGGCGGCCAATGAACTGGGCCAGCATGAGGAAAGCGACTCGCTGCTGGAGCGGGCCCTGGAGCGCCAGCCGCAGGCCGAGCTGGCCATCGCGTTGGCACATGCCGAACTGCAGTTGGCGCGGGGGCAGGCAGATGCGGCACTGGAAACCTTGCAGGTTATGCGTGAGCGCCATCCTCATCATCGACAAGTGCTGCGCCAGTTGCAGCAGTTGCATCAGCAGCGTGGCGACTGGTCGGCATTGATTGCCTTGCTGCCGGAGTTGCGTAAGGACAAGGCGCTAGCGGAGTCCGAGTTGGTAGCACTCGAACAGCAAGCCTGGAGCGCTCGGCTTGCGACTGCCGGGCAGGATGGTTTGAACAGCGGTGAAACGGCGCTCCAGCCGCTGACACAGGCCTGGCAGCAGCTGTCCAAGGCGCAACGCGGTGAACCGCAGCTGATCGCCGTTTATGCCGAACAGCTGCGTGCATTAGGTGCCCAGGAAGAGGCCGAAGAGGTGTTGCGCACTGCATTGCAGCGCAACTATGACAGCCACCTGGCGAGCCTCTACGGTTTGGTGCGTGGTCGTGATCCGGCGCGCCAACTGCAAGCTGCCGAAAGTTGGCTGAAACAACAGCCCACTGATGCCGGCCTGCTGCTGAGTCTCGGCCGTCTATGCCTGCAGAACCACTTGTGGGGTAAGGCTCGGGAATACTTCGAGAGCAGCCTGAGCTTCGCGCGCAATCCGCAAGCTTGCGCGGAACTGGCCCGGTTGCTGGCTCAGCAGGGCGAGGTCGAACGTAGCAACCAGTTGTTCCAGGAAGGTCTCGGTCTGCTGGATCAGCGCTTGCCGCTCCTGCCATTGCCCAAGCCTGCGCGCGTCTGAGGCCTCGTAGGTTGGTGGTAGGTTAGTGCTGAGCAAAGCGATGCCCAACAAGGAGTCGCCTAGCGACTCCCTGTCTCGGTCCCACGCACAAACAAGCCCGGCCTTGCAGGCCGGTTGTTGGGCATCGCCTTCGGCTCAGCGCCAACCTACGGAATTGCGCATTGCCCGCATAGCATTCAAACACTTAAGTGAGGGGCATTAACTGACGCAGGGTGGCTTTCGTCGGATGGTTACCCTCACTCGTCTAGAGGCTTGGCTTGTAAGCCCCTGGCGCTTTCCACTACCGTAACGACCTTTCCCAGCCTCCTTTGGAGTCGTCATGCCGCTGGCCAGCCCGCGTTCGTTGTTTCTTCTCGCCTTTCTTGCTTGCGTCGCCCTGATGGGCGGAGCGCTGTATCTGGAACATGTGCTGGGGCTCGAGCCTTGTCCGCTGTGTATGGTACAGCGGGTCTTCGTGATCGCCTTTGGCTTGGCCTGCCTGCTGGCGGCGCTGCATGCACCGGCACGTGGCGGTCGGCGTGTCTACTCGGCAGTGGCCTTGCTGATGGCCGCGGGTGGTGCGGCCAGCGCCGGCCGGCAAGTCTGGTTGCAGAACGTGCCGGCGGAGCAACTGCCCGCGTGTCTGCCAGGCCTGGATTTTATGATGGAGTCGGGCTGGCCCATCCTGAAGATCATCGGCACGGTGCTGCACGGCACCGCCGATTGCGCCGAGGTCAGTTGGACGTTGTTTGGCATGAGCATTCCGGAGTGGAGCTTACTGGCCTTCGCCGGCATGCTTTTGTTCGCCGTGTTCCAATTGCTTCGGCGTGCTTGAGCCGGTGAGGGGTAATTGCGCTTGCGCGGTATTGCTCTCGAGCGGGCGCGTTATCCTGAAGCTATAGGTTTGCTCCGCGGTGTTGTTGGACTTGGGGTAATTCGGGTGGGTTTCTAGAAGCCAAGCCGTGTGCGGGGTTCCGATTAAACGCTCGTATGAAATTTTCTCCGTGAGTGCCTTGAAGGCTCTGCCGGGCGAGCTTAATCTGGCCTGCACGTGCCGCCGGAAATTTGCCGTTTCGGCGTTGCCTTCCCAAGACCAAGCACCGATTGACAAAAAACCGTCTCGGAGCAGACGTATAACAGCATTATCGATAAGGGAAGTGAGGTCATCATGCTCGAGAGCTGTCAGAACGCCCAAGAACGCTGGGGTGGGGTTCATCTGCTAATCGACCGTTGGTTGCAAGAACGCCATGAACTGGTGCGCACCTACGATGTTCTCAACGACAGTCCACAGCCGCCTGCCGCCAATGCGCTAGCCCTGCAGAGATTCTGTGAAGTGCTGGTCGACTATGTCTCGGCCGGGCACTTCGAGGTCTACGAACAACTGACCAGCGAGGCGAAAGCCTTCGGCGATCAGCGTGGGCTCGAATTGGCCAAGCAGATCTACCCTCGGATTGAAGCCATCACTGAGGTCGCGTTGTCGTTCAACGACCGTTTCGATAACGGCGACTGCCGTGACAGTGTGTCGCTGGGGGTTGAACTCAAGCGTCTCGGTCAGCTCTTGCACGAGCGCTTCGAGTTGGAAGATTGCCTGATCGAAGTCCTGCACAACGCGCATCAACAACAGACTGCTCCCACCGTCTGAGTTGGCTTTGGCGGAACCGCTGCTCAGTCGGCGGTTCCGAGCAACTCCAGTTCAAATACCAGTGGCGCATAGGGTGGGATCAGATCGCCCGCACCGTCGGCGCCATAGGCTTGGGCTGCCGGAATCACCAAGCGCCACTTCGTGCCGACGGGCATCTCTTGCAGCGCTGTACGCCACCCCGTGATCACGCTGTCCAGGCGGAACCACTGTGGTTCTGCGCTCTCGTCGAACACACTGCCATCGGCCAAGCGGCCGACATAAAGTACCTGCACTTTGCTGGTTGCCTTTGGCTTGCTGCCGTGTCCGCGCTGCAGCTCGATGCGCAGCACGCCGCCAGGCAATTCGCGCACGCCGGCTTTGGCTTTTTCATTGGCGAGAAAGCGCCTCTCTGCCGTGATCGCGCGTTCTGCGCTGGCCGGCGAGTCAGCCTGCTGTGCTTCATGCTCTGCGAGTATCTGTTCTATGCGTTTTTCCTCCAGTCGCAGCGGCTCGCTGCGATAGGCTTGGCGCAAGCCGTCGAGCAGTGCTTGGAGCTGTAAATCCGGCACTTCTTCACGCAGCCGTTCGCCCAGACGCACGCCGAGGCTATAGGCCAGATCGCGCTGATTTTCGCTGGCGTGGGCGAGGAGGGTGAACAGGCAAAACAGCAACACGAGGCAACGCGGCATGGGTGTTCTCCGGCCGAAGAGGTCGGCGATTATGCCAGCCATCGGTGTCAGCTGAATGGAGGAACTGGCGAGAGGCGAATCAGGGGTCTAGTATGGGCCGCACCTACGTTCGCCAGGAGGCGCGTTATGTCGGCCAATAAGAAGTCGGTTACTACTCCCTTGCATCTGCTGCAGCAGCTTTCTCAAAGCCTGCTCGAACATCTCGAAAGTGCTTGCTCCCAGGCGTTGGTCGATGCAGAAAAACTGCTGACCAAGCTGGAGAAACAACGCGGCAAAGCCCAAGAAAAACTGCACAACTCCCGCAGCAAATTGCAGGATGCCGCCACGGCCGGGAAGGTCAAGGCACAAGCCAAAGCCAAGGCGGCGGTTGCCGAGCTAGAAGAGTTGCTCGACAGCCTCAAGACCCGCCAAACCGAGACCCGTGGTTATATCGTCCAGCTCAAGCGCGACGCTCAGGAAAGCCTGAAACTGGCGCAGGGTGTTGGCAAAGTTAAGGAGGCGGCGAGCAAGGTTCTCAGCAGCCGTGCGGCTAAGCCAAAACCAGTTGCTGGCGCTAAGCCAGCGGCCAAACCGCTGGCGCGCACAGCCCCGGCTAAAGTTGCAGTCGCAAAAGCTCCGGCCATGGTTGCAAGCAAGCCCGCTGCGAAACCTGCGGCTAAAGCGTCGGCAAAACCGGTGGTCAAACCTGCGGCTAAACCAGCTGCCAAGCCGGCGGCGAAGAAGCCAGTCGCCGCTAGCAGTGCCAAGCCCGCCGCGAAGCCAGTTGCCGCCAAGGCCCCGGTGAAGACTGCGAGTAAGGTCGCGGCCAAACCGGCTGCGAAGCCCGCTGCTAAAGCCCCGGCAAAAGTTGCGGCTAAGCCAGCAACTAAACCTGTAGCGAAGAAGCCCGTCGTTGCTAGCGCCGCCAAGCCTGCAGCGGTCAAACCGGCTGCGGCAAAAGCGCCAGTGAAAGCTGCGAGCAAGCCAGTGGTGAAAGCCGCCACTCAGCCGGCAGTGAAAGCCGCGGCAAAACCTGCCGCCAAGCCAGCAGCAAAAAAACCGCCAGTGAAGTCTGCGGCAAAACCGGCTGTTGCTAAACCGGTTGTGGCAAAACCGACTGCGGCCAAACCTGCGGCGGCTAAGCCCGCCGTCGCCACGCCGGTAGCCGGTGCGACGCCGGTTAAGCCTGTCGCTCCAGCGGTACCGGCGGCACCAGCCGTAGCTGCAACCCCAGCCAGCAATGGCGGTAGTGCGCCGACCAGCGCGTCCTAAGCTTGGCTGGCCGCGACGCGCAGCACCTGCAGCGCGTCGCGGCCTTGCTCTGCAGCTTGCGCCGCGAGGCCGTTTAGCCAAGCCGGCAAGTCTTTGGCTTCACCCGTCGGCCAGGCCTGCGCCGCAGCCTCCAGCCTCAGCAGCAGTTGCTGTTCGGCTTCCAATTCCAAGCCCTTCACCTGTTCACGCAGCTTGGCCAGCGCGCTATCCATAGTGGCCGTTGCGCGCCAGCTTTGGCGCAATTGCCGCAGTGGCATTATCACCGTGCTTTGCCAGGGCTGAGCCAATGCCGTCAGCTGTTGCAGGCGCTCTACTGTGCAGCTCGCTTCGCGCTGGCCGAGCCAGGCACCGCAGAGCAGCAGACAGACATCCGCGCCTGCCTGTTGCAGCTGCAGGCAAGCCTGCTCGACTCCGGGGCGGGCGTAGACACGAATGGTAAAACTCCACAGGTCAGGGGGCATGGTGCTTTCCGGGCGATGCGTGGGCGAAGCTGATAAACTCCGCCGCCATTATGATTCGACTACAAAATCTCACTCTACAGCGTGGCCCGCAGCGTTTGTTAGAAGACGCCGAGCTGACCCTGCACGCCGGTCAAAAAGCCGGCCTGATTGGCGCTAACGGCGCCGGCAAGTCCAGTCTATTCGCCCTGCTGCGTGGCGAGTTGAGCCCGGACTCCGGCGATTGTCTGCTGCCAGCCGATTGGCGGATCGCTCACATGCGCCAAGAGGTCGACACCCTCGAGCGCGTGGGGGTGGACTACGTTCTGGATGGCGACATTCGCCTGCGCCAAGTGCAGCGTGACTTGGCCGCAGCCGAAGCCGCACATGATGGTGCCGCGCAAGCGCGCCTGCATGCGGAACTGGACAGTGCGGACGGCTACACCGCCGATGCGCGCGCGCGCAAGCTGCTGGCCGGCCTTGGCTTCAGCAACGAGCAGATGGATCGCCAGGTCGGTAGTTTTTCCGGTGGCTGGCGGATGCGCCTGAACCTGGCGCAAGCACTGATGTGCCCGTCGGACCTGTTACTGCTGGATGAACCGACCAACCACTTGGATCTCGATGCGATCTTGTGGCTGGAGGACTGGCTGAAAAGCTACCCCGGCACCTTGCTGCTGATCTCCCATGATCGGGATTTTCTCGATGCCGTGGTCGATCACATCGCGCATGTCGAGCAGCGTAAGCTGACGCTCTATCGCGGTGGCTACTCGGCTTTCGAGCGGGCCCGTGCCGAGCGCCTGGCGCAACAACAGCAAGCCTTCGACAAGCAGCAGGCGCAGCGCGCGCACATGGAGAAGTTCATCGCGCGCTTCAAGGCGCAAGCGACCAAGGCCCGTCAGGCGCAAAGCCGGATCAAGGCGTTGGAGCGGATGGAAGAGCTTTCCGCCGCCCACGTCGATTCGCCGTTCGATTTCACCTTCCGCGAGGCGGATAAAATTTCCAGCCCGCTGCTCGATCTGGCCGAAGGCCGCCTCGGCTATGGCGAGAAAACGGTCTTGGAGAAGGTCAAGCTGGGCTTGGCGCCCGGTGCGCGGATTGGTCTGCTTGGCCCCAACGGCGCGGGTAAATCGACCCTGATCAAGACCCTGGCCGGTGAGCTAGAGCCGCTCAGCGGTCGGCTGGTGCGTGGCGAGAATCTGGTGGTCGGCTATTTCGCCCAGCATCAATTGGATTCGCTCGACGATAAGGCCAGCCCGCTGCTGCACTTGCAACGCCTGGCGCCGACCGAGCGTGAGCAGACGCTGCGGGATTTTCTCGGTGGTTTCGATTTCCGCGGCCCGCGTTGCGATGAGCCGGTGCTGAATTTCTCCGGCGGTGAAAAGGCCCGGCTGGCCCTGGCTTTGATCGCTTGGGGCAAACCCAACCTGTTGCTGCTGGATGAACCGACCAACCACCTCGACTTGGAAATGCGCCTGGCACTGACCATGGCCTTGCAGGACTTTGCCGGTGCGGTGCTGGTGGTTTCCCACGACCGTCACCTGCTGAAAAGCACTACCGATGAGTTCCTGTTGGTCGCCGAAGGGCGCATCCAAGAATTCGAGGGCGACCTTGAAGACTACGCGCGCTGGCTGGTTGATTATCGTGCGCGTCAGGCTCCGGTCAGTTCGGCGGCACCGTCGGCGGACAAGACCGACAAGCGCGCTCAGCGCCAAGCCGCAGCGGCACTGCGCCAGCAATTGGCACCGCATAAGCGTGAGGCCGATAAGCTGGAGAAGGAGCTCGGTGTGCTGCATGAGCGGCTTGCCAACCTGGAAGCCCGCCTCGGCGATGCGGCGATCTACGAAGCGGCGCGCAAAGACGAGCTGCGGGACTTGCTCGCCGAGCAGGCCAAACTGAAAGTTCGCGAAAGTGAGCTGGAAGAGGCCTGGATGGCGGCGCTGGAACACTTGGAAAGCCTGGAACAACAGTTGGCCCAAGTCGATTAATCCTTACTTACCCCCCCTTTATTGAGGCATACACATGGAATGGCTAATGAGCCCGGAGATCTGGGTCGCTTTTCTGACCCTGACGGCTTTGGAAATCGTCCTCGGCATCGACAACATCATCTTCATTTCGATTCTGGTCAGTCGTCTGCCGGTGCATCAGCAAGCCAAGGCACGTTTCTTCGGCTTGGCCCTGGCGATGGGTACGCGGATTCTGCTTTTGCTGTCGATCACCTGGGTCATGCGCCTGACCAATGATCTGTTTACGGTAATGGAGCAGGGGATTTCCGGGCGTGACCTGATCCTGTTCTTCGGCGGCTTGTTCCTGTTGTTCAAGAGCACCGCGGAGATCTACCACGGCCTGGAAGGCGCCGAGGAAGCGCAGCAGGCGGGCGGCAAGGTCTATGGCTTCATGGGGATCATCACGCAAATCGCCATCATCGACATCATCTTCTCCCTCGACTCGGTGATCACCGCAGTCGGCCTGGTGCAGAACGTACCAGTGATGGTCGCAGCGATCGTAATTTCGGTCGGTGTGATGATGCTGGCCGCTGGCACCATCAGCGCTTACATCGACAAGCATCCGTCGCTGAAAATGCTCGCGCTGTCGTTCCTGATCGTGGTCGGTACCGTGCTGATCGCCGAGGCGTTCGAAGTGCATGTGCCGAAGGGTTACATCTACTTCGCCATGGCTTTCTCGCTGGCGGTGGAAGCGATCAATATCCGCATGCGCACTGGCAAAGCCAAGCAAATTGAGCCGGTACATCTGCGTAAGAACAGCCCGGACGCCTGATCTGCGGAGAATCTGACGACCACCCGCTCCGGCTCGCTAGGCAGCCGGAGCGGGGCGGCGTAAGGTAAACGCCTCATTCCAAACTTCCTGAGGTCAGCGCCATGCTGCTTGAGACCTGGCTCGCGTTTTTCATTGCTTGTTGGGTGATCAGCCTGTCGCCGGGTGCCGGCGCGATTGCCTCGATGTCTTGTGGCCTGCAATACGGCTTCTGGCGTGGCTACTGGAATGCCCTCGGCCTGCAATTGGGCTTGGCCTTGCAGATCGCCATCGTCGCAGCTGGCGTTGGCGCGATTCTCGCGACTTCGGCACTGGCCTTCAGCCTGATCAAGTGGTTCGGCGTTGTCTATCTGGTCTATCTGGCGTACCGGCAGTGGCAGGCGTTGCCCAGCGATCTGGCCAGTAACTCTGCAGAACGACCATTAGGCCGGCCACTGACCTTGGTGCTACGTGGCTTTTTGGTCAACGTCAGCAACCCCAAGGCGGTGGTGTTCATGTTGGCGGTGCTGCCGCAATTCATCGACCCGCATTCGCCACTGCTGGCTCAATACCTGACCATGGGCGTGACGATGATCACGGTCGACCTGATTGTCATGGCCGGTTACACCGGTTTGGCCGCAAGGGTCCTGCGTTTGCTGCGTACGCCGCGCCAGCAGCGGCTGATGAATCGGACCTTCGCCACTTTGTTCGTCGGCGCCGCGGCGCTCTTGGCTACTGTGCGTCGGGCGGCGACCTGAGTCACCGGTAGGCGTCGCAGCACGGCGGCGCCAGGCCTTAGGTCGTTGCAAAGCACTTTACGGGTGCTTCACCGCAGCACTTTCCCGCGGAAGTCCAGCATTCACGCTGCCTAGCTATTGCCGGTTGATCCCGTCCGAGAGTCCTTGCCTGTGGTAAATCGCTGGCTGCGGCCTGGGTTCATGCAACCACTGGTGATCTCAAGCCGCACATCAACTCTTGAGTGAGAACGTTAGGGAGGCAACAATGCCACCCATTCTTATTCGGGATTGAATTATGTTCGCATCTCCCCGCTTGCTGCTCTGGCTGCTCCCGCTGCTGGCTTTGTTCAGCCTGAATGCCCTGGCCGACCCGGTCGAGGGGGCGGCACAAGCGCTGCATCTGCTCGACTATATCGGCGCCGACTACCCGGCGACGGTGAACGCCGGTCAGGTGATCGATGAGGCGGAATACCGCGAGCAGCTGGAATTTCTGGGCGTGCTGCAGGGGCTGATCGTGGCCCTGCCGGCCCGTGCCGAGCGTGCGGAACTGGAACAGGGCGTGGTTGGCCTACGTCAGGCCATCGCCCAGCACCAGGACGGTACTGCCGTGGCGCGGCAGGCACGGCAGATCGGCGCACAACTTGCGGTGGCCTATGAAGTCAGCCAGGCGCCGGTGATCACCCCGGATCCGGCCCGGGGGGCGCCGCTGTATGCCCAGCATTGCGCTGTCTGTCACGGCGACAGTGGGGTCGGTGATGGCCCCGCCGGGATTGGCCTGGAGCCGCCTCCGGCGAATCTGCGCGACCCAGCGCGGCTGGATCGCCTGAGCCTGTACGACCTGTTCAATACCCTCGGGCTGGGTATCGAGGGCACCGATATGCCGGCCTTCGCCGATCAGTTGGATGAGCGGCAGCGCTGGGACCTGGCGGTCTATATCGCCGGATTCAGCGCAGACGCCGGGGTGCCCAAGGACAAGACCTTCAACCTGGCAGAGTTGGCTCGACAGACCCCTGGTGAGGTCAGCAGTGCACAAGGCGAGGCCGCCGCGGCAATCTTCCGCGCCCAGCGCGCGCAGCCACCCCTGGTGCAGCGCGGGCCGAAACAACTGCTCGACTACACTCGCGCCACGCTGGAGCAGAGCCTGGCGGCCTATCGGGATGGCGAGCGTGATCAGGCCTATGACCTGTCAGTGGCTGCCTACCTGGAAGGCTTCGAGCTGGTGGAGAGCTCGCTGAACAATATCGATGCCGAGGTGCGCAAAGACACCGAAAAGGCGCTGATGGCTTACCGGCAGTCACTGCAGGATGGCCTGCCGCTGGCGCAGGCGGCGCAACGCCTGGAGTTGGCCAAGGGCAAATTGCAGGAGTCGGCAAAATTGCTCGGCGGCGATGGTCTGAGTCAGTCGCTCAGCTTTGTCTCCAGCCTGTTGATCCTGCTGCGTGAGGGCTTGGAAGCGATTCTGGTGCTGGCGGCGGTGCTGGCCTTTTTGCGCAACACCGGGCAGCAATCGGCGCTGCGTAGCGTGCATATCGGCTGGAGCCTTGCGTTGCTCGCCGGACTGCTGACCTGGGGCGCGGCGGCGTATTTGCTCGACGTCAGCGGGGCCCAGCGGGAGTTGTTGGAAGGCGCCACGGCACTGTTCGCCAGTGTCATGGTGCTGTGGCTCGGGGTGTGGATGCACGACCGCCGGCATGCCGCAGCCTGGCAGGATTACATCAAGAGCAGCCTGGTCGGCGGCGGTGGCCGCTTCGGTTTCGCCGTGCTGGCGTTCTTCTCGGTGTACCGGGAGTTGTTCGAAGTCATCCTATTCTACGAAACCCTCTGGTTGCAGGCCGGCCCTGCCGGCCATGGCGCGGTGCTGGCGGGTGCCGCCACGGCAACCGTGCTGCTGGTCGGTCTGGCCTGGGTGATTCTGCGTGGCTCTGCGCGCCTGCCATTGGGAATCTTCTTCGGCATCAACGCCGCTCTGCTGTGCGCGCTCTCGGTGGTCTTCGCCGGGCATGGCGTGAAAGCCTTGCAGGAAGCCGGGGTGTTCGGCATCCACCCGGTGCCGTTCTTCGACTTCGATTGGTTGGGCATTCACGCCGATGCTTACTCGTTGCTGGCGCAAGCTATCGCCTTGTTGGCCATCGCCGTGCTGTTCGGCCGCAGCCGCTTGGCCGAACGTCGCCGGATCAGCGCCAGCTGAGGCGGAGCGGGCGAGCAGTGGCATATTGCTCGCCCGTTTTCGCAAGCGCTCTTAGGTTCTTTACGAAAAGTGCCTGCGCATCGATGATGCTGCGTTAAAAGCAGGCTCAGCCGACCGTTAGGGAGAACGTCCGAAGGACGGCCCGTAGGGCGAGCGAAGCGAGTCATGCTTACTTACAGCGCGTAAACTGCGCTTCTTCGCCTGTTTTGACTCGCTGGCGCTCGCCCTTCGGGCCAGCCTGCGGCTGTTACTCCGCTTCGCTGCGTTGCGCCTTGCCTGATCTTCGCTCGACGACTTTTCGTACAGAACCTAGGATATTCCCCCATGCGAGTCTGGATCGACGCGGATGCCTGCCCGAAGGCCGCCAAGGATCAATTGATCAAGTTCGCGTTGAAGCGCCGGTTTGAGGTGCTGCTGGTGGCTGGGCAGAGCCAGATCAAGCCGGCTTTCGCCTGTGTGCGCCTGATTGTGGTGCCGAGCGGTCCGGATGCTGCCGATGATTACCTGGTCGAACATGCGCTACCTGGCGAGTTGGTGATCTGCAGCGATGTGCCGCTGGCCGATCGGCTGATCAAAAAAGGCGTGGCGGCGCTCGATCCGCGAGGGCGTGAGTTCGACGCAGGGAATATGGGCGAGCGCCTGGCGGTGCGTAATCTGTTCACCGATTTGCGTGAACAAGGCCAGGTCGGTGGCGGCCCGGCGCCATATGGCGAGCGAGAGAAGCAGGCCTTCGCCAATGCGCTGGATCGCATCCTGACCCGCCTGGCACGTCAGGCCAGGCAGTGAGGCGGCCGCGCTTTGCGCGTGATCCAACCAGACCTGCAGCTCGGCCAAGGGTAATGGCCGGCTAAACAGATAGCCTTGGATGAGGTCGCACTGGTTGTCCCGCAGGAAGTCCAGTTGGGCCGGCGTCTCCACTCCTTCGGCGACCACTTTCAGTTGCAGCTTGTGGGCCATGGCAATGATCGCCGCGGTGATTGCCGCCGCCGAGGGTGCAGGCGCCAATCCAGCGCCACGCCTCACGGCCGAGCAGGCTGCGGCTGGCACTGACCCGGTTAGCCATGGCCGAGGCGGTAAAGCCGGCAGCGCTGGCAACCAAATAGGCAAGCAAGACCAGGGTTGGGTTGTGGCTGCAGTCGAGTAGGACAGTCTGGTCGGCGGGTAGATCGGCAATAAACTGCAGCAGGGGCATCGCAAACTCCGACCAGGGTGGTCTGCCTCATGTGCTGCCTGGTCTTGTGGTGCTGGCAGTGTGCTAGCGGCCGCGGTTTAGGCGCCGCGGTCAGACAAAACCAAGCCCGCCGAGTAGAGACTCTTCACTGCTTAGGCCGTGCTTAACCGCACAGGTAGGTGCCGGTACCGACCGCCACCAGAGTGCCGTCGTCGGCATGCAGCTCTGAACGTACCACCGCGACTTTATTGCCAGAACGCAGCAGCACGGCCTGCGCGGTGAAGTGTTGGCCGCGTCCGGGGCGCAGATAGTCGATGCGCAAGTCGATGGTGCCGAGCTTGGACAGCCGTGCCATGCGCTCGGCGCTGGGCAATTGCTGATGGCGCTCGAAGGCGCCGATCAGTGCCATGGCTCCACCGGCGACATCCAACAGCGAGGCGATCACGCCGCCGTGCAGAATGCCGTGGACAAAGTTGCCGATCAGCTCTGCTTTCATCGGTAGATACATCACCACCCGCTCGGGCGACAGTTCGCCGAGTTGGATGCCGAGCACCTGGTTGAAGGGAATGCGCTGAAAAAAGCTGCTCACCGCCTGCTGCAGTTCTGCGGAGAGTTCGAAGGGCTGCTCGGGCATGTCGATTCTGCGTCGGTGGGATTGGCTTCGCACGCTGAGGCAAGCACGCCGGCTTGGCCAGAGGCGCGGCGCGAGTGCCGCGAATATTGGCCGGATCGGCCTGCTTCGGGGTTTATGTAGGGTGGGTTGGGCCAAAGGCCGTAACCCCACCACCGGGCGTCACCGGATGGCGGCGCCTCTCTGCACCGATGGTGGGTTACACCGCTGCGCGGCTAACCTACCCTACGCTCAGCTCTGTGGAACGGTCAGCTCGAGTACGCGGTCGACCAGCTTGTTGATGCCGGAGGCGGCCTCGCTGATCGATTGCGCGAGCATATATGCCGGGGTGCTCACCAGTTTGTGCTGGGTGTCTTCGATGATCTCGCCGACCGTGCACTCCGCATGCTGCGCGCCCATCTCACTCAGCACCGCGGCGGTGTCGGCATCGTTGCCGATGGTGCAAGTCACGCCGAAGCCATAGATTTTCGCAGCCAGCGCCGGGGCGATGCAGATCAGCCCCACCGGCTTTTGGGCGGCGGCAAATGCTTTGGCCAGCGCCAGCACGTCTGGCTGCACGCTGCAGTGGGCACCCTTGCTGGCGAAGTCGGAGAGGTTCTTCGCCGCGCCGAAGCCGCCGGGCAGAATCAACGCATCGAAGTCTTCGGCCCTGGCTTCGCGCACGTCCTTGATCTGGCCACGGGCGATCCGCGCGGCTTCTACCAGCACGTTGCGCGACTCAGGCATTTCCTCACCGCTGAGGTGGTTGATCACATGGTGCTGGGCGATGTTCGGTGCAAAGCACTGCACCTGGGCGCCACGTTGGTCGAGGCGCAACAGGGTGATCACGCTCTCGTAGACTTCGGCGCCGTCATAGACACCGCAGCCGGAGAGGATTACAGCAACTTTTTTGTGCATGGCGACTCCTCGTCACTCGATGGGCTGGTGGCCAAGGTTCTCACGCAGGAAGTTCCTGGCTGGGCATCCTTGGCTCGCTGAGGTTGGTAAATACTTAGAACGCTGCTTGGGTCGAATAAGTGATCGGCGTTGCCGTATTGCAGCACCTGCACCGTGGCGAAGGAGTTTGCGCATGCTGTCGTCAAATGCCGCTCAGGTTGTCACGCCACGCCCGCAGAAGAGTACGGGGCTTGGGCTAGGATCCTCTGCAACAATCCTAGCCTTCGGCCAGGCATAACGATACGGGTGAGCCATGAATTACGTTCTTTACGCCGTGCCCTTTTTTATCCTGCTGATCGCGCTGGAGCTGCTCGCCGATCGCTGGCGCGGAGTCAGTACCTACCGCCTCGCCGACTCGATCAACAGCCTCAGCGCCGGAGTGCTGTCGACCACCAGCGGCCTGCTGACCAAAGGCCTCGGTCTGCTCACCTACAGTTTCGCCTGGCAGCATTGGGGGCTGGTCGAGTTGTCGGCGCAGAGCCTCTGGGTCTGGCTGTTCGCCTTCGTCTTTTACGACTTCTGCTACTACTGGAACCATCGACTCGGCCACGAGCGCAATGTGCTCTGGGCGGCGCACTCGGTGCACCACCAGAGCGAGGACTACAACCTCTCCACCGCACTGCGCCAGACCAGCAGCGGCTTTATCTTCGGCTGGATCTTCTATCTGCCGATGGCGCTGCTCGGGGTGCCGCCGCTGGTTTTCCTTACTGTGGCGGCGCTGAACCTGCTTTATCAATTTTGGGTGCATACCCGCCATGTGCCCAAGTTGGGCTGGTTCGAATGGATCTTCATTACGCCCTCCAACCATCGCGTGCACCACGCGCAAAACGCCGTGTACATGGATCGCAACTACGGCGGCGTGTTCATTCTTTGGGACCGGCTGTTCGCTACCTTTCAGGAGGAGTTGGACGATGAGCCGGTAATCTTCGGGGTGACTACGCCACTGGCCAGCTGGAACCCGCTGTGGGCCAACCTGCAATTTTATGTCCAGCTGTGGCGCGATGCCGTGCGTGCGGAGTCGCGCTGGGACCAGCTGCGTATCTGGTTTATGCGCACCGGCTGGCGTCCGGCCGATGTCGCGGCGAAATACCCGCAGAACAAGCTGGAGCTGGCGCAGTTCGTCAAGTTCGAGGTGCCGCTGAGCGGTGCCCAGAAGCTCTACGTCGCGCTGCAATTCGTGCTCTATGTGGGCGCCGGTAGCTACCTGCTGGCGCTGGGCGAGAGTCAGGCGCTGCGCGTGCTGTTGCTCAGCTCGGCCTGGATGGCGTTCGGTCTGTATGTACTGGGCGTCTGGCTGGAGAACCGCCCGGCGGCGATTTGGCTGGAAGCCCTGCGTCTGGCGCTGAACTTGCCGGCGCTGTGGCTGGCGCAGCAGGCGGGTTTATTGCCGATCGGGCTGTTGGCCTGGAGTCTGCTGGGCGGCTACAGCCTGCTTAGCGTGCTGGCCCTGGTGCGCCTGCCGCGGCCGAGCCAGAGGGCCGTGCCGGCCTGATCAGATCTTCGGCGTCTTCAGCCATCGGCGCAGCCAGAGGGCTGCGCCGAGCAGTATCAAGCCGCCGAGCACCCACAGCTCGTAGCGTTTGATATTCCCGAGCATCCCCTCCAGCACAGAGCCGAAGTGGAAGGCCGCATAGCCCAGCGCGGCCGCCCAGACCGCCGCACCGATGCCGTTCAGCAGCAGATAGCGCAATGGCGGGTAGCCGGACAGACCGATGGCTACCGGCATCACGGTGCGCATGCCATAGACGAAGCGAAAGCTCAGCACCCAGATATCCGGGTGGCGCTGAATGTAGCTCAGGGCCTTGACACCCATCAGTTGCAAGCGTGGCTTGCGGGCGAGAAATCTGCGCCCGTGTTTGCGGCCGAGGAAGTACCAGAGTTGGTCGCCGGCATAGCTACCGAAAAAGGCCGTGGCAACCACCGCGTTGATGTCCATATAACCGCGGAACGCGAGAAAGCCGGCCAAAACCAGGATGGTTTCGCCTTCGAAAAAGGTGCCAAGAAACAAGGCGAAGTAGCCGAAATCCTGCAGGAATTGTTGGAGCATTTTCAGCGTTTGCGGCGAAATGAACGCGCAGCCTAACCCGCCTGGGCGTCAGGGGAAAGCGTGGCGATGGCTCTCGACGTGATTCGTCTGGGCGCTGAGAATATCTGCGGCGTGCCGTCGCACGGGCGCCCTGGCTGTCATTCTTTAGTCATAATGGCGGCCTATAACTGTCACACTCGCCCGTCTGCGCGGGCTCTGGAGTCTGCCGTGAGCTTTACCCCCGCCAATCGTCTGTTCCCCGCTACCCGCCTACGGCGTAATCGCCGTGACGACTTTTCCCGGCGCCTGGTGCGGGAAAATGTCCTGACGGTCGACGATCTGATCCTGCCGGTATTCGTGCTGGACGGCGACAATCGTCGTGAAGCCGTTCCCTCTATGCCCGGTGTCGAACGCCTGTCGATTGACCTGCTGCTGCAAGAGGCGCAGGCCTGGGTCGCCTTGGGCATTCCGGCGCTGGCGCTGTTCCCGGTGACGCCGCTGGAGAAGAAGTCCCTGGATGGCAGCGAGGCCTGGAACCCGGATGGTATTGCCCAGCGTGCCATCCGTGCGCTGCGTGAGCGTTTTCCGGAGCTGGGGGTGATCAGCGACGTGGCGCTCGACCCGTTCACCACCCATGGCCAGGACGGCATCCTCGATGAGCAGGGCTATGTGCAGAATGACATCACCGTCGATGCGCTGGTCCGGCAGGCCCTCTCGCATGCCGCGGCGGGCGCGCAGGTGGTTGCGCCGTCGGACATGATGGATGGGCGCATTCAGGCCATTCGCGAAGCGCTGGAGCTGGCTGACCACACCAACGTGCGGATCATGGCTTACTCGGCCAAATACGCCAGCGCCTATTACGGGCCGTTCCGCGATGCAGTGGGCTCGGCAGCCAATCTCGGTAAGGGCAACAAGGCCACTTATCAAATGGACCCGGCCAACGGCAACGAAGCCTTGCACGAAGTCGCCGCCGATTTGGCCGAAGGCGCGGATATGGTCATGGTCAAACCAGGCATGCCCTACTTGGACATCCTCTGGCGGGTCAAAGAGGAATTCCGCGTGCCAACCTTTGTCTATCAGGTGAGCGGCGAGTACGCCATGCACATGGCGGCGATCGAGAACGGCTGGCTGAGTGAGGCGGTGATTCTGGAGTCCCTCACCGCCTTCAAACGTGCCGGCGCCGATGGCATCCTCAGCTATTTCGCCATCCGTGCGGCAGAACTGTTAAAACGGGGGCAATAAGCCCCCTGGGAAGACGTGATGAATACCGAAGGACTCAGCAGTACTGAATTGCTTGAAGCGCAACCTCTAGAGGAGCTGGCCCTAGTGGAACCGGTGGCGATAATCCTGCCGTCGGTGGAGCTGTTGCCGGAGCCGATTCCTGCGCCAGCACCGATCAGCGTGCCGAGCCTGGATGACAGCAGCCTGTACATCCACCGCGAGCTGTCGCAGCTGAAATTCAATATCCGCGTGCTGGAACAGGCGCTGGATGAGTCCTATCCGTTGCTGGAACGGCTGAAGTTTCTGCTGATCTTCTCCAGCAACCTGGATGAGTTCTTCGAAATTCGCGTCGCCGGTCTGAAGAAGCAGATCACCTTCGCCCGTGAGCAGGCCGGTGCCGACGGCTTGCAGCCGCACCAGGTGCTGGCGCGGATCAGCGAGCTGGTGCATGAGCAGGTCGGCCGCCAGTACGCCATTCTGAATGACGTGCTGTTTCCCGAGCTGGCCAAGCACCACATCAACTTCATTCGCCGCCGACATTGGACGGCCAAGCTCAAGGCCTGGGTACGCCGCTATTTCCGCGATGAAATCGCGCCGATCATTACGCCGATCGGCCTCGACCCAACCCATCCGTTCCCGCTGCTGGTGAACAAGAGCCTGAACTTTATCGTCGAACTGGAAGGGGTGGATGCCTTCGGTCGCGACTCCGGTCTGGCGATCATTCCGGCACCGCGCCTGCTGCCGCGGGTGATCAAGGTGCCCGAGGAGGTCGGTGGGGCCGGCGATAACCACGTGTTCTTGTCCTCGATGATCCATGCGCATGCCGACGATCTGTTCCAGGGCATGAAGGTCAAGGGCTGCTACCAGTTCCGTCTGACCCGCAACGCCGATCTGTCGGTGGATACCGAGGATGTCGAAGACCTGGCCCGCGCCCTACGCGGCGAGCTGTTCTCGCGCCGCTATGGTGATGCGGTACGCCTGGAAGTGGCCGATACCTGTCCGAAGCACCTGTCCGATTACCTGCTCAAACAGTTCACCCTGAGCGAGAGTGAGTTGTATCGGGTCAATGGCCCGGTCAACCTGACGCGGTTGTTCAGCATCACCGGTTTGGCCAGTCACCCGGAGCTGCAATACACGCCGTTCACCCCGGTGATCCCCAAGCTGCTGCAGAACAGCGACAACCTGTTCAACGTGGTCAGCAAGCAGGACATCCTCCTGCTGCACCCCTTCGAGTCCTTTACCCCGGTGGTCGACTTGCTCCGCCAGGCGGCGAAAGATCCGCAGGTGCTGGCGGTCAAGCAGACGCTGTACCGTAGCGGCGCCAATTCCGAGATCGTCGACGCTCTGGTGGACGCGGCGCGCAACGGCAAGGAAGTCACCGCGGTGATCGAGTTACGCGCGCGCTTTGACGAAGAGTCCAACCTGCAACTGGCCAGCCGCCTGCAAGCGGCGGGGGCGGTGGTGATTTATGGGGTGGTCGGCTTCAAGACCCACGCCAAGATGATGCTGATCCTGCGGCGTGAGAATGGCGAGATCGTCCGTTACGCCCACCTCGGCACCGGCAACTATCACGCCGGCAATGCCCGCCTGTATACCGACTACAGCCTGATCACCTCGGATGATGCACTCTGCGAAGATGTCTCCAAGCTGTTCAGCCAACTGATCGGCATGGGCAAGACGTTGCGCATGAAGAAGCTGCTGCATGCGCCCTTCACCCTGAAGAAATCCTTGCTCGACATGATCGCGCGGGAAACGCAGTTGGCCAGCGAGGGCAAGTCCGCGCACATCATGGCCAAGTTCAACTCGTTGACCGACCCGAAAATCATCCGTGCGCTGTACAAGGCGAGCCAGTCCGGGGTGCGGATCGACCTGGTGGTGCGCGGCATGTGCTGCCTGCGTCCGGGCATTCCGGGGGTGTCGCACAACATTCATGTGCGCTCGATCATCGGACGCTTCCTCGAGCACACGCGGGTCTTCTACTTCCTTAACGACGGCGACGAGAAGATTTACCTCTCCAGTGCCGACTGGATGGAGCGCAACCTGGACAAGAGGGTCGAGACCTGTTTCCCGGTGGAAGGCAGGAAGCTGATCCTGCGGGTGAAGAAGGAACTGGAGTCCTACCTGACCGACAACACCCAGAGCTGGGTGCTGCAGCCCGACGGGCGCTACCTGAGGGTGAGCCCGACCGGCAATCAGAACGCGCGCAATGCGCAGGCGGGTCTGCTGGAGAGGCTGACCAACCTGCCGCTCAGCATACGCTGAGGCTGAGGCCGATGCGCTTCAGCCATTCGGCCTCCAGCTCAAAGTCGGCCTGAGTCAATGGGTTGGCGGCCAGCCAGCCCTCGGGGAACAGCACATCCAGGCTCTGCGCCCCGGCCTGTAACTGCACCTGCGGCATTTCTTGAGAGCCGCGGATGTGGTGGATGAGGATGGCGAAGCGCAGCAGTACGCATAAGCGCAGCAGTTTGATGCCTTCGTCGCCGAACTCGGCGAACCTGTCCTTGGGGATGTTGCGTCGGTGGCCACGCACCAGTAGCGCAAGCATTAGTTGATCTTCGCGGGAGAAGCCAGCCAGATCCGAGTGCTCGATCAGGTAGGCGCCGTGCTTGTGGTATTGGTAGTGGGCGATGTCCAGGCCTACCTCATGCACCTTGCTCGCCCAGCTCAGCAGCTCGCGGTGCCAGTCGTCGTCGAGCTCCCAGGCCTCGGCCACGTCCTCCAGCGCTTGCAGCGCCTTGTCTTCGACCCGTAACGCCTGCTCCAGATCGACGTGGTAGCGCTCCATCAGCGCGCTGAGGGTGCGTTCACGGACGTCCTCGTGGTGATGGCGGCCGAGCAGGTCATACAACACACCTTCGCGCAGCGCGCCTTCGGAGTGATGCATGCGCTGCAGTTCCAGGGCATCGAAGATGGCTTCGAGGATCGCCAGGCCGGCCGGGAAGATGGCCCGGCGATCCGGTTTGATGCCGTCCATCTCCAGCTTGTCCACCTCACCGAGTTTGAGCACCTTGCGCTTGAGCCAGGCGAGGCCCTCGGCATTCACTTCGCCGCTGCCAAGGCCGCCGGCTTTGATCGCCAGACCGACGGCGCGAATAGTGCCCGAGGCGCCTACCGATTCCTGCCAGCTGAGGCGGTGCAAGCCGTGCTCGATCCCCATCAGTTCCAGACGCGCTGCGGTATAGGCTTGGGCATAGCGCGCCGGGGTGATCTTGCCATCACGGAAATAGCGCTGGGTGTAGCTCACGCAGCCCATCTGCAGGCTTTCGCGCAGCAATGGCTCGAAGCGCTGGCCGATGATGAACTCGGTACTGCCGCCGCCGATATCCGCCACCAGGCGTTTGCCGGGGGTGTCGGCGAGGGTGTGCGAGACACCCAGGTAAATCAGGCGGGCCTCTTCGCGGCCGGAGATGACTTCCACGGGGTGGCCGAGGATTTCTTCCGCGCGGCGGATAAACGCCGTGCGGTTGCGCGCCTCGCGCAGGGCGTTGGTGCCGACGACCCGCACGGCGCCTGGCGGCAAGCCGTTAATCAGTTGCGCAAAGCGGCGCAGGCAATCGAGGCCGCGCTGCATCGACTCTTCGTTGAGCTCGCGCTGCTCATCGATGCCGGCAGCCAACTGAACCTTTTCACCGAGCCGCTCAAGAATGCGGATTTCACCGTGATCGACTTTAGCTAGAACGATATGGAAGCTGTTCGAGCCGAGGTCGATGGCGGCGATCATTGAGAAGTGCTTGGCTGGCGTTAGCGGCATGGTCTGGGAATCTCGATGCTTGAGCGCGTCATCCTGCCACGATAGGGCTGCCACGCCAACGCGGAGCATGGCACGAGGCAGTCGGTTGGCGATGACTGGTGGTCTGTGGCTGGGTTAATGGCTATTTCTTTATAGGCTTTTGCCGGGGTGGTGCGGCTTGCTGAAGCGGCTGCTGGCGAGCATTCTTATCAAGGTTTTAAATTATGCAGGGCGCTGCGCGGTCGGGGTGTTGCTGCGTTCAGGGCGGGAGTGGCGGCAGCCGTTAAATGGCCTCGCAACCTTGGATCGATCAGCTTTTGCATCGCGCGCCATAGCAAAGCTCAATCGGCCGCTGCTTTCGGTCACTGCAAAGCCGGGCTATGATGGCGGCCACTTTTATGCTTCCGACCACGGAGAGTTTCCATGAGCGAATTCATCACCCACGTCAGCGACGCCAGCTTTGATCAGGACGTGCTCCAGGCTGATGGCCCGGTGCTGGTCGATTATTGGGCTGAGTGGTGCGGCCCGTGCAAAATGATTGCCCCGGTACTGGACGAAATCGCCCAGACCTACCAAGGCAAACTGAAAGTCTGCAAGCTGAATATTGACGAAAACCAAGACACCCCGCCGAAGTACGGCGTGCGTGGCATCCCGACCCTGATGCTGTTCAAGAACGGCAACGTCGAGGCCACCAAGGTCGGCGCCCTGTCCAAATCGCAGCTGGCCGCCTTCCTCGACAGCAATATCTAAGCTGCTGTCAGGAAATCTGAGCCTTTGTTAAAAAGCCCCGCACATTGCGGGGCTTTTTTCATGGCGCGAGACTAGACGCTCCTCTTAGCCGGTGGTACATTCGGCCTCGTAACGGCTCCTCCGTTGCTCTCTGCAAGCCGTCGCCGACGCACTCCTACTCGAATACTTTCGATAAACAAGCAGGCGATCCTGTCGCCTTCTCCGCGGCGCGGCCTCTTAAGCTAAACGCTTATTCCCCCTCCTTCACGACTACGTCATTCCTATATGAATCTGACTGAACTCAAGCAAAAGCCGATTACCGAACTGCTGGAAACGGCCGAACAGATGGGCATAGAAAATATGGCCCGTTCGCGCAAGCAGGATGTGATTTTCTCCCTGTTGAAAAAGCACGCGAAAAGCGGCGAGGAAATTTCCGGTGATGGCGTGCTGGAGATTCTCCAGGACGGCTTCGGCTTCCTCCGTTCCGCGGACGCCTCGTACCTGGCTGGTCCGGACGACATCTACGTCTCGCCGAGCCAGATCCGCCGCTTCAACCTGCGCACCGGCGACACCATTGTCGGCAAGATTCGCCCGCCGAAAGAAGGCGAGCGCTACTTCGCTCTGCTTAAGGTCGACACGATCAACTACGATCGCCCGGAGAACGCGAAGAACAAGATCCTGTTCGAGAACCTGACCCCGCTGTTCCCCAACCAGCGCATGAAAATGGAAGCCGGTAATGGCTCCACCGAAGACCTCACCGCCCGGGTGATCGACCTCTGCGCACCGATCGGCAAGGGTCAGCGCGGCCTGATCGTATCACCGCCGAAAGCCGGCAAGACGATCATGCTGCAGAACATCGCGGCGAACATCACGCGCAATAACCCGGAAGTGCATCTGATCGTGCTGTTGATCGATGAGCGCCCGGAAGAAGTGACCGAAATGCAGCGCACCGTGCGCGGCGAAGTGGTGGCGTCCACCTTCGACGAACCGCCGACCCGCCACGTGCAGGTCGCCGAGATGGTGATCGAGAAGGCCAAACGCCTGGTCGAGCACAAGAAGGACGTGGTCATTCTGCTCGACTCCATCACCCGTCTGGCGCGCGCCTACAACACCGTGATCCCGAGCTCCGGCAAGGTCCTTACTGGTGGTGTCGACGCCCACGCGCTGGAGAAACCGAAACGCTTCTTCGGCGCCGCCCGCAATATCGAAGAAGGCGGCTCGCTGACCATCCTCGCCACTGCGCTGGTGGAAACCGGCTCGAAGATGGACGAAGTGATCTACGAAGAGTTCAAGGGCACCGGCAACATGGAGCTGCCGCTGGATCGTCGCATCGCCGAGAAGCGTGTGTTCCCGGCCATCAACATCAACCGCTCCGGCACCCGCCGCGAAGAGTTGCTGACGGCCGAGGACGAGCTGCAGCGCATGTGGATTCTGCGCAAGCTGCTGCACCCGATGGACGAGATCGCCGCCATCGAGTTCCTGCTCGACAAGCTCAAGCAGAGCAAGACCAACGATGAATTCTTCCAGTCGATGAAGCGCAAGTAAGCGCTGGAAGTTTTGCGAAAGCCGGGGTAACCCGGCTTTTTGCTACCTGCGTATCTGCTCTGCAAGTAGATACGCTCTTCTGAGTGATCGGGTTCGGCGCTAAACTTTGCGCCCGACTTGCACGCCGCTATGAGACTCAAGCATGCAGTATCGCGACCTACGCGACTTTATCCGTGGCCTGGAACAGCGCGGCGAGCTGAAGCGTATCAGCACTCCAGTTTCGCCCGTCCTGGAAATGACCGAAATCTGCGACCGCACCCTGCGGCGTGCTGGCCCGGCACTGCTGTTCGAGAACCCGACCGGCTTCGACATGCCGGTACTTGGCAACCTGTTTGGCACGCCCGGGCGCGTGGCCCTTGGTATGGGGGCCGAGGCGGTCAGCGAACTGCGTGAGATCGGTAAGCTACTGGCCTTTCTGAAAGAGCCAGAGCCGCCCAAGGGTTTGAAGGATGCCTGGTCGAAGCTGCCGATCTTCAAGAAGATCATCGCCATGGCGCCCAAGGTGCTCAAGGACGCGCCCTGTCAGGAAGTGATCGAAGAGGGTGAGGATGTCGACCTCGGCAAGCTGCCGGTGCAGACCTGCTGGCCCGGTGACGTCGGCCCGCTGATTACCTGGGGCCTGACCATTACCAAGGGGCCGAACAAGGAGCGGCAGAACCTCGGCATCTATCGTCAGCAGGTGATCGGCCGCAATAAGGTGATCATGCGCTGGTTGAGCCATCGCGGCGGCGCGCTGGATTTCAAGGAGTGGTGCGACAAGCATCCAGGGCAACCGTTTCCGGTCGCCGTGGCGCTGGGTGCCGACCCGGCGACCATTCTCGGTGCGGTCACCCCGGTGCCGGACAGCCTCTCCGAATACGCCTTCGCCGGCCTGCTGCGCGGTAATCGCACCGAGCTGATCAAGTGCCGTGGCAGTGAGTTGCAGGTGCCGGCCAGTGCCGAGATCGTCCTCGAGGGCGTGATCCACCCCGGCGAGATGGCCGATGAAGGGCCCTACGGCGACCACACCGGCTACTACAACGAGGTCGACCGCTTTCCGGTGTTCACCGTCGAGCGCATCACCCGTCGGCAAAAGCCGATCTACCACAGCACCTATACCGGGCGTCCGCCGGATGAACCGGCGATTCTCGGGGTGGCGCTAAACGAAGTGTTCGTGCCGATCCTGCAAAAGCAGTTCCCGGAGATCACCGACTTCTACCTGCCACCGGAAGGCTGTTCCTACCGCATGGCGGTGGTGACCATGAAGAAGCAGTACCCGGGCCACGCCAAGCGCGTCATGCTCGGCGTCTGGTCGTATCTGCGACAGTTCATGTACACCAAGTTCGTTATCGTCACCGACGACGATGTGAATGCGCGCGACTGGAACGACGTGATCTGGGCCATCACCACGCGCATGGATCCCTCGCGCGACACGGTATTGATCGACAACACGCCGATCGACTATCTGGACTTCGCCTCGCCAGTCTCCGGCCTCGGCTCGAAGATGGGCCTGGATGCCACCCACAAATGGCCTGGCGAAACCACCCGGGAATGGGGTCGGGTGATAGTTCAGGACGAGGCGGTCAAGTGCCGGGTCGATGAGCTGTGGAAGGATCTTGGAATAGATTGATGAAAGTCACCTTGCAACCCTCAGGTGCAGTGCTCGAGATGCTCCCCGGCGAGCGGATTCTCGATGCTGCGCGCCGGCTCGGCTACGACTGCCCGCAGAGCTGCCGCAATGGCAACTGTCATATCTGCGCGGCGCTGTTGGTCGAGGGTCGCGTGCGCCAGAACGGCGATGCACGTGATCACGGCGAGTTGTTCACCTGCCTGGCCGAGCCGCTGGAAGACTGTGTGCTGCATTGGGATGGAGTGCTGGCACCGGGCGAGTTACCGCTGCGCAAGCTCAGCTGTCAGGTCAGTGAGTGCGTGGAGGTGGGCGGAGATGTCTGGCGCGTGCGCTTGCGTGCGCCGGCCGGTAAGCCGCCGCGTTATCACGCTGGGCAGTACCTGCTGTTGCGGCGCGAGGATGGCGAGCAAGCGGCCTTCTCCCTGGCCTCGGCGCCTGCCCAGGGGCGCGACCTGGAGCTGCATATTCTCGGACGCGAGGCGAGCGCCTTGACCCTGCTCGAACAGCTGCGCCGCAAACCCATGGTTCAGGTGCAACTGCCATTCGGCGATGCGCACCTGGCGCAGTTGCCGGACGGGCCGCTGATCTTGATCGCCGCCGGTACCGGCATGGCACAGATGCACAGCTTGATCGAGCATTGCCGCGCGGCGGGTTTCAAGCATCCGGTGCATCTGTACTGGGGTGCGCGGCGGCCCGAGGATTTCTACCAGCTGCCGCACTGGGCCGACTGGCAACGGCAGCCCAATCTATACCTGCATAAAGTCGTCAGTGATGTCTGCAGTTGGGAGGGGCGTTGCGGTCTCTTGCATGAGGCCGTGCGGGAAGACTTCAGCGATCTCTCGCCGCTGTACGTCTATGCCAGCGGCTCGCCGACGATGGTTTATGCGACCCTTGACGCACTGGTCGAGGCCGGGATGGGTGCTCACCAGATGCGCGCCGATGTGTTCGCCTATGCGCCGCGAGTTTAGAAGGAGCTATCCGTGGAAGATACTGCGTTGTTTCGCGTTTTTAGAACCCTTGCGGGTATTGCCTGCGTGATCGTGGTGGGCGAGAGTTTTCGTACAGGCAGCACAATTTCGTTTGGCCGCTCTAGCATCGGCTGGGTCAGCAAAGATGTCGCACCTGTCGGATTTTGGGTTGCGAATGTAACTTTGCTGGCTTTTGCTGTACTGGGCTTTACAGGCGGCACAGTACGCAAGAAATAGATGCAATCCTTTGGGCTAAGCACCGCGAAGCCCAACGCTGTGCCGCGGCTTTGATCGTTCCCACGCTCTGCGTGGGAACGCAGCCAATGACGCTCCGGCGTCACGCTTTTCTGCCCTACGAACTGCGAACTCCCCCAGCGAGGTAGCCTGGACGACCCATGGTGGAAAACCGCTTTGCGGATTTTCCACTCTACGCAACCGAATTTAGCCGTCACCCCCCGCGTGCTTAACGCACCTGCACCACGACTTTACCCACCGCCTTGCGTTGGCCCAGCGCGTTGATCGCCTCGGCGGCTTGTTCCAGCGGGAAGGTCTGCGATACCAACGGCTTGACCTTGCCTTCAGCATGCCATTGGAACAACTGCTGGAAGTTGGCGGCATTGTCCACTGGTTGGCGCTGAGCGAAGGCGCCCCAGAACACGCCGACCACCGCTGCACCTTTGAGTAGCGCCAGGTTGACTGGCAATTCTGGGATGCGCCCGCTGGCGAAACCGACCACCAGCAGCCGGCCGTTCCAGGCGATGGAGCGAATGGCCTGGTCGAACAGGTCGCCGCCGACCGGGTCGTAGATCACGTCCGCGCCCTGGCCACCGGTCAGTTCTTTGACCTTGTCTTTCAGGCTGACTTCGCTGTAGTTGATCAGCTCATCGGCACCGGCGGCTTTGGCGACCGCCAGTTTCTCGGCACTGCTGGCGGCGGCGATGACTTTGGCGCCCATGGCCTTGCCGATTTCCACCGCGGCCAGGCCGACGCCGCCGGAGGCGCCGAGCACCAGCAGGGTTTCGCCCGCTTGCAGGTTGGCGCGTTGCTTGAGCGCGTGCATCGAGGTGCCGTAGGTCATGCCGAAGGCGGCAGCGCTGGCGAAGTCCATGCTGGCCGGGATCGGCATGACGTTGTAGCCGGGCACGGCGACCTGCTCGGCAAAGCTGCCCCAACCGGTCAGCGCCATCACTCGATCGCCTGGTTTGACGTGGCTGACTTTCTCACCGACCGCCGCGACGATACCTGCTGCTTCGCCGCCAGGGGAGAACGGGAATGGCGGCTTGAACTGATATTTGCCCTCGATGATCAGGGTGTCCGGGAAGTTGACCCCGGCGGCGTGCACGTCGAGGAGAATTTCATTTTTCTTCGCTTCTGGGCTGGCGATTTCTTCCAGCACCAGCGTTTCGGCAGGGCCGAAGGCTTTGCACAACACGGCTTTCATCGGGGACATTCCTCGCAGAGTTATGGCCAAGCAGTGTAGGTGCATGGGGCGGCCGGTCAACGAGCATGGCCTGGCTTGATAGGCGCGTATAAGCGTCGGACTTGGGCCAGCGCCACGCTATCGCTATGCTAGGGGGCTGTCGGACTTAGAACTGTCCTACTGCGAAAGCCTGGCTATTGGCCCGTTTTTCCATTCAGCCTCGTTAAAGAGAGTGACTATTCGCCTCGGCGGAATGAAAAAACGGTCTCAATCCCAGACTTTCTCGCTACGGACGCCTAAGCTCGACAGCCCCCCTAGGCAGCATACTTTGTTGAGGATGTGCCCCTGTGAAAGCCTGGATCCTATTGTTGTTGGCTCTATCCCTGCCGTTTTCAGCGTTGGCCAATGAAGAAGAGGAAGGCAAAGAGGGCGAGGCGCCTAAGGTGGCCTATGTCAACTTGGTGCCGGCGCTGGTGGGTAATTATGGTGCGGGCCCACGGCTGAAGGTGTTCAAGGCCGATATTGCGCTACGGGTATCCGGTAGTGAGGCGCAGGAGCGGGTCGAGCACCATGAGCCGCTGATTCGTAATCAGTTGGTGATGCTGTTCTCGCAACAAACCGACGAGAGCCTGGGTAATGTTGAGGCCAAGGAGAGGCTGCGCCAGGAAGCGTTGAAGCAAGTGCAGCAGGTACTGAGCCAGGAAGAGGGCAAGCCGCTGGTGGATGATCTGCTGTTCAACAACCTGATCGTTCAGTAGCCGGCCCTGGCTGTAGAGCCAGGCGAAACCGCGCTCATGGTGCGGTGAGGCGTTAGTTCGCGGGGTTCCAGATGCAGGTGCGGTTGCGCCCCTGGTGTTTGGCTTGATAGAGCGCCTGGTCGCTGTGTGCCACCAAACTGTCCGGCTGGTTGTTCTGGCTCGGGGTGGTGGTGGCCAGGCCGATGCTCAGACTCAGACGACCCAGTGGGCTGGCTGGATGAGCCAGGTTCAGCTCCTCGATCGCTTTATGGACGCGCTGCGCCACATGCTCGCCACCGTCCAAACCGGTGTTGACCAGGATAATGGCGAACTCCTCGCCGCCGTAGCGACAGGCCACATCGCCCTCACGCTGCAGGCAGCCTTGCAAGGCCGTAGCCACCCGCCGCAAGACGTCGTCGCCGGCCAGGTGGCCGAGTTGGTCGTTGTAACGCTTGAAGTGGTCGACATCCAGCATGAGCAAGGCCATGGACGCGCCGATCCGCTGCAGGCGCCGCCACTCGCCGTGTAATTGATGATCAAAAAAGCGCCGGTTATAGAGGCCGGTCAGTCCGTCCTGCTGCGACAGGTGTTGCAGTTGCGCTTCCAGTTGCAGGCGTTCGTTGTTGTCGCGGGAGACGCCGATCAGGTATTCGTGGCCATTCAACTGCACCAACTGAGCGCTGATTTCTGCCGCCTGAATGCTGCCGTCGCGTCGACGCATCTCTCGCTGAAAGATCTTCGTCGAGTTGTCCCGATGCGCCTGGCGTACCAGTTCCAGCCAGGCATGGAAGCCCAGCAGCAGTTGTTCGGGCTGTTCTTTTAGCTGTCGGCTGAACTCTTCGCTGCTGTAACCCAGGCTGCTGTAAGTGGCCTGGTTCATATGCAGGATGTTGCGGTTCTGCGGGTCGATGATGAACAGGCCGTCGCGGCTGGAGTCGGTCAGATCGACCACCAGTTGCAGGCGCTCGCGGCTGTCGCGCAGCACCTGTTCGATCTGCTCGCGATGGCCGACTTCCTCGTTCAAGCGCCGGTTGCCGGCTTGCAGAGCGCGCGCGCGACGGGAGTTTTCCAGGGCCAAGGCGAGGGCGGCCACCAGCAGCAGGCTGATCGTCAGGCTGGCGCCGAGCACCACTTGCGGCAGTGGGCTGACCAGTTGTTGCGTGAGCTTCTGCGTGGGGCTGAGCTGCAGGGTGAAATTGCGGTTGTTTAGCAGGTGGAGCGGCAACTCCTGCTGAAGGGGGGCGCTTAGGTCGGCTTGGTCGCGGCTGTAAAGCGGGTGGCCGAACTCCAGCAGACG
Source organism: Pseudomonas cavernicola (assembly GCF_003596405.1). Lineage (NCBI taxonomy): Bacteria > Pseudomonadati > Pseudomonadota > Gammaproteobacteria > Pseudomonadales > Pseudomonadaceae > Pseudomonas > Pseudomonas cavernicola. The sequence goes on from NZ_QYUR01000002.1 coordinate 1,395,816, forward strand.
GACATGGAAGTCGGCGCTGTCGACCGTGTCGAGCAGTTCGTCCATCAGTGCTTCGACGCGAAACACGCCTTGCAGGAAGCCATCGAAGACCGGCCTGTCCTGTTCGCCGCGAATATACAGCGGGGTGTAAAGGATGAAGCCGCGGCCGCCCTGTACCAGGCTGAAACTATTGGAGAAGCTCGCCAGGCCACGGGCTTTAGCCTGCATGGCCAGGTTGAAGTTGGGGTGTGCGGGTGTCAGTTGAAAATGCAGCGCTGCTTGATTGCCTTCGAGGGGCAGCAGCCAGCGCATCTTCAGGTCGGGGCCCAGCCACTGAATGGCTTGGTAGCCTCTGAAGTGCTGCAAGGAGATGCGCGCCTCCAACTCCCACTCCTCGCGGGAGAGGCGGCCGTGATGGTTCCAGAGCTGGGCCATGCGGTACAGGTCTTGAGCTTGGGCGTTGAGACTGCTTTCTAGCTGGCGGGTCAGCAGGCGTGCTTGAGACTCGACCCGTTCACGTACGTGCTCCCGCTCTGTGCTCTTCAACTGGTGCCAGAGCAACAGGCTGGCGCCGCACAGCAGCAGAGCCAGCAGGGCGAGCGCTAGCCGGGCCGGCCAAGCGGAGCGTGAGAATGGCAGCTGAGAGTCGTGCAAGGTTTCTGTTCCCATTGCCCTTGGCCCATCGCCCGTGCTGCTTAACGCAGGGTGCAGACTGCCGCCCACTCGCTGGTACTGACGGGCATCACCGAGAGGCGGCTGCCTTTCTGTACCAAGGGTAGTTCAGCCAGCGCTACCGCGGCCTTCAGTCGTGCCAGTGAGAGTACTTGCGGGAAGGCTTCGACGAATTCCACGTCGAGGGCGCTCCAGGGATTTTTCTCCGCACCGGCTTTGGCGTCGAAGTAAGGGCTTTGCGGGTCGAGCGCCGTCGGATCAGGGTAAGCCGTGGCGATAATCCGGCCGATGCCGGCGATACCCGGCTCAGGGCAACTCGAGTGATAAAAGAAGAACAAGTCGCCGACGGCCATGCTGCGCAGAAAGTTGCGCGCCTGATAGTTGCGCACGCCGTCCCAGCGTGCGCGGCCGAGGCGTTGCAGGTCGTGAATGGATAATTCTTCGGGTTCGGACTTCATTAACCAATGAGGCATGAACTTTGCTCGTAAGTTGCCGGTCAGTCTAGCGGGCTCACTATCGTACAGGCAGACGACAGCCGGTTGGCGCCATAAATTGCGCAAGCTTTCACCTTGCTGGAGAATGCCTCGGTTTTAAATGTGACGCCGCCGTACGGCCTAATAACAACAACTACAACCGCCGCCGGTCATCGTGCGAGGTTTGCCTTGAAGGGGGAGGCAGTCGATGAAACGTAAACCAGATCTATTGTGGGTATTGGTCATTCTGTTCGGCCTGGGCGTGGTAACTACGGGTTACACCCAGAGCTTGTGGGAGCGTCAAAGCGATGCTCCCGTCAACCTGTCGCAACAGCCTTAAGGCTGTTTGACGACACCAGTGGGCGCCGCAGGGATCGCGGTGCTAGCTCCTGACGGCGTACCAAGCCTGATCCGTGACCGTCGCGTGCAGCGGCACATCCCAGATGGCCAGCGTCAGTTGATCGACCTTCTGACATTCATGCGCGAGCCCCAGTAAGGTCGGTTTGTGCCAATTTTTGCGCATGCTCAGGTACGCCAGGCTGCGGTCATAAAAACCGCCACCCATGCCGAGGCGGCCACCGCCGCTATCGAAGCCCACCAGCGGCAACAAGACCAAGTCCAGGGCCCAGACTTTGCGCTGCTGCTTGCGGTTGGCATGCGGTTCCTGAATGCGGAAGCGGTTAGGCGTCATCCGCTCGTGTGGGTGGATACGCTGGAACACCATCTTGGTGCGCGGCCAGGCGCTCAATACCGGTAAGTAGGTGGCCTTGCCGCGGCGCTGGGCGGCGCGCAGCAACAGGCGTGGATCAATCTCACCATCCGTTGGCAAATACAGCGCGATATGCCGGGCGCGGCGAAAGCGTGGATCTTGGGCGAGTTGGCGATACAGGCGCTGGGCGGCCTGGCGCTGTTCGTTCGGGCTAAGCGCGCGGCGGGCTTTGCGCAGTAGGTGCCGAAGTTGTGGGCGGGAAAGAGCGGCTGAAGTCATCATCGAAGGGCGGCAACTGCAGTCGTTAGTGGCTGCTGCTGGGTACAGTCGACAACATCATTGCCAGCGCTGATGGCTGGCAATGACGGTAAAAATAAGACCCCCCGGAGTGCCGCTGTCGGCTTGGCCCTTGAACCCGAAAGTTCAAGGTGGAGGTTGCAGGGAGCGTTAAGGCTTTCCGTCAGGCGGACATGCACACCGGCTCCAACTTGCAACCCCCGGGTTTGTGCGTATCGGCTCAGGGACATCACCAACTGGCGCACACTCCAGGGAGCGGGGGCCAGTATACCCCAATCCGCCGCTCTGCAATCAGCTATGGCCGGCATCCGGATCGGTGGCCAAGGCATGATCGACGCGCTCCAGCAGGTCACGCACGTGCTCGCGGGTCGAGCTGGCGTCCTGATCCAGGCGCTGCTGCTTGTGCAGCAGATCGTGGGTGATGTTCAGTGCCGCCATCACGGCGACCCGGTCGGCACCGATGACTTTGCCGCCGCTGCGGATCTCGCGCATCTTGCCATCCAGATAGCGCGCGGCGCTTTCCAGGTTGGCGCGCTCATCCGTAGGGCAGGCGATGCAGTATTCTTTGTCGAGGATGTGAACGGTAACGGTATTCGAGGTCATTAATCCTGCTCCAGGGCTCTCAGGCGCGAAATCATTGATTCGACCTTATGCCGGGCCATTTCGTTCTTTTCGATCAGATGGGCGCGCTCCTCGCGCCAGGCCTTTTCATGCGCACGTAAGACTCGGTTGTCGGCTTTAAGCTGCTCGACGCGCTGGATTAGCAGTTCCAGCTTGGTGGTAAGCGCGTGCAGATCGGCGTCTTCCATGGGTTCTCACTAGGGCGTTGAATGACCAGAACTATATAGGATCAGTTCGGTGAAGGTGCAAACCTGTCGGCGGCCTTCGATGGTCTTGGCGCGCCTGCCGGTGCTAGGATACGAGGCCTTCATTCTAGTCATTGCGCCCTCTGGCGCCTAGTTGCCAATGCCCACTCAAAATTCCCCGTATAGCGCTTTCGCCGCCCTGCTCGCCAGCAGTGGCCAACCCGTCTCACCGGCTGAGCTGCATGGCCTGTTGCTGGGCCGTAGTTGTGCCGGTGCCGGCTTCGAGAACGATCCCTGGCTGGTAGATGCCGCCGAACTGCTCGGCGGCGCGCCGCAGGACAATGTGCGGCAGGCGCTGATCGGCCTGCAGGAGATGGTCAAAGGCGAGCTGACCGGTGACGACATGGCGGTTGTGTTGCTGCTGCCGTCGGATGATGCGCCGCTGGCTGAGCGCGCTGTGGCGCTTGGCCAATGGTGCCAGGGTTTCCTCGGCGGCTTCGGTTTGACCGCGCGCGATGCGGCGTTGAGCGGCGAAGCGGTCGAAGTGTTGCAGGATCTGGCGGCGATTGCCCAGGTGCAGAGCGCATTGGAAGAGTCCGAGGACGGCGAAAGCGACTATATGGAAGTCATGGAATATCTGCGTGTCGCGCCCTTGCTGCTGTTTACCGAGTGCGCAAAACCGCTTGCGCCAGCACCCAAACCGTCCCTGCACTGATTTTTCAGCCGTTATATAAGTAGGTCGAGTCTGCCCATGATCAGCATCCCCAAGTCGGAATACGCCCGTCGGCGCAAGGCGCTGATGGCGCAGATGGAACCCAACAGCATCGCCATTCTGCCGGCGGCGCCGGTGTATATCCGTAACCGCGACGTCGAGCACGTCTATCGTCAGGACAGTGACTTCCAGTACCTCAGCGGCTTCCCCGAGCCGGAAGCGGTGATCGCACTGATTCCGGGGCGTGAACATGGCGAGTACGTGCTGTTCTGCCGTGAGCGTGATCCCGAGCGCGAGCTCTGGGATGGCCTGCGCGCTGGCCAGGATGGTGCGATCAGTGCGTTCGGTGCCGACGACGCGTTCCCCATCGGCGATATCGACGACATCCTCCCGGGCTTGATCGAAGGCCGCGAGCGAGTCTATTACGCCATGGGCACCAATCAGGAGTTCGATCGGCACCTGATGGACTGGATCAACGTGATCCGCTCCAAGGCCCGTCAGGGCGCACAGCCGCCAAACGAATTCGTCGCCCTCGACCATCTGCTGCACGACATGCGCCTGTACAAGTCAGCCAATGAAGTAAAGGTGATGCGCGAAGCCGCACAGATTTCTTCCCGTGCGCATATCCGTGCGATGCAGGCTAGCCGCGCCGGTTTGAGCGAGTATCACCTGGAAGCCGAGTTGGACTACGAGTTTCGCAAGGGTGGGGCGAAGATGCCGGCCTATGGCTCGATTGTCGCCGCGGGGCGCAATGCCTGCATCCTGCATTACCGCGAGAACGATGCGCCGCTCAGAGACGGTGAGCTGGTGCTGATCGATGCCGGTTGCGAGATCGACTGCTATGCCAGCGATATCACCCGCACCTTTCCGGTCAGCGGCAGGTTTTCCGCTGAGCAGAAGGCGATCTACGAGCTGGTGCTGAAATCCCAGGAAGCGGCGTTCGCCGTGATTGCCCCCGGCAAGCACTGGAACGAAGCCCACGAAGCCACTGTGCAGGTGATCACCGCCGGGCTGGTCGAGCTGGGTCTGCTGGAAGGCGACGTCAGCGAGCTGATCGCCAGCGAAGCCTATAAAGCTTTCTATATGCACCGCGCCGGGCACTGGTTGGGCATGGACGTGCATGACGTCGGCGACTACAAGGTCGGCGGCGAGTGGCGTGTCCTGGAAGTGGGCATGGCGCTGACCGTCGAGCCCGGCATCTACATCGCCGTGGACAATCAGCACGTGGCGAAGAAGTGGCGCGGAATCGGCGTGCGGATCGAAGACGATGTGGTGGTGACCAAGACTGGCTGCGAGATTCTGACCAGCCACGCGCCGAAGACGGTTGCCGAGATCGAGGCCTTGATGGCTGCTGCACGAATCCAGGCGGCTTGAGCCGGTGAACCGGGCGAATCTGGCGATCATCGGCGGCGGTCTGGTCGGCGCGAGCCTGGCTTTGGCCTTGCAAGCGGGTGCCAAGGCGCGGGGCTGGACGATCGTGCTGATCGAGCCGTTCGCCCCGGGCGACGGCTACCAGCCCAGCTATGACGCGCGCTCGACCGCACTGTCCTTCGGCAGCCAGCAGATTTATCAACGCCTGGGCCTGTGGCAGCGCATCGCGCCACGTGCCGAGCCGATTTTGCACATCCATGTGTCTGATCGCGGTCGCTTTGGCGCGGCGCGGCTGAGCGCTGAGGAAGAAGGCGTGCCGGCGCTCGGTTATGTGGCCGAGAATGCCTGGCTTGGTCACTGCCTGTGGCAGGCGCTGGATCATGAGGTGGTCAGTTGGCGCTGCCCGGCGGAAGTCAGCGGCATGGAGACGCTGGGCGATGGCTACCAGCTGACCTTGAATGACGAGACGATCTTGGATTGCGACCTGGCGGTTCTGGCCGACGGTGGTCGATCCGGTCTGCGCGAGCAGCTCGGGATCAACGTGAAGCACACGCCTTACCAGCAGAGCGCGCTGATCGCCAACATCACACCGAGTGAGGCCCATGCTGGCCAAGCCTTCGAGCGGTTTACCGACGATGGGCCGCTGGCCTTGCTGCCGCTGGCGGACAACCGTTGCGCGCTGATCTGGACCCGTCCGGGCCAGGATGCCGAGCGTCTGGCCAAGCTGGATGAGCGCAGTTTCCTGGCCGAGTTGCAGCAGGCCTTTGGGTATCGCCTGGGGGCTTTGCGCCAGGTCGGTGCGCGGCATGTCTATCCGCTGGCGCTGATCGAGGCGCAAGAGCAGGTGCGGCCCAACTTGGTCGTGCTCGGTAATGCGGCACACAGCCTGCATCCGATTGCCGGGCAGGGTTACAACCTGTCGCTGCGCGATACCCAGGCCTTGGCCGAGGCGCTGCTGGCCAGTCCGGCGGCGCCTGGCGAGTTCGCCACGCTGCAGCGTTATTACGCGCGCCAGCGGCTGGATCAGCACCTCACTGTAGGCTTCTCCGATCGCGTTACCCGCTTGTTCACCAATGCCGAACCGTTGCTCGCCACCGGGCGCAACCTCGGCCTGCTCGGACTCGATCTAGTGCCGCCGGCCAAACGCTGGTTTGCCCGCCAGGCCATGGGCCTCGGTACCCGTGCGGACAGTTAAGGGCGCGTTGCACGTCGCGGCGCCGGCATAAAACTCTTTGGATGTGGCGCAAGCCGCAAGCGAGATAGGCTCAAAGCATGGACATGCGTGCGGATCTGATAATCGTCGGTGCTGGCATGGTTGGCAGCGCCCTGGCGCTGGCCTTGCAGGACAGTGGCCTGGACATTTTGCTGCTGGACGGCGGCCCGCTCAGCGTCAAACCCTTCGACCGCGCCGGCGCGTTTGAATCGCGTGTCAGTGCCTTGTCGGCGGCCAGCCAGCGCGTGCTGGAGCGCCTTGGGGTGTGGCCCGGGATCGCTGCTCGGCGCAGCAGCCCCTACGCAGAGATGCAGGTGTGGGATGGCTCGGGCACTGGGCACATCCATTTTTCCGCGGCCAGCGTGCATGCCGAGGTGCTCGGTCATATCGTCGAGAACCGGGTGATTCAGGACGCCCTGCTCGAGCGTCTGCATGACAGCGATCTCGGTTTGTTGCCGAATGCCCGCTTGGAACAGCTGCGCCGCTCTGGCGATGACTGGCTGTTGAGCCTGACCGATGGCCGCCAACTGCGCACGCCGCTGGTGATTGCGGCGGATGGCGGCAACTCTGCGGTACGCCGCCTGGCCGGCTGCGAAACCCGTGAATGGGATTATCTGCACCACGCCATCGTCGCCAGCGTGCGTTGCAGCAAGCCACATCAACGCACCGCCTGGCAGCGGTTTACCGACGATGGCCCGCTGGCCTTTCTGCCTCTGGCCGTCGCGGCGCAAGGGGAGCCGGGCGAGCAAGACTGGTGCTCGATTGTCTGGTCAACCACCCCAGTGGAGGCCGAGCGCTTGATGGCGCTAGACGACGCGGATTTTTGCCAGGCGCTGGGCAAGGCCTTCGAGTGGCGTCTGGGCGAGGTGCTGGAAGCCGATCCGCGGCTGTGTATCCCGCTGCGCCAACGGCATGCCAAGCGTTATATCGAGCCTGGGCTGGCGTTGATCGGCGATGCTGCGCACACCATTCATCCGCTGGCGGGGCAGGGGGTCAACCTCGGCTTCCTCGATGCCGCGGTGCTGGCCGAGGTGCTGCAACATGCGCTCGAGCGTGGTGAAGGCCTGGCCGATGAGCGAGTGCTCAGCCGCTATGAGCGGCGGCGGATGCCGCATAACCTGGCGATGATGGCGGCGATGGAGGGCTTCGAGCGACTGTTCCAGGCCGATCCGCTGCCGCTGCGCTGGTTGCGTAACACTGGCCTCAACTGGGTCGACGGTTTGCCCGAGGCCAAGGCGCTGTTCGTTCGCCAGGCGCTGGGCCTGTCCGGTGACCTGCCGGAGCTGGCGCGCGCGTAGGGTGGATGCAACCCGCCAGCGACTCCTTAGGCCGCCTCCGTGGTCGGCCCAGGATGGTGGGTTACGGCCGTTGGCCTAACCCGCCCTGCGAAGAGCGGTCGCCTATCCGGGAAACACTTCGATATAGAAATCACTACAAGGTGCAACTGAGGTTTACTATCATTCGCACCTTTAGGGCTATTACGAGACAACCGTGATGCAGCTACGCAACCCACTTTTCGCTGTGCTGGCGCTGAGCGTCGCCGCCACCTCGGTTCAGGCCGCCGACGAGGTGGTCGTCTACTCCTCGCGAATCGATGAGCTGATCAAACCGGTATTCGATGCCTATACCGCGAAAACTGGGGTGACGGTGAAGTTCATCACCGACAAGGAAGCGCCGTTGATGCAGCGGATCAAGGCCGAGGGCGAGAACGCCACAGCCGATCTACTGCTCACGGTGGACGCCGGCAACCTCTGGCAGGCCGAGCAGATGGGCATCCTGCAGCCGTTCAAATCGCCGGTCATCGACGCCAACATTCCGCCGCAATACCGCTCCTCCAGCGATAGCTGGACCGGCTTGTCGCTACGCGCGCGGACCATCGCCTACTCCACCGAACGGGTGCAGCCGCAAGAACTCTCCACCTATGAGGCGCTGGCCGATAAAGAGTGGGAAGGTCGGCTTTGCCTGCGCACGGCGAAGAAGGTCTACAACCAGTCGCTGACCGCCACCCTGATCGAAACCCATGGTGCGCAGAAGACCGAGGAAACCCTCAAGGGCTGGGTCAACAACCTCTCCACCGACGTGTTCTCCGATGACATCGCCGTGCTCCAGGCGATCAATGCCGGCCAGTGTGATGTCGGCATCGTCAACACCTACTATTACGGGCGCCTGCACAAGCAGGAGCCGAGTCTGGCGGTGAAGTTGTTCTGGCCAAACCAGCAGGATCGTGGCGTCCATGTGAATCTCTCGGGTATCGGCCTGACCCAGTACGCGCCGCATCCAGAGGCGGCCAAGGCGCTGATGGAGTGGATGACCGGGCCGCAGGCGCAGGCCTTGTTTGCCGGGCTCAACCAGGAATACCCGGCCAACCCGAGTGTGCCACCGTCGGCCGAAGTGGCCAGCTGGGGCACGTTCAAGGCGGACAGCATTCCAGTCGAGGTGGCCGGCAAGCGGCAGGCCGAAGCGATCAAGCTGATGGACCGCGCCGGCTGGAACTGACCGCTACGGCAGGTCCCCGCAATGGCTAGCCGCGGTTATACTCGGCGCCCCGATTGAAACCCGGGGCGTTGTGTTTTCTGCCTGATGAGGATTTTGTGGCCCATCCTGCCCAGCGTCGCTGGTATCCGATTGCCTTTGCGCTCGCCGCGCTGGTGCTGTTGCCGCTCAGCGTCATGGCGCTGTCCTGGCAGTCGCTGGATATGCAGATATGGTCGCATCTGTGGCAGACGCAGATGCCGCGCCTGCTCGGCAACACGCTGACGCTGGTGCTCGGCGTCGGCGTTGGGGTGACGCTGCTCGGCGTCAGCCTGGCCTGGCTGACCAGCCTCTGCGAATTCCCCGGGCGACGCTGGCTCGATTGGGCTCTGATGCTGCCCTTCGCCATCCCCGCCTACGTGTTGGCCTTTGTTTTTGTCGGTCTGCTGGATTTCGCCGGGCCGCTGCAAAGCCTGCTGCGCGAGTGGTTCGGCGCTGGCCTGCTGCTGCCGCGGGTGCGCTCCACTGGCGGGGTGATCATCGTCCTGGTGCTGGTGTTCTACCCCTACGTCTACTTGCTGGCGCGCACGGCTTTTCTTGCCCAAGGCAAGGGCCTGATGGAGGCCGCGCGGGTGCTCGGGCAGTCACCCTGGCAGGCGTTCTGGCGCGTGGCGCTGCCGGTGGCGCGGCCGGCGATTGGTGCCGGCTTGGCCTTGGCGATCATGGAAACCCTGGCCGACTTCGGGGCGGTCTCAGTGTTCAACTTCGATACCTTCACCACCGCCATTTATAAGACCTGGTATGGCTTCTACAGTCTGTCCAGCGCGACCCAACTGGCCAGTCTGCTGCTGTTGGCAGTGATGCTGGTGCTGTATGGCGAGCGCCGCGCGCGTGGCATCAGCCGGCCTTCCAGCGAGCGCCCACGGGGTAAGGCGCTGTATCACCTGCGGGGCTTGCGGGCGCTGGCCGCGAGCGCCTGGTGCGGCCTGGTGTTCGCCTGCGCCTTCGTCATCCCGCTGCTGCAATTGCTGGTGTGGTTTTGGCAGCGAGGCCGTTTCGATCTGGATGAGCGCTATGCCGGGTTGATCCTGCACACCGTGTATCTCGGTGCGCTGGCGGCGGCGATCACCGTCGCCGTCGCGCTGTTGCTGGCCTTCGCCCGGCGCTTGGCGCCGACCCGGGCGATCCACTCGGCGGTCGGTCTGGCCAACCTCGGTTATGCCTTGCCCGGCTCGGTGCTGGCGGTGTCGATCATGCTGGCGTTCAGCTATCTCGATCGTGAGTTGGTGATACCGCTGTCGAGCTGGCTAGGCGGTGCCGGTAAGCCGTTGCTGCTGGGCAGCCTGGCGGCGTTGCTGCTGGCTTACCTGATCCGCTTTATCGCCGTGGCCTACGGCCCGCTGGAAAGCAGCCTGGCGCGGATTCGGCCGTCGCTACCGGAGGCATCGCGCAGCCTCGGCGTCGGTGGTCCCGGGTTGTTCTTCAAGGTCTACCTGCCTCTGCTGGTGCCTGGTACCTTGAGCGCCGCCTTGCTGGTATTCGTCGATGTATTGAAGGAAATGCCGGCGACCCTGCTGATGCGTCCCTTCGGCTGGGACACCCTGGCGGTGCGGGTTTTCGAGATGACCAGCGAAGGTGAGTGGGCACGTGCCGCGCTGCCGGCGCTGACCCTGGTACTGGTTGGGCTGCTGCCGGTAATCGGCTTGATTCGCCGCTCGGCCCGGCGCCACGGGCACTGACTGAGCGGCCGTCGGCCGAGGTGTCCAGCCGGCAGTCTTGCGGCTACAATGCGCGCCATTCGATGTGGCCCGTCATTCAGACCGGGCACGTGATACGTAGTCGCCAGTGTCTTGTCAGTGCAAGCGCAGCCGCGTTTCAGTGCCTGTCCGCATCTTCGCCAAGCCCGGAAGGAGAAACCCATGGGACAGCGCACGCCCCTCTATGATCAGCACCTTGCCCTGGGTGCCAAGATGGTCGATTTCGGCGGTTGGGATATGCCGCTGCACTACGGCTCGCAAGTCGAGGAGCACCATCAGGTGCGCCGCGATTGCGGGGTCTTCGATGTGTCGCACATGACCGTGGTCGATGTGACTGGCGCCCAGGCCAAGGCCTATCTCCAGCACCTGCTGGCCAATGACATCGAGCGCTTGCAGGTTTTGGGCAAGGCCCTCTACAGCGGCATGCTGAATGAGCAGGGCGGGGTGATCGACGACCTGATCGTCTACCTCACCAGCGAGGGCTACCGCGTGGTGGTCAACGCCGCCACCCGCGACAAAGACCTGGCCTGGATGCAGGCGCAGACCGCCGGTTTCGCCGTCGAACTGCATGAGCGCGCCGAGTTGGCGATGCTCGCCATTCAGGGCCCGCAGGCCCGGGCGAGAACCGCCGAACTGGTCTCTGTGGCTCGCGCTGAGTTGATTGGCGAACTCAAACCGTTCGAGGGTTTCCCGGAAGGTGACTGGTTCATCGCGCGGACCGGCTACACCGGCGAAGACGGTCTGGAAATCATGCTGCCGGCCGAGCAGGCACCAGGCTTTTTCAGTGAATTGGTCGGCGCCGGCATCGCCCCGATTGGTCTGGGCGCGCGCGATACTCTGCGTCTGGAAGCCGGGATGAACCTCTACGGCCAGGACATGACCGAAGACGTCTCGCCGCTGGCCGCCAACATGGCCTGGACCATCGCCTGGGAGCCGACCGCGCGTGGCTTCGTCGGCCGTAAGGTGCTGGAGGCGCAACACACCGCCGGCAATCAGCCGAAACTGGTCGGCCTGGTGCTGGAAGAGCGTGGCGTATTGCGGGCGCACCAAGTGGTGCGGGTCGAAGGCGTCGGCGAAGGTGAAATCACCAGCGGCAGCTTCTCCCCAACGCTCGGTAAGTCGATTGCCCTGGCCCGCGTGCCGGCGGCGACTGGCGAGCGCGCCGAGGTGGAAATTCGTGGCAAATGGTACCCCGTGCGTGTGGTTCGGCCGAATTTCGTGCGCCACGGCAAGGCCTTGATCTAAGCAGTGCCCGCTCCTGGCGGGCACTGCTGCATGTTCCTCGGCCATGTGCTTCTAGTGCGGCCTGAGCGAGCGCAGTAATTTTCGGGCCGGTTCTAACAACCTGCTAAATTTTCTAGGCGGGCCACCCGCCTCCCAGTCTTTGAGGACACCGACATGAGCAATATCCCCAGCGAACTGCGTTACGCCGCCAGCCACGAATGGGCTCGCCTGGAAGCCGATGGCAGCGTGACGGTGGGCATTTCCGACCACGCTCAGGAAGCCTTGGGTGATGTGGTGTTCGTTGAATTGCCGGAGCTGGGCAAGCAATTGGCGGCAGGCCAGGAAGCCGGCGTGGTGGAGTCGGTAAAAGCCGCCTCGGACATCTACTCGCCGATCAGCGGTGAAGTCATCGCCATCAACGAGGCACTGACCGACTCGCCTGAGAACGTCAACAGCGACCCCTATGGCAGCTGGTTCTACAAGTTGCAGCCGGCCAACGCCGCGGAGCTGGACAAGCTGCTCGATGCGGCTGCGTATCAAGCCGCCTGCGACGCCGACGCTTAATAACTAGCTATTCTGACAAAAGCCTCGATTCACACGGCCTGCGAATCGAGGCTTTGCCTTTTTCTGAGAGCCATACCATGTCCCCAAAGCCCAGCCTTGCTCAGCTCCAGCAGTCCGACGCTTTTCTGCGTCGCCACCTCGGCCCAGACGCCAATGAACAGCAGGCCATGCTCGAGGCGCTCGGCCTCACCAGCCGCGCCGAACTGATCGAGCAGACGGTGCCGCCGGCGATTCGTCTGAATCGCCCGTTGGAACTGCCGGCGGCGCTGGACGAAGAGGCTGCGCTGGCCAAATTGCGTGGTTACGCCGAGCAGAACCAGGTCTGGACCAGTTTGATCGGCATGGGCTACCACGGCACGCTGACGCCGACGGTGATTCTGCGTAACGTGCTGGAAAATCCGGGCTGGTACACCGCCTACACGCCGTATCAACCGGAGATCGCTCAGGGGCGCCTGGAAGCGCTGCTGAACTTCCAACAGTTGACCATCGACCTGACGGGGCTGGATCTGGCTAGCGCCTCCTTGCTGGATGAGGCGACCGCCGCTGCCGAGGCCATGGCGTTGGCCAAGCGCGTGGCGAAGAGCAAAAGCAACCTGTTCTTCGTCGACGAAAACTGCCATCCGCAGACTATTTCCGTGGTGCAGACCCGTGCCGAGGCCTTTGGCTTCGATGTGGTGGTGGCGGCCGTCGAGAGCCTTGGCGAGCACCAAGTGTTTGGCGGCCTGTTGCAGTATCCGGACACTCACGGCGAGATCCGTGACCTGCTCCCGCTGATCGAGCAGCTACACGCCCAGCAGGCCCTGGCCTGTGTCTCCGCCGACCTGCTTAGCCTATTGCTGCTGACCCCGCCCGGTGAACTGGGTGCCGACGTGGTGTTCGGCTCGGCGCAGCGTTTCGGTGTGCCGATGGGCTACGGCGGCCCGCACGCGGCCTACTTCGCTACCCGTGACGAGTTCAAACGGGCGATTCCCGGACGCATCATTGGCGTATCGAAAGACGCTCGCGGCAACATCGCGCTGCGCATGGCCCTGCAAACCCGCGAGCAGCATATCCGCCGCGAGAAGGCCAACTCGAACATCTGCACCGCCCAGGTCTTGCTGGCCAACATCGCCAGCTTCTATGCGGTCTACCACGGGCCGCAGGGTCTGAAAAACATCGCCCTGCGCGTCCATCGGCTGACCTCGATCCTGGCTGCCGGCCTGGAACAGAAAGGCATACAGCGAGTCAACGGGCAGTTCTTCGACACCCTGACCCTGGACGTCGGCGGCAGCCAGACGGCAATCATCGAAAGCGCCAAGGCCGCGCAGATCAACCTGCGCATCCTCGGTCGTGGCCATCTCGGCCTGAGCCTGGACGAGACCTGCAACGCGGAGACCGTTGCGCGGTTGTTCGACGTGTTCCTCGGTGCCGGCCACGGTCTCGACGTTGCCGAGTTGGACGCCACTGGGGTGCCATCCGGCATTCCTCAGTCGCTCCTGCGCAGCTCCAGCTACCTGAACCACCCGGTGTTCAACACCCATCACAGCGAAACCGAGATGCTGCGCTACCTCAAGCAGCTGGAGAACAAAGACCTGGCGCTGAACCAGTCGATGATCCCGCTCGGCTCCTGCACCATGAAGCTGAATGCCACCAGCGAGATGGTCCCGATCACCTGGCCGCAATTCGCCAACCTGCATCCCTTCGTGCCGCTGGAGCAGGCGACCGGTTACAAGCTGATGATCGACGAACTGGATGCCTGGCTGCGCGCCATCACCGGTTTCGACGCCATCTGCATGCAGCCCAACTCCGGCGCCCAGGGCGAATATGCCGGCCTGCTGGCGATCCGCAAATACCACGAGAGCCGCAACGAAGGGCATCGCAATATCTGCCTGATCCCGGCTTCGGCGCACGGCACCAACCCGGCCTCGGCGCAGATGGCGAGCATGCGCGTGGTGATCGTCGAGTGCGACAAGGACGGTAACGTCGACCTGGAAGACCTCAAGCGCAAGGCCGCCGAAGCCGGCGAGCAGCTAGGCTGCCTGATGGCGACTTACCCGTCGACTCACGGCGTGTACGAGGAAGGCATCCGTGAAATCTGCGAGGTGATCCACGCCCACGGCGGCCAGGTTTACATGGACGGCGCCAACCTCAACGCTCAGGTCGGGCTGGCGCGTCCGGCGGACATCGGCGCCGACGTGTCGCACATGAACCTGCACAAAACCTTCTGCATTCCGCACGGCGGTGGCGGCCCAGGCATGGGCCCGATTGGCGTGCGTGCGCACCTGGCGCCGTTTGTCGCCAACCACCCGGTTATCCAACTGGAAGGCCCGAACCCACAGAACGGTGCAGTCAGCGCGGCGCCTTGGGGCAGTGCGAGCATTCTGCCGATCAGTTGGATGTACATCGCCATGATGGGCCCGCAACTGGCCGATGCCACCGAAGTGGCGATCCTCGGTGCCAACTACCTGGCGAGCCAGCTGGGCGGCGCTTTCCCAATCCTCTTCAGTGGTCGCAATGGTCGGGTAGCGCATGAGTGCATCTTGGATCTGCGGCCACTCAAAGCGCTAACCGGGATCAGCGAGGAAGACGTGGCCAAGCGTCTGATGGACTACGGCTTCCATGCGCCGACCATGTCTTTCCCGGTGCCGGGCACGCTGATGATCGAGCCGACCGAGAGCGAGTCGAAGCACGAGTTGGATCGCTTTATCGAAGCGATGTTGAGCATCCGCGCGGAGATCAGCAAAGTGCAGAGCGGCGATTGGCCGGCCGAGGACAACCCGCTCAAACGTGCACCGCATACCCTGGCGGATGTCATCGGCATCTGGGAGCGGCCGTACAGCATCGAGCAGGCGGTTACTCCGTCCGCCCACACCCGTGCGCACAAGTACTGGCCGACGGTGAACCGCGTGGACAACGTCTATGGCGACCGCAACCTGTTCTGTGCCTGTGTGCCGGTGGACGAATACCGCGAGTAAGCGTTACCCAGAAACAACTAGGCCGCCCGAGGGCGGCCTAGTTGTTTCTGGGTGAAGCGCCTGACAATTGTGCAGGCACTCTGTAAATCCATCGGGAGAGCGCAGAGGTAGGTGCGTAGGTTGGCGCTGAGCCAAAGGCGATGCCCAACAACCGACCTGCAAGGCGGAATTTTAATCTTGAGGCCGAGAATTGGGAGTCGCTAGGCGACTCCTTGTTGGGCATCACTGCGTTCAGCACCAACCTACTTCAGCACCGACCTACTTCAGCACCAACCTACTTCAGCGCCAACCTACGAGTCATCCTCCGCAGTCAGAATCGCGTTGGCTAGTTCCATATCGCTGGCGCTCGGCCCTGGCTGCTCGGTACGTATCTGCTGCAGCGCTGCTTCTAGATAAGGGCCGCGGATGGTGCCGTCACTGGCGATATAGGCGCTGGCATCGTCCTGGGCGGCGACGATCAGCTTGTGGTCGTGGTCCTTGCGGAAGGTCAGATAGGTCGAACCGGTAAGCGCGGCGGATGACAGCACATCGCGGACGAAATCACTGTCGGCCAATACCGGGCCGGCTGGCACGGCGATAAGGGCGAGGGTGGCGACAGCAAACTTAAGGCGCATAGCGGGAACCCCTGCAGTTACTACCTGAAATTAAGACTGCTGGCGCGGGTTGGGAGTTCAGTCGGCGGGACGGCAGGTCTAGTCGCGGGGCCTGCCTCAGGTCGTCCGTGCGGGTGCAGGTATTGGCTCAGGCTAGTGCAGCGCTCGTGGTGAAGGCGATCGTAGCCTCGGCCTGTCTAGTGGTGCGAAGTACCGCGCTGTCATGCGGCGGCTTCGACCTTAAGCAATACGCCGTCTTGGCCGGTCACCTTGATCGGGGTACCGGCTGGAAGGTCCGGGCCGCTGACCAGCCAGACGCTGTCGCCGGCCTTGATCTTGCCGCGGCCGTCGACTATGGCTTCGTGCAGTTGGAAGGTGCGGCCGACGAACTCCTGACCGCGCTGGTTCAGGCCTGGCTGGTCGGAGGGTTTGGCGGCGTGGCGCTGGCGGCGCCACCAGAGCACCGCTGTGAGCACCGACATTATGCCGAACAGCAGGAACTGCCAGGTCCAGGGCAGCGTCGGGAACAGGTAGGTGATGACGCCGACGCCGGCGGCGGCCACGCCTACCCACAGCAGGTAGCCGCCGGCGCCGAACACTTCGAGGATCAGCAGCAGGGTGCCGAAGGCCAGCCAGTCCCAAAATGACAGGTGTTGCAGGTAGTCCCACATGCTCCGGGTTCCTCTTAGGCTTTTTTGCTGTCGAAGGTGGCTTTGACGATCTCACCGATGCCGCCCACCGCGCCTATCACTTGACTGGCTTCCAGCGGCATCAGGATCACCTTGCTGTTGTTCGCGGACGCCAGTTGGCCGAGGGCCTCGATGTACTTCTGGGCGACGAAGTAGTTGACCGCCTGCACGTTACCGGCGGCGATGGCCACGGAGACCATGCGGGTCGCTTCGGCTTCCGCCGCGGCGGCACGCTCGCGCGCTTCGGCTTCGAGGAAGGCCGCGGCCCGCTCGCCTTCGGCGCGGAGGATTTCGGCCTGCTTGTGGCCTTCGGCGGTGAGGATGGCCGCCGAGCGTGAGCCCTCGGCCTCGAGAATCTGTGCGCGCTTCAGGCGTTCGGCCTTCATCTGGCTGGCCATGGCCTCGACCAGATCGGCCGGCGGGCTAATGTCCTTGATCTCGATGCGGGTGATCTTGATGCCCCAGGGCGCGGTGGCCTCGTCGACGGTCTTGAGCAGGCGCTCGTTGATCGAGTCGCGCTGGCTGAGCATGGCGTCCAGTTCCATGGAGCCGAGCACGGTGCGGATATTGGTCATCACCAGGTTGCGGATGGCGTGCTCGAGGTTGTTCACCTCGTAGGCCGCCTGGGCCGCATTGATTATCTGGAAGAAGCAGATCCCGTCGATCTGCACGATGGCGTTGTCGGCGCTGATGACTTCCTGCGGCGGGATGTCGAGCACGCTTTCCATCACGTTGAGCTTGCGGCCGATGCGGTCCATCACCGGGACTATGATGTTCAGCCCCGGCTTCAGGGTGTTGGTGTAGCGGCCGAAGCGTTCCACCGTCCACTCGAAGCCCTGCGGCACGACCTTGAAGCCCATAAAGACCATAGCCAAGGCGAGGCCGACGAAAAGAAAGATCACACTGCCGATTTCCATAAAAACTCCATTTTCCTGGGACATGGTTGGTCATTCGTAGGGTGGGTTAGCCGCTGCGCGGCGTAACCCACCGGTGCTGCCGCAAGGCATTGCACCATACCGGTCTGCCGACCGGTCGGTGGGCTACGGCCTGCTGCCTAACCCACCCTAGGTTTATTTCTGTTCGCTCTGCGGGGTGACCCTGAGCACTTCCTCAATCGTCGTCAGGCCGGCGGCAACCTTCTGCGCGCCGGACAGGCGCAGGCTGCGCATGCCTTCCTTGAACGCCTGGCGGCGCAGTGTCAGCAGGTCGGTGTCGGCGGTAATCAGGGGTTTGACGCTGTCCGTCAATTGCATGATCTCGTAAACCCCGGCGCGCCCGCGGTAGCCGGTATCGCGGCATTCCAGGCAGCCGACGGCCTTATGCGCGCCGCTGGGCAGTGGTGCGCTCCAGGGTTTGGTCAGGGTCTGCCAGTCATCTTCGCTAAGCTCCACCGGCGCCTTGCAGTGCGGACAGAGGGTGCGCACCAGGCGCTGGGCCATGACCCCGAGCAAGGTGGCCTTGAGCAGGTAGTACGGCACGCCCAGTTCGAGCAGGCGGGTGATGGCGCTGGGGGCGTCGTTGGTGTGCAGGGTCGACAACACCAAGTGCCCGGTGAGCGCGGCCTGGATCGCCATTTCGGCGGTTTCCAGGTCGCGGATTTCGCCGATCATGATGATGTCCGGGTCTTGCCGCATCAGCGCGCGCACGCCGCTGGCGAAGGTCAGGTCGATATTGTGCTGGACCTGCATCTGGTTAAAGGCCGGCTCGACCATCTCGATCGGGTCTTCGATGGTGCAGAGGTTCACCTCCGCCGTCGCCAGTTTCTTCAGTGAGGTGTACAGCGTGGTGGTTTTGCCCGAGCCGGTTGGCCCGGTGACCAGGATGATGCCGTTCGGCTGGCTGGTCATGTCCAGCCAGCGGCGCAGGTCATCGGGGGAGAAGCCTAGTTGATCGAAGTTTTTCAGCAGCACTTCCGGGTCGAAAATCCGCATCACCATCTTTTCGCCGAAGGCGGTGGGTAGCGTCGACAAGCGCAACTCGACTTCTCCGCCGTCCGGAGTCTTGGTCTTGACCCGGCCATCCTGCGGTTTGCGCTTCTCGGCGACGTTCATCCGCCCCAGGCTTTTCAGGCGGCTGACGATGGCCATGGTCACTTGCGGCGGGAATTGATAGACGTTGTGCAGCACGCCGTCGATGCGAAAGCGCACGGTGCCCTGCTCGCGGCGCGGCTCGATATGGATATCGCTGGCGCGCTGCTGGAAGGCGTATTGGAACAGCCAGTCGACGATATTGACGATATGCGCGTCGTTGGCGTCCGGCTCCTGATCGCTGGCGCCGAGGTTGAGCAGTTGCTCGAAGTTGCCGAGGCTGCTGTTTTTCATATCGACGGCGGTGGCGCCGCTGACCGATTTGGCCAGACGGAAAAACTCCACGGTGAAACGCTGAATATCCGCCGGGTTGGCCACCACGCGCTTGATCGGGCGCTTCAGGACATGGGTCAGGTTGGCTTCCCAGCTGCGCACGAAGGGTTGCGCGCTGGCGATGGTTACCGCTTCGCTGTCCGCCGCCACGGCGAGGATCTTGTGGCGCTGGGCGAAGGCATAGGACATCAACGGCGTGACGGCGGCGACGTTGATCTTCAACGGGTCAATGCGCAAGTAAGGCTGTCCGGCATGGTTCGCCAGCCAGACGGTCAGGCCTTCCAGGTCGAGCTTCTTGCCCGGCCGGCTAAGGTCGTCGACCTGCTGCACGGCGAGAAACTCCAAGGGATGCAGCTGAGGGGTCGCCGAACTGCGGCGGATGGCCAAGCAATGCTCGGCCGTTTCCTGGGCCAGGTGGCCCTGGGCGACCAATTCGCGCAGCAGGTCGTTGAGATCCAGCGTGCGATCCTGGGCCGGTGAAGCGAAGGCGGACATGCGAACTCCTTGTCAGACGGCTCTGCTGCGCAGCATCGAGCACGCCCAACGGCTGCTCGGCTCGCAAAGAATAGCCCTAAGCATGCCCGATTGCGCCGCCCGGCGCGATGCTGCTGGTCCGCTCTTGTGCTCAGGCTCGCACTCGCAGCAGCACGCCTCTCAGGCGGTGCATCCGCCGCGGCTCAGGCTCGGACTTTGAGGGAGTTCAGCCAAGCGCTCCAGCTCGACCGAGCAGACGCTGGTCAGCGAGCGCATCTTCTGGGCTATGACTTCTGCCCTGTGCCAGCTGATATCGGCCTGCTGCACTTCGATCAATAAGTCCTCCTGCAACTGCTGGACACTGACCTGCTGGGGAATCATCGACTGTTGAGCGAAATAGCTGAGCAGTCGGCACAGAATGTTCGGCTCGGCCTCGGCCAGGATGCGGTACTGCACCTGGGCGCGTGCCGCGTTAGCGGCCCAGACATCGCCCCTCGATGGCTCGACAGCCGCTTGGCTGAGGCCGGCAAAGGGTTGGCTGAAGGCTTCGAGGTTGGCCATGCTGATCTCCACAGTTGATGCGGAAAATTTTTACATGCTAGGGGCGAAATTTTTACTCTATGATCGAGCTTGTTCGAATTTTTTTAGATTGTTTATGTTTTGTATGTGATTAGTGAGGTTTTTTTATGTTGGTCGCTCTGGATGCCTATGATCGCCGGATTCTGGCCTTGCTGCAGGAGGACGCCTCGCTCTCCAGTGCCGAGATTGCCGAGCAGGTCGGCTTGTCGCAGTCCCCCTGCTGGCGGCGGATTCAGCGCTTGAAGGAAGAGGGGGTGATTCGCCGGCAGGTGACCCTGCTCGATCGCAAGAAGATCGGCCTCAACACGCAGATTTTCGCTGAGGTCAAACTCAACGCCCACGGTCGTTCCAACCTCACCGAATTCGCCGAGGCCATGCGCGAGTTTCCCGAAGTACTGGAGTGCTTTGTGTTGATGGGGGCGGTGGACTTCCTGTTGCGCATCGTCACCCAGGACATCGAGGCCTATGAGCGCTTCTTCTTCGAGAAACTCTCGCTGGTGCCGGGGATTCAGGAAGTGAACTCGATCGTCGCGCTCTCGGAAATCAAGTCGACCACCAGCTTGCCGCTGTTGGGCTGACCCGCAGTTGCTGGGTGTTCCAGGTGGGACAGATTCCCATGCAACTGCGGGCGCGGCGGATTACAAACGCAGCAAGACTTTCCAGGCTTTGCTGGTCAGCACGGTTTGCGCCTGCTGCACGCGCGCGTCGAGGCATTCCTCGTCGAGCGCGCGGTTGGCCAGTTCGCGCAGTTTGTTCAGCTCGCCATACAAGCGGTCGACTTCCGGCACTTCCAGTAGCACCTGGCGGGCCAGGCGCAACCAGACCTGCAGACGCTCGATGCGCGGCAGCTGCTCGGCCAGGTCTTCCGGCTGCTGCTGATAACGACCCAGTTGCAGGGCCACGGCTTCTTCGGCCAGCAGATGCGGCAACCAGTTGCCGAGCACCGCCGCGCCCTGGCGATTGCCGCGATTATTGCGCTCGCTAGTCCAGGCGTGAGCCAGCAGCCAGCGCGAGGTATTCAGCGAGAACAGGCCCCAGCGATTGCCTTGCAGTTCTTCGGCGAACTGCGCAGGGGCGGCTTGGCGCACTGCTTCGTCGAGTTGCCCGGCCAGTACCCGTGGGCGCCAGACACTGAGCAGGGCGTCGAGACTCAGGCGCAGTTCGTGGCTGCTCGCCCGTGGCGCGGCCTGGCCAAGGCTGCCGACCAGCGCCCGGAGTTCGACCAGTTGCTCGACCCAGTCGACCAGCAAACGCCAGTGGCCGTTGAAGCGGTATTGCTCGGCGAGGCGCTGGCTGCTGCCGAGCAGGTGCCAGGCCAGCGCGGCGAAGGCCTGGTCTAGTGCCAGTTCGGGGTTGAGTTCGGGCAGTGGCAGGCTCAGCGAGTAGCTGTTGGCATCGAACAGGCGATAACCGCGTTCGGCCTTGCTGATATCGCAGGGCATCAGCGCGAGATCCGCCGCCAGCTCCGCGGCCAGTTCCAGGAGCGCTTGCGGCTCGCCCTGTCTAAGTTCAAGCTCCAGCTCGCAGATGTCTTCTTCCTGGCCGGCGGCGATGACTTTGCCGAGATCGAGGGCGGCTTCGATCACCACTTTGCTCTTGCCGCGGCCCCAGGCGATTTCAGCGCGTTCGCGAATGAAGTCGGTGGTGAAGATGGCCTGTAGCTGTTTTTTATCCAGCTCCGCCAACGCTTCTGGCCAGCATTCGTCGTTCAACTTCTTCAGATCCAGCTTGGCCTTGCTCAGCGCCCAATCGTACTCGTGGCGTTCGGACAAGCCGGCGACGCTCTGGCCGCGCGTCTTCAGGGTCTGGATGAACTCCTCGCCGTCACGTCGAATGCGCAGTGCGATCTTGGCTTTGGCCAGGTCGCGTTCCGGCGTATCGAAGTACTGGTTGAACAGTTCGCGGCGTTCCCAGCCAGCCTTGTTGCGCTTTTTCAGCAACGGGTGCTCACGCAGGGCGGCGAGGGTTTCGCGGCTGACGCGGAGTTTGATTTCGGTTTCTTTCTGCATGGCCGGGGAATCCAAACGCTAATAACGGGTGCGCAGCCGCAGAGTGCCAGTGGGCGAGGGCTGCTGAAGCCGTGGAGTGTACAGGACATGCAGGCCTACCGCGCCGGCAGCCGGCGCTTGGCGGTTTATTCCTGGGGCGCGATGGCTCTATGATGGGACTCGCTTGTGGAGACCGCGAATGCCCCAGCTTTCCCTCAAAGAGCAATTTGCCGCGCTGATCGCCACGCCGTCGGTGAGCTGTACCCAGCCGAACCTGGATCAGTCCAACCGTGGGGTGATCGAGTTGCTCAGCGCCTGGCTCGGCGACCTGGGATTTGCCTGTGAGGTGCAGGAAGTCACGCCGGGTAAATTCAACCTGCTCGCCAGCTACGGCAGTGGCCCTGGCGGTCTGGTGTTGGCCGGGCACAGTGACACCGTGCCGTTCGATGCGGCTTTGTGGAAAACCGATCCGCTCAAGTTGACCGAGGTCGATGGCCGCTGGGTCGGTCTCGGCAGCTGCGATATGAAGGGTTTCTTTGCGCTGATTATCGAGGCGGTTAAACCGTTGCTCGCACAGCGGTTCCAGCAGCCGCTGCTGGTCCTCGCCACCTGTGATGAAGAAAGCTCGATGGCCGGCGCCCGTGCGCTGGCTGCGGCGGGCCGGCCCTTGGGGCGGGCGGCGGTGATCGGTGAACCGACCGGGTTGCGGCCGATTCGCCTGCACAAAGGCGTGATGATGGAACGCATCGATATTCTCGGCCAGAGTGGCCATTCCTCCGACCCGAGCCTCGGTCATAGCGCCCTGGAGGCCATGCACGGCGCGATTGCGGAGCTGTTGCAGCTGCGCCAGCAATGGCAGCAGGAGTACCGCAATCCGCAGTTCAGCGTGCCGCAGCCAACCCTCAACCTAGGCTGTATCCACGGTGGCGATAATCCCAATCGGATCTGCGGCCAGTGTTCGCTGGAATTCGATCTGCGGCCCTTACCGGGGATGGACCCCGAAGTGCTGCGCGCGGCGATTCGGCAAAAACTGCAGCCACTGGCGATACAGCATCAGGTAACCATCGACTTCGCCCCCCTGTTTCCCTGCGTGCCTGCGTTCGAGCAGGCGGCCGACGCCGAATTGGTGCGGCTGGCAGAACGACTGACCGGGTACAGCGCCGAGGCGGTGGCATTCGGCACCGAAGCGCCTTATCTTCAGCAACTGGGTTGCGAGACCCTGATCCTCGGCCCTGGCGATATCAGCTGCGCTCATCAGCCGGGGGAGTTCCTGGAAATGTCACGTTTGCAGCCGACAGTGCGTCTGCTGCGTGAGTTGATTCAGCACTATTGCCTGAGTCCAGCTACAGCTTCGTAGGCTGGGTCGAGGGCTTGGCCGAAACCCGGCGTTTTGTTTGTGTCGCCCCATTGAACGGTAAGGAGAGCACGCGTGTTGCAGCCCCAACTTCGACGATAAAGCTGACGTTTCACCGCTTGCTGATGCTCGCTCAGGCTTTCTCTTCACGAATCAAAGGCTCATTACGCTATGCCGGAATACGTCAACTGGCTCCGCCACGCTTCGCCCTATATCAATGCCCACCGCGATTGCACTTTCGTCGTCATGCTGCCCGGCGAGGGCGTGGCGCATCCGAACTTCGGCAATATCGTCCATGACCTGGTGCTGCTGCATAGCCTTGGCGTGCGCCTGGTGCTGGTCCACGGTTCGCGCCCACAGATCGAGGCGCGGCTGGCGATACGTGGGCTGACGCCACATTTTCACCGCAATCTGCGGATCACCGACGGGCCGACCCTGGAGTGCGTGATCGACGCCGTTGGCCAGTTGCGGATCGCCATCGAAGCGCGCCTGTCGATGGACATGGCCGCCTCGCCGATGCAGGGCTCACGCCTGCGCGTGTCCGGCGGTAATTTTGTCACCGCGCGGCCGATTGGGGTGCTCGAGGGTGTCGACTATCACCATACCGGCGAAGTCCGGCGGGTCGATCGCAAGGGCATTGGTCGCTTGCTCGACGAGCGCTCGATCGTGCTGCTCTCACCGCTGGGCTACTCACCCACCGGAGAGATCTTCAACCTCGCGTGTGAGGACGTGGCGATGCGCGCGGCGATCGACCTGGATGCCGACAAGCTGATCCTGTTCGGCGCCGAGCGTGGCCTGCTCGATGAGGGCGGCAAGCTGGTGCGTGAGTTGCGCCCGCAGCAGGTGCCGACCCATCTGCAACGGCTCGGCAACTGTTATCAGGCGGAACTGCTGGATGCCGCCGCCCAGGCCTGCCGGGGCGGGGTCAAGCGCAGCCATATCGTCAGCTATACCGAAGACGGTTCGCTACTCACCGAGCTGTTTACCCGCGACGGCGGCGGCACCCTGGTCGATCAGGAACAGTTCGAGCAATTGCGCGAGGCGAGCATCGAGGATGTCGGTGGTCTGATCGACCTGATCAGCCCACTGGAAGAGCAGGGCATTCTGGTGCGCCGCTCACGCGAAGTGCTGGAGCGCGAGATCGAGCAGTTCAGCATCGTCGAGCGCGACGGGCTGATCATCGCCTGCGCAGCGCTATATCAGATTGCCGATTCGGACTCGGGTGAGCTGGCCTGTCTGGCGGTCAATCCGGACTATCGCCACGGTGGTCGCGGCGATGAGCTGCTGGAGCGCATCGAAGAGCGCGCGCGGGCGCAGGGCTTGAAGACCTTGTTCGTGCTCACCACGCGCACCGCCCATTGGTTCCGTGAGCGTGGCTTCGAGCCGAGCAGCGTCGATCGTCTGCCGGCGGCACGGGCCTCGCTGTACAACTATCAGCGCAATTCACAGATTTTCGAGAAGCAGCTGTAGAGACGTAACAGACCGTAGGCAGAGCGCAGACCGTAGGCTGGGTAGAGCGCAGCGACAAAACGGCAGGAAAGCCGTTTTGCACAGCTTCAGCTGCCCGCAGGGTGAGGTGCATGGATGCACCTCATGAAACCCAGCCTACGGCCAGCATGTACTTATGCTGTCTTCTGAATCAGCAGTTGGTACTGCTCTTCGCCATCGTCCCAACCGGCTTCCCACGCCGCCGCGAGTACCTCCGCGCGGTGCGGTTGCTGGCTGGTCGGGTGGCCGGTGAGGCCGGCCATATAGCCTTGTTGGTAAGCCTTGTTCAGGCTTTCCAGGCTCCAATGTCGGTCTTCGTCGGGTCGGTCTTCGTCGGGGAGGGCCTCGGGGGGCGCCATGGGCAAACTCACATAAACCAAACTGCGCTTATGCTAACCCCACTGGCCGGCGGCGACTGAGCCGCCGATCCCGGCTTTTGGCCCGCTGGCGGCTTTTGTGACGGAGTCGACGCACAGGCCGTTGAAAAAGGTAGCGAGCGACGGCTAGGGCCGCACCCGTTCCCTACGGGTGGCGGCATTCCCCACATCCATGTGGGTCACAAGGCGCAACGCGGCGTAGGCTAGCGCAGTAGTTTTTCAACGACCTGCTAAACCGCGAGGGTGAGGATGCTCGCTTGGTAGGCGGCGACAAAGGTGTCGAAATCACTGACTGGTGCGCGCTCCAGCTCAGCCTGTTCGGCCAGCGACTGGCGTACCGATTCCTCGAAGGCGGCTTGCTCCGTGCTGCTCAGCGGTTGGCTGCGGAAGTATTCGGCATGTGCCTGGCTTTGCCGCAGGGCGAACTCTGTGAAGCTTTCACCGTGCTCCTGCAGGCTGGCCAGCACCTGTGCCGAAGGCGTCAGCGCTGGGTCGTCGACCTTGGCCCGTTGCGCTGCCAGCGCTTGGGTGTGGCTATCACCGCCGTGGCTGTTGTCGAGCAAGGTCGCGAGCTGCTGGATGCTGTCGAGTAGTTGATGGGCCCAGGCTTGCAGTTCGACGGGTTCGCCATGGCGCTGCAGGTGCAGGCCCGGGCGGCGGCCTTCTTTAACCACTTTGAGGAAGTTGTCGGTGCAGTCGCGGCATTCTGTGCCAGCCAGTTCCGGGCTGTCTTGCAGGGTACAGAACAGCAGGAAGGCGTCGAGGAAGCGTGCTTCCGTCAGGTCGATACCCAGCGGCAGGAACGGGTTGATGTCCAAGCAGCGCGCTTCGACATACTGCACGCCACGCGCCATCAGCGCCTGGATTGGTCGCTCGCCGCTGTAGGTCACGCGTTTCGGGCGGATGTTCGAGTAGTACTCGTTTTCGATCTGCAGGATGTTGGTATTGAGCTGCAGCCATTCGCCATTTTGCTTGGTACCAATTTCGGCATAGGCCGGGTAGGGCGTGGAGACCGCTTGGTGCAGGCTGTGGGTGTAGCTGGCAAGGTCGTTGTAGCAGGGCGTCAGGCCGGCCTGGGCACTGCTTTGGTAGCCCAGATCACTCATCCGCAGACTCGTGGCGTAGGGCAGGTACAAGGTGTGCTCATCGAGCTGCTTGAGCTGGTGCGGGCGGCCACGCAGGAAGCCGGCGTCCAGCGTCGGCGAGGCGCCGAACAGGTACATCAGCAGCCAGCTGTAGCGCCTGAAATTACGGATCAGGGCGATATAGCGCGCCGACTGATAATCGCGCGGGCTCTGCGTATTGCCTTCGGCCTGTTGCAGCAGCGGCCAGAGCGCTTCCGGCAGCGAGAAGTTGTAGTGAATGCCGGCGATGCACTGCATGGTCTTGCCGTAACGCAGCGCCAGGCCCTTGCGATAGACGTATTTCAGCTGGCCGATGTGCGAGTCGCCGTAACGGGCGATCGGAATCCGCTCTTCTTCCGGCAGCGGGCAGGGCATCGACGGGCTCCACAGGTACTCGCCGTCAAGCTTGCTGTAGGCAAAGCGATGGATCTGCTCAAGGTCCGCCAGCGTGGCCGCCGGGTCGGGTTCTGCGGGAGTGATGAACTCCAGCAGCGACTCGGAGTAGTCGGTGGTGATCTGCGGGTGCGTCAGCGCCGAGCCTAGTGCGGCCGGGTGTGGCGTCAGCGCGAGCTGGCCGTGGGCATCGACGCGCAGGCATTCCCGCTCGATACCATGTAGGCACTGGGTGAGCAGGGCAAGGTTGGCGCGCTCGCCGAGCAGAGCCAGGCGGCGGGAGAGAAGATCGCTCAAAATGGTATTCCTTCACGCGTCGGTCGCCCCAATATGGGGGTGGACGGAGCGGTCTACAAGGGGCAAAGGAAGTAACCGGCGTTGTCGCCTGGTTGGGATGCTGCGCCTGTTATAGCGCAGCCGGGAGGCAACGAGTTATACGCGAGCGAAGGTGGCTTGTGCTTTGGCGACCAGTTTGTCGCCTTGATGGGTTTCCGCCTCGACCACCTGGGTGCGCCGGCCTGCGTGCAGCACCCAGGCGCGGCAGACCAGCATGCCGTCGCTCACCGGGCGGATGTAATTGATCTTGCTCTCCAGTGTCACGCACTCCGGCACGCCGCCGGAGAGGCTGTGGCTGGCCTGGCCCATGGCCGTGTCGATCAGCGAGAACAGCGCGCCGCCATGCAGTTTGCCCTGCACATTGCGCAGGCCGTCGTGCATGACCATGTGCACTTCCGCGCGACCCTCGGCGGCGGCGACGACTTCCAGGCCGAGTAGGCGGCCGAAGGCGCTGCTGCTGCCAACTTGCTCTTGCTTCATCAGTTTTTCCTCAGATCGTAGGCTGGGTATGAGCTGGGTTTCGCTTCGCTCTACCCAGCCTACAGGGACCGCGATAGGTCAACGAATCAATCGATCAGTCCACTTCAGCGTTTCTTGATCTGCTTGGCGTTGGCGAACAGCGCGGCCATGGCTGCATTGCTGGCCGGCTGCGGCTCGCTACGTGGCGTGCTTTGCTGGCGTGGCTGGCTACCGGAGCGGCTGCCGCGTTGGCCTTCGATCTTCTCACCGGGCGTATCCGACATACGCATCGACAGGGCGATACGGTTACGCGGGATGTCCACCTCCATCACCTTGACCTTGACCACGTCGCCCGCTTTGACCGCTTCGCGCGGGTCCTTGATGAACTTCTCCGACAACGCCGAGATATGCACCAGGCCGTCCTGATGTACACCGATATCGACGAAGGCGCCGAAGTTGGTGACGTTGGTCACCACGCCTTCCAGCATCATGCCCAGCTGCAGGTCCTTGAGGGTTTCGACGCCGTCCTGGAACTCGGCGGTCTTGAACTCCGGGCGTGGGTCGCGGCCAGGCTTTTCCAGTTCCTGGAGGATGTCGGTCACGGTGACCAGGCCAAAGGCTTCGTCGGTGAATTTCTTCGGGTCGAGGCGTTTGAGGAAGCTCGAATCGCCGACCAACGAGCGCACATCGCGACCGGTATCGGCGGCAATCCGCTGTACCAGCGGGTAGGTTTCCGGGTGCACCGCGGAGGCGTCCAGCGGGTTGTCGCCGTTCATTACGCGCAGGAAGCCGGCGGCCTGTTCGAAGGTTTTTTCACCGAGGCGGCTGACTTTTTTCAGTGCATCGCGGGTTTTGAAGGCGCCGTTGGCGTCGCGGTGGGCAACGATATTCTGCGCCAGGGTCGCATTGAGGCCGGAGATGCGCGCCAGCAGGGCCACCGAGGCGGTATTCACATCGACACCGACGGCGTTTACGCAGTCTTCCACCACCGCATCCAGGCTACGCGCCAGTTTCAACTGGGAGACGTCGTGCTGGTACTGGCCGACGCCGATGGATTTCGGATCGATCTTCACCAGCTCGGCCAACGGATCCTGCAGGCGCCGGGCGATCGACACCGCGCCACGGATCGACACGTCGAGATCGGGGAACTCCTTGGCCGCCAGTTCCGAAGCCGAGTACACCGAAGCGCCGGCTTCGCTGACCATGATTTTGGTCATTTTCAGTGCTGGGTATTTTTTGATCAGTTCGGCGGCCAGTTTGTCGGTCTCGCGGCTGGCGGTGCCATTGCCGATGGCGATCAGGTCGACCGAATGCTTGGCGCAGAGCGCGGCGAGCACGGCGATGGTCTGGTCCCACTGGTTCTTCGGCACGTGCGGGTAGACCGTGGCGGTGTCCAGCAGCTTGCCGGTAGCATCCACCACGGCGACCTTGCAGCCGGTGCGCAGGCCTGGATCTAGGCCCAGGGTCGCGCGCGGGCCGGCCGGCGCCGCGAGCAGCAGGTCGTGCAGGTTGTGGGCGAACACGCTGATCGCTTCGTTTTCCGCGCTTTCACGCAGCTCGCCGAACAGGTCGGTTTCCAGGTGGGTGTAGAGCTTGACCTTCCAAGTCCAGCGCACCACTTCGGCCAGCCATTTGTCGGCGGCGCGGCCTTGGTCTTTGAGGCCGAAGCGCTCGCCAATCATCAACTCGCAGGGGTGCAGGGTGCCCGGCGCATCGTCGCCAACTTTCAGCGCTGAACTGAGGATGCCCTCGTTGCGGCCACGGAAAATCGCCAGAGCACGGTGCGAGGGGACGCTTTTCAGCGGTTCGTCGTGCTCGAAGTAGTCGCGGAACTTGGCGCCTTCCTCTTCCTTGCCAGCGACCACTCGGGCGCTGAGGGTGGCATCGTGTTTGAGGAAACCGCGCAGTTTGTCGAGCAGGCTGGCGTCTTCGGCGAAGCGTTCCATGAGGATGTATTTGGCGCCTTCCAGCGCGGCCTTCACATCGGCGACGCCTTTTTCCGCGTCGACGAAGCGTGCGGCTTCGCCTTCCGGGCTCAAGGTCGGGTCGTTGAACAGGCCGTCGGCCAACTCGCCAAGGCCAGCTTCCAGGGCAATCTGGCCCTTGGTGCGGCGCTTTTGCTTGTACGGCAAATACAAGTCTTCGAGGCGCGTCTTGGTGTCGGCGAGTTTGATTTCGCGGGCCAGTTCGGGGGTCAGCTTGCCTTGTTCTTCGATGCTGGCGAGGATGCTGGCGCGCCGGCCGTCGAGTTCGCGCAGGTAGCGCAGGCGCTCTTCGAGGTTGCGCAACTGGGTATCGTCCAGGCTACCGGTGACCTCTTTACGGTAACGGGCGATAAACGGCACGGTGGAGCCTTCATCGAGCAAGGCCACGGCGGCTGCGACCTGTTGCGGGCGGACACCGAGTTCCTCGGCGATACGGTTGTTGATGCTGTCCATAAAACCACCTGACAGAGAAATGAAGGCAAGCCGCGCCTGCCGCAAAAAGGCCGGCATTATACCCAGGCCTCCAATAGTCGGGGACGGGGAAAAATCTGCTAACGAATGCAGCGCACGCGTAGCGCGGCGTCTGCGCCATAATGTGCGCCGAGCTGAAAGGAGCCTCTATGAGCAGCACTGCCACAGTTGAAGGCGAAAAAATCCTCATTGTTGATGACGATCCCGGTCTACGGCGCTTGTTAGAGCGCTTTCTCGACGAGCAAGGCTACCGCGTACGGACGGTGGAAAACGTCGAGCAGATGGACCGTCTGCTGGCCCGCGAGTTGTTCCAATTGGTGGTGCTCGACCTGATGTTGCCGGGTGAAGACGGGTTGTCGGCCTGCCGGCGCCTGCGCGATTCGAACAATCAGGTGCCGATCATCATGCTCACCGCCAAAGGCGATGAGAGCAGCCGGATCCAGGGCTTGGAGCAGGGCGCCGACGATTATCTGGCCAAACCGTTCAACCCGCGCGAGCTGCTGGCACGGATCAAGGCAGTGTTGCGCCGGCAGTCCGCGCCGGTGCCGGGCGCGCCGGGCAGCGAGGACGAAACGGTCAGCTTTGGCGACTATGAGTTGTTCCTCGCCACCCGCGAGCTGAAGCGTGGCGACGAGCTGCACATGCTCACAACCGGTGAGTTCGCCGTGCTCAAAGCACTGGTGCAGCACGCTCGTGAGCCGCTGACCCGCGACAAGTTGATGAACCTGGCGCGGGGCCGCGAGTGGGACGCGCTGGAGCGTTCCATCGACGTGCAGATCTCGCGTTTGCGGCGGCTGATCGAGCCGGATCCGTCGAAGCCGCGTTATATCCAGACGGTCTGGGGTGTCGGCTACGTCTTCGTACCGGATGGCAATAAATGAGTTGTAGGGTGGGTTAGCCGCTGTGGCGGCGTAACCCACCAACCGCCCCGTCGGGGCGGCCACGCGATGCCTGCTGGCATCAATGGTGGGTTACGCCGCTAGCGCGGCTAACCCACCCTACGTATGACCTGTGCAGATGCTGCCTGATGAAAACCCCGCTGTGGTTCCCGCAAAGCTTTTTCGCCCGCACGCTCTGGCTGGTGCTGGTGGTGGTGCTGTTCTCCAAGGCACTGACTCTGGTTTATCTGATGATGAACGAGGACGTGCTGGTCGACCGCCAATACAGCCACGGCGCGGCGTTGACTGTGCGCGCCTATTGGGCGACCGACGCGGCGTCGCGCCCGCTGGTCGCCAAGGCCGCCGGCCTGCGCTGGACGCCGGACGCCGCAG
Source organism: Pseudomonas cavernicola (assembly GCF_003596405.1). Classification (NCBI taxonomy): domain Bacteria; kingdom Pseudomonadati; phylum Pseudomonadota; class Gammaproteobacteria; order Pseudomonadales; family Pseudomonadaceae; genus Pseudomonas; species Pseudomonas cavernicola. Next base: position 1,426,960 of record NZ_QYUR01000002.1, read on the forward strand.
CGCCGCCGGGTGAGCAGCATTGGCCCTACACCGGGATTTTCCAGCGGCAGATGCGCATGGAGCTGGGCCCGGATACCGAAGTGCGTTTGCGCGTGCATCAACCTTCCGCGCTGTGGGTACGGTCGCCCAGCCTCGGTGACGGTTGGATCGAGGTGCCGCTGTACCCGCACCCGTTGCGCGGGCAGAAAATCTGGAGCGTGCTCGGCTGGTTCCTGGCCATTGGCTTGTTGTCGACGGCGGCGGCCTGGATCTTCGTGCGCCAGCTCAATCAACCGCTCAAGCAGCTAGTGTTCGCTGCCCGCCAGCTCGGCCAGGGTCGCAGTGTGCGCCTGCCGATCAGCGACACGCCGAGCGAGATGGCCGAGGTGTATCGCGCCTTTAACCAGATGGCCGAGGGCGTTGAGCAAGCCGCCCGCGAGCGTGAGTTGATGCTCGCCGGGGTTTCCCATGATCTGCGTACGCCGCTGACCCGCCTGCGCTTGTCGCTGGAGCTGATGAACAGCGACGCCGAGCTGATCGACGATATGGTGCGCGACATCGAGGACATGGATGCGATCCTCGATCAGTTCCTCGCCTTTATCCGCGACGGCCGTGATGAGCGGCTGGAAGAAGTGGCGCTTGCCGAAGTTGTGAGCGAGGTAGTGGCACCGTTCAATCAAGATCTGGAGCGGGTGCGCCTATGTCTCGAGCCGGTGCCGCCATTCCCGCTGCGTCGGGTGTCGATCAAGCGCCTGCTGAACAACCTGATCGAGAATGCCTTGCACCACGGCGGCAATGCCGTGGAAGTGGCGGCCTACGTTTCCGGGGATCAGAGCGCACCCTACGTGGTGCTCAGCGTGATGGATCGTGGTCAGGGGATTAATCCGGCGGAGCTGGACGATATTTTCAATCCCTTCATTCGTGGCGACCGCGCGCGCGGCGGCAAGGGCACCGGTCTCGGCCTGGCGATCGTCAAACGCATCGCCGCCCAGCACGGTGGCAGCGTCGAGTTGCGCAACCGCTCAGGCGGTGGTCTGGAGGCTCGGGTGTGCTTGCCGTTGGGGCTGTTACTGCCACGCGACGCGGCTTGATCCGTGGAATGGATCCCTCAGAGAGGTAGGCTGGGTAGAGCCGTTTTTCGGCGAAACCCAGCTCATATCCCACTGGATTTCGCCAGGCTCTACCCAGCCTAGGGTTTTGCGTATTTCCAATGCGCCCCTTGCAAAAGCCAATCCGGATATAGCCATTTAATCCGCATAACGGATGCAGCAGCGCTGATCTATGCTACTTCAGCGTATTGGCACGAGGTCAGCATGCTCGCCGTATTTAAACGCCTACCCAAATGGACTTGGTGGCTACCGCTGCCGCTGCTCCATCTTGCTACCCGGTTATCGCTCACCACCCAGTTCAGTGAGGGGGTGGCGCTTTGGTATCTGCCATTTGCTCTGGGCCTGGTTTTCATCTTCTGGTGGGGGCCACGGGTACTGCCGGCAATTTACCTGAATGCCTGGCTGAGCATCCCGTTGTGGGATCTGGATTGGCACTGGGGCCCACTGTACGCGCTACCGGAAACACTCTGCATTGGTTTGGCGTGGTTGCTGCTGTGGCGCCGCGACTTCGATGTCGCCCTTCCAGATCTCAGCCATTTATTGCGCTTTATGCTGTTGGGTGTGCTGGTGCCGGTGACTCTGCTGGCCATCACTGGGCAAGGCGCGTTGCTGCTGGCGGGGCATGTAACGGTGGAAAACTGGGCAGCTGCCAGCTTGAACATCTGGCTGGCCGACTGCTTGAGCACACTGGTGATTGCCACACCCCTGCTGACCTATGCCACCGTGGTGTTGCGCCGCCGGGGCTGGGTGGCGCCACTGCCGGGCAGCGGAGCGCAGCCGTTGGTCGAACCATTGCAACGCTTACCGCCGTGGCCATTGTTAGTGGCCCTGTTGTTTGGCCTGCCCTGGCTGCTGGGTGTGTTGCCACTGCCGCTTACCTTGCCGTTACTGGGCCTGGCCATGCTCAGCCTGGCAATGCTCTGGGGTTTTCCTGGCGCGCTCTGCGGCGCGGCGCTGAGCAGTCTGATGATTCTCGCGGTGCCGCTGGCATACGGTTATATCAAGGTATCCGAGTTGCCCGACCCGCAGCTCAGCGAGCTACACCTCAGTGCGCTGATGTTGATGTTCGCCACCTTGCTGGTCGGCCGCAGCCTGAGTGACCTGCGTCTGGCGCTCAGTCGCAGTGCGCAGATGCAGCAGCAACTGGCGCTGACCAATCTGGCGCTGCAGGCCAGCCCGCTTGGTATCAGCATCGCCGATGCGCGTCAGCCCGATCTGCCGCTGATCTACTGCAACCCGATGTTTGAGCGCATCAGCGGTTATTCCCGCGAGGAGGTTCTCGGGCGCAACTGCCGTTTCCTACAGAGTGGTGACTGTAACCAAACCGAGCTGCCGCGCATGCGCGCGGCGTTGCAACTCGGTGAGCCGTGCCAGGTGGTGCTGCGTAACTACCGCAAGAATGGCAGCCAGTTTTGGAACGAAATCACCCTGGCACCGATGCGTGACGAGCAAGGCATCAGCCATTACGTCGCCCTGCAACACGATGTCAGCGCCCGTGAGCGGCTGGCGCTAGAGCTGGCGACGCGGCGCGAGGAGCTGCTGCGCCAGGCTCATTTGCTCTCGCAAACCGAGGCCATCGCCGATATCGGCGGCTGGGTGCTAGAGGTGCCGAGTTTCAACATGTTCTGGAGCGAGGGCAGCTTTCGCATTTATGAACTCGATCCGTCCGGGGCGACGCCGACTCTCAGTCAGGCCCTGAACTATTTCGATGAAGAGGGCGTCGCCCTGGTGCAGAAAACCCTGGCCGAGGTGCTGGAGTTCGCTCAGCCGTTCGACATCGAAGTGCGCTTGCTCACCGCTCGAGGCAACAGCCGCTGGCTGCGGATCAAGGGTTTGGCCGAGCGGGACGACGGGCGGGTCATCCGAATCTATGGCGCGATCCAGGACCTCTCCGCCCGTAAGCGTGCGGAGCAGCAGTTGCGTGAGCGCGATGAGTGGCTGCGGCTGTTCTTTGAGGCGCCGCTGATCGGCATGGCCATGATCAGCCCGCAACGCGTGTGGCTGGAGGTCAACGCCAAGCTTTGCCAGGTTCTTGGGCGCAACCGCGAGGAGCTGCGCGCCAGTTCCTGGGTGGCAATTACCCATCCAGACGATGTGGCGGTGGAGGCGCCGCTGTTCGAGTCGGTCAGGGCCGGACACCGCGATGATTATGAGCTGGATAAGCGCTTCCTGCGTGAAGACGGGAGCGTGATCTATACCCGCCTCAGCCTGCGTGCGGTGCGTGATCCGCAAGGGCGTTTGGAGGCCTGCCTGACCCTGGTCGAGGACATCACGGCGCGCCATGAGGCGGAGGCGCGCTACCGCGCGTTGGTCGAGCACGCCCCGGAAGCCATCGTGTTGTTCACCGCCGAGGGCGGCATGCTGGATGCCAATGAAAATGCCGCGCGGCTGTTCAATCTCAGCCGCGTCGAGTTGATCGGCAAGAGCCCGGTCGAGCTGAGCCCGCTGCGTCAGGCGGATGGCCGGACCTCTGCGCAAGCCGGCAACGAATACATCGTGGCGGCGCTGGACGGGGCGGCCCCGGTTTTCGAATGGCTACACCGCGACAGCGCCGGGCGCCTGCTGCCTTGTGAGGTGCGGCTAGTTCGGCTGCCGGGCGAGCAGCAGCTGATTCGCGGCAGCATCACCGATATCTCCGAACGCCAGCGTTATCAGCGCGAGATCGAGCGGCTGGCCTACAGCGATGATTTGACTGGCTTACCCAATCGCCGCCTGCTGCTCGACCGCCTGCAGCATGCGATGACCCGCGAGCTGCGCGACAGCAGTTTTGGCGCGCTGCTGTTTATCGATCTGGATCACTTCAAAACGGTCAACGACAGCCTGGGCCATCTGGTTGGCGATGCACTGCTGCGTGAAGTCACTGCGCGCTTGGCCGGTTGTCTGCGGGCGGAAGATACCTTGGCCCGGCTCGGTGGCGATGAATTTGTCGTGCTCCTTGAAGCCCTTGGCGAGAGCCCGGAAGTGGCCGGTGAGCATGCTGCGGAGGTCGGCGAGAAACTACTGCAGAGTTTGCTCGGCAGCTACCAACTCGACGGCCATGAACTGTCGGTCAGCGCCAGTATTGGTATCGCCTTGCATCCGTTCGCCGCGCAGGACGCAGCGGACGTGCTGAAACAGGCGGATACGGCGATGTACCGAGCCAAGCAGGGCGGCCGCAACGCCCTGCATTTCTTTGCCCCGGCCATGCAGGCGGTGATCGATCAACGCCTTCAGCTGCAAAGCGAACTGCGCCAGGCCATTCCCCGTGGCCAGCTGCACTTGATGTTCCAGCCGCAACTGACACTGGTCAACGGCCGGGTGGCCGGCGCCGAAGTGTTGTTGCGTTGGACGCACCCGGAGCGCGGCGAGATTCCACCTGCGCAGTTCATTCCGCTGGCGGAAGAAACCGGCCTGATACAGGAGCTCGGGGCCTGGGTGCTGGAGCAGGCCTGTGCGGCACTGGGGCGCTGGCATCAGCGCTGGCCGCAACTGGTGCTGGCGGTCAATCTCAGCCCCCATGAGCTGCGTCAGTTCGATCTGGTGCAGCGGGTCAGCGGCTGCCTGCAACATCACGGCTTGCCGGCCAGCGTGTTGGAACTGGAAATCACCGAAGGGGTGTTGTTAGAGGACGTTGATCAATGCATCGCCGCCATGCAGGCGCTGAAGCGGCTGGGGGTCCGCTTCGCGATTGACGATTTCGGCACCGGTTACTCCTCGTTGACCTATCTCAAACGTTTGCCGCTGGACCGTTTGAAGATCGACCGCAGCTTTATCAACGATTTGGAAGGCGAGGCCAGTGGCTTGATGCTGGTTGAAACCATCCTGGTGATTGCCCGTAACCTCGGTCTGGAGTGCGTCGCCGAAGGGATCGAAACCCAGTCCCAGTTCGACAGCCTGCGCGCGCATGGTTGCTCGCTGGGCCAGGGTTACTACTTCAGCCCGCCACTCAGCGAAGCAGCATTTCTCACCTGGCTGGCCGAGAGTTGAGCGCGGGCAATGTGTAGTTTCGTAGGTTGGTGCTGAGCGCAGCGATGCCCAACAAGGAGTCGCCCAGCGACTCCCCACTTACGGTCTCGAACTTGGAAGCCCGGCCTTGCAGGCCGGTTGTTGGGCATCGCCTTTGGCTCAGCACCAACCTACTGTCCGTTCGTTTTGGCTGCGCCTCAGCCCTTGCCTTTGGTGCGCGTCAGGTGCGGGCCGCCGTTTTTCTCCAGGTACTGGATGATCATGCTGGCGACATCCTTGCTGGTGGTGACTTCGATGCCTTCCAGCCCCGGCGAGGAGTTCACTTCCATGACCAGCGGGCCGTGGTTGGAGCGCAGGATGTCGACGCCGGCCACGCTTAGGCCCATGACCTTGGCCGCGCGAATGGCGGTCATGCGTTCTTCCGGGGTGATTTTGATCAGGCTGGCGGTGCCGCCGCGGTGCAGGTTGGAGCGGAACTCGCCGGGCTTGGCCTGGCGCTTCATCGAGGCGATCACCTTGTCGCCGACCACGAAGCAGCGAATATCCGCGCCGCCAGCTTCCTTGATGTACTCCTGCACCATGATGTTCTGCTTCAGGCCCATAAAGGCCTCGATCACCGACTCGGCGGCCTTCTCGGTTTCACACAGCACCACTCCGATCCCTTGCGTGCCTTCCAGTACCTTGATCACCAGCGGGGCACCGTTGACCATCTGGATCAAATCCGGAATGTCATCCGGTGAGTGGGCAAAACCGGTCACCGGCAGGCCGATGCCGCGGCGTGAGAGCAGTTGTAGCGAGCGCAGCTTGTCCCGCGAGCGGGCGATGGCCACCGACTCGCTGAGCGGGAACACGCCCATCATCTCGAACTGGCGCAGTACCGCGCAGCCATAGAAGGTGACCGAGGCGCCGATCCGCGGGATCACCGCGTCGAAGCCTTCCAGCGGTTTGCCGCGATAATGAATCTGTGGCTTGTGGCTGGCGATGTTCATATAGGCGCGCAGGGTGTCGATCACCACCATCTCATGGCCGCGCTGCTCGCCAGCTTCGACCAAACGACGGGTGGAATACAGACGCGGGTTACGCGACAGCACAGCGATCTTCATGCAGCACCTGTGACGGAAGAGGAAAGAGCCGGGAACGCCGGCTTATCTTGGATATAGGAAAGTGCCGGATTGACCACCAACTGGCCGTCAACCAAGGCGTTGGAGCCGAGCAGCAGGCGATAGCGCATAGCTTTGCGGCAGGCCAGGGTGAACTCGACCGACCACACCCGATCACCCAGCGCCAGGCTGGTGCGGATCACATAACGGCTCTGGGTCTGGCCGTTGGAGCTTTTGATAGTCTTCACCGCCACCAGAGGCGCCTCGCAACGGCGGTGGCGCAACTGCACCAGGGTGCCGAGGTGGGCATTAAAGCGAACCCAGCTTTCGCCATTGCGCTCGAACGGCACGATCTCGGTGGCATGCAGAGTAGACGTGCTGGCGCCGGTATCGATCTTCGCCCGCAAGCCCGCCACCCCGAGATCGGGCAGAGCAATCCATTCACGCAGGCCAATTACGCTGAGTTGGTCAAAAGTCTTCAAGTGCGGCTTTCCGAAAGGCTTGTCGCATTCTAGTCGGGCCGTATGACAACCGCATCTGCCGTTAATTCGTTAGAGTGAGCTGATCACGCGACCACCGTGCGCGCAGCCTACAGGAGCCAAGAGGACGCCGATGAACGAAAAAGATGACGGCAAGGTACGCCTGGACAAGTGGCTCTGGGCCGCGCGCTTCTATAAGACCCGCGCCTTGGCTAAGGCGGCCATCGAGGGTGGCAAGGTGCACTGCCGCGGCGAGCGCTGTAAGCCGAGCAAAGAGCCGCGGATCGGCGATGAGTTGCTGATTCGCAGCGGTTTCGATGAACGCACGGTGGTCGTGCAGGCACTGTCGGTGGTGCGCCGTGGCGCGCCGGAGGCACAGGCACTGTATGCGGAGACGGCCGAGAGCATCGCCCGCCGTGAACACGCCGCCCTGCAGCGCAAGGCCGGGGCCCTCGGTGTGGAAACCGATGGTCGGCCGAGCAAGAAACAGCGCCGCCAGCTCCAGCAGTTCCGTGGCAACCAGGATCAATAGAGGCTGCCAGCCAAGTCGATAGATAAGAGGCGCTTGGTCGGCTGTGGGTTTGCGCCTAAAATCGCCAACCCTGGCCACACTCAGCGAAATTGGCATGTCTGACTTTTCCCAACGTTTTCTCTTCGACGACAGTGACGTGCGCGGTGAGCTGGTCTCCCTCGGCGAAAGCTATACCCATGTGCTGGCCAAACACCCCTATCCCGAACCGGTCGCGCAGTTGCTCGGTGAAATGCTGGCGGCGGCGGCGCTTTTGGTTGGCACCTTGAAGTTCGAGGGGCTGCTGATCTTGCAGGCGCGCTCCTCCGGCGCGGTGCCATTGCTGATGGTGGAATGCTCCAGCGAGCGCGAACTGCGTGGCATCGCCCGCTACCATGCCGATCAGGTAACGGCCGACGCCGGCCTGCGCGAACTGATGCCCGAAGGCATGCTGACCTTGACCGTCGATCCGCGTAACGGGCAGCGTTACCAAGGCATTGTGGCGCTCGATGGAATCAATCTGTCCGCTTGCTTGTCAGACTACTTCGCGACCTCGGAACAACTGCCGACGCGCTTCTGGCTGAATGCCGATGGTCGGCGTGCTCGCGGCATGTTGCTGCAGCAGTTGCCGGCCGAGCGGATCAAAGACGCAGAGGCGCGAGCCGCCAGTTGGCAACATGTGACTGTGCTGGCCGAGACCTTGAGCGCCGAAGAACAGCTCGGACTGGACAATGAAACACTGCTGCACCGCCTCTATCATGAGGAACCGCTACGCTTGTTCGACCCGCAACCGCTGAAGTTTCGTTGCAGTTGCTCGCGTGATCGCTCGGCCAAGGCTCTGGTTAGCCTCGGTCAGCAGGATGCCGAACAACTGCTGCGCGAGCACGATGGCACCGTGGTGATCGACTGCCAGTTCTGCAATCAGCGTTATTCATTCGATGCTGCAGACGTCGCGCAGTTGTTCGCCGGTGGCGGTGTGCAAACGCCATCCGATACTCGGCACTAAGGGGCGCGGGCGCTAACCGCCCAATGATCTAATCAGAGGCTGCACTCGGCTTGTGCTTTTCTGGCATAATCCGGCGCACTTTTTTCGATGTAGTAGTGCTTTAGCTTTTACTACAAAACGTTTGGAGGCTCGGCCCTTGGCCGACGGGGACCCCACATGACGCAAGCCAATACCGCCGTGTACACCGACATTAGCGCCGCACAATTGGTCGAAGAGGCCATCCGTCGCGGTGAAGGCGAACTTGCCGCCAACGGCTCGCTGGTCGTTCGTACCGGCCACCGTACCGGCCGCTCGCCAGTTGACCGATTCATCGTCGAAGAGCCGAGCACCCAAGCTGCCATCGCCTGGGGCCCGATCAACCGCAAGTTCCCGGCCGACAAGTTCGACGCCCTGTGGAACCGCGTTGAAGCCTTCAGCGGTGAGCGTGAGCGTTTCGTTTCCCACGTCCATGTAGGCGCCGATGCTGAGCACTACCTGGCGGTCAAGATGACCACCAGCACCGCCTGGCACAACCTGTTCGGCCGTTGCCTGTTCATCAACCCGGAACAGTACAACCCGAGCGCCAAGCAAGAGTGGCAGATCCTCAATGTGCCGGAATTCGAGTGCGTGCCAGAGCGTGACGGCACCAACTCCGACGGTTGCGTGATCCTCAACTTCGCCGCCAAAAAAGTGCTGATCGCCGGCATGCGCTACGCCGGTGAAATGAAGAAAGCCATGTTCTCGGTGCAGAACTTCCTGCTCCCGGCCGTCGACGTACTGCCGATGCACTGCGCCGCCAACATCGGCGAAGAAGGCGACGTAACCCTGTTCTTCGGCCTGTCCGGCACCGGTAAAACCACCCTGTCGGCAGACGAAAGCCGCTACCTGATCGGCGACGACGAGCACGGCTGGGGCGTTGGCAGCGTGTTCAACATCGAGGGCGGCTGCTACGCCAAGTGCATCGACCTGTCCCAGAAGAACGAGCCGGTGATCTGGAAAGCCATCCAGTTCGGCGCGGTACTGGAAAACGTCGTGCTCGACCCGCTTACCCGTCTGCCTAACTACGCCGACGACAGCCTGACCCAGAACAGCCGTGCGGCCTACCCGATCGAACTGGTCGACAAGCGTTCCGAGAAAAACCTCGGCGGCGAGCCAAATGCTGTGATCTTCCTGACCTGCGACCTGACTGGCGTACTGCCGCCGGTGTCGATCCTCAACGAAGAGCAAGCGGCTTACCACTTCCTGTCCGGCTACACCGCGCTGGTCGGTTCCACCGAAATGGGTTCCGGCGGCGGCATCAAGTCGACCTTCTCCACCTGCTTCGGCGCACCGTTCTTCCCACGTCCGGCTGGCGAATACGCGGAACTGCTGATCAAGCGTATCCGCGGCTTCGGTTCCAAGGTCTACCTGGTCAATACCGGCTGGACCGGTGGTGGCTACGGTGTCGGCAAGCGCTTCAACATCCCGACTACCCGTGGCGTGATTGCAGCGATTCAGAGCGGCGCGCTGATCGGTACCGAGACCGAGCACCTGCCGATCATCAACCTGAACGTGCCGAAGTCGGTGCCGGGCGTTGAAACCAACCTGCTCAACCCGCGTACCACCTGGGCTGACCAGAACGCCTACGACGAAGCCGCGAAAGGTCTGGCGCAACAGTTCATCGAAAACTTTAAGAAGTTCGACGTGTCTGACGCCATCAAGAACGCCGGTCCGCAGCTGTAAGGCGCACCCGCTCATGAAAAAGCCGCCTATTGGCGGCTTTTTTGTGGATCACATGGTAGAAGGCGCCTTATTGGCAAGGCATCAAGCCTGCTGCAGCCGTGGTTCTGGCCGAAGTGGCTGCTGGTTGTCGCCATCAGCCTCACGGCCTTGGCCGGTGGTTGGCGCAGCGTAACGGGCGCCTGAACATCAAAACTGCTGGCCGCCTGGTTGATTCCAGGAAGCGGCGTAGGGTCGCCAAGCTGTGCAGTTCGAACGGGTCTTGGTCAACGCTGTGGCTGCTCTGACTTTTACAGTCAGCTAGGTGTTCGACTGGTTTCGCTCTTTGCGATCTGCCTCTACGCTGCTGCGGCTTCACGCGCAATTTGCGCGTTGTACTCTGTCTCTACACGTTGTTGGCCGGCATCCACGGCCTGATCAATCGGCTCCGGGTCTACACGTTCATCCGGTGCTTTAGCGACTTCGCCGCCGCGCAGGATGACGCGGGTGCTGAGTGGGAGGTTGGCGGTGCACCTGATCGTCATAGGATGAAATCCTCCTCGCAGCTAGCCTTGACCTTAGTGTAGATCGCGATACCCAGAGGGCATAGCCGGATTGGCAATATGGCAGTGGCTCCTTGGACTAAACCCGAATAACGGCTTTGCCCCGCTACTTCGGCATCTGCGGTACCACTGTGTACCAAGCTCAAGGCTCGCGGCATTCCGGGCTTCGCGACGCGCGAAGCCTATCCCTAAGCCAAGATTAGTCGCTGGGCTCAACAGCAACTAGTCGCTTTCTAACGCTCACCCAAAACCTACCCGCCGCTGCGTAATGCTCCGGGCGATGGGGGGGAAAGAGCCATACGCGGATGGTAAGTGGGCACGTAGCTTGGCTCTGAGCAAAGCGATGCCCAACGGGCGATCTACCAGGCACCGAAGTTTGTAGGGTGCAGCCCGCGCGGCAATTCCAGCCAACGCGCAAGTTTCACCCTACGGCCGAGGCCACCCCGCGAGCTTACAAACGCAAGCGGGTGCGTCGGGCCTTGTGATTGCCGCCTTGCGGCGAACACAGGCGCTGGTGAATCCGGCTGAGGAAGCCGACCTCGAACGCGCGACGCTGTATGCCTGGGGGCAGCGCTTCGCGCTCCAGAATCAGGTTGCCCCACAGCCAACAGCTGTCCGGATTGCTCAACCAGGCTTTGGCGCATTCCACGCCATTGGTAAAGGCCAGCCGACAGTCCGCCCGCCAAGCGATCTCGGCGCCTGGGTATTGGTCATGATCGGGAAGGTAGGTGATAAACGACTTACTCATCGCCCTGCCTCCCTTCTGCCAGCGTTTTGCGGTACAGCGCCGTAATCTGGCGGAACCACTCGTCGGAGTTCTGACCGCTCTCCTGCGACGGGGTAGGCCTGGCCTTCGTTTCCTCCAGGATGCTGAACAGCCTTTGCCGCATCGCTATCCGCTGCTCTGCGGTCAGCTGAAACTGGTGAACAGCGGAATCTGGCAAACCCTTCGACTCGAAGCGTCTAGGGAACGGGGTAACAGTAGGTTTTGAGTCAGCCATGGCGCACCTCCAAGACGGAGGACGATGACAAGGTGAACAGCCCAGGGTGGAGCCCTTGGGTAAAAGGGGGATAGCGCATATTCCTTATGCTCCTTGGTTCAATTCAGGAGCCGCAACCATCCGTTACCACGCGGAATGGAGGCGGACCGTACAAGGGTGGTAATACCGGGAACCAAGGGAACCGGCCAAGCCGAAGCCTGCCTTGCACGGCCCACCATAGAAATGCGGTAGCCAGACACAAAAAAAGCGCCGGCTACTCAGCTATGGCGCTACCGCGCCTTGGTTTGTCCGGGTTACCACACCCGGTCACGGGATTGACCGTGACGGACGCACTCTAGCCCGGTGAGAAGTAATGGACAAGCCCGAAGGGGGGTGGCTATTAGCCATAAAAATACTTGTTACGGCGCTCACTGTTCGGGTAGGTTCAGCGCATGCAGTGACGCAATCCGCAGGCTGGAAGCCAAGATACTCCCCTCCGGTTAGAAGCAAACTGCGAACGAATGTTGGCGACAGATAAGAAAATAAATCGATCCCCTTTAATCGTGATAACGCAACGCAACGCAACGAGTAGTCAGGGCTTTTCGTCCATGGTGTATAACTCCCTTATGCTGCCAGTCGACCGCCACAATGCCCAGCCTAGACAGGGATAGACGAGAGGACAAGGAATGTTATCCACCACGCCCGTAAAATCGTTATTACACCATTTGGTGTCTATTTATAGTTAGATATATGAGCAAAAAATCGAATCAGCATTATGTGCCACAATTTTACTTTCGATTATTTTCAAATGACGGAAAATCCATTTGTGTTTTTAACAGAAAAAACGGCAAATCTTGCCCTTCCGCATCTATAAAGGGACAAGCCTCTAAGCACAAGTTTTATGGAAGCGAGGAAATAGAAGATGCATTCTCCAATCTTGAAGGAATATTTAGCGGTCCACTTCGGCTTTTAAAAAGCTGCTCGGATTTGCGTGAGCTTTCAGAAGCTGATTACCTTTTAACGCTTCAGGCAATAATGTTTCAAAGAGCGCGCACATTGGCAGCAAGAAACAGCTCTCATCCCATGAACGACCGGCTTACCAAACTATGGCTAGAAGCTGAAATTAATAAGAACGAAGACCTTTCAGATGAGCAAAAGCATGAATTCATATCTAGTCTGGACCTATTTGAAATAGACCCTCTCAGATTCCATCTTGAGCAAATAAAAATTTCAATTGAGCAAGCCGACTTATTAAGCGATCTTATACCGGTATTGCTTGATAATAGAACTAATCGGCCATTTATATTTAGTGACTCACCAGCAGTATTCCACAATTCATACTACGGGAATGTAAAATTAAGAGGGGTCTTAGGTTTTACCACACCCGGCCTGCAAATTTTCTTTCCACTATGTGAGAAACGAACCCTATTACTCGTAGACCCTCAAAGGTATTCAGTCAAGAGAATTCGCGACGGAAATATGGTTCATGTCCGAGACTTGCAGGATGTAGCAGCCATAAATAAGCTACAAATACACTCCGCCACTACAGCTATATATTTTTCTGACTACAAGTATGCTGATTATGTAACAAGCATCTGGGCTCAAGAGAATAAAAAATTATCTGAAAATCTAGTGAACGTAATTGAAGCACCAAGCTTCGACTACGACGGCACCCCACGGGGAGATATTGTCCACAGTTTCGCCCCAACACTACCAATTAATCTAAAGCTCTCATTCCTAGAACATGAAGTATTAGGGGACAACGACTATGATTTTTCAGAACGGAGTGCATACGTCTAACTAGCGGTTAAAGTCGTTCGCTTTGCTCACTCGGGACTGGCTAAAGCCCGCCCCTTAACCAAACGTTAGAGCTCTAGCCATATGAATAACAAAATTAATATTCGTCTTTCTGAACATCAAGATCATGAAGCGGTAGGCATACTTACTTGGGAGCTCTTAAATGAGTTATTCCCAAAGTGCGCGGACCAATTTGAAAAATCAAAATTTATAACCACATCGCGAACTTTGCTTTCCGAGGGTAAGCGTTTCTGGTCGCTGGTCGCGGAGCTAAACAACGAAGTCGTGGCCATATTAAATATTAATGAATGTGCAGCCATTTATACTGGCGGCTCATTTGGTGAAATAACAGAATTTTATATTAAGCCAAGTTTTCGTTCAAAGGGCATTGGTGCTAGGCTTATTGAGGCAGCAAAGATATTTTGTGCTGAAAAAGGCTGGTCCGCTCTAGAGGTAGGAGCGCCGCCATCTGATCCATGGCAAAGAACCATTGACTTCTATCTTGAAAATGGATTTTCAATTATTGGGCCTCGCCTTGAAGCCACAATTAAATCGCTCTAACTACAAGTTCAAGCCGCTCGCTGCGCTCTCTGGGACGGCGTGCCGCCACCCCTTAACTTAAACGTTAGGCACATTAGACGCTATGGAATATTCGGAGATTGAAAAGTTGATTTCGCTTCTAGGTAGCTTTGGCATAGGCGCCATAATAGGCGGCGGGACAATCTATCTATTTATAAAGTCCTTTATCCCTTCATATTTGTCCGAAAAAGCAAAGAATCTCGCTTCGAAAGAAGACATCAAATACATTACTGAAAAAGTTGAGTCAGTGAAATCTGATTACGCTCATCTATTAGAAGAAGCTAGAAGCAGTTATCAATTGAAATTTGCCGCTGTAGAGCGTGAGAAGAACATCAAGAAAGAAGTGTACATGGAGGCTGTGGAAGCCATTACACGCAGCCAAAATATAATTGCTGGCTTTTGCAATCTAAATTTGAGCGAAGAACAAATCACCTCAAGCATGAGCGTCGATGCTGGCAAAGTAGCAAAAATCCAGGTAGTTGGTAGCAAAGAAACCGTAAGAACTGTTACCGATTATATGGCTGAGATTGGAACAGCCTCATTAGATTTAATGCTAAAAAGAAGCGAGTTAATGCTAAGAAAAAGCTCAATTCATACCTATGAATCTTTGCGAAACAAGTCACAGCAAGAAATTGATCGATATATAGCAATCATGAAAAATCTAAACCTGCAGGGAAGCACAGATCAATCTCTATGGGATACAGTAAGTCGCAATATAGAATATGAACAGGGACAATTCGACAAATATCAAGCTGAGCTTGATACGCTCTGGAAAACCCAGAATAAGGAGCATCTGAAATTTACCAGAGAGTGTATGGGTAGATTCTTTGATATCTCGCTATTGCTTCCGCCAGCGGTTTTAGCTGTTAGAAACGAGCTAGATCTTGAAATAGCTAGCGAAGATTATTTGGATATTTTTAACGAAAATATTAATAAAGGCAGGCGCGTATTCGAAGCATTCTTGCATCGGATAGAGCAAGGAAATATCTAACAAAAATATCAACTACGCGCCTACGGCGCCGGTTATGTTAACGTTAGGTGGTAAAAGCAACTAACAAGGTGCGCGCATGGAAGTTACGCAACCCAATCATAAAATTCGCTTTCTTTCCGGCGCTCCGCGTCGTCGTGAAGAATCCGGCCCGCAACATCTGCTTGGCTCTCGCCGACACACCGCATGCACCCGCCTCAACCTTAAGCGCGGCACGCGTATGCTCAAACACGCAAATCAAGCATCGCTGAGTTATTCAATTTCTACGTCCGGCTTGAGTCCGCATCCGGGCCTAACAAACGGTTCAAATCGTTCGCTTCGCTCACTGGGACGGGCTAAAGCCCGCCCCTTAACCTGAACTTTAGACGCATGGAATCGCTATGAGAGCCTTAACATATATTATTTTAACTCTACTCTTGGTCGGTTGCGGATCAGAAACCATACAGATTCCTGAACAGTCAGAAATACAAGAAATAAATATTTGCCAAGGGAGGCATGACTGCAATATTGGCAAATCCATGATTAATGACCAATACATCATAAAAAAAGCGCTGCAAGAGACACTAAAACATAGCCAGTCATGGCAAACAGAGCCTGAAATGGCCTTAACAACAGGCTGGTTAACATATCCAACACCTACTGACACCGTTGCCTTCAAAGGTCGCGACAACAACACCCTGCTCGTCTTATGGTTTGGCAGTGGCTGGATTGGCACCTGGCAAATAAAAGAAGGAAAGCACGTCAAATTTTTCAAAAGGGTCAGTGCAGAGGAAGTTAAAAGCCTTAGACTCACCTTAAGCATGAAGAACCCTTAACCACAACCGTGCAAATGTCTAACTATTCGTATATGGACTCTCCCCACAAGTAGTGAGTAAAGCTCTTCCAACCCTGTCGTCAGTGCGGTTGCATTCGCATAATCACAACAACGCTGCTGTTCGAATGCAGGTCTATGCCACGGAATTTCATCACTGCCTCCGCGAGTAAAAGACAAAGTTCGCATCTTGAATTTTGCTCCACTGTTGCCCGGCGGGAGGAGGCTGGCTAGATGATTCTCAGACCACGAATATTTCCCTTATTTCTTTCCGATAAACCGTGGTCTACCCCCCATTACAGTTCAGGGCATTAGTCGGGAGCCTTTGCAGGCTGTGCGGCTCGGCTGGGTTTGAGTTGGCAGTAGGTTCGTTATCGCGGCCATGGGCCGCTCCTACAGGTTGGTGTTGGCGTGGGGCTGCTCGGCCTGGGTTTGGCCGAGCAGTGGCCAGGTGGGCGCTTTGGCTAGGGGTAGGTAATGGAGACCAGGTAGGCCTTCGGTTGCCCGGCCACAGGCGGTTGCCCGTTGATGCGGTAGCTCTGCGAAAAGGTGTTGCCGCCAGTTGCGGGCGTGCTGCCGAGCAGTCGCATGTCGGCGGAGGGGGCCTGCTGGCCAGTCTCGTCCAGCAGTTGTACCGTTCCCTGTGTGTTGCCGGCTGGCTGGATGTTTAGCGTCGCGCCGCGTGTGTGGAGCGAACATCCGCTCAGGTTCAAGGTCGCGCCTGAGGCATTCGTGCTGATCGAGCAGGGTGGTTCGACGATTGCGCCGACAAAACTGATCGTCCCCCCCGTGGCAGCCAGAGCCTGGGTGGATGCGATTCCGGCTAGGAGCAACAGACTGGCTATGTGCTTTCCAATGTTCATGGTCAAGGCCTCGCTCTGCTTAGAATTCTTGTCCGTGAAATTTAGGATAGTTCCTAGCTGGGTCGGGTCGACTGGTTCACAACTCACGCCGAATGATTGCAAATGGCCACTACTGGTGTGCGCTCACACTTGCGCGATCGCCATGATCTGCTCGATCAACCATTGCAGCGCCGCATCGCGCTGACGTTGGGCCAGGCTGACGATTTCCAGGTGGAAGGGGCCAAGGGCGAAGGGCAGGTCGAACAGTTGCAGCGGCAACAGCCCGGCGAAGTGGCGGGCCAATTGGGTTGGCAAGACGGCTGCCAGTTCGCTGCTGGCGACGATATGCGCGGCCTGTAGATAGTTCGGCGTGGTGTAAAGAATCTCGCGGCTGAGGCCTTGTTCGCCAAGCCACTGGTCGACCATGCCGCGGGTCTGTCCGCCGTGGACCCAGAGGTGGCGCAGTTGCAGAAAGGTGTCGAGATCCAGGTTGCCATGTAGCTGCGGATGATTCTGGCGCAGCGCCACTTGCAGGGTTTCGCTCATCCAGTGGCGGCGGGCGAAGCGCGCGGGCACCTCTTCGAAGCGCCCCAGCACCAGATCCAGCTCGCCTTTATCCAGGGCTTCTGCGGGCAGGGTCGGGCTCAGGTGGCGGATGTCGATGCGGATGCCGGGCGCCTGCTGGCTGAGCTGTTGGAGCAGGCGCGGCATGCAGATCAGCTCGACGTAATCGGTCACCGCAATGCTGAAGCGCTGACGGCTGCGCGCCGGGTCGAACACTTCGCCGGCGCTGAGGCTTTGCTCGATCTGCTGCAACGCCGCACGGATTGGCGCCTCCAGCGCCAGCGCCCGTGGGGTTGGTTGCATGGCGCGACCGACGCGCACCAGCAGGGGGTCGTCGAGCAATACCCGCAGGCGATTCAGTGCGTTGCTGACTGCTGGTTGGCTCAAGGCCAGGCGCTCGGCGGCGCGCGAGACGTTGCATTCGCGCAGCAGCGCATCGAGCACACGCAGTAGGTTGAGGTCGAAGTTAGAGATATTCATTGAGTGAATGCCAAATATCACAAGACTAAATTTCAAAAATAGTAGCGCCTTGATTAAGGTGATTGGCGATTTTCTGCTCAGGTACACGAGGGATAACAATGAGCCACTCCGCTTTCACCGTTCAGCAAGCCGCCGTGATCGGCGCCGGCACCATGGGCCGCGGCATCGTCATGAGCCTGGCCAACGCCGGCATTCAGGTGCTGTGGTTGGACAACAACCCGCAGATGCTGGAACAGGCGCTGAATGTGGTCGCCGACACCTACGCCCACAGCGTGCGTCAGGGCCGCATCACGGAAGAGCAGGCGGCCGCTCGCCGTGCCTGTGTCACCCCGGTGGCCGACTATGCCGCGCTGAAAGACGCCGACCTGGTGATCGAAGCGGTGTACGAGAACCTCGAACTCAAGCAGCAGATTTTCCTCACTCTGGACGCCACCCTGAAGCCGGGTGCGATCCTTGCCAGCAACACCTCGGCGCTGGATATCGACGCCATCGCCGCCGTTACTTCGCGCCCGGAGCAGGTACTTGGCCTGCACTTCTTCAGCCCGGCGCACATCATGAAGTTGCTGGAAATCGTGCGTGGCGCCAAGACCGCGCCCGAGGTGCTGGCGGCCACTCTGGAGCTGGGCCAGCGCATCGGTAAAGTCAGCGTGGTGGCGGGTAACTGCCATGGCTTTATCGGCAACCGCATGCTTCACACCTATGTGCGCGAGGCTCGGATGCTGCTGCTCGAAGGCGCCTATCCGCATCAGGTGGATGCCGCGTTGCAGGGCTTCGGTTTTGCCATGGGGCCGTTCCGCATGTACGACGTGGTCGGTATCGACCTCGAGTGGCGCGCCCGCGAATTGGCCGGCAAGGGCCAGGACGACCCGGCGGTGCAGGTGGACAACCGCCTCTGCGGTCTTGGCCGCTTCGGACAGAAGTCGCGCATGGGTTACTACCTCTATGCCGAAGGCAGCCGCCAAGCCGAGCACGACCTGGAAGTGGACGCGCTGGTGCTACAGGTGTCTGAGCAACTCGGCTTCCAGCGTCGCGAGATCGGCGCTGAGGAAATCCTCGAACGCTGCCTGCTGGCGCTGGTGAATGAGGGCGCGAAAATCCTCGAAGAGAACATCGCCGCCAACAGCCACGACATCGACTTGGTCTACCTCAACGGCTACGGCTTCCCGGCCGACAAGGGCGGGCCGATCAGCTGGGCCGACAACCAAGGCGCCAGCGTCATCCTCGAACACCTGCGCGCCTTGCAGGTTCGTTTCGGCGAGCATTGGCAGCCGGCCAAACTGATCGAGCGACTGGCCGCCAGCGGTAAGCGCTTCGCCGATGTGAAGGAGGGCCAGCTATGAGCTATCAAGCACCCCTGCGCGATATGCGCTTCGTGCTGCACGAACTCTTCGATGTCAGCGCCCATTGCGAGCTGCTCGGCAATGGTCTCGACCGCGAGCTGATCGACGGCGTGCTGGAAGAAGCGGCGCGCTACACCGGCGAAGTCATAGCGCCACTCAATCGCAACAGCGATGAGGAAGGTGTGACCCTGGTGAATGGCCAGGTCACCACACCGAAAGGCTTCCGCGAGGCCTATCAGCAGTACGTCGATAATGGCTGGGCGAGCATGACCGGGCCGACCGAGTACGGTGGCCAGGGCTTCCCGCAGATGGTCGCCGCCAGCTTCCACGAAATGCTGATGGCCGCCAGTTTGTCCTTCCGCGTCTATTCCGGCCTGACCGAGGGCGCGGTGCTGGCGCTGTACAAGCACGGCAGCGAGGAGCTGAAAAACGCCTATCTGGAGAAGATGGTCAGCGGCGTCTGGACCGGCACCATGTGCCTGACCGAACCGCAGGCCGGTACCGACCTGGCGTTGCTGCGCACCCGCGCCGAGCCGCAGGCGGATGGCAGCTACGCCGTCACCGGCAGCAAGATCTTCATCAGCGGCGGTGAGCAGGATCTCTCCGAGAACATCGTGCACCTGGTGCTGGCTCGCCTGCCGGATGCGCCGGCTGGGGTCAAAGGCATCAGCCTGCTGCTGGTGCCCAAGTTCATCGCCAGCGCCGATGGCACGCCGGGGGTGAAAAACACCCTGAGTTGCGGCGCCATCGAGCACAAGATGGGCATCAAAGGTGCGGCTACCTGCGTGATGAACTTCGATGGTGCCACCGGCTGGCTGATCGGCTCGGCCAACCAGGGGCTGGCCTGCATGTTCACCATGATGAACGACGCGCGCTTCCAGGTCGGTCTGCAAGGCTTGGGAGTTGCCGAGCGCTCGTTCCAAGGCGCCTTGAGCTATGCCCGCGAGCGTCTGCAGTCGCGCGCGCTGACTGGCCCGGCCGCGCCGGAAAAAGCCGCCGACCCGATCATCGTTCACCCGGACGTGCGGCGCATGCTGTTGACCCAGAAAACCCTGGTCGAAGGCAGCCGCATGTTGTCGGCCTACACCGCGCGCCAACTCGACCTGGAACACGGCCACCCGGATGCCGACGCCCGTAAGGCCGCGAGCAAGCGCGTGGCGTTGCTGATCCCAATCGTTAAATCCTTCTTCACCGACATGGGCCAGGAAGTCGCCAGCCTTGGTGTGCAGATATACGGTGGCCACGGCTTTATCCGCGAGTGGGGCATGGAGCAGCTGATGCGCGACAGCCGCATCACGCAGATCTACGAAGGCACCAACGGCATCCAGGCGCTGGATTTCATCCGCCGCAAACTGCTCGGTGACGGCGCTGCGGAGTTGGGCAAATTGCAGGATGAGTTGAGCGAGCTGTGCAGTGCCCAAGCTCAGCGCCGAGAGTTGAGCGAACTGGTTGCGCCGCTGCAGGTACGCCTGCAGGAATGGCGCGCGCTGACCGCCGAAGTGCTGGCCGCGAGCAATCGTGACCCGCAGGAGATTGGTGCCTACTCGGTGGACTTCCTGCAGTACTCGTCCTACGTGCTGCTCGCCGGGCTCTGGCTGCAAGCCGCTGCCCGCGCTCAGGATGCCCTGGACGCTGGGGCTGGCGAAGCGGAGTTTTACCAGGCCAAGCTGCACAGCGCGCTGTTCTACACTCGACGGATCCTGCCGCGGGTCAGCAGCCATCGCGAAGCCTTGCTAGGTGGCGCGGATTGCCTGATGGCCCTGCCGGAAGCGCACTTCGCGTTCTAAGTTTCCCTCTCCCCAACCCTCTCCCACGCGTGGGAGAGGGGGCTGATCGCGATGGCCGTTGGGTAATACGCTCTGCTCCCCTCTCCCGTTTATGGGGCGAGCAGGCATGTTTTTAGAGCCGCACAGGCTCGTGTGCCGATGAGCGCCTGAACGCTCCGCGTTCAGGCCGGGGCGCGGAGCGAGGGGCCGGGGGAGAGGGTAAATACAACACCGCAACAAGAGGATCAGCTATGCATCCATTCAGTTTCGCCACCACCGCGCAGATGATCTGCGAAACCGGCTCGGCTCGTCCCCTGGCGGCGCTGTGCCGTGAGCGCGGTGCGCAGTCGGTGCTGATCGTCACCGACCCGGGCATCACCCGTTTCGGCCTGCTCGACGATGTGCTGCCAGGCTTCGCCGCCGAAGGTGTAGCGGTCGCGGTGTTCGATCAGGTAGTCGCCGATCCGCCAGAAGCCATCGTGCTCAGCGCGGTTCAGCAGGCGCGTGAGTTGCGGGCGGAGCTGATCGTGGGCTTCGGTGGCGGCAGTTCGATGGACGTGGCCAAGCTGGTCGCCTTGTTGGCTCACCCACAGTGCGCGCAGGCCTTGCCCGAGATCTACGGCGTCGGCAACGCCAAGGGCCAGCGCCTGCCGCTGATCCAAGTGCCAACCACCGCTGGCACCGGCTCGGAAGTCACCCAGATCGCCATCATCACCACCGGCGGAACTACCAAGATGGGTGTGGTCTCGCCGCTGCTGCTGCCGGATCTGGCGCTGCTGGATGCCGACCTGACGCTCGGCCTGCCATCGGCGGTCACCGCCGCCACCGGTATCGATGCGATGGTGCATGCCATCGAGTCCTATACCAGCGCCTTGAAGAAGAACCCGCTGTCCGACTTGCTGGCCCGCGAGGCTTTGCGTCTGCTCGCGGCGAATCTGCATGAAGCGGTACACAACGGCCAGAACCGCGCGGCGCGCCAAGCCATGCTGCTCGGTGCCTGCCTCGCCGGGCAAGCCTTTGCCAATGCCCCGGTGGCAGCGGTGCATGCGCTGGCTTATCCGCTGGGCGGGCACTTCCATATCCCCCATGGCTTGAGCAATGCCCTGGTACTGCCGCATGTGCTGCGCTTTAACGCCCCGGCCGCCAGCGAGCTTTACGCCGAACTGGCGCCGTTGCTGCTCGGTAGCCAACTCAAGCCGGGCAATGCGCAGAGCCTGACTGCACAGTTCATCGACGAACTGGCTGCGCTCAATGCGCGCCATGGCCTGCCGAGCCGCCTGCGGGATGCCGGTGTGCCTGAGGCGATGCTGGCGCAACTGGCCAGCGAGGCCATGTTGCAACAACGCCTGCTGGTGAATAACCCCCGCGAAATCAAAGAGGCAGACGCATTGGCGATTTACCAGGCGGCTTACTGATCAGTTCCCTTCTCCCCCCTGGGAGAGGGGCTAGGGGTGAGGGGAACACCTAGCCCGATCAGGCCATTGATCCACCCAATTCCGTAGGACTTAAAAGCCCATGACCGACCGCCAACACCTGCGTGCAGATTACCGATACTTCCAACCGATCAGCACCCGCTGGCACGACAATGACCTCTACGGCCACGTCAATAACGTCACCTACTACAGCTTTTTCGACAGTGCGGTGAACACCTACCTGATAGAGCAGGGCGGGTTGGATATACACGAAGGTGGGGTGGTCGGTTTCGTGGTCAGTTCGTCTTGCGACTACTTCGCCTCCATCGCTTTCCCCGAACGCATCGAAATCGGCTTACGGGTCGGCAAGCTGGGCAACAGCTCGGTGCAGTATGAGTTGGCGGTGTTCAAGCAAAACGAGGGGGAGGCCTGTGCGGCCGGGCGTTTCGTGCATGTGTTTGTCGATCGTCAATCGAATCGGCCGGTTGCGATTCCGGATGGACTGCGTGCGGCGTTGAGTGTGCTGTTGGTAGGCTGAAGTCGGTGCGAACCGTAGCTAGGTGCTAAGCCAAGGGCGGGGAGCCAATCGAATTCGAGCCGTAGGGTGGGCTTCAGCCCACCACAGCACCAAGTATCGGTGGGCTGAAGCCCACCCTACGACTGCTCGCTAAACAAGAAAGCCCGCACAGGGCGGGCTTTCTTGTTTAGCGAGCTAACACTCAGTCGTGTTTGTGCTTCTTGTGTTTCTTGCCGTAGCCGTAGTGATGACCTTCATTGTCATCCGCGACCTCGTTGCCGAGGGCGCCGCCGGCGGCACCACCCAGGCCGGCGCCAATGGCGGAGCCGGTGCTGCCGCCCAGTTTGCCGCCGATTACCGAGCCACCAGCAGCGCCGAGGCCACCGCCGAGCGCTGCTTCGGTTTTGTTGCCGTTCTTGGCACTGATCGCGCCGCCGGCGGCACCGCCGAGACCTGCGCCAACGGCGGCTCCGGTGCTACCGCCGACCTGCTGGCCGATCACATTGCCGAGCACGCCGCCGAGACCGCTGCCGACCGCGGCTTTGGTATTGTCGCTGGCCAACACTGGCTGAGCAGCGATCAGGCTGAACGCGAGCAATATTAAGGGTTTACGCATGTTGGGTGCCTCAGACTAAGACGCGATGAGTAGTGGATATGCGTCGCGCAGGGGAGGGCAAGGGTAATCCGCCACTGCTAGAAGTTAGATCCGTTTCAGAGCAGAAAGTCCAACCGCCGATCAGTCGTCGTCGTGTCTGCGGTGCTTATGGCGTTTTTTGTAGTGGCCGCGGTGGTAGCCATTGTCATGCCAATCGTCGTCGTCATCGTAGCCGCGACGGTAGCTACGACGGTCGTCATCGTCGTCACGGTTGTTGTCGCCGTAGTTGTTGCCTAGCGCACCACCGGCGCCACCGCCGAGGGCTGCACCGATCAGGCCGCCGGTGGTACCGCCCATCTTGTTGCCGATGACGTTGCCGCCGGCCGCGCCGAGGCCACCGCCGATGGCCGCCTCGGTCTTATTGCCGCGGCGTGCGCCGACCGCACCGCCGGCAGCGCCGCCGACGCCGGCGCCGATGGCCGCGCCGGTGCTGCCGCCAACCGATTGGCCAACCACAGAACCCAACACCCCGCCTAGTGCGCCACCAACGCCGGCTTCGGTATTACCGCTGCCGCCGGCTAGGGCTACACCGCTGGCCAGGCCAAGGGATAGCAAGAGTATCGAGGAGTACTTCATATCCAGAAGAACCTTAAGTAGGAAAGGGACGACGGCGCGATCCTGTCGTGCCGTAACCACTCTGACAAGCGCTTGCCGACGAGTAGCACGGGTTATTTCACAGTTGGTAAATATTTGTTTTATGGGGAGAACTTGCGGTTTTTTTGATGGTCCTACCCAGCTTGTAGGACTGGTTTTACGCGTGCTTACCGGTCCGTCATGAGGCCGGTTTAGGGGTTTCTACAGGCCCTAAAGCTCGGCAATCCTCTCGCGCTGTTCCCGCCTTTTCAAGTTCAACCAATGACTCTGCGTACTGCATCTCAAACCTGCAGTATTGCTAGCGGCTGCCGGGCCGCTAACGGGCTGAGGGGTTGATTCGCTTACCTATCGCGGTCTACGTTGTTGTTTGAAGGCCGCGGGCAACCTAGCAAGGTTCTTAGACAATCCGTCCGTTATCGCGCGCCGCCTCGAAGCGAATGGCGATGAACTTCGAAGTCGGCGTGAAGCTGCCATCACCCACGCTTTCCAGCGGCACCAACGGGTTGGTCTCCGGATAGTAGGCGGCGGCCTGGCCTGCCGGGATATCGAAGGCCAGCAGGGTGAAGCCGCTGATCCGGCGTTCGCGACCGTCGCCCCATAACGACAGCACATCGACTTTCTGCCCCGGCTTGTAGCCCAGTCGGATGATGTCGGCTTCGTTGGCGAACACCACATTGCGTTGGCCTTTAACCCCGCGGTAACGGTCGTCGAGGCCGTAGATGGTGGTGTTGTATTGATCGTGCGAACGCATGGTTTGCAGGATCAGATCCGGCACTTCGCCACGGGCACGGATGCCTTCGTGGACGAGATCGGTCGGCAGGCTGTTGGCTTTGAAGTTGGCTCGCCCAGACGAGGTGTTCCAGCGCCGTTGCGCCGCGGCGTTACCGAGGTAGAACCCACCGGGTTCGCGTGCCCGCTGGTTAAAGCCGTTGAAGCCGGGAATGGTGTCGGAAATCAGCTCGCGAATGCGGTCGTAATCTTCGACCAGCCAGAGCCAATCCACCGGTTTCTTACCCAGGGTGGCGGCGGCGATGCCGGCGACGATGGCCGGCTCCGAGCGCATTTGCGGGCTTAGCGGCTGCAGTTGGCCATTGGAGGCATGCACCATGCTGAAGGAGTCTTCCACGGTCACGGCTTGTGGGCCGTTGGCTTGCTGGTCGATGTCGGTGCGGCCGAGGCACGGCAGGATCAGCGCCTGCTTGCCCATGGTCAGGTGGCTGCGGTTGAGCTTGGTGCTGATCTGCACGGTCAGCTCACAATTTTGCAGGGCCTGCGCGGTGCGAGTGGTGTCGGGCGTAGCCATGGCGAAATTGCCGCCGAGGCCGATAAACACCTTGGCGCGACCTTCGAGCATGGCGTGGATGGCCTCCACGGTGTTGTGCCCGTCGGCGCGCGGCACCGGGAATTTGAAGCGCCGCTCCAGCGCATCGAGAAAGAAGGCCGGTGGCCGGTCGTTGATGCCCATGGTCCGGTCGCCCTGCACATTGCTGTGGCCACGCACCGGGCAGAGACCGGCACCAGGCTTGCCAAGGTTGCCGCGCAGCAGCATCAGGTTGGCGATTTCCTGGATGGTCGGCACCGAATGGCGATGCTGGGTGATGCCCATGGCCCAGCACACGATCACCCGTTCGGCGTTGCGGTAGAGGTGGGCGAGCTGTTCGATCTCGGCTTTTGGTAGGCCGGATTGCTCGACGATCTGCTGCCAGCTCGTGGCGTCCACCACGGCCAGATAGGCCTCGACCTCGGCGGTGTGCTGCTCGATAAAGGCATGGTCGAAGACCGCGGAGTGCCCCTTGGCCAGGGCCTCGCGCTCCCATGTCAGGAGGAACTTGGCCATGCCGCGCAGCACCGCCATGTCGCCACCCAGGGCTGGGCGGAAGTAGGCGGTGTTGGTCGGTTTATCGCTGTTGCTGAGCATTTCCAGCGGATGTTGCGGGTGTTGGAAGCGCTCCAGGCCGCGCTCTTTCAGCGGGTTGATGCAGACCACCTGGGCGCCACGTTTGACCGCCTCACGCAGCGGTTCGAGCATGCGCGGGTGGTTGGTGCCGGGGTTCTGGCCGATCACGAAAATCGCATCGGCGTGCTCGAAGTCTTCGAACGTCACGCTGCCTTTGCCAACCCCGACACTCTGGCCGAGCGCCACACCGCTGGCCTCGTGGCACATGTTCGAGCAGTCGGGAAAGTTGTTGGTGCCGTAAGCGCGGACGAACAGCTGATAGAGGTAGGCGGCCTCGTTGCTGGCGCGGCCGGAGGTGTAGAACTCGGCCTGGTTCGGGCTTTCCAGGTTGTGCAGATGTTTGGCGATCAGGGCGAACGCGGCGTCCCAACCGATCGGCCGATAGTGGTCGCTGTCCGGGTCATAGCACAGCGGTTCGGTCAGCCGGCCTTGGTATTCCAGCCAGTAATCGCTCTGCTCGCGCAGGGTGCTGACGCTGTGTTTGGCGAAGAAGGCGGCATCCACCCGGCGCTTGGTGGCTTCCCAGTTGACCGCCTTGGCGCCGTTCTCGCAGAACTTGACCATGCCACTTTCTGCCGACTCACCCCAGGCGCAGCCGGGGCAGTCGAAACCGCCGTGCTGGTTGGTCTTGAGCAGGGTACGGATGTTCTTCAGCGCGTTATCACTCTCCAGCCAGGCGTGCGTCACGCTGCGCAGCGCGCCCCAGCCGCCGGCCGCACCTTTGTAGGGTTTGTAGCGTTTGGTCGGGTTGAGGTCGGCGTGGTGGCTCATGAGGTTAACTCCGGGCTGTAAACCCGCGGCGCACTATGGTGCGGCAGGTGGATCAAGTTGAGGTTGTGTTGACGCGCCCACTGCACGGCGAGGCCGGTGGGGGCGGAGAGGCTGACCAGGGTTTGAATGCCGGCGCGCAGGACTTTCTGGATCAGTTCCAGGCTGCAACGGCTGGTGACGATGGCCAGGCCGCCGGCCACCGGTAGTTGCTGGCGCTTGATGGCACCGATCAGTTTGTCCAGAGCGTTATGCCGGCCGATGTCTTCGCGGCCCAAACGCAACTCGCCGTCCCCATCCATAAACAGTGCGGCATGCACGGCACCGCAGTGCTGGCCGAGTGGCTGGTAGCAGCTGATGCGTTGGCGCAGGCCATGCAGCCAAGCTAGCGGCGGCAACGGGGCGCCGGCGAGTACCTTGAGCGAAGGTAGGGCCTGTTCCACGGCCTCCACGCCGCACAGGCCGCAGCCGCTGCTGCCCGTCAGTTGCCGGCGCTGTTGCTTGAGATTCCAGAAGGCACGGCTGCTGATCTGCAGCTGTGCTTGGCGAGCGGCGCCGGTGCCACTCAGGTGCACGTCATAAATTTCGTCGATGGACTCGACGATGCCGCTGCCGAGACTGAAACCGACCACGAAATCTTCCAGATCAGCGGGCGAAACCAGCATCACCGCCTGGCTGATGCCGTTGAAGGCGATGGCCAGCGCAACTTCCTCGGCCAACTCGGCGGAGGCCGGCTGGGCCTGCTCGAGGTCGCAAAAACTGTAGGTCTGGCTGGCGGCGGCCAGAGGTAAGGTGAGGGGTGTCGAGGGCGGCGTGGCGGCACTGGCTGCCGGCGCGTTGGGTTGGCGCAGGGCATTCATCGGGATTCACCGGCTGGTTGTTATTTAACCAGCCTAGGCCGCTTGCCAGGCCTCGTCTAATCGCTAGTTCTGATGTTTTGATAGATGCGCTCGATGATGGCGAAAACGAGTCTATGTAGGTTGGGTTAGCGGCGTAAGCGAAGATTGCACCGCTCCCACGATTCACGTTGCTGCGTAACCCAACATTGCGGTGGTGCAGGCATCGGCGTATCGGTGGGTTACGGCGCGTCGGATATGGCGCATGAGCCTGGGACGTGGCGCGCCTAACCCACCCTACGGTCGTGGCGTCTGCAACAACCCCTTGGCCTCGACGAAACAGGCTTCGGCCAGTGCCGAGCGCGGCGCGGTGCGGCGCATGATCAGCCCCAGCGGGGCCAGGGTGTGGGCATCCTCGATCGGTTGCAGGCGCAGGTGCTCGGTCAGCGCATCGAGACCGCCCTGCAGCGGCATGATCGCGCAGCACAGGCCGCCATGCACGGCTTGCAACAGTTGGTGGACGACATCGGTTTCCAGCAGCGGAATCGGGGTCAGACCACGACTGCGGAAGCCGTGGTTGATCGACTGGCGAAAATGCATGCCGCTGGACAGTAGGCCCAGTGGCAGCTCGATCAAGGCTTCCCAGCTCAGTGGCGTCGCGCCGAAGCTGAAGTGCCGTTGGTCATACAGCAGACCCATGCGGGTTTCGTCCAGCACCAGGCTGTCGAAGTGGTCGGCGTTCAGGTGGTCGAGGTAAGACACACCAAGGTCCAGACGGTTACTCGCCAGCTGTTCGAGGATCTGCTCGGAGCTGAGTGCCGACAGTTGGAAGCGCAGGCTCGGGTGCTGTTGATGCAGGCGTTGCAGCAGCGGCACCGGATCGAAGCTGGACAGCGGGACCACGCCCAGGCGCAAGGTGCCGATCAAGCTGCCGCGGCAGGCGGCGGCTTCGGCCTGCAGACCGTCGTATGCCGCGAGCACGCTGCGCGCCCAGGCCAGCACGCGCTCGCCCGGCTCGGTGAAACCTTCGAAGCGTTGACCGCGCTTGACCAGTGGCAGTTCGAGTTCTTCTTCCAAGCCGCGCAGGCGCATGGACAAGGTCGGCTGGGTCACGTGGCAGCGCGCCGCGGCTTGGCCGAAGTGGCGGGTCTCGTCCAGGGCGATCAGGAATTTCAGCTGTTTGATGTCCATCATCGCTCCGAGGCGCAGGCAGTCGACACGATTCTAACGTGCGCCGGCGTAACCGGTGTGGCGGCGCCGCTGGTCGGCTCGAAGCGTGTCTGCGCAAGGCCGACTAGACTTGCCCGGCGGCGGTTGGGTTGGACAGTGTGTGCAGCCGTCAGGACGACTAACTAATGGAGTTGCAACGCAACGGGAGTCACACCGATGAGTATCTTCACGTTTGTCAAAGAAGCGGGCGCCAAACTCTGGGAATCGCTGGTCGGCCAGGAGGCGCAGGCGGCCGAGTCATTGAAGGAGCACGTGGCCAAGGTCGGCCTGGGAAATCCGAATATTCAGGTCACGGTGGAAGGCGAGAAGGTGATCGCCGCGGGTGAGGTGGCGACCCAGGAGGAGAAGGAAAAAATTCTCCTGGCGCTGGGCAACGTGGCCGGGGTCGGTGCGGTTGAGGATCGCATCACGGTGGCTGCGCCGGCTGCGGCGGCGCATTTCGTGACGGTGAAGAAGGGCGACACGCTAAGCGCGATTGCCAAGGCCGAGTACGGCAACGCCAATCTCTATCCGAAAATCTTCGAGGCGAACAAGCCCATGCTCAGCCACCCGGACAAGATCTATCCGGGGCAGGTGCTACGGATTCCTGAGTAATTTCCAGGGGCCGGGAGGTTGCAGAGCCTGCCTCTCTCCAGAGGTGAGAAGGGTGGATTCTGCAGGGCGAGGGCAGGGGTGAGGGTTGGCTAATCAGGCTCCACCCAGCCCCTCAATAAGCCGGCGATAATCCTCGACCGCGGCGAATTCCTCGGTGTCCTTCGGGCCTTTACGGCTGTCCGGTTCGCGCACGGCGAGCAGGTGGGCCACGCCGAACTGCCTGGCGCTACGCAGGATCGGTAGGCTGTCGTCGATAAACAAACTGCGCTTCGGCTCGAAGCCAAAGTCCTGTTGCAGGGCGAACCAGAACTGCTGGTCTTCCTTGGGGAAACCATAATCGTGGGAGCTGATCAGTCGGTCGAAGTAGGGCGCCAGCTCGATCCTTTCCAGCTTCAACGACAGCGAGTCGCGGTGCGCGTTGGTGATCAGCGCCACGCGCTTGCCGGCATTACGCAGGGCGGCGAGACAGGTATCGGCGTCCGGGCGCAAGGCAATCAAGTCGGCAACCTCGCGCTTCAGCTCGCGGATCGACAGCTTCAGCTCGCGGCTCCAGAAGTCCGTGCAATACCAATTCAATTGCCCGGCGTGCTCGCGAAACAGCGGCAGCAGTTCGGCGTCGGCCTGGCTGCGGGCGATGCCGTGGTGCTCGGCATAACGCTGCGGCAAGTGCTCCAGCCAGAAGTGATTGTCGAAGTGCAAATCGAGCAAGGTGCCGTCCATATCGAGGAGGACGGTGTCGATGTCGGCCCAGGGCAGTTGAGGCATGGCGGCTTCTTGTACGGTTCTGGTGGCGGATTGCATGAGAATGACGCGATTGAGCTGGCAACGGTCGCCTAGACGAAATCTGTCACGGCGATAATCGCAACGGCCGCGGTATGATAACCCGCCAGGTCACGCCAAGGAGCCGTCCCATGCGTCAGAAACCCACCGTACTCGCCCGCGAGATCGTCGCGAGTAGTCGTCTGTTCCGCGTCGAGGAGTTGCAGCTGCGCTTCGCCAATGGCGTCGAGCGTACCTACGAACGTTTGGTGGGCAAGGGTGCGGGCTACGGCGCGGTGATGATCGTGGCGTTGGTAGATGCCGAGCATGTGTTGTTGGTGGAGGAGTACTGCGCCGGCACGGACGATTATCAGCTGTCCCTGCCCAAGGGGCTGATCGAGCCGGGCGAGGATGTCCTGGCCGCCGCCAACCGCGAGCTTAAGGAAGAGGCAGGGTTTGGCGCGCGGCGGTTGGAGCTGCTGACCGAATTGTCACTATCGCCGGGTTACATGAGCCAGAAAATTCAGGTGGTGCTGGCCCGCGATTTGTACCCGGAAAGCCTGCCGGGCGATGAGCCGGAACCGCTGGGCGTGGAGCGGGTCAACCTGCGGGAAATCACCAGCCTGGTGCAGCACCCGCAATTCAGCGAAGGGCGGGCTTTGGCCGCGTTGTATCTGGCGCGTGATCTGTTGACCCAGCGCGGCGACTTCTTGCCTGGAGAACGCCCGTGAACGCCGCAAGCCTCAGCCACCCTTATCTGCCGCAGGTCATTGAGCTGGCCCGGCGGGCGGGTGAGGCCATCCTGCCGCATTGGCGCTCGGGCGTGACGGTCACGACAAAGGTCGATGCCTCGCCGGTCACCGCCGCCGATCTGGCCGCCCATGACGTGCTGGTCGCTGGACTGACGGCGCTCGATCCGAGCATTCCGGTGTTGTCCGAGGAGGCGGCGGATATTCCCTTGCGCGAGCGCGGGCAGTGGACGCGTTGGTGGCTGGTCGATCCACTGGATGGTACGAAGGAATTTATCACCGGTAGCGAAGAGTTCACCGTCAATGTGGCGCTGATCGAACACGGTCGCGTGCTGTTTGGCGTGGTCGGTATGCCTACCACTGGCCGCTACTATTATGGCGGCGCCGGCTTGGGTGCTTGGCGTGCGGAGGCGGACGGCGTGGTCGCTGCGGTCGCGGTGCGGATTGCACCAAACGAGGCGTTCACCGTGGTTGCCAGCCGCCGGCACTCCAGCCCGGCGCAGGAGCGGTTGCTGGCCGGCTTGGCTGAGCGCTTTGGTGATTTGCAACTGGCCAGTGTCGGCAGTTCGTTGAAGTTCTGCCTGCTCGCCGAAGGCGCCGCGGATTGCTATCCGCGCTTGGCGCCCACCTCGCAGTGGGATACCGCGGCGGCGCAAGGCGTGCTCGAAGGCGCCGGTGGCGAAGTGCTGGATATCAAGGGCGCGCCGTTGACTTACGAAGCACGGGAATCCTTCCTCAATCCGTCCTTCCTGGCCCTGCCGGCGGCTGCCGAATGGCGCGCCGAGTTGATTCAGCTAGCGCGCGCCTTGGACTGATCGACATTTGATCGTGCCCACGCTCCGCGTGGGCATGCAGCCTGAGACGCTCCGCGTCTGCCAGGAGCGGCCCTCGCGGGGCTCCCACGCAAGCGCGGGAACCATCAGAATCAGAACCCTTCAGTCGAGCATGTCCGCATAGCGCTGATCCTTCTTGAAGATCAGCGGTTGCGCAAAGCCGGGCACAGTAATCTGCTCAGGCGTTATCTCGATGGCCTTGTCGTCGATCTGATCCTGGCCAAAGTTGTAAATGATATCGAGCTGCCCCTTCAGCGCTTGTTGGTCATAGCGCTGCGCTGCCGCACGGGTTTGCTCGCGCCGCTCGCAGTAGGCGGCGAAGGCTGCATGGCCATAACGCTTGCGCAGCATGGCGTTGACCACGCGCGGCGCTAGCACCACGCCGCTGGCATTGTTGCCGCCAAAGCCTTTGGAGTTGATAAAGCACACATCGAGGTGGCCTTCACCGACCCGCCGATCCTCGGTGACGATCTGCAGGTGCTGCTGGTGCACGTCTTTGGCAACTGCATCGATGGTCTTGATGCCAGGAATGATGCCGTACTTGAACGAGCCCAGAGCGGAAATCAACTGATCGCCACTGGCGGTGGCCAGTGAGTGGCCGACAAACGCTTTAACCGCAGTCACCGGCCACTGTTCGATACCGAACGCGCCGGCGACGCGGTCCAGCAGTTCGGACTCGGTCACCCGGTTAGCCGGTGTGCTGGAGCCGTGCGCATGGATGAAGCTGCGCTGCTGCACGCCGTCCAATCCAACCAGCTGCACGGCACTGGCGACGGCTTTGGCGACGGTCAGGTAATTGCCCGGGCCTGGAGCGGAAATGGATTTCTTGAAACCGTCGGCGTTGATGAATACATCGGGCACGGCGCCATGAATGTCAGCGCCGAGTTCGAGCGCCAGGGCATCATCCATCAGCACCACGAACTGGCTGGATTCGGCCAGGGTAAAGCCACAGTTCTCGCCGAACGGTCGGCTGGCACGGCGGAAGTCGACGTCATCGCGGCCTTCGATGTGGCGCAGGCCGTCTTCGGTGGCCAGGGCGCCCATGGCCCCATAACCATCGATACATTCCTGGTTGATCGGTGCCTCGCTGTTGCCGACGATGGCCACCCGCGTGCGTCCAGAGCCAATCAGATCGACGGCTTTTTGCAGGTTATAGAGGAAAGTCGCGCAAGCGCCGGTAACGCTGCCGGTGGTGCCGACACTGCCCAGCACATAGGCATTGATGAAGTCGGCGGGCATGCTGTTCAGGCCCAGCGCCAGCTGTTTGGCGGTGACCCGGCCGCCTTTGAGGCGCGATTGCATCAGGCCGCCGAAGCCGTTTTCATCGAGCTGGCTCATGATGCTGCCGGCGAACACGGCGATTTCATCCGGCTCAACCCGATCGACAATGGTTTTCCATTCCAGACCGGTGGAGCGCAGGGCGTCGGTCACGCCGACTACAGTCATTTGCAGCCCGCGCGGATGAAAGCGCGAGTTGTACAACTCGCCTGGCTCGAACCCGGTCGGTAACTGCCCGGCCGACTTCACCGGCAAGGCGCGATAGCTATCGACCTTGAAGTCACAGCTATCATGCAGGGTCACGCGAACATCGATTGCGTCAATCGGCTCAACTGACCAATTGGCCGGAATCGGTTCGGGCAGCTGCTTGCGTGGTGCGTTGAAGGTCAGCTGATCGCCAGCCGTACCGGCGACCGTGATGGTTTTCTGCCAATGGGCGGCATCTACGTCGAGGTGCTGCTTTTCAATACGCCGAACCAGGGTCGAGGCGAGGATTTGCTCGGCAAACTGCGCCTCGATCTCCGCCAGGGTCAGCGGCGCGCCCTCGAGCGTGAGGTAGTCGCCATCCACGACTTCCACCAGCTTCATCATCACCGCCAGCCCGGCCAAGGTTTCCTGGCGGGCCTGGGCATCCATCGACTCGATCACGGTGCGGCGAAAACCATGGTGAAAGGAGCTGCGGCCCGCGGCGTTATAGCCACCGAAACCAACAATCACAGGTAAGCGAGACATAACTCAGAAAACTCCTTCAAATAGAAAATCTATTACAAGCTCAGATGAGGCTGTAGACGCTTGTCGATAGTCGGCCGGTTGATCTGAATAGCGACGGCCCCGTTTACGGTGACAAGGAGCCTCTTCGAATGATCGAGATGACTATGCTGACGAGATCTGTGACTTGTGAGTCACTGTTGCGGCCAAGGTTGGGATTCGTCAAGACCTTACAATGATAAGGGTTTCTGCTCGCCGGGCGGCTGGTCAAGAAGTACTGATGATCGGTTGTAACCCTTATGCATAGGGTTGGCCGCAGGTTGCGCGAGCTTTCCAGCCATCAACCACCGAGCTTTCTCGGTCGTGATCCGCAGTGTCTGGCTCTTTATTGGCGATCAGCGGTAGTACTGAGGAGGGGCTGCTGTGCTGTTGGCATTAGCGGGGGGGCTGCTGAAGCCGTGAGCGCCGTTTGTCAGCAACCTCGGGCAGGCCAGAACGCCTTGGCTTCGCCGAGACCCTATTCACAATCCATTTGAGCAATCGACTGTAGGCTGGGTAGAGCGCAGTGAAACCCAGCTCCTATCCCGCTGGGTTTCGCTGCGCTCTACCCAGCCCACCTCGCCTTGCCTGAGCCAAGGTGGCGGCGCGATCTAGCCACTCAATCCAGCTCTTCTGTGGCCTGGCCGCCAGCGTCGGCGAAGTTCAGGCCGTGCTTGCGCAGTTTGTCGTGCAGGGTCTTGCGTGGAATGCCCAAGGCTTCGGCCAGGCTGCGTAGCGAGCCGTGCGGGCGCGCCAGTTCGGCGGCAATCAAGGCACGCTCGAAGGCCTCGACCTGTTCGCTCAAGCCGCCACTTATGGCCGGTAGATTGGGCTGATTGCCGTCCGGCGCCAGTTCCGGGCTCAGTTCAAGACCCAGATCGAGGCCCAGCGCGAAACGTTCGGCGGTGTTCTGCAATTCACGGACATTGCCCGGCCAGGTGTGGCGCAGTAGCAGGGCGCGTTGCCCGGGTTGCAGTGTGTGGGCCGGCAGGCCGTGGCGGGCGCTGGCGCCGTCGGCGAAGTACTGGAACAGCAGCAAGGCGTCTTCGGCACGCTCGCGCAGCGGGGGGATGCGTAGCGGAGCGACATTCAGCCGGTAGTAGAGGTCCGCGCGGAAGCGCCCTTGATCGGCCGCTTGGCGCAGATCCTCCTTGCTCGCGGCGATCACGCGGATATCCAAAGGGATCAACTGATTGCCGCCGAGGCGCTCGACCACCCGTTCCTGCAGCAGACGCAACAGCTTGACCTGCACCTCCAGGCTCATGCTCTCGATTTCATCGAGGAACAGGGTGCCACCATTGGCGAACTCGAACTTGCCGATGCGGCGCTTTTGCGCACCGGTGAAGGCGCCGGGTTCGTGGCCGAAGAGCTCGCTTTCCACCACCGATTCAGCCAGCGCGCCAGCGTTGATGGCGACGAAGGGGCCGCTGCGGCGACTGGACAGATCATGCAGCGCGCGGGCGACCACTTCCTTGCCGGTGCCGGTTTCGCCGAGGATCAACACGTCGGTGTTGATCGCCGCGAGTGCGCCAATCTGCGCACGTAAACGTAGGATCGCTGGCGATTGGCCGATCAGCCGGACGCTCAAGGCCTGGCGGTCGGCTAGGGCCAAGCGCAGGCTGCGGTTGTCCAGCACCAGGCGGCGCAGGGCCAGGGCGCGGCGCACGCTGTCGAGCAGATCGTCGCTGGGAAAGGGCTTTTCCAAGAAGTCGTAAGCCCCGCTACGCATCGCCTGCACCGCCAGCGGCACGTCGCCGTGGCCGGTGATCAGCAGCACTGGCAGCTCGGCATCTTGCTCATGCAATTGCTCGAGTAGTTGCAGGCCATCGAGCCCCGGCATGCGGATATCGCTGACCACCACCCCCGGCCAGTCGCGTTCGATGCGCTTGGCCAGACCCTGCGCATCGGCCAGGGTGAGCACCTTGAGCCCGGCCAGGTCGAGGGTTTGGCCGAGCGCCTGGCGCAGGTGCGGGTCGTCGTCGATCAGCAGGACCTGGGTGCGGCTGTCGATGGCGTTGTCCGTACTCATGCAAAGTGATCCTCGGAGGGCTGGAGGTTGACGCCCGGTGCGGCGGCACGCAGGTGTAGGGTCAGCAGCGCGCCGCCTTCAGGGTGGTTGGCCAGCAGCAGCTCACCGCCGAGGGCGCGCATCAGGGTATCGCAAATCGCCAGCCCAAGGCCGAGGCCTTGGGCGCTGGTCTTGGTGGTAAAGAACGGTTCGCGGGCACGGTTCAAGGCTTCGGCGGAGAAGCCCGGGCCGTTGTCGCGCAGGGTAAGTTGGATGCCGTCGGCGGTCTGTGCGGCGCTCAGCCAAATACGCCGTGGCGGGGCCTTTTCGCTGAGTGCGTCGAGGGCGTTCGCCAGCAGATTACCGAGCACCTGACGCAGCCGCGTCTCGCCGGCCTGAACCCAGAGCGTGGCATCCGGCAGGTCGCGGATCAGTTCTACCTCCATCGCCCGCCGACGCTTGGCCAGCAGTGCCAGGGCATCATCCAGGGCCGGCTGTAGGGCAACGCTTTCCGGGGCATGCCGATCGCGGCGAGCGAAGGCGCGCAAGTGCGCAATGATCGAGGACATGCGCCCGGTCAATTCGCTGATCAGTTTGAGGTTGCCGCGCGCATCGTCAGTGCGCTGGTGGTCGAGCAGTACTTCGGCGTTTTCCGCATAGCTGCGGATGGCCGCCAGTGGCTGATTCAGTTCATGGCTGATGCTCGCCGACATGGTGCCGAGGGCGGATAGCTTGCCGGCCTGCACCAGTTCGTCCTGGGCGCGCAGCAGTTCTTGCTGAGCGTGTTCGCGCTCCAGCACTTCATCCTTCAGGCGGCTGTTCAGCGCCTCAAGATCGCGGGTCCGCTCCAGCACACGGATTTCCAGTTCGCGGCGGGCGCGGGCGTCCAGAACGATGCGTTCGAGGTAATGGCGGCGGCGCTGCATCAATAGGCCGAGCAGCAGGATCAGCACCAGTAAGGTGGCGCCGCCGATGGCCACGGCGGTCTGCACTGGGCGGGTGATCTGTTCGCTGGGGGTGAGGATGCTGACGGTCCAACCGGTCTCCGGCAGGCTGCGGCTCTGGGTTAACCAGGTGTTGTTGGCCAGCGACAATGCCTGCGGTTGCAAGGTCGGGTAAGGCTGGTTGGCGGCGATCTCGTGGCGTTCTTGTGGGCTCAGTTCGCGGCTGGCGCGGAACCGCCAATCCGGGCGCGAGGTGAGGATGACCACGCCGTTGCTATCGGTTACCAGCAGTTGCTCGGGGTTTTGCCCCAGAGGGTTTCGGTGTGAGTGAGGTCGACCTTGATCACCAGTACACCGATGATCGACTCGCCATCGTGTACCGCGGCGGCGAAGTAATAACCGCGCTTGCCGGAGGTGGTGCCGAGGCCAAAGAATCGCCCCAGCCGCCCGGCAATGGCTTCGCGATAGTACGGGCGGAAGGCGAAGTTGCGGCCGACGAAGCTATCCGCCTGATCCCAGTTGGAGGCCGCCAGGGTATTGCCGGTCGGGTCCATCAGGTAAATCGAGTCGGCTCCGGTCTGTTCACGCACCTGTTGCAGCAGGCGGTTGGCTTGCTCTTGCGCGCTGGGTTCGTGCGGCTGACTCAGCACGTTACGCAGGGCGGGTAAGTCGCCGAGAATCTGCGGCAATACCTCATAGCGACGCAGGGTGCCGAGCAGGTTGGCGACGTAGAGGTCGAGGGTCTGGCGGTTTTGCTCGATCAGTTCGCTGCTGTAGTAGCGCTCGGCCAGTTGTTGCAATGGCCAGAGCAAGGGTGTCAGCAGCAGGGCCAGCAGCAGCAAGCTGCGCCAGCGCGGGCGATGGGGAGCGGATCGGGTCATAGTGCAAGGCGCCTGTGGGTCAGGTGCATTATGCACGTTCACTGTTTAGCGGGGGTTGCGTAAGCAGTCGAGTAGCGCGCTACGCCAGTTCGGCAGCTCGATAGCCCAGTCGCTCTGCAGGCGGGCGCAGTTCAAGCGCGAGTTAAGCGGCCGTCGGGCCGGGGTTGGATAGGCGCTGGAGGGAATCGGCAGCAGTTTTGCGCGCAGCTGGCCTTGTTCTTGAAGCTGCTCGGCAATCGCGCTGGCGAAGCCAAACCAAGAGGTTTCACCAGTGGCAGTCAGGTGATAGAGCCCCCAAGGCCCAGCTTTGCCGTCACGCCAGCGCTGCACCAGTCCAGTCGTGGCGGCGGCAATGGTGCCGGCCCAGGTCGGTGCGCCAATTTGGTCGGCGACCACCTTCACTTCGTCGCGTTCTTGCAGCAGCCGCTGCATGGTCAGGAGGAAATTACGCCCGTGCAGTGAGTACACCCAACTGGTGCGCAGGATCAGATGGGCGCCCGCGACCGCCTGAATCGCCTGCTCACCGGCGAGTTTGCTGCGGCCATACACGCCGAGGGGATTGGCTTGATCGTCTTCGCGGTACGGCGTGTTCTGGCTGCCGTCGAAGACGTAGTCGGTGGAATAGTGGATCAGCGGCACACCCAGTGCTGCCGCTTCTTCGGCGAGTACGCCGGGGGCAGTGGCGTTGAGTGCAAAGGCCAGCTCGGGCTCATTTTCAGCCTGATCGACAGCAGTATGGGCGGCGGCATTGATGATCAGCTCGGGTCGCAGCGCGCGCACCTGCTGGCGAATTTGCGCGAGATCCGCCAGATCCAGCTGCTCGCGGCCCGGCACGATCAACTCGCCGGTACCCGCAAGGCAGAGCTGCAACTCGCGTGAGACCTGCCCGCGCTTGCCAATGAGCAAAATCTTCATGGGAAGACTTCGGCCTGCTTCAGGCTCAGGCCAGCCTGGTCCTTGGCCGACAGCTGCGGCGCTTCACCGAGCTGCCAGTCGATGGCCAGTGTCGGGTCATCCCAGCGGATGCAGCGCTCATAGGCCGGTGCGTAGTAATCGGTAGTCTTGTAGAGGCATTCGGCGTACTCGCTGAGGACCACGAAGCCGTGGGCAAAACCCTCCGGTATCCAAAGCTGGCGTTTGTTCTCGGCGGATAGACGCACACCGATCCAGCGGCCGAAGTTGGCTGAGCTACGACGAATATCCACCGTAACATCCAACACTTCGCCGGCTGTAACGCGCACCAGTTTTCCTTGCGCGTGCTGGATCTGGTAATGCAGCCCACGCAGTACGCCACGCTGCGAGCGCGAGTGGTTGTCCTGGACGAATTCGCGCTTGAGGCCAGTGGCCTGCTCGAAGGCTTTGGCGTTAAAGCTTTCATAGAAGAAACCGCGCTCGTCACCGAATACCTTGGGTTCGAGGATCAGTACTTCCGGCAGCTCGGTGGCGATTAGCTTCACTGGCTTTCCCCCGCCAGCCTATAGAGGTATTGGCCGTAGCCGGTTTTGCCAAAAGCCGAGGCTTGCTTGAGCAATTGGTCGCGATCGATCCAGCCATTCTGGAAGGCGATCTCTTCCAGGCAGGCGACCTTCAGGCCCTGGCGGTGCTCGATGATCTGCATGTACTGCGAAGCTTCCAGCAGGCTGTCGTGGGTGCCGGTATCGAGCCAGGCGAAGCCGCGGCCGAAACGCTCCACGCGCAGGTCGCCACGCTGCAGATAGGCGTTGTTGACATCGGTGATTTCCAGCTCGCCACGTGCCGAGGGCTTGACCGTCTTGGCGATCCTGACCACATCGTTGTCGTAGAAATACAAGCCAGTGACCGCGTAACTGGACTTTGGCTTAGCGGGCTTCTCTTCGATGGAAAGGGCGTTGCCTTGGCTGTCGAACTCGATCACACCGAAGCGCTCCGGGTCTTTTACCCAATAACCGAATACGGTGGCTCCGCTGGGCTGGGCGGCAGCGCGTTGCAGCTTCTCGGTGAAGTGTTGGCCATGAAAGATATTGTCGCCAAGGATCAGGCACACCGAGTCTTTGCCAATAAAGTCCTCGCCAATCAGGAAGGCCTGAGCCAGCCCGTCCGGCGAGGGTTGCTCGGCATAGGCGATGCGCACGCCGAACTGGCTGCCGTTGCCCAGCAGGTTGCGATACTGCGGCAGGTCATGCGGGGTGGAGATCAGCAGGATGTCGCGGATGCCGGCAAGCATCAGCACCGAGGTCGGGTAGTAGACCATCGGCTTGTCATAGACAGGGAGTAGCTGCTTGGAGATCCCTAGGGTAATAGGGTGTAGGCGGGTGCCTGAGCCGCCGGCCAGAATGATGCCTTTCATGCACGTGGCTCCTGTGCATCAACGGAACCCAAGCGTTGACGTCGATAGCTGCCGTTTTGGACGTGGCGACACCAATCCAGATTATCGAGGTACCACAGCACGGTTTTGCGCAGGCCGGTATCGAAGGTTTCTTCCGGCACCCAGCCCAGTTCGCGCTCGATCTTGCCGGCATCGATGGCGTAACGCAGGTCGTGGCCGGGGCGATCCTTCACAAAAGTGATGAGCTCTTTGTAGGAGCGGGCTTGCCCGCGATTCGCGCCACCAGGCACCGCGTTGTCCGCGGGTTGCTTCGCGAGCAAGCTCGCTCCAACAGGAGTGGGCTGCAGCGGCATCAGCTCATCCAGCAACTCGCAAATGCTTTCCACTACCTGCAGATTCTTCTGCTCGTTGTGGCCGCCGATGTTATAGGTCTCGCCGACCCGGCCTTCGGCCAGCACTTTCAACAAGGCACGGGCGTGATCTTCGACAAACAGCCAATCGCGAATCTGTTGACCATCGCCATACACCGGTAGCGGCTTGCCATCCAGCGCATTGAGAATCACCAGCGGGATCAGTTTTTCCGGAAATTGATAAGGCCCGTAGTTGTTCGAGCAGTTGCTCAGCAGCACCGGCAAGCCATAGGTACGCTGCCAGGCGCGTACCAGATGGTCAGAGGCCGCCTTGCTCGCCGAGTAGGGTGAGCTCGGTGCGTAGGGCGTGGTTTCTTTGAACGGGTCGTCGACACCGTGCAGGTCGCCGTAAACCTCGTCGGTGGAAATATGATGAAAGCGGAAGGCCGTACGGCGCTGATCTGATAGGCGTTGCCAGTAAGCGCGCGTGGCTTCCAGCAGGTTGTAAGTGCCGACGATATTGGTCTGAATAAAATCCGCGGGCCCATCAATGGAGCGATCGACATGGGACTCGGCGGCCAGGTGCATGATCGCCTCTGGCTGGAAGCGTTGCAGCGCTTCGCTGACTTTGCCTTGGTCGCCGATATCGGCCTGGAGGAACTGGTAGCGCGGGCTGTCTGCCACCGCAGCTAAGGATTCTAGATTGCCGGCGTAGGTCAGCTTGTCCAGGTTGAGCACTTCATGCCCGGTGTTTTGCAGCAGGTGGCGGATCAAAGCCGAACCGATAAAGCCCGCTCCGCCAGTTATCAGAATTCGCATGCCGATTGGTCTTCTTTCATCGTTTTGACGCGAAGTCGCAGGCTTGTAGCTTGTTGGAAGGGGGGGCAGAAGCAAGTGCGGTAACCCTGCAAAGAAACGCTCGTCAGAGGGGGTCGAGGTAGGGAAGAGCGCGCGGCGGCCATCAAGATGAATTGACCAAGGCAGCGCGTTGACAGCGCAAACCGGCTTCTTGGTGAGCAGGGTTGGTCGCGAGGGTGGCGGGAGAGTATTTACCCGGACGAGCGATGAGCTGCTTGGGGCCATCTGACAAAAACTAAAAAGGCCTAGAGTCGCCTCTAGGCCTTATTTATTAGTGGTGCCGGCACCAAGAATCGAACTCGGGACCTACTGATTACAAGTCAGTTGCTCTACCAGCTGAGCTATACCGGCATTTCAGGGCCGCCATTATATCCATTAGTTCGTGCGAGTAAAGACCCTGCGCAGAGCTGTTTGAGTATGGCTTGGGCATCGGCAGGAAAAGGCTTATGCACAATGGGGAGGCGCTTGGAACGGGCGTGCTCAATTTTTGTGCGGTACTTATCAGTTATTTGTAACTATATGGTTTTATTGCATTTTTACTTCTGACTAAAAAACAATCAACGGTTGCTGAGCCGTGCTGTGCCGGCTTTCTGTGATGTTTCCCAGAAACTATCAACAAAGTTATCCACAGTTTGTGTGGGCAACTTGATTGCGTTCGGCGAGCAACATGAGGTTGCGAGGGGTGAGTTGGCTGAGGCAAAAGCTGCCTAGCTGCACGTGGTAGCCCTGCTGTTCCAGGTAGAGGGCGCGGTCGAGTAGCAGCCAGAGTTCCAGTGGGCGACGGAACAGGCCTCGAACCAATTCGAGATTGCGTACTTCGGCCAAGCGCTGCCAGCCTTGGGCTTCCAGTCGCGGCCAGTCGCGTGGAGTGGGGATTGCCAGTTTCTTCAGTGCGGCTAAGTCGATGCAGTAAGTGGCGAACTCTTTGTTCAGCCAGGCTGGCGGTAGTGAGGGTGTGGGCAGGTAGTCGTCGGCTCCGCGCAGCTCTCGTTGCAACAGGTCGAAGGCTAGACGGCGCGCCATTGAGCTGTCTCGCTGGCGGCGCACGCGTGCGCCAGCTGTGACGGTTTCGCTGAGAGGCAGACCTAGGTCGTCCACCGACAGTGCAAGAGTTGAGGCCTGTGCAGCAGCTGAGAGTGGTTGATAGCTGTGCGTGCTGATCCGGTTGTAGCAGCAGGGCGCGATGGCTAGCTGCGCGCAGCCGGCGGCGCTGGCTAGCTGGATGAGGCGTACATGTAGGTCGCCGCAGGCATGCAGGGCTACAGGTGTGTGTGCGGCGCTGAGCAGTGTTCCGGCATCGATGGCCAGCACATCCTG
Organism: Pseudomonas cavernicola; assembly: GCF_003596405.1. NCBI lineage: Bacteria > Pseudomonadati > Pseudomonadota > Gammaproteobacteria > Pseudomonadales > Pseudomonadaceae > Pseudomonas > Pseudomonas cavernicola. The sequence continues at coordinate 1,469,065 of NZ_QYUR01000002.1, forward strand.
TTGTAGATGCAGGGCCGGCAGGCCACGGCGCCGGCTCAGGTGCTGGCCGGCTTGCACCAGTTCTGGGTTGTATTCCAGGCAGGTCAGAGCGTTACCGTCATGAGCCACCAGGTGGCCGAGGTGGCCCTTGCCGGCGCACCAATCGAGCCAGTGCCGTGGTTGCTGGCGAAACTGTAGACGGCTGGCGAAGGCTTGGATTTGCTCCCACTTACGCCCCGGTACATCCACTGCAAAGCGCGCTGGTAGCTTTGCCAGGAGCCTTTGTGGCAGATCACCAATGACGCTAAGGGCGGTGGATTGTGCGGCCAGTTCGGGAAAGGGCGGCGGCGCCTGGAGTCGTTCGGGTTGATTGTGCGCGGCCTCGGCGTCGGCCAGGGAGCGTTGTCGCAGCCAGGCCGCCAGTTGTGGGTGCTGGGCCTCCCAAGGCAAGTCTAGATAGATGAAGGGCTTGGGGCGCCAGAGGTCTTGATAGGCCAGCAGAAAGCTATCCAGCGCCTGGAAGCGCTCTAGCAGTTGGGGGCCATGGAGTGGGGTAGGGTTGGGCACGGGGTTTTGTAGCTGTGAAAACGGATGCCGATTATAGCGCTGGCGTCGGTGATTCCTGCGCTACCCCTCTCTCGCGGGAGAGAGGGGCGTCAGGGTTTAACGCGCCTGGGTGGCGTCGACCCGTAGCCAGCGTTCCAGCAGCTTGAAGCCTTTGACCAGTAGGTAGGCAATCAGCAGGTAGAACATCCCGGCGGCGAAGAAGATCTCCACCGGCAGGTAGGTGCGGGCGATGATGGTGCGGGCCATGCCGGTCAGTTCCAGCAGGGTGATGGTGCTGGCCAGGGCGCTGGCCTTGAGCATCAGTATCACTTCGTTGCTGTAGGCCGGCAGGCCGATGCGCGCGGCCCGGGGCAGGATGATGTAGAACATCGCCTGCCAGCGCGACATGCCCAGCGCCCGTGCCGCTTCCACTTCACCCGGTGGCACGGCCTGAATCGCGCCGCGCAGGATCTCGGCGATATAGGCGGCGGTGTGCATGGTCATGGTCAGGATGGCGCACCAGTACGGGTCGCGCAGGTACGGCCAGAGCGGGCCCTGGCGAATCGATTCGAACTGCGCCACGCCGTAATACACCAGAAACAGCTGCACCAGCAGCGGTGTGCCGCGAAAGAAAAAGATATAGCCGTAAGGCACGGCGCGCACATACCAGTGCCGCGAGGCACGGGCGATGCCCATGGGCAGGGCGAGAATCAGGCCGGCGACCACCGCAAAGGCGACCAGTTCCAGAGTCAGTACCGCACCATCCAGCAGGCGCGGCAGGTATTTGAGGATGACTTCCCAGTTCATGATGCGCTCCGGGTAAAACCGCGGCCGGCGCGTTTCTCAAGAAAGTACATGCCGATCATGGCGATGATGGTCAGGCTGAGATAGATAAAGGCGGCGACCAGGAAAAAGGTAAAAGGCTCCTTGCTCGAGGTTACGGCGATTTGCGAGCGACGCATCAACTCTTCCAAACCGATCACCGAAACCAGGGCGGTGTCCTTCATCAGGATCATGAACAGGTTGCCCAGGCCGGGCAGGGCGATGCGCCACATCTGCGGCAGGATGATTCGCCAGAAGATTCGCGGCTTGGACATGCCCAGCGCCTGACCCGCTTCGCGGTGGCCGCGGGGGATGGCCAGGATGGCGCCGCGAAACACCTCGGTGGCGTAGGCGCCAAAACACAGGCCGAGGGCAATGATGCCGGCGGCAAAGGCATTCAGCGCCAAACCAGGATGGCCGAGCAGTTCGCCGAGGCGGCCCATCAGGTTGACGGTGCCGAAATAGATCAGCAGGACCCAGAGCAGCTCGGGAATACCGCGCACCAGGGTCGAATAAGTGCCGCCGAGCCATTGCAATGGCTTTTGCGGGGAAGTCTTGGCGAGCGCGCCGAGCAGTCCGAGTACCAATCCCAGGCATAGCGCCGAAAGCGCCAGCTTGATGGTCATCAGGGTGCCGGCGGCTAGGGCCGGGCCGAATCCGTAGAGATCGAGGGTCATCTGAGGGGGCTACTTAGGGACGGCGCCGCCCGACAGGGCGACGCCAGTCGGGGCAGGTCAGTAGATGCTGAACGGGAAGTATTTGTCGTTGATCTTCTTGTAGGTGCCGTCGGCAACTATTTCCTTCAGCGCGGTGTTCAGCTTCTCGCGCAGCGGGTCGCCTTTGCGCACGGCGATACCAATCTTGTCATTTTCGAAGACCGGCTCGCCTTTGAATTCGAAGCCTTTGCCGGCATCGCTCTTCAGCCATTCCCAGTTGACGAACTTGTCGGCCAGCACGCCGTCAACGCGGCCGGAGGTCAGGTCGAGGTAGGCGTTTTCCTGGGTGTCGTAGAGTTTGATGTCAACCACGTCAGCCATGTTGTCTTCCAGCCAGGTGCCCGCGATGGTGGCACGCTGGGCCCCAATCACCTTGCCTTTAAGGCTGGGCTTGTCAGTTTTGAAGTCGCTGCCTTTGGGGGCAATGAACTGCAGCTTGTTGGTGTAGTAGGGCGCAGTGAAATCCACCGCCTGCTTGCGTTCATCGGTGATCGACATGGAGGCGGCGAGGAAGTCGAACTTCTTGGCGTTGAGGGCCGGGATGATGCCGTCCCAATCGGAGGTGACCACGTCACACTCGACCTTCATTTTGGCGCACAGGGCCTGGGCGATTTCGACGTCGAAGCCCACCACCTGGCCACTGGCGTCGATCAGGTTGAAGGGTGGGTAGGCGCCTTCGGTGCCGATCTTCAGTTTGTCAGCGGCAACGGCGCCGGTGCCGAAAGCCAGAGCGGCGGCGACCAGCAGAATCTTCTTGTAGTTCTTCATGCGTTGTTGCTCCGTGTTAGCGATTGCTGGACATGAATTGTTTACAGCGCACCGAGTTCGGGTGGTTAAACACTTGCTCGGGCGACCCTTGCTCTTCCACCAGGCCCTGGTGCAGGAAAACCACTTCACTGGAAACCTGGCGGGCGAAGTTCATCTCATGAGTAACCAGCAGCATAGTGCGACCTTCGTCGGCGAGTGCGCGGATCACATTAAGCACTTCTTGTACCATCTCCGGGTCGAGGGCCGAGGTGGGCTCGTCGAACAGGATAACCTTGGGCTGCATGGCCAGGGTGCGGGCGATGGCGGCCCGCTGCTGCTGGCCGCCGGACAGTTGGGCGGGGTAGACGTGGCGTTTGTCGGCGATGCCGACCTTGGCCAGCAGCGCTTCAGCGACCTCGATCGCTTCGGCCTTGCTCTGGCCAAGCACACGGCGCGGTGCCTCGATGATGTTGTCGAGCACGCTCATGTGCGGCCATAGATTGAAATTCTGGAAGACAAAGCCGATCTGGCTACGCAGGCGATTGATCTGCTGATTGTCGGCGGCAACCAGTTCGCCGTTCTTGCGAGGCTTCAGCTTGAGTTCTTCGCCTGCTACCAGGATCTGCCCTTGGTGCGGGTTTTCCAGCAGGTTGATGCAGCGCAGGAAGGTGGACTTGCCGGAGCCGGAAGATCCAAGAATCGAGATCACATCGCCGTCGTGGGCGGTGAGGGAAATGCCCTTGAGCACTTCAAGGTCGCCGTAGCGTTTGTGCAGATTACGAATTTCCAGCGCTGGCGTGGCCTCGGCCATGGGGTGTCCTCTTTTCTTCAGATGCGCTCCGGCTAATTGGTGGCCTTCCTGGCGAGGCGCCAAGCTAGCATAGCGCTTCTGCGCGAGCCAAGCGTGCAGCGGGGGGCAAGCAGTCGCGGATGAGGGGCTTGTCGCATCAATGACGTTGCTTGTCGCGCCGCTGCAATTAAGCCTGAGCCAGATCGGTGAGCGGAGCGCAGAACGTAGTCACGTCTGGGGCAGAGTCGACTGATTTCGTGGGCGTAGCGGTACACCCAGGCCCGGAAGGGGGCAAGGGCCGGCGCACAGGCGGGTAACGCGTGTGGGCAGCGCCAGTTACTTCTGGGTTTTGAGGTGGCCGATTAGGTGTTGCCGATCCTCCGGCCTTTTCAGCCTGGGGAACAGCTTGCCTCTCGGCGATCTCTAACTTCGTTCTTGCTGGCGCTGTCGACTAGAGCCGCTCGCACCCTTGTCTGGAGCGAGCGGTATTCCGCTGTGCGACTGGGGCTCAGAGCCCGCCGAGGAAATCCATCTTGCCGATGTCCACGCCGTTGTGGCGCAGGATGTTGTAGGCGGTGGTGACGTGGAAGAAGAAGTTTGGCAGGGAGAAGCCGAAGAGGAAGTCGCGGCCACCGAAGCTGACTTCCTGGTTGCGTAGCTTCAGGGTCACCGTGCGATCTTCGCTGCCTTCCAGTTGCTCGGCCTTGAGGCTCTTGAGGAAGTCGAGAGTCTTGGCGATGCGCGCCTGCAACTCGGGGAAGGTGGTTTCGGTATCCGCGTAGCTGGGCACCTCGACACCGGCCAGGCGCGCGGCGCCGCCTTTGGCGCTGTCGGAGGCGATTTGCACTTGGCGCGCCAGGGCGAACATGTCCGGGGCGAGGCGGGCGTTGATGAACACCGATGGGTCGATTTTCTTCGCTTCGGCATGCGCCGCCGCTTTCTCGAGAATGGCCGAGAGATTGTTCAGGGTGCGGATGAAGGTCGGGATTGAAGCCTGGTAGATCGACAGGGACATGGACGTGCTCCAGACGGAAAGTTAAGGGCGCAGGAATAAGCGCCATCTGGAGTCTACTGCGTCCCTGTGCAAAAGAAATGGGCCGAGGTGGGCAGGCGTCCAGCTACTTTTCCAGCCCTGGCAAACTGCCTTCCTCGTCCCCGCGCGGGTTAGCTACCAGGCGCTCTACCAGGAAATCCAGCAGGGCGCGCAGGGTGGGTGGCATTTGCCGCCGAGCGGCGTAGACCGCATGTATGCCGAGCACCTGGGGCGTCCATTCGGATAGCCGCGCGACCAGATGCCCGGAGCGGATCAGTGGGGCGGCCGAGTAAAGCGGCTGCTGGCCGCCGCACGCCAGGTATCAGGGCTTGGGCTGCGCCTGCAAGGTGGCGGGATGATGACTGGTGCCAACCGTCAGCCAGTAACCGCGAGCTTGCGCAGTTACGTGAGCGGCAGGAAGCGAGGGGCTGCTGTGGGCGAGGAATTGCTCCAGGCACCGTCAAATCGCAGGCAATAAAAAACCCCAAGGAATCATCTTCGCTTGGGGTTTTTCGGTATTAGTGGTGCCCAGGGACGGAATCGAACCGCCGACACGGGGATTTTCAATCCCCTGCTCTACCGACTGAGCTACCTGGGCCAACGGGGCGCTATTAGACGGATTTGGCTTATGCCTGTCAAGCGCGAACCAGAAAAATATTTAGCTATAACGGGCGCTTACGGATTTTTGCCGGAATCGCTGGGGGGGACGTAGCCTTCCGCCTGGGCGTAATCCTCGCCGGAGAGGAACTTATCCATCTCGGCTTGGAGGAACTTGCGGTCCTCGGCGTTCATCATGTTCAGGCGCCGCTCGTTGATCAGCAGGGTCTGGTGTTTTTGCCATTCGTCCCAGGCTTGCTGCGAAACGTTGTTGAAGATGTCTTCGCCCTTGGCGCCTGGATAGGGCGGGCGGGGGAGGCCGGGCAGTTCCTTTTTGTGCTTGCGGCAATTCACGGTGCGGGTCATGACGATTCTCCTGCATTCAATACATCTGCGGCGCGCTTGAGCAGCTTTTTCACCGGAGCGGCGAGGCCCAGGCGCGGCGGGGTGGCGAGGTTATACCAGAGCCAGTCGGCCTCGGCCACGTTGGCTGCGGCGGTCTCGACGTGGATCAGCCAGGGTTCGATGGCCAGTTGGAAGTGGCTGAAGGTGTGGGTCAGCCCCGCCAATTCGCGGCGGTTGCCGAGGGTCAGGCCGTGGCGTGCGGCGAAATCGTCCAGCGCATCGATGGCGGGCACTTCTGGCAAGCTCCAGAGTCCGCCCCAGAGCCCGCTGGACGGGCGGCGATAGAGCAAGATGGCGCCTTCGCGGTTGGCCAGGATGGGCATCAGGGTGCGTTTCTGCGGCAGGGTCTTGCGCGGCTTGGACGTCGGGTAGGCACTTTCGCGGCCAAGCAGGTGCGCCCGGCAGCCTCTCTGCAATGGGCACAGCAGGCAGCTCGGCTTGCTGCGGGTGCAGAGGGTGGCGCCAAGATCCATCATCGCCTGGGTGTAGTGGTTGACCCGCTCGTGCGGGGTGAAGCGCTCGGCGGCGTCCCACAGTTGCTTGGCGACTTTCGGTTCGCCAGGGTAGCCGTCCTGCGCGGTATAGCGGGCTAGCACGCGTTTGACGTTGCCATCCAGAATCGGCGCGCGCAGGGCCATCGACAGGCTCGCGATGGCGCCGGCGGTGGAACGGCCAATGCCCGGCAGTTCGGTGAGTTGCTCGACATCCTGGGGAAACTCGCCGCCATGCTCGGCCATTACCATTTTCGCGGTTTTCTGCAGGTTGCGTGCGCGGGTGTAGTAGCCGAGGCCGGTCCACAGGTGCAGCACTTCATCTTCCGGCGCCTCGGCCAGCGCCTGTACGTTGGGCAAGGCGTCCATAAAGCGGTCGAAGTAGCCGAGCACGGTGCTGACCTGGGTCTGCTGCAGCATGATCTCGGAGACCCATACGCGGTACGGATCGATGTCTTGTTGCCAGGGCAGATCCTTGCGGCCGTGGCGGTCGTACCAGTCCAGCACGGCGCTACTGAATTGCTCGGGACTCATCGTTTGAACAGGCCCTTGAGTGCGTCTTTCAGTTCCGGGCTGACCTTGTCGCCGAGTTTCTCTTCAATTTTTTCGCTGAGTTTGTCGCCGGCCAGTTTGCCGGCGACCTTGCCCATGCCGTCCTTATCCAGGCGACAGGCTTTGGCGCCCAGTTCTAGCGGGCCGCGGCAGCGCAGAGGCCACTCGATGCCGACGTAGCGCTGGTTCACTTGGCAGGCCGGGTCAGGCATTTCGGTCTTGTCGCCTTCGATGGCGATGCCCAGGCGGTAGTCCATGCCAAGCACGCGCAGGTCGACGTCGCCGTTGCCCTTCACGCTCAGGCCGGGGATGCGCGCGCGCAGGTCGGGGTTGCTGGCGGCTCCGTTGCGGAAACTCAGGTTGCCCTTGAGCTCTTCAAACGGAGTGTCTTTGCCGCGTGCCGGGCCGCTAAGCGACTTGCGGTTAAGCGTGGCGATGCCTTGGCAAAGCTGTTGTTCGAGATTGGCGTCGAGCAGCACGCCGTCGCTCAAGGCAAAGCTGGCGGTGCCGTTGAGGCCTTCTACCCAGGCTTTCTGGCTGTTGCCGCTGGTGCTGATATCCGTATTCAGGTCGAGCAGGCCCTTGAGTGGTGGCTTCTGCCCTTGGCTCTTGAGCAGTTGTTCGACTGGTATGCGGCTGATGCGTTTCTGTGCACTCAGTAGCGGGATGGCGGGGCGCACGTCGAGGGTGGCATTGACGGCGAAGTTACCGTTGTAGAGCTCGCCGCGCAGATTCTCCAGGGTCAGTAGGCCGTCTTTGCCGTGGGCTTTCAGGCTGGCGTTTTCGATCGGCAGTTTGTCGAGGGTCAGTTGGCCGAGGCTGAGATTAAGCTGCAGATCCAACTTGCGCAGTCGATCGATCGGCAGCACCGGGGTTTCGCTCCAGGCTTGCTGTGTCGGGGCGTTGGGCAGCTCGTTGCTGCCGTTTTGGCTAGCGGTCGCGACGGTGCTTTTCACTTCGGCTTGGCGGCTGGTGCTGGCTGCTGCAGCCTTGGCCTCTGGCGGCAGGTAGCGGTCGAGATCCAGGCGGTCGCCTTTGAGTTGGGCGGACAAGGTCTGTTTGGCGAAGTCGATGATGGCGATGTTGCCGGTGAGGCTGCTGTCGTCGAGTTTCAGGTTCAGCTCATCCAGGGTCAGGCTGGTTGGGCTGCCTTTGAGGCGGGTGACCAGCTCGAACTTGCCGAGGGTGCTGGGATCGGCGCTGGCGGGCAGTTGCTGGCCTAGGCCGTCGAGGAATTCACGCAGATTGAACTGGGCGATGGACAGGCCGCCGGTCAGTTTCGGCTGGTTGTTCAGGTCGCGAACGTTCAACTCGCCGAGGGCGCGCAGTTGGTTGGCGGAAAACTTCAGGCCGTTCCATTCGGCGACTTGGGCTGCTTGGTCTAGGAGCAATTGGCCTTGGGCTGCGAAGGTCAGGGTCTTGCCCTTGAACGGTTCGCCGGATGCCTCGCCCGACAGTTTCAGGTCTTCGAATTGGTAGCGCTTGAGCGCTCGGTCGAAGCGCAGTTGACCTTGCAGTTCGGTCTTGGCGCGCAGTACTGGCTGGTTGGTGCCGAAGAAGGCGGTCAGTTTCAGCGGGATGTTTGCGCCTTCACGGATCGCGCCGGTGGTCAGCTCAATGCCTTCGGCGCTGAGCTGCTGGCCGCTCTTGGCGTCGTGATAGTCGATGCGGGCATTGTTCAGCGTCAGGCTGTCGATATCCAGCTTGAGTGGCTTCGCCGATGGGGCTTCGGTGGGCTCGGTACCGGCAGGTGCTTCGCTCGGGGCGGGCTGGCTAGCTGTCGCAGGTGGCGCCGCCGGTTTGGCTGGATGGCCGATGTCTTGCCAATTACCGCGGCCTTGCTCGTCGCGGCTGAGGGTCAGATTCAGGCCATCGACCTTGATGTCGCTCATCTGCACCTGGCGGCGCAGCAGTGGCAGCACTCGTACCGACAGGCCGAGCATGCGCAGATCGGCAAAAGGCTTGTCGGGGCTGGCCGCGCTGGCCAGGGTGGCCTCGTGCAGCTCCAGGCCCAGCCAGGGGAACAGGCTCCAGCCGATATCGCCGTTCAGCGTCAGTTCCAGGTTGGCCTTGTCGCGGGCGAGCTGGCGGATTTCGTCTTTGTAGTCGTTGGGATCGAACAGGTGGGTCAGGGCAAAGCCCAGTGCCACGAGGATCAGCAACAACCCGAGGAAAATCAGACCCAGGATTTTGCCGAGCGCTTTCATGGACGAGTCCTTGTAGTGAGTGCGAGACAGGTGTGGGTAGCGAGTATACAGAGTGGCTGAAATTACTGCGTTTGCTGCCCGGCTGGCGGGCCGCCGGCTTTGCGGCTGGACGCGCAGAGGGTTGGACGGGGAAGTCGGTGTGCGGTTCCCGGCTGTCGGCCAGCGCTACTCGGATCGCGCTGGCCGCTGGCTTATAGCGGTTCCAGTGGCAGATGCGCGCGCGCCGCTAGGGCTTGGCATTCCAGCTGATCTTGCGGTGCGGCCAGATGCAACGGTTTGCCGGCGGCCGCAGCCCAGCGTTGGGTTTCATCGAGCAAGCGCCGGGCGACCCCGCGTTGGCGGGTGAGTTTGCGCACGCAGAGGTGGGATAGCCGCCAGTGCAACTCCCCGCGCTCGACCAGGGCGGCGCCGAGCAGGCGATCGTTAAAGCGCCCGGCGATCAACGTTCCCTGCTCGATAGCGCTATCGAGCAGGGTCTCGGCATCGCGGTAGGGCGCCAATAACCAGGCCGGCGCGTCGGCGTAGATCTTCGCCAGGTCGCGTTTGTCCTGCGCCGACGGTGCGCTGACGACTTCGACGAATACGGGCATGGCACGGCTCCAGGTGGCGGTTCAGGTGGGCGGGCGCGAGTGTAAACCGCAGCGACCGCCGTCGGTAGCCGCGTCGAGCCTCGTCGCCCTATAATGGCTGCCTTTTCGTGAGCATTTTGTGGAGCTGGTGATGGCCGAACGTACGGCGTCCGTCGAGCGCAACACCTTGGAAACCCAGATCAAGGCCTCGATCAATCTGGATGGCACTGGCAAAGCGCGCTTTGCGATTGGTGTGCCGTTCCTTGAGCACATGCTCGACCAGATCGCCCGGCATGGGTTGATCGACCTGGATATCGAAGCCGAAGGCGACCTGCATATCGATGACCACCACATGGTGGAAGACGTCGGTATCACCCTTGGCCAGGCCTTCGCCAAGGCCCTCGGCGACAAGAAAGGCATTTATCGCTATGGCCATGCCTATGTGCCGCTGGATGAAGCCTTGTCGCGCGTGGTGATCGACTTCTCTGGGCGCCCGGGGCTGCAGATGCACGTGCCGTTCACCCGCGCCACGGTCGGCGGCTTCGATGTCGACCTGTTCCAGGAGTTCTTCCAAGGCTTCGTCAATCACGCCCAGGTCAGCCTGCACATCGACAATCTGCGCGGGCACAACACCCACCACCAGATCGAAACCGTGTTCAAGGCGTTCGGCCGCGCGCTGCGCATGGCCGTCGAGCTGGACGAGCGGATGGCCGGGCAGATGCCGTCGACCAAGGGTTGCCTCTGATGCAGACGGTAGCGGTTATCGATTACGGCATGGGTAACCTGCACTCGGTGGCCAAGGCCCTCGAGCACGTCGGTGCCGGGCGGGTGCAGATCACCAGCGACGCCAGCGTGATCCGCGAGGCCGATCGCGTGGTGTTCCCCGGCGTCGGTGCGATTCGCGACTGCATGGCGGAGATTCGTCGCCTCGGCTTCGATACGCTGGTGCGTGAAGTCAGCCAGGATCGTCCGTTCCTCGGCATCTGCGTCGGCATGCAGGCGTTGCTCGATCGTAGTGAAGAGAATGGCGGGGTCGATTGCATCGGCCAGTTCCCCGGACAGGTGCGTTTCTTCGGCAAGGATCTGGTCGAGGATGGCGAGTCGCTGAAAGTGCCGCACATGGGCTGGAACGAGGTCGCGCAGACGCTCGATCACCCGCTCTGGCACAACATTCCGGACCTGGCGCGTTTCTACTTCGTGCATAGCTACTACATCCAGGCGGGCAACCCGCGGCAGGTCGCCGGGCGTGGTCACTATGGCGTCGACTTCGCCGCGGCCCTGGCCGATGGCTCGCGCTTCGCCGTGCAATTCCACCCGGAGAAGAGCCATACCCATGGCCTGCAGTTGCTGCAGAACTTCGCCGCCTGGGATGGTCGCTGGTAATGGCCCGGGCCAAGCACAAGGCGCCAAGCCTGAGCCTCGAAGCCGCGCAGAAGACTGCGGCGGTGGCGGCGATCAAGGACTTTCTGGAAGAGCGCTTCGAGCTGCAACTGGGCTCCTTCGAGGCGCAGGAAGTGCTCGATCTGTTCACCCGCGAAGTGGCGCCGCTTTTCTACAACAAGGCGATTGCCGACGTGCAGGCGCACCTGGCCGACAGGTTCCTGAGCATAGAAAGCGACTTGTGGGCACTCGAGAAGAGCTGACCCTTCACCGATTCCAAGAACTGAATTCCAAGACTTGAGCAGGTTCGACTGATGCTGATTATTCCCGCTATCGATCTCAAAGACGGCGCCTGCGTGCGTCTGCGCCAGGGCCGCATGGACGACTCCACGGTGTTCTCCGATGATCCGGTGAGCATGGCCGCCAAGTGGGTCGACGCTGGTTGCCGGCGTTTGCATCTGGTCGACCTGAACGGCGCCTTCGAAGGCCAGCCGGTCAACGGTGAAGTGGTTACCGCCATCGCCAAGCGCTATCCGCAGCTGCCGATCCAGATCGGCGGCGGTATTCGCTCGCTGGAAACCATCGAGGCTTACGTCAAAGCCGGCGTCAGCTATGTGATCATCGGCACCAAGGCGGTGAAACAACCAGAGTTCGTCGCCGAGGCCTGCCGTGCGTTTCCGGGCAGGGTAATCGTCGGTCTGGACGCCAAAGACGGTTTCGTCGCCACCGATGGCTGGGCCGAAGTCAGCGCCGTGCAGGTCATCGACCTGGCCAAGCGTTTCGAGGCCGATGGTGTGTCGGCCATCGTTTATACCGACATCGCCAAAGACGGCATGATGCAGGGCTGCAATGTGCCCTTCACGGCAGCCTTGGCCGCGGCGACCAAGATTCCGGTGATCGCCTCCGGTGGTATCCATAACCTCGGCGATATCCGCGCCCTGCTGGATGCCAAGGCGCCCGGGATCATTGGCGCGATCACCGGCCGGGCCATCTACGAAGGCACGCTGGATGTGGCTGAAGCGCAAGCGTTCTGCGACAGCTACAAAGGCTGACCCGAACCGTAGGGTGGGTTAGCCGCGCAGCGGCGTAACCCGCCGACTGGCGTTGAACTCAAACCCGCTACGGTGGGTTACGGCCTGCGGCGTAACCCACCCTACGAGAGCACCTACTATGGCACTGGCAAAGAGAATCATCCCCTGCCTCGACGTCGACAACGGTCGCGTGGTCAAGGGCGTCAAGTTCGAGAACATCCGCGATGCCGGTGATCCGGTCGAGATCGCCCGCCGTTACGACGAGCAGGGTGCCGACGAGATTACCTTCCTCGACATCACCGCCAGCGTCGATGGCCGCGACACCACGCTGCATACCGTCGAGCGCATGGCCAGCCAGGTGTTCATCCCGTTGACCGTGGGGGGCGGGGTGCGAACCGTGCAGGACATCCGCAACCTGCTGAATGCCGGGGCGGACAAGGTTTCGATCAACACTGCGGCGGTGTTCAACCCGGAGTTCGTCGGCGAGGCGGCGCAGCGTTTCGGCTCGCAGTGCATCGTCGTCGCCATCGACGCGAAGAAGGTTTCGCTACCCGGCGAGACCCCGCGCTGGGAAATCTTCACCCACGGTGGACGTAAACCCACCGGCCTGGATGCCGTGCTCTGGGCGAAAAAGATGGAAGAGCTCGGCGCGGGTGAAATCCTCCTGACCAGCATGGATCAGGACGGCATGAAGAACGGTTTCGACCTCGGCGTCACCCGTGCCATCAGCGAGACCGTCGGCATTCCGGTAATCGCCTCCGGTGGTGTTGGCAATCTGGAGCATCTGGCGGCGGGTATCCTCGAGGGCAAGGCCTCGGCGGTATTGGCGGCGAGCATCTTCCATTTCGGCGAATACACCGTGCCGGAAGCCAAGGCTTACCTGGCCAGTCGGGGCATTGTGGTGCGCTAATAGCGCAGGCCCAAACCCAGCACCTGCGCCGCTGCTCAATGCGGGCTGAGGCCAAGTCTGCATTTGACTACTCAGTCGCATTTTTCCAGCCAAGATTGGGCGTCGGCAACGCTGCTGCGTATGCTGAGACGCTCTGTCCGCTCTACAAATACTCTACAAATCAAGAAGAGAGCCGCTATGTATAAACGCCTGTTGCTTGCGCTGACTGGCACCTTATTGGTGCTTGCCGGCAGCGCCCGTGCCGACGTGGACGAGAACTACAGTGTTGTCCTGCTGACCGAGAACTTCCCGCCGTACAACATGGCGGTCAATGGCAAGAACTTCGCCCAGGAAGACAATATCGACGGTATTGCCGTGGATATCGTGCAGGAGATGTTCAAGCGTGCCGGGATCAAATACAGCCTGACGCTGCGCTTCCCATGGGATCGGATCTACAAACTGGCGCTGGAAAAGCCGGGCTATGGAGTGTTCGTCACCGCCCGTCTACCTGAGCGTGAGCAAGCATTCAAATGGGTCGGCCCGATCGGCCCGGACGACTGGATCATGCTGGCCAAGCCTGACAGCAAGATCGCCTTGAGTAGCCTGGAAGGCGCGAAGAAGTACAGGGTCGGTGCCTACAAGGGTGACGCGATTGCCGAATACCTGGCACAGCAAAAGCTCGAGCCACTGACCGCGCTGCGCGATCAGGAAAACGCCAAGAAGCTGGAAAGCGGGCAGATCGACCTGTGGGCTACCGGCGATCCGGCTGGGCGTTATCTGGCCAAGCAGGAAGGGGTTGATGGGCTGAAGACCGTGCTGCGCTTCAATAAGGCCGAGCTGTATCTGGCACTGAACAAAGAAGTCCCGGATGAAGTGGTACAGAAGCTGCAAGGTGCGCTGGACAAGATGCGCAGCGAAGGCTTCGTAGACGAGATCCTCAACAGTTATCTGTAATACCAGCGAGAGGCAGCACCGGGCCGGCTTAGCGGCGGCCCTGGCCAAGGATGGCAACGAGACGAGCATTCCGCAGCGGAGCCTTGGCTCCCAGCAGGAATGCCCCCGACCACAATAACAAATCATGCGGGCGCTCCTAACCATGCTGAAACCATTCAAACGTACTCTGTTGCTGGGCTTGATCCTGGCAGCGGCAGCGGCAACGGCTCGAGCCGAGTTGCCGGCCGACTACAAGGTCGTGTTGCTGACCGAGAACTTTCCGCCATTCAACATGGCTGTGGATGACAAGAACTTCGCCCGCGACGATGGCATCGATGGCATCAGTGCCGATATCGTGCGCGAAATGTTCAAACGGGCGGGCATCGACTACACCCTGAGCCTGCGTTTTCCCTGGGACCGCCTCTACCGCCTGACCCTGGACAAGCCCAACTACGGCCTGTTCTCCACCACCTATACGGCTGAGCGCAAACCCCTGTTCAAGTGGGTCGGGCCGCTGGCCAAGACCGGCTGGGTGCTGCTGGCCGCTCCCGGCAATACGCTTAAGGTGCCGAGCCTGAAAGAAGCCGGGCAATACACCATCGGTGCCTACAAGAACGATGCGGTCAGTCAGCACCTGGAAAGCCAGGGCATGAAGCCGGTCAACGCCCTGCGCGATCAGGAAAACGTGAAGAAGCTGACCAGTGGCAAGATCGACCTGTGGGCCACCACCGATCCGGTGGGCCGCTACCTGGCCAAGCAAGAAGGCGTCAGCGGCCTGACCACGGTGCTGCGCTTCAACGATGCCGAGTTGTACCTGGCGTTGAACAAGGACACTCCGGACGAAGTGGTGCAGCGCCTGCAGAAGGCCCTGGACGAGTTGCGTGCCGAGGGCTTTATCGAAGACATCACCGGCAACTATCTGTAAGAGCCTGTTCACGATCCGCTGCGGGCGCCGCACAGTGCTGTGGCTCGCGACTATCTTTGAACAGGCTGCTAAGTCGCCGCGCCGTGGGAGCGAGTTCTACTCGCGATGATGTCGCCGGAGGTGGCGGGCGGATCGCCAGCAGAGCTGGCTCCTACAAAAAAAAAGCGGATGGCGGTTTTTGCTGGGAGCGGCTTTAGCCGCGACAGTTGTGGGGCCGAGAGGCCCTATCGCGGCGCAGCAGCCGTTCCCGACGGCTCGCTGCACTTCCCACGTCCCTGTGGGTCGTAAATTCGCTCCTGCTGGGGAGCCGCTTTAGTCGCCGCGGGTGACGCTCAGGCCTTTCAGCAGGTTGAGTGCTTGGCTCAGTTGGAAGTCATCGTCCTGCGGACGTGGCTGTTTGCTCTGCGCTTTGCCCTTGCTGCTCGGTTTGTCCGCGCCACCGTTGCCATTGCCTAGATGTCCGGCGAGATCGGCTTCCTTGAAGCTTTCGCCATCCTGCTCGCGGGTGATCTTGGCGCGCGTCACTTCGATATCCGGAACGATGCCCTGGGCCTGGATCGAGCGGCCGTTCGGGGTGAAGTACAGCGCGGTGGTGATCTTCAGTGCGCGCTCGTTGCTCAGCGGCAGCACAGTTTGCACTGAACCTTTGCCGAAGCTGTCGGTGCCCATCAGAATGCCGCGCTTATGATCTTGCAGGGCGCCGGCGACAATTTCCGAGGCAGAAGCGCTGCCACCGTTGATCAGCACCACCAGCGGCACACCTTCGCTGGCATCGACCGGGTCGGCGGAGAAGCGCAGTTCGGAGTTGGCGATGCGGCCTTTGGTGTAGACGATCAGGCCCTTTTTGAGGAAGTGATCGGTGACTTCCACCGCCGACTGCAGCACCCCGCCGGGGTTGTTGCGCAGGTCGAGCACCAGGCCGCGGAGTTTCTTATTGCCATAGTCTTTCCTCAGCTTGGCCAGGGCCTTGCCCACTTCATCGCCGGTGTTGACTTGGAATTGGGTGATGCGCAGGTAGCCATAGCCCGGCTCGAGCACCAAGCTTTTCACGCTCTTGACCTTGATCACCGCACGAGTCAGCTCTACGTCAAACGGCTGGCCGCCTTCGCGCACCAGGGTCAGGAGGATCTTTTCGCCGGCTTTGCCGCGCATCTTGTCCACGGCTTCCATCATCGACAGGCCCTTGGTCGGCTCGCCATCGATCTTAACGATCAGGTCGCCGGGCTGGATGCCGGCCTTGGAGGCGGGCGTGTCGTCGATCGGTGAAACCACTTTGACGAAGCCATCTTCCAGGCCGACTTCGATGCCGAGGCCACCGAACTCGCCGCTGGTGCTTTCCTGTAGCTCGGCGAAATCTTCCGGGCCGAGGTAGGCCGAGTGCGGGTCGAGGTTGCTGAGCATGCCCTTGATGGCATTTTCCAGCAGGGTCTTGTCGTCTACCGGCTCGACATAGGCCGCCTTGATTCGGTCCATGACCTCGGCGAAGGTGCGCAGCTCATCGAGCGGCAGCGGCGCTTTGCCGTTCGTCGCAGCTGCTGGCGCGGCGGTCTCGACAGCTTGTGCGGCATGCAGCAGCGGTGCGCCGATCACCAACGCGATAGCCAGGGCCAGAGAGGTAAGGCGGGACAAATGCGGCATAACGAACTCCAGTAGTAGGCTCTGTTAACGTCTAATGGTGTCATTAAACGCCAACAGAGCCTCGGTGATGTAACGCTTATCCTTGTGCGCGACACCATTGTGCCGGGTCGCTAGGGCGGCCCTGCTGACGAATCGCAAAATACAGCGCCGGCGTATCTTGGCCGCCGCTAGTGCCGACGGTCGCGATCGGCTCGCCAGCTTTGACAATGTCGCCGGCGTCTTTCAATAAACTTTGGTTGTGGCCATAGAGGCTCAGATAACCGTTGCCATGGTCGAGAATGACCAGAAGCCCGGCGCCACGCAACCAGTCGGCAAACACTACGCGGCCACCGTGTACGGCCCGCACTTGACTGCCGGCAGAGGCGCCAATCAGCACGCCATCCCAAGTTGTACGAGCGTCGCCGCCGCGAGCGGTTCCGTAACGGGCGACCAAGCGACCATCAACCGGCCAGGGCAATTTGCCGCGGCTCTTGGCGAAAGGGCCGCCGTAGGTGGCGCCGGCGCTGGAAACCAACGGGCCGCTAACGGATTTGTTGGCGGTCGGGCGTGACTGTTTTTCCGCCAGCTGCTGTTCCGCCAGCGCTCGTTGGCGCGCCTCTGCGGCGGCTTTGGCTTCGCGGGCCTGACGGGCGAGGGTCTCTTCGATGGTTTTTAGCACGCGCCCGAGGTCGGCTTGCTCCTGCTCGCGGGCTTTAAGCTTTTGGCCGCGCGCGTTGGACTCCTGGTTCAGCTTGGCCAGCGCTAGCTGTCGCTCCTTGCGGGCTTGCGCCAGTTGCTCGCGGCGGCCATCCAGCGCGCTTTTCTGCTCGGCCAGCTGGGCTTGTTGGGCGGCGCTTTCACGCTCGATATTGGCCAGTTGACGGAGGGTTTCGTTGAAGGTGTTGAGCTGTTCCAGGCGCGCCTGGCTGACGTAATCGTAATAGGTCAGGGTGCGGGCGAATTTTTCCGGGTTTTGTTGGTTCAGCAACAGTTTGAGATATTCCTGGCGGCCGCTTTGGTAGGCTGCACGTGCTTGAATGCCGATCAGGCGCTGCTGCTCAAGGCGTGCGCCTTCGAGTTTTTTTTTCTCGGTATCCAGCCGCTGAATCTCGGCTTCACTTTTATTTAGCTCTTCCTGCAGGGCCTTGACCTGCTTTTCCAGCTGGCCCATTTCGGTTTCCGTGCCGCGCAGTTGTTTCTGCACGCCGGATTTATCCTGTTCCAGCTGTTTAAGCAGCTTTTTCAGCTCGCCAATATCCTGCTGCGCAGCATCTAGCTGCTTCTGGGTTTCGGTGCGTTGATCGGCCATTACCGGGCTGAGCAGGCAAGCAAGGAAGACGGCAAGCAAAGTGCGGAGCATGGGGCGGGCGATACCGGGGGAGGGAGACGCCCTAGTATGCCCGCGGCGGGCTGCAAAAAAAACGTCCATACCACAGGCGGTGAGGCGTTTGTGTCGAGCGGTGTCGGTTTAGCGCATGTCGCGGGCGATCCATTCGAGCACCGAGGCGTGCTTGGGCTCCCAGCCCAGCAACTGGCGGGCGCGCTAGCCGCGCGGATCAGCTGCTTGCTCGACTTCATCGCCGCCCGCGTGCGGCTCTGAAACGACAAAGCCCCGGCTATTTGCCGGGGCTTTGTCTGGGGCGCCGAGTTTATTGCAGTTCGAGGATGCTGGTGCCAGTCATCTCCGCGGGTTGTGGCAGGCCCATCAAGGTCAGCATGGTCGGTGCCACGTCGGCCAGCACGCCGCCTTGGCGCAGGCTGACCTTACGCTTGCCGACATAGATGAACGGCACCGGCTCACAGGTATGCGCGGTGTGCACCTGGCCGGTGCATTCGTCCTCCATCTGTTCGACATTGCCGTGGTCGGCGGTGATCAGCGCTTCGCCGCCAACTTTGTCCAGCGCGGCGACGATGCGGCCGACACAGACGTCCAGGCATTCCACGGCCTTGACTGCCGCTTCGAACACGCCGGTATGGCCAACCATGTCGCCGTTGGCGTAGTTGACGATGATCACGTCGTAACGCTGCTGCTCGATGGCTTCGACGATGCGGTCGGTGACTATCGGCGCATTCATCTCCGGTTGCAGGTCGTAGGTGGCGACTTTCGGCGAGGGGACGAGGATGCGCTCTTCACCCTCGAACGGTTCTTCACGGCCGCCGGAGAAGAAGAAGGTGACGTGGGCGTATTTCTCGGTTTCGGCGATGCGCAGCTGGGTCTTGCCGTGTTTCGCCAGGTATTCGCCGAGCACGTTGTCCAGGCTGGTCGCCGCGAAGGCGCTGGGCGCTTGGATGCTGGCAGCGTACTGGGTGAGCATGATGAAGCCGGCCAGCTTGGGCTGGCGAGCGCGGGCAAACTCGTTGAAGTCCGGCTCGACGAATGCGCGGGTCAGCTCGCGGGCACGATCGGCACGGAAGTTCATGAAGACCACGGCATCGCCGTCTTCGACGTTAACCGGGGCGCCGATGCTGGTGGCTTTGACGAATTCGTCACTCTCGCCACGGGCATAGGCGGCTTCAAGGGCGGCAACGGCGCTGTCCGCCTGGAACTGGGCCTGACCATCGACGATCAGGTTGTAAGCGGCTTCGACGCGGTCCCAGCGATTGTCACGGTCCATCGCAAAGTAACGGCCGATGATCGAGGCGGTGCGGCCTTTGCCAAGGCGGGCGAAGGTGTTGTCGAGCAGTTCCAGCGACGGTTGGGCGCTTTTCGGCGGGGTGTCGCGGCCGTCGAGAAAGGCGTGCAGATAAACCTTCTCGGCACCGCGCTGGGCAGCCAGCTCGGCCATGGCGACTAGATGATCCTGATGGCTGTGCACGCCACCGTCAGACAACAGGCCGAGGATATGCACAGCCTTGCCGGCGCTGACGGCTTGATCCACCGCGCGGCAGATCGCCGGGTTGTCGAAGAACTCGCCATCGCGGATCGCCTTAGTCACCCGGGTAAAGTCCTGGTACACCACGCGGCCGGCGCCAAGGTTCATGTGGCCGACCTCGGAGTTGCCCATCTGTCCGTCCGGCAGGCCAACGTCCATGCCGCTGCCTGAGATCAGGCCATTCGGCTGAGTGGCGCGCAGGTGATCGTAGACCGGCGTGTTGGCGGCGTAGATGGCGTTGTATTCGGGGCTGTCACTGTGACCGAAGCCGTCCAGGATGATCAGAACCAGGGGTTTGGGCGTGGCAGTCATAGATCCGACTCGCTTTTGGCGTGGTGGTCAAAAAGGCCGGGCATTTTAAAGCCAAGTCTCGGCGGCGTCACCGTCGGGCGGGGTTTGGCCGACCTTTGGGCCTGTGTATACTGGCCGACATTTTACCGTCCTGGAACCTATTGATGCTCGCTCACCTGATTGAATTTGCCACTACCCACTATGTGCTCAGCGGTGTGTTCGCGGTGCTGCTGGCCTTGCTGATCTTCACCGAGCTGCAAAAAGGCGGTCAAAGCCTGAGCACTCGCGAGCTGACGGCGCTGGTCAATAGCGAACAGGGCCTGGTGCTCGATGTGCGCTCGAACAAGGACTTTGCCAGCGGCCATATCGTTGGCGCGCTGAATATCCCTTCCGAGAAAGTCATCAGCCGTATCGCCGAGCTGGAAAAGCACAAGACCAAGACCTTGATCGTGGTCGATGCCCTGGGCCAGCATGCCGGTAGCGTCAGCCGTGAGCTGAAGAAAGCCGGTTTCAACGCAGCCAAGCTGTCTGGTGGGATTTCCAGCTGGCGCGGCGACAATCTGCCCTTGGTGAAGTGATATGCCGTCCGTCGTCGTCTATTCCAGCGACTGGTGTCCTTACTGCACCCGCGCCAAACAGTTGCTGGCGAAAAAGGGTGTGATCTTCGAGGAAATCAGCGTCGACGGTAAGCCCGATGTGCGCGCTGAAATGACCCGCAAGGCGCGCGCCACTTCGGTGCCGCAGATCTGGATCGGCAGCACCCATGTGGGCGGCTGTGATGACCTCTATGCCCTGGAACGCGCCGGTAAGCTGGATGCGTTGCTCAAGGCCTGAATTTTTGTAGAAACCTAACGATAAGAAGGCTCTGCTATGACTGAACAAGTGACCAACGGCGCTGCACAAGACGACCAGAACCCGCAGTTTTCCCTGCAGCGCATCTATGTGCGCGACCTCTCCTTTGAAGCGCCGAAGAGCCCGGAAATCTTCCGTCAGGAGTGGAATCCGAGTGTGGCTCTGGACCTGAATACCCGGCAGAAGTCTCTGGAAGGCGACTTTCACGAAGTGGTGCTGACTCTCTCCGTGACGGTTAAAACCGGCGAAGAGACCGCCTTCATTGCCGAAGTGCAGCAGGCCGGGATCTTCCTGATCAAGGGGCTGGACGCCGCCTCGATGAGCCACACTCTCGGTGCGTTCTGCCCGAACATTCTGTTCCCGTACGCCCGCGAGACCCTCGACAGCTTGGTCGTGCGCGGTTCGTTCCCGGCGCTGATGCTGGCACCGGTGAACTTCGACGCGCTCTACGCTCAGGAACTGAGCCGTATGCAAGCGGCTGGCGAAGCCCCCGTTGCGGCTCAGCACTAAGTCGTTGCCGCACTGAAAAAGGCGCCCTGCGGGGCGCTTTTTCATGTCGGTGCTTTTGTTGGGGGCGGGAAGATTTATTGGCCCTGTCTGGGTTGGCAGTTGCGCAATAGCCTGACAACAACGCCGACTCCGTAGGAGCGAGCTCTGCTCGCGAAGCTGGTAAGTTGTCTATGTTCGCTAGCAGAGCTAGCTCCTACAAAGAGCAGCAGTCCGACGTAACAGATAACGGGTGCAGAGCCAATGTATTCGACTGAAGTACCTGCAGGAGCCTCAGTCGAGGCTGAAGTCGAGCTGGCGCCAGCCTTCATAGACGGCTACCGCGACGGTGTTGGAGAGGTTCAGGCTGCGACAGCCGGGGCGCATTGGCAGGCGTAGGCGCTGTTCAGGCGGCAAATTTTCCAGCACCTCGGCCGGCAGTCCGCGGCTTTCCGGGCCAAACAACAGGGCGTCACCGTGCTGAAAGCGGGCTTCGTGATAGGGCCGCGAGGCCTTGGTGGTAAAGGCAAACAGCCGCGGTTGGCCGAGGCTCGCCAGGCAACTGGCCAGGTCGGCGTGGCGGCTCAGGCTGGCGTACTCGTGATAGTCCAGCCCGGCGCGGCGCAGGCGCTTGTCGTCCAACTCGAAGCCGAGCGGTTCGATCAGATGCAGGCTGCAGCCGCTGTTGGCGCACAGCCTGATAATGTTGCCGGTATTCGGTGGGATTTCCGGTTGAAAGAGGATCACGTGAAACATGCACGGCTCCGAGCGTGAGGACGGGCAGGATTCTACTCCTGTAGAGGACCCGCGGCCGAAGTTATGGCGGCGCTTCCTCGCGGCGTTGGCGCTGCTTGGCTTGTTGGTCGGGTTGATGCTTGGCCGCTTGACGACACCTGAGCCGGTCACTCTGGAACAGGTTGAAGTGCTGCCTGATGGTCTGCAACTTTGGTTCAATGTTGAACCAAAAGTGTCCGCTGAGCACTTGCATGGTGCGCTGGTGCTGCTGTTTGAGGCAGAAGGTCGCGCCCAGCATGGGCAGCTGCAGTTAGCTGGAAAGGGCGTGAATTGGCGATTGATTCATAGTGAGCGGGGCTTGCTGTTGAATCTGGTTGCAGCCCGCCCGCTGCGTGGCGAGTGGCACGGCGCAGCGGTGGAGGGGCGGTGGCGGCTGACGATCAGCCTGCGCGCGGAATAAAAAAGGGGATTCCCCGGCCTGCCTGTACCAAGGTCCCCGAAATTGGAGTTACCTGATACTAAGCACGAGGTGTGCCAGTTTTATTACCGCTGCTGTTGGCCGGCCCTTTGGGCCGGGTGCTGGGTTACGGCCTGCGCGTCATCGCCTTCGGCATCGTCAGCGCCGTCGATCTTCATGCCGAGTTCGTAGGGTGGGTTAGCCGCGCAAGCGGCGTAACCCACCATCGACATGGCCGGCCCCTTGGGTCGGGTGGTGGGTTACGGCCTCCGGCCTAACCCACCCTACGCGTCGTCGCCTTCTTCGTCGTCACCGGCCACCTTCATGCCGAGTTCTTTGATCTTGCGCGTCAGGGTATTGCGCCCCCAGCCGAGCAGCACGGCGGCATCGCGGCGGCGGCCGGCGGTGTGCTTGAGTGCGGTCTCGATCATGATTCGCTCGAAGGTCGGCACGGCGCTGTCGAGCAGGCTCGATTGGCCGCGCGCCAGGGCCTGGTCGGCCCACTGGCGCAGTGCCTGCTCCCAGTTGGTCGCTGGCGCACTGTCTTGCGGTTGGGTCAGCAGCTCCGGCGGCAGGTCGTCGATATGCACTTCGCGACCGGAAGCCATCACGGTGATCCAGCGGCAGGTGTTCTCCAACTGGCGCACGTTGCCTGGCCACGGAAGGTTCTTCAGGTAGTCCTCGGTCTCACTCTTCAGCAGCTTCGGCTCGACCGCCAGCTCCTTGGCGGCTCGACTGAGGAAGTGGCGAGCCAGCGTGGGGATGTCTTCACGGCGGTCGGACATCCGCGGGATATGAATGCGGATGACGTTGAGGCGGTGGAACAGGTCTTCGCGGAATTTGCCCGCCTGCACCAGGTTTTCCAGGTTCTGGTGGGTGGCGGCAATGATGCGCACGTCGACTTTGACCGGCGTGTGACCGCCGACCCGGTAGAACTCGCCGTCGGCCAGCACCCGCAACAGGCGAGTCTGGGTGTCGGCCGGCATATCGCCAATTTCGTCGAGGAACAGGGTGCCGCCGTCAGCCTGCTCGAAACGCCCGCGGCGTTGGTTGGCGGCGCCGGTGAAGGCGCCTTTTTCGTGACCGAACAGCTCGGATTCCATCAGGTCTTTCGGAATCGCCGCCATGTTCAGCGCGATGAACGGTGACGTCGCCCGTGGACTATGCCGGTGCAGGGCATGCGCGACCAGCTCCTTGCCGGTGCCGGACTCGCCATTGATCAGCACGGTGATGTTCGAGTGGCTGAGGCGGCCGATGGCGCGGAACACTTCCTGCATCGCCGGCGCTTCGCCGATGATCTCCGGCGTGCGGGCTTGTACGACTGGGACTTCCAGCCCCTGCTGCTCCTGGGCGTGCTGGAAAGCGCGTTTGACCAGGGACACGGCTTCATCGACATCGAAGGGCTTGGGCAGGTACTCGAAGGCTCCGCCCTGGTAGGACGCCACAGCGCTTTCCAGGTCGGAATGGGCGGTCATGATGATCACCGGCAGGCGCGGGTGCTGCTCGCGAATCTTGGCCAGCAGTTCGAGGCCGCTGGAGCCGGGCATGCGGATGTCCGAGATGACCACATCCGGTTGCTGGCGGCTCAGGCGGCCGAGTACGCCGTCGGCGCTGTCGAAGCTGGTGGTGGTCATGCCTTCCTGTTGCAGGGCTTTTTCCAGGACCCAGCGGATGGAGCGGTCGTCGTCGACAATCCAGACGGTTTCACTGCGGCTCATGGCGAAGTAACTCCTTGTTCCAACGGCAGGAAGATCGAGAACACGGTGTGGCCGGGATGGCTCTCGCACTCGATCAGCCCCTGGTGCTGACTAATGATGTTCTGGGTGATGGCCAGGCCTAGCCCCGTACCGTCCGGGCGACCGCTGACCATGGGGTAGAAGATGGTTTCCTGTAGCTCCGCCGGGATGCCGGGGCCGTTGTCGATGATCTCCACCTTGGTCACCAGGCGATGGCGGGTGTGGCCGATGGTGAATTGGCGCAGGGTGCGGGTGCGCAGGGTGATGCGGCCCAGGCGCAACTCGTTCTGCGTGCCGATGGCCTGCATCGCGTTGCGCACGATATTCAGCACCGCCTGGATCATCTGTTCGCGGTCGATCAGCACGTCCGGGATGCTCGGATCGTAATCGCGCACCAACGTGATACTGCCCTGGCTTTCCGCTTCGACCAGGCTGCCGACGCGTTCCAGCACCTCGTGCACGTTGGTCAGCGCCAGAGACGGCAACTTGTTCGAGCCGAGCATGCGGTCCACGAGGTTCCGCAGGCGGTCGGCTTCTTCGATGATGACGTTAGTGTAGTCCTTGAGGCTTTCTTCCGGCAGCTCGCGGGCCAGCAGTTGGGCGGCGCCGCGGATGCCGCCGAGCGGATTCTTGATCTCATGGGCCAGGCCGCGCACCAGCAGCTTGGTGGTTTCCTGCTTGGACAGCTGCGCCTCTTCCTTGGTGATCCGCAGCAGTCGGTCACGCGGATGGACTTCCAGTAGCAACAGGGTTTCGCCGCGATTGAGAATCGGAGTCACCGCATAGTCGACGGTCAAGGTTTGCCCGGTCAGCGCCGTCAGCACGGCTTCGCGCTTGTTGAACGGGTGCGCCTGTTCCACCGCCTGGCGCAACGAGGCCAGGGCTTCCGGCGACTCGGTGAACAGCTCGCTGATGAACTGGCCATGGCTGCGTTGGCCACTGACGGCCAGCAGCATCTCGGCCGCCGGATTCATGTACTCAAGGCGCAGTTCGGCGTTGAGCAGCAGGGTCGCGGTGGTCAGGTTATCCAGCAGCAGTCGGTGCAGGGCGTCGTTGATGGTCATCATAGGCTCTGTTGACGTTTAATGACGAGCCGCGTTGTCGCCTGAAAGGGCGCCAGGCAAGGCGCAGGCAGCCGGCAATGGTCGTCCCTTGCCAAGGCCTGCAACGCGGCATGGCGCCCTTTCAGGCACAACCCGAAGGGCCGGGCCTGCTGTTGTGCAGGGCTGCGTTACTCGTCGTTCATTTGGAACAACCAAATCACACTCCTCGCGCCTTGCCCTGCGCAACAGCAGGCTCCGGCGCGGCCTTCATTAAGCGTCAACAGAGCCTAAAGATCCCGAGAATGGATCTGAAAATGCAAAAAGCAAACCAAAGCCCCGAAAAGACGCGCGAACACTGCCGGGCGGGGGCTTTGGGCTACTTTTCTGCGCCAACCAGAACAGTTAGCGAACCAAAATGGGGAGTGTATAGATAGTAGTGCAGGCTATCGCACCAAATCAGTGCGATGCCAGTGGATTAGATGAAGGGGACGTAAGGGACGTCCTTCTTCTCTGGCGGCTTATCTTTCAGCGGACATTCGGGTCGCACGCCGTAATCTTTTTTCTTGCACGGTTTGGCCATGCGTTTTTGATCCAGGGAAATACGCAGGACATGCACCGGCTGGTTCGGCGTGCGCTCCAGGGTGCGGCCGTTGCCATCGAGGATTTCCACGGCCAATTGATGGGTGCCGCGCGTCAGATTGCTCAACGGGAAGACTGGGCTGCGGCTGGGGCCGCCCATCACCTGGCCGTCGAGCAGCAGGCGGTAGTTATGCCCGGCCAACAGGTTGGGCTCACTGGTGGCGGTGACGATCAGGTTGCCGGAGGCACCGTCGCGGACCGTCGCATCTGGCTCGGGTATCAGGATGCGCAGGAGCTGATAGGTCGGTGGTGTGGCAACTGGCGCGGCCTGCACCAGCGCGGGGGGCGATGGGATATTGCTGGCTGACATGCCATTGGACGGGGCCAGCTCGATGCGCTTGGCATTGCCTGGTTTTGGGCGGTCGGTGAAGACACGATTACCCTCGCTGTCGATATAGGTGTAGACCTCGGCGGCAACCGGAGGGCCGATCAGCAGGAGGCAAAGCAGGAGAAATCGCATGTTTTTAGGGGGCTGGTCTCGGGGTAGGTGTTGGTGCAGGCGGACGCAACGCTGGGCTGCTGGTGTTGACGCGTTGCACGGTAAAGGTCTCGGTGGCGCTTTGTTGGAGCGATTGTTCGCCGCTGAGGACCTCCACCGCCAGGCTATGTTCGCCGCGTGGAATATTACTCAGCTGCAGGAGTGGCACATTGCTCGCCTGGCCGTAGGGCTTGCCGTCCAAGAGCAGGCGCAGACGATGGCCGGGGCTCAGGCGCGGTTGCAGCTTCACGCCGACGCTGAAGGTGCCGTTATTGGCGCGCAGGGCTCCCTCCGAGGGGAGGTTGGTCAGCTGTAGCACGCTGTAAACAGCTTTTGCGGCCGGAGTAGTCGCCGGATTGGCAATGGGCGCGGTCGGTACCTGCATTTCCACACTATTGGTGGGCGGCAGTTTGACGGTTTCGGTCGCTACACCGTCTGGCGCCTGGTTGGTGTACACCGTGTTGCCGTTGGCGTCGGTGTATTTGTAGATCTGTGCGGCGGCCGGCACGGCCAGTGCGAGCAGCAGACAGGTAAGCGTGAGGCGCATGGCTGGCTTCCCGTTGAGGGTGTGTTGCTTAGCCTTGCACTGGCGGGAGGCGCTGGCAAGCTCGTACATTTATAGCTGTGCGCGCCAGCAAATAAAAAGTGCCAGATAAAAAGGCTATAAAGCCCGCTCCTACGAAGAGCTACAGTCTGGCTCAATAAAAAGGCCTCCCCAGTTTTCACTGGGGAGGCCTTTGAGTCACGCTGCTAAAGCAGGCGTGGCTGGCTTAGACGCTGTAGTACAGGTCGTATTCCAGCGGGTGCACGAAGGTGCGCACCTTGATTTCTTCTTCGCTCTTCAGGGCGATGTAGGCATCGATGAAGTCATCGCTAAATACGCCGCCTTTGGTCAGGAACGCACGACCCTTGTCCAGCTCTTCCAGGGCTTCTTTCAGGCTGCCGCAAACCTGCGGGATCTCTTTCGCCTCTTCCGGTGGCAGATCGTAGAGGTTCTTGTCGGCGGCATCGCCGGGGTGGATCTTGTTCTGGATACCGTCCAGGCCAGCCATCAGCAGAGCTGCGAAGGCCAGGTAGGGGTTGGCAGCCGGGTCCGGGAAGCGCGCTTCGATACGGCGTGCTTTCGGGCTGGAAACGTAGGGGATGCGGATCGAGGCGGAACGGTTGCGGGCCGAGTAGGCCAGCATGACCGGTGCTTCGAAGCCCGGAACCAGACGCTTGTAGGAGTTGGTCGACGGGTTGGTGAAGCCGTTCAGAGCCTTACCATGCTTGATGATGCCGCCGATGAAGTACAGGGCGGTATCGGACAGGCCGGCATAGCCTTCGCCAGCGAAGGTGTTCTTGCCATCTTTGGCGATGGACAGGTGCACGTGCATACCCGAACCGTTATCGCCGTACAGCGGCTTCGGCATGAAGGTAGCGGTTTTGCCGTAGGCGTCTGCGACGTTGTGTACGCAGTACTTGAGGGTCTGAACTTCGTCAGCCTTGTTGACCAAGGTGTTGAACTTCACGCCGATTTCGTTCTGACCGGCAGTCGCCACTTCGTGGTGGTGAACTTCGATGACCAGACCCATTTCTTCCATGGCATTACACATGGCAGTACGGATTTCGTGGTCATGGTCGAACGGCGGAACCGGGAAGTAGCCGCCTTTAACGCCTGGGCGGTGACCTTTGTTGCCGGTTTCGATGTCGGCGTCGGACATCCAGGAGCCTTGTTCGGAGTAGATCTTGAACATGGAGCCGGAAATGTCGGATTTGAATTTCACTTCGTCGAAGATGAAGAATTCGGGTTCCGGACCGACGAATACGGTGTCACCGATACCGGTGCTCTTCAGGTATTCCTCGGCGCGGTGGGCGATTGCGCGCGGGTCGCGGTCGTAGCCTTGCATGGTCGACGGTTCGATGATGTCGCAGACCAGAATCAGGGTCGGCTCTTCGGTGAACGGGTCGAGCACGGCGGTGCTGTCGTCCGGCAGCAGGATCATGTCGGAGGCTTCGATGCCTTTCCAACCAGCCAAGGAGGAGCCGTCGAACATCTTGCCGACTTCGAAGAAGTCTTCGTCCGCTGCATCACGGGCCGGCATGGTCACGTGGTGCTGTTTGCCTTTGGTGTCGGTGAAGCGCAGATCAATCCACTTCACGTCGTGTTCTTTGATGAGTTGAAGCGACTTCGACATGGTGTCCTCCAGATGGATAGGGGCTTGGTAAGTGTTAGCCCCCAAAATAAACGGGTGAAGCCGGGCGGGAATACTCCGCCAGGGCAACCTGCCTCACAAGAGAGCAAATTGCATGCCAGTGCCCTGAAGTGGGCTTAATTAGTGAAAGTCAGGCGTGGCGGGGGTTGTGTGGTCAAGTTGGATGCGCCCTTGCACTGGTATGGGGCAGCAAAGAATCTCAGTGCTTTGTTTTGGTGCGCCTCAGATGTTTATGCTCGATAACTGGTTAAACCTTGAGCAATTTCCGCTATAATCCTGCCCCCTCTTTTTCGGCTGGCCTCACGCGCGCTGTTTTCATGAAACTTATCGTTAAAGTCTTCCCTGAAATCACCATCAAAAGCCGGCCGGTGCGTAAGCGCTTTATCCGCCAGCTGGCGAAGAACATTCGCATGGTGTTGCGTGACCTGGATCCAGACCTCGTGGTGGATGGCGTGTGGGACAACCTCGACGTCGAGACCAAGATCACCGAGCCGAAAGTACTGCGCGAGATGATCGAGCGCCTGACCCGTACTCCGGGTATTGGCCAATTCCTCGAAGTGAACGAATACCCGCTGGCTGATTTTGATGACATGGTGCAGAAGTGCAAGGCGCATTACGCCGACTTGCTGCCGGGCAAAGTCTTTGCCGTGCGCTGCAAACGCGCCGGCAAGCACAGCTTCAGTTCGATGGATGTCGAGCGTTATGTCGGTAGCCAACTGCGTCAGCAGTGCGGGGCGGCCGGGATTTCGCTGAAAGAGCCGGAAGTCGTGGTGCGCATGGAGATTCGCGACCAGCGCCTGTTTGTCATCCATCATCAGCATGAGTGCATCGGCGGTTATCCGCTGGGCGCCATCGAGCACGCGCTGGTGCTGATGTCCGGCGGTTTCGACTCGACGGTAGCGGCTTACCAAATGATGCGCCGCGGGCTGGTCAGCCACTTCTGCTTCTTCAACCTCGGTGGCCGTGCCCACGAACTGGGGGTGATGGAGGTTGCGCACTACCTCTGGGACAAGTACGGCCGCTCGCAGCGGGTGCTGTTCGTCAGCGTGCCGTTCGAGGAAGTGCTCGGCGAGATTCTCGGCAAGGTAGATAATAGCCATATGGGTGTGGTGCTTAAGCGAATGATGTTGCGCGCCGCCAGCAATATTGCCGATCGTTTGGATATCGATGCGCTGGTCACCGGCGAGGCGATTTCCCAGGTTTCCAGCCAGACCCTGCCGAATCTCGCGGTAATCGACCGGGCCACCGACAAACTGGTGATCCGTCCGCTGATTGCCAGCCACAAGCAAGACATCATCGACATGGCGACGCAAATCGGCACCGCCGAGTTTGCCAAGCACATGCCGGAATATTGTGGGGTGATATCGGTGAACCCGACCACCCGCGCCAAGCCCGAACGCGTCGTCTATGAAGAGGCCCAGTTCGATATGGCCGTGCTGGAGCGTGCCTTGGAGCGCGCCCGCTTGGTGCCGATCGACCGGGTGATCGACGAGTTGGGCGAAGACATCCAGGTTGAGGAAGTGAGTGAAGCCTTGCCTGGGCAGATCGTCTTGGATATCCGTCATCCGGATGCTCAGGAGGACCTGCCGCTGGAGCTGAATGGCATCGAGGTTCAACCTTTGCCGTTCTTCGCACTCAACAGTCGCTTTAAGGAGCTGGATGTTACCCGCCAGTACCTGCTGTATTGCGACAAAGGCGTGATGAGCCGCCTGCATGCCCATCACTTGCTCAGCGAGGGGCATGCCAATGTGCGCGTTTATCGCCCGGCATAAGACGCCGGGTCTGTTTGGCGGCAGTATCCGCCACCGCCCCCCCGACCGACGGGGCTGTTGAGCCACTCATTTTATTCATACTGGCCGCCTAGACTTAGCGGCGAACCGAATCCTCTGATCGAGATGCACAAGTGATCGAAAATCTACGCAACATCGCCATCATCGCCCACGTTGACCATGGCAAAACCACCCTGGTCGACAAACTCCTGCGTCAGTCCGGCACCCTCGAGCGTAACGAGCTCGACACCGAGCGCCTGATGGACTCCAACGACCAGGAAAAAGAGCGCGGCATTACCATTCTCGCGAAGAACACCGCGATCAACTGGAATGGCCACCACATCAACATCGTCGACACCCCCGGCCACGCCGACTTCGGTGGCGAGGTTGAGCGCGTGATGTCCATGGTTGACTCGGTTCTGCTGCTGGTCGACGCCGTTGACGGCCCGATGCCGCAAACCCGTTTCGTGACCCAGAAAGCCTTCCAGGCTGGCCTGCGTCCAATCGTTGTGGTGAACAAGGTTGACCGTCCGGGCGCACGTCCGGATTGGGTCGTCGATCAAATGCTCGACCTGTTCGACAACCTCGGCGCCACCGAAGAACAACTGGACTTCCCGGTCGTTTTCGCTTCGGCGATCAACGGCTTGGCCGGTCTTGAGCACGACAACCTGGCTGAAGACCTGACCCCGCTGTTCCAGGCTATCGTCGACAACGTCCCAGCGCCGAAAGTCGACCGTGACGGCCCGTTCCAGATGCAAATCTCCGCACTGGACTACAACAGCTACCTCGGCGTTATCGGCATCGGCCGTATCGCTCGTGGTCGCATCAAGCCGAACACCCAGGTTGTGGCAATCGATGTCGACGGCAAGCGCCGTAACGGTCGTATCCTCAAGTTGATGGGTCACCACGGTCTGCACCGCGTTGACGTTGAAGAAGCAGCTGCTGGCGATATCGTCTGCATCAGCGGTTTCGACCAACTGTTCATCTCCGACACCCTGTGCGATCCGCTCAACGTCGAAGCAATGACTCCGCTGTCCGTTGATGAGCCGACCGTGAGCATGACCTTCCAGGTCAATGACTCGCCGTTCTGCGGTAAGGAAGGCAAGTTCGTCACCAGCCGTAACATTAAGGAACGTCTGGACAAAGAGCTGCTCTACAACGTCGCCCTGCGCGTTGAAGAAGGCGACACCGCTGACAAGTTCAAGGTCTCCGGCCGTGGCGAACTGCACCTCTCGGTACTGATCGAAACCATGCGTCGCGAAGGCTTCGAGCTGGGTGTTTCCCGTCCTGAGGTCATCATCAAGACTGTGGATGGCGTCAAGCACGAACCGTACGAAAACGTCACCATCGACCTGGAAGAGCAGCACCAGGGTTCCATGATGGAGCAAATGGGTCTGCGTAAAGGCGACCTGAGCAACATGGTTCCCGATGGCAAGGGCCGCGTTCGCCTTGAGTACACCATTCCAGCTCGTGGCTTGATTGGTTTCCGTAACCAGTTCCTGACCATGACTTCCGGTTCCGGCATCCTGACCAGCATCTTCAGCCACTACGGCCCGATGAAGTCTGGCGATATGTCCAGCCGTCAGAATGGCGTGCTGGTTTCGACTGCGACCGGCAAGGCACTGACCTACTCGCTGGAGACTCTGCAAGCGCGTGGCAAGCTGTTCCTTGGCCATGGCGATGACGTGTACGAAGGCATGTTGGTCGGCATCAACAGCCGCGACAACGACCTGGGCGTCAACCCCACCAAGGGCAAGAAGCTCGACAACATGCGTGCTTCCGGTAAAGACGAAACCATCGCTCTGGTTCCGCCTATCCGCTACACCCTGGAGCAGTCTCTGGAATTCATCGAAGACGACGAATTGGCTGAAATCACGCCAAAATCGATCCGTCTGCGTAAGAAGATCCTGGACGAGAACCTGCGCAAGCGTTCGAGCAAAGGCTAAGCCTTAGCTCACTGCGGGCTTAAGTAAAAATCCCCGCCATCGTTGATGGCGGGGATTTTTTTTGGGCAAGTAAATAGTTGCTGAGGTGAGCTAAGCATCCTCCCAAGCCGAAGGTTGCGGCTAGCGAGACAACCCAACAGAAGTAGCGATTCAGCGCCCTGCCAGTCCGACTAACGGGGCGTTTTGTTGGCAGCGAGTCAACCTGCGTGGCTATACAGTGGGCAAGCGTTGAGGAAAGGGGGGGCGATTTGCGTGGTTTGCCGGGTCGAGCAAACGTCGGATTGCTGGAAATAGCGGCAATCGGCCATACAAGTCATCCGTGCTGGCCTACTCTTTCGATCGAGCAGGCGCAGAAAGGGACTTGATATGCGCACAGTCATCGGTCTGAGTTGTAGGGTGCGAAGTTTTATGCGGCAGTTTCTTCGGCTAACGCTGGCTTTGCTGGCGCTCGGTGCGGTCGACAACGTTCTAGCGGCGCAGGGGCCTGATTGCAGTCGCGCCATGACGCTGGCTTTACATGATCACGGTTTGCTCTATTCGGCAGAAACCGATGCCGGGATCGACAAGGACTTTGCGGCTGAACTGATCAAGCGCAGTGGCTGCAAGGTGACGGTTACCCTGCTGCCGCGCGCGCGGATATGGCAGTTGATTGAATCGGGTGCCCTGGATTTCAGCCTTTCCGGCATCAGCAATGAGGCGCGGGAAAAGTTTGCCGGCTTTGCCTGGTATTTTTCTAACAAGTACTACCTGCTGGTGCGCAAAGACGCCCAGGTACAGCAACTGGCTGATTTCGAAAACAATCCAGCGCTGCAACTGGGGATTATTCGCAGCTTCCGTTATAGCCCGAATGCCAATCACCTGGTCGACCGCCTAAGCGCCGAGCGGAGGGTCAGCTATGCGAGCCGGCTGGAGCCGCTGTATGAAGTGTTGGAGATGAATCGGATCCAGGGAATGATCATCGAGCCGTTCGACTATTCGCAGGTGGAGAGCGGAGCGATCAGGCAGCTGACGCGCATTATCGATACCGGTGACGCTCCCACTCCGCATGGGCTGATCATGTCCAAGAAGTCGATTCCCGAAGCGGAGCAAGCCAAATGGCGTGCATTGGTGGAGACGATGCGCGCGGATGGCACGGTGCTGCGCATTTTTGAAAAGTACTTCCCTGCTGAACTTGCTCGAACGATGGTCGACTTTTGAAAACGCTCAAGTGGACGTTGCGCTATCAGCTACTGGCGCCGCTGACGCTGTTGGTCTCGCTGAGCGTTACCTACCTGCTTTGGCAGCATGAACAACGCAATGCCTTGCTCGATCAGCAGGAGCGCGCTGATTTCAATTTGCGTGAGGCGAGCAGCAGCATTGAGCAACGGATTGCGGCCTATGAGCAGGTGCTAAGGGGGGTGCAGGGTTTGTTTGCCGCGTCGGGCAAGGTCAAGCGTGGGGAGTTCAAAACCTATGTTGACTCTCTGCAGTTAGGCGCGGACTTTGCCGGCATCGAGGGGATTGGCTTTTTGCAATGGGTGCCGCATGCCGAAAAAGCCCAGCACATTGCCGCCCAGCAAGAACAGGGTCTGGCGCAGTACCAGATAAGGCCCGAGGGTGAGCGTGAGTTCTATGCGCCGGTGATCCAGTTGGAACTCTTCGCGGGGCGCAACCGCTTGATGTTTGGCCTTGACCCCTACGCCGAGCCTTTGCGGCGCGCGGCGATGGAGCAGGCGCGGGATTCCGGCGATGCGACCATCACCAGCAAATTGGAGCTGCTGCTGGAAGCTGATGCGCAAGCCGGCTCGCAGCCTGGCTTCGTGATGTTTTTGCCGGTGTATGCCAAAGGCCTGTCGCACGATAACCCGGTTGCTCGGCGGGCCGCGCTCAGTGGCTGGGTAGTCGCGTCGTTGCGCATCAACAAGCTGATGGCGAGTCTCTATGGTGAGCGCGCCGGTTCAGCTCAGATCAAAATCTACGATGGCGTGAGAATGGCCGAGCAGTCGCTGCTCTACGATTCGACTGGGGCCAGTGAAGTAGCCACCACCCAGCGCGGCGAAGCGGTCGAATACCTTGAGGTGGCGGGTCGAACCTGGGCCTTGGAGCTGGGTTCCCTGCCGGACATGGACACTCCCCTCAGTAAAGATAACTCCCGACTGATCGGCCTTGCTGGGATCGCCTTGAGTTTGCTGTTAACGCTGCTTACCTGGATGCTCGCCACGGGTCGCTCACGGGCGCTGGCTCTGGCCAGGGAGATGACCCAGGAGCTGCGCGAAAGCGAGACACGCCTGCGTCATCAGGCTGAACACGATGCGCTGACGGAGCTGCCCAACCGGGCGCTGTTCAGTGATCATTTGACTCATGCACTGGCTCAAGCCAGGCGCAATAAGTCGCGCTTGGCGTTGATGTTTATCGACCTCGACAAGTTCAAACCGATCAACGATACCTTGGGCCATCATGTCGGCGACGCGCTGTTGCAAGTCGTGGCGCGGCGCCTGCAGGGTTGTGTGCGCGAGTCGGATATCGTTGGGCGTTTGGGCGGCGACGAGTTCGTCGTCCTGCTGCCGGCCATCGAGAGCGAGCATGACGCGCTGCGGGTCGCCGAGAAAATCCGCGAGTCGCTTAATCAGCCGTTCGAGTTGGAGGGCGAGTTGCCCCTGAGTATTTCTTCGAGCACCGGCATTGCCGTCTATCCCGAACACGGCAGTGACGAGGTGCAACTGTCGAAGAATGCTGACACGGCGATGTATCAGGCCAAGGACCGTGGTCGCAATCGGGTGCAGCTATATTGCCCGAAGGTCATCGAGCGCCACACCGCGCAATAGGGCTGGCTATGTTGGTTGGTGCGTAGGTGGTGCGTAGGTTTGTTCGGATTAGCGCCTGGCAGCCCGGCCTTGCAGGCCGGTTGTTGGGCATCGCCTTTGGCTCAGCGCCAACCTACCGGGCTTTCGGCTTATAGGCGCAATAGCCAGGCCGTGGGCCAATCTTCGGGTGATTGCGACAGGTGTCTGGGCGCTTGTCATAGATGGTGCACAAGCGCGTCTTGCGATCCAGATAGAGGCAGTCGTTATTGCCCATGCGGGTCAGTGTGTAGATGCCATATTTCTGGTTGAAGCGCTCGACCACGCCCTCTTTCATCAAGCGCTTGGCAATCTGCTTGGGCGGTTCGCCGCGTTCGAACTCTTGCACCAGGCCGATACGCAGCAAATCGGTGAAGCGCACTTCCACAGGCATGGTGCAGCAGCTGGAGATACAGCTGCTGCACATGGTTTTTTCGTATTTGATCCAGGTGTCCGTCCGATCGAGCTCGGCACCGACGACCAACAACTTAGTCATTTATCCACACCTAGCAGGGCGTTCTGGGAACCTGTTCGATACTTGTCTGGGCTTGCTCGACTAGATCTTGAACAGGTTCTGGGCGCGGCATGATAGCGGGGCTGGCGAATTTGTGAACAACCATCTGCCGGTTTGTCGCAATGACTGGATTAGTGGCTGAATGATCTGGATCTGTGCGGCGCAGTGCATTCGCCGCTATAAGGTGAGGTGGCGGGGCCGATATACTGGCCAGCAGCCTAATTGCGCCGGCCTTGACGGCTCTTTGCAGGGACGCAGGTGGTTTGTTCGTAACCCGATTGGGAAATCAGTGCATGCAATGGATCTTCATGCTGGTCGGTCTGCTGGTCGGTGCCGTGGTGGGCGAGTCGGTTACTGGTGGGTTTTTGGGTGGCTTGCTCGGTCTGGGGCTCGGCCAGGCGCTCAAGCTACGGGGGCTGCAAGCGCAGAACGCCGAGCTGCGCCAGGAGCTGAAGAGCTTCGCCGAGCGCTTTGCCCAGGGCACTACGGCGATTCATGAACGCTTGCTCAAGGTTGAGCAGAGCCAACCTAGCCAGCCGGGTTCGGATCAAGCGGTGCCAGCCGAGCCACCCCCCACGCAGGCCGAAGCCGCCGCCCCAGCCACCCGCGAGCCGGAGCCGGCATTTGCGCATGAGCCTGAAATCGAGCTGGTTTGGGAGCTACCGCCGGAGTTGTTGGGTTCGCCTCATGCACCCACTACGCCGCCAGCGCAGGCCAGTGCGCCCAGCGAGTGGGGCGCCGAGGCTGTAATCCCGCCGCGCACACCTGCACCGCGAGTACCGCCAGCGCCACGCCAGCCTTCGCCGATTGAACGGGCGATCGACCTGGCGCAAGCCTGGCTGTTCGGTGGCAATACCGTGCTGCGGATAGGTGTGGTGCTGTTGTTCCTCGGTCTGGCCTTCCTCCTGCGTTACGCCACCGAAGGCATGGTGGTGCCGGTGGAGATGCGCTACGCCGGGGTGGCCGCCAGCGCGATCGCCTTGCTCGGCCTGGGTTGGTGGTTGCGTCTGCGTAATCCGAACTATGCCCTGATGCTGCAAGGCACCGGGATTGCCGTGTTGTACCTGACGGTGTTCGCCGCCATGCGTCTACATCCGCTGCTGTCGCCGGGTACGGCGCTGTCGCTGTTGGTGGTGGTGACGCTCTGTTCGGCGATCCTGGCGGTGGCGCAGAACGCCATGGGCCTGGCTACGGTGGCGGCTTTGGGCGGGTTTGCCGCACCGATCCTGACTTCGACCGGCAGCGGCAACCACGTCGCGCTGTTCTCCTATTTTGCGCTGTTGAATGCCGGCATCTTCGTCATCGCCTGGTTCAAGGCCTGGCGTCTGCTCAACCTGATCGGCTTTGTCGGCACCTTCGGCATCGGCTTCGCCTGGGGGCTGCGCTCCTACACGCCAGAGTTGTTATGGAGCACCGAGCCGTTCCTGATCCTGTTCTTCCTGATGTACGTGGCCATCGGCCTGTTATTCGCCCGGCGTAAGTTGCGTGAAGTGGGCGCGGGCCCGGAGGACGACAGTCGCGCCGCGCTGCTGCGTTGGTCGGCGCGCCAGGGCGACTATGTCGATGGCACCGTACTGTTTGGCCCGCCCATCGTCGGTTTCGGCCTGCAGTTCGGGTTGGTGCAGCACCTCGAGTTTGCCGCCGCCTTCAGTGCACTGGCACTGGGTCTGTTCTACCTGGGCTTGGCCCGTTTGCTGGCCGGGCGGGCTCCGGGTCGCGCCTTGCTGCTGGTGGAAACATGCCTGGCGCTGGGGGTGGTGTTTGGCACGCTGGCGATTCCGTTGGGCTTGGATGCGCGTTGGACGGCAGCGGCCTGGGCGGTGGAGGGGGCGGGCATCTACTGGCTAGGCCTGCGTCAGCAGCGCACTCTGGCTCGCGCTTTTGCCTTGCTGTTGCAACTGGGTGCGGCGCTGGCCTTCCTTGCTGAGCTGGACTCGGGCGTGGATACCTTGTTGAGCGGTGCGCCGCTAGGTGCGCTGCTGCTCGGCGGAGCCTTGCTGTTCAGCCATGACCGCTTGCGCCGCGCATTGCCTGCGCAGGTTACGAGCTGGGAGCGGCGTGGCTTGCCGATCCTGGCCTGTGCCGGTCTGGCCTTCCTCTATCTCTTGGCACCGTTGAACCTGGAGGCCGAGGCCACTGCGATTTGCTGGGCGCTGGCCGGTCTGGCGACCTTGTTCGCCGGGCTGCGCATCCATTCGCGCAGCTTCCTGTTCAGCGCCTTTGCCGTGCAGTTGCTCGGCGGTGCGCTGTTCCTGCTGCAGCTGAAAACCGCCTCGGGGGCCGAGACTGGCGTGTTCAGTGCCGGTTGGCGCGGCTTGGTCACCGCCTCGTTAATCGGTCTGGCGCTGATTGGCGGCATGCTGATCGCCGCGCGTGACAAGCAAGTCAGCAGTGATGCGCGGTTGATGCGCGGCTTGTCGCTGGTGTTGCTGGTTGGCCTGGTGTTCATCAACCTGGCGGTACTGTTCGTGCTGCCTTGGCAAACCGCCAGCGCGGTGTGGGCAGGCAGCGGCCTGCTGATCATCTGGCTCAGCTTGTATCTGCAACAGCGCGCGAGCTTCGTCTTCGGCCTGCTGCTGCAAGCGTCGGGTGGGGTAGCCTTCCTGGCCGCGAGCCCGCTGTTGCTCTATCAGTTGAGTGCGGAAGGTTTGCGGCCGCTGGCACATGCCGGTTTCTGGACCCCGGCGGTGCTGGCGATAGCCGCGTTGATCGGTGCCTGGCGGCTGTTTCTGGCGGCCAGGCGTGACGACGAGTCGATGGGCCCGCTGAGCCTGGAACGGCTGTCGCAGTTGCTGCTGGTCTGGGGCGCGGGCTGGTGGACGCTGGCGTTGGTCAGCGAGGTGTTGCGCTTTGCTCCAGCGGACTTGCAGGTACCGCTGCTGTTGCTGGTCGCCGCCGGCACGGTGGCGCTGTGGACGTTGCTGGCCGTGCGCGTGCGCTGGCCGGCGCTGGCGCTGCTCTGCCCATTGCTGGTGCCGGCCGCTGGCGTGGCGCTGCTGTATGCCTGGCAGACGGACTACCACCCGGCGGCGAATTTCGGCTGGCTGGCTTGGGGGCTGTTGTTTGCCGTGCATCTATGGTCCTTGCATCGCCTGGCCACGCTGTTGCCAGCCGCCGCCTTGAGCGCGGCGCATGTGCTCGGCTGCTGGCTGATCATCGGCGTGCTGGCGCTGGAATTGCGCTACCTGCTGTATGTCTTGTCCGAGCATTACAACGCTTGGCGTTGGCTGGGCTGGGCGTTGCTGCCGAGTGGGTATTTATTGCTGATGGCTCAGCCGCTGAAGGCTCCACTGCCGATGGCCGCTGCGCGCAGCTTGCCGTGGCCGGTGCGGGCCTATCCGCGCGAGTATCGTGTGTTGGTCGCCTTGCCGTTGGCGCTGCTGATGTTGGTCTGGTTCTGGCTGGCGAATATCGCCAGTGACGGCGGCGCCGAGCCGCTACCGTATCTACCGCTGATCAACCCGCTGGAGCTGGGCTTGCTGTTTGCCTTGCTCGGCGTGTGCAACTGGCTGCGCAGTGGCTTGCCGCAACTGGGCTTCGCCGCCGGTCAGTCGAAGTGGCTGCCACAACTGGTGGCGGGCGCCTCGTTGTTTGCCTTATGTACCGCTGCGGTATTCCGCGCCGCGCATCACTGGGGCGGCGTGCCTTATCAACTGGCCGCGCTGCTCGAGTCGATGCTGGTGCAGGCGGGTTTGTCCATCGTCTGGACCCTGATCGCCCTGGCCTTGATGATCGTCGGCCATCTGCGCAGCCGCCGTGAGATCTGGTTGGTGGGTGCGGTACTGATTGCCGTGGTGGTGGCCAAACTGTTCTTCATCGAACTGGGTAACCGTGGCGGTCTGGAACGTATCGTGTCGTTTATCGGAGTCGGCGTGCTGCTGTTGATCGTCGGCTATTTCGCCCCGTTGCCGCCCCGGCAGCCGGCATCTGAAGCAGAGCAGGCCCGTACATGAGTGGTTTTTCTTCCTTTCGGCGTTGGCGGCCGCTACTGGCGGCTGCCGGGATGCTGGTCACGGCGCTAGTCGGCGCTCAGGAACAGCGCAGTGACTATGTCGTGCAAGTGCCGCTGACGCTCAGCGGTGAGGGGCCGTGGTATCGCCTGGAGTTGCCGATGGCGCTGCATTTCGCTGGGCGCTTTGGTGATCTGCGCGACTTGCGGGTATTCAATGCCGAGGGCGAGGCCCAGGCTTATGCCTTGACCCTCGGGAGTGCCCAACACAGCGAGACGCGCACGGAAACCGCGGTCAAATGGTTCCCGCTACATAGCCAAGCTGACGCTGCGCAGGCGGTGCCGAGCATTCGGGTGCGGCGCAATACCAGCGGCACCTTGGTGGAGGTGGCGCCGGAAGGCGCGTCTGTCAACGCCGAGGAGGTGCTGCGTGGTTGGCTGCTGGACGCCAGTGCGATCAAGGCGCCGCTCTACAAGCTGATCCTCGATTGGAGTGCCGAGCGTGACGGCTTCCAGCGCTTTTCCATCGAGGCCAGCGATGACCTGCAGCATTGGCAAGCTTGGGGCGACGGGCAGATTGCTCGGTTGGCATTCGCTGATGAGCGTATCGATCAGCGTGAAGTCAGTCTGCCGGGGCAGCGTGCGCGTTACCTGCGCCTGCTATGGCTGGCGCCGCAGCAAGCGCCGGCGCTGACCGCGGCGCGTTTGCTCAGTGCCAGTAGCAGCAGCGCGCCGGCGCCGATGGCTTGGTCGGCGGCGCTGGCTCCGAGCGACGTGAAGGCGGGTGAATATACTTGGAACTTGCCCCTGGCGTTGCCGCTGGAGCGCGTGCGTGTCGAACTGAAACAGTCGAATACCCTGGCGCCGGTGATCCTTAGCGGCCGCCGCGATGGCAAGGTGCAGTGGCAACCGCTGGCGCGCGGCCTGCTCTATCGCCTGCCGCAGAACGGCAAGGAGGTCATCCAGAATGAATTGGAGCTGCCTGCGCAACGGGTGCAGCAATTGCGTTTGCAGGTCGACGAGCGCGGTGGTGGGTTGGGCAGTGCCGCGCCACAGCTGACGGTCGGGCTGCGGGCGACGCAAGTGGTGTTCCTCGCCCGTGGTACGCCGCCCTATACGCTGGCGATCGGCAATGCTGCCGCGCAAGCGGCCAATCTGCCGCTAACGACCTTGATTCCTGGCTATGACGATGAGCGTTTGGCCAAGCTGGGGGTGGCGCAAGCGGCCGCCGAGCCGCAAGTAGAGGCGGCTGTGGAGTCCAGTGCAGTGCAGGCGGCCAGCTTCGACTGGAAGCGCCTCGGACTTTGGGCCGTGCTGTTGCTCGGGGTCGCGCTGCTGGTGCTGATGGCCTGGAGTCTGTTGCGCGCGCCGGCGGTCAAGCCATGATGGCCAACGGACATGCAGAAAGTCTTTAGGCAGCTGAGTGAGTTGGCGTATGGTTGGCTCGGCGCGCAGTTCTGTGCGATTCGTCGGCGTGACTTTAGGTCGGGAAGGCCTTTGCATAACTATTTCTTGAGTGCTTTGCACAGGGCTGTGACAGCCCCCAGCTGCTTAGGTGACGTGGCTGCAACTGCTGCCCAGACGCCTGCAGGGGTGCGGTCATGAATGCCTGCAGTCAATCGGGCTGGGCGCTGAGCATGCCGGTCATCCTCACAGGCCTGGTCTGCGTGGGCGTCATCCTGCTGGCGCGCTGGGTGACCCGGCAGCGCTATTTCCCCGGCCGCGACAGCTTTATCCTGCTGCATATCGCCAGCCTCTGGTGGATGCTCGCTGCCAGTGTCGAGATGGCAGCGCAGGGCGCCAGCTGCAAGATGTTCTGGGCCAGCATGGCCTGGCCAGGCATCGTCGGGGTGCCGACCTTCTGGGCGGTGTTTCTCTGGCAATACGTCAACAGTGAACGTCAACCGCTGCCGCTGCGCCATGTCCTCGGTCTGACAGTGGTGCCGGCGATAGTCTGGCTGCTGGCCCTGAGCAATCC
This sequence comes from Pseudomonas cavernicola, assembly GCF_003596405.1. NCBI lineage: Bacteria > Pseudomonadati > Pseudomonadota > Gammaproteobacteria > Pseudomonadales > Pseudomonadaceae > Pseudomonas > Pseudomonas cavernicola. The sequence continues at coordinate 1,510,054 of NZ_QYUR01000002.1, forward strand.
CTGGCATGGACTGTTCTACACTGCCGGCAGCGCACCAATCTCCGCTGCGCCGGGGGCGGCGATCCGCTACCAGCATGGCCTGCTGTTCTATGCCACGGCGGTTTACGGCTACTTCTTCATGCTGTTCTGCCTGGCTATCGTGATTCGCGCGGCGGTGCTCAGCAATGGCGTGCACCGCCGGCATTATCTGGCGTTCGTGCTGGTCACCGCGGTGCCCTGGGTCGCCAATCTCAGCTATGTGTTATTCGGCTGGATGCTCTTTGGTTTCGACCCGACGCCCTTCAGCTTTGCCTTCACTTTGGCGGCTTTTGCCTGGTTGATCGTCGGGGTGCGCCTGTTCGACCTGCTGCCCGTGGCGCGTCATCTGCTGCTGCAAGAACTGCTCGATCCGGTGTTGGTGATCGATCCACGGCAACGGGTCATCGAAGCCAATCCGGCAGCGCTCAAACTGGCGGGTTTGACCAGCGCTTGGCAGGGTCGGGTGCTGGCGGACTGGCCGGTATTTGGCGTGGACTTGCGCGCCTTGCTCCAGGAGCCGCCGAACAGCGAACAGGATCGACTGCTGACGCTGGCCAGCCCGGTGCGCTATTTCGAGGTGCGCACGCGAGCCATCGAGAGGGTTACCCGCACCAGCACCTTCGTGCTCGGACAGATGCTCTATCTGCGCGACGTCACTCAGCGTCACCTCAGTGAACTCAAGCTGGCCGAGGCCTTGGCGACCAGTGAGGAGCGATTGCGGACGATCTCCAGTCTGCATGAGCAGTTGCAGGAGCAGGCGCTGCGCGATCCGCTGACCGGGCTCTACAACCGCCGTTATCTGGACGAATTCTTCAGTCGGGAGCAGGCCCGCGCTCAACGCGAACACGCGCCGGTTGCCTTGGCGTTGATCGATTTGGATCACTTCAAGCTGCTCAACGACGCGCATGGCCATTTGGTCGGCGATGACGTGCTCAAGGTGGTGGCGCAGCACCTGACCGACAGCCTGCGCAGCTCGGATGCGGTGTTTCGCATCGGTGGTGAGGAGTTCTTGCTGATCCTTCCGGGTGCTGGCGCGCAAGAGGCGCAGCAACGGCTGGAACTCATTTGCCGGCAATTGGCCGACAGCCCGCTGCCCACGCGCAGTGGCCCACAGACTGTGACCCTGTCTGCCGGTCTGGCCTTCTGGCCGGCCCAAGGGCAGGCGCTGGACGAGTTGATGCAAGCCGCCGATGCGGCACTCTACGAGGCCAAACGCAGTGGCCGTAACCGTGTTTGCGCCTTGGCTTTGTCGAGCGGCTGAACTCTCCGGACAGACGCCCGGTCTGACAGGAGGTATTGCTTGCTCACTCGCGCTAAACTGCGCGGGTTTTCCAATCCTCCGGAGCCTTCCATGTCCCGCGTTACCCTGAGCCGCTATCTGATCGAGCAGACCCGTTGCAATAACACCCCCGCCGATCTGCGCTTCCTTATCGAAGTGGTGGCGCGTGCGTGCAAGGAAATTAGCCACGCGGTTTCCAAAGGCGCGCTGGGCGGTGTGCTTGGCAGCATGGAAACCGAGAACGTGCAGGGCGAAGTGCAAAAGAAGCTCGACGTCCTCTCCAACGAAATTCTGCTGGAAGCCAACGAGTGGGGCGGTCACCTGGCCGGCATGGCGTCTGAAGAAATGGATAACGCCTACCAGATCCCCGGCAAGTACCCGAAAGGGGCTTACCTGCTGGTGTTCGACCCGCTGGATGGCTCCTCGAACATCGACGTGAACGTCTCGGTCGGCACCATCTTCTCGGTGCTGCGTTGCCCGGATCGCAATGGCAACGACGGCGACCTCGGCGAAGAGGCGTTCCTCCAGCCGGGTACCCAGCAAGTCGCTGCCGGTTACGCGATCTACGGCCCGCAGACCATGCTGATGCTGACCTTGGGCGACGGCGTCAAAGGCTTCACCCTGGATCGCGAGCTGGGTAGCTTCGTGCTAACCCACGACAACATTCGCGTGCCGGAGCAAACCAAGGAATTCGCCATCAACATGTCCAACCAGCGCCACTGGGAAGCGCCGGTGAGCCGCTATGTCGGCGAATTGCTGGCCGGCAAGACCGGGCCGCTGGGCAAGGATTACAACATGCGCTGGGTCGCCGCGATGGTGGCTGACGTACACCGCATCCTCACCCGTGGTGGGCTGTTCATGTACCCGCGCGATTCCCGCGAGCCGGAGAAGCCGGGCAAGCTGCGCCTGATGTACGAAGCCAACCCGATGTCGTTCATCGTCGAGCAAGCGGGCGGTGCGGCGACCAATGGTACGCAGCGGATTCTCGATATCCAGCCGACTTCCCTGCACCAGCGGGTCGCGGTGTTCCTCGGCTCCAAAGAAGAAGTCGAACGGGTTACCGCCTACCACCAGGAGTAAGTCATGCGCACGCCTTGGCAGCCGTTGCTGGACTGGTGGTTCGGTTCAGCCGTTACGGTTACCGAGGTGGTTGCCGCGCGCGGCGGGCTCTGGTTCGGCAAGCAGGACAGCCAGGATAACGAGGCGCGTGAGCGCTTCGCCGAGCAGGTGGAGCAGGCTCTGCGTGGTGGTTTGGCTGACTGGATGGCAGACCCTGCGGGGTGGCTGGCGCTGATCCTGCTGCTGGATCAGTTGCCGCGAATGATTTATCGCGACACACCACAAGCGTTTGCCGGCGATCGCCGCGCGCAGCTGCTGGTTCGCGAAGGCTTGGCACACGGCAGGGAGGCCGCGTTAGCACCGATCCAGCAGGTCTTTATCTACCTCGTGCTCGAACATGCCGAGGACTTGCCCAGCCAGGCTCAGTCGGTGGCGCGGTTTGCCGCATTGCACGCTGGCGCGGCCGCGTCGGAGGACAAACTCTTCGCCGGTTATCTGGATTACGCCGAGCGGCATCAGCGGGTGATTGCCCGCTTTGGCCGTTTTCCCCATCGCAACAGCATTCTCGGCCGGGCTTCCACTGCAGAGGAAGTTTCTTTCCTGCGGGAACCGGGCTCGCGCTTCTGACGTCCAACCGGGCAACCCGCGGTTTGCTGTGCCAAGCTTGCCGCCAATGTCCCGTCTAGGAGTTGGTTCATGTCCCTGCGTCGCTTCGCCCTGTTGTCGTTCTGCGTGCTGTTAGCTGCGTGCAGCAAGATCAATCAGGAAAACTACTCGAAGATCAAAACCGGCATGACTAAGGCCGAAGTGGAAAGCCTGCTCGGCAGCCCGACCGATTGTTCCGGCGCACTGGGTTTCTCCAGTTGCACCTGGGGCGACCAGAAGAGCTTTATCAGCATTCAATACGCCGGCGACAAGGTGCTGATGTTCTCCGGCCAAGGGCTGAAATAATGATGCGGCTATTTATTGCTCTGTGCGCGGCGTTGGGGCTGGCCGGTTGTGCCAACTCGGGCACTGGGCCGGTGCCACCGAAGACCGTTGATGAGGTCGATCTGCAACGCTACCAAGGTACTTGGTACGAGCTGGCGCGTTTGCCGCTATTGTTCCAGCGCAACTGTGCGCAATCCGAGGCGCACTATCAGCTGCAAGGCGATGGCAGTCTCGCGGTGACCAACCGCTGTCGCGGCCAAGACGGCGAGTGGCAGGAGGTCATTGGTCGCGCCGAGCCGCAGGTCGCCGGCGAGACCGACAAGCTCTGGGTGCACTTCGATAGCGGCTTTTCGCAGGTGATTCCAGGCCTGAGCAAGGGCGATTACTGGGTGCTCTACCTGGATGACGATTACCGCACCGCCCTGGTGGGCAGCCCGGATCACGACCATCTTTGGTTGCTGTCGCGCACGCCTGAGGTAGCGCCCGCGACCCGCGATACCTTGCTCAAGGTGGCGAACGACCGTGGCTATGCGGTCGAGGAGCTGGTCTGGCGCACGCCGGACGCCAAGATCCCGTAGGCGCGGCCCATGGCCGCGCACACCGTTAGCTCAGCAGATCCCGCAGCAGCTGGGCAAAGGCCTGCCCGGTCTGCTCCTGAGCGGCGTGCCGGCCTTCGCGGATCACCCAGCGACCGCCAACCATGACATCGCGGACCTGACGGTCGCCGCCGGCGAACAGCCAGCGGTTGAGGATCGCGTCCGCCTCGGCTGTGGCGATGTACGGGTCGTTACCATCCAGGACCAGCAGGTCGGCGCGCTTGCCGACTTCGAGTGCGCCGACCGACTGACCAAGCGCCTGGGCACCACCGGCGAGGGCGGCGTCGTACAAGCTGCGGCCGATCATCGGCTGGTCGCTGCGGTACAGGCGGTTACGCTTCTGATCGCGCAGGCGCTGGCCGTATTCGAGCCAGCGCAACTCTTCGGCCACGCTGACCGAAACATGGCTGTCCGAACCGATCCCCAGGCGTCCGCCTTGGGCGATGTAGTCCACTGCCGGGAAGATTCCGTCGCCCAGATTGGCCTCGGTGGTCAGGCACAGTCCGGCCACGGCGCCGCTTTGGGCCATGCTGCTGAGCTCCTCGCTGCTGGCGTGGGTCGCATGCACCAGGCACCAGCGTTGATTCACCGGCGCGTGCTCATACAGCCACTGCAAAGGCCGGCGGCCGCTCCAGGCCAGGCAGTCATCGACTTCCTTCTGCTGTTCGGCGATGTGGATATGGATCGGGCAATCGCTGTTGTCTGCGGCCAGCACCATGGTGATCTGCTCGGGGGTGACTGCGCGCAGCGAGTGAAAGCACAGGCCCAGCTGTTGCGCCGGCTGTTGTGCCAGCAGTGGGCGCAGGCGTTGATGCAGGGCCAGGTAGCTGTCGGTGCTGTGGATAAAGCGTCGTTGCCCTTCGCTCGGCGGCTGCCCGCCGAAACCGGCGTGGGAATACAGCACCGGCAGCAGGGTCAGGCCGATACCCGCATCCGCCGCGGCCTGGCTGATGCGTAGCGCCAGTTCCGCCGGGTCGCTGTAGGGGTGGCCGGCGCTGTCGTGATGCACATAATGGAACTCGGCAACGCTGGTGTAGCCGGCCTTGAGCATCTCGATATACAGCTGGCGGGCGATGACTTCGATCTGCTCGGGGTCGAGCTGGCCGACCAGGCGGTACATCAGGTCGCGCCAGGTCCAGAAGCTGTCGTTCGGGTTGCCCGCCACCTCGGCAAGCCCGGCCATGGCTCGCTGGAACGCGTGCGAGTGCAGGTTCGGCATGCCCGGCAGCACCGGGCCGTTCAGGCGTTCGGCGCCCTCGGTCGAGCCGCCAATGGTGATTTTTTCCAGGCTGCCGGAGGTGGAGATTTCCAGGCGCACGTCGTGCGCCCAGCCTTCGGGTAACAGTGCGCAGGGCGCTATGAATGCAGGCATAATGACTAACCTAAGTACTCACATTTATTTGTATATACATATACGTGTGTTTGCGGCGAGAGTAAACTACCGTCCAGGCTGACAAGGAGAATCACATGTCGAAACAGCCCTTGAGGTCTTCTTCGCTGGCCGATCAGCTCAGTGATGTACCGGCGCCTCTCTATGTGCAGGTCAAGCAGATGATCACCCAGCAGATCCAGAGCGGCGCCTGGCTGGCCCACCACCGAGTCCCCTCGGAAAGCGAGCTGGTGGAGGAGCTGGGGTTCAGCCGCATGACCATCAACCGCGCCCTGCGCGAACTCACCGCCGATGGTTTGTTGCTGCGCATGCAGGGGGTGGGCACTTTCGTCGCCGAGCGCAAAGGGCGTTCGGCTTTATTTTCGGTGAATAACATCGCCGATGAGATCAGCGCGCGCGGCCATCGCCATCATTGCAAGGTGATTCGCCTGGCCGAGGAGCTGGCCAGCCCGGAGCGGGCCCTGGCGCTGGATATGCGAGAAGGGCAGCGGGTGTTTCATTCGCTGATCGTGCACTACGAGAACGACGTGGCGGTGCAGCTCGAAGATCGCTACGTGAATGCCGCAGTGGCTCCGGATTACCTCCGGCAGGATTTCACCGTGCAGACCCCCTATGCCTACCTGTCCCGGGTCGCTCCGCTGACCGAGGGTGAGCATGTGGTCGAAGCGATCCTCGCTGAGGCCGAGGAGTGCCGGCTGCTGCAGATCGAGCGCAACGAACCCTGCCTGTTGATTCGCCGGCGCACCTGGTCCGGCAGTCAGGCCGTCACTTCTGCGCGCCTGCTGCATCCGGGCTCGCGGCACCGCCTGGAGGGGCGTTTCAGTTCATGAGCCGGATTAATACCTATAGGGCCGCCGACTATCCGCGCATGCCCTGGAAGAATGGCGCGGGCAGCACCCTGGAGATTGCCCGGGATGGCGGCGAAAGCCTGGACAGCTTTGGCTGGCGTCTGTCGATCGCCGATGTCGGCGAGTCGGGGGGCTTCTCTGCCTTCAATGGCTACCAGCGCATCATCACTGTCCTGGAAGGCGGCGGAATGCAGTTGCAGGTGGATGGCCGGGTATCGCGGCCACTGCCGACCCTCGAGCCCTTTGCCTTTGCCGGTGACAGCCAGGTGGATTGCCATTTGCTGGCGGGCGCTATCCGTGACTTTAACCTGATCTATTCGCCAGATCGCTACCTGGCGCGCCTGCAATGGCTGGCGCTGGAGCAGCCGCAACGGCTGTTCAGCTCGGCGCCTACGCTGCTGTTGTTCAGTGCCGGTGAGGGGCTCGAGGTACGCCTGGATGACGCCGTTTGCGCCGTCTTGGGACGTTACGATTGCCTGCACCTCGAGCGCGAGCCTGGGCTGACGGAGTTGCAGATTCAGGCCGCAACCGCGGGCAGCTGCTGCCTCATCGAATTGACCCCCCGATAACTATCCTTAGCGGCTGCCGGTAAAGCCGGTGGAGCCCCTGGCGGGGCTCCCTTCAGGGCTACAGCACTTGGCGCAGGAAGGCTTGCGCGCGCGGGTCCTGCGGCTGGGCAAAGAACTGCGCGGGAGCGGCATCTTCCAGCAGCTTGCCGTGATCGAAGAACAGCACGCGATCCGCCACTTCGCGGGCGAAACCCATCTCATGGGTGACGCAGACCATGGTCATGCCTTCCAGGGCCAGGGTCTTCATCACGTCGAGCACTTCGCCGACCATTTCCGGGTCGAGCGCCGAGGTCGGCTCGTCGAACAGCATCACCTTCGGGCCCATGCACAGTGCCCGGGCGATGGCCACGCGCTGTTGCTGACCGCCGGACAGGCGCGAGGGGAACTCGTCGGCCTTCTGCGCGATGCCGACCTTGGCCAGCAGCGCCCGGGCCTTCTCCTCGCGTTCGGCCTTGCCGCGCTTGCGCACCACCTTCTGCGCCAGGCAGAGGTTTTCCAGTACGGTCATGTGCGGGAACAGGTTGAAGTGCTGGAAGACCATGCCGACTTCACGGCGGTAGGCGTTGACATCGGTCTTCGGGTTGGCCAGGTCGAGGCCGTCGATGCTCACCGAGCCGGAGTCGAATGCCTCCAGGCCGTTCAGGCAGCGCAGGAAGGTCGACTTGCCGGAGCCGGACGGGCCGAGCACCACCAGCACCTCGCCCTTGGCCACCTGGGTGCTGACGTTATCCACCGCGCGCACCACCTGACCGCGCGCGTCAAAGACTTTGAGTAGTTCACGGACTTCAATCACTTTGGGCGAGCCTCCGCTCCAGTCGGTTGGCAATTTGCGACAGTGGCAAATTGATCAGTAGGTACAGCGCGGCGACGCAGAACCAGATTTCAAAAGTGGAAAACGAGGTGGTGATGGCTTCCCGGCCGCTCTTGGTCAGTTCGGTGATGGCGATCACCGAGACCAGCGAGGTGTCCTTGACCAGGCTGATGAACTGCCCGGCCAGTGGTGGCAACACGCGCTTGAACGCCTGCGGCAGGATCACATGGCGCATCGATTGTGGCGCGGTCAGGCCCAGCGAACGGGCCGCCTCGCCCTGGCCTTTGGCGATCGACTGCACCCCGGCGCGCACGATCTCGGCCACATAGGCACCGGTGAACAGCGCCAGCGCCGCGACCCCGGCGAACTCGCGGGAGAGGTTGAGCACCGTGCCGATGAAGAAGTAGAAGATGAAAATCTGTACCAGCAGCGGCGTGCCGCGCACCAGTTCGACATAGACGGTCGACAGGTCGCGCAGGGTCGGGTTGCGGGACAGGCGGCAGAGCCCCATAAACAGGCCGATCAGCAGGCCGATCACGCCGGATGCCACGGAGATCCATAGCGTCGCCCACAGTCCCCAGAGCAGTGGACCCGCCGCCCAATGCCGGGTCACGCCGATCACATCGCCCTCGGCGACTTCGTCACCCTGGGCGACCTGCAAGCTGCCCTTGGCAACCTCGACTACCTGTTGGGCGCCGGCCGCGCTCAGCAGTGTCACTCGCGAGCCTTCGCCCTGTTCACTGATCGCCTCGACGCGACCATAGTCGACCGCGCGCTGAGCCTCCTCGGCCTGATAGACGAAGTACTGCGGCACCCGATTCCAGCGCCACTCGTAGGAGATCAGCGAAGTCGAGTACCACAGGCTGGCGGCCAGCGTGACCAAGATCAGGCCGGTCAAGGCATGCCAGGGCCATTGCGTGGACCTTTGCAGACCCAGCCCGCGGGGGCGGCCCGTCAGCACCTGCCAGGGCCAGGGGAGTCTTTTTTGCGTATTCATAGAGAGATCTCGATTACAGGCTTCAGGCCGCAAGCAACTGGGTCGCATCGCATCCAGTTGCTTGCAGTGGTTTTTTATTCCATCTCTTTGAGCCAATCGGAGCTCTTGAACCACTTGGCATGGATACGATCGTAGGTGCCGTCTTCGCGGGCCTGACTGAGGAAATTGTTGATCCAGTTGAGACTGTCGTAGTCGCCCTTCTTCAGACCAAACGCCAGCGGCTCGTAGGTGAACGGCTGTTCCAGGTAGGCCAGCTTGCCGGCGCCGGCCTTGTTCACCGCCACCACGTTGTAGGGCGCGTCATAGATGAAGGCATCGGCCTTGCCGTTGACCACGTCCAGCACCGCTTCCTGCTCGTTGTCGAAGCCGTGGTACTGGGCCTGGCTGATCAGCTTCTTGGCGACCATCTCGCCGGTGGTGCCGATCTTCGAGGTGATGCGGTACTGCGGATCGTTGAGGTCCTTGTAGGACTTGATCTTGCCTTCCAGCTCCTTGCGGATCAGCAGGGTCTGGCCGACCACGATGAAGGGCGCGGAGAAGTTGATGCGCAGGTTGCGTTCCTGGGTCAGGGTCATGCCGGAGCCGATCATGTCGAACTTGTCGGTCAGCAGCGCCGGGATGATGCCGTCATAGGAGGTAGAGACCAGCTCCAGCTTCACCCCAGCCGCCTTGGCCATGGCTTTCAGTAGATCGACCTCGAAACCGATGATCTCGCCGCGTTTGTTGGTCATCTCGAACGGCATGTAGGTCGGGTCCATGCCGACCCGCAGGGTGCCGCTGGTGACTGCGTTGTCGATGGCGCCGGCATTGGCGCCGAGACCGGTCAGGGTGCAGGCGGAGAACAGCAGAAGCGAAAGTAGCTTTCTCATAGTTATCTCTACTTGTGGGGTTGGGATTGGCGAGGCATGACATTCAATGATCACACCTGTATAGACATGATAGGCAAAAGGCGGGCCAATGCCAACGAGCAGGTCGGAGCCCAAGGTTTGCGCCGACATGAGCCCCGCTCACGGGTTTTCGCTCGACTCGCGAGACAGTTGGCCGGTTACACATGGTTACATCGCTGTGGGAAATTTATGCCCATCCCTCTCTCGCTGTCGGAATACCCCTGTACAGAAGGGTTGCGGGGGAGCAGCCTAGATTTGGCCAGCCCAGCCTTTCCGAACAACCACCTGGCGGCAGGTTCGCAACCGCGGCAGGTCGGGGCCAGGCATCGCGGGTGCGTGCCAGTAACTGCAGGTGCATAAACAGCAGCGCAGCCGGGGCGCACAAGCGGCTAAAATTTCTCTTGATGGATGTTGTATATACATGATTACATGTATGTGTGCCCTGTCGTGGCAAACCAACAAAACAGGCTGACGACGGCCTTTCCCTGGAGGACTTCTGGTGAGCAAGCCAACCCATTTCCGTGATGTCGAAATTCGTGCCCCGCGTGGCACCCAGCTCAACACCAAGAGCTGGATGACCGAAGCGCCGCTGCGCATGCTGATGAATAACCTGGACCCGGAAGTGGCGGAGAACCCCAAGGAGCTGGTGGTGTATGGCGGCATCGGCCGCGCCGCGCGCAACTGGGAGTGCTACGACCAGATCGTCGCCAGCCTCAAGGAACTGAACGACGACGAGACCCTGCTGGTGCAGTCTGGCAAGCCGGTCGGCGTGTTCAAGACCCACAGCAATGCCCCGCGCGTCTTGATCGCCAACTCCAACCTGGTGCCGCACTGGGCGACCTGGGAGCACTTCAACGAACTGGATGCCAAGGGCCTGGCCATGTACGGCCAGATGACCGCCGGCAGCTGGATCTACATCGGCAGCCAGGGCATCGTCCAGGGCACCTATGAAACCTTCGTCGAAGCCGGCCGCCAGCATTACGCCGGCAGCCTCAAGGGCCGTTGGGTACTGACCGCCGGCCTCGGTGGCATGGGCGGCGCACAGCCACTGGCGGCCACCCTGGCCGGGGCCTGCTCGCTGAACATCGAGTGCCAGCAGAGCCGCATCGATTTCCGTCTGAAGACCCGTTACGTCGACGAGCAAGCCACCGACCTCGACGACGCCCTGGCGCGCATCGAGAAGTACTGCGCCGAAGGCAAGGCAATCTCCATTGCCCTCTGCGGCAACGCCGCGGAAATCCTACCGGAACTGGTCCGTCGTGGCGTGCGCCCGGACCTGGTCACCGACCAGACCAGCGCCCACGATCCGCTCAACGGCTACCTGCCGATCGGCTTGACCTGGGCGCAATACCGCGAGCGCGCCAAGAGCGAGCCGGCGGCGGTGGTCAAGGCCGCCAAGCAATCGATGGCCGTGCACGTCGAAGCCATGCTGGCGTTCCAGCAGATGGGTGTGCCGACCTTCGACTACGGCAACAACATCCGCCAGATGGCCAAGGAGGAGGGCGTCGCCAATGCCTTCGACTTCCCCGGCTTCGTCCCGGCCTATATCCGTCCGCTGTTCTGCCGCGGCATCGGCCCGTTCCGCTGGGCCGCCTTGTCCGGCGACCCGCAGGACATCTACAAGACCGACGCCAAGGTCAAGGAACTGATCCCGGACGACGAGCACCTGCACCGCTGGCTGGACATGGCCCGCGAGCGCATCGCCTTCCAGGGCCTGCCGGCGCGCATCTGCTGGGTCGGCCTGGGCCTGCGCGCCAAGCTCGGCCTGGCCTTCAACGAAATGGTCCGCAGCGGCGAATTGTCCGCGCCGATCGTGATCGGCCGCGATCACCTCGACTCCGGCTCGGTGGCCAGCCCCAACCGCGAGACCGAAGCCATGCGCGACGGCTCCGACGCGGTCTCCGACTGGCCGCTGCTGAACGCTCTGCTGAACACCGCCAGCGGCGCGACCTGGGTCTCGCTGCACCACGGTGGCGGGGTCGGCATGGGCTTCTCCCAGCACTCGGGGATGGTCATCGTCTGCGACGGCAGTGACGACGCCGCCGCCCGCATCGCCCGCGTGTTGCACAACGATCCGGCCACCGGGGTGATGCGGCATGCCGATGCCGGTTATGAAATCGCCATCGACTGTGCGCGCGAACAGGGCCTTAACCTGCCAATGATCAACGCTGTTAAAGGAGCGTGAGCGTGACTGCACTAACACTGACACCTGGCCAGTTGAACCTGGCTCAACTGCGCCGTATCCATCAGGGGCCGGTGAACATCACCTTGGATGACAGTGCCGCGGAGGCCATCGAGCGGAGCGTGGCGTGTGTCGAGCAGATCCTGGCTGAGGGGCGCACGGCTTACGGCATCAACACCGGCTTCGGCCTGCTGGCGCAGACCCGCATCGCCACGGCGGACCTGGAAAACCTGCAGCGTTCGCTGGTGCTGTCGCATGCCGCTGGCGTCGGTCAGCCCATCAATGATGCCCTTGTTCGACTGATCATGGTGCTCAAGGTCAACAGCCTGGCCCGTGGCTTCTCCGGGATCCGCCGGGTGGTGATCGACGCGCTGATCGCCCTGATCAACGCCGAGGTTTATCCACATATCCCGCTCAAGGGCTCGGTGGGTGCCTCGGGCGACCTGGCGCCGCTGGCGCACATGTCGCTGGTACTGCTCGGCGAGGGCAAGGCGCGTTATCGTGGCGAGTGGCTACCGGCCACCGAGGCGCTGGCCGTCGCCGGCCTGGAGCCGCTGACCCTGGCGGCCAAGGAAGGCCTGGCGCTGCTCAACGGCACCCAGGTCTCCACTGCCTATGCGCTGCGCGGCCTGTTCGAGGCCGAGGATCTGTTCGCCGCCGCGACCGTCTGTGGTGGCCTCAGCGTCGAGGCCATGCTCGGTTCGCGGGCGCCCTTCGATCCGCGCATCCACGCGGCGCGCGGCCAGCGCGGGCAGATCGATGCCGCCGCGGCCTATCGCGATCTGCTCACGCCGAGCAGCGAGATCTCCCGCTCCCACGAGAACTGCGACAAGGTGCAGGATCCCTATTCCCTGCGCTGCCAGCCGCAGGTGATGGGCGCCTGCCTGACGCAGATCCGTCAGGCCGCCGAAGTCCTGAGCGTCGAGGCCAATGCGGTGTCGGACAACCCGCTGGTGTTCGCCGCCGAGGGCGATGTGATCTCCGGCGGCAACTTCCACGCCGAGCCGGTGGCCATGGCCGCCGACAACCTGGCGCTGGCCATCGCCGAGATCGGCTCGCTGAGCGAGCGGCGGATCTCGCTGATGATGGACAAGCACATGTCGCAACTGCCGCCGTTCCTGGTGGCCAATGGCGGGGTCAACTCGGGCTTCATGATCGCCCAGGTCACCGCCGCCGCGCTGGCCAGCGAGAACAAGGCGCTGGCGCATCCGCACAGCGTCGACAGCCTGCCGACCTCGGCCAACCAGGAAGACCATGTGTCGATGGCGCCGGCTGCCGGTAAACGCCTGTGGGAGATGGCCGACAACGTGCGCGGGATTATCGCCATCGAATGGCTGGGTGCCTGCCAGGGCCTGGACTTCCGCGAAGGCCGCAAGACCTCGCCGAAGCTGGAGCAGGCGCGGCAGGCACTGCGCGAGCAGGTGTCCCACTACCAGCAGGACCGTTTCTTCGCCCCGGATATCGAGGCGGCCAGCCAACTGCTGGCGTCACGCTGCCTGAACGTACTAGTGCCGGCCCAGCTATTGCCGAGCGTCTAAGCAGGCGCCTAAGAGCCTGTTCAAGATCGTCGCGAGAGCAGGTCAGGCAAGGCGCAACGACCAACGGGAGTAACAGCCGCAGGCTGGCCCGGAGGGTGAGCGCCAGCGAGTCAAACAGGCGAGGAAGCGGAGTTTACGTGTGGTAAATGAGCATGACTCGCTTCGCTCGCCCCTGCGGGGCCGCGCTAAAGCGCGTTAGCCGCAAGCGGCCTGCCGAGTCTGTTTTCAACGCAGCATGGCCAAGCGCAGCAGATCTTGAGCAGGTCCTAAGCCGGGAAGCCTGACTCCCGGCGTGACCCAATTGCCGTGCGCGGCCTGTCTAGCGGGCTGCGCACGGCTTTTCGCCCGACAAAAATAATCAGGAAAGCGAAATGCAACAGCATTCAAACGGCTTGCAGCGCGGCCTCACTGCGCGTCATATCCGCTTTATGGCGCTTGGCTCGGCCATTGGTACGGGCCTGTTCTATGGCTCTGCGGCGGCTATCCAGATGGCGGGGCCGGCTGTCCTGCTGGCCTATCTGATCGGTGGCGCCGCCGTGTTTATGGTAATGCGCGCCCTCGGCGAGATGGCGGTGCACAACCCGGTGGCCGGCTCGTTCGGCCAGTACGCCAGCAGCTACCTGGGCCCGCTCGCCGGCTTCATCACCGGCTGGACCTATGCTTTCGAGATGATCATCGTCTGTCTGGCGGACGTGACCGCCTTCGGCGTCTACATGGGCTTCTGGTTCCCGGAAGTGCCGCGCTGGATCTGGGTACTGGCCATCGTCTTCTTCATCGGCGCGCTCAACCTGTGCAACGTCAAGGTCTTCGGCGAGCTGGAGTTCTGGCTGTCGCTGCTCAAGGTCGGCGCCATCGTGGCGATGATCGCGGCAGGCTTCGGCATCATGCTCTATGGCCTGGGCAGCGCCGAGGGCGGCAGTGCGGCTACCGGCATCCACAACCTGTGGGCGCATGGCGGTTTTATGCCCAACGGCATCGGCGGCCTCATCGCCTCCTTCGCCGTGGTCATGTTCGCCTTCGGCGGCGTCGAGATCATCGGCATCACCGCCGGTGAGGCGAAGAACCCGCAACAGGTCATCCCGCGGGCGATCAACGCGGTGCCTGCGCGCATCCTGCTGTTCTACGTGCTGACCCTGTTCGTGCTGATGGCGATCTACCCCTGGCCGCAGATCGGCAGCCAGGGCAGCCCCTTCGTGCAGATATTCGACAGCCTGGGCATCGCCTCGGCGGCGACCATCCTCAATATCGTGGTGATTTCGGCCGCCGTCTCCGCCATCAACAGCGACATCTTCGGCGCCGGGCGGATGATGTACGGCATGGCTCGTCAGGGGCAGGCCCCAGCAGGCTTCGCGCGCCTGTCGCGCCAGGGTGTACCCTGGATGACGGTGCTGGTGATGGGCGGCGCTCTACTGATCGGTGTGTTGCTCAACTACCTGATTCCGGAAAACGTGTTCCTGCTGATCGCCTCGATCGCCACCTTCGCCACCGTCTGGGTGTGGCTGATGATTCTCCTGTCGCAGGTCGCCATGCGCCGTAACATGAACGAGGAAGAGGTCGCCGCGCTGAAGTTCCGGGTGCCGTTCTGGCCTTTCGCGCCGGCCGCGGCCATCGTCTTCATGCTGTTCATCTTCGGCGTGCTCGGCTATTTCCCCGATTCGCGCATGGCCTTGTATGTCGGTGCCATGTGGATTGCCCTGCTGTCTATCGGTTACTGGCTGTGGGTCAGGCCGGCAGTAGCCAAGCAGGCAGGGGCGCCCTCGAACCTGTTCTCCACGCATAGATAAGCAAGCGGAGTGTTCCGATGAAATCTCTCTGGCACCACTGTCACGCCGCGACCATGGCCGGCGGGCGTTACTCGAGCATCGAGGATGCGGCGCTGGTCACCCTCGGTGAGCGCATCGAATGGATCGGCCCGCGCGCCGAGCTGCCGGCCGGCGACTATGCCAAGACCATCGACCTCGGCGGCGCCTGGCTTACCCCCGGGCTGATCGACTGCCACACCCACACGGTGTTCGGCGGTAACCGCAGCGGCGAGTTCGAGCAGCGCCTCGAAGGTGTCAGCTATGCCGAGATCGCGGCGGCCGGTGGCGGTATCGCCAGCACCGTGCGCGCCACCCGTACGGCCAGCGAGGACGAGCTGCTGGCCAGTGCGAGCAAGCGCCTGCGCAGCCTGCTGCGTGACGGCGTGACCACCGTGGAGATCAAGTCCGGCTACGGCCTCGACCTGGCCAGCGAACGCAAGATGTTGCGAGTGATCCGCCGCCTCGGCGAGACCCTGCCGGTCACTGTGCGCAGCACCTGTCTGGCGGCCCATGCGTTGCCACCGGAATACGCCGAACGCGCCGACGACTACATTGCGCATATCTGCGCCGAGATGCTCCCGGCCCTGGCGGCGGAAGGGTTGGTCGATGCGGTCGATGCCTTCTGCGAGTACCTGGCGTTTTCGCCGGCGCAGGTCGAGCGGGTGTTCATCGCCGCCCGCGCGCTGGGCCTGCCGGTCAAGCTGCATGCCGAGCAATTGTCATCCCTCGGTGGCTCCAGCCTGGCGGCGCGCTATCAGGCATTGTCGGCCGATCACCTGGAATTCATGACCGAGGGCGACGCCCAGGCCATGGCTGCTGCCGGCACCGTGGCGGTGCTACTGCCCGGCGCGTTCTACTTCCTGCGCGAGACCCAGCTGCCGCCGATGGCGGCGCTGCGCAAACATGGCGTGGCGCTGGCGATTGCCAGCGACCTCAACCCCGGCACCTCGCCGGCGCTGTCCCTGCGGCTGATGTTGAACATGGCCTGCACGCTGTTTCGCATGACCCCGGAAGAGGCGCTGGCCGGTGTCACCGTGCACGCAGCCAAGGCCCTGGGTCTGGCCGACAGTCACGGCAGCCTGGAGCCTGGCAAGGTCGCCGACTTCGTCGCCTGGGACATCGCCCGGCCGGCGGAGCTGTCCTACTGGCTCGGTGGCGAGCTGCCCAAACGCGTGGTCCGCCATGGCGAGGAGCTTATAAATGTCTGACTTGGCGATGTCTGAGATCAAAGATGCTTTCGAATTCAGCCGTGGCCACGTGCCGCTGCTGATCAGCATGCCGCACGCCGGCACCCGTCTGACCCCGGCCGTAGAGGCTGGCTTGGTTGCGCAGGCCCGCAGCCTGCCGGACACCGACTGGAACATCCCCAGGCTTTACGACTTTGCCGCCGAGCTGGGCGCCAGTACCCTGGCGGCCGGGTATTCGCGCTATGTGGTCGACCTCAATCGACCGGCCGATGACAAGCCTTTGTACGCCGGCGCGACCACTGGGCTGTATCCCTCGACGCTATTCGATGGCACGCCGTTGTTCCATGAGGGCGGCGTGCCTTCGAGCGAAGAGCGGGCCCGCTACCTGGCCGAGGTCTGGATGCCCTATCACCGTACCCTGGCCACTGAACTGGCGCGGTTGCGTGACGAGTTCGGCTACGCCTTGCTGTTCGATGCCCACTCGATCTGCTCGCAGGTGCCGCACCTGTTCGATGGCCGCCTGCCGGACTTCAACCTCGGCACCCATTCCGGTGCCAGCTGCGACCCGCAACTGGCGCAACGGCTCAAGCAAGTCTGCGCCGCAGCCCCACAGTACAGCCATGTGCTCAACGGGCGCTTCAAGGGCGGTCATATCACCCGCTATTACGGCCAGCCCGAAAACAATATCCATGCGGTCCAGCTGGAGCTGGCGCAGTGCATCTACATGGACGAGGCCGAGCCCTTCGCCTTCCGCGAAGAGCTTGCTGCCGATGCCCGCGTGGTCTTGCGCAAACTGCTGGAAACCTACCTGGCATGGGGCCAGGAAGCTCATTCGACGAGGACCTCACAATGAAGGCCAAGCTGCACTTCACCCCCGGCCAGCTGAGCCTGGAGCAACTGCGTCAGGTGTACCGTGAGCCGGTCTCCGTGACCCTGGATCCGGCCTGCTATGCCGACGTCAAGGCGTCTATTGCGACCGTGGCCGATATCATCGCCAGCGAGCGCACCGTCTACGGCATCAACACCGGCTTCGGCCTGCTCGCCCGCACCTCTATCCCCACCGAATCGCTGAGCACCCTGCAGCGCAACCTGGTGTTGTCGCACAGCTGCGGCACCGGTCCGCTGCTGGATGACGCCAGCGTGCGACTGATCATGGTGCTGAAAGTCGGCTCCATGGCTCGCGGCTTCTCCGGCATCAGCGTCGAGGTGTTGGAGGCGCTGCTGAAGCTGCTCGAACTGGAGATCTACCCATGCATCCCCTCGCAGGGCTCGGTAGGGGCCTCCGGCGATCTGGCGCCGCTGGCGCACCTGGCGGCCACTCTGCTCGGCGAGGGCCAGATGCGCCATCGGGGCGAGCTACTCAGTGCCCGTGATGGCCTCAAACTGGCTGGGCTGGAACCCATGACCCTCGGCCCGAAGGAGGGGCTGGCGCTGCTCAACGGCACCCAGGTTTCCACCGCGTTGGCCCTGCGCGGCCTGTTCGCCGCCGAGCAGCTGTTCGCCGCCGCAGTGGTTGCCGGTGCGCTGACGGTGGACGCGCTGAAAGGCTCCGACGTGCCCTTCGACCCACGCATCCAGGCCGTGCGTGGTCAGCCCGGGCAGATCGCGGTGGCGGCCTTCTACCGCGACCTGCTGGCCGGCAGCCAGATCCGCCATTCGCACCTTGACTGCAAGCGCGTGCAGGACCCGTACTCGCTGCGCTGCCAGCCGCAGGTGATGGGTGCGTGCCTGGATCATCTGCGCTTCGCCGCCGGAGTCTTCCTGCGTGAGGCCAATGCGGTATCGGATAACCCGCTGGTGTTCGCCGACTCCGGCGATGTGCTGTCCGGCGGCAACTTCCACGCCGAACCGGTGGCCATGGCCGCCGACGTGCTGGCCCTGGCGATTGCCGAGATCGGTGCGCTGTCCGAACGGCGCATCGCCCAACTGGTCGACCCGGCGCTCTCGGGCTTGCCGGCGTTCCTGGTGGTAGAGGGCGGCCTGAACTCCGGCTTCATGATCGCCCAGGTGACGGCTGCGGCGCTGGCTTCGGAGAACAAGAGCCTGGCCCACCCGGCCTCGGTGGACAGCCTGCCGACTTCGGCGAACCAGGAGGACCACGTGTCGATGGCGACTTTCGCCGCCCGGCGTCTGGCCGATATGGCCGGCAACAGCGCCGGGGTGGTGGCGATTGAGGTGCTTGCCGCCGCCCAGGGCCTGGACTTCCATCGGCCGATGACGACTTCGCAGAAGCTCGAAGAAGTGATGGCGCTGATCCGTGCCGAGGTGCCGCGTTACGACGTAGACCGCTACTTCGCCCCGGATATCGTCGCGTCGCGGGCCTGGGTCGAGGGCGGGGCGTTCCAGCGCTGGTTGCCGGCACAGGCGTTGTACCAAGGCTGAGCCTGGTGTGTGCTGCCTCTGAATGTAGGAGCGAGCTCTGCTCGCGATGCTTTTGTGCCGTGCCCGATCGCGAGTAGAACTCGCTCCTACAAGAGCAAAGGTCCAGTGTGCTGGCCGAGCACCCTACGGGTTATTTATTCCCAGCTCAGCCGCGCCAGCTGCCACTCGTCGTCATCGCTCCACCATTCCAGCTTCACGCTGTAGTGCCCGGCGCTATCCGGGATCAGCCCTTCGGCGCCGGTCAGGGCGACCTGCGCTTCGCTGTAGCCTTTGTCGCGGTAGATTGGGTCGATGCGGCTACTCTTGCTCAGGGCGATCACCTTGACGTTCTTGTGGCGCATGAACAGCAACAGCATGGTGCGCTTGGCCCAGTCGCGATCGAACTGTTGCTGGGCGCGGAACTCCGGGTGCAATTGATCGAGCACGGTGCTGGTCTGTTTTGCCTCGAGATTGTCCTGCAGTTGCTGCACCGCAGCTTCCAGCTCCGCTTGCGGATCATCGCGGCCACAGCCGGCCAGCAGGGCGAAAATCAGTAACAGGGGCAGGGTAAATATCCGTGGCGACATGCTGAACTCCCTTTTCATGGTTATGATGCCCGGCAGAGCATCAGAGCGGCGCCCAACAGGCACCGTAGGTAAAAACAAGGGAGCGCACCATGCAGACTTTGTATCCGGAGATTAAGCCCCACGCCCGCCATGATTTGGCCGTGGGGGAGCCGCATGTACTCTACGTCGACGAGAGCGGCTCGCCGGATGGTTTACCCGTAGTCTTTATCCACGGCGGCCCAGGCGCGGGCTGTGACGCGCTGAGTCGACGGTTCTTCGATCCCAACCTGTATCGCATCATCACCTTCGATCAGCGCGGTTGCGGCCGTTCCACCCCGCACGCCAGCCTGGAGAACAACAGCACCTGGCATCTGGTGGAGGATCTGGAACGCATCCGCGAGCACCTGGGCATCGACAAATGGGTGCTGTTCGGTGGCTCCTGGGGTTCGACCTTGTCGCTGGCCTACGCGCAGACCCATCCCGAGCGTGTGCACGCGTTGATCCTGCGTGGCATCTTCCTCTGCCGCCCGCAGGAGATTCACTGGTTCTATCAGGAGGGTGCCAGCCGGCTGTTTCCGGATTACTGGCAGGATTACCTGGCGCCGATTCCGCCGGAAGAGCGTGGTGAGCTGGTGCAAGCCTTCTACAAGCGCCTGACCGGTGCGGACCAGATTGCCCAGATGCACGCGGCCAAGGCCTGGTCGACCTGGGAAGGGCGCACCGCGACGCTGCGTCCCAATCCGCAGCTGGTCGACCATTTCTCCGAGCCGAATCGCGCCCTGTCGATTGCGCGGATCGAATGCCACTACTTCATCAACAATGCCTTCCTCGAGCCGGATCAACTGATCCGCGACATGCCGAAGATCGCCCATCTGCCGAGCATCATCGTGCATGGCCGCTACGACGTGGTCTGCCCCCTGGATAACGCCTGGGAGCTGCACCAGGCCTGGCCGAACAGCGAGCTGCAAGTGATCCGCGACGCCGGCCATGCGGCCTCCGAGCCGGGCATCACCGATGCGTTGGTGCGTGCGGCCAACCAGATCGCCCGCCGTCTGCTCAAATTGCCACCTGAAGAAGTATGAAAGGGCTGATTCAACGCGTGCGCGGGGCGCGGGTCGAAGTGGCGGGCGAGATCGTCGGCGCCATCGACCAGGGCCTGCTGGTACTGGTCGGAGTCGAGCCGCAGGACACCCAGGCAAGTACCGACAAACTGCTGCACAAATTGCTCAACTACCGGGTGTTCAGCGACGCCGAAGGCAAGATGAACCTGTCGCTCAGCGATATCGGCGGCGGTTTGCTGCTGGTCTCGCAATTCACCCTGGCCGCCGACACCAACAGTGGTCTGCGCCCGAGCTTTTCCACTGCGGCACCGCCGGCGCAAGGCGCGGCCTTGTTCGATTACCTGGTCACGCGGGCGCGGCACAAGCATCCGCAGGTCGCAATCGGGCAATTCGGTGCGGATATGCAGGTGCATCTGATCAACGATGGGCCGGTGACCTTCCTGCTGGAAACCTGATGGCGCCGGGATGATCGCGGACTTGCGTGATGCAGGCTCGCCAGCCACGCTTTCGGCGGTTAGCATGCGCTCCCAAGGCCTGCGGGCTTGGGCATTTACCCCAGACAATCTGCCAATTGCTAGGAGAGGGAATGAAAAAGTTTCTCGCGACACTGCTGTTTTCCGCCTGCGCCCTGACCGGCCTCGGCGCCAATGCCGGCGCCATCGATGATGCGGTGAAGAGCGGCACCTTGCGGGTCGGCATGGACCCGACCTATATGCCGTTCGAGATGACCAACAAGCGCGGCGAGATCATCGGCTTCGAGGTTGATCTGTTGAAGAGCATGGCGAAAGCCATGGGCGTCAAACTGGAACTGGTCTCCACCAGCTACGACGGGATCATCCCGGCCCTGTTGACCGGCAAGTTCGACATGATCGGCAGCGGCATGACCCTGACCCAGGAACGTAACCTGCGCCTGAATTTCTCCGAGCCCTTCATCGTGGTCGGCCAGACCCTGCTGATCCGCAAGGAGCTGGAAGGCAAGATCAAGTCCTATAAGGACCTCAACGATCCGCAATACCGCATCACGTCCAAGATCGGCACCACTGGCGAGATGGTCGCCAAGAAGCTGATCAGCCAGGCCAAGTACAACGGCTTCGACAACGAGCAGGAAGCGGTGATGGACGTGGTCAACGGCAAGGCCGATGCCTTCATCTATGACGCCCCGTACAACGTGGTGGCGGTGAACAAGGCCGGTGCCGGCAAACTGGTTTACCTGGAGCAGCCGTTCACCTACGAGCCGCTGGCGTTCGGTCTGAAGAAGGGCGACTACGACAGCCTCAACTGGATCAACAACTACCTGCACCAGATTCGTGAAGACGGCACCTACGAGCGTATCCATGCCAAGTGGTTCAAGAACACCGACTGGCTGAAAGACATGGAATAAGCCGGTTCGGTTATTCGCTAGGAGTCTGTCGGGCTAAGGCGCCCGTAGAAGGGCAGTTCTAAGCCTGACAGACGCCTACACCCCAACGCGCAGGTTCGTCCTGCGCGTTGGTCATTACGGAGCACTCTTTTTGTGGAACAAGCTCGTGGCTAAACAGAAAAAACCACAGTGGCCTTGGCATGTACTGACCGGGCTGATCTTGATCGGTCTAGCGTGCAGCCTCTGGTTCGCCACTTCCCTGATTTCCTACGAGTGGCGCTGGAGCCGCGTGCCGCAGTACTTCGCTTACCATGCCGAGCAAGCCCAACGGGCAGCTGACTTTGCCCAGGTCGAGGTGGTCGACGTGGACGGTGACCGGGCCCGTGTAACGCTGTTAGGCGGCGCTGGCGGCAAACAGGTGGTCGAGGTGGCCACGGACAGTCTGCTGGTCTCGGCTGGCGGCGATGTGGACGAAGGCGATGTGATCGGCGTGAACCGTCACTGGGCGGCCGGGCCGTTGCTGTGGGGGCTGTGGACCACCCTCTGGATCTCACTCGCCTCCGGCGCGCTGGGGCTGCTGATTGGCCTGTTCACCGGGCTCTGCCGGCTGTCGAACAACTCGACCTTGCGTGACCTGTCGACCGTCTACGTCGAACTGGTGCGCGGTACGCCGCTGCTGGTGCAGATTTTCATCTTCTACTTCTTCATCGGCACGGTGCTCAACCTCTCCCGCGAGGTTGCCGGGGTCGCGGCGCTGGCGCTGTTCACCGGCGCCTATGTGGCCGAGATCGTGCGCGCCGGGGTGCAGTCGATCGCCAAAGGTCAGGGCGAAGCGGCCCGTTCGCTGGGCCTGACCGCGCCGCAGTCGATGCGCCATGTGATCCTGCCGCAGGCGTTCAAACGCGTCCTGCCGCCGCTGGCCGGGCAATTCATCAGCCTGGTCAAGGACACCTCGCTGGTCTCGGTGATCGCCATCACCGAGCTGACCAAGAGCGGTCGCGAGGCCATCACCACCTCGTTCTCGACCTTCGAGATCTGGTTCTGTGTGGCGGCTCTTTATCTGGTTATCAACCTGCCGCTGTCGCAAATCGCCAGCCGGCTCGAACGGAGGCTCGCGCAAAGTGATTGAAGTTCGCGATCTGGTAAAAGTCTTCGACACCCGCGGGCAGGTCGTGCGCGCGGTGGATAACGTCAGCACGCGAGTGGACAAGGGCGAGGTGCTGGTGGTGCTCGGCCCGTCCGGCTCCGGCAAGTCGACCTTCCTGCGCTGCCTGAACGGCCTGGAGGAACTCGATTCCGGCTCGGTCAGCATCGACGGCCTCGATCTGGCTAACCCGAAGACCGACGTCAACGCCTACCGCCGCGAAGTCGGCATGGTCTTCCAGCACTTCAATCTGTTTCCGCACATGACCGTGCTGCAGAACCTCTGCCTGGCGCAGAAGGTGGTGCGCAAGCGCAGCCAGGCGGAGAGCGAGGAAAAGGCCCGGGCGCTATTGGCCAAGGTCGGTATCGGCCAGAAGGCCAACGAGTTCCCCTCGCGCCTGTCCGGCGGTCAGCAACAGCGCGTGGCCATCGCCCGGGCACTGTGCATGGGCCCGAAGGTGATGCTGTTCGACGAGCCGACCTCGGCGCTCGACCCGGAAATGGTCGGCGAGGTGCTCGACGTGATGAAGACCCTGGCGCTGGAAGGCATGACCATGGTCTGCGTCACCCATGAAATGGGTTTCGCCCGCGAAGTGGCGGATCGCGTGCTGTTCTTCGATCACGGCAAGTTGCTGGAAGATGCGCCGCCGGCGCAGTTCTTCGCGCAACCAAAAGATCCGCGGGCACAGGCGTTTCTCAAGCAGGTGCTGTAGAACCGTTTATGATCTGCTACGCGTCGGCCATGCGGCGTTGAAATGGGGCTAAAAATGCTCATTTACTACGTGTAAATTGCGCTTTTTAGCCCGATTGACTCGCTATGCTCGCCCTGCGGGCCAGCCTTTGGCTGTTACTCCGCTTCGCTGCGTTGCGCCTTGTGACCCACATGGATGAGGGGAATGCCGCTACCCGTAGGCGACCCCATGGATGGGGGAGGTAGGAAAAATGCCGGGAGCATTTTCGAGAACGGGTGCGGCCCTGACCTTAGCTCGCGAGATCCTAAATCGGTTCTAAGTCCGCTAAACCTTAGCGGCTGACTCAAGCCTTACCCAGTGCTTCGGCGACGAAGTCGAGGCGATCCTGGCCGAAGTGCATTTCGTTGCCGACGAAGAAGGTCGGTGCACCGAACGCGCCGCGCTGGATCGCTTCTTCGGTGCTGCTTTTCAGCCGTTCCTTGACCGCTTCGTCATTCACCAAACGCTCGAACTCTGCCGGGTCCAGCCCCGCCGCACTCAGTACCTCGGCCACCACCTCGGGCTTGCCGAGGTTTTTCTGCCCGACCCACATGGCTTCGAACACCGCCTTCAGATAAGGCTGGAACTGCGGCGTATCGAGGTAACCGGCAGCGCCGCGCATCAGCGTCAGGGTGTTGATCGGAAAGTGCGGGTTGAAGGCCATGGGCACGCCGTAGCGCTGAGCGAAGCGCTCCAGGTCTTGCAACATATAACGGCCTTTGGCCGGAATGGTTACCGGCGATTGGTTGCCGGTGGCTTTGAATACGCCACCCAACAGCATCGGTCGCCAGGTGATCTCGGCGCCTGCGTCGGCGGCGATTTTCGGCAGCTGGGTCCAGGCCAAGTAGGTGGCCGGGCTACCGAAATCGAAATAGAACTCTACGGATTTGCTCATCTTATTGTTCTCAGGTAGTTAAACGGGTCGCCGTTGTTCAGAAGGTTTCCAGCCAGGGCCGCAGATCCATCTCATGCACCCAGCAGTCGCGGGGCTGGCAATGGATTTGCCAATAGGTCTCGGCAATGTGCTCGGGGTTGAGGATGCCGTCCTGCTCCTTGAGCTGATACAGCTCGGGGAAGGTCTCACGGATAAACGCGGTGTCGATGGCGCCATCGATGATTGGGTGGGCGACATGAATGCCCTGCGGCCCAAGTTCGCGGGCCATGCTCTGGGCCAGGGCGCGCAGGGCGAACTTGGCGCTGGCAAAGGCGGAGAACTTCGCACGGCCGCGCAGGGAGGCAGTGGCGCCGGTGAAAATAATGCTGCCGCGCTTGCGGGGCAGCATGACCCGCGCGGCTTCGCGGCCGGTGAGAAAGCCGGCCAAGGCAGCCATTTCCCAGACTTTGCGGTAGACCCGCTCGGTGGTTTCGGTGATCGAGAACTGCACGTTGGCGCCGATGTTGAATACCACCACTTCCAGCGGGCCGATCTCCCGCTCGATGGTTTCGAACAGGCTGAGCACTTGTTCTTCCACTCGCGCATCGCAGCCGAAGGCGCGTGCCGTACCGCCGGCGGCGGTGATTTCATCGACCAGCGGCGTGAGTTTATCGGCATGGCGTCGCGCCACGCAGGCGACATAGCCCTCGCGGGCAAAGCGTTTCGCTATTGCCCCGCCGGTCGCATCGCCGGCGCCCATCACTAATATCGCTTTGCATTCAGTCATGGCTTTCTCCTCAGTTCTATTTTGGAACCCTGTCGAATAGTCAGTTCCTTTTTGGAACCTGTCAAGCTATGGTGAGCCATCGGCTTACAGAGGTTTCGTCATGCGTTGGGAAGAACTCGATCAACAGCCTTGCTCTTTGGCGCGCACGTTGTCGGTGGTGGGGGATCGTTGGACCCTGCTGGTGCTGCGGGAAAGCTTTCTTGGTGTGCGGCGTTTCGATGATTTTGAAAAACGCCTGGGCATCACCCGGCATGTGCTCGCCGATCGGCTGAAGAAACTGACCGAGGCCGCGGTGCTGGTTAAGCAGGCGTATCAGCAGCGTCCGCTGCGCGAGGAATATCGGCTGACCGACAAGGGCCACGAGTTATACCCGGCGGTGCTGGCGCTGGTGAACTGGGGCGACCGGCATATGAGCGGTGTCGAAGGGGCGCCGATTCGGCATGTGCACAAGGCTTGCGGGCAGGCCATGCACGGCGTGCTGGTGTGCTCCGAGTGTGGTGAGCCGCTGGTGTCGCGGGATGTGGATCTGCACGAGGCGCCGGCCTTGCAGGGCCAGTTGTTGCCGGCGCACTGGCACGCCAAGTCGCGGGCCTAGAGCCTGTTCACGATCCGTTGCCGAACTAGATTAGTCGGGTGGAATCCCCGGAGGGGCTCCCACCGCCTGCCCGAACCAACTGGCCACTAGGGCTTCGGATCGTTTGAGCGTCTCGCGTTTGCCCGATTTGGTGGATTAGAACAGCCGGGCGATGAGCGCGGTGACGGCGGTTTCCACCCGCAGGATGCGCTCGCCGAGCTGTACCGGCTGCAATCCAGCAGCGTGCAACTTCTCGACTTCGTAAGGAATCCAGCCACCTTCCGGGCCGATGGCCAGGGTCACCGGTTGTTCGACGGCACGCGGGCAGGCCGGGTAGTCGCCGGGGTGGCCGACCAACCCGAGACTGCCCGCCGCCAGTTGTGGCAGGCGATCTTCGACGAAGGGTTTGAAGCGTTTCTCGATCAGCACTTGTGGCAACCGCGTATCGCGCGCCTGCTCAAGGCCGAGGATCAGTTGTTCATGGATCGCTGCAGGTTCGAGAAACGGTGTCTGCCAGAAGCTTTTTTCCACCCGGTAGCTGTTCAGCAGAATCAGCCGTGGCACACCCATGCTGGCGACGGTCTGCAGTACCCGCCGGAGCATCTTCGGTCGCGGCAGGGCGAGCAGTAGGGTCAGCGGTAATTTGGCCGGCGGCGGCTGATCCAGGCTGATCTGTAGCTCGGCCTCCTGGGTATCGAGACGCAGCAGCTGGCCTCGGCCCATCAAACCGTTGAGGCGACCAACGCGCAGGCTGTCGCCGGACTCGGCGCGATGCACTTCCTGCAGGTGCTTGAGACGGCGGTCGCGCAGAATCACGCGATCCGCCGCGACGAAGTCGGCATCCTCCAGCAGCAGTAAATTCACGGCTGGGTAGCGGGCGGTTGGTCGCCGTCGTCAGGGCTGACTGGGTCATCGTCCGGGTGCTCGCCGCGCTTGCGGATCATGCCACCGAAGAACAGACCGATCTCGAACAGCAGCCACATCGGCACCGCCAGCAGGGTCTGCGAGAAGATATCCGGCGGGGTCAGCACCATGCCGACCACGAAGCAGCCGATTACCACATAGGGGCGGATCTTGCGCAGGTAGACGACGTCGACCACGCCAATCCAGATCAGTAGCACCGTCGCCACCGGAATCTCGAAGGCCACGCCGAAGGCAAAGAACAGCGTCAGGACGAAATCCAGGTAGCTGTTGATGTCGGTCATCATCGACACCCCTTCGGGGGTGACGCTGGCGAAGAAGTGGAATATCAGCGGGAACACCAGGAAATAGGCGAAAGCCATGCCGGCGTAAAACAGCACGATGCTGGAGACCAGCAATGGCATGGCTATGCGCTTCTCGTGCTTGTACAGGCCGGGTGCGATAAAGCCCCAGACCTGATGCAGGATCACCGGCATGGCGAGGAACAATGCCACCACCATGGTCAGCTTGAACGGCGCGATGAACGGTGAGGCCACGTCGGTGGCGATCATCGTGGCGTTTTCCGGCAGGTAGGCGCGCAGCGGGGCAGAGACGAAGGTGTAGATCTTCTGGGCGAAGTAGAACAGCCCGGCGAAGATCAGGAAGGTCGCGGCGACGCAGCGCAGCAGACGCGTGCGCAGTTCGGTGAGGTGCGAGACCAGCGGCATTTGCTGGTCGTGTTCCGGGGTTTCGGCGCTCATGGGGCTCGCGGTGGCTGTTGCGGATCGGTGGCAATGGGCATGGCTGCAGCCGGGCTGACGGTGCTGGGTTGCGCAGCTGCCGGAGTGTCGGCAACCAGCGTCTCGCTGGCGGCAGGCTCGCTGATAGGCGCCGGCGGCTGTGGCGGGGCGATGAGGTTTTTCGCTTCTTGCTCCAGCGCCATGATGTGCTCGTTGTGCAGTTGGCGGCGAATCTCGTCGGCGCCGATCTCGCGCTCGACTTCCTGCTTGATCGCGTTGAAGCTGCGCTTCAGCCGACCGATCCACAGGCCGGCCGTGCGCGCCGCTCCAGGCAAGCGCTCGGGGCCGAGCACCAGCAGCGCGACCAGGGCTACCAGCAGCAACTCACTGAAGCTAATGCCGAACATGTTGCTAGTCCTTTCTGGCCGGCTCTTCGACCTTCTGCGCTTGCGCGTCGATGGTGTGTGGCGGGTTCAGCGGTGCGGACGGTTGCACCGGCGGCTCGCTGGGTTTCTCCTCGTCGCTCATGGCCTTGCGAAAGCCTTTGATCGACTCGCCGATATCGCTGCCCAGGCCCTTGAGCTTCTTGGTGCCGAAGACCAGTAAGACGACGATCAGAATGACGAGCCAGTGTTTCCAGTCAAAAATACCCATGGTGCCGCTCCTCTCAATAAATGCGTTATGCCGAAGGTTCGCGGGCGGCCTTTTCGGCATGCCCGGACAGACCGAAACGCCGATCCAGCTCATCCAGCACTGCCTGGGGATGCTGGCCGAGGGCGGCGAGCATGACCAAGCTGTGGAACCAGAGGTCGGCGGTTTCGTAGATCAGGTCACTGCAGTCGCCGCTGACGGCGGCGTCTTTGGCGGCGAGGATGGTTTCCACCGACTCTTCGCCGACCTTTTCCAGAATCTTATTCAGGCCCTTGTGGTACAGGCTGGCCACGTAGGAGCTGTCGGCCGCGGCACCTTTACGGGCTTCGAGCACTTCGGCCAGGCGGGTCAGGGTGTCACTCATGGCTGTGTCCTGCTGAGCTGTGTGGCGCACTGTAGATGGCGTGCGGGTCTTTCAGGACGGGGTCGACAATCTTCCAGGCGCCATGTTCGAACACCCGATAGAAGCAGCTTTCCCGTCCAGTGTGGCAGGCGATGCCGCCGATCTGCTCGACCATCAGGATGATGACATCGGCATCGCAGTCCAGGCGTAGTTCATGCAATTTTTGCACATGGCCGGACTCTTCGCCTTTGCGCCAGAGTTTGCCGCGTGAGCGTGACCAGTAGATGGCGCGGTTCTCACTGGCGGTGAGGCTCAGCGCTTCACGGTTCATCCAGGCCATCATCAGTACGCGGCCGGTTTTGTGGTCTTGGGCAATGGCGGGAACCAAGCCCTCGGCATTCCAGTTGATGTCGTCCAGCCAGTCGTTCATGCGTTATCCGTTAATGCGTATGTAGGGGGTAGCGCCGCGCGTCACCCGCCGTAATCCTGAGCGGTTAATAAGCTCAGTGTGCCAGCGCGCCGCCGCCCTGGCTATCGGCGCACGACCAGGTAAAGCCCGGCGCCGAGCATGATCCAGGCCGGCCAGGCGCTCAGAGCCGCCAGTGAGGCGCTGGTTGCCGCCAGACTGGCGCCGCCGACCATTAGCGCGGCACCGGTCAGGCGCAATAGCCAGCCATGGCGCTGTTCGCCCCCGGTTGGCGCAGGGGCCGTGGGCTGCGGCTGAGACAGGCGTTCGAGCAGCTCACGGGTCATGTGCGCCAGGTGCGGCACCTGCTCGACCTGAGCCTGTAGGCTATGCAGCAGACTTTTCGGGCTGATCCGGTCGCGCATCCATCGTTCGAGGAACGGCTGCGCGGTGCTCCACAGATCCAGGTCCGGGTAAAGCTGGCGACCCAGGCCTTCGATATTCAGCAGGGTCTTCTGTAGCAGCACCAGTTGCGGCTGGACTTCCATATTGAAGCGTCGCGCGGTCTGGAACAGGCGCATCAGCAACAGGCCAAAGGAAATGTCTTTCAGCGGCCGCTCGAAGATCGGCTCACAGACGGTGCGAATCGCCGCCTCGAAATCATTAACTTTGGTTTCCGCCGGCACCCAGCCGGAGTCGATATGCAGCTGCGCGACCTTGCGGTAGTCGCGTTTGAAGAAGGCGATCAGATTGCGCGCCAGGTAGTCCTGATCTTCCGGGGTCAGGCTGCCGATGATGCCGCAGTCGACCGCAATGTATTGCGGGCTCCACGGTTGGCGGGTGCTGACGAAGATGTTGCCGGGGTGCATGTCGGCATGGAAAAAACTGTCGCGAAACACCTGGGTGAAGAAAATTTCTACGCCGCGTTCGGCCAGCAGTTTCATGTCGGTGCGCTGATCGGCGAGGGTCGCCAGATCGGTCACCTGAATGCCGTAGATGCGCTCCATCACCAGCACTTGCGGCCGGCACCAGTCCCAGTACACCTGCGGTACATAGAGCAGCGGTGAGCCTTCGAAGTTACGCCGCAGCTGGCTGGCATTGGCCGCCTCGCGGAGCAGATCGAGTTCGTCGAAGATGGTTTTCTCGTAGTCGCTGACCACCTCGACCGGGTGCAGGCGGCGCGCTTCAGCGGAGATGCGTTCGGCCAGTTTGGCCAGCAGGAACAGCCAGGCCAGATCCTGGCGGATGACGGGCTTGAGGCCCGGGCGAATCACTTTGACCACCACTTCCTCGCCGCTTTTCAGCTGCGCGGCATGCACCTGGGCGACCGACGCCGAGGCCAGCGGCTGACTGTCGAAGCGCGCAAACACGCTGCCGACCTTGGCGCCCAGTTGCTCCTCGATCAATGCCAATGAGTGTGCGGGGTCGAAGGGCGGTACTTGATCCTGCAACTTGGCCAGTTCGTCGGCTATATCCACGGGTAGCAAGTCGCGGCGGGTGGAGAGCAACTGGCCGAACTTGATAAAGATCGGCCCGAGGTCTTGCAGCGCCAGGCGCACACGCTCGCCGCGCGATAGCGGCAGCGCTGTGCGCGGCAACCAGCGCCAGGGCAGGGTATAGCTCAGCGCGCGCAGCCACCAGGGGAGCGGCAGCTCGAGCAGCAAGTCATCGAGGCGGTAGCGGATGACCACGCGCTGGATGCGCAACAGACGGCGGACGGCAAGCAGCTTCATGCGGGTTCGCTAGGCTTTTGGGTGAGGGGGAGTTTGACGGTGAGGCGTTCAAAACGCGCGTCGAGGCGATCGAGGGCGAGTTTGAGGCTATCCAGTTCGGCGAAGCGCGCTTCGGCTTCGCGCTGGCCGACCAGACTGCGCGACTCCTCGTTGAGGTAGTCGGCGAGGTTCTGGCGCAGGCTGCCGAGGCTTTGGCCGGTCCAGCGCACGCGGCTTTTCAGGTGGCTACCGAGCAGTTGGCTACCCAGCGGACCGAGCCAGCGGGACAACTCGTATTCCCAGTCCAGCTCGAGATCCTGAAGGATGCCGGCGAGCTCCAGTAATACGCCGCTGTCACCGTGCAGTTCGACTGCCGGGCTGTGCAGCACGGCGGTTTTATCTTTGCTGGTGGCCAGGCGCAGCAAGCTGGCAGCCGGCGCGCGCAGTTGGCACGCGACGGCGCCTTCCCAGTTCGCCGCCAAGCGCAGGCCAGCGCCATCGGCGAGGATGAACAGCTGCGCCGCCGGGGCGCTGCAGTCCACCGCGATGACTTTGCCAGCCAAGCGCTCAAGTCGTGGCAGCGCAGTGCTGTCCAAGCGCAGCATGCGATTGACGCCGTGCTCCACGCCGGCCAGCAGAGCCTGAGTCAGCATCAGGGCTTGATGCCGCGGTGCAGCGCGACGATGCCGCCAGTCATGTTGTGGTAGGTGGCGCGCTCGAAACCGGCCTCGACCATCATCGCCTTGAGGGTTTCCTGATCCGGGTGCATGCGGATCGACTCGGCGAGGTAGCGGTAGCTTTCCGAGTCGTTGGTGATCAGCTTGCCCATCATCGGTAGCAGGCTGAACGAATAGGCGTCATAGGCCTTTGACAACAGGCTGCTGGTTGGCTTGGAGAACTCCAGCACCAGCAGGCGGCCACCTGGTTTGAGCACGCGCAGCATCGAGCGAAGGGCGTCTTCCTTGTGGGTGACGTTGCGCAGGCCGAAGGCGATGGTCACGCAGTCGAAATGGTTGTCCGGAAACGGCAGCTTCTCGGCGTCGGCCTGGACAAATTTGACGTTGCCGGCCACGCCCAGATCGAGCAGGCGATCGCGGCCGACTTTCAGCATCGAAGCGTTGATATCGGCCAGCACCACCTCGCCGGTCGGCCCGACCAGGCGGGCGAATTGCTTGGTCAGGTCGCCGGTGCCGCCAGCGATATCCAGCACGCGGTTGCCGGTGCGCACGCCTGACAGTTCGATGGTGAAGCGTTTCCACAGGCGATGCACGCCGGCGGACATCAGGTCATTCATCAGGTCGTACTTGGCCGCCACGGAGTGGAAAACCTCGGCGACCTTGTCGGCCTTCTGGCTTTCCGGCACGTTTTGGTAGCCGAAATGGGTGGTCGGTTCGGCATCACTGCCTTTGCGCGGATCGTTCATATCGCTGTCACCGGAAGAAAGTGCCGGCCATTCTAATCCCGGTGACCGGCTTTGTCTTGGCAACGGACGCCAGCGGTTGGCGTGCAAGGTGGTGTGGGCTGCTATAGTCGCGCGACCTAAGGTCGCAGTCAGGAGTTACCCATGGCCCGTTTTACCGTCGAGCGTTCGCATTCCCTTGGTCGTGAGGCCGCCCGCGCGAAAGCGGAGAAGCTCGCAGCGCGCCTGGCCAGTGAGTATGACGTGCGCTACCAGTGGGCTGGCGATGCTCTCGAGTTCAAGCGCAGCGGCGCTGAGGGGCGGATTGTGGTCGGTGATGATCGGGTGCGCGTCGAGCTGAGCCTGGGGCTGTTGCTGTCGGCCATGAGCGGCACAATCAAGCGCGAAATCGAAAAAGGCCTGGATGAGTATCTGGTCTGACGCGATAGCGGGCGCAGGCTGGATTAGCGGCGTGAACGCGCCGGTTTCGATCAATGCGATTGCTGCTGCCGCGTAACCCGGCATTGCGGTGGCGCTGGCACCTGTGTATCGCTGGGTTACGGCGCGCCTAACCCAGCCTGCGTTCCGGTTTGGCGTACAGAACCTAGGGCGTACAGAACCTAGTATGTAGATTCTAATTTTCCTCGTTACCTTGCGCTCAAGCCTGCATTTCGTGGGCGTTTCCTCAAACCTTTTGAGCGTGAGGTGCACCATGGCCAAAGTTGCTGTCAAAAAGAAAGCCGCAAGCAAAACCAACCTGCTGACCGACGTTAAGCATTACGGTCGTCAAATCTGGCTGGCGGGCCTGGGTGCCTACGCCAAAGCCGGTCAGGAAGGCGCAGGCTACCTGAAAGAGCTGGTCAAGGCCGGCGAAGGCGTTGAGAAGCAAGGGAAGAAACTGGTCACAGGTCAGGTCGAAGCGGCGAACAGCCAGATCGATACGGTGAAGAGCAGCGTGAGCGATAACGTGACTAGCGTTAAAAGCAAAGTTGAAGTGCAGCTCGACAAAATCGAGAAGGCTTTCGATCGCCGGGTTGCTAGTGCGCTGAATCGCTTCGGGATTCCTTCTCGTCAGGACGTTGATGCGCTCTCTGCTAAGCTGGACGTGTTGAATGAGTTGGTTGCACGCGTCGCTAAGACTCAATAAGGAGAGCGGGATGGTCGCTAAAAAGAAAGTCGAAAAAGAGAACAGCTCTTGGATTGGCGAAGTTGAAAAATACTCGCGCCAAATCTGGCTGGCCGGCTTAGGTGCTTACTCGAAGATCAGCAAGGACGGCAACAAGCTGTTCGATACCCTGGTCCAAGATGGCGAGAAAGCCGAGAAGTTGGCCAAGAGCGAAGTCGAGAAACAAGTCGGTGCCGTGAAGTCATCGGCCAAGTCGGCCAGATCCAAGGTCGATGAAGTTAAAGGTCTGGCCTTGGGCAAGTGGGGCGAGCTGGAAGAGGCGTTTGATAAGCGTCTGAACAGCGCGATCTCGCGTCTGGGCGTGCCGAGTCGCAACGAAGTGAAAGAGTTGCACGGCAAGGTGGAAACCCTGACCAAGCAGCTGGAAAAACTGACCGGGATTTCCGCCAAGTCGGTGAAGCCGGCGGCTAAGCCTGCCGTTAAAGCGGCGGTCAAGCCCGCCGCTAAGCCCGCCGCAAAAGCTGCGGCGAAACCTGCGGCCAAGGCGGTAGCTAAACCAGCCGCCAAGCCCGCGGCTAAACCAGTGGCAAAAGCTGCCGCCAAGCCAGCCGCGAAACCGGCAGTCAAAGCCGCGCCAAAAGCAGCTGCCAAACCCGCAGTGAAGCCGGCCGCGAAACCTGCGGCTAAAGCTGCCGCTAAACCTGCTGCCGCTAAGCCAGTAGCTGCCAAACCTGCTGCGCCTGTAGCAACGCCGGCTACCGCGCCTGCCGCAGCGCCTGCTGCAACGCCGGCGGCAACCACCGCAGTGGTGACGCCAAGCAACCCGTCCTGAGTCTTTCAGGATCAAAAACGCCCGGCCTAGCGCCGGGTGTTTGCGTTTGGTGCTCGGGTAGTATTCGTAGGCTGGTGTAGAGCGAAGCGAAACCCAGCGGGGTATGGGTTGAGTTTTGCCTAGCTCTACCCAACCTACGCGTCTAAATAGCGCTGCGCCAACTGCTCAGCCGCCTGGCGGGATTCGGCGCGGAGGTGCGGCGCTACCAGCATCATCACTTGGAATACCACCAGACGAATCTCGCCACTGCTGCCGAGGATGCGTTGGTAGTCGAGGGAGAACAGTAAGGTCAGGGTTATCTGCTCGACCAGCACGCCGAGCGCCTGGGTATCGCTGACCAGCTGATTCTCGGCCTTCAGGCGGGCCAACAGTGAGGCGAGGGTGCGCTTCAAGGCGTTCAGCCAATTGCGGATGCCACGCGCCAGCTTAGGTAGGCGCCCGGCGAGGTTGGACAGGTCTTGGAACAGAAAGCGGTAGTGCGCCAGGCGTTCGACGATCAGGTGCAGGAACAGCCAATAGTCCTCGACATCCAAGCGTGCATCAGCGGGCGGGTCGAGCAGCGGTGCCAGTTCATTCTGGAAGCGCTCGAACAGCTCCATGATCAGCGGCTCTTTGCCGTGGAAGTGGTAGTAAAGGTTGCCCGGGCTGATCTCCAGTTCATTGGCGATCTCCAGCGTGGAGACGTTGGGTTCGCCCTGCTGATTGAACAGCGTCAGGGCGCATTCGAGGATGCGGTCGCGGGTTTTCATCCAATCTTCTTATGTTGGCCGCCAGGCGGCAGACGGTAACTGGCCGGGTGGTCTCCGGCCGGCCTTCTCAAGGTTTAAGCCAAGGTTTAACGCACATGCACATAGGTGCCGGGGGCTGCCTCCATCGGCGGATGGTTCTGGCTGCCCAGCGCCAGCAGGGTTTCCCGTTGCTCGCCGGAGCGTTGCTGAATCCAGTCCAACCATTGCGGCCACCAGCTGCCACTGGCTTGTTTGGCGTCGTAGTACCAGGCACGCGGGTCGGAGCTGAGTTTGCCGCTTTCGAAATAGTTGGCCTTGGGATTACCCGGCGGATTGAGGATGCTCTGGATATGCCCGCTGTTGGACAGTACGAAGCGACTGTCGCCGCCGAGCAGCAGGGTCGAGCGATAGACCGCGTCCCAGGGCGTGATGTGGTCGTTGATGCCGGCGATGCTGAAGCTGTCGACCGTGACCTTATGCAGGTCGATCGGGGTGCCGCAGACCTCCAAACCGCCAGGATGGGTGAGTGGGTTGTGCTTGAAGAAGTCCAGCAGATCGCCGTGCAGGGCGGCCGGTAGGCGCGTGTTGTCGTTGTTCCAGTAGAGAATGTCGAAGGCCGGGGGTTGCTTGCCGAGCAGGTAGTTGTTGACCCAATAGTTCCAGATCAGATCGTTCGGGCGCATCCAGGCGAAGACCTTGGCCATGTCGCGGCCATCCAGCACGCCTTTCTGATAGGAGCGGCGCTTGGCGGCCTCGAGGGTTTTCTCATCGGCAAATAACATGGCCGGGCTGTCGATCTGACTGTCCAGCAGGCTGACCAGGTAGGTGGCGCTGGAGACTTTGCGCAGCTGCCGTTTGGCTTGCAGGTGGCCTTGCAGGGCGGCGATGCTCAGGCCGCCGGCGCAGGCGCCCATCAGGTGGGCCTCTTTGCTGCCGCTGATGGCGCGGGTCACATCGAGGGCTTCTTCGATGGCCTGTACATAACTCGAGAGACCCCACTCGCGATGGCGGGCGTCCGGGTTGCGCCAACTGATGATAAACACCTGCAAGCCGTTCTTCAGTGCGTACTGGACGAAGCTCTTCTCCGCGCTGAGGTCGAAGATGTAGTACTTGTTGATCTGCGGCGGCACGATCAGCAGCGGGCGGGCGTACTGCTTTTCGCTCATCGGCTTGTACTGGATCAGCTCCAGTAGTTCGTTGCGAAATACCACCGCACCCGGAGTGGCGGCCAGGTTGCGGCCAACTTCGAAGGCCTGTTTGCTGACCTGGCTGGGCAGGCCATGGTTGTGCAGGAGGTCATCGTATAAGTGGCCCAGGCCCTTGAACACGCTGCTGCCGCCACTGTTGAGCAGTTCCTTGATCGCCAGCGGGTTGAGCAAGCTGTTGGAGGGCGCCAGCGCATCGCTGAGCAGGGTGGCGACGAAGCGCGCGCGGGTGCGGTCATCCGCCGGCAGGTCGCTCTCGTCGATCCAGCTGTTCAACTGCTGCTGCCAGGCCAGATAGGCCTGCAGGCTGCGGCGATAGAAGGGGTTGAGACGCCAGGCCGGATCGGCAAAGCGTGGATCGTCGGGGTTGTGCTTATGCAGCGTGTCGCCAAGCAACACGCGGCCCAGTTGGCCGCCGAGGGCCAGCGCATGCTTGGCGCTGTACACCGGTCGACGCAGGCCCTGCAGGGTCAGGGAGCGCACGGTGGCAAACAGATCTCGGCCGCGCAGGCCGAGCATGGCGTTTTGCGCATTCATAAAGGCTGCGGGTACGGGCACAGGGTCCGCAGCAGATTTGTCTCGCATGGGGGCAACACTCCGTCGTCAAACCATTAAGGGAATCAACGTCAATTGGTAAGCAGCAAGGCTTGTACCAAGGCGCGCCGGAGGTGCATTCCAGACAGCCGCGCAAAGAAACAACGGTGTTACATGAGGCCCACTATTGGGTCAAGTGGGTAGGCGTCGTACTAAATTGGTGCGCGTGTTCAAGGCGCTGCTCAGTGACTGCGCAGTGGGGTCGGCTGCGGGTGCATCACCGCGCGCTGCCGCTCCTCCTGCAGAAACTTCATGATGATCGGCGCGACGGCCTCGGCCCGGGTGATCAAGAATAGGTGACCGTCGTCGATCACATGCAGTTCGGCATTCGGAATCCGCCAGGCCAGCAGGCGCATGTTGATGAGCGGAATGAGCGGGTCATCGTCGCCGGCCAGCACCAGGGTTGGCTGGCTGATCTTGTGCAGCCAGTGGATGCTCGTCCAGCCGAAACCGGCGAACAGCTGCCAGTAGTAGCCGAGCTTGCCCGAGGAACGCACTTTGCTGGCGTGCGCCAGGGCCAGATTGGGGTCGCGGCGGAACGCCCCGCCGTAGATATCCGGGGCGATCTGCACGCCGTAAGACGGCTGGATGTAGCGCCGTGGGCTGGCCATGCGCCAGAGCACCTTGGGCTTGCCCGGCACCATGATGGCGCCGGCCGAGGTGGCGGCGAGCACCAGCTTCTTGCAGCGTTCGGGATAGTCGTGGGCGAACTGTTGCGCCAGGGCACCACCCCAGGACACCCCAATTGCATTGACTTGGCCGTAATCCAGGTAATCGAGCATGCGCGCGACGAGTTTGGCCAGGCCCGGGAAGCGGTAGGGCTGGCTGGGCGTCGAGGAACCACCCACGCCTGGCACGTCGAAGGCGATCACTTCCTGATCGGGGTCGAGGGCCTGAACGAACGGAAATACCAGCTCCAGGTTGGCGCCGATGCCATTGAAGATCAGTAGCGGGGTCAGGTGCGCCTTGCCTGGGCGGACGGCCGTGCGGATGGTCTGCCCGTCGAGGTCGATGGTGCGAAAAACGAATGGTAACGGCATGCGCAGAGCCCTATGGATTGAACTGCTGGGAACGCGGTCCGGCGCTTCCCAGAATGACGAAGCTAGCCGTCCTGCAGGCTTCGTGGCTGTCGCCTCAGCCGGTAAGGGCTGGAGCGGCGGGCGGCACTTCCGAGTACCGCGGGCAGTGTGACGCAAGCTGTTGCGCTTTTAGGGTGCAGGCTCGGTAGCCGAGGCTGCACGCTGAGCGTTCATCCTTCCCCAGGAGTCTGTTGGCCTTTCTCGCTACTGACGTTTAAGCCCGACAGGCTCCTAGCGCTCATGTACATACGTGCCCGGCGCCGCCTCGGCAGCCGGATAGGCTTTGTTGCCAAGGGTACCCGGGGCTTTTTTCAGTTTGCCGGAGCGCTCGGCCATCCATGCTTGCCAGTGCAGCCACCAGGAGTCGGCATGTTTGGTGGAGGCGTCTTGCCAGACTTTCGGGTCGGCCGGCAGCTTGTCGCTGGTCATAAAGCGCGCTTTCGGGTTGCCTGGTGGATTGAGGATGCTCTGGATATGTCCGCTGTTGGACAGCACGAATTCGATCTTGCCGCCGAACAGCAGCGCCGAGCGGTAGCAGGCTTCCCACGGAGTGATATGGTCGTTGGTGCCGGCCAGGCAGAAGATGTCCGTGGTCACCTGCTTCAGGTCGATCGGCGTGCCGCAGACTTCCAGGGCGTTCGGCCGCGTCAGCGGGTTGCTTTTGAACAGCTCGATCAGGTCGCCGTGGAAGGCCGCGGGCAGGCGGGTGGTGTCGTTGTTCCAGTAGAGGATATCGAACACCGGCGGCTCGTTGCCGAGCAGGTAGTTGTTGACCCAGTAGTTCCAGATCAGATCATTCGGGCGCATCCAGGCGAACACCTTGGCCATGTCGCTGCCTTCCAGCACGCCGGCCTGATAGGAGCGGCGCTTGGCGGCTTCCAGAGTCTGGTCATTGATGAATAGGGCTACCGAGGTATCCAGCTTCGTATCCAGCACGCTGACCAGCAGGGTCAAGGCGTTGACCTTCTTCTCGCCGATCGCGGTGTAATGGCCGAGCAGGGCGGCGGTGGTGATGCCGCCGGAGCAGGCGCCGAGCATGTTGACGTCCTTGCTGCCGGTGATGGCGATGATCACGTCGATGGCTTCTTTCAGCGCTTCGATATAGGTCGACAGGCCCCATTCGCGCTGGGCCTTGGTCGGGTTGCGCCAGCTGACGATAAAGGTCTGCAGGCCGTTGCGCAGGCAGAAGCGCGCCAGGCTCTTCTCTTGCGACAGGTCGAACACATAGAACTTGTTGATCTGCGGGGGCACCACCAGCAGCGGGCGTTCGTGCACTTGTTCGGTGCTCGGCTTGTACTGGATCAGCTCCAGCAAGTCGTTGCGAAACACCACTGAGCCTTCGGTCGTGGCCAGGCTCTTGCCGACTTCGAAGGCGTCCATGTTGACCTGGCTGGGCATGCCGCCGTTGTTGACGATGTCCTTGGCCAGGTGGGAGAGGCCATCGAGCAGGCTTTTGCCGCCGGTTTCGAAGAAGCGTTTGAGCGCAGCCGGGTTAGCCATGCTGTTGCTCGGTGCCATGGCTTCGGTCATCAGGTTGATCACGAAGTGGCCGCGGTTGGTGTCGGTTTCGGACAGGTTGCTCTCCTCAACCCAGTCGTGCAGTTCTTTGCGCCACGCCAGGTAGCTCTGCAGGTAGCGCTTATACAGCGGGTTGTGGCTCCAGGCGGGATCGGCGAAGCGGCGATCACCGTCTTCCGGCTGGAGTTCTGAGCTGCCGAGCAGGACGTTTTTCAGCTCCAGGCCGAAGTGGGCAACGTGCTTGGCGCTGTGGATAGGTTGTTTGATGGCCTGGGTCAGGACCATGCGGGCAGTAGCCAGAATGTCTTTGCCGCGCAAGCCGATCACCGGGTTGAGCCCTAGGGTGTTTTCCGAGGCTTGACGCTGCAGATCTTCGTTACTCTTGTTGCTCATCTACGACGCTCCATTGTCCTGAGACAGATACCGGCGTGCGGCTGTGCGCGGCGACACAGGGCTTAGGGCCTAGTACTGCTCGGGTTACCGGGGGCGGAGCGAACTCCGCATCATTCATTGCATGTGGCTCAGCCAAATGCAGGGAACCTGCCAGTTCCTTGGTTACCCGAGTTTACGAGTTTGCGCAAGCTGGCCAGTCAGTTGGCCATGCGCGCGGGAGAGTATGCCGAGACGGATTAGAAAGTTCGCCCTAACCACGGGCGAGCTGCAACTTAGAGCATCAGCTTGACCACCGACTCGGCGGGATCACGGGATTTTCCGGCGTGCGCCAGTTCGGCGAGGTAATCGGCCCACAGCTGTTCCTGGCGTTGCGCCAGCTGGTCGAGGTAATCCCAGGTGAACAGGCCGCTGTCATGGCCGTCATCGAAGCACAGTTTTAGTGCGTACTGCCCGGCCGGCTCGATCTTGCTCAGGCCGACACCGAGCTTGCCGACTTGCAGGATGGGTTTGCCGTGGCCCTGCACTTCGGCCGACGGTGAGTGCACACGGAGGAACTCGGCGGACAGGTTGTAGATCTCGTCGGGCCCATATTTCAGGGTTAGGGTCTTCGAGGCTTTGTGCAGCTCGATGGCAGAGGGAATGCGCATCTTCGAGCCTCCGGCTAGAAGTAGGGCGGATAACGAGCAAGGTTACCCGCCGGGTTTTCTGACACATAACACTTAGTTGTGCATCGAAGTCGTTGCGGCGACTAAAGCGCTTCAGGCTTTAGCCGCCCTGCAAGGCCTGGCCCCTTACAGAATATAACGCGACAGGTCTTCGTCTCGCGCCAGTTCGCCGAGGTGGCTATTCACATAGGCCTCGTCAATATGGATCGGCTTGTCGCTGTGCTCGCTGGCCAGATCGGCGGCGCTGAAAGAAACTTCTTCCAGCAGGCGTTCCAGGACGGTGTGCAGGCGTCGCGCGCCGATGTTCTCGGTCTTCTCGTTGACCTGCCAGGCAATCTCGGCGAGGCGCTTGATAGCGTCCTCGGTGAATTCGATTTCCAGGCCTTCGGTCTTCAGCAGCTCGCGGTATTGCTCGGTCAGCGAGGCGTACGGCTCGGTGAGGATGCGCTCTAAGTCCTGCGGGCTCAGCGCCTTCAGCTCGACGCGAATCGGCAAGCGGCCTTGCAGCTCCGGCACCAGATCGCTCGGTTTGCTCAGGTGGAAGGCGCCGGAGGCGATGAACAGGATATGGTCGGTTTTCACCATGCCCAGCTTGGTGTTCACCGTGCAGCCTTCGATCAGCGGCAGCAGGTCGCGCTGCACGCCTTCGCGGGAGACGTCGATGCCGCCGGTGTTGCCGCGCTTGGCGACCTTGTCGATCTCGTCGATAAACACGATGCCGTGCTGCTCGACCGCCTCCAAGGCGCGCGCCTTGAGCTCTTCCTCGTTGACCAGGCGCGCGGCTTCTTCGTCGCCGACCAGCTTCAGGGCTTCTTTGACCTTGAGCTTGCGGGTTTTCTTTTTGCCCTTGCCCATGTTGGAGAACAGGCTCTGCAGCTGGTTGGTCATTTCCTCCATGCCGGGTGGGGCCATGATTTCGACGCCGGCCGGATGCTCGGCGACCTCGATCTCGATGTCCTTGTCGTCCAGCTGGCCTTCCCGCAGGCGCTTGCGGAACAGCTGGCGGGTGTTGGAGTCATTGCTCGGCACCGGGTCTTCATTGAAGCCGGGGCGCGCCGGCGGCAGCAGCGCGTCGAGGATGCGCTCTTCGGCGGCATCTTCGGCGCGATGGCGAACTCTGACGATCTCCTGCTCGCGCAGCAGCTTGATCGCAGCATCGGCCAGGTCACGGATGATCGACTCGACGTCGCGACCGACGTAGCCCACTTCGGTGAACTTGGTCGCTTCGACCTTGATAAACGGCGCATTGGCCAGTTTGGCCAGGCGGCGGGCGATCTCGGTTTTACCGACGCCGGTCGGGCCGATCATCAGGATGTTTTTTGGCGTCACTTCGGCGCGCAGCTCGACCGGCAGCTGCATGCGCCGCCAGCGGTTGCGCAGGGCGATGGCGACGGCGCGTTTGGCCTCGTCCTGGCCGATGATGTGGCGACTGAGTTCGTGGACGATTTCGCGGGGAGTCATAGGCATAAGATTTGGCGGGCCTCAGACAGCGAGGTCCAACTCCTCGATGGTCAGGTGGTGGTTGGTGAAGACGCAGATATCGCCGGCGATACCCAGCGCGGTCTCGGTGATTTCAAGGGCGGACAGGTCCGTGTGCATCAGCAGTGCGCGGGCGGCGGCCTGGGCGAACGGGCCGCCGGAGCCCATGGCGATCAGACCCTCCTCGGGTTCGACCACATCGCCGTTGCCGGTGATGATCAACGAGGCGTCTTTATTGGCAACCGCCAACATGGCTTCCAGGCGGCTCAGCGAACGGTCGGTGCGCCATTCCTTGGCCAGCTCGACGGCAGCGCGCACCAGGTGGCCCTGGTGTTTCTCCAGTTGCCCTTCGAAGCGTTCGAACAGGGTAAAGGCATCCGCAGTGGCGCCGGCGAAACCGGCAATCACCTGGCCGTGGTAGAGGCGCCGAACTTTCTTGGCGTTGCCTTTCATCACGGTGTTGCCGAGGGAAACCTGGCCGTCGCCGCCCATAACGACTTTGCCGTGGCGGCGTACTGAAACGATGGTGGTCAAGGGTGAGTCTCCACGCAGCGGGGCGAAATGCCCTAATGGAAACTCATATGGGGGACGCCTGCCGGCATTTCAACCGGCAGGCTCTGAGGAGCGGCTTAACGGCTTTGGCGTTGCTGTAACAACAGATTACTGAAGCCGTTGCCGGCGAGTTTCTTCTGCGCGCCGGTGAGCTGTTCACGGTTGCTGAACGGCCCGACCAGCACGCGGTACCAGGTTTCCTCGCGCACGGTGCCGGACTCCACTTGCACGTTTTGCCCGAGCAGGAGGATCTGCGCGCGCACCTTGTCGGCATCTTCCTGTTTGCGGAATGAGCCGGCTTGCAAGAAGTACTGGGTCACCGCGGCTTTGATGGCAACGGTCAGCGGCGGCGGTGTTTCACCTTTCAATGCTGCTTCGGCGCGAGCCGCGTCGGCTTTGGCCAGCTCGGCTGGGGTCGGTGCTGGTGGGGTTTTCTCTGGCACGGCATCCGCTGGGACTATGACCTCGGATTCCGGCAGCAGGGTGTAGAAGTCGTACTTCGGCTTCACCGGTTGCTGTGGGGTTGGCGTGCTAATCGGTGCTTTTGGTGCTGACGCTTTGCCGGCGCCCTGCTGCTCAGGCTTGAGCCGTTTGACCTCGTCGCGGCCCGGCTCCAGCTTCATCAATAGCACCACGAAGGCGCCGATGGCCAGGCCACAGGCCAGCCAGACCCAGCCCGGCACCGGTTGCCGGCGTGGTGCTTGATAGCGGCTGGCGCCGCGTTTGGGTGCTGGTTTTTTCTTGGCGGCCAACTTACATACGCTCCAGCGTTTCCAGACCCAACAGCTCCAGGCCTTGCTTGAGGGTGCGGCCGGTCAGCGCGGCCAGGCGCAGACGGCTTTGCTGAGTGGCTTCGTCCTCGGCGGAGAGGATCGGGCAATGCTCGTAGAAGCTGGAGAACAACCCGGCTAGCTCATAGAGGTAGGTGCAGAGAATGTG
Source organism: Pseudomonas cavernicola (assembly GCF_003596405.1). NCBI lineage: Bacteria > Pseudomonadati > Pseudomonadota > Gammaproteobacteria > Pseudomonadales > Pseudomonadaceae > Pseudomonas > Pseudomonas cavernicola. The sequence continues at coordinate 1,552,865 of NZ_QYUR01000002.1, forward strand.
CGGGGTGCCTCTCTCGCCGACGTTGCGCAGAATTTCGCCGAACTGCGCCAGTTTGGTGGCGAGGTCTTGTTCCTGCGGGGCATCGAGGCTGAGCTGGCCGTCGACCTGTGCGTAGTTCTTGCCCAGCTTGCGGAACACGCTGGCCACACGGGTGTAGGCGTAGAGCAGATAAGGCGCGGTGTTGCCTTCGAAACTGAGCATCAGTTCGAAGTTGAAGCTGTAATCGCTGGTGCGGTGCTTGGACAGGTCGGCGTATTTCACCGAGCCGATACCGACGACGCGCGCGATGTTGCGCAGCTCGTCTTCGGCCAGGTCCAGGTTCTTTTCTTTGACCAGCGTGTAGGCGCGCTCTTCGGCTTCATCGAGCAGGTCGATCAGCTTCACCGTGCCGCCATCGCGGGTCTTGAACGGTTTGCCGTCGGCGCCGTTCATGGTGCCAAAGCCCATGTGTTCCAGCTGCATGCCTTCGTGGACGAAGCCGGCGCGGCGCGCCACTTCGAACACCTGCTGGAAATGCAGGGCCTGGCGCTGATCGACGAAGTACAGCGCGCGATCGGCCTTCAGCACCTGGCTGCGGTAGCGCATGGCCGCCAGGTCGGTGGTGGCATACAGATAACCGCCGCCGGCTTTCTGCACGATCACCGGCAGTGGGTTGCCTTCGGCGTTCTTGAATTCGTCGAGGAATACGCACTGGGCGCCGTTGCTCTCGACCAGCAGGCCTTTGGCCTTGAGGTCGGCAACCACCTGGGCGAGGTCGTCGTTGTAGGCGCTTTCACCTTTGACGTCGGCCGGGGTCAGTTTGACGTTCAGGCGGTCGTAGGCCTTCTGGCAATGCGACAGGGAAATTTCGTTGAAGCGATGCCACAGGCGCATGCATGCCGGCTCTCCGGCCTGCAACTGCACCACCAGCTCCCGGGCACGGTCAGCGAACTCGGCAGACTCGTCGAAGCGCTGCTTGGCCGCCCGGTAGAAGCCTTCCAGGTCGGACAGCTCGGTTTCACTGGTTTCCGGGTTTTCCTGCAGATAAGCCAGCAGCATGCCGAACTGTGTACCCCAGTCACCGACGTGGTTCTGCCGGATCACCTCGTCGCCGAGGAATTCCAGCACCCGCGCCACGCCGTCGCCGATGATGGTCGAGCGCAGGTGGCCGACGTGCATCTCTTTGGCCAAGTTCGGTGAGGACAGATCGACCACCACCCGTTGCGCCGGGCCGGTTTTGCGCACGCCGAGTTGGGCATCGGCCAGGGCGGCGTCGAGGCGGCCAGCCAGGGCCTGATTGTCCTGGTAGAAGTTGAGGAACCCGGGGCCGGCGATCTCGACTTTAGTGACTTGTGCGTCGGCCGGCAGTGCGGCAATCAGCTTCTCGGCCAGCTCGCGCGGCTTCAGCCCGGCCGGCTTGGCCAGCATCATGGCGATATTGCTGGCGAAGTCGCCGTGGGTTTTGTCCTTGGTGTTCTCGACCTGAATCGCCGGGGTGAGGCCTTGCGGCAGCACGCCTTCGCTGACGAGACGGGTGAGGGCTTGCTGGATCAGCTGGCGAATGGTGTCTTTCATGGTCTGCTCTTGCGGCCATCGGGGCGACAGTGCGCCGGGAAGCGGGTGGAAAATTGGCCATTATCCGTGGCCGTGGCGGCCTTGCCAACCGCACTGGTCGGTTGCGCTCAAGGGGCGAATGGTAGCTCGGTGCTCTATATAGGGGCTTGCGACAATTCTGCGTGACGCTAGGAGTCTGTCAGGCTTAGGTGCCCGTAGCGAGAAAGTCTGGGATTGAGACCGTTTTTTCACTCAGTCGAGGCGAATAGTCATTCTCTTTAACGAGGCTGAGTGGAAAAACGGGCCAATATCCAGGCTTTCGCAGTAGGACAGTTCTAAGCCTGACAGACTCCTAGAACAGGTCTATCGGGTCGACATCCAGCGACCAGCGCACCGCGCGCCCGGCAGGTATTTTCTCCAGCGCCAACAGCCAGTTGTTGAGCAGGCGATGCAGTGGGGCGCGGGCGTTAGCCTGCAACAACAATTGTGCGCGATAACGGCCGGCGCGGCGTTCCATCGGCGCCGGTACCGGGCCGAGGAGTTCAATGCCGCTGAGGTTCAGCTCGCGCAGCAAGTGTTCGGCTTCTGTGCAGGCCTCGTCGAGAAAACCTTCCGCTTGCCCGGGTTTATGGGCCTCGGCGCGCAGCAGCGCGAGGTGGCAAAAGGGCGGCAGGCCGGCGGCGCGCCGCTCGCTCAGGGCCTGTTCGGCGAAGGCGAAGTAGCCTTGTTCGGTCAGTTGCACCAATAGCGGGTGATCGGCCAGATGGGTCTGGATGATCACTCGGCCAGGCTCCTCCGCGCGCCCGGCGCGGCCGGCGACCTGCACGATCAGCTGGGCCATGCGCTCGCTGGCGCGGAAGTCGGCGGAGAACAGTCCGCCGTCGGCATCCAGAATCGACACCAGCGTCACCCGTGGGAAGTGGTGGCCTTTGGCGAGCATCTGCGTACCGATCAGGATGCACGGCTCGCCACGTTGGATGGTGTCGAACAGTTGGTTCATCGCATCTTTGCGCGAGGTGCTATCGCGGTCGACGCGCAGTACCGGGTAATTCGGGAAGAGGATGGCCAGACGCTCTTCGGCGCGCTCGGTGCCGGCGCCGACCGGGCGCAGGTCGACCTTGCCGCATTGCGGGCAGTTGCTCGGCTGGCGTTCGACATGACCGCAGTGGTGGCAGCGCAGTTCGCCCGAGCGCTGGTGCACGGTCATCCGCGCATCGCAGCGCGGGCATTCGGAGAGCCAGCCGCAGTCGTGACACAGCAAGGTCGGCGCGAAGCCGCGGCGGTTGAGGAATACCAGCACCTGCTGGCCGGCCGCCAGGGTCTGGCCGATGGCCTGCTGCATGGGGCCGGAGATGCCGCTGTCGAGTGGCCGACTCTTGATATCCAGGCGCAAGAAGCGCGGTTGCTGGGCGCCGCCGGCCCTTTGGGTCAGGCGCAGCAGGCCGTAGCGGCCGGCGTGGGCGTTCTGCAGGCTTTCCAGCGAAGGGGTGGCGGAGCCGAGCACGATCGGGATGTTTTCCTGCCGCGCACGGACCAAGGCCAGATCGCGGGCGTGGTAGCGCAGCCCTTCCTGCTGTTTATAGGAGGCGTCGTGCTCCTCGTCGATGATGATCAGTCCTGGGTTCTTCATCGGGGTAAACAGCGCCGAGCGGGTGCCGATGATGATGTCCGCCTCGCCATCACGCGCTGCCAGCCAGGCATCCAACCGTTCGCGGTCGTTCACCGCCGAGTGCAGCAGGGCGATGCGCGCGTTGAAGCGCCGCTCGAAGCGCGCCAGGGTTTGCGGGCCGAGGTTGATCTCCGGGATCAGCACCAGCGCTTGCTTGCCCGCCTCCAGGGTTTCGCGGATCAGCTGCAGATACACCTCGGTCTTGCCGCTGCCGGTCACCCCGGCCAGCAGAAAAGCGTTGAAGCTGTCGAAACCGGCCCGAATCGCCTCGGTCGCCGCGCGTTGCTCGGGGTTCAGCGGCAGCTCCGGTTGCGCCAGCCAGTTGGCGTGACGCTCGCTTGCGGCATGACGGCGGACCTCGATACTGACCAGGCCTTTCTCGCGCAGCAGCTCGAGGCTGTCTTTATTCAGCTGCAAGTGGCTGAGCAGTTGGTGCGCTACGCCATGCGGATGCTGCGCGATGGTCGCCAGGGCGTCACGTTGACGCGGTGCGCGAGCCAGCCGCGGATCGTCGAGGCGGGCTCCTTCAGTCAGATGCCAGAAGCGCTCTTGCCGGGCTTCGGCCGGCTCGCCTTGGCGCAAGAGTGTCGGCAGTGCCCAGCTGAACGTATCGCCGAGGCTGTGCTGGTAATACTGCGCCGTCCACAGGCACAGCTTGAAAAAGGCCGCGGGCATCGGCGACTGCGCGTCGAGCAATTGCAGCGCCGGTTTCAGTTTGTCTGCTGGCACCTCGCTGTGATCGCTGACTTCGACCAGAATGCCGATCAGCTCGCGCCGGCCGAACGGCACACGCAGGCGCATACCCGGCTGCAAGTCGGCGCGATGCAGGCCAGCCGGCGCTCGATAGTCGAACAGGCGGCGCAGTGGCGAGGGCAGGGCGAGGCGCAGAATGGCGTCGGGCACGCGAGGGGGCTCCTAGGCTCTGTTGATGTAAGCGAATGGGCGGGGCGCGATCTTAGCACGCAGGCAGACGACGGCCGGCGTCGTGAGTGGCTTGCGTCGCTGCGGCGCTCTGGTATTATCCGCGGCCTAATTCCGTGCGGTACTCGACAATAGTGTCGGGCGGCGGCACGTCAGACCCGAGGAATACACCATGAAAGCTGATATTCATCCTACCTATGAAGCCATCACCGCCACTTGCAGCTGTGGCAACGTGATCGAAACTCGCTCCACTTTGGCCAAGCCGCTGAGCCTGGACGTGTGCAACGAGTGCCACCCGTTCTACACCGGCAAGCAAAAAGTGCTGGACGTGGGCGGCCGTGTTGATCGCTTCAAGCAGCGTTTCGGTGTGTTCGGCTCCAAGGCCTAAGTGGCTTTGTCGTCTCGGAAGGCCTGATGGGCTTCTCCGTGCTGTTGAAAAAGGCGTCCCTTGCGGGCGCCTTTTTCGTTTCTCTCGCCACCGTTTTCCCAGCCCAGGCGTTTTGCCCGGCGCCGGCCGGGCTGCCGATCGTCAGCGTGCAGCGAGTGGTGGATGGCGACACGCTGAAGCTTAGCGACGGTCGCAGCGTGCGCTTGATCGGCTTGAATGCCCCTGAACTTGCGCATCATGGGCGCTCGGCCGAGCCGTTTGCCGAGATGGCCAGGCGCCGTCTGCAAGCGCTGGTCAGTGCCAGTGACGGGCGTATCGGTTTGCAACCGGGGCGCGAGGCGAAGGATCACTACGGCCGCACCTTGGCGCACGGCTATGACGGCGAGGGGCGTAATCTGGAGGCGCAGCTGCTGGCCGAGGGTTTGGGTTATCTGGTGGCGGTGGCACCGAATGTGGCGTTGGTGAGTTGTCAGCAGGCCGCCGAGCGCGCTGCGCGGGCCTCGCAGCTTGGCTTATGGCGCAAGTCGCCGGTGCAGACACCGGAGCAACTGAGCGCTGGTGGTTTCGCCTTGATTCGCGGGCAGGTGGAGAAGGTCGAGCGCAATCGCGGCGGACTGTGGCTCGAGCTGGACGACTCGCTGGTGCTGCATGTCGCGCCGAAGTCGCTCGGCCAATTCGATCTTAAGAGCTTGCAGGACCTGGCTGGCCGGCGTGTTGAGGCGCGCGGCTGGGTGATTGACCGCTCCCGCCGTGGCGGCGTAAAACCAGGGCAAGCCCGCTGGATGTTGCCCCTGACCCATGCGGCGATGCTCGAGGTGTTGCCATGAGTGCGCGATTATCGGTTTTACTGCTGTTGTTGGCTGCTTTGAGTGGTTGTGCGCTGAACCCGGCGACGGGCGAGAGCAACTTCGTGATGATGAGCGAGCGGCAGGAGCTCGATCTCGGTCGCAGTTACAGCCAGGAAATCGCCAAGCAATACCCACGTTATGCCGATGAAAAGCTCCAGGCCTATGTGCAGCAAGTCGGCGAGCGCGTGGCTCAACACAGCCATCGCAGTAACTTGAGCTACCGTTTCACGGTGATCGACAGTCCTGATATCAACGCCTTCGCCCTGCCGGGAGGCTACATCTATATCCATCGCGGGCTGCTCGCCTACCTCAGCTCGGAAGCCGAATTGGCCGCTGTGCTGGGGCATGAGGTCGGCCACGTCACCGCTCGTCACAGTGTGCAGCAGCAGAGTCAGTCGCAGGCGTGGGGCATATTGGGGCAGGCGGTCGCGATCGGTACCGGGGTGGGGGCTGCGGGCGATCTGACCGGCGCTTTAGGCTCGGCTTTCGTGCGTGGCTATGGTCGCGACATGGAATTGCAGGCGGACGGCCTCGGGGCTCAGTACCTGGCGCGCAGCGGCTATGATCCGCAGGCGATGATCGAAGTGGTAGAGGTGCTGAAGAACCAGGAAGACTTCGCCCGCGATCAAGCGGCCAAGAACGGCCAGCCCGCACCGGCCAGTGGCTACCATGGTTTGTTCGATACCCATCCAGGTAACGATCAGCGACTGCAACAGGTGATAGGTCCGGCCCGGGCTTTGGCTAGCGGGCAGCAGGAGATCAACCAAGAGGTCTTTTTGCAGCACCTGGAAGGCTTGCCGTTCGGCGATTCGGAAGCAACCGGCGTGCGCCGAGGCCAGCAGTTCTATCATGCCGGCCTGGGTTTTACCTTGAGCTATCCGCAAGGCTGGGCGCTGCTCAATCGGCCCGACGCGTTGATAGGGCAAACCGCGGGTCAGCAGGCTTTTATCGCCATGACCCTGAATCAGGTCAAGCCAGGCCAGACGCCTGCAGAATTTATCAAACAGCGCTTGGGTGGGCGGCGACTGGCGGCGGAGGAGTCGCTGCAGCAGGCGGGGCTGCAAGGTTACACCGCGGTTATACCTGGGAATGCGGCAAGGCGTGTAGCGGTGCTCTTCAAAGGGCAGCAGGCCTATCTCTTTGTCGCTGCTGCCAAGGCGCCGGCCTCGCTGGAAACCGAGGACGCTAACTTCCTCAAGGTGATCAAGAGCTTTCGCCCGCTTAAGGATGATGAGCGTAAGCTGGCGCAACCGCTGCGGCTGCACATGATTAAGGCCAAAAGCGGGCAAAGCATGGCGGCGCTAGCCCAGGAAAGTAAGCTGCCGGGCGACTCGGAATCCCGTTTGCGCCTGCTCAATCATCTCTACCCAAGCGGCGAGCCGCGCCCTGGCGATTGGCTTAAAGTCTTACGCTAGAGGCCTTGACACAGCTGACTGATCAGTCTTGTTAGGCTTCTGCATCTTGCGTATCCTCGGCTGCCTGTCTGTTCAACAGCAAAAAAAGCGGAAATGCCAACATGTCTGATCTGAAAACTGCCGCTCTCGAATACCACGCCAATCCCCGTCCAGGGAAGCTGAGTGTCGAGCTGACCAAGCCCACCGCAACCGCCCGCGATTTGTCGCTGGCCTACAGTCCGGGTGTGGCTGAGCCTGTTCGTGAGATCGCTCGCGATCCCGAGCTGGCCTACAAGTACACCGGTAAGGGCAACCTGGTGGCGGTGATTTCCGACGGCACAGCGATTCTCGGCCTGGGTAACCTGGGCCCGCTGGCTTCCAAGCCGGTGATGGAAGGTAAGGGCGTGCTGTTCAAGCGTTTCGCAGGTATCGACGTATTCGATATCGAAGTCGACTCGGAAAGCCCGCAAGCTTTCATCGATACCGTTAAGCGCATTTCCATCACCTTCGGTGGTATCAACCTGGAAGACATCAAGGCACCAGAGTGCTTTGAGATCGAGCGCGCGTTGATCGAACAGTGCGATATTCCAGTGTTCCATGATGATCAGCACGGCACCGCCATCGTGACCGCGGCCGGCATGCTCAACGCCCTGGAAATCGTCGGCAAGACTCTGCCTGAAGCCAAGATCGTCTGCCTCGGCGCCGGCGCAGCAGCCATCTCCTGCATGAAGTTGCTGGTGAGCATGGGGGCGAATATCGAGAACATCTACATGGTCGACCGCAAAGGCGTGATCCACGCTGGTCGCGACGACCTGAACCAGTACAAGGCGGTGTTCGCTCACGAGACTGACAAGCGCTCGCTGTCGGATGCGCTCGACGGCGCCGACGTGTTCGTCGGTCTGTCCGGGGCCAATCTGATCAGCGCCGAAGACCTCAAGCGTATGGCGGCTGATCCGATCGTGTTCGCCTGTTCGAACCCGGATCCGGAAATTGCACCAGAGCTGGCCCATGCCACGCGCAACGATGTGATCATGGCTACCGGTCGTTCGGATTACCCGAACCAGGTCAACAACGTGCTCGGCTTCCCCTTCATCTTCCGTGGTGCGCTGGACGTGCGCGCGACTCGTATCAACGAAGAGATGAAGATCGCCGCCGCCCTGGCTCTGCGCGAACTGGCCAAGCTGCCGGTGCCGCAGGAAGTCAGCGACGCCTATGGTGGGGTCAAGTTGGCGTTCGGGCGCGAGTACATCATTCCGAAGCCGATGGATGCGCGCCTGATTACCGTGATTTCCGATGCCGTGGCCAAGGCCGCGATCGAGAGCGGTGTGGCGACGCTGCCCTATCCGAAGCACTATCCGCTGAAGTCGGTGGATGACGTGTTCAACGGCTAAGGTGCTTTCGCTTGCAATAAAAAGCCCCGCATCTCAGATTGTGTGAAAACCTAGCGTTCTGATTGGTAGTTGAAGAAAATGCCCGCATCGAAAGATACGGGCATTTTTCGTTATGGCGTACATCCAAGGAGAGGCGCGAGACCAGACCAGTCTGTTTCCGGTTTCGCTGGAAGAGTTGATTCCCGACGACCATCTGGTCCGTGTGATCGATGCCTACGTGGCTCGACTGGACCTCAAGCTACTCGGGTTTGCCAAAGCCACTCCCAAGAGTACGGGGCGTCCTGCCTACGATCCGGCGGACCTGCTCAAGCTGTACCTGTATGGCTATTTCCAACGCATCCGCTCCTCCCGACGCCTCGAAGCTGAATGCCTGCGCAACGTCGAAGTCATGTGGTTGCTCAATCGGCTCAAGCCGGACTTCAAGACCATCGCCGATTACCGCAAGGACAACGGACAAGCGTTCAGCGCGACCTGTCGGGCCTTCGTGCAGTTTTGCCGTCAAGCCGGGCTGATCGCCGGAGAGTTGGTGGCCATCGATGGCAGCAAATTCAAGGCCGTGGCCTCAGCGCGTCGGCATGTGGATCTGAAGAAGCTCAAGCGTCAGCAAGAGAAGCTGGATAAGCGTATCGCCCAGTACCTGGCGGAGCTGGATGAGGCGGACAAGTCCGAAGCCAATGAGGCCGTTGACCGTAGCGCGGTAAAAACGGCGCTGGAGCGACTGCAAGCCAAACAGGCCGACAACCTGACTTGCCAAGCACTGATGCAGGCCCTGGAGCTTGAGCAATTCATCACCACCGAGAGCGATGCCCGGATGATGCGTACCCCTCGGGGTGGGCGCGTCGCTTACAACGTGCAAACAGCTGTGGACGCCGAGCATTGCCTGATCCTGCATCACGAGGTCACACAGGACGGCAACGATACCCAGCAGCTCGAGCCGATGGCTAAAGCCGCCCAGTCCGAGTTGCAGCAGGACGTGCTGACGGTCACTGCCGATGCCGGTTACTCCAACGGCGAGCAGTTCCAGGCATGCGAAGATGCCGGCATTACCGCCTATGTGCCGCCCAACCGGGCAGTTAACAACCGGGGTGGTGATACGCAGCTGTTCGAGCGAAGTGATTTCACTTACGACGCAGAGAGCGACCAGTACCGCTGTCCGGCAGGCAAGTTGCTGACGCTCAAGCAACTGAATCGCGGGGAGCGTATCTACCACGCGGCGATCAGCGACTGCAGCGCTTGCCCGCTCAAGGCACAGTGCACCAACGCCCAGCGTCGCTACCTGAGACGCCATGCCCACGAGGCGGCCTTTGAGCGAATGGAGCAGCGGCTGCAGGCGCAGCCCGAGATGATGGCGAGTAGGCGGTCCATCGTCGAGCATCCATTTGGCAACCTCAAACAATGGCTATTTGGTAATGGTCGCTTCCTGCTTCGCCAATTGAAGGGAGCACGAACCGAAATGGCCTTAGCGGTACAGGCCTATAACCTCAAAAGAGCGATCAACGTGCTCGGCGCACGCCACCTCATCGGATTGATGGGCTGATACAGCCTTTTTCTCCCCTGGGTCCGCACACAGCAAAACGCCCCGAACCAGTCGGGGCGTTTGCTTGGTCAACCATTAGTACGTTTTCGCACAGCCTGATCTGCGGGGCTTTTTATTGAGCGCTTTTTACGTCAGAACAGGTCGATAGGAGCGGCTTCGTCAGCTGGGAGTGGGCTGCCGGGTATCGCGAGATTGGGGTCGAGCTCGCTCATCGGTGGCGGTGTATCCTCGCTCTTGAACAGCTCGAAATAGGCATTCGGCGTGCCCGGCGTAGCGGCGCGACCGCTCAGTGGATCGATGCGCAGGGTCAGCAGGCCTTCCGGCTCGGGCAGCATATGTGCGGGTTTATCTTTGAGTGCGGCACTCATGTAGCTCATCCAAATCGGCAATGCGACGGTGCCGCCGAACTCGTGGCGGCCGAGGCTTTCCGGTTGGTCGAAGCCGGTCCAGACCGTGGTTATGTAGTCGGCGTTGTAGCCGGAGAACCAACTGTCCTTGGACTCGTTGGTGGTCCCGGTTTTGCCGGCCAGATCGCTGCGGCCCATCGCTAAAGCGCGGCGCCCGGTACCGCGTTTGATCACGTCCTGCAGCAGGCTGGTCATGATGTAGCTGGTGCGGGCATCGACAATCCGCTCGGCAACTACTGGCTCCAGGTTGGAAGCGGGGAGCTCGGTAGTGATTTCGCCGCTGGCTGCTGGAGGTTCGGCCGTAGTCGCGGCGCCGGCGGGGGCTGTTGCGCCGCTGGGTACGCTGGCGGGATTGGCAATATACAGTGGCTCGCCGTTACGGCTATGGATGCGTTCGATCAGATACGGCTGCACTTTGTAACCACCATTGGCGAAGGTGCTCCAGCCGCCGGCGATCTCCAGTGGTGTCAGGTTAGCGGTGCCAAGGGCCAAGGAGAAGTTGCGTGGCAATTCCTGCTTATTGAAGCCGAAACGGCTGACATAGTTCAGGGTGTATTCGATGCCGATGGCTTGCAGTAAGCGAATGGAAACCAGGTTGCGCGACTTGTACAGCGCTTCACGCAGGCGGATCGGGCCGAGGAAGGTGTTGGTGTCGTTCTTCGGGCGCCAGGCTTCGTCCATGCCGGCTTCCTGGAATACGATGGGCGCATCATTCACCAGGGTCGCAGCGGTGTAGCCTTTATCTATTGCGGCGCTATAAATGAAAGGTTTGAAACTGGAGCCGGGTTGGCGCTTGGCTTGAACGGCACGGTTGTAGTTGCTCTGGTCAAAGGAAAAGCCGCCCACCAAGGCGCGGATAGCTCCGTTTTGCGGATCGAGAGATACCAGCGCGCTTTGCGCGGCAGGCAACTGGCTGAAGAGCAGGCTGCCATCTTCTTGGCGCAAGACGCGGATCAGGTCGCCAACCTGCGTGACATCTTCGGGCTTCTGTGGGCGAGGCCCGAGGCTGTTGGTGTTGAGGAATGGGCGCGCCCATTTCATGCTGTCCCAACTTACTGTTTCTTCCTGGCCGTTGCGGGTCAGCACCAGAATTCCGCTTTTTTCCACTTGGCTGACGATGGCGGGCTCAAGGCCATTCAGTGTTTTCTGTTTGCCTAGCTCCAGTTGCCAAGTCTCGCGCGTCATGCCGGGAAGGCGGGTCTCTGGGCCGCGGTAGCCATGGCGCTGGTCATAATTGATCAGGCCTGTGCGAACTGCGTTGTTGGCCGCTTCCTGCAATTTGCTGGGGACGGTGGTGGTGACGTGGAAGCCTTCCGTGTAGGCCTCGCTGCCATAGCGCCCGACCATTTCTGCGCGGGCCATTTCCGCTATATAGGGGGCCGCGAGTTCCGGTGTGGGGACGTGGTAACTGGCATTGATCGGCTCATGGATGGCAGCCTGATAGCGCGCCTCGTCGATCTTTCCAAGCTTGTACATGCGTCCAAGAATCCAGTCGCGACGCTCCTGGCTGCGTTGCGGATTCACTAATGGGTTGAAACGCGACGGAGCTTTGGGCAGCCCGGCGATCATCGCCATCTGCGCCAGGCTGAGATCGCGCATGGATTTGCCGTAATAAACCTGGGCCGCAGCTTCGATGCCATAGGCGCGGTTGCCCAGGTAGATCTTGTTGACATAGAGCTCAAGGATTTCATCCTTGCTGAGCTCACGCTCAATCTGTAACGCAAGAAGGATCTCATTGATCTTGCGCGAAAAACTTCTTTCGCTAGTGAGGAAGAAGTTCTTCGCCACCTGCATGGTAATGGTGCTGCCGCCCGATTGAATCTGCCCGCTTTTTAATAATTGCGTGGCAGCGCGCATTAGGCTGGTAAGGTCGACGCCATAATGATTGGCGAAGTTGTCATCTTCGGCGGACAGCAGTGCTTTTATGAAGTCGGGCGGGATGTCGGCGAAGCGGATTGGAGAGCGGCGCATCTCGCCGAATTCGGCAATCAGCTTAGCGTCGCTGCTATAGACCCGGAGGGGGATCTGCAGCTGAATGCTGCGGAGCGATTCGACGGATGGCAGGGCGGGGCTTAGGTAGAGAAAAGCGCCGCTAAGACTGAGCAACAGTCCACAAAAAACGGCGACGCAGCACCACCAGAAAAACTTCAGCAGACGCATCAAAATTTTTGGATTTCCAGGTAAAAGAAAGAGTTAAGCGGAAGGCGATGTTAAAAGGGAAAAACTGGTCACATTATAAGCGTTTTTTTTCCTGGGTAGCCATTTGCGCTTATGTCAAGACTGTTATTTAATGTGAAAAAACATAAATAGTCCGTAAGTCGCGGATGCCAATAGGAAATCGGTCGTGCTAGGGCTCTTCAATAAGAAAGCGAACACGCTGCTGGGGATCGATATCAGTTCGACCTCAGTCAAGCTCCTCGAATTGAGTCGCTCAGGAAGCCGCTACAAAGTAGAGGCCTATGCTGTCGAGCCACTCCCCCCAAATGCTGTGGTCGAGAAAAATATCGCTGAGCTGGAAGGCGTGGGTCAGGCGTTGTCTCGAGTCTTGGCCAAGGCTAAGACTGGGGTGAAAACGGTAGCGGTAGCAGTCGCTGGCTCTGCCGTCATTACCAAAACCATCGAGATGGAAGCGGGCCTCTCAGACGATGATCTGGAGAACCAGCTGAAGATCGAGGCCGATCAATACATTCCTTATCCGCTCGAAGAGGTTGCGATCGACTTCGAGGTGCAGGGGCCCTCGGCGCGCAACTCTGACCGGGTCGATGTGCTGCTGGCAGCATGTCGTAAGGAAAACGTCGAAGTTCGTGAGGCGGCACTTGCGCTCTCCGGCATGACGGCGAAAGTCGTCGATGTCGAGGCATATGCTCTCGAGCGGGCTTATGGCTTGCTGGCCGCTCAGTTGGGGAGTGGGCATGACGAACTGACGGTCGCGATCGTCGATATCGGGGCGACCATGACCACGCTGAGCGTGTTGCACAATGGCCGCACCATTTATACCCGCGAGCAGCTCTTTGGTGGCAAGCAGCTGACCGAAGAGATTCAGCGTCGTTACGGGTTGTCTGTGGAGGAGGCTGGCCTTGCTAAGAAGCAGGGTGGTCTTCCAGATGACTACGACAGCGAAGTATTGCAGCCGTTCAAAGAGGCGGTGGTGCAGCAGGTTTCTCGTTCTCTGCAGTTTTTCTTCGCAGCTGGCCAGTTCAATGATGTCGATTACATCCTGTTGGCGGGTGGTACGGCCTCGATTCCCGATCTGGATCGGCTGATCCAACAAAAAATCGGTACCCAGACCTTGGTGGCAAATCCCTTCGCTGATATGGCGCTTAGCGGCAAGGTCAATGCCGGGGCTTTGGCCAGTGATGCTCCGGCGCTGATGATTGCCTGTGGTCTGGCGATGAGGAGTTTCGACTGATGGCGCGCATCAACCTACTTCCCTGGCGGGAGCAGTTGCGCGAGGAGCGCAAGCAACGCTTTTTGGTCACTTTGGCCGGCGTATTGATCGTAGCCGGCAGCACGGTTTTCCTTGGTGATCAGTATCTAAATGGCGCTATCGAACAACAGAACGCTCGCAATGATTATGTGCGTAAAGAAATTGCAGTGCTGGATGCGCGAATTAAAGAAATCAGTGAGCTTAAGACGCGCCGTCAACAGCTTTTAGAGCGAATGAAGATTATTCAGGATCTTCAAGGTAATCGCCCAATTATTGGACGGGTATTCGATCAGCTGGCGCGCACTTTACCTGATGGTGTTTATTTCAGTGCTCTGAAAATGACTGCTAAGAACATCGCCATTGACGGGGCAGCTGAGTCAAATAACCGAGTCTCTAATTTGATGCGTAATCTGGATGCTTCGCAGTGGCTGGATGCGCCTAATCTGACTGCGGTTAAGGCAATTACCGCCGGGGCGCTAGATCAGGCAAATGTCTTCCAGTTGACAGTGCAACAAACGCAGCCGTCGGTCGAAGCAGAAGGAGTCAAGAAATGAGCCTGGCGGACTCTCTCGAGAACCTGCGCAAAATTGACCTTGGGGACCTTGATGTTAATAACCTTGGTTCCTGGCCTGCTGCGGTTAAAGTTGTAGCGTGCTTTTTATTGCTGGTTGCGGTATTGGCATTAGGGTACAACTTCCATCTTAAGGATTTGCAGGCGCAACTGGATCAGCAGCGCAGTGAGGAGGAGACTCTCAAGCAGCAGTTTTCCACGAAGGCCTTTCAAGCCGCTAATCTAGAGGCTTATAAAGAGCAGATGAAAGAGATGGAAGTCTCTTTCGGTGCTCTTTTGCGACAATTGCCAAGTGATACCGAAGTGCCTGGGCTGCTGGAGGATATAACTCGTACAGGTCTAGGTAGTGGCTTGGAGTTTGAGGAAATAAAATTGTTGCCGGAAGTCGTGCAGCAATTTTATATCGAGTTGCCAATACAGATTTCGGTTGTTGGTGCCTATCACGATTTGGCGACCTTTGTCAGTGGTGTGGCTAGCTTGCCACGAATCGTAACTTTGCATGATTTTGAAATTAAACCACTTGGTACTGATAATACCTCGAAGCTGCGCATGAGCATCCTTGCCAAGACTTACCGTTATAACGATAAGGGGCTACAAAAATGAAGAGCTCCCGTCTGATGTTGTGCGGTCTGTTGTTTGCTAGCTTGGCCGGCTGTGGTTCGAGTAGCGATTTCAATGATCTTCAGGCTTATATGGATGAGGTGCGTGCTCGTCCTAAGGGTTCCATTGAACCCTTACCGAAATTTCAGGCGTATGAGGCGTTTACTTACAGTGCCGCTGCACTGCGGAGCCCATTCCAGCCACCAGTAAAAATTGATCTGGTCAACCGGCCGAAAGGGTCTAAAGAGATCAAGCCTGATGAGACTCGGGTCAAACAGTTTCTGGAAGGTTTCAATATTGAAGTCTTTGAGATGGTGGGGACGCTCTCTAACGATGGCGGAATGTTCGCTCTGGTTAATGGGGCTGGTGGTGTACACAGGATAAAAGTGGGGGATTACCTGGGGCGCAACAATGGTCGCATCTTGGCAATTAATGAAGCGAAAATCGATGTGATCGAAATTGTTCCTGATGGTGAAGGTGGCTGGCTGGAGCGGCCGCGAAGCCTCTCTCTCAAGGAGCGCTCTTAAGGGCGGGTTGGAATATGAAAAATAATTACCGGTCTGTACAACGGAACCTGAGAATGAATAGCTCTCTTTCGCGCCTCTGCATGTCCCTGTTGGCTGCTGTAATGTCACCGGCTCTGCTGGCCGCCAATCTGCAAACCCTTGATGTCGCTGCCTTGCCTGGTGACCGGGTGGAGCTAAAGCTGGCGTTTGACGAGCCGGTGGTGGCGCCGCGTGGCTACACCATCGAACAACCTGCACGTATTGCTCTTGATTTGCCGGGCGTAACCAATCAGTTGGGCTCTAAGAATCGTGAATTGGGTGTCGGTAATGCTCGTAGCGTTACAGTGGTTGAGGCTAAGGACCGCACGCGACTGATTATCAATCTTTCGACATTGGTTCCTTATAGCACTCGCGCTGAAGGCAATAATCTATATGTCGTTGTGGGGGATAGCGCAGGCAATGTCGCAGCTGCTGCCCCCGTTGTTGCGCCTGCTAAAGTGCAGTCTCAAGTGGCGTCGAAGAAAACCTACGCATCTGTTGGTAAGGCGATTAGCAATATCGACTTCCAGCGCGGCGAGCAGGGCGAGGGTAATGTTGTTATCGAACTGTCGGATCCTTCTGTAAGTCCAGATATTCAAGAACAGGGCGGCAAAATTCGCTTGAGCTTTGCAAAGACTCAGCTGCCAGAGTCTTTACGTGTACGTTTGGATGTGAAGGATTTCGCTACTCCTGTTCAGTTTGTCAGCTCTGCTGGGGAGGGCGATAAAGCAACTATCACTATCGAACCGACCGGGTTCTATGACTACTTGGCTTATCAGACTGATAATAAGCTGACGGTCAGTGTCAAGCCGCTAACTCAAGAAGCTGTCGAGAAACGAAAGACTGAGCGTTTCGCCTATAGCGGTGAGAAGCTTTCCTTGAATTTTCAGGATATTGATGTTCGCTCGGTCTTGCAGTTGATTGCCGACTTCACGGATTTGAACCTGGTGGCGAGCGACACCGTGCAGGGTAATATCACGTTGCGCTTGCAGAATGTACCGTGGGATCAGGCGCTAGATTTGGTGCTGAAAACCAAAGGCCTTGATAAGCGCAAAGTAGGCAACGTCCTGCTGGTTGCACCGGCAGATGAAATTGCGGCTCGTGAGCGCCAGGAGTTGGAGTCGCAGAAGCAAATTGCTGAGCTCGCGCCTCTGAGCCGCGAGTTGATTCAGGTTAACTATGCGAAGGCTGCAGATATTGCGAAGCTGTTCCAGTCGGTAACGAGCGGTAATGAGAATCCAGATGAGCGGGGCTCCATTACTGTAGATGATAGAACTAATAGCATTATTGCCTACCAGACTCAGATCAAGCTTGATGAGTTGCGTCGCATAGTCGCGCAGCTGGATATTCCGGTTCGCCAGGTGATGATTGAGGCGCGGATTGTCGAGGCGAACGTCGACTATGACAAGGCACTCGGAGTGACTTGGCGTGGTGTGGGTGTAGGGGATAATAATTTTGTTGTGGGCGGCGGTAGCGCTGGTCGTCCGGTTGCCGGTCCGGCCAATAACCCCAATCTGGCAAACGGGTCGTTCGTGGATATGGGGGCTGTTGCTTCTACTTCCAGGATTGGTATCGGTTTTATCACCGACAACACCATCCTTGACCTTGAGTTGTCGGCCATGGAGAAAACCGGTAATGGCGAGATTGTCTCCCAGCCTAAGGTCGTGACCTCTGATAAGGAAACGGCAAAAATTCTCAAAGGCTCTGAAATTCCTTACCAGGAAGCCAGTTCCAGTGGTGCTACTAGTACTTCCTTCAAAGAGGCTTCGTTGTCTCTAGAAGTTACTCCGCAGATCACTCCTGATAATCGAATTATCATGGAGGTGAAGGTAACGAAGGATGAGCCGGACTTTGCGAATGCTTTGAACGGTGTGCCTCCGATCAAGAAAAATGAAGTCAATGCTAAAGTTTTGGTAAGTGATGGGGAAACCATCGTAATTGGTGGCGTGTTCTCTAATACTCAAACCAAGGCTGTAGATAAAGTGCCGTTCCTGGGGGATCTGCCCTTCTTGGGGCGCATGTTCCGGCGTGATGTGGTGCAGGACAATAAATCTGAGCTGCTAGTGTTTCTCACTCCTCGTATAATGAACAATCAGGCTATTGCTGTGAGCCGTTAATTCAGTGCGAAATTTGATACTCGTAGGCCCGATGGGTGCCGGTAAGAGCACCATCGGGCGCTTGCTTGCTAAAGAGCTGAGGCTGCCGTTCAAGGATTCTGACAAGGAAATTGAGCAGCGGACGGGTGCCAATATTCCTTGGATTTTTGATGTCGAGGGTGAGCTTGGCTTTCGCGAGCGCGAGCAGGCAGTAATTGGCGAGCTCTGTGAGTTGGACGGTGTGGTGCTGGCTACGGGTGGTGGCGCTGTCTTGCGGCCGGAAAACCGCTCTGCGCTTCGTGCCGGTGGGCGGGTTGTCTACCTGCATACCTCCGTGGAGCAGCAGTTAGATCGCACCTCGCGCGATCGGAATCGGCCCCTATTGCGCACGGCTGATCCTGGTAAGGTGCTCGGCGATTTGATGCGTATTCGTGATCCGCTTTACCGTGAGATTGCGGATGTGGTGATTGAAACCGACGAGCGTCCTCCTCGCATGGTGGTGCAGGAGATTCTCGAGCGCCTCGAGGCGCTACCTCCACGTTAAAGCCTAAGCGGAATTGCGCTATCCTAGAGCCCTTTTTACGCGAGGGCCTCATGCAAACTCTTCAGGTCGAGCTTGGCGAACGTAGCTATCCCATCTATATCGGGGCAGATTTGCTTGCCCGGGCCGAGTTGTTCGCGCGGCATATTGCTGGGCGGCAAGTGGCTGTCGTCACTAATGAAACCGTAGCTCCCCTCTATTTGGATGCTCTGACTCGGTCGTTAGCGGGCTTCGAGGTGGCTACGGTCATCTTGCCGGATGGTGAGGCCTTCAAGGGCTGGGAAACGCTGCAGACTATTTTTGATGGCTTGCTAACGGCACGACATGAGCGCAGTACCACGGTGATTGCCCTGGGCGGCGGTGTGGTTGGTGATATGGCTGGTTTTGCCGCGGCTTGCTATCAGCGTGGTGTCGACTTTATTCAGGTGCCGACCACCTTGCTCTCGCAGGTCGACTCCTCGGTGGGTGGGAAGACTGGGATCAATCATCCGCTGGGCAAGAATATGGTGGGGGCTTTCTATCAGCCGAAGGCGGTGCTGATTGATACCTCGACTCTTGCGACGTTGCCTGCGCGTGAGCTGTCGGCTGGTCTGGCGGAAGTGATCAAGTACGGCCTGATCTGTGATGAGCCCTTTCTGGTGTGGCTTGAAACCAATATCGAGGCTCTGCGCGCGCTTGATCAGGCGGTGCTGACTGAGGCGATCGGGCGCTCCTGTGCTGCTAAGGCGCGAGTTGTCGGGGCTGACGAGCGTGAGTCGGGAGTGCGCGCGACCCTTAACCTGGGGCACACCTTCGGGCATGCCATAGAAACGCAGCAAGGCTATGGTGTTTGGTTGCATGGTGAGGCGGTGGCCGCTGGCACTGTTATGGCCTTGGAGATGTCCAGCCGTCTGGGGTGGATCACGGCTGCTGAGCGCGATCGCGCTATACGCCTATTTCAGCGGGCAGGCCTGCCTGTGATACCGCCGGAGGATATGACGGCGGATGATTTCCTCAAGCACATGGCGGTCGATAAGAAAGTCCTGGGTGGTCGTTTGCGCTTGGTGCTGTTGCGCCAGATCGGCGATGCCGTAGTGACTGGCGATTTTTCTCGCGAGATTTTGGATGCCACCTTGGCTGCGGATTACCGCGCGTTGGTGGAACAGCTTAAAGACTAATTGAGAGTCCCATGACCAGTTTGCATGCCGATGAGGCCTTTCTCGGCCACTACCAGTTCAGTCACGATCCTTTCGCAGCGCGCGTGCCCGGTTTTAAGTTTTTCCCGGCGCAACGTAAGCCCGTGCTGGGTCAGCTTCACCATCTAGCCCGCTACAGCCAGTTATTGCTGGTTGTCAGTGGGCCGCCGGGGAGCGGTAAGACCCTGCTGCGCCAAGCGCTTGTGGCTAGCACCAATAAGCAGGCGGTGCATAGCGTAGTGGTCTCTGCCCGTGGTGCGGCGGATGCCGGCGGGTTGATGCGGCAGATTGCTCAGGGCTTGAACTCTCCGCAGTCTGAGGCCCAAGCCGTCTTGGTTCATGTCGCACAGTTGTCGTTGACGGGGCAAGAGGTCTATCTGCTGGTCGATGATGCTGAGGCGCTGGATGATTCTGCGCTGGATGCCTTGTTGGTGCTGGCTGCTGGGAATGCCGAAGGGCGAGCGCATGTTTTCTTGTTTGGCGACTCCGCGCTGCTGCCACGTCTCGAGTTGTTAGCGGATGGTGAGGAGCGTTTCCATGCCATTGAGCTGCAACCTTATAGCGAAGATGAAACACGCGAGTATCTGGCGCAACGTCTCGATGGCGCGGGGCAGGGCGTGGAGATTCTGTCCGACGAGCAGATAGCTGATATCCATCAGCAGTCGGCGGGCTGGCCAGGGGCGATTAATCAGGTTGCGCGCGATACCTTGATTGAGGCGATGCTGGCTCGGCGCGGTGCGGCTCAGCGCGCGGGTTTCAGTTTCAATCTTCCGAAAAAGCATTTGTTGGCATTGGTCGTGGTCGCTGTCGCTGTCGGCGCTGCTTGGTTGATGCAGGGGCGTACCGACAGTGAGCCGGCTGCTCCGGCGTCGGCCCAATTGCCGCTGGGCTCTACGGTGGCTCCGGTGGCGGAGGGGGCTGCGCCTGTTGTGGGGTCGAATCAGAATGGCCCGCCTATCGAGTTCGCTGGTTCGACTCAGCCGCTGCCCCTGCCTCTGGTGGGTGAGGCGCAACCGGTCATTCGCGAGCCTCTAGCTCAGGCTGCCGGGTTGGCGGATGACGAGGATGCGGGTGCGATTGAGTCACTGACAAGTTCGGTGTCGCCGCCTGTAACCAGTATCGCGCCGCCACAGGGCACGGTGGCGGGGACTGCTCCGGCCACACCAGTTGTTGCGCCAGTCGCTCCTCCAGCCCCGGCGGCTGTGCCGAGTCAGCCGATTAGCACGGCTGTTGCTCCGGCGCCTAAGCCGGTAGCTGTTGCTCCTGCTCCTGCTCCTAAGCCGGTTGCGGCGCCGGTGAAGCCTGTCGCTAAACCGGCGGAGAAGCCCGTCGCTAGTGCTTCAGCGGCAGGGGGGGGCTGGTATCGCAGTCAGGCCGGGACCAGTTATGCGCTGCAGATTCTGGGGACTCGTTCGGAGGGCAGTGCGCAAGCGTTTGTGCGTCAGCAGGGCGGCGAGTATCGCTACTTCAAAAAGGTGCACCAAGGGCAGCCGCTGTATGTGGTGACTTATGGCAGCTTTGCGACTCGAAATGCTGCGCAAGCGGCAATCAAGGCCTTGCCGGCCAAAGTCCAAGCGAGCAAGCCCTGGCCGCGCAGTTTTGCCAGCATCCAGCAGGAGGCTCAAGCGCGCTGAGGCGCTAAGCCCCTGAGCATAATGACCAGGCAGTCCATAGCACGACCATCTGGTCTTTTTCTTCTAAAAAAGCGACATAAGGTTTCGCAGTATCGCCGCGAGGCATTTGTGAGCCTCTGTGTGGCTGTGTACAATGACCCCCCTTTTGCCTGCGCAAAGCTGGCGCAATGACCTGCGCGCAAGGTAAGTGTTTGAATTAGATAAAAGTTTGCCTGGTGAGAGTCCCTATGAAAGCAGGTCTGTACCATCCTGATGAGTTCAAGGATAACTGCGGCTTCGGCCTTATCGCTCATATGCAGGGCGAGGCGAGTCATCACTTGCTGCAGACTGCCATTGAAGCCCTGACCTGTATGACCCACCGCGGCGGGATCAACGCCGACGGTAAGACCGGGGATGGCTGTGGTCTGCTGATGCAGAAGCCCGATGCCTTTTTGCGTGCCAAGGCCCAGGAGCATTTCTCCGTCGAGCTGCCCAAGCAGTATGCCGTGGGTATGGTGTTCCTGAACCAGGACGAAGCCAAGGCAAGTGTTGCGCGTGAAAACATGAATCGCGAGATTCTGGCGGCCGGTTTGCAACTGATCGGCTGGCGCAAGGTGCCGGTGGATATCAGCGTGCTGGGCCGCCTGGCTCTGGAGCGTCTGCCGCAGATCGAGCAGGTGTTCGTCGGTGGCGAAGGTCTCAGCGACCAAGAGTTTGCGATCAAGCTGTTCTGCGCCCGTCGTCGCTCCTCGGTGACCAACGCGGCCGACAGCGAGCACTACATCTGTAGCCTCTCGTCCAAGACCATCATCTATAAAGGCCTGATGATGCCGGTCGACCTCGCTCAGTTCTTTCCGGACCTGGGTGATGAGCGCCTGCAGACCGCAATCTGCGTGTTCCATCAGCGTTTCTCCACCAATACCCTGCCGAAGTGGCCGCTGGCCCAGCCGTTCCGTTTTCTCGCCCATAACGGCGAGATCAATACGATCACCGGCAACCGCAACTGGGCTCAGGCCCGGCGCAGCAAATTTACCAATGATCTGCTGCCGGATCTGGACGAGTTGGGGCCTCTGGTCAACCGTGTCGGTTCTGACTCCTCCAGCATGGACAACATGCTGGAGTTGATGGTCACTGGCGGGATGGACCTGTTCCGCGGCATACGCATGATCATTCCGCCGGCGTGGCAGAACGTCGAAACCATGGATGCCGACCTGCGTGCCTTCTACGAATACAACTCCATGCACATGGAGTCGTGGGATGGTCCTGCCGGCGTGGTGCTGACGGATGGCCGCTATGCCGTCTGCCTGCTCGATCGTAACGGCTTGCGCCCGGCGCGCTGGGTGACCACCGACAATGGTTACATCACCATCGCCTCCGAGATTGGCGTCTGGGGTTATCAGCCGGATGACGTAGTCGCCAAGGGGCGCGTCGGGCCGGGGCAGGTGCTTGCCGTGGATACCGAAACCGGTCAGGTGCTGAGCACCGACGATATCGACAGTCGCTTGAAGTCACGCCACCCGTATAAGCAGTGGTTGCGCAAGAACGCCCTGCGTATTCAGGCGACCATGGAAGACGACCATGGCGCGGCCAGCTACGACGCCGAGCAGCTCAAGCAATACATGAAGATGTTCCAGGTCACCTTCGAAGAGCGTGACCAGGTGCTGCGTCCGCTGGCCGAACAAGGCCAGGAAGCCGTCGGCTCGATGGGCGACGACACGCCTATGGCGGTGTTGTCCAGGCGCGTGCGTTCCACCTACGACTACTTCCGTCAGCAGTTCGCCCAGGTCACCAACCCACCGATCGACCCGCTGCGCGAAGCTATCGTGATGTCGCTGGAGATCTGCCTGGGCGCTGAGCGCAATATTTTCGAGGAGTCGCCGGCGCATGCCAGCCGCGTCATCCTGAGCTCGCCAGTGATCTCCCCGGCCAAGTGGCGTTCGCTGATGGCGCTGAGCGCGCCGGGCTTCGAGCGGCAGGTCATCGACCTCAATTACGACGAAACCCTCGGCCTCGAGGCGGCGGTGCGCAATGTCGCGGATCAGGCAGAAGAGGCCGTGCGTGGCGGCAAGACTCTGCTGGTGCTGACCGACCGACACATCGCACCGGGTAAATTGCCGATGCATGCCTCGCTGGCCGTAGGGGCAGTGCACCACCGGCTGGTGGAAAAAGGCCTGCGTTGCGATTGCAACATTTTGGTGGAAACGGCCACCGCGCGCGACCCTCACCACTTTGCGGTGTTGATCGGTTTTGGCGCTTCGGCGGTTTACCCGTACCTGGCCTACGAAGTGCTGGCGGATCTGATCCGTACCGGTGAAGTGCTCGGCGACCTCTATGAAGTGTTCAAGCACTACCGCAAAGGCATCTCCAAAGGCTTGTTGAAGATCCTCTCGAAGATGGGCATCTCCACCGTGGCTTCGTATCGCGGTGCGCAGCTGTTCGAAGCCGTTGGCCTGTCCGATGAAGTGGTCGAGCTGAGCTTCCGTGGCGTCGCCAGCCGGATTAAAGGCGCGCGCTTCGTCGATATCGAAGCCGAGCAGAAGCTGCTGGCTCTCGAAGCCTGGAACAACCGCAAGGCGATCCAGCAGGGT
This sequence comes from Pseudomonas cavernicola, assembly GCF_003596405.1. Taxonomy (NCBI): domain Bacteria; kingdom Pseudomonadati; phylum Pseudomonadota; class Gammaproteobacteria; order Pseudomonadales; family Pseudomonadaceae; genus Pseudomonas; species Pseudomonas cavernicola. The sequence goes on from NZ_QYUR01000002.1 coordinate 1,576,109, forward strand.
GGTTTGCTGAAGTTCGTCTATGGCGGCGAATACCACGCCTACAACCCGGATGTGGTGAATACCCTGCAGGCCGCTGTGCAGCAGGGCAGCTACGCAAAGTTCAAGGAGTACACGACCCTGGTGGATACTCGCCCGGTGTCGATGATTCGCGACCTGCTCAAGGTGAAAGTTGCCGATCAGCCGCTGTCGCTCGACGAAATCGAGCCGCTGGAAGCCATTCTCAAGCGCTTCGACTCAGCCGGCATTTCCCTCGGCGCCTTGTCGCCCGAGGCTCACGAAGCCATTGCCGAAGCGATGAACCGCCTTGGTGCGCGCTCCAACTCCGGTGAGGGTGGAGAAGACCCGGCCCGTTACGGCACTAACCGCAGCTCGAAGATCAAGCAGGTGGCGACCGGCCGTTTCGGCGTCACGCCGGAGTATCTGGTCAACGCCGAAGTGCTGCAGATCAAAGTCGCCCAGGGTGCCAAACCCGGTGAAGGTGGCCAGTTGCCGGGTGGCAAGGTCAACGGCCTGATCGCGCGTCTGCGTTATGCCGTGCCTGGCGTGACCCTGATTTCGCCGCCGCCGCACCATGACATCTACTCCATCGAAGACCTGTCGCAGCTGATTTTCGACCTTAAACAAGTCAACCCGTCCGCCCTGGTCTCGGTGAAGTTGGTGGCAGAGGCTGGCGTCGGCACCATTGCCGCCGGTGTGGCCAAGGCGTACGCCGACCTGATCACCATCTCCGGTTACGACGGTGGGACCGGTGCTTCGCCGCTCACCTCGATCAAGTACGCTGGCGCGCCGTGGGAACTCGGCTTGGCCGAAACGCACCAGACCCTGCGCGGCAACGACCTGCGCGGCAAGGTCCGGGTACAGACCGACGGCGGCCTGAAAACCGGCCTCGACGTGATCAAGGCAGCCATCCTCGGCGCCGAAAGCTTCGGCTTCGGTACCGCGCCGATGATCGCCCTGGGCTGCAAATACCTGCGTATCTGCCACCTGAACAACTGTGCCACTGGCGTAGCCACCCAGAACGATAAGCTGCGCAAGGATCACTTCATCGGCACCGTCGACATGGTGGTGAATTTCTTCACCTACGTCGCCGAGGAAACCCGCGAGTGGCTGGCCAAAGTTGGCGTGCGCAGCCTGGAAGAGCTGATCGGGCGTACCGATCTGCTGGAAATGCTGCCGGGCGAAACCGAGAAGCAGCAGCACCTGGATCTGACTCCGCTGCTCGGCAGTGACCATATCCCGGCCGACAAGCCGCAGTTCTGCCAGGTCGACCGCAACCCGCCGTTCGATCTTGGCAAACTCGCTGAGCAGATGGTCGAGCTGGCTAAGCCGGCTATCGACGGCCTGACCGGTGCCGAGTTCGAGCTGGAGATCTGCAACTGCGACCGTTCCATCGGTGCCCGTGTCTCTGGCGAGATCGCCCGGCTGCACGGTAACCAGGGCATGGCCAAGGCACCGATCACCTTCCGCTTCAAGGGCACTGCCGGGCAGAGCTTCGGCGTGTGGAACGCCGGAGGTCTGAACCTCTACCTGGAAGGCGACGCCAACGACTACGTCGGTAAAGGCATGACTGGCGGCAAGCTGGTCATCGTTCCGCCGGCCGGCAGCCCGTTCAAGACCCAGGACAGCGCCATCATCGGCAACACTTGCCTGTACGGTGCCACCGGCGGCAAGCTATTCGCTGCGGGTACGGCCGGCGAGCGTTTCGCCGTGCGTAACTCCGGCGCGCATACTGTAGTTGAAGGTACCGGTGACCACTGCTGCGAGTACATGACTGGCGGGTTTGTCTGCGTGTTGGGCAAGACGGGCTACAACTTTGGCTCGGGCATGACCGGCGGTTTCGCCTACGTACTGGACCAGGACAACAGCTTCGTTGACCGCGTGAACCACGAGCTGGTGGAAATCCAGCGGATCAGCGGTGAGGCCATGGAGTCCTACCGTAGCCACTTGCAGCGCGTGCTTGCCGAGTATGTTCAGGAAACTTCCAGTGAGTGGGGGCGCAACCTCCTGGAAAACCTGGACGACTACCTGCGCAAGTTCTGGCTGGTCAAGCCGAAGGCTGCCAGTCTCGGGTCGCTGCTCTCCAGCACCCGCGCCAACCCACAATAATTTGCGCCAAGGGGTGTGTTCACACTAAATGACGATCCGTTATTGAGTGTGAACACGCCCCCCCAGTTTGATGAGGTTTTGAAATGACTGAACGTCTGAATAACGACTTCCAGTTCATCGAGGTCGGGCGCAAAGATCCGAAGAAGAAGCTCTTGCGTCAGCGCAAGAAGGAATTCGTCGAGATCTACGAGCCCTTCAAGCCAGCGCAAGCTGCAGACCAGGCACATCGCTGCCTGGGTTGCGGCAACCCGTATTGCGAATGGAAGTGCCCGGTGCACAACTACATTCCGAACTGGCTCAAGCTGGTTTCGGAAGGCAACATCCTGGCCGCCGCTGAACTGGCCCACCAGACCAATACCCTGCCGGAAGTCTGCGGTCGCGTGTGCCCGCAGGATCGTCTGTGCGAGGGTGCCTGCACCCTTAATGACGGCTTCGGCGCGGTCACCATCGGTTCGGTGGAGAAGTACATCGCCGATACCGCGTTCGCCATGGGCTGGCGTCCGGACATGTCCAAGGTCAAGTCGACCGGCAAGAAGGTCGCGATCATTGGTGCCGGCCCGGCCGGTCTCGGCTGTGCCGACGTGCTGGTGCGTAATGGCGTGAGTCCGGTGGTGTTCGACAAGAACCCGGAAATCGGCGGTCTGCTGACTTTCGGCATTCCCGAATTCAAGCTGGAAAAAAGCGTACTCAGCCGTCGCCGAGAAATCTTCACCGGCATGGGCATCGAGTTTCGCCTGAACACCGAAGTCGGCACCGACGTAACCGTCGAGCACTTGCTGGCCGACTACGATGCCGTGTTCATGGGCATGGGCACTTACACCTACATGAAGGGCGGCTTCCCCGGTGAGGATCTGCCGGGTGTGTACGACGCTCTGGACTTCCTCATCGCCAACGTCAATCGCAACCTCGGTTTCGAGAAGGCGCCGGAAGACTTCATCGACATGAAGGGCAAGAAGATTGTGGTGCTGGGCGGTGGCGACACCGCGATGGACTGCAACCGCACCTCGATTCGCCAGGGTGCCAAGGCCGTGACCTGTGCCTATCGCCGCGATGAAGAGAACATGCCGGGCTCGCGTAAAGAGGTGAAGAACGCCAAGGAAGAAGGGGTGAAATTCCTCTACAACCGTCAGCCCATTGCCATCGTCGGCGAGGACAAGGTCGAAGGCGTGAAGGTGGTCGAGACCCGTCTCGGCGAGCCGGATGCCCGTGGCCGTCGCAGCCCTGAGCCGATCCCGGGTTCGGAAGAGATCATCCCGGCCGACGCCGTGATCATCGCCTTCGGCTTCCGTCCAAGCCCGGCGGACTGGTTCGAGCAGCACGAGATCAGCATCGACAACCAAGGCCGCGTGGTGGCGCCGGAGCAGAGCCAGTTCAAGCACCAGACCAGCAACCCGAAAATCTTCGCCGGTGGCGACATGGTTCGTGGTTCCGATCTGGTGGTGACCGCGATTTTTGAAGGTCGGCAGGCCGCCGAAGGCATCCTCGATTACCTGGGGGTCTAAGCTGCTGCGCTCGGCCATGCTGCGTTGAAAACAGGCTCGGAATGCTCATTGACTACAGTCAACTCCGCCTCCTCACCTGTTTTCGCCTTGCCTGACCTTCGCTCGCGACGCTTAGAATCGCAGGCCGGGTAGAGCGAAGCGAAACCCAGCTTTGTCGCCAAGCAGGCTGGAGGGCGAGGCAAATCGTCGCGATAGACAAAAGGCACGGCACTCGCCGTGCCTTTTGTTTTGTGCTTTGCGACAATGCCTGATCTTTTCGCCTGTGGGTGGCGGATTACGCCGTGTTACGGCTAATCCACCCTACAAAATGCCCACACTTTTTTGCTGGACGCTGCCATGACTGCCTTGAAGAACGACCGCTTCCTCCGTGCCCTGCTCAAGCAACCCGTCGACGTCACCCCGGTGTGGATGATGCGTCAGGCCGGTCGCTACCTGCCGGAGTACCGCGCCAGCCGCGCCAAAGCCGGTGACTTCATGAGTCTGATGCAGAACCCGGAGTTCGCCTGCGAAGTCACCCTGCAGCCGCTGGATCGCTACCCGCAGCTGGATGCGGCGATCCTCTTCTCCGACATCCTGACCATTCCGGATGCCATGGGCCAGGGGCTGTATTTCGAGACGGGTGAAGGCCCACGTTTCAAGAAGGTCATCAGTACGCTGGCTGATATCGAGGCGCTGCCGATTCCCGATCCGGAAAATGACCTCGGCTATGTGATGAGCGCCGTACGCACCATCCGCAGTGCCCTGAATGGCCGCGTCCCGCTGATCGGCTTCTCCGGCAGCCCCTGGACCTTGGCCACCTATATGGTCGAAGGCGGTTCGTCGAAGGACTTCCGCAAGTCCAAAGCCATGCTCTATGACAACCCGCAGGCCATGCACCTGTTGCTCGACAAGCTGGCGCAGTCAGTGACCAGCTACCTGAACGGGCAGATTCGCGCCGGAGCCCAGGCCGTGCAGATATTCGATACCTGGGGCGGCAACCTGTCCGCTGCGGCGTATCAGGAGTTCTCCCTGGCCTATATGCAGAAGATCGTCGACGGCCTGATCCGCGAACACGACGGCCGAAAGGTGCCGGTGATCCTGTTCACGAAGAACGGCGGCCTCTGGCTGGAGGACATGGCGGCCACCGGCGCCGATGCCCTGGGATTGGACTGGAGCTGCGACATCGGCGACGCCCGCCGCCGCGTCGGTGACAAGGTCGCTCTGCAAGGCAACATGGACCCCACCGTGCTGTACGCCCAGCCCGCCGCGATCCGCGCCGAAGTGGCGCGCATCCTCGCCAGCTACGGCAAGGGTAGCGGCCATGTGTTCAACCTGGGCCACGGCATCACCCCGGAAGTCGACCCGGCGCATGCCGGCGCCTTCCTCGAGGCGGTGCATGAGTTCTCGGCGCAATATCACGCCGGATAACCAGGGCGGCTACCGCCAGGCAGCGGCGCCCCAGAGAGTCTCCTCCCTGCGCGTCAGGTAACGGTCAACCGAGCCCTTATGGTTGTTGTTTATGCGCGTGGGGCAGCTTATTGACGCGGATGCCGCTGATGCCCAGGACCTCGGCCTGCTCCAGAATGTCTTCGGGCGAGGCACCGGCGGCGGGCATCAGCAGGCTGTTCTCGGCGTCGGCGTGGTGTAGCGCGATCAGGCGCAGCGCGGCGAGGTGAGCGTCGAGGCGCCCGGCGTCCGACTCGACGATCCTGGTGTGCGGTTCGTCCTGGTAGCGATAGTTGATCTCGAATCTGTGCTGACTGGACATCGGGGCACCTCTGCTGCTGGGGCGGCGGATGACAATGGCGAGGGCGCTGCCGGTCATAGTCGCTGGCCGCTCGACTCGATCTTTTTCAGTGTAATAGCTCTGTCGGCAGCGCGAACGCCCTGGCATTGCCGGAACTTCGGTTCACGCGGCGGCAGTCAGGGTTGGCGCAAGCCTCTTGCCCGCCTGCACCAGCGCCTGCAGTTCGATGGCGCTGAGCGCCTCGGCGAAGGCCGGCATCGCGCCCGTCCCCTTGCGGATAGCCGCGAGGATCTCCCCGTCGTTTTCCTTATCCTGCCAGCGCGCGCTGCTCAGCCTCTTGGCGTAATAGAGATAACCGCGCCAGGTATTGGCGCGGCAGTCCTCTGCATGGCACTTGGCGCAGTTTTTATGGCTGCCGGGTTATGTATGGGCCGCTGTCTCGCGGCTCATCGCGCGCGCCTGCCATGCGCAGCAATAGGCGATGGCCAACGCCGTTGCTCCAGTTGAAGCTGTTCTGCAGCACTACCACGGCGGCCTTGTGCTGTGTGTCCAGGCCTAGATAACTGGAGTAGCCCGCGACCAAACCGACTTGATAGGTGATTTTCCGCCCGCCGATGTCATCGACAATCCAGGCGATTGCGGCCGCTTCTTTGCGGCGATTGACGCGCACCTGCAAGGTGTCCAGTAGCGCTGCATCCATCTTCGTGTTGGCGCTACTGTGCAGATGTGCCGCCGCGTAACTGAGCAAGTCATCGGCGTTGGAGTAGAGCGCGGCGGTGCCGTGCAGGATGTCGCTGAACTACCAGTCGGGAACGAGTTGCCCCCGGCGAATGAACTTGGGTTGGTCGCCGGCGTGGCCGCGCGCCCGGCTGGCGTAACCGGGTAAATGTTCCGGCAGGTAATCGGTGTTACTCAGCCCAAGAGGGGCGGCGACCCTCTCCTGCAACAATTCATCGACCTTCTTACCGGTGCGCAACTCCAGCACATAACTCAGCAGACCATAACCGATGTTCGAATATTGTGGTTCGGCCTGTTCGGGCCTGTCGAAGTCGGCCAAGTAGTTAAGCAGATAGGTGTGATCGAAATGCCGGTAGAAGCTGTTGCCAGTGAACAGGTATTCAATGAAATAACTGAGTGTTTGCGGCGTCATCGGTTGGCGTGGCAGCCCGGAGGTGTGGGTGGCCAATTGCAGCAGGGTGATGTTCTTGGCGTCGTCACTCAGCGCCGTGTTGGCTGGCAATAGGCTCTCGAGGCTGTCATTCCAGCTCAGCGTGCCGTCTTGCACCAGCAACGCGGCGATATCAGCCAAAAAGCCTTTGCTCAATGAGCCGACGGCGAACAGCGTATTGCCATCGGGCTTTTTGCCACTGAGCCGATCGGTAACGCCATAGCCGAAGAAGTGTTTTTGCCCATCGGCGGTCAGCACGCCAACTACGATGCCAGGGGTTCGTTTCTCGTCGACCAGCGGCTGGGCCAGGGAATCCACCTCGGCCTGTAAGTTGCCGCTGCGAGCAAAGCGCAGCGCTTGCTGATCGGAGGGATCGATCTGTATGCGCGATAAGGTGCCGCAGGCCGTCAGGGAAAACAGGGCCAGGGCATAGCCGATGAGTTTGCCAAACGAATGCTGGCTGAATGCAGAGCTACATGGCCACACGGCGATATCTGGAGCTGATGGAGGGTTCAACCATGCTGGGTTTAGCGCTGCCCTAAGCTTTGCGTTTGTAACTCTTGGAGGATGCTGTTGCGCAGGTTGTTTACCCAGCGGTTGTAGTTGCGATGAATTTCCCCGTCCTCGTAGTCGAGGCCCCAACTGCTGCGGTATTCGATGGCGAACTGGCTGGCGCTGTAGGGAATGCTGATTTCCGCGTGGTGACGGCCGCGTTGGGTGATCTCTGCGCGGATCTCGGTTGGGCTGACGTGCTGCACCAACCACTGGCGTTTGTTCAGGGCGCTGACAATCGCACGCTGCATTTCGGCGTCACTGCGTATGCTGGCGGCCGGGGCGCTTTGCTGGATGTTCTCGACAGGCTTGCTGGTACAGCCAACCAGGGTGCTCAGTCCGATGGACAGCAGCAGCGCACGAATCAGGTGGGACATTCCTTAATCTCCGTTAGTTATGGGTTGGCTTCAGCGCCAGCGGCGGAAAATCAACGACGTGTTGACCCCGCCAAAGGCAAAGTTGTTGTTCATCACGTACTCGTTGCTCATCCGCCGAGCCTCGCCGCGCAGGTAGTCCAGCTCGCCGCACTGCGGGTCGATGTGGTCGAGGTTGAGGGTGTGGATGTAGTTGTCGCGGTTGAGCATCTCGATGCTGAACCAGGACTCCAGTGCGCCGCAGGCTCCCAGGGTGTGGCCGAGAAAGCTCTTCTGCGAGCTGATCGGCATGCGTGCGCCGAACAGGCTGCTGGTGGCCAGGGTTTCGGCGATGTCGCCTTGCTCGGTCGCGGTGCCGTGACCGTTGACGTAGCCGATGGCGGTGGGCGGCAGGTTGGCATCTTCCAGCGCCAGCTCCATCGCCCGGCGCATGGTCAGCTGTTCGGGCTTGGTGGCGTGCTGGCCGTCGGCATTGCTGCCAAAACCGACGATCTCGGCATGGATCTGCGCGCCGCGGGCGAGGGCATGCTCCAGCTCTTCGAGTACCAGGATGCCGGCGCCTTCACCGATCACCAGGCCGTCGCGGCCGCTGTCATAGGGGCGTGGCGAGGTGTGCGGGGCATCGTTCTTCAGGCTGGTGGCATAGAGCGCGTCGAAGACCATCGCCTCGGTCGGGCAAAGCTCTTCGGCGCCACCGGCGAGCATCAGCGGCAGGCGGCCGAACTTGATCGCCTCATAGGCGTAGCCGATGCCCTGGCTGCCGCTGGTGCAGGCACTGGAGGTCGGAATCAGCCGGCCCTTGAGGCCGAAGAAGATGCTGATATTGGCCGCCGTGGTGTGCGGCATCATGCGGATATAGGAGTTGGCGTTGAGGCCATCGGCGACCGAGTTGATAAGCATATTGCCGAAAGTCTTCATCTCGTCGGTGCTGCCGGTGGACGAGCCGCAAGCCACCCCCATGCGCCCGTCGCGGATCGATTCATCATCGAGCAGTCCGGCATCCGCCAGGGCTTGCTCGGCGGCCAGCACCACCAGCCGCGAGACCCGGCCCATGCTGCGCAGCTGCTTGCGGGTCCAGGCCTTGGGCACGGAGAAATCGTCGATTGGCCCGGCCAGACGGGTGTTCAGCTCGGTAAAGCGATCCCATTCGTGCATCCGCCGAATGCCGCTGCGGTTGGCGCGAAAATTCGCCTCGATGCTGGCCCAGTCGCTGCCGAGCGAGGTGATGCCGGCCATGCCGGTGACGACCACACGTTTCATTAACAGAGCCCTCCGTTGACCGCGAGGACTTGGCGGGTGATATAGGCCGCTTCATCCGACATCAAAAAATTCACCGCGCCGGCGACTTCCTCGGGCGTGCCCAGGCGTTGGGCCGGGATCATCTTCAGCAGTTCCTCGACCGGCACCTGCTCATCCAGCAGGGCGGTGTCGATCAGCCCTGGGGCAACGCAGTTGACGGTGATCTTGCGCTTGCCCAGCTCGATCGCCAGGGCCTTGGCCGCACCGATCACACCGGCTTTGGAGGCGCTGTAATTGACCTGGCCACGGTTGCCGATCAGCCCGGAGACCGAGGTGATGCAGACGATCCGTCCGGCTTTGCGCCGACGGATCATCGGCATGATCAGCGGATGCAGGACGTTGTAGAAACCGTCCAGGTTAGTGCGCACGACCAGGTCCCAGTCCTCTTCGCTCAGCGCCGGGAAGGCGCCGTCGCGGGTCAGGCCGGCGTTGCAGACCACCCCATAGTAAGCGCCATGGGCTGCGACATCGGCTTCCAGTTGCTCGCGGCAGGCTGCGCGCTCGGCCACATCGAATTGCAGGATGCGCGCCTGGCGGCCGAGGCCGAGGATTTGTGCGCGTACCGCTTCGGCTTCGGCACGGCCACTGCGGCAGTGCAGCACCAGGTCATAGCCGGCGCGGGCCAGGCGCAGCGCAATGGCGCGGCCGATGCCACGGCTGGAGCCGGTTACCAGAATCGATTCAGTCATGTGCGGGCTCTTGAAAGTCTTGACGGTGGCGCCCCATCGCGCGGGCTACAAGGCCACGGCTGGAGCCAGTTACCAGAATCGATTCAGTCATGTGCAGGCTCTTCAAGGTAGCTGGCCACTTGTGGTGGGCGAAACACATTCAGGCGGGCTTCGGCATGAATATCGGGGCCGCGCAGGTGGCATTCGAAAACGCCCATGCCGTTGTCGTCCTGTAGCGAGCGGATAGCGTGGATCTGCAACTCAGTTCCGGCCGGGAAGGCCTCGACGTTGCACTGAAAACTGCGGGTGCCGAGTAGAAAACCCAGCTCCACCGACTCCCCGGCCTGTCGCGCATGGCAACCGGCATACGCGGCGATGCTCTGCGCCATCAGTTCGACGCCGACCCAGGCTGGCAGGCTGCCGTCAGCCCGGTTGAACAGACCGCCGGGGCGCACGGTAAGTTGCGTGCGCACGTCCTCCTCACCGAAGCTGAGAACCCGGTCCAGCAGGATCATGTCGCCGGCGTGCGGCAGCAGTTCGGCGATAGGCCAGAGGCTCATGGCGTGTTCTCCGCCAGGTTGCCGAGCACCAGGCTGACATTGCTGCCGCCGAAGGCGAAGGAGTTGCTCATCATCCGCCGTGGCGTGTCACCGGTAAGGCGGCTCTGCGCCGTCGTCAGCTTGAGGGCGGGCAAATGCGGGTCGGCCTCGGCGTCCCATAGATGCGGCGGCAAGCGCTGCTCGCGGTTCTCGGCGGACAGGCTCAGCCAGCAGAACGCAGCTTCCAATGCACCTGCCGCCCCCAGCGTGTGGCCGGTCAGCGGCTTGGTCGATGAACAGGGCACACCCGCCGGGAACACCGCGTCGACGGCCAGGCTTTCCATGGCGTCGTTATGGCTGGTGGCGGTGCCGTGCAGGTTCAGATAATTGATCTGCTCGGCCGCCAGGCCGGCATCCGTCAGGGCCGCGCGCATCACCTGCTGGGCGCCTCGGCCCTGCGGATCGGGCGCGGAGATATGGTGCGCATCGGAGTTGGCCGCAGCGCCGAGCAAGGCGATAGGTACGGCCGTTTGGCATAGCCGCTCTTTCGTCATGAGGAAGAGCACCGCCGCTTCGCCGATATTGATGCCGGCGCGGTTGCGCGAGAACGGATTGCAGCGTTCGCTCGCCAGCGCCTCCAGCGAGCCGAAGCCGTTCAGCGTCAGTTGGCAAAGCGAGTCGACGCCGCCGCAGAGCACCGCATCGCAAATGCCGGAGTCGAGCAGGCGGCGGGCACTGAGCAGGGCGCGAGCGCTGGAGGTGCAGGCGGTGGAAATCACATAGGCCGGGCCGCTCAGTTGCAGCCAGTCGGCGAGAAAGGCGGCTGGGGCGGCCAGTTCCTGTTGCCCATAGTGGTAGGTCGCGGGGAACTCGCCGTCCTGCAGGTAGCCGGAAACCCCCTGAGTGGCTTCATGGATACCGCTGGTGCTGGTGCCGAGGATCACCCCGACCCGCGCGCGACCATAGCGGGCGATGGCCTGCTGGATGTCCGTGTCGATCTCCAGGGCGGCCGCCAGTAGCAGCCGATTGTTGCGTGTCGCCTGGGAGGTGCTTACGCCGGGTAGCTCAGGCAAGGCGCTGGTTATCGCGCCGACCGGCAGGCTGCGTTCCGGCACCCAGCCGTCTTGTCGGCGCAGGCCCGAAGCGTCGCCGGCGTACAGCCGTTCAGCCACGGCCTGCTTGCCACTGCCGAGTGCGCAGAGCAGCCCGAGGGCATTCAGGTACGCGGTCATTGGAGTGGGCCTTGCTTGATCATTACAGCGTCTCGACGCGATAGCTCAGACCGTTGGCGGTCTTGAGCTGAAAATTCAGGGGTTGCTGGTAACGGATCTGCCAGCGCGGGCTGCCGGCCTCGCGCAGCGTGCGTTGCTGGCCCTGTACCTGCCAGTCGTCCGTGGCATAGCGTTGCGCCAGTTCTGTTTCCGGGGTCAGGGCAAACAGCAGGGCGGCGAACAGTTCACGGGCTTGCGGGTTAGGCGGCAGCAGGCCGTCATTTTGCCATTGACTGCCGGTCAAAAGCTGACGGGCCAGCGGAATTCCCAGCGGGTCGAGCAGCGACCAGCGCAGTGCAAGGGTTTCTTGCTGCACCACCAAGAGCCAGTCCTGGGTCTGTCCGGCTTGCTCGCGCTGTACATGCAGTTGCAGCGGCCACGCCAGTGTCGGCGCGGTGCTGGGTAACGGTGCTTGCTGAGCGCAGGCCGCCAGCAACAGCAGCAGGGGCAGCCAGAGCCGGCGCATCATCATGGGTTCGGTTCCAACGGTTTGCGCACGGCGGCGTTGATCAGGGTTTCCTCGCGTTGGCCAAACGGCTTCGGCTGGCGCAGGCCCCAGCGCTCCAGCAGGCCGAAGTCGCGGGAGCGGCTCCACCACAGATAGGGGTAGGACAGATTCTGCGGGCCGAACTCGAAGCCCTGTTCGCGCAGCATCCGCAGGTAGCCGTCGGCGCTTTTTTGCACCTGCATCGGGTGGCGAAACAGCCAACGGATCACCCAGGTGTCGATATAGGCCTTGGTCGATTCGGCGAACAGCAACCAGCCGCCCGGTTTCAGCACGCGCCAGAACTCGGCCAGCGCCTGCTGCTGTTCGACCAGATGATGGAAGGTTTGGTGGCAGAAGAGGATGTCGACACTCGCCGAGGGCCGCTGGATGGCGGCGCAGTCACTGCTGAACAGCTCGACGGTGAGGCCTTGGCGCCCGGCTTCGGCACGGCTCAGGGCCAGGCTTTGCGGGTCGGCATCCAAGCCCTGCAAATGTTGCGGCGCAAAGGCCTCCTGCAACAGGCGGAAGGATTTGCCCTGGCCACAACCGACATCGAGCAGCACGACGTTAGTGGGCAGTGGCTGGTCGATCAAGCGTTGCAGGTCGTTGATCGCCACGCGCAGCACATGCTGCTGCCAGACCTGGCTCTGCAAGAACCAGAAGCCGAAGCGGGTTTCTGCAACGTAGTTAGCGGCGGCTGGGTTCATAGAAGTCCTTTTCTGTTTCTAAGTGCAGTCAAGTCGAAGCGCATTCATTTCGAGGCGCATAGTTCAGCGAGCACGCGCAGGCGCCGTTGGGGTTCCGTGACATAGGGGTTGCGCGGATCCCAGGCGTAGCCGGCGAGGATCGAGCTGATCATCTGACGGATCGCCGGGGAACCGCCCGAGTGGTAGATCACATCCTGGAAGCTGCCATCGTACCAACCCTCGACATAGGCCCGGAAGGTATCCACACCGCGCTTCAGCGGCACGGCGAACTGGCTTTGCCAATCCACCGTTTCGCCTTGCAGCTGACGGTGCAGCAAGCCGGCCGCCATGCTCGCCGAACGCATGGCGATGGTCACCCCGGAGGAAAACACCGGGTCGAGGAATTCCGCCGCATTGCCGAGCAGGGCAAAGCCTGGGCCGTGCAGGCTTTTCACGTTCGCCGAGTAACCGCCGAGGCTGCGTACCGGGGTGTCCCACCGGGCATTTTTCAGCAAGCGGCGCAGATTCGGGGTTTCCTCGACGAACTGGCGCAGGCAGGCATCCAGATCCACCGGGCGGCCCTCGTAGCGCGTGGCTTCGGCGACTACGCCGAGCGAGCAGCGGCCATGGCTGAACGGGATCAGCCAGAACCACACATCGCGCAGCTCGGGGTGGGTGCTGATCAGAATCTTCTCGCGGTCGAAGGCCGCATCGTCGATGCGATCCTCGATATGGGTGAATAGCGCCTGGCGCAGCGGAAAGTTCGACGGCGCCTCCAGATCGAGCAAGCGTGGCAGCACCCGGCCATAGCCACTGGCGTCGAGGACGAAGTCCGCCTGCACGCTGTATTCGCTGCCATCGGCACGCCGCGCCGTTAACTGCGGCTGAGCCGTGAAGTCGGCGGCAACGATTTCTTCTTCGTAGCGGATTTCCACGCCCTGCAACGCGGCCTGATCGGCCAGCAGTTTGTCGAACTGGGCGCGCTGCACCTGGAAGGTCCAATCTTTACCCTCGGTGAATTTGTCGCGAAAGTCGAAGTGCGTGTAGCGCTCACCCCAGGCGAAGGCCGCGCCGTTCTTGCGTTGGAAGCCGGCGGCTTCGACGGCCTCGAGCATGCCCGCTTCCTCGACGAAATCCAGGCAGTGGGCCAGCAGGCTTTCACCAATCGAGAAGCGTGGAAAGCGCTGGCGTTCGAGGATCAGCACATCGTGGCCCTGACGTTTCAATAGCGCGGCGGCGATGGCGCCCGATGGCCCGGCGCCGATCACCAGCACGCTACGCTGTTCGCGTTCAGCCTTTTCCTTGTCAAACGGCACCATACGAGCTCCTTGCTGCGGGTTGTGCTGCGCGGGATTTGCGGATGCCGAGCAGGGCTGGCAACAGCGTGGAAAACAGGCTCATCAGCAGCAGGCTGAAATACACCTGGGCGTCGATCAGATGTTGTTGCAGTAGCAGGTTGAGGAAGATGATCTCGGTCAGCCCGCGGATATTCAGCAGCAGGCTTTCCCGCCACTTCGCCCGCGGGCCGGCGGTCGGGTCGGCCCAGCTCAGGCCCAGCCAGTTGCCGGCCAATTTGCTCAGCACCGGCAGTACCAACAGGGCGCCGAGGTACAGCCAGGAATAGTTTTGCCAGGCGCTGTCGAAATCGACCTGCAACAGACCACAGCTGAGGATCAGTGGGATCGCCAGACCGTTCTGCAGCCACTGCCAGAGCGTTTTCGGCAGCGGTAGCTGGAAGGGTTGTTTCAACCAGGCGAGGCAGAGCATGTAGCCGATGCCGAAGACCAGGGCGTTGAGCTTGAGTTGCTGCAAAAGCAGCATCAGAGCGAAGAATGGCAGGCTGTAAAACAGCCCATGGCGCAGCCGCAGCAATTTGTGCAGCAGCAGTGGCAGCAACGCGCCGAGCAGCGGCCAGAGCAGTTGCTCGGGTTGGCTGCTGCCCTGAGCCAGGGCGAACAGGCTCCAGCACATCACGTCCATCAGGATCGCCGCATGCAGCAGGCGCTTGGTGGCGGCCGGCGGATAGTCGATGTTCTGTAGATAGAGGTAGAGCACCGGAATCGCGGTGATCGAAAACAGCAGACCGATCGCCACGCTGCTCAACCAGGACTGCTCTGGTAATAGCCACAATGCGCAGCCCAGGCCACAGCAGAATGGCAGCGCGAAACTCGGCAGGGCGATCTTCAGGCTTTGCGGGCTTAGCTCCAGGTCGATCACATCGCTGAGGATGTGGCCGAGCAGCAGGGCGAAACTCAGGCCGTAGAGTGCTTGCAGCCAGGTCGGTGCGAGCAGTTGCGCGGCGCTCAGTTGCCAGTGCGGCTCGACCCAGAACAGCAGCAAGGTCGGGATGCCCAGACTGGCCAGCAGGAGTTGGCTGACGATCGGGATCAGTTTGACCCGCGTGCCGAGCCAGGTGGCACCGGCGAACAATGCCAGCAGCGCGAGCCAGAACAGCGCGGTGCTCATCGTGCCGCCTCCGGCTGCAACTGCTCTTGCGCGTGCGCGTGCTCTTCACTGGCTGCCCAGGGTGCCAGCAGGAAGCTGAACACCAGGCCGAGGCCGACGGCCAGGCCGAAGTTGCTCACCGCCGGTGTACTCGACAGCGCCAGCAGGCCGAACGATAGCCAGGTGGTCAGTGCCGCGAGCAGGGTGCCGAGCAGGCTGGTGGCCGCGCCGCCGACCCGCTCGCGCATGATGATCGCGTAATCCACGCCAATGGCGGTGACCAGCAGCAGGCCAAACAGGCTGAACAAGGTCAATGGCTGACCGAGCCAACCGAGGCTGGCCAGGCTGGCCAAGGCGGCGAGCAGCGACACGGCCAAGGTGCGCAGCGCGCCGCTCAGGCCGAACGGCAGGCACAGCAACGCGAGGATCAACAGGCAAGACAGGAGCTTGAGTTCTGCCGCGCTGATCTGCGTGCTGGCGAACAGCCGATTCAGCTCACCCAGCCGATCGACCAGTTGCACGCCCGGCAACCCATGCGCCTGGGCGGCGAGCACGCTGGTGTCGCTCAAGCCTTGCAGGCTGACCAAGCCGGCAACACCCTCCTGGCGTGCTTGGCTGCTGTCTTTGCCCAGCCATAGCGGTCGCCAGATTTCGCCGAGTGGACCGGCCAAGGCTTGTTCGAGGTTCTGCTCGGGCAATGCCTGCAACTGCTGTATTTCTGCCGCCAACGCTTGCGCTGATACGCCCAGTGCCAGCAGCGGCTGGGCATGGGCCGGCAACTGCGTGAGTGCCTGGCGTAGCCGCCGTTGTTCGGCAGCTGGTGCCAACAGTTGGCTCAACGCCAGATAGCTGCTGAGCTTGCCCTGCGCCACCAGTCGATCGAGGCGCTGACTCAGCTCCGCCTGGCGTTGCAGCAGCTGTTGCTGATCGGCGGCGCGGACCAGGAAAAACTGGCTGGTCGGCTGGAAGTTGATGATGCGGCCGATGGCCTGGGATTCGCTGAGCAACTGCGGTGGGTGGCTGATCCACTGGCGCAGGTCGTTCTTGCTCGTCAGTTGCGCCACGCCAGCGGCGCAAAACAGTAGGAAGGCGCCGAGTAGCCAGGGTGTGCCGATACGCCGCAACAAGCTCGCCCGCAATGCCAGCAGGCGCTGTGCCCAGCGCAACGGAGTTGGCCAGGGGCGCAGCGGGGCATTGCCGAGCAGTGCCGGCAGCAAGCACACCGAGCAGAGGTACGAGCCCAGCAAGCCCGCAGCAGAGAACACAGCCACCTGCTGCAGCGCCGGGAATGGGGTGAAAGCCAGTGCCAGATAACCGATGGCATTGGTCGCCAGCCCCAGGCTCAACCCGGACAAGGTCGCGCGCATCGCGAACCAGTTGTTCCAGGGCTGCAAGGTCCAGCTTTTCGACAGGTAATGCAGCGGGTAATCGATGGCCACGCCGATCAAGCTGGCGCCGAGTACCAGAGTCAGTACATGGATGTGGCCAAACAGCGCCACGCAGGCGACCAGCCCCGCGAGCACACCGACCAGCGCCGGTATGAAGGCCAGCACTATGCGAACGCGGCGGAACAGCAACAGCATCAGCAGCAGGGCGATGGCGCTGGCGCCTCCGCCGATCACACTCATCTCATGGCTGGCTTGCCGTTGGCCATTGGCCGCATAGAGCAGGCCGCTGGTGGCGAGTAATTCACCACCTTGTGCCTGCACCTGTTGTCGTGCGCTGGCCACCCGCTCTGCGACTTGCTGCGGCAGGTTGCCATCGAAGGCGCTGCCCAAGCTGCGCGCGCGCAGAAAAGCCCAGGTTTGCGGCTGATTCTGCTCTTGGTTTTCTGCCAGCAAGGTGCCATTCAGGTCGAGCGTGACGTTGCTGTTGCGCGGAAGATTGCGCTGGATCAGCTGCGTCAGGCCGAGCCAGTCCTGGTCCGCGCTGACCAGGCTGAAACTATTGAAGGGGTCGTACAGTGCCTGCACGCGCTGCTCGATAAAGGCCTGTGGGTTGTCGATCAGCAATTGCCGGTCGGCGGCGCCGAGCAGCGCCAGGCGGCTTTGCAGCAGTTGTTGGCGCAGGGCGGGGAAGTCGGCTTGCAGGTTCCACTGAACCTTTTCGAATAGCCCGCTGGCTTGCCAGGCGGCGCCCAGCTCGGCGGCCATGGCGATGGCGCGTTGGCTATCGGCGTGGCGGATGAGCACCACCAGTTCACGGTTGAGCGGCTCCTGCATGCGCTGTTCGGCGAGTTGCTCCAAGGCGTCGGGTGCGTCTGTTGGCACGAGCTCCAGCAGATTGGCCGAAACCGGCGGGCCGTCGCGCCATTGCCAGCCGGCCAGCGCCAACAGCGTCAACAACAGCAAGGTGAAGAGGCGCGGCAGCCAGCGCTCCATCGACCCCCAGCCTTTATTCGACTCCTCGCCGTTATTCAGCCCCCGGCCTTTATTCAACAAAGTCATGCCGCTCCGCTTCGCTCAGCGCTGTACCGGCAACGCTGCCGGGCATGTGCATGACAGTGCTGTCGCCCTGGGTTTCCAGCAGTTCAATACGCTGTACCAGGGCGCCGCCTTCGATAGTGATCGCGGTGAAAATTTGCTTGAGCAGCACGGCCCGCGGCGTCAATTTCAGCTGCCAGTCGCTGGCATCGCCACTCAATGCCAGGTCGAAATCATCACGCAGGCCGCTGCTGTCGCCTTGCAGCACGGCGAGGAACAGACGGTTCTGCTGAGCGCTGGCGCCTTGTTGGGGCAGGGTTTGCCAGCTATTGGCAGCCCGCCGCGAAATGCCCGCGCCATTGATGCGGTAGTCCTGTTGCAACGGGCTTTGCAGCAGCCAGAGCAGACCATGCTGCTTGGCCATGACGAAATGGCCGGTGCTGGTCAGCGGTTTTGGCAGCGCGCGCAGATGTTTTTCCTGAATGAACTCGCCGCGCACCACCGCCGGCTCGGCCAATTGGGCGGAGAGCTGATCCAGATCGAAGGCCTGGGCCAAGGGTGCAAAAAGCAGCGCTAGAAGTAGCGCCGTAGGCTGGGTAGAGCGCAGCGAAACCCAGCGCAATCCACGCTGGGTTTCGGCGCAAAGCGCCTCTACCCAGCCTACGAGGGGGGCTGCTTGGCAGATCACTGCAACACCCGCTCAACCGCCGCGACGAACACCTTTGGCGAAGCCAGGAGCATTTCCCGCGTGGCGATTTCCACCGCGACTTGCACGGTGCTGCCACGGGTCATGCGTTCACCGGTTTGCGCGTCGCTGATCAGGTAATTGATCTTCAGGCGGTTTTCCCACTCGACCAGATCGGCACGCACCGTGAGCCGCTGACCGAAGCGCGCGCCGCGCATGTAGCGCAGCTGCAAATCGATGATCGGCCAGGCGTAGCCGGCCTCGCGCATCTGCGCGTAGTTGTGCGCGAGCTTGTCCAGCAGGGCGCAGCGGGCGATTTCCAGGTATTTGACGTAATGGCCGTGCCAGACCACTTCCATCGAGTCGACGTCGAAGAACGGGACGAGGATTTCGACCTCGGTCTGTATTACGCCGCGGCTACGCATACAGCCTCCAGTGCCGGCTGCGGATGTGCGTCAGGCACAGGCGCAGTTCGGCTTCCAGGGCGCGGTCTTCAATGACTGGCGGGAAGTCCTCGGCCAGTTGCGCGCGCATGCTCGCCAGCGGCGCCGGCAACGGCCGCGCCTCGGCTTCATGGCCGCGCAGCCAGACCCCTTGATTGGCGGCGAGCAGGGTGGCGGCGGCGACCTGTTCGCACAGCTCCAGGCTGCGCAGGGCATCGCGGGCGGCGATGGTGCCCATGCTGACCTTGTCCTGGTTATGGCACTCGGTGGAGCGCGAGAACACGCTGGCCGGCAGGCTGTTCTTCAGGGCTTCGGCGGTCCAGGCACTGGTGCCGATCTGCACGGCCTTGAAGCCATGGTTGATCATCGCCGTGGCCGCTGGTGCGCCGGAGAGGTTACTCGGCAGGCCGTGGTTGTAGCGCGAGTCCACCAGCAGGGCGAGCTGCCGGTCGAGCAAGTCGGCGACGTTGGCCACCAGGTTTTTCAGGCTGTCCATGGCAAAGGCGATATGCCCGCCGTAGAAGTGCCCACCGTGCAGTACGCGCTCGGCTTCGGCGTCGATGATCGGGTTGTCGTTGGCGCTGTTCAGCTCGATTTCGATGAACTGCCGCAGCCAGCTCAGGCTGTCGGCCAATACACCCAACACATGCGGCGCACAGCGCAGCGAATAGCGATCTTGCAGGCGGTGCAGCGGCGCGGTCGGTGCGTCGATGGCCAGGTCCGCGCGCAACCAGGCGGCGACCTGCATCTGCCCCGGGTGCGGCTTGGCGGCGAACAGGCGCTCGTCGAAATGCTCCGGGTTGCCCTGCAACGCCACCACGTTGAGCGCGGTGATGCGGGTGGCCAGTTGCAGCAGGTAATCGGCTCTAGAGAACGCCAGGCAGGCCAGCCCGGTCATCACCGCCGTGCCGTTCATCAGTGCCAGGGCCTCTTTCGGCCGTAGCGTCAGCGGCTGCCAGTCCAGCTCGGCATGCACCTCGGCGGCGCTGCGCACTTCGCCACGCCAGAGCACCTCGCGCTCGCCGGCCAGGGTCGCCGCGACATAAGACAGCGGGGTCAGATCGCCGCTGGCGCCGACCGAACCTTCCTCGGGAATCAGCGGCAGGATGTCGTGAGCGAGAAAGGCCTGTAGCCGCTCCAGCAGCTCGATGCGTACCCCGGAAACGCCCTGGCACAGCGACTGCAAGCGCGCCGCCAGCACCGCGCGGGTGGCCGCCGGCTCGAGCAGCTTGCCCAGGCCGCAGCCGTGGAAGGTGAACAGGTGCCGCGGCAGTGCTTCGACATGCTCCAGCGGCACCGCAACCACGCAGGAGTCGCCGTAGCCGGTGGTGACGCCGTAGATCACGCCTTCCCTGTCCAGCAACGAGTCGAGGAACTGCGCGCCCTTGGCGATGCATTGACGGAACGCGCTGTCGCTTTGCAGCTGTGTCGGGCTGTGCTGTTGGGCAAGGCTGACCACCTGCTCGATGCTCAGCGGGCGCTCACCGAACACTACGGCTTCAGGCTGATGTGTCGTCATGGGTATTCCAGAAAGGGAAGAAGTTGAACCATTGCTGCGGTGCTTGCAGGCAGTGATGACCCAGGCGGTCGGCATAGCGTTGGGCCCAGTGGCGGATCACTTGCTCGCGCTCGCTACGGCGCCATTCGATCCGTTCGGCGAAGGGTTCGAGGATCAGTCGATAGCGCTTGTGTCGTTTCAGGCAGAACAGCAGATTGATCGGGCATTGCAGCAGCCCGGCCAGCAGCCACGGGCCTTGCGGCAGGTCGGCGGGCTGGCCGAGGAAATCCACCTGGGCGTTGCGTGAGCCGTGCAGCGGTACGCGGTCACCGGCGATCGCCAGCCACTCGCCACGCTCCAGGCGCTGGCTCAGTTGCAGCATGATCGCCGGGTCCAGCTCGCTGACCTGGATCAGCCGCAGGTGGCTGGCGCCGGCCTGGCCGAGCAGGCGATTGAACTGTTCGGCGTGTTTGGTATGCACCAGTACGTTCATTTGCACCTGCTCGCCGAGTTCGGCCAGGGCGCGACAGACTTCGAGGTTGCCCAGGTGCGCGCCGACCAACATCTGCCCGCGCTCACCGCGTAGCTGGGCGCGCAGGTTGGCCGGGTCACGGATGTCGATCTGTTCGAGGCGCAGGCGGCCGTTCCAGACGTCGAGTTTGTCCAGCAGGGCGTCGGCGAAGGCCATGAACTGGCCGAACACCGAGCGCAGCGAAGGGCGCAACTCGTGGCGGCCACTCCAGGCGGCGAGGTGGCGCTGGTAGTCCCAGATGCTCAGGCGGGCGCGGCGGCCGAACAGGAAGAAGTACAGGACAATCAGATAAAGCAACGGGCTGAGCACTCGCCGCCCGAGATTGCGCGCGGCCCAGGCGGTGAACCGCATCAGCAGGAAACTGCCGCGCTCGTTGTGCTTGGCCCAGTGTTCGCGGCTCATCCGCGCCACCTGCGCCGCCCGTACCGGCGACGCCAAAGTATCAGCGGTGCGCGGCAGAGCATGCCGAAGAACAGTTTGGCGTGCATCTTCGAAATCAGCAGGTTGTCCTCCAGCAGGCGGAAATGCGAGATGCCGTCCGCCGGGTAATGCACGCGAATCGGCAGCCAGTGCATTGGCTGGTTGCGCCAGCTCAGGCGCACGAGGATTTCCGTGTCGAAGTCCATGCGGGTGCCGAGTGGCACCGAGTCGATCACCGCCAGGGTCGGCGCCAGCGGGTAGACGCGAAAGCCGCACATGGAGTCGCGGATGTTCAGCGACAGGCTGTTGATCCAGACCCAGACGTGGGTCGCATAGCGCCCGTACAGGCGGCCCTTGGGCACGCTGGCGTCGTACTGCGGGTAGCCGCAAATCAAGGTCTGCGGCGCCTGATGTGCCTGGGCGAGAAACTGCGCGAGGTTTTGCAGGTCGTGCTGGCCGTCGGCGTCTACTTGCAGGGCATGGCTGAAACCGAGACTTGCTGCGGCACGCAGCCCGGCCATCACCGCGCCGCCTTTACCCTGGTTCTCTGCCAGACGAACGAGGTGAACCTGAGGCAGCTCAGCGAGTTGATCGAGTACCACGGCGCAGCTCGGCCGCGAGGCGTCATCCACCAAGACACAAGGCAGCCCGGCAGCGAGTAGCCCCTGTAGCACAGCGCTCACGGCATGTTCATGGTTGTACACCGGGATCACTGCGCAGGGGCGGAAGCTCCCCTCTCTCTCCGGGAGAGGGGCTGGGGGTGAGGGAAACTCCGAGTCCCTTTGAGTGTCGGTGTTTCCCTCATCCGTCCCTTCGGGCCACCTTCTCCCGGAGGGAGAAGGGATGGGTGCTGCGTTGGGATCAAGCACGCGCGTCCCCCAACAAGATCCTTCCCGACGAACAGGCCGCTGCGCCGCTGCGATAGGTGAAGTACAGCTTGCCGCGTTCGGCGTCGAATCGCAGGCACAGTTGCAGGCGATCGCCGGGGCGGGCCAGTTGCTGGAACTTCAGCACTTCCATGCCGGCAAAGCGCGGCGGCAGGCACATCAGTTGTTGGGCCAGGGTCAGCGCCCAGTCGATCTGCACCACACCAGGCAGAATCGGTGTGTGCGGGAAGTGCCCGGTGAAGTGCGCCAGATCGAGCGGTACTTCCAGCTCCAGTCGCCACTGGCCGGCATCGAAGCGCTGGCTGAGCAGTTGCGGTTGCAGGGTGCGCGGGGCATAGAGCAGCCGCTCCAACTCGGCCTGCGGCAGTTTGCCCTGGGCGTTCAACGGCAGTTGCCGCACCAGTCGCCAGCGGCGCGGCAGGGCCAGCGCGGCACAGTGCTGGCTAAGATGCTGGCGCAGGCTGCCGGTCAACGTGCGCCGGCCCTGATTGCGCAAGGCGTGCAGGCCGGCGTCGCTCAAGGCGACCAGAGCGCCGAGGTAGGCGCGGTTGTCCTGAACCACCCCGAGGCGCGCTTCGTGTACCCAAGGGTGGCTGGCCAGGGCTTGTTCGAGCATCGGCAGGGAGATGCGTTTTTCTTCCAGCTTGACGATGCGGTCGAGGCGCCCGAGCAGTTCGAAGCGACCGTCGGCCTCGAGCTTGGCGCCGTCGGCGGTTTGTTCGATATGCCCACTGGGCAGGTACGGCGATTCGATCCGCAGCGCGCCTTCGCTATTCAGGCTCAACTGCACGTCGGCGAAGGGCTGCCACAGGCTGGCACCCTGGCGCCAGGCGATGCCGCCGGTTTCCGAACTGCCGAAGATCTCCGTCGGCCACTGGCCGAGGTTTTCCTGCAACTGCTGCGCGGCCTCGAGTGGCAGGGCGCCGCCCGAGGAAAACACCCGGCGTACGCGGCGCAACGCCGGCCAGTCGAGGTTGTCGCCCATGCGCTTGAGCAACGCGGGGCTGGCGACCCAGGCAAAATCGGACGACGAGGAAGCTGCTGCGGGCTTCGCGCATGCCGCTGCGTTAAAAACAGGCTCATCTGCGCTCGCGACGCTTGCGCGCCGTCCGAGGCTCAAGCTGGTGCGCTGCAGGTCTTCCGGGAACGGCTGCGCGTGGCGCAGGAACAACCGCCCGGCGCAGAGCGGCCAGAGCACCCGGAACAGCAGGCCGTAGATATGCTGCGCAGCCACGCTGCCAATGATGCAGGCATCCCCCAGCTCAGCGCCCCACAGGCGTTCCAGGGCTTGGACTTCATTGCTCAGCTGGCGCAGGGACTTGCCGATCAGCTTGGGCTCGCCGCTGGAGCCTGAAGTACAGAGGGTCAGGGTGCAGTGATCGAGCGCCAGCAGGGCGCCCGGCAGTGGCTCAGCGAGCAGGCTGGGCAGGCTGGCGTCGCCGGGTTGATCGCTCAGCCAGAGGTCGACTTCAGCGTTCAGGCGCTGGCGGGTTTGCGCTTGTAGGTCGGCCGGCAGTAGCACGCTGACCCCGGCACGCCAGGCACCGAGCAGGGCGATGGCCAGCTCGGCGGCATCGTCCAAATGCACGGCCAGGCGCCGGACACCACGCGCTTGCAGGCCGGCGGCCAGGCATAGGGCCTGCTCGCGCAGTTCCCCGTGCAGCAGCGTTGGCTCTCGCGTGACCGGGCGCGCCGGTTGTTCCGCGAGCAGCAAGTGCTCAAGGTCAAGCCAGTTCATGCCTGGCCTCGCACGCGCTGGCGCACCAGCCATTCGCCGGCGAACAGCAGGCCCATCAACCCATAGGAAATCAGCCCGGTGTACAGCGCCCACCAGCTCAGCGGCGCCCACAGGGTCAAGGCGCTGGCGAGGGCGCCATTACAGAGGAAGAAGCCGATCCAGACTTTGGTCACCTGGCGGGTATAGCGCACGGCAACCTCGGGCAGTTCCGGCTCGCGCAGGCGCGCAATGCGCTCGACCAGCGGCGGGCCGAACCTCAGGCTGAGGCCGAACAGACACAAGCAAAACAGACTGATCAGCACCGGATACCAGCGCAGCAGTTCGGGGTTATCCGCCAGCCCGAGTAGCACGCAGAACATCAACGCGGCCGCGGCCATCCAGCGGCTGCCGGGGCGCTGCGCATGGCTCAGCAGCCGTGCCAGCCAGAGGCCGCCAAGCAGCAGGGCGAAGAAGCGTGGCGACAGGTGCTGCTGGCCGAAATACACCGCGAACGGGTAACTCAGGCCGGCCAACAGCAGTACCAGGCCGATCAGTCGCGCCATCATGCCGCGGGTGCATTGACCAGGCGATACACCGCCTCGACCACGTCACCGACGCTGCGTACCGCTTTGAACTCCTCGGCGGCGAGTTTCTTGCCGGTTTTGCGCTTGATGTGGTCGATCAGGTCGACGGCGTCGATGCTGTCGATTTCCAGATCCTGATAGAGGTTGGCTTCAAGGTTGATCCGCTCGGGTTCGAGCTCGAACAGGTCCACCAGGGCGTCGCGCAGGGTGCTGAAAATCTCGTCACGGTTTTGCATGGTCGTTCTCTCTCACGCGGCTTTCTGGCCGGTCACGAAGACTGCGAGGCTGGCCACGTTGGCAAAATGCTTGCGGGTATCTTTGGCGTCGGCGTCGATCTTGAAGCCGAAGCGCTTCTGAATCGCCAGGCCCAGTTCCAGGGCGTCGACCGAGTCGAGGCCGAGGCCTTCACCGAAGAGGGTCATTTCGGCGTCGATGTCGTCTGGGCCGATGTCTTCCAGGCCCAAGGCCTCGATGATCAGCTGTTTAATCTCAAGCTGCAGATCGCTCATCTGTGGCGAGCTCCTTAATGAAATGCTGGTGCAAATGGTCGTTGAGTTTGCGCGAGGCGCTGGGCGCGGGGCCCTGTGCGGCGAACAGTTGCGGGTCGATATCGTCGCCGACGCGCAGGTGAAAGTGAAAACGTCGCGACGGAATGCGGTACCAGGGCTCGGCCTTGGTCAGGGTGGTCGGGCTGACGCTGATCACGACCGGGGTGACCAGCGTGGCGCCGCGCAGGGCGATGGCCGCGGCGCCGCGGTGGAATTGCGGGGCTTGGCCGGGCGTGGTACGGGTGCCTTCGGGGAATACGATCAGCGTCTGGCCTTGGCGCAGGGCGTCGGCGGCTTCGTCGAGCATATCCAGGCTGCCGCTGTTGCTGATGTAGCGCGCGGCGCGGATCGGCCCGCGCATGAAGGGGTTGTCCCACAGGCTCTGCTTGACCACGCAGTTGGCGTCGCGGATCAGCGCGATCAGCACCACCACATCGATCAGCGAGGGGTGATTGGCGATGATCAGCTGGCCCGATCGCCCCAGGCGCTCGGCGCCTTCCACTTCGAACGTCAGTACACCGCTGCGATACATGAATTGCACGAACAGCCAGAACAGCCGACTGATGGTGGCGCGCGCACGGCGTTGCCGGCTCAGGGTATCGCCCGGCAGCAGCGCCAGCAGCGGGAAGATCAGCACGCGCAGGCATAGGCCGCCGAGGCCGAAGAGGGCGAAGCTTGCGCCAGTGGCGAGCAGCCGCCACAGGTAGGGCGCGTTGGGGCGCCGGTTCAGGGCTTGTGTTGCCAGGTCCATGCGCGATTCTTCCAATGATGCTGGCAGTGAGATTGATTGCTTAACAGGGTTTGCAGCAGGCTCAGGGCATGCGGCCACTCGGCTGTTGCCGCGGGCGCGGTATTTTCGCTGAGGCTCAGTCGCCAGTCCTTGCCGGGCGTCAACAACAGACCAACGGCATAGGGAAACGGCACGTCGTCGATCCAGGGTGCGTAGGCTGCTGGCGGTAGATCCTCGGCAATCACCACCAGCACCGCCGGCGCGCCTGCCGCCAGCAACATGCCGGCTTCGAGGATCGCGTGCTCGAGGCCGTCGCCCTCGGCGGCCAGCGCGGTCATCTCGCTGGTGTCGCCGCGCAGGATCGACCACAGGCCAATGATCGCGTTATGCACCGAGAGGCTGAACTGCGTAGGTGAGAGGGGCGTTTGCTCGGCCAGGTCACTCAGCAGGGCGAAGGTGCGTGGGGTTTCGCCGTGCCGAGAGGCGAAAACCAGCGGCAGCTGTGCCTGCCCTACGCTCGGCTCGGCGAGGGGCCAGGCGACGCTGAAGGCCATGCGGGCCAAGCGGCTGAGACGGCGGCGTTGCAGGGCGGGGAGAAACGCGACGTCCGGTTGTGCATCGCTAGCGGCAGACCGCCACGGCTGCCGATTCCATGCTTGCCAGTCGTGCAGGCTTTCTAGCCCCGGGGCCCAGGCGCGCCATTGGGTAATACTGAAATGCATCGGGCTACGAACTCTTTTCGGCCCCTGTGGGCATCCATGTCGACGAGGGCGCTTCCTTATTACGACAAAAGCCTTGTCGATAGCGCCAAAGCAAAGCGCCGGCATTATCCAGGCCCGGCGGACCTCAGGCAAACGTTGGTTACATTATCCTGGGCGAAGCGTGGGACTGTCGATGGCGGCGAAACGCCGCGTTTTGCCCGTCAACTGCGCGAACGGGCGGGCAGTGTGCCGGTATTCGCTGGGAATAACCGCGCCACTGGTCACCGTTCGACTATCCACCTCGCTCTCGTCACGCGCTTTGCATAGAATCCCAGGCTTCGACGGTTCAGAACCTGTTCAAGATCGTCGCGAGCGCAGGTCAGGCAAGGCGCAACGCAGCATGGCCAAGCGCAGCAGATATTGAACAGGTTCTCAGGGAGGTGCGATATGCGGCGCGTGGTATTCAATCAGAAAGGCGGTGTGGGTAAGTCCAGTATCGCTTGCAACCTGGCGGCGGTGAGTGCGGCGCAGGGTCATCGCACGCTGCTGGTCGACCTGGATTCGCAGGCCAACTCGACGCAGTACCTTACCGGCCTGACCGGCGACGAGATTCCCATGGGCATCGCCGACTTCTTCAAGCAGACCCTGTCCGCCGGGGCTTTTGCCAGGAAAGGCAAGGTCGATATCTACGAGACTCCATTCGACAACCTGCATGTGGTCACCGCCACCGCCGAGTTGGCCGACCTGCAGCCGAAGCTGGAGGCCAAGCACAAGATCAACAAACTGCGAAAGTTGCTGGATGAGTTGGCCGAGGACTACGACCGAATCTACCTGGATACTCCGCCAGCGCTGAACTTCTACACGGTTTCCGCGCTGATCGCCGCCGACCGCTGCCTGATTCCCTTCGATTGCGACAGCTTCTCTCGCCAGGCGCTGTATGGCCTGCTCGCCGAGATCGACGAACTGAAGGAGGACCACAACGAGGGGCTGGAAGTCGAGGGCATAGTGGTCAATCAGTTTCAGCCGCGCGCGACCTTGCCGCAGCAGCTGCTGGATGAGCTGATCGCCGAGAACTTGCCGGTGCTGCCGGTGTATCTGACCAGCTCGGTGAAGATGCGCGAGTCGCACCAGGCGTCCACCCCGCTGATCTTCCTCGAACCGCGACACAAGCTGACGCAGCAGTTCGTCGAGCTGCACCGTTTGCTGGAAAGCGAGGGCTAAACGCCTTCTGTCAAATCAAAGGCGCCAATTGGCGCCTTTTTGCTAGGTTGTCTTTTACGCGCGGTGCTTTTAATGGGGCATAGCCTTCTTTACCGCACCATCAACACATCGCAGGGCGCCTTGTGCAGGAAGTGTTGCGTCAGGCAGCCGAGCAAGGCCTGGGACAGGGCGCTGCGGCCGTGGCTGCCAAGCACCAGAAGTTGCGGCCGGTATTTGCCGATGGCCTCATGGAGCGTGTGCGGCAGAGTGCCCGGCTGGAGCTCGTGGCTGAGCGTGGGGCCCTTGGCCGGCAGGTTCCGCGTTTCGTCGAGCAGCAATTGCTCGATCAGCATGCGCTGGGTGGCCAGCAGGGCCTCGACTTCCGCTGGGGAGCCCTTGGGCGTCTCGAATACGTGCAGGGCATGCAGCTCGGCTGCCGCCGGCAGCAGGCGGTAGGCATGGCCGAACGCATTGCAGGCACAGAGGGAAAAATTCAATGCGGCCAGGGCGCGCTGGTAGGGAGCGTCGTCGTCGATCGAGGCCAGCAGCAGCGGGATGTGACAGCCGCGGGCGATGCGGTCGAGGGTGGTGCCGGAGAAAAACTCGTGGCGTTCATGATGGGCGCCGAGCACCAGCAGATCGGCTTGCAGGTCCTGGATCTGGTTCAAGATTACATCGGCCGGGCGCCCGATCTGTATGTGCAGTTCGCTGCCGCGCGGGGCGAAGCGGGTCAGGCTGCTGTCGAGCGCCTGCTCGGCTTTTTCCTGTACGGCGGCCGGTTGGTTGCTCTCGATGACATGCAGCAAGGTCAGGCGGGCGTGATGCTGGCGCGCCAATTGAGTGGCACGGCGTAGGGCTAGGTCCGCTGTGCTGCGTAAGTCATGGGCAATAAGGATATGTTTGATGACCATGGGGCGATCCTCCATACGCGTGGCCGACTCGATTCTTCAAGGGGTTAACTTGTATTTAATAGTCGGCTTTTCGGCTTAGGACAAGGTCATGCGTCAGTGCGCACGCAATTGATAGAGGCCGCGGCTTTCGGCCACTACTTCACCGCTGCTGTCGGTCAGTTTCAGCTCCAGCAAATACTCGGCTTTGCCGTTGGTCGCCGCCTCTGTTTGCAGGCGTTCGATTTCTTCCGCGCTCAGTCGCGCCTCGACCCAGATGTCGCCGGTGGCCGGGCGGCGAAAGCGCAGATTCATTTCCTTGACGATGGGGTAGAAGCGGCTGGCGTCGAAGCTGGTGATAAACAACGCGCCGCCGGGGATTTCCGCCAGGGTGAACAGCGCGCCGGCGTACAGGGTGCCGATATGGTTCTCGTTGCCCGCCAATGGCACGCGCAGGCGGACGAAGCCCGGCTCGAGCACCTCGGCCTTGAGGTTCGTGCGTTTGACGAAGGCGATTTTTTCTTCGGTGAACTGGCGGGCGATCTCGGCGGGAAACGGCATGGCGTGCTCCTTCTTATTGATAGCTCACCAGACTAGCGGTTACCCGCCCTGCGACAATGACCGCGGCGCTCGCCGCAGCTGACCGAAATGCTCACACATGGTTGTTCAGCGAGCTGGGTTTTCAGATGCCTTGGCTATGCAGCCAGGCCAGCAGTTGCGGCAACGGCAGGGCGCCGCTCTGGCGTGCCACTTCACGACCGCCTTTGAACAGAATCAGGCTGGGGATCGAGCGCACGCCCAGTTGTGCGGACAGCTGTTGATTGGCTTCGCTATCGAGTTTGGCCAGACGGCAGCGCCCAACTAACTGCCAGGCGGCTTGTTGGAAGATCGGCGCAAAAGATTGGCAGGGTCCGCACCAACTGGCCCAGACATCCAGCAGCAGCGGCAGGTCGCCTTTGATCTGGCTGGCGTAACTGCTGTGCGTCAGATCGAAGGGTTTGCCGGTCAGGACTTCATCTTTGCAGCGCCCGCAGCGCGGCGTATCAGCGAGGCGTTCGCCGGGGATGCGGTTGAGGCCGTTGCAGTGCGGGCAGGGAATCAGCAGAGGGTCGGACATGAAAGGCTCCAGGGCGGTATGCCTACTATCTGGAGCCTGGTCGGGCGGATATCAAGCGTGGGCTGCGTTGCCTGGTGGGCAACGCAGCTTGTGGTGAGGGGCCGAGGCCAGGTGGCTTTGCGTCACCGATATTCACCAGGCACACCACCAGTTGCAGGGCCGCGTGAAAGCGCTAGACGGCCGTCAGGCCAGCCCCGTGTAAATGTTGTAGGCGCTGATCAGGGTGATCAGGCTGCCGATTATCGTCAGCAGGGTTTTGGCGTGGAGTTTTTTACACAGCAGGGCGGCAAACGGTGCCGCAAACAAACCGCCGAGTACCAGTCCTGCGACCAATAGCCAGGTGCTCGGCTGACCGGCCAGGAGGATGAAAGAAGTGGCGCTGGCGATGGTCAGAAAGAACTCGGCAAAGTTGACTGAGCCGATGGTGGTGCGGGGATCACTGCCGGAGCCGAGCAAGGTAGTGGTCACTACCGGGCCCCAGCCACCGCCGCCGGCAGCGTCGACAAAGCCGCCGAACAGGGCCAGTTTGGCAATGTGCTCGGGTTTTTTGCTATGCACCACATGCCGATATGCCTTGCTCAGAATGTACAGCCCCATCAGCAGAAGATAGGTGGAGATAAAAGGCTTCAGTGCCTTGCCATCGAATTGAGTAATGACCACCGCCCCCAATACGGCCCCGATGATTCCGGGGATCAGCAGGCGCAGAAACAAGGATTTGTTTACGTTACCCAATTTGACGTGAGAGATACCCGACAAGCCGGTGGTGAAGACTTCGGCAATATGCACGCTGGCACTGGCCGCGGCCGGAGAGGCGCCAGCGCCCAATAAAAAGGTTGTGGCGGTGATGCCGTAGGCCATGCCGAGCGCGCCATCGATGGCTTGGGCGAAAAAACCAACCGCCACGGCACTCCAGAACAGCGGGCTGTTCAGCGCCCCCTCGATGATCTCGATGCCGCTGTTTTCGTGGTCGCCGAAGAACAGGCGCCAGGCCAGGAACAGCAGCAAGCTGAGCAGTATCGCGATTGCCAGCCACATGGCCGCTCTGAGAATCGGGTGATTGGCAGGGTGGGAGACGAAATCTTCGACTGGCGGTAAACCCAATGCCTCGTGTTCGGTATTGATCGGGTTCGGTGTGTAGTCGAGATCGCGGATTTTCATGTACAGCTAGCCTGGGCTGGAGGATGACGGGCGGTTAGCCGCACGGGGCGCCAAGATAGTGGGCTTTGTTTAGAGAGTCTAAGAATCATTGAGAAGGTTTATATGCGATCTGATTATTTGTGAGGGCCGCACGAAGCGGGCCGCCGGTCGCGGCGGGCCTTACCTGTAACTAACTGTGTCTACGCTTGCTCTCTGGGGAGGCCCTTAAGGCTTGGCTTTTACGAGAGGTGTCACATGATCCGGAAAAAGAAATTACTCGCGGTTGCGGTTTGCTCGGTGCTGTTCGCTGCGGCGGCGATGTCGCCGGTTACTAGCCAGTTGATCCCTACGGCTGATGCCAAAGAGGGGGGAGTGGCGGCGGCGGTGGTTCCGGTGGTGGTGGTGGTGGTGGCTCAGGCGGTGGTGGCTCCGGTGGCGGTGGTAGCGGCTCAGGCGGCGGTGGCGGTCATGGCGGCGGTTCGGGCAATGGTGGCTCAGGCGGTGGGCACGGCGGCGGCTCTGGCAGTGGTGGTTCGGGTGGTGGCCATGGTGGTTCCAGCGGTCACGGCGGCTCGGGCAGCGGCGACGGCGGTTCGGCCAGCGGTCATGGCGGTAATAGTGGTCCGGGTAGCGCCAATAGTGGTCGGGGCAACAGCGATAGTGCCTCCAGCGATGATGGTGCGGGCGACCGTTCCGGTCGCAGTTCCACCCACGCGGAGCCCGGCGATGATCATGGCCAGCATGGCGTAGGTGAGGGCGAGACCGACGATAGTGGTCGGGATAGCGTCGGTGACGTCGGCGACGATAACGGTCGGCATGGGGTCGGCGAGGGCGAGACCGACGACAGTGGTCGGGATGGCGTCGGTGACGTCGGCGACGACAACGGTCGGCATGGGGTCGGCGAGGGCGAGACCGACGATAGTGGTCGGGATGGTGTCGGTGACGTCGGTGACGACCGTGGCGGGCAGGTAGGCGGCTAGCCTGCGACACGCAGAACCTGGCTGCGCATGAACTGGGTTGCGTGGCGCGACCCAGCCTATGGCTCGCTCTGGCTCAGGAAGAGCAACTGATCTCCAGACGCTTGCCCCATTCCGGGGGGCGCTCGGCGTAACGTTCCATGCCGGGCTGCTCCTCGAAGGGTTTGCTGAGCACCGCATGCAAGCGCCGCACTTCGCTGTAGTCGCCTTGTTCGGCGGCGTCGATGGCCAGTTGTGCCAGGTAATTGCGCAGGATGTAGCGCGGGTTGACCGCGTGCATGCGGCTTTGCCGTTCAGCCTGGCTGGCGCCTTCCGCTGCGCTGCGGGCCTGATAGTCGGCGGACCAGGCATCGAAACCTGACAGATCGATAAAATCTTCACGCAGTCGCTTGAGCGCCACGCTCGGGGCGCTGTCGCCGAGTTCGCGGAAGAACCGGGTGTAATCCACCGGACTGTCCTGCATCAGTTGCAGCAGACGTTCGACCAAGGCCATGTCGTTCTCATCGGCTTGGCTCAGGCCCAGGCGGCGGCGCATCAAGTCGAGGTAATGGGCCTGGTACAGCGGTAGAAATAGGTTCAGCGTCTCGCGCAGGACTTCAACGCTGATGAACGGCGTTAGCGCCTGGGCCAGTGCACAGAGGTTCCAGTGGGCGACCGGCACCTGGTTGCTGAAGGAGTAGCGGCCACTGTCATCCGAGTGGTTGCAGATGTGGTTGGCGTCGAAATCATCGAGAAAGGCATAGGGGCCGTAGTCGAAGGTGATGCCGAGGATCGACATATTGTCGGTGTTCATCACCCCGTGGCAGAAACCATAGGCCTGCCAGTAGGCGATCAACTCGGCGTTGCGCTCGACCACTTCGCGGAAAAAGGCCGGGTAGGGCTCGGGTTGCTGCAGGCAGTGGGGGAAATGGCAGCTGAGCACGTGCTCGCCGAGCTGCTTCAACTGCTCGGTTTGCTTGGTGTAGTAGAAATACTCGAAGTGGCCAAAGCGCACATGGCTCGGCGCCAGGCGCAGCAGCATGGCCGCGCGCTCCTGTTTCTCGCGCCAAACCGGGGTGCTCGAGGCCGTCACGCAGAGCGCCCGGTTGCTAGGAATGCCGAGCGCATGCAGGGCTTCCGAGGCGAGAAACTCGCGGATCGACGAACGCAGCACCGCGCGGCCATCGCCCATTCGCGAGTAGGGCGTCTGCCCCGCGCCCTTGAGGTGCAGGTCCCAGTGCTCACCCGCGTTATTCAGGACTTCGCCCAGCAACAGGCCACGACCATCGCCCAGGCGCGGGTTGTAGGAGCCGAATTGATGTCCTGAATAGACCATCGCCCGTGGCTCGGCGTTTTCCCAGAGTTTGTGCCCGCTGAACAGTTCGGCGAACTCCGGCTCCTCAGCCTCAGCAGGGTCGAGATCGAGCAGGGCCAGCGCCGACGTGCTGGCGATGACCAGGCGTGGCTCGGCGATGGGTTCGGGTAACACTTCGGTCGAGAAGGCATCGCCCAGGCGGGCGAAGCGATTATCGAAGGTCAGATCGGTGAGCGACTTCAACAAGATGCGCCTCCAGTAATTCCTAGTATTGTCCTCGGAATTACCGGCGTGCGTCCAGGCGCCTGCTCGCTAGGGCAGCTGCAGTTGCGGTGGCGGCAGCGGTTTGCCGGCGACCAGTTGGGCTTCCTGGCCTTGCAGGTTCTTGACGAAGATATCCAACTGGTTGAAAGCCATCTCCACACCGTTCTGGCGGAAGCTCAGGACGATGCGAGAGAGGATTTCGTCGGTCGCCGGGTTACGGTCACCCAGCTCGCGCACATGGAAACGCAGCTCGTGATCGAAGGTGCTGGCGCTGATCGTGAGGAAATACAACAAGGGTTCCGGGTCGCGCAGCACTCGTGAGTTTTCCATGCAGGCCTGCATCATCAGCTTGCGCGCCAGTGGCAGATCGGTCTCGTAGGCCACGCCGACCTTGATGATCACGCGGGTGATGGTGTCGGTCAGCGACCAGTTGACCAGTTGGTCGGTGACGAAGGTCTTGTTCGGGACGATGATTTCCTTGCGGTCGAAATCGGTGATGGTGGTGGCGCGGATACGAATCCGGCTGACCGTGCCGGACAGGTTGCCGATGGTCACCACGTCGCCAATCCGCACCGGGCGTTCGAACAGGATGATCAGGCCGGAGATGAAGTTGGCGAAGATCTCCTGCAGGCCGAAACCCAGGCCGACCGAGAGTGCGGCCACCAGCCATTGCAGCTTGTCCCAACTGACCCCAAGCGCCGATAGCGTGGCGACGAAGCCAATGCCGGCAATGGCATACGACAGCAGGGTAGTGGCGGCATAGGAGCTGCCCTGCGCCAGGTCCAGGCGCGACAGTACCAATACCTCTAAGAGGCCTGGCAGGTTGCGGGCCAGAGCCACGGTCAAGGTGATGATCAGCAGCGCACCGAGCAGGTCGCTGAGGCTGATCGGCACTTGACTGGCGTCGCCGCCGGTACCGCTGGTGTATTCGTACAGGGTGATGTTGTCCAGGTAGGAAAACACCGAGATCAAGTCGGCCCAGACCCAGTACAGCGCGACGACAAATACGCCAAGCAAGGCCAGACGAATCAGGCGCAATGACTGCTGGTTGACCTGATCGATGTCCAGGGTCGGCCCTTCGACAATCTCGCCGCCTTCGCCCCCCTCTTTGACCTGCGTCTGGCGCTTGCTCTGGGCACGTTGGTAAGCCAGGCGCCGTGCCGCAACGTTGAGACCGCGTACGAAGGTGGCTTCCACCACCAGCCAGAGCATCAGTAGGTAGAGCGTGTTGATCAAGCGGTCGCTGAGCTTGAGCGCGGTGTAGTAGTAGCCGAAGCCCACCGCGATGAAGAGTGCGATCGGCAGGGCGGTGAAGCCTAGACCGATCAACAGGCGGAAGACTGAGGCGTGCTCGCGGCTCGGGCCGCTCAGCAGCAGGGAACTCATCAGCCAGGTCATCAGGGCGTAGCAGGTGAGCACCACGCCAATACCGATGACGTCCTCGGCCAGGGCCGCCGGTTGATGTTCGGCCACGGTGACGATGGCGACCAACGCCAGGACCACCAGACCCAGACGGCGGATCTGGATACGCAGGAACTCGACCTGCGGACGGGCCCAGTGAAAGTGCAATTCGGCGACGCCGGCGGGCGAGAGGATGCGGTAGGCGGTATAGAACACCAGCCAGGCCTGGGCCATCTCCATAAGGGCCGCACCCAAGGTGGCGTTCTGCCCCCTGGCGTCCATTTGCAGGGCAAACCCGCACAGCGCGAGGAACAGCGCGCCCGGCAGAGCCAGCAGGACATTCAGCAACAGCGCCAACGGGGTATGCAACTGGCTGTCGCGTTTGTAGTGGCCAATGTCCTGATGCAGCTCTACCAGCTTTTGCGAGAGATAGCTGCGCTTCCACAGCAGTACGCCGATCAACAGCAAAAGCGGCAGGAACAGCAGCGGGCGGTCGATCAAGCCGGAGCCCAGTTCGTTGACCGCTGAGCCCCAAGGTACGGCGCTGAGCTGGCGTTCGAGCATCTTCGGCACGAGCTTGAACCAACCCAGATCCAGTGGTTTGTTGCTGGGAATCCAGAACATCTGTTCATCGAGGGTCGCGCGCAAGGTGCGCGCGGTGCTCTGCAGTTGTTTCTGGTTCAGTTGCAGGGTGATCGACTCGTTGAGCAGCGCATTCATTTCGCGGTTCAGTCGCTCCAACAGCTCGCTGCGCGTAGTTATCAAGTCAAACAAGGTTTTGCGCAGCTGCAGGTTGACTTCTTCGGGCGGTTGTTTGGCCAGTAACTGCTCGACATAGGCGGTGGGATTGCTGACCAGCTCGCGCTGTTGGTTCAACTCGAACTGATAGAGGCGGATATCAGCGATTTCATCGGCCAGGTTGCGGTCGAGTTTGAGCTGCGGCAGCGATTGCTTCTGTTGATAGAGAATCTTCGCCAGCAACAGGCTGCCCTTGAGCACGCTGATCTGTTCATCCAGGGCCTGATCGCTCTGATTGACGGTATCCAGCTGTTGCTTGGTTTGCAGGTTTTGCTGAGTCAGCTGGTTGAGGCGGTCGGTGGTGCGCAGCAGATAATCGGAGAGTTTGAGGTTGGTGGCGCTTTCGCTGGCCAGGAGGCTGTCGGAGCCGGCTTTCTTCGCCTCCAGCGACAGCTCGGCGACGGTTTTTTCCGATTGTGCGCGGCGCTTGTCGTTGATCAGCGATTGCAGTTCGCGGCTTTCCTGCTCCACGCGGGTGATGCGCTCATCAAGCAGATCGCGCTGGCTGTTGCCGAGGTCTTGCAGCAGGTTGTTGCCGGCCAACTCTTGGCGGCGGAGCAAGGTTTGCGCGGTCAGTGAGGCGAGTTCCGCGTTGAGCAGGTCGCGGCGCTCGGGGCTTAGCGGCTTACCGCCGTCTTTGCCATTCTTGAGGAGACCGTTGATCTCCTGGGCGCGGGTCTGGTTGCTGCTGATTTCCGCTTGGGCGCGTTCGGGGCGCGTCTGTGCGGTGATGATCTGGCTGTTGGCCTCGGCGATCGCCTTCTGCCAGTCGCTCAGTTGGGTGCTGCGGTCGGTTAACTGTTGTTCCAGTTGCGGCTCTGAGCTGTTGGCATAGCGCTGCGCGATGGATAGGGGCGGGCTCGCTTTAAGCTTTGCCAGTTCGCGCTGGGCTTCGCTAATCAGCCTTGGCGCTTCGGCCAGCTTGTGCTTGAGGTCGCTCAAGCGCTGCTCGCTGTCCTCTTTAGCCGCGAGAAAGCGCAAGGTGTTTTCGAGAGTTTGTTTGACTGCCTGTTGTTCGGCTTCGGGCAGCTTGCGCTCGCCGAGGCTGTCCAGACTGCTCTGCACGCCGCTGCTAGTCGGGGGTTCGGCGGCCTGCAGAGGTTGGAAACTCAGGCACAGACCAAGCAGGCTGGCAGTAAAAAGGCTACGTAAAAATGGCATGGTCGCTGATCGTGCGGCTCTTGAAGTGGTGGAGTTTAGAGGAATAGGCTTGGCCCGGGGCGGCTGCCTTCGGGGAATTTGACGCCGACTTTGCGGATCTTGTTCCCCTCCATCGCCGCGACCGTCCAGGTCAGGGCGTTCCATTCGACCTGATCGCCGACCACCGGTTCGCCGCCAATCTCATTGGCGATAAAGCGGCCGAGTGACAAGTTGCCGTCGGTATCCTCGAGCTTCAGGCCGTAAAGTGCGGCCACCGCGCCCAGTTCGGCGTCGCCCTCGAGGACGAAGTCGCCAAAGAAGCGCAGGTCCATACCGCGCTCCGGCGCCTGGCTGAACAGCTTGCCAAGGGCCGACAGGTCATGTTCGTGGCCGACCACGCAGAGGATGTCGCCGGCCTCCAGGGTGGTGCTGCCGGAGGGGTGCAGCAGCTTCTGGCTGCGGAACAGTGCGGCGATGCGCGTACCTTCGGGCATCTTCAGCTCGCGCAGGGCGGCGCCGATGCACCATTTCTCCGCACCGAGGCGGTAGACGAACAACTCCCACTGGCTGGTCGGGTGGATCTCCAAGCCAGCGCGGGAGATGGGGGCCGGGTCCGGTGGCACCGTCACCCGCAGCCATTTGGCCACCCACGGCAAGCTGGTGCCCTGCAAGATCAGCGAGACCAGCACGATGAAGAAGGCTACGTTGAAGAACAGCTGGGCATTCGGCAGCCCGGCCATCAGCGGGAACACCGCGAGAATGATCGGCACCGCGCCGCGCAGGCCGACCCAGGCGATAAAGGCCTTCTCGCGGTCATGGAAGGCGCGGAACGGCAACAGGCCGAGGAACACCGATAGCGGGCGGGCGAACAGAATCATCCACAGCGCCAGACCCAGCGCCGGCAAGGCGATGGGCATCAGTTCGTGGGGGGTGAGCAACAGGCCGAGCACCAGGAACATGCCGATCTGGCTGAGCCAGGTCAGGCCGTCGAGCATATGCAGGATGCCGTGATGGCTGCGGATCGGCCGGTTGCCCAAAAGCAGGCCGCACAGGTAGATGGCGAGGAAGCCGCTGCCGCCGACGGCGTTGGTCAGGGCGAAGATCAGCAGGCCGCCGCTGACCACCAGCAGCGGATAGAGGCCGTTGGCCAGATGAATGCGGTTGATCAGTTGCAGCAGCAGCCAGCCGCCACCGAGGCCGAGCACGGCGCCGATGCCGAATTCGCTGATGAGATGGCCGATGAAGCTGAAGCTGAAGCCGCTCTGGCCGCTGGCGAGCATGTCGATCAGGGTCACGGTGAGGAACACCGCCATCGGGTCGTTGCTGCCGGACTCGATCTCCAGCGAGGCGCTGACCCGCTCGTTCAGCCCGCGCCCGCCGAGCAGTGAGAATACCGCGGCGGCGTCGGTGGAGCCGACGATGGCGCCGATCAGCAGGCCTTCCAGCCAGCTCAGGTCGAACAGCCAGGCGGCGGCGACGCCGGTCAGTACGGCAGTCACCAGCACCCCGACGGTGGCCAGCGACAGCGCCGGCCAGAGTGCCACGCGAAAGCTCGACACGCGGGTGCGCAGGCCGCCATCCAGCAAGATCACCGCGAGCGCCAGGTTACCGACCAGATAAGCGGTGGAGTAATCGGTGAAGACGATACCGCCGAAGCCGTCGCTGCCGGCGAGCATGCCGACCGCGAGGAAAATCACCAAGATCGGGATGCCGAAGCGCGAGCCGAACGCGCTGACCAGAATGCTCGCGGCCACCAGCATCGCACCGATCAGAAACAGACTGTTGACGGCGCTTGCATCCACGGGCGGGCTCCAGGTGGTAACAGAAAGACTGAATAGGTGCGGCGTATGCAGTACCCATGCCAGAGGATTCTAACCTGTGCCTTGATCAGCCTGTCAAAAAAACGCCCCGCACAGGGCGAGGCGTTGATTACGCGGGTTACAGAAAATGTAGGGTGGGTGAAACCCACCGACGATGCCATCAGGCATCGTCGGCGAGGGGACTAGAACCAAGAGTCCTGCATCGTCAGGCAGGTGTCGTCGCGGCTTTCCAGGAGTGCCAACTCGTGGTGACAGCTCGGTACTTCCCAGGTCAGGAAGTAGCGTGCGGCTTGCAGCTTGCCCTTATAGAAGTCGACGTCAGCGGCGTTACCTTTGGCCAGCCCTTCTTCGGCGCGGATCGCTTGTTCCAGCCAGCGCCAGCCAATCACCGCGTGGCCGAAGGCCTTGAGGTACAACGCCGAGTTGGCCAGGCCTTGGCTGACCTTGCCTTGGGCCAGATCGCCGAGCAGTGCCAGGGTGACGCTGGACAGGTGCGTTAGCAGCTTTTCCAGTGGTGCACGTAGCGCATTCAGCGAGTCGTACTGGCTGGCGCGCTGGCATGTGCCCTGGATCAGTGCGTTGAGCTGCTTGAGTCCGGCGCCGCCGTTCTGCGCGAGCTTGCGTCCGAGCAGGTCGAGCGACTGGATGCCATGGGTGCCTTCGTGGATCGGATTCAGGCGGTTGTCGCGGTAGTACTGCTCCACCGGGTATTCGCGGGTGTAGCCGTGGCCGCCGAGGATCTGGATCGCCAGCTCGTTGGCCTTCAGGCAGAACTCCGAGGGCCAGGATTTGACGATCGGAGTGAGCAGGTCAAGCAACTCATGGGCCTGCTTGCGGGCGTCCTCGGTTTCCAGGGTCTGGGTGTCGTCGAACAGGCGCGCGGCGTACAGGCCGAGGTCGAAAGCGCCTTCGACATAGGCCTTCTGGGTCAGCAGCATGCGTTTCACATCGGCGTGCTGGACGATGCTGACCGGCGGCGTGGTCGGGTCTTTGCTGTCCGGTAGGCGGCCTTGCGGACGCTCGCGAGCGTAGTCCAGCGAATACAGGTAGCCGGCATAGCCGAGCATCACCGCGCCCATTCCGACGCCAATGCGCGCCTCGTTCATCATCTGGAACATGTAGGCCAGGCCATGGTGCGGCTTGCCCACCAGATAACCGACACACTCACCGTTATCACCGAAGTTCAACGCGGTGGAAGTGGTGCCGCGGTAACCCATCTTATGGAACAGACCGGCGAGGATCACGTCGTTGCGCGGGCCCAGCGAGCCATCGGCGTTGACCAGGAACTTCGGCACGATAAACAGCGAGATGCCCTTCACCCCGGGCGGTGCGTCCGGCAGCTTGGCCAGCACCATGTGGACGATGTTCTCGGACAACGGATGGTCGCCGCCGGAGATGAAGATCTTGTTGCCGCGGATGCGATAGCTACCGTCTTTTGCGGGCTCGGCGCGGGTGCGGATATCCGACAGAGAGGAACCGGCGTGCGGTTCGGTCAGGCCCATGGTGCCGAAGAAGCGGCCCTCGATCATCGGCTGCAGGAAGCGTTGCTTCTGCTCGTCGCTGCCGAAGGTCTCGATCAGGTTGGCCGCACCCATAGTCAGGAATGGGTAGGCCGAGCTGCCGACGTTGGCCGCCTGGAAATGCGCAAAGCAGACCTGCGACAGCAGGGTCGGCAGCTGCATCCCGCCTTGCTCGAAGCTGCGGGTGGCATTCAGGAAGCCGGCCGCGAGGAAGGCGTCGACCGCCGGTTTGACTTCCGGAATCAGTACGGCGGCACCGTCGACATACTCAGGTTCGTGCTCGTCGCCCTTGCGGTTGTGCGGGGCGAAGAATTTTTCCGCAATGCTGCGTGCCGTGCCGATGGCGGCGTCGAAGGTTTCGCGGTTGTGCTCGGCGAAGCGCTTGCGCTGGGTCAGGGCTTCGGCGTCCAGTACTTCATAAAGCTCGAAGGCCAGGTTGCGGGAGCTGAGCAGGGTCTCGGACATGCGGCATACCTCCAATGGGATCGCTGGAGTCTAGATCGGTGAATGAACGGCGCCTAGCAACATCCAGGGGAGTGATGAAGGGGCAAAACCCACTGGCGAGCGGGTCAAGGGTCTTTGTAGGAGCGAGCCCTGCTCGCGAATGCAGGCAACTGAAAAGCTTCGCGAGCAAAGCTCGCTCCTACGGTAGAATTCGCCGCCTCGCGAGGAGCCTTCTATGAACTACCGCCACGCCTTCCACGCCGGCAATCATGCCGATGTTTTCAAGCACTTGGTGTTGTCCCGTCTGATCGCCCTGATGGGGCGGAAAGAGCAGCCGTTCGCCTACCTCGACAGCCATGCGGGTGTCGGCCTGTACGATCTCAAGGGTGACCAGGCCAGCCGGACCGGCGAGTGGCTGGAGGGGATCAATCGCATGTGGGAGGCCGCCGATGTGCCGGAGCTGGCCGCCGATTACCTGCGCGTGCTGCGCGAGCTCAACCCGGGCGGCGGCCTGCGTTACTACCCGGGCTCGCCCGAGCTGGCGCGCCAACTGACGCGGCCGCAGGATCGTCTGCACTTGAACGAGAAACACCCGGAAGATGGCCGCCTGCTCAAAGATAATATGAAGCACGACCGCCGCGTCGCAGTGCACCTGGGCGAAGGCTGGCACATTCCGCGGGCGTTGCTGCCGGTGGCCGAGAAGCGTGCGTTGATGCTGATTGACCCGCCCTTCGAGCAGGTCGATGAGTTGCAGCGCTGCGCGCAAGCGCTGAAGGAAGCGATCAGCCGCATGCGTCAGACGGTGGCGGCGATCTGGTACCCGATCAAGGATCAGCGCCAGCTCAAGCGCTTTTATAACGACCTGGCCAAGAGTGGTGCGCCCAAGTTGCTGCGTGTCGAGTTGTACGTGCATCCCGTCGACAGCGCCGAGTTTGGTCTGAACGGCTCGGGTCTGGTCATCGCCAGCCCGCCCTGGGGGCTGGAAGAAGAGCTCAAGCAGCTACTGCCCTGGCTGGCCGAGAAACTGGCGCAAACCCAGGGCGGCTGGCGGATGGATTGGTTGATCGAGGAAAAGGCGGGCGGTTGACCTAATGCCAGTCAGTTAGGCATTCACTTCCCCTCTCCCTAACCCTCTCCCGTAAACGGGAGAGGGGATAAAAGCGCTAACTGGCTGGCATTAGGCGATTGAGCACTCGGCAAGGCCTTGTTCACGACTGGTCGGGCGGGTTAATCGCATTGTGACAAATCCGCCCTTTGTCTCAAGCCGGCAGGCAAACTCCGGTGCCGCCCAGGCCGCAATAGCCGGCTGGGTTTTTCGCCAGGTACTGCTGGTGATAGGCCTCGGCGTAGTAGAACGGCGGCGCCTCGGCGATTTCGGTGGTGATCGGGCCGAAACCGGCGGCTTCGAGCTGGCTCTGGAACAAGGCCTGGCTGGCTTTGGCGGCGGCCAATTGGGCCGCGCTGGTGCCGTAAATCGCTGAGCGGTACTGGGTGCCGATATCGTTGCCTTGACGCATGCCCTGGGTCGGGTTGTGCGCTTCCCAGAACACCTTCAGCAGCGCGTCGTAGCTGGTTTCGCGCGGGTCGAAACCCACCAGCACCACTTCGGTGTGCCCGGTCAGCCCGGAGCAGGTTTCATCGTAGGTCGGGTTCGGCGTCTGGCCGCCGGCGTAACCCACCGCGGTCGTCCACACGCCCGGTTGTTGCCAGAAGTGCCGCTCGGCGCCCCAGAAGCAACCCAGGCCAAAGATCGCTTGTTCGAGGCCCGCCGGGAAAGGGCCCTGCAGCGGATGGCCGTTGACGAAGTGACTGGCCGGCACCGGCATTGGGCTGTCACGCCCCGGTAAGGCCTGTTCGGCGCTCGGCAGGTCGAGTTTGTGGGCGAGAATTTGCGAACGCAGAACCATGATCTTTTCCTCAGCTGGGCTGGATGGGCAGCTTATAGCTTATCCCTTTGGCGGATAAAGCGAGTCGGGCTGACCGATAGACACCAACACGCTTCAGCGATCACAGGGCGCGTAGGGTGGACGACGCTTTACTCATCCGCCGGACAATCTGCCAGGCGGCGGATCAGCTCCCCGTTCGGCACGGGTAACGCCGCAGGCTTTCCAACAGTTCGCGGCCGGCGATGGGCTGGTCAAACAGATAGCCCTGGCCAATGTCGCACTTGTGCCGGCGCAGGAAGCTCAGTTGTGCGGCGCTCTCGATCCCTTCAGCGACCACCTTGAGCTTGAGGTTATGCGCCATGGCAATCACCGCGGAGGTGATCTCCATATCGTCCTGGCTGTCCGGGATGTCCTTGATAAAGCTGCGGTCGATCTTGATCACGTCGATCGGGAATTTCTTCAGATAGCTGAGCGACGAATAGCCGGTGCCGAAGTCATCCATCGCCAGGGTCAGGCCGAGGCTCTTCAGGCGGCTGAGTTGCTGGCGGGTGTCTTCGGTGGCTTCCAGCAGCAGGCTTTCGGTCAGCTCCAGTTCGAGCAATTGGGCCGGCAGTTGTTCTTCATGCAGGATGGCGGCGATCGAGCCGACCAGATCCGGGTCGGAGAACTGTTTGGGCGACAGGTTGATCGCCACCTGCAAGGTGCCGAGGCCGAGCGTCGTCAGTTGTTTGCTCATGCGGCAGGCCTGGCGCGCCACCCACTTGCCGATAGGGATGATCAGCCCGGTGTCTTCGGCCACGCTGATGAACTGATCCGGGCTGATCATGCCCTTTTCCGGATGGTTCCAGCGCAGCAAGGCCTCCAGCCCCAGCAATTGGCCATTCTTCAGGCATAGCTTGGGCTGGTAGAACACTTCGAGCTCGTTCTGCGTCAGCGCGCGGCGCAGGTTGTTCTCGACGAACAGTTTGTAGTTGGCCTCGGCATTCAGTGCTTCGGTGAACACCTGCCACTGGTTCTTACCATTGGCCTTGGCTTTATGCAGGGCCAGGCCGGCATGTTTCATCAGGGTGTGCGGGTCCTGTCCGTGCAGTGGCGCGCAGGCCAGGCCGACCGAGCCGGTGACGCTGATCAGTTGGTTGTCGACGAACAGCGGTTTATCCAGGGTTTGCAGGATTTGCCCGGCGACCCGTTGGCCGGTCGCCACATCGCTGTTGTCGAGCAGCAGGGCAAACTCGTTACTGGCGAAGCGCGCCAGGCTGCCGTTCGGGCTCAGGCTGTTGCGCAGCCGCCGCGCCAGGCTCATCAGCAGCTTGTCGCCGGTCTGGTGGCCGAGGCTGTCGTTGATTCGTTTGAAGTTGTCGATGTCCACCAGCAGCAGGCTGATCGGCTGGTCGCTGGTGCGGGCGAAGCGTTCTCCCAGGCTGCGGATAAACGCCGGACGGTTGCCCAGACGCGTGAGGTTGTCGGTATAGGCCAGGCGCTCGATGCGCTGCTGCGCCAGCTTGCTCTGGGTGATGTCTTCGTAGATGCCGATGTAGTGGGTCAGCCCACCGTCTTCGCCGTAGACCTTGGAGATCGACAGCTGGCCCCAATAGGGCTCCAGGTTTTTGCGTCGGCTGCGGAATTCGCCTTGCCAGCTGTTGTGTTGGGCCAGGTTGGAGCGCGCATCGAACAGTAGGTCGTTGAGGTTCTCCAGTGCGGGTAGCTCGGACATGCGCCGGCCTTGCACCTCGTCGGCGCTGTACAGGGTGATCGCGGTGAAGCTGGGGTTGACGTATTCCACCAGGCCATCGCGATCGACCAGCAGGAAGGCGCTGGCGCTCTGTTCGACGGCACGGCGGAACAAGTGCAGCTCGCTGCTAGCGCTGCGCCGCTGCTGGTTGGCCAGGGCGTGGGCGAATTGATCGGCCAGCTCGCCAGCGAAGGCAACTTCGTCGGCCTGCCAGACCCGTGGTGTCCCGATGTGTTCCAGGCACAGCACGGCAACCACCTCTCCACCGACGCGGACGCTGGCATCGAGCAGGGCGTTGATCCCTCGTGGCTTCAAATGGTTTTCCGCTAGTTCGCGGGTGCGCGGGTCCCGCAGGGCGTTGTGCGCATCGATCGCGCGGCCGCTGTGCAGGGCAGCCAGATAGTGGGGGTATTGGCTGGCGTCGAGCGCCTCGGGTAGTTCGTGATGGCCCGGCTCGAGACAGTACAGCGCCACTGGCTCGAGCCTCTCCTGGCGCAAATGCCAAATACTGGCGCGGGCTACTGCATAGGTCTCGCAGGCGGCCTGGGTAATCAGCTCGGCGGCTTCTCGCAGCGGATCGTGAGAATTGTAGCGATGCTGCGCCAGGCGCACGATCAGGTTTTGCTGCGCACGCGAACGGACCAGGTGTTGCAGGTGTTCTTCCTGAGAGCGCTGGTACAACTCCAGGGACGCTTGCAGGCGACTGTTCTGCGCTAGCAGCTCCGTTTGTTGCGGTCGCTCGCTGGGGAGGGCGGGCCCGTCCGCCGCCAGCAGATAGCCGCGCAGCAGCTGCCGGCCGCGCTGCTTGAAGGGTTCGCCAAGCTCCAGCAGGTGCAGCGCGCCGTGCGGTGTATGCAGGGTGTAGCGCACCTGGTAGTGCGGGCTGTCGCACAGTTGCAACTGGATCGCATCGTGCAAGTGGTAGCGCGCCTCGGGCTCCATCAGGCTGGCATAGGGCGAGCCGATCAGCCCGCAGAGTTCGCTGGCGGCGAGACCCAGTTGGCGTTCGCAGGCAGGGTCGAGAAACAGCAAGGCCCAACTCGCCTCATTCAGCCGCTCGAAACGCAACATGCCGAGCCGCGAGGGCACTGGCAACTGCGTCACAACCTCGACCGCCGGACGGCTGGCGGCATCGGTATGGCTTTTC
Source organism: Pseudomonas cavernicola (assembly GCF_003596405.1). Classification (NCBI taxonomy): domain Bacteria; kingdom Pseudomonadati; phylum Pseudomonadota; class Gammaproteobacteria; order Pseudomonadales; family Pseudomonadaceae; genus Pseudomonas; species Pseudomonas cavernicola. The sequence goes on from NZ_QYUR01000002.1 coordinate 1,620,864, forward strand.
ATCGGGCGACTCGCTTCCAGTATGCTGATCGAGTGGGGCCATGACCCACTTCACTATAGCGCTGGGCAAGGGTGCATCATGCGATCGAGACTGACAAGGCGGCTGGGAGCTTTGGCGATATTCACTACATTGCTGGCCACGCCGGCGCTGCAGGCGGCTGAGCCAGCGGCACTCAACGGTGCGGAGCAGGCGCGCTTTTTGAGCGAGTTGAAACGCTTCTACAAGACGACTGATGAGCGCAAAGCCTTGCTGGCCCACAGCAATGAGCTGCTGAACCGCTATGCGGTGCGCGCGGCCTATCAGGTCGGCCAGAGCAATCGGCATGATTTGGTTTACCAGCTAAACGTCAGTGGCCCGGGCGAACTGATGGTCCATGAGCAAACCCGCGCTGCGCAGGGCATGGCCCTGGTGGTGCGCAATCAGCGCTTATCGGTGTTCGGCCTCGATCCCTATATCCGTTACGACTGCCCGTTGACTGGGCAGGTATGTGTGCTCATGAACCCGGCCGATGGCGGCCCGTGGTTGAGTATCAGGCGTGACCATGACGGCGCCGCGGAACTGGCCAAGGCGCTGTCCTTTCTGTTGCGTAATCTGCAGAAAGGCTAGGGTAGAGGTTTTTAGCCTTAAGAAGACCGTCTGCCGGGCCCCGGTTTTGGGCGCTTCACGGAGTTTCGGGGTGGCGGTTAACGCCGGATAGGTCAGAGGGTCGCAAGAGCCCTGCTGTTTGTTGGCCTTGAAGCCGTGCCCGGGCACTTTATCGCGCTGGCTGATGCTTCTGGTTGCGCCCCCTCGGGCGCCTCACTTTTCTTTTTATGCGAAAAGAAAAGTAAGCAAAAGAAAGCGCCCCCCGACATCCGGGCCTTCGCTACGCTCAGCCTCCCCTCCCTCCGGCACTGCTTCGGCGGCACGCCACGAAGGGACGTCCCTGTCCCTTCGTGCCTCGCTCGGCGTCCTGCCTCGGCAATTGCTCCCGGCATTGCCCTACCTCCTGCATCCATGCAGTCGTCGCGTCCCCCTCCGCAGTACCTCCACTCGGCCTCCTGACGGGGATTCGGGGTGTCGCCTGCAAGTCGTATGAAAACCTGAAGCCTCCTGCTGCCTGGTGGATTTGTACATAAGCTCGGGCGGGGACAGCGCCCCTTCAGGAGGCCGAGTGGAATCGTTGTGGAGGGGGTTGAGCGGCAGGGATGCCGCGAGAGCCGCGATGGGCCAGGGATGGCCCTTCGCGGCGGGCCCCTGGAGCAACGATGGAGCGAGGGAACCCGCCGCAGGCGGGCCGGATGCCGGGGCAAGCGCTTTGGGTTACTTTTCCCGCGGCTGGGAAAAGTGACTCGCCCAGCAGGGCGAAACCGGACTGTCAGCCAGCACGGCAAGCGCCCAATGACACCAAACGACAAGACAACACCCTCTTGCCTAACCGGTGTCAATCCCTATCGTCCCCAGTAATTCGTGGAACCCCGTTTTTAGCCGCAAAAAAAACCCCGCCAAAGGCGGGGCTGAGGTACGAGCGTGGCATGCTCGAAAGTAAAACTTAAGCTTTACAGCAACAGCGTGCGGATATCCCCCAGCACGTCGCCGAGGCGCTTGGTAAAGCGCGCGGCGGCGGCGCCGTTGATCACCCGGTGGTCATAGGACAGCGACAACGGCAGCATCAGCTTGGGCTGGAACGCCTTGCCATCCCAGACCGGCTGGATAGTGGCTTTCGACACCCCAAGGATCGCCACTTCCGGCGCATTGACGATCGGCGTGAAACCGGTGCCGCCAATGTGGCCGAGGCTGGAGATGGTGAAGCAGGCGCCTTGCATGGCGTCGGCGGAGAGCTTTTTGGTCCGGGCTTTTTCCGCCAGTTCGGCGGCTTCGGCCGCCAGTTGCAGCAAGCTCTTCTTGTCGACGTCCTTGATCACGGGCACCAACAGACCTTCCGGGGTGTCCACGGCAAAGCCGATGTTGACGTACTTCTTGCGGATGATGGCCTTGCCCGACGGTGCCAGCGAACTGTTGAAGTCCGGCAGTTCCTTGAGCAGGTGCGCGCAAGCCTTGAGCAGCAGCGGCAACACGGTCAGCTTCACGCCGGCTTTCTCGGCCACGGCTTTCTGCGCGACGCGGAAGGCTTCCAGTTCGGTGATGTCGGCCGAATCGAACTGCGTCACGTGCGGAACGTTCAGCCAACTGCGGTGCAGGTTGCTGGCGCCCACTTGCATCAGGCGGGTCATCGGCACTTCTTCGATTTCACCGAAGCGGCTGAAGTCGACCTCTGGGATCGGCGGAATGCCCGCGCCACCCGTTGCGCCGGCCGGTGCTTCCTTGGCCTTGTGCATCATGGTTTTGACGTACGCCTGCACGTCTTCTTTCAAGATGCGCTCGTGCGGGCCGGTGGCGCTAACGGCCGCCAACTCGACGCCAAACTCGCGGGCCAACTGACGCACGGCGGGGCCAGCGTGAACTCGGCGCCCCTCGCGGCTCGGTGCGCCAACCGGCGCCGGCTCGGTTTTGGCGACCGGGGCTGCGGCTGCCGGTACTGGCGCCTCGGCTTTGGCCGCAGGTGCAGGTGCGGGTGCGACTGGCGCTGCAGCGCCAGCTACCCGGAGTTTCAGAATCAAGTCGCCGGTGCCGACCTCGTCGTCCAGCTTGACGCTCAGGCTTTCCACCACGCCAGATGCCGGCGAAGGAATCTCCATGCTGGCTTTGTCCGATTCCAGCACCAGCAGCGACTGATCCGCTTCAACCGTGTCGCCGACCTTGACCAGCAATTCGATGATCTTGGCTTTGCCGGATGAGCCGATGTCTGGGACGTGAATGTCCTGCACCGATTCAGTCGCAACGACAGCCGGGGCAGCCGCCGGCTCTGCAGCTTTGGCCGGGGCAGTAGCGGGTGCGACCTCGGCTTTTGGCGCGGCAGCGGCAGCCGGTGCCGCGGTGGCGCCTTCGACTTCGAGCTCCAGCAGTTCGTCGCCTTCCTTCAGGCGGTCACCCAGTTTCACTTTCAGGCTCTTGATCACCCCGGCCTTGGGCGCGGGGATTTCCATGCTGGCTTTGTCCGACTCGAGGGTCAGCAGGCTCTGGTCGGCCTCGATACGATCACCGACTTTGACCATCAGCTCGATAACTTCACCCTCACCGCTGCCGATGTCGGGTACGCGAATTAGTTCACTCACAATGCGTCTCCTCAGCAGTCCAGGGGATTAGGTTTTTCCGGGTCGATGCCGAACCTGGCGATGGCCTCGGCCACCACCTTGGGTTCGATGTCGCCACGGTCGGCCAGGGCTTCCAGGGCTGCGAGCACGACCCAATAGCGGTCGACCTCGAAGAAGTGTCGGAGCTTCTTGCGGCTGTCGCTGCGGCCGAAACCGTCAGTGCCGAGCACCTTGTATTCCTTGCTCGGGACCCACTGACGGATCTGGTCGGCAAACAGCTTCATGTAGTCGGTGGAGGCGATGACCGGGCCCTGGCGGCCGCTCAGGCACTGCTCGACATAGCTCTGCTGGGGCTTCTGTTCCGGGTGCAGGCGGTTGCGCCGCTCCACGGCCAGGCCTTCGCGGCGTAGTTCGTTGAAGCTGGTGACGCTCCACACATCGGCGCCGACGTTGAACTCTTCCCGCAGGATCTTCGCCGCTTCGCGCACTTCCCGCAGGATGGTGCCGGAGCCGAGCAACTGCACGTGGTGGGCCGCCTCTTTCTTGTCGTCTTCCAGCAGGTACATGCCCTTGATGATGCCTTCCTCGACACCGGCCGGCATGGCGGGCTGGACATATGCCTCGTTCATCACGGTGATGTAGTAGAAGACGTTCTGCTGCTCTTCGATCATCTGCCGCGTGCCTTCGCGGATGATCACCGCCAGCTCGTAGCCGTAGGTCGGGTCGAAAGTGCGGCAGTTGGGGATGGTCGAAGCCAGGATGTGGCTGTGACCGTCTTCGTGCTGCAAACCTTCACCGTTCAGCGTGGTGCGCCCGGCCGTACCGCCGATCAGGAAGCCGCGGGTGCGACTGTCGCCTGCGGCCCAGGCCAGGTCGCCAATGCGCTGGAAGCCGAACATCGAATAGAAGATGTAGAACGGCAGCATCGGCTGATTGTGGCTGCTGTACGAGGTGCCGGCGGCGATGAACGAGGACATGGCACCCGCCTCGTTGATGCCTTCCTCGAGGATCTGCCCCTTCTTGTCCTCGCGGTAGAACATCACCTGGTCCTTATCCACCGGCTCATACAGCTGGCCGACCGAGGAGTAGATGCCGAGCTGGCGGAACATGCCTTCCATGCCGAAGGTACGCGCCTCGTCCGGGATGATCGGCACTATGCGCGGGCCAAGTTCCTTGTCCTTGACCAGTTGCGAGAGGATCCGCACGAAGGCCATGGTGGTGGAGATCTCGCGGTCGCCGGAGCCATCGAGGATGGCCTTGAGGGTGTCCAGCGGTGGCGTCGGGATGCTGAAGCTGTTGGCGCGGCGCTGCGGCACGAAACCACCGAGGGCGCTGCGGCGCTCGGCCAGGTAACGGGCCTCGGCGCTGCCTGGCTCGGGTTTGAAGAACGGCAGCTTCTCCAGCTCTTCGTCTTTGATCGGGATATCGAAACGGTCGCGAAACAGCTTCAGGCTCTCGACATCGACCTTCTTCACGTTGTGCGCGATGTTCTTCGCTTCGCCGGCACCGGTGCCGTAACCCTTGATGGTCTTGGCCAGGATCACGGTCGGCTGACCCTTGTGATTGACCGCCTGGTGGTAGGCCGCATAGACCTTGTAGGGGTCGTGGCCGCCCCGGTTGAGTTTCCAGATCTCGTCGTCGGAGAGGTCTTCGACCATCTTCAGCAGTTCCGGACGCGCGCCGAAGAAGTTTTCCCGCACGTAGGCGCCGTCTTTGGCTTTGTAGTTCTGGTACTCGCCGTCCACCACCTCATCCATCCGGGCCTGCAGCAGGCCGGCCTCGTCCTTGGCGAACAGCGGATCCCAGAAGCGGCCCCAGACCACCTTGTTGACGTTCCACTGGGCGCCACGGAACACGCCTTCCAGTTCCTGGATGATCTTGCCGTTGCCGCGCACCGGGCCGTCGAGGCGCTGCAGGTTGCAGTTGACCACGAAGATCAGGTTGTCGAGGTTCTCGCGGCCGGCCAGAGAGATGGCGCCGAGAGCTTCCGGTTCGTCGCACTCGCCGTCACCGAGGAAGCACCAGACCTTCTGCTTGCCTTCCGGGATGTAGCCGCGGTGCTCCAGGTACTTCATGAAACGCGCCTGGTAGATCGCCTGGATCGGGCCAAGGCCCATGGACACGGTCGGGAACTGCCAGAAGTCCGGCATCAACCAGGGGTGCGGATAGGACGACAGGCCCTGGCCATCGACTTCCTGACGGAAATTGTCCAGCTGCTCTTCGCTGATCCGCCCTTCCATAAAGGCGCGGGCATAGATGCCGGGCGAGACGTGGCCCTGGAAGTAGATCAGGTCGCCGCCATGCTCTTCGGTCGGCGCCTGGAAGAAGTAGTTGAAACCGATGTCATACAGGGTCGCCGAGGACGCGAAGCTGGAGATGTGACCGCCCAGATCCGGGTCCTTCAGGTTGGTGCGCATGACCATGGCCATTGCGTTCCAACGCACCAACGAGCGAATGCGGCGTTCCATGAACAGGTCGCCAGGCATGCGTGCTTCGTGGGTGAGGGGGATTGTGTTGCGATAGGGCGTAGTGATCGCATAGGGCAACTGCGCACCGCTGCGGGTGGCCAGTTCGCCCATGCGGGTCATCAAATAGTGCGCGCGGTCTTCACCTTCACGGTCGAGGACGGATTCAAGCGCGTCCAGCCATTCCTGGGTTTCGACGGGATCGAGGTCTTGCATGGCTTGCTCCAGGGCGGAAAGGCTTCCAGAATCGGGAGCCTAGGTTCGCGGCCGGCCTTTTGGGCGGGCGACGTGAATTCTTGGATTTACCGGGGGTAGGACCGGCCTCGTGTAGTTTTACTACAAATCGACGGCCGTTTCAGCCCCCTCGACACATTCTTTAGTAGTAAAACTACAAGGTTGCGACAGTTGGCGGGTTGAATCGCCAGCAGTACGCCGATCACAGGATAGATCATGAGCCTGCCCTCGCTCGCCGCTTTGCCGGCTTCGTTTGAGTCTTTTGTCAGTCGTGCGCTGCAGTCGTTTCGCGCCGCGGTCGATGATTTGTCCCCGCAAGCTACGCAGCGTCTGGCCGCTTGGCCGGTGGCGCGACTGGCGGCGTTCGAGCGGGTGACGGCGGCAAGCGAGTTTGTCATCGAGCAGGCGCTACGTGATCCGGAAATGTTGCTGGCGCTGGCTGACAGCGGCGAACTGGAGCGCTCACTGCAGGCCGGCGAATTGCGCACCCAGTTGAACGCAGCGTTGGCCGAGTGCGCCGATGAAGATGAGTTGGGGCGGCGCCTGCGACGTTTGCGCAATCGCCAGCAGCTACGGATCATCTGGCGCGATATCACCCGCCAGGCTGATCTGCTGGAAACCTGTCGCGATTTGTCCGATTTGGCCGACGCCTGTATCGATCTGGCCTACGAATGGCTGTACCCACGGCATTGCGCGCAGTTCGGCACGCCAATCGGCCGGCGTTCCGGGCAGGTACAGCAGATGGTCGTGCTCGGCATGGGCAAGCTCGGCGCGGTCGAGTTGAACCTGTCTTCGGATATCGACCTGATCTTCGCCTACCCGGAAGGGGGTGAGACCGAAGGGGTGAAGCGCTCGCTGGATAACCAGGAGTTCTTTATCCGTCTCGGTCAGCGACTGATCAAGGCGCTGGATGCGATCACCGTCGACGGCTTCGTCTTTCGCGTCGACATGCGTCTGCGCCCGTACGGCTCGGCTGGTGCGCTGGTGCTCAGCTTCAATGCGCTGGAGCAGTACTACCAGGATCAGGGCCGCGACTGGGAGCGCTACGCGATGATCAAGGCGCGGGTGGTCGGGGGCGATCAGGTCGCCGGCGCGCAACTGCTGGAGATGCTGCGGCCGTTCGTCTATCGGCGCTATCTGGACTTTTCCGCCATCGAAGCCTTGCGCGCGATGAAGCTGCTGATCCAGCAGGAAGTCCGCCGTAAAGGCATGGCCGAGAACATCAAGCTCGGCTCTGGCGGCATCCGCGAAGTCGAGTTTATCGCCCAGGCCTTCCAGCTGATCCACGGCGGTCGCGACCTCAGCCTGCAACAGCGGCCGTTGCTGAGCGTGCTCAGAACCCTCGAAGGCCAGGGCTACCTACCGCCAGCGGTGATCGAAGAGCTGCGCGCCGGCTATGAGTTTCTGCGCTACACCGAGCATGCCCTGCAGGCGATTGCCGACCGGCAGACGCAGATGCTCCCGGACAACCGCGAAGACCGTGCGCGGGTCGCCTTCATCATGGGGTTTGACAGCTGGGAGGCTTTCCACGAGCGGTTGATGTACTGGCGTGGGCGGGTCGACTGGCACTTCCGTCAGGTCATCGCCGATCCAGACGAGGAAGAGGGGGCTGAGGCGGCGGTCTGCGTTGGTGGCGAGTGGTTGCCGCTGTGGGAGGATGCGCTGGATGAAGAGACCGCCTGCCGGCAACTGAGCGAAGCCGGCTTTGCCGAGGCGCAGTCGGCCTGGCAGCGCTTGGCCGGGTTGCGCGCCAGCAATCAGGTGCGGGCCATGCAGCGTCTCGGTCGCGAGCGGCTGGATGCCTTTATTCCACGGCTGCTGGCGCAGGCGGTGGAGCGCGAGAATCCGGATCTGGTGCTGGAGCGGGTGTTGCCGCTGATCGAGGCGGTGGCGCGGCGTTCGGCCTACTTGGTGTTGCTGACGGAAAATCCCAGCGCCTTGCTGCGCCTGCTGACGTTGTGCGCGGCGAGCCCGTGGATCGCCGAGCAGATCACCCGTTTCCCGTTGTTGCTCGATGAGTTGCTTAACGAAGGGCGCCTGTTCAAGCCGCCCTTGGCACCGGAGCTGGCCGCCGAGTTGCGCGAGCGGCTGACGCGTATCCCCGAGGATGACCTGGAACAGCAGATGGAGGCGCTGCGCCACTTCAAATTGGCCCATCGCCTGCGGGTGGCCGCTTCGGAGATCGCCGGAACCCTGCCGCTGATGAAGGTCAGCGACTACCTGACCTGGCTGGCCGAGGCGATCCTCGAGCAAGTGCTGGCGCTGGCCTGGCGCCAGACCGTGGCGAAAAGCGGCACCCCGCGGCGTACCGATGGCAGCTTATGCGACCCGGACTTCATCATCGTCGGTTACGGCAAGGTCGGTGGTCTCGAACTCGGCCATGGCTCGGACCTGGACCTGGTGTTTATTCACGATGGCGATCCGCAGGCGGAAACCGATGGCGCCAAACCCATCGACGGCGCGCAGTTCTTCAACCGCCTGGGGCAGCGCATCATCCATCTGCTGACCACCCAGACCACTTCCGGCCAGCTCTACGAGGTCGATATGCGCCTGCGTCCGTCGGGCGCTTCCGGTCTGTTGGTCAGCTCGCTCGGTGCCTTCCAGCGCTACCAGGAAAACGAAGCCTGGACCTGGGAACACCAGGCGCTGGTGCGCGCGCGCGTGTTGGTCGGCTGTCCACGTGTGGCCGCGGCGTTCGAGCAGGTGCGCGCGCAAGTGCTCGGGCGGGCACGTGACCTCGATAAGCTGCGGGTGGAAGTCAGTGAGATGCGCGCGAAGATGCGCGACAACCTCGGTTCCAAGGAAACGGCCGCCGGCACCGCCGCAAATGCCTTCGAGGCCGCGGCACCGTTCGATCTGAAGCAGGACGCCGGTGGTATCGTCGATATCGAATTTATGGTGCAATACGCCGCCTTAGCCTGGTCGCGCGAGTATCCAGCGCTGCTGCAGTACACCGATAACATCCGCATTCTAGAAGGGTTGGAGCATGCCGGGTTGATCCCAGGCGCAGATGCCACCCTGCTGCGGGAGGTCTACAAGGCCTATCGCGCAGCGGCCCATCGCCTGGCCCTGCAGAAGCAGGCGGGCATCGTCAGCGGCGAGCAGTTTCACCTCGAGCGCCGGGAAGTGATGCGGATCTGGCGCGAGTTAGGGCTGAGTTGATGATTCCGGCGAGCCGTCTGGCGGCTCGCTCAAATTGCCCAAGGGCCGCCACGCGCCGTAGTTTTTATAGGCGACCGTTGGCTGTACAGAATTCTTGAGGAGCAAAATTATGTCGATGGCCGATCGTGATGGCGTGATTTGGTATGACGGCGAAATGGTCCAGTGGCGTGATGCCACCACCCATGTGCTGACTCACACCCTGCATTACGGCATGGGCGTATTTGAAGGCGTGCGTGCCTACGATACCCCGCAAGGCACGGCGATTTTCCGCCTGCAGGCACACACTGATCGGCTGTTCGACTCGGCCCACATCATGGGCATGAAGATTCCGTTCTCGAAAGAAGAAGTCAACGAGGCGACCCGCGCCGCCGTGCGCGAGAACAACTTGGAAAGCGCCTATATCCGCCCGATGGTGTTCTACGGCTCTGAAGCCATGGGCCTGCGTGCCACCGGCTTGAAGGTGCACCTGATCGTCGCGGCCTGGAACTGGGGCGCGTACATGGGTGATGAAGCCCTGCAGGTTGGCATCAAGGTGCGCACCAGCTCCTTCACCCGTCACCACGTGAACATCTCCATGACCCGCGCCAAGGCCAACGGCAACTACATCAACTCGATGCTGGCCCTGCAGGAAGCCATCTCAGGCGGCGCCGACGAGGCCATGCTGCTGGATACCGAAGGCTACGTGGCCGAGGGTTCGGGCGAGAACATCTTTCTGGTCAAGAACGGCGTGGTGTACACCCCGGAGGTCACCTCCTGCCTCAATGGCATCACCCGCAACACCATCCTGGCCCTGGCCGACGAGATGGGCATCAAGGTGGTCGAGAAGCGCATCACCCGTGATGAGGTGTACATCGCCGACGAAGCCTTCTTCACCGGCACCGCCGCCGAAGTCACGCCGATCCGCGAAGTCGATGGCCGGCAGATTGGCATCGGTCGCCGTGGTCCGGTCACCGAGAAGTTGCAGAAAGCCTACTTCGACCTGGTTACCGGCAAGACCTCGGCGCATGCCGAATGGCGCACACTGGTAAAATAAAAGCTGTAAGCGACGAGGCGGATGGGGCGGCCAAGGGCGATGCTTGTCGGCATCGATGGTGGGTTACACCGCCGTCGCGGCTAACCCACCCTGCGGGCGTCGCTTCGCGCATAGGCGTGAGAGAACTTGAATAAGGCTGTGACGGGGAGGCTCTAAGCCTCCCTGATCATTTCCGGAGCTGTGATGAGAATACTGATCGTAGGGCCGAGCTGGGTTGGCGACATGGTGATGGCGCAGACGCTGTTCGAGTGTCTGAAACAACGCCATCCCGAGTGCCTGATCGACGTACTGGCGCCTGAGTGGAGCCGGCCGATCCTTGAGCGCATGCCCGAGGTGCGTCAAGCGCTGAGCTTCCCGCTCGGCCATGGTGTGCTGGATATCGCCACCCGGCGCAAGGTCGGCAAGTCTCTGGCCGGCCAGTACGACCAGGCGATCCTCCTGCCCAACTCGCTAAAGTCGGCGCTTGTGCCCTGGTTCGCGGGGATTCCCAAGCGTACCGGCTGGCGCGGCGAGATGCGCTTTGGCCTGCTCAACGATATCCGCAAGCTCGACCCGGGCCGCTACCCGCTGATGATCGAGCGCTTTATGGCGCTGGCACATGAGCCTGGCGCCGCGCTGGCCACGCCGTATCCGCGGCCGAGTCTGCGAATCGACCCGGCCAGCCGCGAGGCCGCCTTGGCCAAGTTCGGCCTGAGTCTGGATCGTCCGGTGCTGGCACTCTGCCCTGGCGCCGAGTTCGGTGAGGCCAAGCGTTGGCCCTCCGATCATTACGCCAAGGTCGCTGAGCTGAAGATCCGTGCCGGCTGGCAGGTCTGGCTGTTCGGCTCGAAGAACGATTATGCGGTCGGTGAAGACATCCGCTCGCGCCTGATCCCCGGCCTGCGTGAAGAAGCGCGCAACCTCTCCGGCGAAACCTCGCTGGCCGAGGCGATCGACTTGCTGTCCTGCGCTGGCGCGGTGGTCTCCAACGACTCCGGCTTGATGCACGTCGCCGCCGCACTGAACCGCCCGCTGGTGGCGGTTTACGGTTCGACCTCGCCACAGTTCACCCCGCCGCTGGCCGAACAGGTGGAAATCGTCCGCTTAGGGCTAGAGTGCAGCCCGTGCTTCGATCGCACCTGCCGTTTCGGTCACTACAACTGCCTGCGCGAGCTCAAGCCGCGGCCGGTGGTCGAGGCGCTGGATCGGTTGGTCGCAGACCCGATCGAGGTCACTGAATGAGGGTGTTGCTGGTCAAGACTTCCTCGCTGGGTGATGTGATCCATACCCTGCCGGCGCTGACCGATGCGGCGCGGGCGATTCCCGGTATCCAGTTCGACTGGGTGGTGGAAGAGGGCTTTGCCGAGATTCCGGCCTGGCATCCGGCGGTGGCGCAGGTGATTCCGGTGGCGATCCGGCGCTGGCGCAAGAATTTCTGGCAGACCCTGAAAAATGGCGACTGGCGGCGTTTCAAGCGGCGCCTGCGCGAGACCGATTACGACCTGGTGATCGATGCTCAAGGCCTGCTGAAAAGCGCCTGGCTAACCCGTTATGTCAAAGCGCCAGTGGCCGGGCTGGACCGGGCTTCGGTGCGCGAACCGCTGGCCAGCCGGTTTTATGATCGCAGCTACGCGGTGCCCTGGGGGCAGCATGCGGTCGAGCGCGTGCGTCAGTTGTTTGCCCAGGCGTTGGACTATCCGCTGCCCAACTCGGTGGGTGATTACGGGCTCAATCGCGCGCAACTGGCCGATACGCAGGCCAGCGCGCCCTATGTGCTGTTCCTGCATGGCACCACTTGGGACACCAAACATTGGCCGGAAACCTACTGGCGCGAACTTGCCGAACGCATGGGCGCGCTGGGCTGGGCGGTACGCTTGCCCTGGGGTAACCCGGCCGAGAAGGCGCGCGCCGAACGGATTGCCGCCGGCTTGGAAAACGCCGCGGTACTGCCCAAATTAGCTTTGGCAGGAATGGCCAAGGTGTTGGCCGGTGCCCGCGCTTGTGTGGCGGTGGATACCGGCCTGGGGCACTTGGCCGCAGCCTTGGATGTGCCGACCCTATCGCTGTTCGGCCCAACCAATCCGGGCCTGACTGGCGCCTATGGGCGTTCGCAAATTCATCTGGCCAGCGACTTCCCTTGCTCGCCCTGCCTGAAAAAGACCTGTGCCTATCAGCCGACGGCAGAAGATAAGCGCCGGCATGATCTTAAACGCGAGTGGCCATTGTGCTTTACCCGCTTGAATCCACAGCGTGTGGCGACTGAGCTGGAAGCGCTGTTGCTCGCCGAGGAAAGCGTCTGATGCAGTTGGCCTTTGTGCTCTACAAATACTTCCCGTTCGGCGGCCTGCAGCGCGACTTCATGCGCATCGCCTTGGAATGCCAGCGGCGTGGGCATGTGATTCGTGTCTACACCCTGATCTGGGAAGGTGAGGTGCCTGAGGGTTTCGAAGTGCTGGTGGCGCCGGTCAAGGCGCTGTTCAATCACCGCCGCAACGAGAAGCTGCTGGCCTGGGTCGAGGCTGATCTGGCCAAGCGCCCGGTCGATCGAGTGATCGGCTTCAACAAGATGCCGGGGCTGGATGTGTATTACGCCGCCGATGGCTGCTTCGAGGACAAGGCGCAGAACCTGCGCAACTCGCTGTACCGCAAGTGGGGCCGCTATAAGCACTTCTCCGACTACGAGCGCGCGGTGTTTGCGCCGGAGTCTGCAACTGAGGTGCTGATGATCTCCGAAGTGCAGCAGCCGCTGTTCGTGAAGCATTACGCCACCCCGGCGCAGCGCTTTCACCTGTTGCCGCCGGGTATCGCGCCGGATCGCAGGGCGCCGGCGAATGCCGCTGAGATTCGCGCCGAGTTTCGCCACGAATTCAACCTGCAAGACGATGACCTGCTGTTGGTGCAAATCGGCTCCGGCTTCAAGACCAAGGGCCTGGATCGCAGCTTGAAAGCCGTCGCCGCACTGCCGCGTGAGCTGAAAAAGCGCACCCGGTTGATCGTCATCGGTCAGGACGATCCAAAGCCGTTCCTGCTGCAGATCAAGGCGTTGGGGATTTCCGAGCAGGTGCAGATTCTCAAGGGCCGCAGCGATATTCCGCGCTTTCTTCTAGGCGCCGATCTGTTGATCCACCCGGCTTACAACGAGAACACCGGCACGGTATTGCTGGAAGCCTTGGTCGCCGGGTTGCCGGTGCTGGTCACCGATGTCTGCGGCTATGCCCATTACATCGAGGAGGCCGACTGTGGCCGGGTCGTGCCGAGCCCGTTCGAGCAGCAGCGGCTCAATCGTCTACTGATCGAGATGCTCGACGATGCTGAGCAGCGGGCGAGTTGGGCGCGTAACGGCCTGGCATTCGCAGGCGTGGCCGACCTCTATAGCCTGCCGCAACGCGCGGCGGATGTGATTCTGGCGGAGAAACAGGCTTGAAACTGATTTTGGCGGAACCCTTCCAGCGTCTGTGGGCCGGTCGCGATGCCTTCGCTGAAGTGGAGCGCCTTGAGGGCCAGGTCTACCGTGAGCTGGAAGGCCGGCGAACCTTGCGCACCGAGGTCGCAGGGCGCGGCTACTTCGTCAAGATTCACCGTGGCATCGGTTGGGCGGAAATCTTCAAGAACCTGCTGACTGCCAAACTGCCGGTGCTGGGTGCGGGTCAGGAGTGGCGGGCGATTCAGCGCTTGCATGAAGTCGGTGTGCCGACCATGACCGCAGTGGCATACGGCGAGCGCGGCAACAATCCGGCTGGCCAGCATTCCTTTATCGTCACCGAGGAATTGGCGCCGACCGTTAGCCTGGAAGACTTCAGCCTCGACTGGGTCAAGCAGCCCCCGCTGCCGAAACTCAAGCGCGCGCTGATCGCCGAAGTGGCGAGGATGACTGGCGAAATGCACCGCGCGGGCGTCAATCACCGCGATTGCTATATTTGCCACTTCCTGCTGCACACCGACAAACCGGTCACCGCCGATGATTTCAAACTGTCACTGATCGATCTGCACCGGGCGCAAACACGCAGTGCCTTGCCGCGCCGTTGGCGTGACAAGGATCTGGCTGGGTTGTACTTCTCGGCCATCAATATTGGTCTGACTCAGCGTGATAAGTTGCGCTTCCTGCGTGCTTATTTTTATGCAGCAAAGGGGCAGACAGCAGAAGGCCGCCGGCCACTGCGCCAGATTCTGCGCGACGAGGCGCGCCTCCTGCGCTGGCTGGAGCGTAAGGCAGATAAGCTGCTGGCCCGTTATGCCCGCAAATATGCGCCGGGTGCCGGCCATGAGTGAGTGGCGGCTGACCGAGGGCGCATCGGCCGAGCTGGCTGCAATCTTTACCGATCTCGATACGGTATTCGCCTTGCAGGGCGAGAACATCACCAGCGACCCGCTGTCGGAGGTGATCCGCGTCGAATGCCAGGGGCTGCGTTATTACGTCAAGCGTTATCACCGCGCCGGCAAGGGTTTACGCCGTTTTATCGGGCGGCCGCGGGTCAAGGCCGAGTGGCAGAACCTCAAATACTTCGCCAAGTGGGGCATTCCCACCGCGCCCATCGTGGCCTACGGGTTGGAGCGCAAGGCCGGTGCCTTTGTCCGGGGGGCACTGATCACACGTGAGCTTGCCGGTACCGAAGATATGGCCCAGTTGGCGCTGCGTGACGATGCTTGTCTGCGGGATCGCGCGTGGGTGGCGCGTGTCAGTCAGCAGTTGGCCCGGGCTACCCGCGCCCTGCATGAGCGCCACTTCACCCATAACGATCTGAAGTGGCGCAACTTACTGGTCAACAGTCTGGGCGAGCTGTTTCTGATCGATTGCCCGACTGGCAGTTTCTGGTGGGGGCCATTGCTGCGCTATAGGATCATCAAGGACCTCGCCTGCCTGGATAAGGTGGCCAAGTACAAGCTGTCGCGTGCCCAGCGCCTGCGTTTCTATCTGCAATACCGTGGGCGCGAACGCCTGGATGCCGGCGACAAGAAAAGCATTCGACAGGTCGTCAAATTTTTCGAGGGACGTGAATGAAGGATTTCCTCGCCAGCGAAGATCGCGCGCTCCTCGAACGCCATGGGTTGGCTAGCTATGACGCGTTGTGGGCGCTCAAGCTGGAGGCGGTGGACGAGCCGAATGCCGAGCGCGGCGGTTGGAGCTGCGTGTATCGCCTGGATCTGGGCGATGCGGCCTATTACCTCAAGCGGCAGAGCAATTATTTGGGCCGCAGCCTAAAGCACCCGTTCGGTGAGCCGACATTTGCCCGCGAATTTCGCAATATTCAACGCTACCAACAGCTCGGCATCCCGGCACTGCGGGCAGCGTTCTTTGCCCAGCGGCGGGTGGCCGGCGAGCAGTGCGCGCTGTTGCTGACTCGGGCCTTGGATGGCTGGCAGGACCTCGAGCATTGGCTGCAGGGTTGGGCCGAGCGTAGTGAAGCGCAACGTATGGCCATCCTGCGGGCCTGTGGTGGGTTGGTCCGGCGTCTGCACGATGCGCGGCAGGTGCACGGTTGCTTCTATCCAAAACATATTTTTCTACGTGATAACGGCGGTGAGTTTGCCGCGCAGTTGATTGATTTGGAAAAGACCCGACCGCTGTTGTTCGGTGAGCGTGATCGGATCAAGGATCTGGAGCCGCTGCTGCGGCGGGCGAGCAATTGGAATGAGGCGGAGGTTTGCCAGCTGCTCCTCGCTTATGTTGGCTCGGGCGGCGATGTCCAGCGCTGGTGGCAGCGTCTTGGCGCCCGGCGGCAGCACAAGGAGTTGCGCCGGTGACGCTCGAACAACTGCGTAGCGCCGGCCGCACGCCGAACTTGCCGCTGGAATTCAATGTGGCGGGACAGTCGTTACGACTCGACAGCCTGCTGCGAGTGCTGCCGGGTCAGCGCTATGTCGGCCAGGCCGAGTGGCAAGGTCGGCGGGTGCTGGCCAAGTTGTTAATCGGCGGCAAGGCCGCGCGGCATTTTGCGCGTGAAGCCGAAGGCGCACGGTTGCTTGCGGAGCAGGGGCTTTGTACTCCGCAGCTGCTCGATCAAGGCTTTCGCGCAGGCGAGGGCGGCTGGCTGCTATTCGAATTCCTTGCTGATGCCTGCAGCCTGGGCGATGAGTGGCGCAAGTTAGAGTCGCAGCCATTGCTGAGTGATGCCCAGCAGGCGTTGTTGGGCGAAGCCTTGGCGGTGATTGCCCAGTTGCATGGCAAGGGGCTGTGGCAAGACGACTTGCATCTGGACAATCTGCTGCGGCACGGCGCTCAGCTGTATTTGATCGACGGCGGCGGCGTGCGCGCCGAAACGCCTGGCCAGCCGCTATCGCGCGACAAGGTGTTGGCTAACCTGGGGGTCTTTTTTGCCCAGTTGCCGGTCAGCCTGGATGCCTATATCGAAGACCTGCTGGTGTACTACCTGCTGGTCAATGGCGAACACGCTCTGCCGTTGGAGGCGTTACTCAAGGAAGTCCATAAAGTCCGGCGCTGGCGCTTGCGCGATTACTTGCGCAAGGTCGGTCGCGATTGCAGCTTGTTCAGTGTGCGGCGCGGTGCGTTTGGTCTGCGCGTGGTTCGGCGCCAGGACGAAAACTGGTTGGCGCCGCTGCTGGCTGAACCCGATGCCGCCATCGCCGCTGCTCGCCCGCTCAAGCTGGGCGGCTCCTCCACCGTGGCGCGGGTCGAGGTGGACGGCCGCACGTTGGTGGTCAAGCGCTACAACATCAAAGGCTTCATGCACTGGCTAAAACGCTTCTGGCGGCCCAGTCGCGCCTGGCACAGTTGGTGCGAGGGCAATCGCCTGGACTTTCTCGGCATCGCCACGCCCAAACCCCTGGCCATGTTGGAGCTGCGTACATTCTGGCTACGCCGGCGTGCCTATCTGGTTACCGAACACACGGTCGGTGAGGATATAATCGCGCGCTTCAAGCCCTGTCTGGACAATCCGGATGAGGCTGGTTTACCGCCAGAGGCCGAGCTCAAGGCGCTGGATGAGTTGTTTGCGTCCTTGCTGCGTGAGCGCATCAGTCATGGCGATCTCAAGGGGACAAATCTGCTTTGGCAGTCCGGTCGCTGGGCTTTGATCGATCTGGATGCCATGCAGCAACACCACAGCGACGGCAGTTTTACGCCAGCATATGACCGTGACCGAGCGCGCTTCTTGCGCAACTGGCCGGCGGATTCAAGGCTCTTCAAGCTGCTCGATCAACGTTTACCAAAGGCCAGCTTGAAGCCAGAGGCCTGAAGCTGGAAGCAGGAAGCAGGAGCCCGCTCTGGGCTGCGTATATAAACGACTGCTGTTGCTGCAAGCGTTCTGCTGCAAGTAGACAGCTGCTTTAAAGAGGCTTTTTCTGTGGCACTGACGATTCTCGGCCTTTCCGGCGCTCTCAGCCATGATCCTTCCGCCGCCCTGTACATCGACGGCAAGTTGATCGCGGCCGCCGAAGAAGAGCGCTTCGTGCGCGACAAGCACGCGAAGAACCGCATGCCCTATGAATCGGCCAAATTCTGCCTGGAGCAGGCCGGGATCAAGCCGGCCGATGTCGACGTGGTGGCGATCCCGTTCGCACCGATCAGCCTGTTCGGCAAGGCCCGCTGGCACTATGCCAAGCGCTACTGGTACGCCCCGGACCGTTCGCTCGACGCGATTCTGATGGGCAACCGGCGCTACAAGCGCTACCGCAACAAGATCGTCTGGTGCCTCGAGCAACTGGGTTTCGACCCCAAAAAAATCAAGATCGAACCGGTCGAGCACCATCTGGCCCACGCGTCCAGTGCCTACCACTGCTCTGGTTTCACCGAGAAAACCGCGATCATGGGCATCGACGGCAAGGGTGAGTACGCCACCACCTTCTTCGGCTACGGCGAGAACGGCAAGATCCACAAACTCAAGGAGTTCTTCGATCCGGACTCGCTCGGCGGCCTGTACGGCGCGATCACCGAGTTCCTCGGCTTCGAAATGCTCGATGGCGAGTTCAAGGTGATGGGCATGGCGCCTTACGGCGATGCCAGCAAATACGATTTCTCGCGCCTGGCCAAATTCGAGAATGGCGAGCTGATCATCAACACCGAGTACGCCAATGTCATCGGTTTGCGCCGCTACAAAGAGCATGGCAAGGGTTTCTACTTTTCGCCCAAGCTGATCGAGTGGCTGGGGCCCAAGCGTGAAGGCGATATTGCCGACGATCCGTACATCCACTACGCCGCCAGCATGCAAGCGTTGTTCGAGAAATTGGCGCTGCAGATGATGGATTACTACCTCGGCGACATCCTCAAGGAAACCGGGAAGATCGCCTTCGCCGGCGGCTGCGCGCTGAACGTCAAACTGAACCAGAAAATCATCGCCCGTCCGGAAGTCAAAGAGCTGTTCGTCCAGCCGGCTTCCGGCGACGCCGGTACCGCAGTCGGCGCCGCAGCGTACATCTCGCACAAGCGCGGCGTGCCGGTGGAGAAGATGGAGCACGTCTATCTCGGCCCGTCCTACTCCAATGAAGAGGTCATCGCCGCCTGCGCCAAGCATCCGAATGCGCCCAAGTGGCAGCAGATCGACAACATGCCGCAGCGTATCGCCGAGATCATGGTCGCCGGCAACCCGGTGGCCTGGTTCCAGGGGCGCATGGAGTTCGGCCCGCGCGCCTTGGGCGGCCGTTCGATCATCGGTTGCCCGAGCATTGCCGGGGTGGCCAACCGGATCAACGAGCAGATCAAGTTCCGCGAGCGCTGGCGGCCCTTCTGCCCGTCGATGCTGGATACCGTCGGCCCGCAGATGATCAAGATCGACCACCCGGCGCCGTTCATGACCTTCACCTTCGAAGTGGCCGAAGAGTGGAAAACCCGCGTGCCGGAAGTGGTCCACGAAGACGGCACGTCCCGCGCCCAGGTGCTCAAGCGCGAGTACAACCCGCGTTACTACGACATGATGCTCGAACTGGAGAAACTGACCGGTAACGGCGTGTCGCTGAACACCTCGCTGAACCGCCGCGGCGAGCCGATGATCTGCTCGCCGACCGACGCTCTGAACATGTTCTTCGGCTCGGATCTGCAGTACCTGATCATGGAAGATATCCTCGTCGTCAAGGAGGGTGCGGACAGGTATGAGCATGTCGGCTAAGCCTCTGATCAGCGTCGTCATCCCCGCCTACAACTATGCCGAGACGCTGCCGCGCGCGGTGGAGTCGGTGCTGTCGCAGCTGGATCAGGCTACGGCCGAGCTGCTGGTGATAGACGACGGCTCAACGGATTCCACGCCCCAGGTCATCGAAAGGTTGCAGATCGAGCATGCCGGACGCTTTCGTGCCATTCGCAAGCCGAACGGAGGTCTGGCTTCGGTACGCAATCGCGGCATCGAGGAAGCGTGTGGTCAGTTCCTGATCTTTCTCGACGCGGATGACGAAATGGCGCCGGATGCCCTGGCCGCGCTGGTCCGACACATCGCCGAAAACCCGCAGAGCCGCATGGTGATCGGCAGTCACTGGTCGGTGTTCGCCAGCGGCAAGCGCAGCCGGCATGAGGTCAAGCCGCTCCCGGCCAGCCCCAGGCTGCGCGTGCGCGGTTATCTGCTGGACAAGAGCGTATCCATCTCCAATGGCGCCTGCGCCATGCATCGCGAAGTGTTCGTTCCCGGCAACTATCCTGAGCGTTTCCGCAATACCGAAGATATCCCGGTGTTCGCCCAGGTGCTCGCACGCTTCCCCTGCACCGTGCTGAATCAGCCGCTGGCACTGATCCACAAGCACGACGACAGCCTGCGGCATAACCTGACGCATGCTCGCGCGGCCGGCCTGGAGCTGGTCGATGAAGTGTTTTCGAGCGAGCGTATGCCGGTGCAGCTGCAGGGTCTGAAACAGGCGTTCCTTGCGCAGCGCTGCCTGTCACTGTTTCGCACCTTCTACAGTGCTGGCGAGCACGACACGGCGCTGAACTTCTATCGCCAGGCCCTGCGCGCGGACCTGCGTGTAATCACGCGCTGGTCTTATACGCGCAAGGCATTGCGGCTCTGGTTGCGGCCTTGATAGAGATGGGCGCCTGCCCGGCTCTTGGTTTCATGATTGGTGGTGACCTGCCTATAGGTTGCGATTCTTGTCCTTGGGAGAGGTCATGCAAGGAATCATTCTTCAACTGAAGCGTTTGTCTGCACCCCAATGGGCGTTCATAGGCAGTCTGCTGCTGTCCTGGATAGCGGTGAGCAATGCCGGCACCGTTGCCAAAGATGCGGCCTTCTACATAGATCTGGCGCAGTACTTCATCGATCACGACCTGGCCGACACCTTCAAGCGGTACGACTGGCCCTGGTTCCCCGTGCTGCTGGGCGCGACCCATGCTCTGACGGGGATCCCGCTGGAAACGGTGGCCTACCTTTGGTGTGCGTTGTTTATGGCAGGTACCTGCGCGCTGTTGGTGGACGGCATTTCCCGGCGTCTCCCCGGCAGTGGTTACTGGGCTTGTCTGGTCGTGCTGGCAATACCTGCCTACAACTCCTTCCGCGACGATATCCTGCGCGAATACGGCTTCTGGTTCTTCTGTGTGCTGGCACTCTGGTTCGCTTTGCTCTGGGAGGAGCGGGGCGGTTGGGCGCGCGCGACCCTCATCCAGCTAGCGGTGCTGCTGGCTGCATTGTTCCGCCTGGAAGCGGTGCTGCTGATGCCGGCACTGATGCTCTGGCAGGTGGCCGGCTTGACGACCCGGGCAGGCTGGGGGCGGATGGTGCAACTGGTCGCGCTGCCGCTTTTGGTTGCCGTGCTGACTGGTGGGGTGCTGTTGGCGTTCGATCGACTCCCCCTTGGGCGCATCGAGTACTACCTGAATCTGGTCGATCCGCGCTCACTGTTCGCCACCTTCAACTCGGTATCAGAGCGTTTCGGCGCTACCCTACTGCAGAAATACTCGGCGGACGATGCCGGGACTATCCTGTTCTTCGGTTTCCTGGCGACTCTGTTGCTGATGTTCGTGAAGCTGCTGGGGCCATTCAGCGTGCCCTTCCTCTTTCGCGAAGGCTGGGCGGCGATCCGTACCTATCGGCAAAGGTTCTCTGTCTTCGCCTGGGCATGGCTCTGCTACTTCGCGGTGCTGATGTTCTTCTTCATCCAGCAGCAGTTCATCAACGCCCGCTACACCAGCTTCCTCGACCTGCTGGCCGTGCCCCTGGCCGTGATCGCTCTGGTTGCGCTCGCCCGCCGCTTCCCCAAGGGGGTACGGGTTCTGGTGGTGGTGGCGCTGCTGGTCATGCTCGCCAACGTGATTTCCTTGTCGGCGAAGAAAACCCACTACATCGAGGCGGGGCACTGGCTGGCGCAACATGCCCAGCCAGCCGATGCGATCTACTACGATGATCCGCGCATCGGTTATTACGCCGGCTGGGGCTATCAGCCTTCGGCGCTGACGCGCGAAGAGGCGATGAGCGATAGTCGCGTCAGCGCCTACCGTTACTATCTGATCGAGGCCAAGGCCGACGAGCCATGGCTGCAGCAATGGCTGCAGCAGCATCGCCGGCAGGTACTGGCAGAGTTCGCCAACGCTAAGGGGGCAACCGTGCTGGTAATAGGCGAGTGACTTTGCGGGTCGGGCCGCTGCAGGCGGCCCGACCCATTGCGAACCTGTTCAGGCCGGATGCAGACGTTCGATGTTCTGCGCCAGTCGCCGGGCATGGTGCTTGCCGCTGCTCTGTGCATAGCCCTTGAGCAGCGCCGTGCGATGCTGCCCAGCCAGCCATCGCACATCTTCCTCGTAGCGCAGGATGTGCTGCAGGTTGCGTTGGCGTTTCCAGGGCGCGAGGGGGCGGTTTTCGATCTTCATATCCGACAGGTCGATCAGGCCGAACTGGCCCTCGGGGAGCAGCAGCACGTTGCCCAGATGCAGCGAGCGGAAATAGACGCCCTGCTGGTGCAGCTGGCCGAGGAACAGGCCGAAGCGCTCGACCTCGCTCTCGCGTTGTGCAGGCTCCAGCGTGCGCCAGTGGGCGCGCAGAGTCAGGCCGGGTAGCGGCTGGTAGCGCACCCCGCTCAGCCGGCGGCTGGGAACCAGAAAAGTTTCGATGATGGCTGGGGCCGGAATACCCAGCTGGACGAGGCGTATTGCGTTGTCGGCGAAGCGCTGCGCCGGTGGCGACCAGAGCGCGGAGGAGATCAGGCGCTTGCGGCGGAACAGCTTGAGGAAGTCGCCGTTGCCGAGGCGCGCGACCTTCAGGCCATGCCCATCCGCTTCGATGGTTTGCGCGCCTTCCAGCAGTGCGCTGAGTTCGGTCTCGTCAAGCGGTCTCATGGTCGGGCTCTTGGCATTAGTTGAGGACGGGGGCAGTGGCTGCAAGTCAGGGGTGGCCCCGTTACGTCCTTTGCTGGGCGGGCATCTTAATGCATCCGCAGGGAAGAGGCAGCCGCTGCTGTGCTAAGCTCTTTGACCTTTTTGGCCAAGCCGAAGCGTGAGCGCATGACCGACCAGCACCCAAGTGCTTCCCAGACCTCGAGCCTGAAGATCTACCTCCGTCTGCTAGGTTATGTCAGGCCCTATGCCGGCATGTTCATGATCAGCATCCTCGGCTACATCATCTTCGCCTCGACTCAACCGATGCTGGCGGGAATTCTCAAGTATTTCGTCGATGGCTTGTCTAATCCCAGCGCTGTGCTTTTCCCGAATGTGCCAGCGCTGCGCGAAGTGCCGATGTTACAGATGGTGCCGCTGCTCATCGTGTTGATCGCCGTCTGGCAGGGGATAGGTTCCTACTTGGGTAACTACTTCCTGGCCAAGGTCTCGCTCGGCCTGGTACACGATCTGCGCATTGCGCTATTCAACAGTTTGCTGGTGCTGCCCAACCGCTATTTCGACAATCACAATTCCGGGCATCTGATTTCCCGCATAACCTTCAACGTCACCATGGTGACCGGTGCGGCGACCGATGCGATCAAAGTGGTGATTCGCGAGGGCCTGACCGTCGTTTTCCTGTTCGCCTACCTGATTTGGATGAACTGGAAACTGACCCTGGTAATGCTGGCCATTCTGCCGTTGATTGCGCTGATGGTGGGGAGCGCCAGTAAGAAATTTCGCAAGCAAAGCAAGAAGATCCAGGTGGCTATGGGCGATGTCACCCATGTCGCTTCTGAAACCATCCAGGGCTATCGGGTGGTGCGCAGTTTCGGTGGTGAGCCCTACGAATCCACGCGTTTTGCCGAAGCCAGTGCGGACAATACTGAAAAGCAATTGCGCATGACCAAAACCGGTGCGGTCTATACGCCCATGCTGCAATTGGTGATTTACAGCGCCATGGCGGTCCTGCTGTTCCTGGTGCTTTTATTGCGAGGCGATGCCACCGCGGGCGATTTGGTGGCTTACATCACGGCTGCCGGCCTGTTGCCCAAGCCAATCCGTCAGCTGTCCGAAGTCAGCTCGACCATTCAGAAAGGCGTAGCCGGCGCCGAAAGCATCTTCGAGCAACTCGACGAAGCCCCTGAAGTCGACCATGGCACCGTCGAGCGTGAGCGGGTCAGCGGGCACCTGGAGGTTCGTCGTCTGAGCTTCCAGTACCCGGGCAGTGAGAAGCCGGTGCTCAATGACATCAGTTTCAGCGCCGAGCCCGGGCAGATGATCGCTCTGGTCGGTCGCTCAGGCAGTGGCAAATCGACGCTTGCCAACTTGATTCCGCGCTTCTATCACCATGAGCACGGGCAAATCTTGCTCGATGGTATCGACGTTGAAGACTTCAAGCTGCGCAACCTGCGGCGGCATATAGCGCTGGTCACACAGCAAGTCACCCTGTTCAACGACAGTGTGGCCAACAACATCGCATACGGTGACCTGGCTGGCGCTCCGCGTGAGGCGATCGAGCAGGCCGCCGAGGCCGCTTATGCCAAGGAGTTCATCGACAAGCTGCCGCACGGCCTGGATACCGAGGTCGGCGAAAATGGCGTGCTGCTTTCAGGTGGGCAGCGCCAGCGTCTGGCGATTGCCCGGGCCTTGTTGAAGGATGCGCCGATCTTGGTGCTGGATGAGGCGACTTCAGCCCTGGACACCGAATCCGAGCGGCATATCCAGGCCGCCTTGGACCGGGTGATGAAGGGGCGTACCACGCTGGTCATCGCTCACCGTTTGTCGACCATTGAAAAAGCCGACCTGATTCTGGTGATGGATCAGGGGCAGATCGTAGAGCGTGGCACGCATACCGAGCTGCTGGCGCAGAACGGTTTCTATGCGCGCTTGCATGCGATGGGCCTGGATGAAGGCGCGCCGGTAGGCATCGCCTGATAAACTACGCGCCCGCCACTTGAGGCTCCGGAGTTCACATGAAGTTGTCCATGCCCCGTTTCGATCAGGCCCCCGTGTTGGTGGTCGGTGATGTCATGCTCGACCGTTATTGGCATGGTGGTACCTCGCGGATTTCCCCGGAAGCTCCGGTACCGGTGGTCAAGGTCGAGCAAATCGAGGATCGCCCGGGCGGTGCCGCCAACGTCGCGCTGAACATCGCCGCGCTCGGTGCGCCGGCGCGTTTGGTCGGTGTGACGGGGCAGGACGAGGCGGCCGACAGCTTGACCGAGCGGCTGACTGCCGCCGGGGTGGATGCGCACTTCCAGCGCATCGCCACGCAGCCGACCATCGTCAAACTGCGGGTCATGAGTCGCCATCAGCAGCTGTTGCGCATGGATTTCGAAGAGTCGTTCGCCACTGACGCAGCCGCCCTGACGGCCTCGGTCGAAAGTCTGCTGGCCGGGGTCAAGGTACTGGTGCTGTCGGACTACGGCAAAGGCGCGCTGCAGAATCATCAGGTGTTGATCCAGGCGGCCCGTACGCGCGGCATTCCGGTGTTGGCCGATCCCAAAGGCAAGGACTTCGCCATCTACCGTGGCGCCAGCCTGATTACCCCTAATCTGAACGAATTCGAGACCATCGTCGGCCGCTGCGCCGATGAGGCCGAGCTGGTGGCTAAAGGCGCCGAATTGATGCGCGAGTTGGATCTCGGCGCGCTGCTGGTGACCCGTGGCGAGCATGGCATGACCCTGTTGCGCCCTGGGCACCCGGCTCTGCATCTGCCGGCACGGGCGCGGGAAGTGTTCGATGTCACTGGTGCGGGCGATACGGTGATTTCCACCCTGGCGGCGTCCATTGCCGCGGGCGAAGAGCTGCCGCAGGCGGTAGCCCTGGCCAACCTGGCTGCCGGCATCGTGGTTGGCAAACTCGGTACGGCGGCCATCAGCGCCCCCGAGCTGCGCCGGGCGGTGCAGCGCGAGCAGGGTTCCGAGCGCGGCGTGCTGAGCCTCGAGCAACTGCTGACCAGCATCGACGATGCCCGCGCGCACGGCGAGAAAATCGTCTTCACCAACGGCTGCTTCGACATCTTGCATGCCGGCCATGTGACCTATCTGGAGCAGGCCCGGGCCCAGGGCGACCGGCTGGTGCTGGCGATCAACGACGATGCTTCGGTAGCCCGGCTGAAAGGTCCGGGCCGGCCGATCAACAGCGTTGACCGGCGCATGGCCGTACTCGCTGGGCTGGGCGCGGTGGACTGGGTGGTGAGCTTCAGTGAGGACACTCCCGAGCGTTTGCTCGGCCTGGTCAAGCCGGAAGTGCTGGTCAAAGGCGGCGACTATGGTATTGACCAGGTGGTCGGCGCCGAGATCGTTAAGGCTTACGGCGGTACGGTCAAAGTGCTGGGCTTGGTGGAAAACAGCTCGACCACGGCCATCGTCAACAAGATCCGCGAGCGCTCCTGAGACCACCATGCTGCAACGACTCTATCTGGCTCTGCGCCATCTGGCCTACAAGAATCGCCGCCAGCTCAAGCCGGGCAACCTGCTGCAACTACCGCTCAGCGCCGAACGGCGGCTGAAGAAGGTCACCATCAAGCTGGGCGGGCGCAACAACCGTCTGCTGATTGGCGAGGATGTCGAGCTGAGTCATTGCGAGATCCGCCTGGATGGCGAGGACAATCTGATCGAGATCGGCCCGCGCACCCGTTTCAGTTCCGGCAAGATCTACCTGCGTAACACCCGCGGTCAGCATGTCCGCATCGGTGCGGACACCACGGTAGAGGGCGCCTACCTGCTGGTGGACGAGGCGGCCAGCATCGATATCGGCCGCGATTGCATGCTGTCCACCGAGATTCTGATCCGTACCGGCGACAAGCATTCGATCCTCGATGCGCAGAGCGGCGAACGGCTCAACCCCTCGCGCGACGTGCGCATCGCCGACCGCGTGTGGATCGGCCGCGACGTGCAGATACTCAAGGGCACGGTGCTGCATCCAGAGTCGGTGGTCGGCGCCTGTTCCGTGGTCAGCCGAGCTTTCGACGAGGGCAACTGCGTAGTCGCCGGTGTACCGGCGCGTATCGTCAAGCGCGGGATTCGCTGGGATCGTGCGCTGCTCTGAGCGCAGGCCGGACTGACCAAGCTGCCCCTGCGTGGAAAACAGCTCGACAACGGCCATCGTCAGCAAGATCCGCGAGTGCTCCTGTGGTCGATATACGGCGCGCTATCGCCCCCGGTCATGTGGGGTTCTGGTGTTGAAAACCGATCGGTATTGCTGGAACACTCAGCGCAGCATTTTTCGTTGTTGCACTTGAATTTACGACTTCAAACGGCAGTAGCCGGTCAACGCACTGGGGCATAAAGATTTATGTATATCTTGGGAATTCATACAGGACACGATGCCGGGGCATGCCTGTTTGAGAACGATAAGCTGTTGGCGTTCTGCAAAGAAGAGCGCTTGAACCGAGTCAAGAATGATGGCGGTTTTTTCAATCTGCAGTCGGTTGACGAGGTGTTGCGGATTGCCGGTATTTCCCGTCCGCAAGTTGATGCCGTCGCTTTCACCCGCATGAAGTTCCCGGTGTCCTGCTTTAAAACAGGCGTGCTACCGCTCAGGGATATCCGCCGCAAGGTCTTTGGTCAGCAGCGCGATCGTTCGCTCGGCTCGTTGATGATGCGCACTAAAAATCTCGACGCAGAGGCGTTCCTCGATTTCCCCAAGCTGCGTCAACACATGGGCCTTCGCGCTGATGTGGCGTTGCATTTTTCTAACCACCATCGCGCGCATGTGTTGTCGTCACTGCGCTATTGCGACTGGTCTGAGGATACCTTGCTGGTCAGTTGTGATGGCGGCGGCGATTCCGCGCAATATTCGGCGTACTTGTATGCCGACCAGCAGTTGCAGCAGCTATGGGGCGGCGAAGAAACCCTGCTCGGGCAACCGCAAAACTCTGGGGCTTCCATTGGTTTGGCTTACGCCTATGCGACCTCGGCCTGTGGTTTTAAGCCCAATCGTCACGAAGGTAAATTGACCGGCTTGGCCGCCTTCGGTCAGCCGAAAGTCGCTGAGCAAATCGTCGCGCTGTTCCCGGTCGACGACAACGGCCATATCCACACCGAGTTGGCGGACAATAAGGCCCTGCATGCGGCGCTCGCCGTGTTGTTTCAGGGCCTGTCCAACGAAGACATCGCAGCGTCCATCCAGGTCGGCACCGAGCAGGTCGTGCTGAATTGGTTACACGCCTTGTTGAAAAAGCATCCAGCGAAATACATCGCCATGAGTGGTGGGGTGTTCTCCAATGTGCGCTTGAACCAACTGGTCGCGGCCCTGCCGGGGATTGACGAGGTCTTCGTCTTCCCGGCGATGGGGGACGAAGGCTTGCCGGTCGGCGCCTGTGTCGACTATTGGATCGCTTCGCATGGCCTGGAAAAGTTGACTCGCGATCGTTTGGACCATCTGTATTTCGGTTGGCCGTATAGCGGCGAGGATTTGCTCGGCGCTGGTGAGAAACTCGGTTTCAGGGTCGAACGCGATCCCGAACATGTCGAGAAAACCGCGCAGCTGCTCGCCGATAATTGGGTGGGTGCGATTTTTTATGGCGCCATGGAGATGGGCCCGCGTGCCCTGGGGGCGCGAACCATTCTGGCTAGCCCGGCGCAGCGTGAAGTCAACGACAGCATCAACAAGCGCTTGCAGCGCACCGAGTTCATGCCCTTTGCGCCCTATGTCCTGGATGTCGACGCCGAGCGCGTGTACGAGGTTGATCAGCGCAATCGCTATGCCTGCCGGTTTATGACCATCACCACCAAGGTCAAGCCGGAGTGGGCGGATAAAATTCCTGCGGTAGTGCATGTCGATGGCACTGCTAGACCGCAGATTATCGAGCGCGCGAGCAACCCGCTGTATTACGACATTTTGCAGGCGTTCAAGGAAAAAACCGGCTTGCCGACGCTGGTAAACACCAGCTTCAATGCCCACGAAGAGCCGATCATCAATACCCCGGAAGAGGCGTTGCAGGCGTTGGCCGATAACCGGATTGATTTCTTGGTCTGCGATGGCGGCCTGGTATTTCCTGGTGCGACCCATACGGCGGAGCGCTTAATGCCCGCCAGCTAAACACGACACCTGCCTGATAAAACAACGCCTCGCGGACTCGTTCTTCGAGGCGTTGTCGTTTGTGGCCGGGAGTGCGCGGCGAGCGATCTTGCGTTGGCCGGTAGCGACTGGCTGACCTGCCAATCGCTACCGGCGGGGCGGTCATAGCCGCTAGCAGTTCCCGCGCGCATGCTCTGGGTATCTTCATTCGCTGTGGAACAAGATGCCCATGAATGCCGATGTACAAGGCCGTGCCCTGGCCATATTGAATCGTCTGGCCCAGGCCGATTGGCCGGATCGCCTGAAGCTGCGTAAACCTTTCGAAAAGCTGATCTACACCGGTAGCCGGGCCAGCTTCCGCATGGCCGCCGAGCGCGCGGTGAAGAACAGCCGCGGCCCGCGCCAGGTCGATCCGGATGCGCTGTTCGACCTGTCGTTGTCCGATGAACAGCAGATGCTGGTGGAGATGCTGGAAAGTTTCGCCAGCGAAGTACTGCGCCCGGCGGCCCATGATGCCGATGCCAATGCGGCGCTGTCCGCCGAGTTGCTCAATCAGGCGCAGGAACTGGGCCTGACCCACTATGGTGTCAGCGAGGTGCATGGCGGTATGGCCGGTGAGCGCACCACGGTCAGCAATGCGCTGATCGCTGAGGCGCTGGCCAAGGGCGATCTGTCCCTGGCGGCGGCTTTGTTGGTGCCACTGTCCGCGGCTAATTGTATTCGCCGCTGGGGCTCGTCCGAACAGCAGGCGCACTGGTTGCCGGCGTTCGTCGGCGAGGATGCGGCGCCGGTCATGGCGATTGCGGTGAATGAGCCGACCGTGCTGTTCGACCCGCTGCAACTGAGCACGTGGGCCAAGCGCAAGGGCAAGCACTATCGCCTGTCCGGGGAGAAGTGCCTGGTGCTGCGCGGGTTGGATGCCAGCCAGTTGATCGTCGCGGCGCAGGCCGAGGACGGCCCTGCGTTATTCGTTGTCGAGGCCGGCACCAAGGGGCTTGAGCGGCATCCGGAACCGGCCATGGGGCTGAAGGCTGGCACGACTGCGCGGCTCAAGTTGAAGAACGTCAAAGTCGCGGTAGAGCAGCGGCTGGCGGCAGAGCATTTCGATTACCAAAGCTTCCTCGACCACGCCGCGTTGGCCTGGTGTGCGTTGGCCGTGGGTACGGCGCAGGCAGCACTGGATTATGTGGTCGGCTACTGCAACGAGAGGCTGGCCTTCGGTGAGCCGATCAGCCACCGCCAGGGCGTAGCCTTTATCGTCGCGGATATCGCCGTTGAGTTGGATGCCATGCGCCTGATGGTCTGGCGCGCCTGTGCTCGCTCCGAGCAGGGGCTGCCATTTCATCGTGAAGCGTACCTGGCGCGCCTGCTGTGTGCTGAGAAGGCGATGAAGATCGGTACCGATGCCGTGCAATTGCTTGGCGGCCACGGCTTTACCAAAGAGCATCCAGCCGAGCGCTGGTATCGCGATTTACGCGCCGTGGCGATCATGGCCGGCGGCCTACAGCTGTGAAGCGGTTTCAGCGCTGTTGCGCTTGTACGGGCGGTGTTGGGAACGGACTCGAAATGCTCATTTACTCATTCGTAAATTGCGCTTTCTCGTCCGTACCCGCCTTGCCCGTCCTGCGCTCACGACGCGCTGAATTCCGCTTCGAGGAAGAACGATGAATCTGGAAACCCCGAAGAAATTCACCGGCCTGGTCAATCAGGCGCACCAAGTGGCGGCCAACTATTTTCGGCCGATCTCGCGTAAGTATGACAAGGCCGAGCACGCCTACCCGAAAGAGCTGGATCTGCTCGCTGCGCTACTCGACGGCATGAACGCCGGCTCGCCGGAAGCCATTGGCGCGACCTCGGCCAGCAAGCGCGGTGCTGCTGCGTCGGTGGAGAGTGGGATCAAGAATGGCGGCAACCTGTCGGCCTGCCTGGGCGTGATCGAGTTGTGCTGGGGCGACGTCGGCCTGCTGCTGGCCATGCCACGGCAGGGGTTGGGCAATGCGGCGATTGCCGCGGTGGCCAATGATGAGCAGCTCAAACGCTTCGGCGGAACCTGGGCGGCGATGGCGATCACCGAGCCGGGCTGTGGCTCCGATTCGGCGGCGATTCGCACCACGGCGCGCAAGGATGGCGAGCACTACGTCCTCAATGGCGAGAAGATTTTCGTCACCTCGGGCGAGCGCGCCGATGCGGTGGTGGTCTGGGCAACGTTGGATAAAGGCCTCGGCCGTGCGGCGATCAAGTC
This sequence comes from Pseudomonas cavernicola, assembly GCF_003596405.1. NCBI lineage: Bacteria > Pseudomonadati > Pseudomonadota > Gammaproteobacteria > Pseudomonadales > Pseudomonadaceae > Pseudomonas > Pseudomonas cavernicola. The sequence goes on from NZ_QYUR01000002.1 coordinate 1,651,384, forward strand.
CTTCGTGGTCGAGCACGGCACACCTGGGATGACGGTGACCCGGCTGGAGAAGAAGCTCGGGATCAAGGCATCCGACACTGCCTCGATCAGTTTCAGCGACTGCCGGGTGCCGGCCGCCAACTTGCTGGGCAACCCGGAAATCGATGTACAAAAGGGCTTCGCCGGGGTCATGGAGACCTTCGACAACACCCGGCCGCTGGTGGCGGGGATGGCGATCGGGGTGGCCAAGGCGGCGCTGGATCGCACCCGTGAGCTGTTGCAGAAAGTCTGGCGACTCGACTACGCCAAGCCCTTGCTGGCGGTCAGCCATGCCGAGGCGACCTTGTACCGCCTGGAAGCCGAGTGGGAAGCCGCGCGTCTGCTGACCCTGAAGGCGGCCTGGATGGCCGACAACAAACTACCCAACTCGAAAGAGGCTTCGATCGCCAAAGCCAAAGCCGGGCGGGTGGCCAACGAGGTCACGCTCAAATGCGTGGAGCTGGTGGGCGCCTTGGGTTATGCCGAGGACGAGTTGCTGGAGAAGTGGGCGCGGGATTCGAAGATCCTCGACATCTTCGAGGGCACCCAGCAGATCCAGTTGTTGATCGTCGCCCGGCGCCTGCTCGGGAAAAGCTCCAGCGAGCTCAAATAGTCGTTTCATCATCTGCAAGCCGATATAGCCCCACTTTGCTGGGGCTTTTTTCGCGCTGGCTGGGGGAGATGCTGTTGAGCCAGCCAGTCCTTCCAGCGAATCCGTTCATCGCGCACCAGCCAGCCTTCTTGCGTCGCGAAGCTTTCTGCCAGCCAGATGCCGCGGCTGCTGGCGGGTTGCAGGTTGCCCTTTTTCAGGGTCAGTAGCTCGGCGCAGGGTCGGCCTTGCTCCAGCGGGATCAGGTACAGGTCCGGGCGGCGGCGATCGAGGCGGGCGACCAGTTGGCCATTTTCCAGGCGCTCATCGACATGAAACAAGCTGAGTCGTTTGGCTTCTTTCGGCAGTTCCAGGCGCAGGTCGTAGACCAGTTGCAGCGAGGCGGTGGGTAGGTGGACATAGGCCCGTGGCCGCTCGAGCAAGGTCAGGTTGCCGCAACGTGTCGGGCGCGCGGCGCCGGACAGCGGGCTCAGGCTGAAGCTGATGGCCTCGCGGTAGTGCAGGGGGCCTTGATAGGGTGTCGGCAGCCAGGTGTCGCCGAAGCGCCCGCCGAGCCAGCCATGTGGAGTTTCCAGCAGGCATTCTTCGGCGACCTCTTGAATCGCCGTGAGCAAGGGCAGATTCAGCTCATGGGCCGGCACATAACCGGAGATCAATTTCAGCACTACGTCGCCGCGATCCTTGCGCCGCTGCCGAACCAGCACCCAGTAATCACGGCCTTGCCAACTGAGGGTCAGGCGTACCGAGACCCCGAGGTTGGCCAGCTCCACGGTAAAGCACTCACTATTGGCGATAGCTAGCGGTTGGCGGCGTTCGAGCATCTGGCTGAAATTCAACGGCCGGCCAAGGCTCTGGTAGCTCAGCCCGTTGGGGGTGGCCTCGACGGACAGTGCCAGGGTCTGAAAACTGCTGGGGTCCTTGCGGACGAGGATGCGCGGCATCTCGGCTCCTTCTTGCGTCGGGGTCGGCCGCGACTGTGGCGCTAGGACAGCTCGCGGATCACGCTGGCGGCGGTCGAGACATTATGGGTCAGATGCAGCGGGTTGATGGTGCCGACTATCGCGCTGGTCACTGCGGGGTGGGCGAAGATCAGCTCGAAGCTGGCGCGCACCGGGTCGACGCCCGGCTCCAGGCAAACGTGGCCGCTGGCCAGGGCCTTTTTCAGCAGAATGCCTTTGCCGTGGCTGGCGGCGTAATCCAGCACCGGTCGCTCCTGTTGCTCATTGAGGTTGTAGGTGACCATCGCGCAGTCACCCTGCTCCAGCGCCAGCAAACCGCCCTCGACGGTTTTGCCGGAGAGGCCGAAGCCACGGATTTTCCCTTCGCGTTTCAACTCTGCCAGAGTCTGATAAACGCCGCCGTCGCGCAGGATCGCCAGATCGTTGCCATCCGAGTGCACCAGCACCAGGTCGATAACTTCGGTTTGCAAACGCTTGAGGCTGCGCTCGACGGAGAAACGCGTGTGCTTGGCTGTGAAGTCGAAGCGTGACTGGCCGTTTTCGAACTCTTCGCCGACCTTGCTGACGATCACCCAATCCTGGCGTTGCCCGCGCAGCAGTGGGCCGAGGCGCTCTTCGCTGTTGCCGTAGGCGGGCGCGGTGTCGATCAGGTTGATGCCGAGTTCGCGCGCGAGGTTGAGCAGTTGCCGCGCGGCGGAGTCATCGGGAATGGTAAAGCCGTTGGGGTATTTCACCCCTTGGTCGCGGCCGAGCTTGACCGTGCCCAGGCCGAGCGGCGAGACCAACAGTCCAGTGCTGCCCAGCGGGCGGTGCAGGTCGTGCAGGTTGTTCATGGCAGCAGCGCCTCCCAGACCGGCGGTGCGACTGGCGGGCGCGGCAGGGCCGGCAGCGCCGGGTGCGTGCTGGGTTGGATGCCGTCGCGCGTCAACGCCGTCAGCACGCGGTCGGCGAAGTCCGGTGCCAGCGCCAGCTTGGTTGGCCAGCCGACCAGCAATTTATTTTGCTCGGCGAGGAAGGCATTGTCCGGGCGCACCAGCCCGGATTGTGCCGGCTCGGCGCGATCGACCCGCAGAGTGGCCCAGCGCGCCTGGCTGAGGTCGACCCAGGGCAGCAGGTTGCCCAATTCTTTTTGCGCGGCGGCGATTTGTGCCGTCTCATCGCGGGCCACGCCGTCGGCTTCGGCCAGGTCGCCGCCGAGATACCAGACCCATTGGCCATCGGCCGCCGGATGGCTGGTGACGGTGACGCGCGGCTTCGGTCCGCCGCCGAGGCAGTGGGCGTACAGTGGTTTCAGGCTCGGCGCCTTGACCATCACCATGTGTAGCGGGCGGCACTGCATGGCCGGTTGCGATAGACCGAGGGCACTGAGCAAAGCGGCATTGCCGGCCCCGGCGCTGAGGACGATGCGCTGTGCGCGGATGTCACGGCCGTCGACCCGCAGGCCGACCAGTTCGCCGTTCTCGTGCAGCGGTTCAAGTTGTTCGGCGGCCAGCAGACTGTCACCGGCTAGCTCGGCCAGCCGCTCGATCAGGCTCGGGACGTCGAGCACCAGTTCGCTCAGGCGATAGACCTTGCCCTTGAATTGCGGGTGTTGCAGTGCCGGCGGCAAGTCAGCGCCTTTGACTTGGTCGACGCGGGTGCGCACCGCTTTGCTGGCGAAGAAGCTGGTCAGGTTGCCGGCCAGGGTGCCGGGCGACCACAGGTAATGCGCATCGGAGAGCAGGCGTACGCCAGTCAGATCCACTTCGCCGCTGCCGGCCAACGCCTCGCGCCAGCGGCGCGGCATGTCGGCGATGGCTTCCGAGGCGCCGGTCAGCGCGCCATGCAGGGCGTATTTGGCGCCGCCATGGATGATCCCTTGCGACTTCACGCTCTGCCCGCCGCCGAGGCTGGCGCTCTCCACCAGCAGGGTGGCGAAGCCTTGACGGCGTAGACGGGCATTCAGCCAGAGGCCGGCAATGCCGCCGCCGACAATCAACACGTCAGTGGAAAGGGCTTGGGACATGGAGCGAACTGCCTTAGTCGGAAAACTGGCGGGCAGTATAACCCGTGGCCGGGCGATGCCCGAATGAGGCGGTGGCGTAGGCTGGGTTATCACGTAGGGTGGGCTTCAGCCCACCGATATACGGTGAGTGGTGGGCTGAAGCCCACCCTACAATGCTGTTTGGTGGATTACGCCGCCGTGCGGCTAATCCACCGAGCCGCAGGTTGGAACAGGCTCAATGCCCGGTGCTGGCGGAGAACAGCTGGATTACCACTACCCCGACGACGATCAGGGCCATGCCGAGTACGGCGGGCAGGTCGAGTTTCTGGCCATAGATAAACACCGCGGCGATGCTCACCAATACGATGCCCAGCCCCGCCCAGACGGCATAGGCCACGCCCACCGGAATCGTGCGGACCACTATCGTCAGCATCCAGAACGCGATGGCATAGCCGGCGATGACCAGCAGCAAGGGCAGCGGTTTGTTCACGCCGTCGATGGCTTTCATCGAGGTGGTCGCCACGACTTCGGCGGCGATGGCAATGCCTAAGTAGAGATAGCCGGACATGGGAGTGCACCTGTGAGTGATGGCGGGGATTCTAAGAATCTGTTCAATATCTGCTGCGCTTGGTCATGCGGCGTTGAAAACAGGCTCGGAAATGCTCATTTACCACTCGTAAATTCCGCGTCCTCGCCTGCGTTCGCCTTGCCTGACCTGCGCTCGCAACGATCTTGAGCGGATTCTAAACTGTTGGCTGATGGGATAAAGTCATTACCTATCTGCTTTGAAGATGGGTTGCATGGCCATGCAGTGGAATCTGGATCAACTCCGTTTGTTTGTCAGCGTCGCCGAGCGGCAGTCGTTCTCCGCCGCCGCGCGCCAACTGAATCGCGCGCAATCGGCGGTCAGTAGTGCGATTGCGCTACTGGAAGCAGATTTGGGAATGCTGTTATTCGAGCGCAGCAGTGGTCGCCAACCGCGCTTGACCGAGGCCGGTGTGGCGTTGCTCGAGGATGCGCGGGAAATTCTGCGGCAGTGCGAGAGGCTCGAAGGTCGCGCATTGGGGTTGGTGCGTGGCGAGGAGGCGCGCTTGCGACTGGCGCAGGACGAAGCCATGCCTTACCAGCCGGTGCTCGACAGCCTGGAGGCGCTGGCCCGGCAATTTCCGCTGCTGGAGGTGCAACTGGCCAGCGGCGCCCAGGGCGATGTGGCGCGCAAGCTGCTGGAGCGGCGCGCCGACCTCGGCCTGCTGTTCCACCATGAACGCATGCCGGAAGCGCTGGAGCGGCAGCGGCTCGGCACTATCGAGATGGTCACCGTGTGTGGCGCCGGCCATCCGCTGGCGGGCTCAAGCTACGTCGATCGCCGCGAGCTGGCTCGCCATCGGCAGTTGCTGATGGCGCCGCAAGATAGCCACTATCCCGGTGGCGAGCAGATCAGCCCCGCCGTCTGGCGTACCGACAGCTTCTACGCCATGGCTGAACTGCTGATGCGCAACCTCGGTTGGGCCTGGCTACCGCGCCATGTGGTGCAGTACCCGACTTACCAGAATCAACTGGTCGAGTTGCGCAGCGACTGGACGCCGCCGCCCCTCGTGGTGGAGCTGGTCTGTCGCCGGGATGAAGCGCTAGGCCCGGCGGCGCGCTGGCTGGCCGAGTGTTTTGCCGAGCATCTGCAGGCGATTGGTTGAGCCGAATACGCTCGGCCTGCTCGTACATGGAGTCTTCATCTCCTTGGCTAACCAAGTAAACTCCGCCCCCATGAATCGAAGTCTCTATACCGCCCTGTTTCACCTCGGCCTGCCACTGATCGGTGCGCGTCTGGCATTGCGTGCGCGCAGCGCGCCGGCCTACGCCAAGCGCATCGGCGAGCGCTTTGCCTGCAACCTGCCGCCATTCAAAACGGGCGGGATCTGGGTGCATGCGGTGTCGGTGGGCGAGAGCATTGCCGCCGCGCCGATGATCCGCGAGCTGCTGCTGCGTTACCCGGACTTGCCGATCACCGTGACCTGCATGACGCCAACCGGCTCCGAGCGTATTCGCGCACTGTTCGCCGGCAATGAGTTCGGCGGCCGCGTGCAGCATTGTTATCTGCCCTATGACTTACCGTGGGCGGCCGGGCGTTTCCTTGAGCGGGTTCAGCCGAAGCTGGCGGTGATCATGGAAACCGAGTTGTGGCCCAATCACATTCACCAATGCGCGCTGCGCAAGATTCCCGTGGTATTGGCCAACGCGCGCCTGTCCGAGCGTTCGGCTCGCGGTTATGCGCGCTTTGCCGGGCTGACGGCGCCGATGCTGGCGCAGATGAGCTGGCTGGCGGTGCAAACCGAAGCCGAGGCCGAGCGCTTTCGGGCGCTGGGCGCGCGGCCGGAATGCGTGACAGTGACCGGCTCGATCAAGTTCGACCTGAGCATCGACCCCGAACTGTTGCGGCGCGCGGCGGCTTTACGGGCGGACTGGCAGACCACTGCACGGCCGGTGTGGATCGCCGCCAGCACCCATGCCGGCGAAGATGAGTTGGTCCTCGCCGCGCATCGACAGCTGCTCCAGAGTGACCCCGACGCGCTGTTGATCCTGGTGCCGCGCCATCCCGAGCGCTTCGACAGCGTGTTCGAGCTGTGTAAAAAAGCCGGCATGACCACCGTGCGCCGTTCCAGCGCGGTGGCGCCGACAGCCGAGACCGCCGTGCTGCTTGGCGACAGCATGGGCGAGTTGCTGTTTCTCTATGCCTTGGCCGATGTGGCCATGGTCGGCGGCAGCCTGGTGCCCAATGGCGGGCATAATCTGCTGGAGCCGGCGGCCTTGGGTAAGCCGGTGCTGGCTGGGCCGCATCTGTTCAACTTCCTCGAGATCGCCGCGCAACTGCGTGAGGCCGGCGCGCTGCTGGAGGTGGCTGACACCGCGCAGCTGGCGCAACAGGTCGCCGCGCTGTGGCACGACCCGCAGGCGGCCGAACGGATGCGCGCTGCTGGGCTGGCGGTGCTGAAACGTAACCAGGGGGCGCTGGCGCGTCTGCTCGATGGCTTGGCGCGCCTGCTCGCCAGTGCTGCGCCGCGACCGCGAGGGTAGTTCGCCGCCGATTCAGAAGGTCGGCGGGGTAATCACCCAGAGCACCAGCGCGTCTACCTCGCCAGGATTACCGTAGCGGTGTGGTTCCTGGCTGGAAAAGCTGAAGCTGTCGCCTTCCTTGAGCTGGAAGTGCCGCTCGCCGACCCACAGCTCAAACGTGCCGGAGAGCAGGTAGCCGGCTTCCTCGCCTTCATGGCTGTAGCTCTGCTGGCTGTAAGTGCCGGGCGGAAAGCGTGAATGTAGGATCTCCAGCTGGCGATTGGGTTGCGGAGTCAGCAGCTCGTCGATGATGCCGTCTTCGTAGTGCACGCTGAGCCGGCTGTTCTTGCGCACCACGTAGCCACTGTCCTCGGGGGCCGTCGTGGTTTCGCTGGCGAAGAACCACTGGATGGTCACGCCAAGGCTACGGGCGATGTTGAACAGTGCCGGAATCGACGGGTACGCGAGGTTGCGTTCGAGTTGGCTGATGTAGCCCGCGGTGAGGCTGCTCAGCTCCGCCAGGGTGGCCAAGGTCATGCCGCGGCGCTTGCGCAGGCCGCGAATCCGCGAACCGAGGAAATGCGTTTCCGCCGTACCGCTCGGGCTCCCCATCGGCGGCTCGGAACTGGCGGGCGGCGGGTTGTTGCTGAGGCTCATGGCTTGCTCCGATCCTTGGCCAGGCCCGGTACGTTGGAACGCCCAGGTCTGCCGATGGCGAATCACGGTGAGCGGCAACCGCAGGGCTGCCGCTGACAAAGTGTCGGCATTGTAGAGCAGCTTGCCTAGGCCGTGAGCGTTCTTCCAGCCACAGCACACTAGATCTCCCAGGCAACCTTCATGCCTTCGAAGATAGCTTCCTCGGCCGTGCGCGGCGCCAGGCAATCGCCGATCCGACGGAACTCCACCAGCCCTTGTAGTTCTGCGCCGAGGGTATCCACCGGCTGATGGCCCTGGCAGAGCACCAGGGTGTCGATGCCCTCGAACATGATCGGTTCGCCGCTGGCGGTGTGCTGCATGTATACGGTGCTGTCATCGCAGCCATACAGGCGGGCGTAGGGGGTGATCGGAATGCCCAAACGGTGCAGCTCGCCGACCAGGTGGTCGCGCACATAGAGCGGCAGGCTTTCCCCGCAGTGAGTGCCGTTGACCGCCAGTTGCACCTGATGGCCGGCGCGCACCAGGCGCTCGGCAATGCCAGGGCCGATCCAGTCGCAGCGCCAGTCGACGACGAGTACCGAGCGCCCGAGTTTGACCTCATCGCGCAGCACCTGCCAGGCATCCACCACCTGCAGCTCACCGCCGCGCTCGAACGCCGGCCAATAGGGTTCGGCGCCTGTGGCGACGATCACCAGGTCGGGTTGCTCGCGTTCGACCAAGGCCCGGTCGACCCGGGTGTTGCGTACCACGCGTACGCCGGCCAGCTCCATCTCCCGCTGCAGGTTGGTGCTTGCGCCGCCGAACTCGCTGCGGCGTGGCAGCAGTTGCGCCAGCAGCACCTGGCCGCCGAGTTGCGCGTTGGCCTCGTAGAGTGTCACCTCATGGCCACGCTGCGCGGCCACAGCTGCGGCCTTCATGCCGGCCGGGCCACCGCCGGCGATCATGATGCGCTTGCGCTGCTGCGTGGGCTGCAGGCTGCCGTAGCGCAACTCGCGGCCGGTTTCCGGGTGTTGGATGCAGGAGATCGGTAAGCCCTTGTGGAAGTGCCCGATGCAGGCCTGGTTGCAGGCGATGCAGGCGCGGACGTCGTCGCTGCGACCGGTATCGGCCTTGTTCGGCATTTGCGGGTCGCAGATCAGCGCGCGGGTCATGCCGCAGACATCGGCCTGGCCGCGGGCAACGATTTGTTCGGCTTCCTGGGGTTGGTTGATCCGGCCGGTGACGAACAGCGGAATATCCAGACTGGCCTTGAAGGTTGCCGCATCCTTGGCCAAATAGGCCGCTTCAATCGCCATTGGCGGGACGATATGGATCGCACCACCCAGGGATGCCGAGGTGCCAGCGACTATGTGGACGTAATCCAGCTGCCCTTGTAGTGCTTGTACCGCCGCCAAGGACTCGCCTTCGGTCAGCCCTTCGGGGTCCCGTTCGTCGGCGGAAATGCGCAGGCCGATGATGAACTGTTCGTCCGTGTTGGCCCGCACGGCGGCGATCACTTCGCGCAGAAAACGCAGACGCTGGGGCAGGTCGCCGTTGTAGCCATCGGTGCGCTGATTGATCCGCGGGTTGATGAACTGCGCGGGTAGGTAGCCGTGGCTGGCGACCACTTCCACGCCATCCAGGCCGGCTTGATACAGGCGCCGGGCCGCAGCGCCGTAGCCGGCGATGATTTCGTCGATCATCGCCTGATCGAGCGCGCGGGGCATCACGCGGAAGCGTTCGTTGGGTGCTGCCGAGGACGAGTAGGCCACCGCCAGCAGGCCGTCGCTGGATTCCATGATTTCCCGGCCGGGGTGGAAAATTTGCGAAAGCACCACCGTGCCGTGCTGATGGCAGGTGTCGGCCAGCCGGCGGTAACCCTCGATGCAGGCATCGTCGGTGGCCATCAGCACGTGCGAGGTATAGCGCGCGCTGTCATGTACGCCCGCCACCTGCAGGACGATCAGGCCGGCACCGCCCTCGGCGCGGGCGCGGTGGTAGGCGATCAACTGCTCGTTGACCAGGTTGTCGGTGGGCATGGAGGTATCGTGGCCACTCGACATAATGCGGTTTTTCAGGCGCTTGCCCCGGATCACGAGCGGTTCGAAAAGGTGCGGGAAGGCCTGGGCTGGGGTCGTCATGGTGGCGGTTCTCGGTCTTGTTGTTTTTGGCGTGTTCTAACGACAGCGCGGCTGCTTCAGGCGTTTCTGGCCTGCCAGTCGACCGAGTAGAGCGCGTAGAACACCCGCGCCTGGTCGCCCTCGTAGGCCAGCGGCGTGCGTTCGGGCACCCAGATCACGTCGCCGGGAGTGGCTTCGATCACGCGTTCGCCGACGCGCAGGCGAAAGTGGCCTTCCAGCACCACGATCAATTCGTCATAGAGCACCGTCCACTCGATCGAGCAGCCGTCGAAGCAGGCCAGACCAGCGCCCATGCTGCTGCTGGCGTCGGGGCCGATCAGTCGACAGATCGACGCACGCTCCGGCGGTTGTCCGGAATAGGGCTGGAAGGAGAGCTCATCGCGTTTGAAGTGAATGAGGTTGGACATGCTGCTGCTCCTGGATGCCCGTGGCCGAAAAGGCCTACGGGGAGTTTTCAATAAATCTATGAAAATTTACCAGCAGTAAAAAATCAACTTGTTTTTTTAATTGCGACTCAGTAGTTTCGATTTGCGCCCGCTCGCTGGGTGCGCTCCACAAAAACAACAAGAGGAGATGTGCCATGGGCCGATGGTTATGGCTTCAGTCGCTTCGTCAGGGTTGCGGGTTTTGGCTCGATGCCGGTCATGCCCAGCTTTCCCGATGCGCCCCGCCGATCAGCCCGGCACTCCCGTCTAACCCTTTGCAGAGCCGTCGTCGCCAGTCGTGATGAGACTGCCTTCTCTCGCTCCGCTAAGGACTCAGAAGAGGAACTACTGATGAAAACGCACAAAAATAAAAACGCTTTTTATCCATTGCTCCTGGCCATGACCGCTGGTCTTGGCAGCGCCCAGGCAGCGGAAAATATGGTCGTGGTCGGTTATGGCGGCGCGGGGCAGAAAGCCCAGGACGCAGCCTTCTTCCAGCCCTTCGGCACCGCAGACGGCAGCCCGCTGATGCAAAGCGAATACAACGGTGAGATGGCCCGAATCAAAGTGATGGCCGACACCGGCAACGTCGATTGGGATGTGGTGCAGATCGAAGGGCCGGATCTGGCGCGCGGTTGTGAAGAGGGGATGTTCGAGCGGCTCGACTGGAATCAGCTCGGGCGTGCCGATCAGTTGATTCCGGATGCGGCGCAAGACTGTGGTTCGGCGGCGCTGGTGTGGAGCGTGGCGATTGCCTACGACACCGACAAGCTGGCTCAGGCGCCGGCCTCCTGGGCCGACTTCTGGGATGTGCAGAAGGTCCCGGGCAAGCGTGGGCTGCGCAAGCGTGCCGTCTACAACCTGGAGTTCGCCTTGTTGGCCGATGGGGTGAAAGTCGAGGACGTCTATACCGTGCTGGGTACGCGTGAAGGAGTCGATCGGGCTTTTGCCAAACTCACCGAGTTGAAACCCTATATCCAGTGGTGGGAAGCGGGCGCGCAACCGCCGCAGTGGCTGGCTTCCGGCGACGTGGTGATGACTTCGACCTATAGCGGCCGTGTCGCTGCCGCCGCCCAGGAAGGGCACCACCTGGCGCTGGTCTGGCCGGGCAGCCTGTATGGCATGGATTACTGGGCGATCATCAAGGGTTCCCAGCATGCCGAGCGGGCCAAAAAATTCATCGCCTTCACCAATCAGCCGGACGCCCAGGTCAACTATGTCGAACACATCCCCTATGGGCCGACCAACAAGCAGGCTGCTGAGCGCCTCGACCCCAAGCTGGCCAAGTGGGTGCCGACCTCACCGCAGAACCTCGCCGGCGCGCTGCCGATGAACGTGGAGTTCTGGGTCGATCACGGTGAAGAGCTCGAGGAACGCTTCAATTCCTGGGCGGCCAAGTAAGCTGCATGAGGTCGGGCGCCGCAGGGCGTCCGGCCGGCTTGCGCAATCGCGCCGGCAACTACGAGGGTTACGAGGATGAAAGACATCGCAGGAGCCGCTACGGCGACTGGGCATGCTGCGCTGATAGAGCGCTCGGCGACGGAACAGCGGTTGCGCCAGGAGTTGGCGGCTTGTTATCGGTTGATCGCGCACTTTCGCATGACCGACCTGATCTTTACGCACATCTCGGTGCGTCTGCCGGGGCCTGAACATCATTTTCTGATCAACCCGTATGGTTTGATGTTCGAGGAAATCAGCGCCTCGAATCTGGTCAAGATCGGCCTCGATGGGCGAGCGGTCGAGCCCTCGCCCTATCCGGTCAATCCGGCGGGTTTCGTGATTCACAGCGCTATCCATGGCGCTCGCGACGATGCGCAGTGCGTGCTGCACACGCATACCAAGGCCGGCTGCGCCGTAGCGGCTCAGGCCTGCGGGCTGTTGCCGGTCAACCAGATATCCCTGGAGTTCTACGGGCGGGTCGCCTATCACGACTATGAAGGCATCGCCCTCGACCTCGACGAACAGCAGCGGCTGGTACGCGACCTGGGCGACAAGCCGGTGTTGATGCTGCGCAACCACGGCCTACTGACCGTGGGCGAGACGGTCGCGCAGGCGTTTTTGCGTATGTATTACCTGGAGAAGGCCTGCGAAATTCAGCTGGCAGCGCAAGCGGGCGGTGAGCTGGTGCTGCCGGCGGCGTCCGTCTGTGAACACACCGAACGCCAGTTCAACGACCCAGGGCGAGCGCTGGTAGAGGGTGAGTTGAGCGATCCGGACGGGCCGCAACTGGCCTGGGCTGCCTTGCTGCGGTTGCTCGACCGGGTGGCGCCGGATTACCGCAACTGAGCGGGCTTGGCGTCACGTTCTACCTCAGTATTCCGGGCTAGAGCGCAGGCTGGTTTCGGCGGCTTTGGCCAAGTCCGGCGGCAGGAAGTCCTTGTCCGGGTTGTAATCGGGTTTGAGGAAGCGCGCCAGGGCCTCCAGATCCGCCGGGCTGAGGGTGCCGGCGGCCTGCTTCAGGCGCAGGTTGTCGAGGATGTAGTCGTAACGCGCGTCGTTGTAGTCGCGCACCGAGCTGTACAGCTGACGCTGGGCGTCGAGCACGTCGACGATGTTCCGCGTACCGACCTGATAACCGATTTCCGTGGCTTCCAGGGCGCTCTGGTTGGAGATGATCGACTGCTTGCGGGCCTGGACGGTTTCCACGTCGGTATTGACTGCGCGATACAGGTTACGGGTGCTCTCGACGACTTGCCGGCGCAGGCTTTCACGCAGTTGCTCGGTCTGGTTCAGGCGCTGGTAGGACTCACGCACCTGGGAACTGGTCAGCCCGCCGCTGTAGATCGGGATGTTCAGCTGCAGGCCGATGCTGCGTTGCTCCACGTCGCCACCGAAGGGCTCTTGGCCGGGCAGCGAAGTGCCGGTGTTGCTGAAGCCGAGGCTGTCATTGTCGCCGCGCTGGTATTGCGCGACCGCGTCCAGAGTCGGCGCATGCCCGGACTTGCGCTGACGCAAGGTCTCTTCGGCGGCATTGACCGCGTAGTTGCTGGCCTGCAGGTTGAGGTTCTGCTGCGCGGCGGTATCGACCCAGGCCTTGGCATCATTCGGCGTCGGCGCCAGCACCGGCAGGGTGTGCTTGATTCCTTCGACGGCGTTGTAGTCGCGGTTGGTCAGAGTGATCAAGGCCTGGAACGCATCATCCACCGCGCGTTGCGCGAGGATGCGGTTGGCCCGTGCGGTGTCGTAACTGGCCTGGGCTTCGAGGACGTCGGTCTTGTCCGACAGGCCGACATCGAAGCGCTCGTTGGCTTGATCCAGTTGGCGCTTGAAGGCGGCTTCCTCGGCCTTGGTCGAGGCCAGGGTGTCCTGGGCGCGGAGCACGGCGAAGTAGGTTTCGGCGCTTTGCAGAATCAGATTCTGCTCGGTGGCCGACAGCTCTATGGCCGCCTGCTCGTTGGTGGCCTCGGCGGCTTGCAGCTGGAACCAGCGATCAGCACGGAAAATCGGCTGGCTGAGGGTGGCTTGATACACCGTGCCGCTGCGGTTGGCCGTATTGGACGGCTGATCCAGCTTGGTGCGGGTGTTGCTCATGTCGGCGCCGGCGGACAGGTTCGGCAGCAGGCCGGCACGGGCTTGCGGCACCACTTCTTTACGCGCCTGGTAATCGGCCCGGGCGGCGGCCAGATCGGCGTTATTGTTCACGGCCTCCTGGTAGACGCTGACCAGGTCGGTCTTGGCTGACAGGGGGGCTTCCTCTGCCCAGGCCAGTCCGCTGGAAGCGGAGGCCACGGCGAGTGCCAGTGAGAGTCTGCGCAGCATGCTAATCATCCTAATCATTTGGCCTAATTTGGCGGTGATAGGCAAGGCTAAGGGGCGCCGCCAAGGGGGTCAAGCGCGCAGATAGCGGCGTGAGTGTAGTTTGCAACAAGCTATGTTGCTTCGCGGGAACAATCGGCTGTGCCGCTATCGAGTGCGTCATTTTCCGACGGGCTGGTCAGGGTTTTTTGACTTGTGGGTTGGTTTTCTCGGCGCGGCTTGATTAGACTGGCCACGTTCTTGTCGGGGTGCCTTGAGTTGAAGGCTGAGATCGGATAATTCCGGATTCCGTTGAACCTGATCAGGTTAACGCCTGCGTAGGGAACAAGATTTCTCGCCTCCTCGGCGAGTCCTCTAGCACCAGTCCTGGTGTGCCAACGCCCCGCCCGATCAGGCTCGCTCCGACAATCCACGCCCTGGATGATGTTTGGAGAGCCATGATGACGATACAACAACAAAAGAATTTGAGCGAAAGCGCTCAGGTCGACCAGCAATCGGTACAACCCTTCACTCGCTCGCAGAAGATCTACGTCGAAGGCTCGCGCCCGGACATTCTGGTGCCGATGCGCGAGATCAGCCTGGACGTCACGCCGACCGACTTCGGCGGCGAGATCAATGCCCCGGTCCTGGTCTATGACACCTCCGGCCCTTACACCGACCCGGCTGTGCAGATCGATGTGCGCAAAGGCCTGGCGGATATCCGTTCGCCGTGGATCGAGGCGCGCGGCGATACCGAGCGGCTTGCCGGTCTGAGTTCGCACTTCGGCCAAGAGCGCCTGAGCAATCCCGAGTTGACCGCCATGCGCTTCGCCCATGTGCGCAACCCGCGCAAGGCCCGCGCCGGCGCCAACGTCAGCCAGATGCACTATGCCCGCCAGGGCATCATCACGCCGGAGATGGAGTTTGTCGCGATCCGCGAAAACATGAAGCTGCAGGAGCACCGCGCCGCCGGTCTGCTCGATCAGCAGCATGCCGGCCATAGCTTCGGCGCCAGCATTCCGAAAGAGATCACCGCCGAATTCGTTCGCGAAGAAATCGCCCGCGGTCGCGCCATCATCCCGGCCAACATCAACCACGTGGAGCTGGAGCCGATGATCATCGGCCGCAACTTCCTGGTGAAGATCAACGGCAACATCGGCAACAGCGCCCTGGGCTCCTCGATCGAGGAAGAAGTGGCCAAGTTGACCTGGGGCATTCGCTGGGGCTCGGACACGGTGATGGACCTGTCGACCGGCAAGCACATCCACGAAACCCGCGAGTGGATCATCCGCAACTCGCCGGTGCCGATCGGCACCGTGCCGATCTATCAGGCGCTGGAAAAGGTCGGCGGTGCCGCCGAGGACCTGACCTGGGAGCTGTTCCGCGACACCCTGATCGAACAGGCCGAGCAGGGCGTGGACTACTTCACCATTCACGCCGGGGTGCTGTTGCGCTATGTGCCGCTGACCGCCAAGCGCGTCACTGGCATCGTCTCCCGTGGCGGCTCGATCATGGCCAAGTGGTGCCTGGCGCACCATAAAGAGAACTTCCTCTATACCCATTTCGAAGACATCTGCGAAATCATGAAGGCCTACGACGTCAGCTTCTCGCTGGGCGATGGCCTGCGTCCGGGCTCGATTGCCGACGCCAACGACGCAGCGCAGTTCGGCGAACTGGAAACCCTCGGCGAGTTGACCAAGATCGCCTGGAAGCACGACGTGCAAACCATGATCGAAGGTCCCGGCCACGTGCCGATGCAGTTGATCAAGGAGAACATGGACAAGCAGCTGGAATGCTGCGACGAGGCGCCGTTCTACACCCTGGGCCCGCTGACCACGGACATCGCGCCCGGTTACGACCACATCACCTCCGGCATTGGCGCGGCGATGATCGGCTGGTTCGGCTGCGCCATGCTCTGCTACGTGACGCCGAAGGAGCACCTCGGCCTGCCGAACAAGGATGACGTGAAGACCGGGATCATTACCTACAAGATCGCCGCCCACGCCGCCGACCTCGCCAAGGGCCACCCAGGCGCGCAGATCCGTGACAACGCGCTGTCCAAGGCCCGCTTCGAGTTTCGCTGGGAAGACCAGTTCAACCTCGGCCTCGACCCGGATACCGCGCGCGCTTATCACGATGAAACCTTGCCGAAGGACTCGGCCAAGGTCGCGCACTTCTGCTCCATGTGCGGACCGAAGTTCTGCTCGATGAAGATCACCCAGGAAGTGCGCGAATACGCCGCCAACCAGCGCATCGAAGCGGTGGATGTGGCCGTCGAGGACGGTTTGCGCGAACAGGCCGAGCGGTTCCGTCAGGAAGGCAGCCAGCTCTACAAAAAGGTCTGATCCATAAGATCGTTCCCATGCTCTGCGTGGGAATGTCTCTCTGGACGCTCCAGCGTCCGCTCTTCTGACGCGGAGCGTCACGGGCTGCGTTCCCACGCCGGAGCGTGGGAACGATCAAGTTATCCGGGTCAGCCCCTCACTCAGGTGAGGGGCTTTTCTATTTATAACTTCTAGGCAGTTCGCCATTGTGAATAGCGCTCCTCTCAGCACTTACGCACCCTCCATTGCGGTTCCGCTCACGCAGCGGGTCTTTGGTCTGCGTGATCTGTTTTCCCTGTGGTTCTCCCTCGGCATCGGCCTGATGGTGCTGCAGACCGGCGCACTGCTGGCGCCGGGGTTGGGCATGGCCGGCGCGCTGTTGGCGATTCTGCTCGGCAGTGCCGTCGGCGTGCTGCTGCTGGCCGCGGTCGGGGTAATCGGTAGCGATACCGGCCTGGCCTCGATGGCGGCGCTCAAGCTCAGCTTGGGCCGCCGCGGTGCCGCCTTGCCAGCGCTGCTGAACCTGCTGCAGCTGATTGGCTGGGGCGCCTTCGAAATCATCGTCATGCGCGATGCCGCCAGTTTGCTTGGCTCGCGTAACTTTGGTGCCGACAGCCAGTGGGCCAACCCCACGCTATGGACGCTGGCCTTCGGTGCACTGGCGACCTTGCTGGCGGTCAGCGGGCCACTGGCCTTCGTCCGCCGGGTGCTGCGCCGCTGGGGTATCTGGCTGCTGCTCGCCGCCTGCGTTTGGCTGACCTGGAATTTGCTGGCCAGGGCCGATCTGCCGGCGCTGTGGGCGCGGACTGGCGATGGTTCGCTGCCGTTCGCCCTGGGCTTCGATATCGCGATCGCCATGCCGCTGTCCTGGCTGCCGTTGATCGCCGATTACTCGCGATTTGGCAAACGTGCCGGCGGTGTGTTTGGCGGCACCGTGCTGGGTTTCTTCCTCGGCAACTTCTGGTTGATGAGTTTGGGCGTGGCATACACCTTGGCGTTCGCAGAGAGCGGCGATGTGAATACTCTGCTGTTGGCCCTGGCCGGGGCGGGGATGGGGATTCCGCTGCTGCTGATTCTGCTCGATGAGTCAGAAAAAGCCTTCGCCGATATCCATTCGGCGGCGGTCTCCACCGGTATCCTGCTGCCGCTGTCGGTGGAGCGCCTGGCGCTGATCATCGGCGCGATCTGCACCTTGATCGCCTGGTTCGCGCCGCTGGCGCAATACCAGAACTTCCTGCTGCTGATCGGTTCGGTGTTCGCGCCGCTGTTTGGTGTGGTGCTGGTCGATCACTTCATCCTGCGCCGCCGCGCCAGCATCACGGCACCTGCCGGGTTGCGCTGGGCGGCTCTCTCGGCCTGGGCCGGCGGTGTGGCGGTCTATCACCTACTGGCGCATTTCTATCCGGGCGTCGGGGCGACCTTGCCGGCCCTGGTGCTGGCCGGCGTATTGCAGTTCGGTCTGGGTAGCATGAGCGTACGTAAGGTGGCTTATTCGTCGTGAACGAAACAGCCGCTAGCGGCCTGAGCGGTTGATTCGTTTAGCTGTCGAGGTATCTGTATGAGCTGGGTTTCATGAGGCGCATCCATGCACCTCGCCCTACGGGCAGCTAAAGCTGTACAAAACGGCTTTCCTGCCGTTTTGTCGCTGCGCTCTACCCAGCCTACGGAGTCAGGCGCCAGCAGAAATAATTGGCCCGCTCCTACGGTTATCTACCCGCCTGAAAAAGATAGTCGCTCAGCCTCGGCCGGGGAAGTACTGCGGCTTCAGAATACCGTTGAGGCGTGGATAGGGAATCTTCAGCTCGGGATGGCCGGAAGCGTACGGACCGATGCTGTAGACCGCGTACTTGAGGGTCACCGCGCCGAAGGTCAGGGCCACGTTCTCGGTCGGCTGAAACGGCCAGCTCTTGACGAATTCGGGATCCTGGTCGAGCTTGTTCGCCACCAGCCAGCCCTGGTGCGCCAGTTGTGCGGCTTGCCAGAAGGCCTGCTCCTGACCAGGCAGCAGCATGTCTTGCAGGGTTAGCGCCCTGTGCAGCTTGCGATCGTAATTGATGAAACGCCGCCCGGGCATGCCGTGGGCGCCGCCGGTGGACAGGTAGCTGGACAGTTCGATAATCACCAACCCGTCATGCTGCTCGCGTACTTTCGCTTGCAAGTAGCTGTTCCAGCCGGGCTCCGCGGACTGGAGAAAGGCCTGTTCATAGGCTTTTAGCGAGGCGGGCAGTTGGGCGTCCGGGGAGTCGCCGGTCATTTCCAGCAACTCATGCTCGATCAGGCTGTTGAGCGCAGGCTCTTCGGCGAAGCTAAGCGTGTCGATGTTGACCAGTGGGCAGTCGTCACCCTGGCAGCCGGCTTGAGTGTGTTCCCAGGCCAAGCGCTCGGCGCTGATCGGCGCGTTGGGATCTGCCTGGAACAAACTCTGGCAGGCGCCTAAGGTCAGAGCCAGGGTGGCGAAGAGGGTGACTTTCAGCAGTTGCATGGCATTCCTTGGCGGTTCCGGGATTTCAATGAAGGTCGGGGTTCGACTGTCGCTGGCGAGCTGAGTTCGCTGCTCGTGGTCTGTACGGCTAGTTCGTTAGCTCAAGTTCGGATGCCTGGAGTCTCGAGACAAGGCGCGGCAACGCAGTATCGGGGCTTCAGGCGCCGAAGTTGACTAATGGAGCTGGCCACGCAGGCCGCTAGACCAACAGAATCGGCTGAGTATCCTGGCAGCCCGAGAGCGATCTTGAAAGGGGCTGCGGTGGTTGAACAGGCGCGCTAGGATGACGTGAAGCCAAGGACTTTTCAGGCTCGAACCAGTCAGGAGTGGGGAACCGATGAGCGACACTTTTATCCCAGGCCCAGAGGCTGTCGAAATCGTCGAACGGGAAAATTGTTTCCGCGGTTTCTACAAGCTCGACCGTGTGCATTTCCGTCATCGCCTGTTTGCGGGAGGCATGGGGCCGCAGATCAGTCGCGAACTGTTCGTGCGGCATGATGCGGTCTGCGTACTGCCCTACGACCCAAAGCACGATTGCGTGGTGCTGATCGAGCAGTTCCGCATCGGCGCCCTGGATAAGAGTCCGAATCCGTGGCTGTTAGAGTTGGTGGCTGGATTGATCGACCAGGATGAAGAGCCGGAAGACGTGGCCCGCCGCGAAGCCGTAGAGGAAGCCGACTTGACCCTCGGCGCGTTGTGGCCGATCAGCGTGTACTACCCTTCGCCGGGAGGTTCGGACGAGCGGGTTCACCTGTTTGTCGGGCGTTGTGACAGTGTGGGCGCTGGTGGCGTGCACGGGCTGGCCGAGGAAGGGGAGGACATTCGCGTGCATGTCTTGCCGCTGGAGGACGCCTTGGCGGCGGTACGCGATGGGCGTATCGACAACGCGGCGAGCATCATTGCGTTGCAATGGCTGGCACTCAATCGTGCCGAAGTGAGGGGATTGTGGGTGTAAACCTGCTGCGTGAACGTTACCGGGTCGACCTGATCGGGCTGCAGGCCGCGTGTGAGGCCAACTACGCGCGGCTGATGCGCCTGTTGCCGGCGATGCGTGACGAACGAAGCTCGCGCCGGGTGGCCTTGAGTCAGGGCGAGCGTTTGCTCGGTGTGCTGGCGCTGGATGTATTGGAGGCCTGCCCCTACACCACCACCCTGCAAGTGCGCCAGGAACATAGTCTGCCCTGGCTGCCGGTGCCGCAGCTGGAAGTGCGGGTCTACCACGATGCACGCATGGCAGAAGTGATCAGTGCGGAGAATGCGCGACGTTTTCGCAGCATTTATCCCTACCCGAATGCAGCGATGCACCAGCCGGATGAGAAGACCCAGCTCAACCTGTTTCTCGGCGAGTGGCTGAGCCATTGTCTGGCCTGCGGTCACGAGTTGGAGCCGGTGCGCTAGCAGTATCAGACGGTTCCTATTGCTTAGTGCTTGCTAACTGTGATCTATGCCCGCAACGCGGCTTTACCGTTACCCGCTTGAGCCACCATAATGCCAGCGATCCCGCTCAAGGAGACGGTCCTTGCCGAACTCGTCCACTCTCGCTGCTGATTCCTCAGTGCTGCTGGTGCAGTTATCCGATAGCCATCTGCTCGCTGACGCGCACGGCAAACTGCTCGGCATGGACACCCAGGACAGCTTGCAGCGGGTGATTGAACGGGTGCTCGAAGAACAGCCGCAGATTGATCTGGTGCTGGCCAGTGGGGATATCTCGCAGGACGGTTCGCTTGAATCCTATGCACGCTTTCGCCAACTGACCTCGGTGATTGCGGCCCCTGCACGCTGGTTTCCGGGCAATCACGATGAACTGCCAGCCATGCGCAGCGCAAGTGTCGAGAGTGAACTGTTGGAGCCGGTGGTGGATCTCGGCGGCTGGCGGATCACCTTGCTCGACTCATCCATCCCGGGCGCGGTGCCTGGTTATCTGGATGAGCAGCAGCTCGGCTTGCTCGCGCGGTCGTTGAGCGAAGCGCCTGAACGACACCATTTGATCTGCCTCCATCACCATCCTGTGTCGATTGGCTGCCGTTGGATGGAGCCGATTGGGCTACGTAACCCCGATGAACTGTTCGCCGTGCTGGATCGCTTCCCACAGGTGCGGGCATTGCTCTGGGGGCATATCCACCAGGAGTTCGACCAGCAGCGTAACGGCGTGCGTTTACTCGCCTCGCCGTCGACCTGCGTGCAGTTCGCCCCCGGTAGCGAGGAGTTTCAGGTCGACCAGGAGGCGCCGGGCTATCGTTGGCTGCGCCTGCATGCCGATGGCCAGCTGGAAACCGGGGTATCGCGGGTTACCGGTATTCCCTTTGTCGTGGACTACAGCGTCAAAGGTTATTGAGCCGATCCAGGTTGTGGGAAAACTACTGCGCTCGGCTAGACGGCCTGGATTGCCTGAGTTTGCCCATCTCATGTTAAAAGTTGGCTGACCAAGGCTCGCGAGGCTTTGCTAAAGTGCGCGGCAAACGGTTTAGGAATCGCCCGCGTGTTCGCTGAGACCCCTTCTCTTCTATATATACATGGCCTCAACAGTTCGCCGGCTTCGCACAAGGCCAGCCAATTGCTGCGCGTTATGCAGCGTCTGGGGTGGGGCGAACAACTGCGCGTGCCGGAGCTGCACCATCACCCGCGGCAAGCCATCCGGCAACTGGAGGCGGCCATTGCCGAGCTGGGCCGGCCGGTGCTGGTCGGCAGCTCCCTTGGCGGCTACTATGCGACCCACTTAGCCGAGCGGCATGGCCTGAAGGCCGTACTGATCAACCCGGCGGTCTGCCCGCACCGGTTGTTCGAAGGCCACCTCGGTACGCAACAGAATTATTACAGCGGTGAGACTTGGGAGCTGACGGCCGATCACGTAGCAGCTCTGGCCGAGCTGGAAGTGCCGCCGCCAAGTGATCCGGCGCGTTATCAGGTGTGGCTGCAGACCGCTGACGAGACGCTCGATTACCGCCAGGCCGAGGCTTACTACCGCGGTTGTGCGCTGCGGATCCAGGCCGGTGGCGATCATGGTTTTCAGGGTTTTGCCAGCCGCTTGCCCGCGCTACTGGCTTTCGCCGGTTTTGCTTCCGCCAACTGGCGTGATTTCGATTTTTCCGACATTTAACGACTGACGATACGAGACCCCATGGCCAGTTATAACGCAGACGCCATCGAAGTCCTCTCCGGCCTCGATCCGGTGCGCAAGCGCCCGGGCATGTACACCGACACCAGCCGGCCCAACCACTTGGCTCAGGAAGTCATCGACAACAGCGTCGACGAAGCCCTGGCCGGCCATGCGAAATCGGTGCAGGTGATTCTGCATGAGGACAACTCGCTGGAAGTCAGCGACGACGGCCGCGGCATGCCGGTGGACGTTCATCCGGAAGAGGGCGTGTCGGGCGTTGAACTGATCCTCACCAAGTTGCACGCCGGCGGTAAGTTCTCCAACAAGAACTACCAATTCTCCGGAGGTCTGCACGGCGTCGGTATTTCCGTGGTCAACGCGCTGTCGACCAGCGTCGAGGTGCGGGTCAAGCGCGACGGTAACGAATACCGCATGACCTTCGCCGATGGTTTCAAGGCCAGCGAGCTGGAGGTGACCGGCACTGTCGGCAAGCGCAATACCGGCACCAGCGTGCACTTCTGGCCGGACCCCAAGTATTTCGATACGCAAAAGTTCTCCGTCAGCCGCCTCAAGCATGTACTCAAAGCCAAGGCCGTGCTTTGTCCGGGGTTGGCGGTCAGTTTCGAAGACAAGGCCAGTGGCGAGCGCGTCGAGTGGTATTACGAAGACGGTCTGCGCTCCTATCTGGTGGATGCGGTCACGGAAGTCGAGCGGCTGCCCGATGAGCCGTTCTGCGGCAACCTCGCCGGTAACAAAGAGGCGGTGGATTGGGCACTACTGTGGCTGCCGGAAGGTGGCGAGAGCGTGCAGGAAAGCTACGTCAACCTGATCCCCACCGCCCAGGGCGGCACCCACGTCAACGGTCTGCGCCAAGGCTTGCTCGACGCGATGCGCGAGTTCTGCGAATTCCGCAGCTTGCTGCCGCGCGGGGTCAAGCTGGCACCGGAAGACGTCTGGGAGCGAATCGCCTTCGTCCTCTCGATGAAAATGCAGGAGCCGCAATTCTCCGGGCAGACCAAGGAGCGCCTGTCCTCGCGTGAGGCGGCGGCGTTCGTCTCCGGGGTGGTCAAAGACTCCTTCAGTCTGTGGCTCAACGAGCACCCGGAGTTGGGGCTGCAACTGGCTGAGTTGGCGATCAACAACGCCGGCCGTCGCCTCAAAGCCGGCAAGAAGGTCGAGCGCAAACGCATCACTCAGGGCCCGGCCTTGCCCGGCAAGCTGGCAGATTGCGCCGGCCAGGACCCGATGCGTTCCGAGCTGTTCCTGGTCGAAGGCGATTCCGCCGGTGGCTCGGCCAAGCAAGCGCGCGATAAAGAGTTTCAGGCGATCCTGCCGTTGCGCGGCAAAATTCTGAACACCTGGGAAGTCGATGGTGGCGAAGTACTGGCCAGCCAGGAAGTGCACAACATCGCCGTGGCGATCGGTGTCGATCCGGGTGCGGCCGACCTGACTCAGCTGCGCTACGGCAAAATCTGCATCCTCGCCGACGCCGACTCCGACGGCCTGCACATCGCTACCTTGCTGTGCGCTTTGTTCGTCCGCCACTTCCGTCCGCTGGTGGATGCCGGCCACGTGTATGTGGCAATGCCGCCGCTGTACCGCATCGACCTGGGCAAGGAGATTTTCTACGCCCTCGACGAAGGCGAACGCGACGGCATTCTCGACCGCCTAGTGGCCGAGAAGAAGCGCGGCAAGCCACAAGTCACGCGGTTTAAAGGCCTTGGTGAGATGAACCCGCCGCAGCTGCGCGAGACCACCATGGACCCCAACACTCGCCGCTTGGTGCAGTTGACCCTTGAAGATTTCGACGCCACCCAGGAGCTGATGGACATGCTGCTGGCAAAAAAGCGCGCTGGTGATCGCAAGAGCTGGCTGGAGTCCAAGGGCGACCTGGCCGAGGTTCTGGCTTAATGCGAACGCTGTTCGCGGCGTTGCTGCTGGTTGCCACACCGGCGCTGGCGCAACCGCTGGAAGCGTTGCAACCCCTCGAAGAGTTGCAACTACTGGCGGAACAACCAGTCGAGGGTATGCCCGGCGGCAATTTGTCCGGGCTGGCCTGGTGCGGCGATGCGCTGTGGGCGGTTTCCGATCGCGAGGATGACCGGCTGTACCGACTCGCTGCAACTGGTGGCGTATTGCACGCTGAAGCCGAAGTGTTCCAAGCCCCGGCGCCGCCGGACAGTGGCCAGCCCTGGGGGCTGCGCATGCGCACCTGGGTGGCTAGCCTGGCGCGTGGCGGAGCCCTGGACTTTGAAGGCTTGAGCTGTGACGCCAAAGGCAATCGTTATCTGCTTAGCGAGGCTCATGCCGGCGTACTGCAGCTTCCGCCGGCGGGCGCGGGGAGCTGGTTGAACCTGCCGCCCGGCCTGGTGCGGCAGGCGCGCGCCAGTGGCATGTTGTTGCATTTCAATGCGCTGTTTGAGGGGATTGCCGTCGATCCGGCCGGCGAGCGTCTGTGGCTGGCCGCCGAGCGCGAGCGCCGGGGTTTGCTGCTACTGCATAAACAGCAGTCGAGCTGGCGCTGTACCGGCGGTTGCGTACTGCTGGCCGAGGGCGGCAGGGAGGCGCCTCCGGCGCAACTCGGCAGCCGGCCGCAGGCGCGGGATTTCTCCGATGTCGCGCTGTTCCAGGGCCGGCTGTTTACCCTGGAGCGTCAGGCGCACCGCATCTGCCGACGTAAGCTGGAGACAGGTCAGGTCGAGCACTGCTGGTCCTTCGCCAATGAAGTGCTGACGGACGCGCGTCGCTACAGCCAGCCGTTCGGCGTGGCTGAAGGGCTGTGGGTCGATGCGCAAGGTGCCTGGATCGGCGTGGATAACGGCCGCAAGACGCGTGGCGATGGTGAGAAGCGGCCTGTCGTCTGGCGTTTCGCTGCCCCCGCCGCCGGCGGCTGGAGCGAGACGCCGTGAGCACGCAAACCGTCGGCCAGCGTGCCGGAAGGGTGATGCTGGTGCTGGCCTGGGGCGCCGGCCTGCTGCTCGCTACCCATTTCTTCGGCCAGTGGGAGAACGAGCAGCGCAACCCCAATCAGTCGCCGACCTCGTCCCGCGGTGATGGCTATATCGAGGTGCGGCTGGCCAGTAATGGCCAGGGGCATTTCGTGTCCAGCGGACAGATCAACGGCGAAACCGTGTTGTTTCTCCTCGATACCGGCGCCACCGATGTGGCGATTCCGGCCGGACTGGCCAAGAGCCTCGGCCTCAAACGCGGCGCGCCGGTCACTTTAAGTACCGCGAATGGCCTGAGTAACGGCTATCGCACCCATCTCGAGCGCCTGCAGTTGGGCGATATCGTCCTGCACGATGTGCGCGCACTGGTCGCCCCCGGCATGGACGGCGACGAAGTGCTGCTCGGCATGAGTGCGTTGAAACAACTCGAATTCACCCAGCGCGACGGCACTTTGGTGCTGCGCCAGACCACTACTCAATGAGGCACGCATGAGCGACTCTCTAGACCTGAGCCTGGACGGCGTGGAGCGACGCTCCCTGGCCGATTTCACCGAGCAGGCCTACCTCAACTACTCCATGTACGTGATCATGGACCGGGCCTTGCCGCATATCGGCGACGGCCTCAAGCCGGTGCAGCGGCGCATCGTCTACGCCATGAGCGAGCTGGGCCTGGATGCCGACTCCAAGCACAAGAAGTCGGCGCGCACCGTCGGTGACGTGCTCGGCAAGTTCCACCCGCATGGCGACTCGGCCTGCTACGAGGCCATGGTGCTGATGGCGCAGCCGTTCAGCTACCGCTACACCCTGGTCGACGGCCAGGGTAACTGGGGGGCACCGGACGATCCGAAGTCCTTCGCCGCCATGCGTTACACCGAGGCGCGGCTGTCGCGTTATTCCGAGGTGCTGCTCAGCGAGCTGGGCCAGGGCACTGCCGATTGGGTGCCGAACTTCGACGGTACCCTCGATGAGCCGGCTGTGCTGCCGGCACGCCTGCCCAACCTCTTGCTGAATGGCACCACCGGGATCGCCGTGGGTATGGCCACCGATGTACCGCCGCACAACCTGCGCGAGGTCGCCAGCGCCTGTGTGCGTCTGCTCGATGAGCCAAATGCGACGGTCGAGCAGCTCTGCGAACATGTGCTGGGGCCGGATTACCCGACCGAAGCCGAGGTCATCACCCCGCGTGCCGACCTGCTGAAAATCTATGAAAGCGGCCGAGGCTCGGTGCGCATGCGTGCGGTGTATCGCGTCGAGGATGGCGACATCGTCATCACCGCGCTGCCACACCAGATCTCCGGCGCCAAGGTGCTGGAGCAGATCGCCGCGCAGATGCAGGCGAAGAAGCTGCCGATGGTCGCCGACCTGCGCGATGAGTCGGATCACGAGCACCCGTGCCGCATCGTCATCATTCCGCGCTCCAATCGCGTCGATGCGGACGAGCTGATGCAGCACCTGTTCGCCACCACCGAGCTGGAGTCCAGCTACCGGATCAACATCAATATCATCGGCCTGGATGGCAAGCCGCAGGTGAAGAATCTGCGCGAGCTGCTCAGCGAATGGCTGGTGTTCCGCATCGGCACCGTGCGTCGGCGCCTACAGTTCCGCCTGGATAAGGTCGAGAAGCGCCTGCGGTTGTTGGAAGGTTTACTGATCGCCTTCCTCAATCTGGATGAGGTGATCCACATCATCCGCACCGAGGATCAGCCCCGAGCGGTGCTGATGGAGCGCTTTGGCCTGACCGAGGAGCAGACCGACTATATCCTCGACACCCGCCTGCGCCAGTTGGCGCGGTTGGAAGAGATGAAAATCCGTGGCGAGCAGGAAGAGCTGGCCAAGGAGCAGGCGAAGCTGCAAGCCCTGCTCGGCAGCGAAAGCAAGCTGCGTAAGCTGGTGCGTAGCGAGTTGCTTGCCGATGCTGAAACTTACGGTGATGACCGCCGTTCGCCGATCGTTGCGCGGGCCGAGGCCAAGGCACTGTCGGAAACCGAACTGATGCCGACCGAACCGGTCACCGTGGTGATCTCGGAGAAAGGTTGGGTGCGTTGTGCCAAGGGGCACGACATTGACGCCACCGGCCTGTCCTACAAGGCGGGCGATGGCTTCAAGACCGCCGCGCCGGGCCGTTCGAACCAGTACGCGGTGTTTATCGACTCCAGCGGGCGCAGCTACTCGCTGGCGGCGCATTCGCTGCCGTCGGCGCGTGGCCAGGGCGAACCGCTGACCGGTCGCCTGACCCCACCACCGGGCGCCAGCTTCGAGTGCGTGCTGTTGCCGGATGACGAGGCGCTGTATGTGATCGCCTCGGATGCGGGTTACGGCTTCGTCGTCAAAGGCGAGGATTTGCAGGCCAAGAACAAAGCCGGCAAGGCACTCTTGAGCCTGCCGAACGGCGCGAAGGTGCTGCTGCCGCGGCCGGTGGCCAATCGTGAAGAGGATTGGCTGGCTGCGGTGACGACCGAAGGGCGGCTGTTGCTGTTCAAGGTCAGCGATCTGCCGCAGTTGGGTAAAGGTAAAGGCAATAAGATCATCGGCATTCCCGGCGAACGCGTGGCCAGCCGTGAGGAATACCTCACCGATCTGGCCGTATTGCCGAGCGGGGCAACGTTGGTGCTGCAAGCCGGCAAGCGCACCTTGTCGCTCAAGGCGGATGACCTGGAACACTACAAAGGCGAGCGTGGCCGGCGCGGAAACAAGCTGCCGCGTGGCTTTCAGCGCGTCGATGGACTGTTGGTCGAGGCGCAGAACTAAGGCTGCCGGTCGCGTTGGATA
The DNA here is from genome assembly GCF_003596405.1 of Pseudomonas cavernicola. NCBI lineage: Bacteria > Pseudomonadati > Pseudomonadota > Gammaproteobacteria > Pseudomonadales > Pseudomonadaceae > Pseudomonas > Pseudomonas cavernicola. Next base: position 1,678,560 of record NZ_QYUR01000002.1, read on the forward strand.
GCGAGAGGCTGGAGTCGCGCGGTGGTTTAACGGATGATAGGCCGTCGTGGAACGTTTCGGTACGGCGTTTTGACTGCCGGCGGCCATCGGGCTGCCGCTTGGATGAGATGAATGATGGTGTCGCGTTTTTCCTTGGTTCTGTTACTGAGCAGCGTGCTCGGCCTGGTCGGTTGTGTCAGTCAGCCGCCGGTCACGCTCTATCAGCTGGATAATGGCAATCCGGGCGTGCCCGCGTCGAGCAAAGGGCTGGCCGTGCTGCTGGGGCCGGTCTCGGTTGCCGATTATCTGCAGCGCGAGACACTGCTGCAGCGGCAGCCGGACGGTAGCCTGACATCGGCCTCCGAGGCGCGTTGGGCCGGTAGCCTGGGGGCCGATATCGATCAGTTGCTGTTGCGCCAACTGGCCTGGCGTCTGGACAGTCAGCGTCTGGTGCTGGCGCCGAGCGCGGCGGGCTTCGTGCCGGATGTGCAGGTAGTACTCTCGATCACCCGTCTGGATTCCGGGCCACAGCAGCCGGCGGTACTGGATGCGCAGTGGCGCCTGCTGGATAAGCGCGGTCAGTTGCGCGACAGTCGCATCATCCATCTGGAGGAGCCACATCAGGGGGCTGCCGCCGACCAGGTGCGTGCGCAAAGCCTGGTCTTACGCCGCTTGGTGGAACAGTTGGCGACGGCTATCCAGCCGTTGTCCGAGCCGCCGGCCGAGGAGCCACGTAAGGCGGCGCCCGCTGCCCCAGCGCGTACTCGCGAGCCAAACGAGCCCAGCGGGCCGCAGATACCCAAGGCGGCGCCGGTACGAACCGATGTGGAAGTGTTTCGGTTCTAGCGATTCAGTAAAAAAAAGCCCGCGTAATGCGGGTTTTTTATGCGTCTTCCCGTTGCGCCAGCACGCGGCGCAAGCCGACTCCCAGGACCGTCAGCCCTAGGCAGGGCAGCCAGATCCAGCGCGCCTCCGACGCCAGCGCGGCGAGCCCGCGCGGACTGAAGAACCCGCCGATGAAAGGCGAGACCGCGATCGGCCGCCAAGGAAGGAAGTAGCGTTGCTCGCTCCAGGGCCAGAGCCAGGCAACGCCCAGACCACCATCGGTGAGCGCGTCCAGTAGGCTGTGGGAGGCGCAGGCCAGGGCGATCCACAACCCGCTCTTGCAGGGCCCGGCGCCGAGCAGGCGGCAACAGAGCGCGCCGAGTACCCCGAGCAGTCCGGCAAATAGCAGTGAATGACTGAAGCCGCGATGACCAAACGCATCGCCATAGGCGACGCCGAGCTTAAAGGCCAGCACATCGAGGTCGGGTAGGCAGGCGGCGAGCAGGCCGGCCAGCAATAGGCGCGGTGGAATCACCCGGCCGCCCAGTATCAGGCCTATGGCCAATACCGGCAGCGGATGGCTGACCAGCGTGGTCAAGAGCGCGCGCGGCTCTCGTGCATGCGTGTCAGTTGTCGTTCCAGCAGCGAAGGGTAGGGCTCCAGCAGGCGCTCGACGCAGCAGGCGCCTTCCGGGCTGGCGATGGCGCGGATGCGTACGCGTTGGCGCAGCAGCGGGTCATCGCCAATGCTGCGCTCGACCAGCAGCAGGTTACGGCTGTGCTGGGAGAGTGCCAGGGCATCCTGGGCAGTATCGCTGAGCAGCAACTCGCCCTGGCTGAGGTCGAGCAAGTCTTCGCCGTCGGTCAGGCCGAGCTGGAGCTGCAGGGTGATGCCGCTGTCGGCGACTTCGATTTGCAGGGCATGTCCGAGGGCGCGCATCAGCTCGCCGCAGCAGATGGCGTGGGTCAAATAGTCTTCGCCGCTGTCCTGGCTGTGGAACAGCATCAGGCTGCTGCCGTCGTTCAGGGTGTGCAGTACGCCCTGGTAGAGCGCGGCGGCCTGGTCGAGGCAGTCACGGTAGCGTTGCAGCAAATCCATCAGGCGTGCGCGCGGCAGGCGGCGCAATTGCTCCTGAGCACCCAATTGGATGGCCAGCACCGCGCTTTTCTGGGGCTCGCTGCTGACGGGGGTGAGGCTCGGCGTGGTGTCGGGTTGCGGGGCGCGCAGGTCGGCGAACGGGTCGTCCTCTTCGGCGACGACCTGGCGGCGCGGCGCTTCGGTGTACTCGTCATCACCATCAAAGCTGGGGTCGCGCAGGTCGCGGATCTCAAAAGCCGGTTCAGTGCCGACGTCGTCGAGGTAGTCCTCGTCCTCTTCGGCATACTCTTCTTCGGAGTAGCTGTCTTCGGCATAGTCGGCTTCGGTGTATTCAGGTTCCGCTGGCGCTTCAGGCTGCGGCTTCTCCGGCACCAGGCGGGCCTGGAGCTGGCGGGCCAGGTCGCCAATCTCGTCCTGACGCCCGGCGCCAGGGGCCGGATCGTCCGGATCACGCAACCACAGGCGCAGTTGCAGCAAGGGCGTGGAGATATGCCGACCCAGGCGCAGGCTCAAGGACAGGGTCAGCGCAAGCAGGATCAGGCTGAGCAGGCCCATGCTCTGCAAGCTGATGGTCATCGGCTGCTGGAACTGCTGCATATCCAAGCTGATGCGCAGGTGTCCGGCGATCACTTCCTGAAAGGTGACCGGCGTCGAGTACAGACCTTCGGCTTCCCCAAGCATGCCCTGGGTCGGCCGTGAGCCGGCTTCGGCGAGGATGCGATTATCCACGCTATAGATGGCTGCATGGGCCACCAGCGGGTTCTTCACCAGGTTGTTGAGCAGCACGTTGAGGCTGAGGATGTCATTCGACACCAGCAGCTCGGTGGCCGAGGAGGCGGTCTGGGTGATCAGGCTCTGCCCCAGGGCATCGGCCTGCTGCTGCATGGCCTGCTTGAACTGCATGCCCATGACCAAGGCGTAGATCACCAGTGCCAGCGCGACCAGCAGCAGACTGTGGCTGGCAATGCGCAGGGCCAGGGGCACACGTCGCTGACGCAGCGCGTGGAAGATCAACAGGAAGAAATTATCGGGTTTGACGGGCGCGGGCCGGTTCACAGAGCTCGGCTCTTCTTGAATGGAGTTGCCGCGCAGTATAGCGAGCGGCCAGGGGTGGGCAAAGCGCCACGCGTGCCCGTATGGCTGCGAAAGTGGTTAGAATGTGCGCCTTTTCATGGGCAACAGGCCCCAGGAGCTGCGCCTTGCGTGAAATCGTCCTGATCAACATCACCGGTGAAGATCGTCCCGGCCTGACCGCTGCCATCACTGGGGTGCTGGCGCAGGGTGGGGTGAATATCCTCGACATCGGTCAAGCGGTGATTCACGACACCCTGTCGTTTGGCATTCTGGTCGAGATTCCGGGCACCGAGCAGGCCTCGATAGTGCTCAAGGATGTGCTGTTCACTGCTTATAAGCTGGATCAGCAGGTGCGTTTCACCCCGGTCTCCGAGAGTGATTACCAGCAATGGGTCGGCGGCCAAGGCAAGCCACGGCATATCGTGACCCTGCTGACGCGCAAGGTGACCGCCGAGCAACTGCAACGGGTCAGCTCGATCACCGCGAAGTACGGCCTGAATATCGACCATATCGATCGCCTGTCCGGGCGCATGCCGTTGGACACGCCGGCCGATCAGAGTAAGGGTTGCATCGAGTTCTCCGTGCGCGGTGAGCCCGCCGATCCGGTGGCGCTACGCGCCGAGTTCCTCAGCGTGGCGCAGGAGCTCAACGTCGATATCGCTTTCCAGCAGGATTCGGTGTTTCGCCGCAACCGGCGCCTGGCGGTGTTCGATATGGACTCCACGCTGATCGAGGCTGAGGTCATCGACGAACTGGCCAAAGTGGCTGGCGTCGGTGAGCAAGTCGCGGACATCACCGAAAGAGCCATGCGTGGCGAGCTGGATTTTCGTGCCAGCTTCAAAGAGCGGCTGGCGCTGCTCAAGGGTTTGCCCGAGACCGAGTTGGCTGCGATCGGTGCATCTCTGCGGCTGACCGAGGGCGCCGAAACGCTGTTCGCCGAACTCAAACGGCTGGGTTACAAAACGGCCATTCTGTCCGGCGGCTTTAGCTACTTTGCCAAGCAGTTGCAGGCCAAGCTGGGCATCGATTACGTCTTTGCCAATGAATTGCAGATCGTCGCTGGCAAGCTCACCGGAGTGGCGATCGAGCCGATCGTCGATGCCCAGCGCAAAGCGGACTTGTTGCGCGAGTTGGCGCAGCAGGAAGGTTTGCGCCTGGAGCAGACCATTGCTGTCGGCGATGGCGCGAACGATTTGCCGATGCTGGCGATTGCCGGTCTGGGGGTGGCGTTCCGCGCCAAACCGTTGGTTAAACAGTCGGCCAAGCAAGCGATCTCGACCTTGGGATTGGATGGGGTTCTCTATTTGTTGGGCTATCGCGATCGCGATGGTCAGGATTGAGTTCTTCTGCGCATGAAAAAGCCGCCTGTGGGCGGCATTTTTCATGGCGGAGGCAATTACTCGTCGCCGGCGGAGAAGTCGTAATCCATCGACTGGCTGGGGCCCTGCAGGTAATAGCCTTGGATATAGTTGACCCCGGCTTGCCAGAGGGTGGCCAGCACGCTGGCGCTCTCGACGAAGGGCACGATGGTCAGCTTGGCCTGGGCGTGCAGGCTGCTCAGCAAGGTTTTCAGCGCTTCCTGATTCTCCGCCTTGGACAGATCCTGGGAGAAGGAGCCGTCGACTTTGACGAAGTCGATGCTCAGGTGCTTCAGGGTATTGAAGGGGTTGAGTGAACAGCCGAATTGACTGAGGGCCACTTTGCAATGCAACTCGGCCAGCCCTTGAGTCAGCGCCTTGGCCTGCTTCAGGTAGGCAATGGCATCGGGCTCATTGATTTGGAAAGCCAGTGCGTCGGAAGGCAGGCGTGCGGCCTTCAGCGCCACACTGAGCCAAGGCAGTAGCGTTTGATCCTGCAGGCTGACGCTGGACAGGTGCACGAACAGGCAGGTGTTGTGACCTTTTGAGCGATGGTCGGCGAGCAGCTTGATAGAGTTGAGAATGACCCAGCGATCAATCTTCTCGGCCAGGCCGGCTTCCTTGGCCGCATCGAGGAAATCACTCGGCGGCACTTCTACGCCTTGCGGATTGAGCAGGCGCAACAGCACTTCATAGTGTTCGTGGCTGTCGCCGCGCAGACTAATGATCGGCTGGAACAGCAGGCGGAAGCTGTTGTTCTCCAGCGCCTGTTGCACCATGGCGACGATATTGCCGCGGTTGGCTGCGGCAGCCAGTTCCTGCGCCGGATTGAACAGTTGGAGGGCGTTGCCCTCGCTGAGCTCGTCGGCACAACGGTGGGCGCGGTCGATCACTTCCTGGGCTTTCGGGGTTTTCTCGTTGAGCCCGGCAATGCCGATCGACAGGCTGGTCTGCACAGTTCGACCGCTGACATCGAACATATGGCTTTCGACTTTCTTCAGTAGTTCAGCCAGGCCCGCCTGAGTTTGCTCGGGGGGTTGTCCGGGTTGTAGTACGGTGAAAACGTCGTCGCCAAAGCGTGCCAGCTGCGCCTCGCCGGCAAAGTGAGCACGGAGCAGGTTGGCCAGGTCGGTCAGCAGCAGGTCGATGCCGGCGAGGCCGGTTTCGGCCAGCAAGCTGGTGTAACGGTCGACGCGTATGTAAGCCAGGCTGGCCGGTTGTCCGGCATTCACGGCGCGCTCGACGGCGGTGTCCATCAGTTCAAGGAAGTGGCTGCGGTTGTAGAGCCCGGTGACCAGATCCTGGCTGCTGATCTCGCGCAATTTCTCTTCCAGTTCGGCGTTGCCGCTTTCCGCGCGGATCACCACTTGGGTGCAGGGTTCGCCGTCGTAAGTCGCTGGCGAGAAGCTCATGCATGCCTGGAAGCTCTGGCCGTTGGCCTTGATCCCACTGCAGGCCAGCTCGGCGTTGCCTTCTGCACTCTGGTAGTTCTTCAGGAAATCTTTGAAGTTGATCTGATCGCAACTGGCGATCAGGTCGATCATCGGCATGCCTTCCAGCTCGTCGGCGTCTTCATAACCGAAGAGTTCGAGGTAGGCGCGGTTGGCATAGATATGCATGCCTTCGTGGACGTAGGTGATGGCGTCGACCGAACTGTCGAGCAGCAGCTGGCAGCGTTTTTCGGCTTCGCGCAGGGCGACCTCGGCTGCGCGGCGGGCACGGCGCTCTTCCAGATTGGCCAGCTCACGGTTCGCCACCAGGATCAGGCGCTCGTCCTCACCCTGCGGCAAGGCATCCTGGGCGCCAAGTGCCAAGGCTTCGGTAATGGCGTCGGAGTCATTGCCGTCGATCAACTGGATCAGCGGAATATCTTTAGCTTGGCGGCGAATCGCGCTGATCGCTTCGCTGGATTCAATATTTTCGCTGCTGGGGGCGGCGATCAGCAGGTCCCAGCTCTGTTGAAGAGCTGCGGCGAGGTCGTCGCTGGATGTCAGGCGGTGCACGCGAGTGGCGCGACCGGCATTGCGAAACAGGCTGACGAGACGCTCGGCCTCGTTCTGCGAGTCCTCAAGAATCAGCAGCCTTATAGTTTTCTTTTCGATGGCCATGAGGTGTGCTTAGACTGCGCCGAACGGGCGCGAAAAAACGACAAAAAGGAGTGTGCCGGCAATCTACAGCGACTTCCAGAGTGAGTCAAAGTCTTCCTCGCCGCCGTTACTCTGGCTTGTCGGGGCTGTGACCGGCTTCCCGTGGCTGCTCGGGGTTTGTTCGACCGTGCGGTACTCGAACTGGTTGAAACTTCCGGTACTGGTCTGCTTGCGGCTCAAGACCGCGCGCAGTGTTTCGCCATTCAAGTTGATCTGCACTTTGTTGCCTTCCTGAAATGGCAGGCGTGGTGTGATCAGGGTCGCGGGGCGAGAAATTACGCTGATTTCCGGAAGTAGCAAGGCGCGTAGGTACTGGCTATTTTGCTCGGCTTTGCGCAGCAGCTGCAGGCCGCAGGGCTGCGCGTGCGGGGCGATCAGCTCAATGCCCATCTGGGTGCCGCCGCCGCGTACTTGGCGAATCCAGCGCACCAGGGCGATGCTCCAGCTCTGCTCGGGAGCGTCTTGGATGCCCAGCAGCTCGCCGGCCTGGAGTTGGCTGGGGACTTCTTTCGGCCAGCTTAGGCAATAGCCCCCCGGGCTATGGTTGACGATCGCCAGTTCGAAGGTGGGGTAGCTCTCGCTGGGGATTTTGGGCGGCGATTCTTTTTCCTCGACTACCGGCCGCTTGTACTGGATTTCATCGAGAGGCACGCCATGCTCCCAGTCGGTGGTCGGCTGAGCATCGAAGGCATTGCGCCAAATGTCCGGCGCATCAGTGGTTACTGGTTTGAAAATGGCGGCTTGTACTTCTTCTGGACGCTTGAGTACTTCGTTGAAGGGCTTTTGTCCGGCCAGGAAGTAATGCACTGCACTCATGCCAATACTCAGGGTCAGGTTGCCCTGGCCAGCACTGCGCTGGAACGTCCGCTCGGCAATATCGCCCCATGCCGAGCTCAGATGTTGCAGCAAGTCCAGGCTCAAGCCCTCAGGGACCAGCAGGCGTGCGGCGCCGCGGCTTTCTGTGGGTAATAGCAGGTATTCCTTGATCGCATCGACCAGCAGCTGCGGATCGATGCCTAGCAGGTTGTGCAGTTCGCCTTCCTGAATCAGCGATTTGTAGCGCGGCGGGCCATCGACTTGCGTGGCAACCGCGAACAGGCTGCTAGGCTCGTCGGCCGCTTGCAGATGCACCAGTGCGCTCCAGGACTCCAGGATTTCCGCCAAGTGGGCAATGCCGCTCTGGCGCATTTGATTGCAGCGTGCGCAGCCGAGTAACAAGGCGACCAGGTAGGTTTGCTCAACGCTCAAGCCTTTGGTGTGGCGCGCCAGGTGGTCGCGCACCACGATTGCTTGCAGGCCGCGCTCGTGGGCAATTTGATAGAGCTTATGCAGCTCCAGCCACAGCCCTTCCGGTACTGGACAGTACAGTTGGCTGGCGCGAATCAGTGGGCTGCAGAGGCTGTGCGCGGCGCGCTGCAAGGCGACCGTCAGCAATTGCAGCTGGGCGCGTTCGCGGGACGGGCGCGGAGCCTCTTGTGCAATGATCAGTTTGTAGCCGGCGGCCAGATGGTTCTGTAACGCCTGACAGAGGTTGGCGACTTTGCGCGGGCGCTCATCGAGCACGATCGCTTGGTTGAGGAAGTGCCGTTCCAGGTGCTTGCAGACGAAATAGACTTCGGTGCGCAGCAGTTCCAGAAGCTGTAGGCGATTCTCCGCCGGGGTCACCAACTGATTGAGTTCCACCAGGCTCTGATAAAGCTGACGTGCGGTTTCCCCCAGGTTGGCTTTGGGCAGTCCGGCGATCCAGCGTTTTAGGTCACGAGGACTAGAGTCACAGAAGGAGAGTTTCTGCTGGCTGGGCGTCGGGACACGTAACAGCAGGTGGGGACTCTGTTTATCCATGTAGCTCGTTATCCATGTGGCTGGATACTCCAACGGCGCAGGGTGCGGCAAGTGATTCTAAACATTGGGTTTTGCCGAACTCTAGCAGCATCTCGCGGTGCTCGCAGCCCATCGCTGGGATGGGTTGTGAGCTGTCGCCCAGGGAGCGGTCAGTAACACCGAGGCCAGTCGATACCGATTGTGACCGCAAGGGTTGTCGAGATGTTCAACCACGCGCCTGATTTAACGGCCCTCGGCCTGCTCGCCGGCTGTACGCGCAACGCGCGTGTGGTTGGCGGGCCGCCGAGGTGGCCCGCTCAGTCGAACGTTTACTGTCCATTGCCAAGGCGCTGGCCCATGCGGACGGCGCTGCCGGCTGCCAACTCTTCAGTCCACTTCACTTGGTTCGGGCCAAACAGCACGATAGCGGTGGAACCCAGCTTGAAGCGGCCGAGTTCCGCGCCTTTCGCCAGTTCAACTGGCGCGCGTGCCGCCGCGTCGTAACGGGTGGTCTTCAATTCGCGCTTGGGTGGTGTGATCAAGCCGGTCCAAACCGTTTCGATCGCGGCGACGATCATCGCGCCGACCAACACTACGGCCATCGGTCCGCGCTCGGTATCGAACAGGCACACCAAGCGCTCGTTACGGGCGAACAGCTCGGGAACATTTTCGGCCGTGGTCTGGTTGACCGAGAACAGCCGGCCTGGCACGTAAACCATCTCCTTGAGGGTGCCGGCCAGCGGCATGTGCACGCGGTGGTAGTCCTTCGGCGAGAGGTAAATAGTGGCGAACTCACCGCCCATGAACGGCGCAGCTCGTTCGGCATCGCCGCCGAGCAGTTCGAGTGCGCTGAAGCCGTGGCCTTTAGCCTGGAACAGGCGGCCGTGTTCAATCGAGCCGAGCTGGCTGACGGCGCCGTCAGCCGGGCAGAGAATCGCCCCGGGGGTGTCATCCAGCGGGCGCGCGCCGTCTTTCAGGGCGCGGGTGAAGAACGCGTTGAAGTGCTCGTAGGCAGTCGGTTCCTCGACCTGGGCTTCACTCATATTCACTTGGTAGTGCTGGACGAACCAGGTGATCAGGCGGTTCTTGAACCAGCCAGCACGACATTCGGCAGCGTAACCGATCAGGCGCGACAGCAGATGGTGAGGCAACAGGTACTGGCTGAGGATAAACAAACGCTGTTTCATGAGTGTCCTTAGTAATTAGAGAGCCTTGGAGCGACGAGGGCATAGAGCCTACTCACGATCCGCTGCGGGCGTTACTCCGCTGCGCTGCGTTGCGTTGCGCCTTGTGACCCACATGGATGTGGGGAATGCCGCTGCCCGTAGGGAACGGGTGCGACCCTGACCTTCGCTCGCTTGAATCGTGAACAGGCTCTTACACCTCGACAGGTGTGTCTGGGTGATTGCCCCATTCGCCCCAGGAGCCGGCATAGCCTTTTACCCGCGGATAGCCGAGGGCCTTGGCGACCAGATAGGTGAAGCCTGAGCGGTGGTGAGTCTGGCAGTGGGTGATGATTTCTTTGTCTTTGGTGATACCCAGGCTCTCCAGAATCGCCGGCATATCCTCGCGGATGCGCAGGGCGCGCGCTGGGTCCATGCCGGCGGTCCATTCGAAATTGACTGCGCCGGGAATATGCCCGGCTTTGGCGGTGAGGACTTTCTCGCCGCGGTACTCGCTCGGTGCGCGGGCGTCCCAGATGGCCAGGTCGGCTGCGCCTAAACGGCTTTGCAGGTATTCGCGGGTCGCGCTCGGCTCGTCGTGCAGTTCCAGCGCAACCGGGCCGCCGGCGCTGGTCGGGGTGGTATGGGACAGCTCGCGAACCTCCGCCAGCCAGGCCTGCAGGCCGCCATTCAGATAGTGGTAGTGGCTATGGCCGATCACGTCCAGCAACCAGATAAAGCGCCCGGCCCAGCCACCGCCTTCGTCGTCGTAGACCACGTACACGGCATCCGGGTTATGTCCCAGTTCGCCGAACAGGGCTTCCAGTTGTGCCTGCGCCGGTAGCAGGCCTGGCGCCGGTGGCTGGCCCAGCTGTGTGCGTTTAGGGTCGACGAAGCGCGCACCGGGAATATGCCCGGCGGCGTAGCGGGCTGCGCTGGTCAGGTCGACCAGGATCAGCTCCCGAGTCGCCAAGCGTGTAGCCAGGTCGGCGGGTTCGATGACCAAGGGCAAAGTAGAGAAGGCGGACATGAAAGGCCTCCGAATCAGGGAAAGGGGCGAATTGTAGCGGAAAGGCTACCGCCCGCGTTTGGCAAAGCTGGCCAAGGCGCGCTCAATACATTGCGCGGTTTTGCTGAAGGCTTGCACGCTGGCCTCGGCGAGAGGCGCGCCATGTTGGTCGGCGAGCAGCAGCATCACCACCCGACCATTGCTCGCCAGCGAGCGTAGCAGCAGGTGTTCGCTGGGGAGCAGGGCCTTCAAAGTGCCCGGCAGCAGTGCAGAGAACTGCGCGATATTGGCAGGGGTCAGGCGCAGGTGGCCTGGTTGCGCGAGCAGGCGGCGTAAGACTTGGCTCTGGCTCGGATCAAGCGTGAGGCCGCTGGCTTCTTTGGGCAGTCCAACGGCCTGCTGGGCGATCAGGCGAGTGTGCGTGCGGTCGGCGAGCAGCAGCAGGGCTCGGCTCAGGCCGCTGGACTGGAGCGCATCGCGGGCGCAGGTGGTCAGTTGCATGACGCTGGCGAACGGGCTGGGTTCGCGTAACAGTTCGCGGCAGTGCTGGCGCCAGGCACTTAGTGCCTCGCTCTGCGGGGCCGGGGTAGCCGTCGTGGGTTGCAGGCGACGTGCAGCCCAGGGCCAGAGTAAGGCTTCGGCCGGGTGCCAGAGGTCGGCGGCAGCGTGCAGGTGCGCGCTCTGCACCGCCTGCTGGTGAACCAGTTGTTGTAGTTCGCTCAGCGGCAGTTGCAGGTACAGGCCAGTCAGGCGTTGCCAGCGCAGGCTTTGCGGGCTATCCCAGGCCTGATGTGCCGCTAGCGCCAGGCCGTTGGCCAGCATGGTGGTGTTAGCCGGTTGGGTCAGCCAGCGGCGTAGTGTGCTATCGGCGTCAAGTGCCTGTTGCTGCTGGAGTGGATGCTGATTGTCGCGGGCGATATGCAGCGCTTTGACCAGTAAGCGTCGTTCGCCTGCGAGCAGGCGGTAACCCTGAAGTATCCACTCCGGCAGCCGCCAATGTTCGGCGAGGGCCAGGCACAGACTGAGCAGCGATACGCCCAGCAGTTCGTGTTCGACCTTGCTAGCCGGCTCGCCCTTGCCCAGCACGCGCTGTTCCCAGGCCTCGAACAGTTCGGGGTGGGCGGCGGCCAATGGCCAAAGCGGCGCCAGGAACAGCAGGCTGCTCCAATGGATTTCTTGCCAGAGTCGCGCCAACCGATTGGCGAACAGGCCGTTAGCCTGTTGCGCCGCGTGCTGGCTAATCAGTTGCAGTTGGCGCAGAGGGCGGGGGATTTCTTCTGTGGCGGCCGAGGGCAGGTGGTTCAGCAGCGCTTCGGTACGCTGCAGGCCCAGGCGAGTCAGAGCGATTTCCAGGCTTTCCGCCGGCTCGCTGAAGTTGGCGGTGTTGCGGTTAGCCTCGCGCAGCACCATCAAGGCGAGGGCCGGGCTGTTCTGGATCAGCTGGGCGACCTCGCGCAGCGAGCAGTTGCTGTTGGCCAAGGCGCGGCGCACCTGCTCATGGTTGGCAGGGAGGATAGGCAGCCGCACGCTATCGAGCTGCTTGAGCCAGGTCTTGAGGCTGCGTGGTAGAGGGGGGGAGGTCGGCATGTCGGTTGAGCCAATTGGCTTTTAGCCTTAACTGGCTATAGTCTGGCGTATAAGTTCCGATAATTAGAAGGGTTGTTTTTAATAACTCTTACTCTTGGTTGTGCAAGCATCTTTTTATGGCAAAAATCATTGGCATTATCGTTGTCTTCGCCGCCGTGTTCGGCGGGTATGTTTTATCGCATGGCAAAATCGCCGCACTGGTCCAACCTTTTGAGGTGCTGATCATCGGTGGCGCAGCGCTGGGGGCCTTTCTCCAGGCGAACCCTGGCAGCACGACCATGCATGTGTTCAAGAAGTCGCTGAAGATGTTCAGCACGCGCTTCACCCATGCCTTCTACCTGGAAGTGCTGGGCATGCTCTACGAGATCCTCAACAAGAGCCGCCGTGAAGGGATGATGGCCATCGAGGCGGATGTAGAGGACCCCAACGCCAGCACCATTTTCAGCAAGTATCCCAGCGTGCTGAAAGATGAGCGGATGACCGCTTACGTCTGTGATTACTTGCGCATCATGTCCTCCGGCAATATGGCGCCGCACGAGTTGGAAGGCCTGTTCGACATGGAACTGGTGAGCCTCAAGGAGGAGCTGGAGCATCCTTCGCATGCCGTGACACGGGTCGCCGATGCTCTACCGGGCTTCGGTATCGTTGCCGCGGTATTGGGGATTGTGGTGACCATGGCCTTGCTCGGCGAAGTCGAGCAATCCGCCCTCGGTCAGCATGTGGGGGCGGCGTTGGTCGGGACCTTCCTCGGTATTCTCGCGGCGTATGGCTTCTTCGGGCCGTTGGCGAACGCGCTGGGGCACGATGCCAAGGAAGAGCTGAACGTGTTCGAGGCGATCAAGGCTTGCCTGGTGGCTTCGGCCTCGGGCATGCCGCCGTCACTGGCGGTAGAGTTCGGTCGCAAGGTGTTGTTCCACTCACACCGGCCGAGTTTCAGCGAGCTGGAGCAAGCGATTCGCGGTCGCTGAGTCATGGATAACAACCAGCCAATCATCGTCAAGCGCGTCAAGCGCTACGCCGCGGGGCACCATGGCGGCTCCTGGAAGATCGCATTCGCCGACTTCGCCACGGCGATGATGGCGTTCTTCCTGGTGCTCTGGCTGCTGTCCTCGGCCACGCCGGAGCAGAAGAAGGCTATCTCGGGTTATTTCCAAGACCCCGTCGGTTTCTCCGAAAGCGCCAGCCCGTATGTCATCGACCTCGGTGGCACGCCGACCCCAGCACCGGACAAGACCCTCAGCCCGGAAGCCAAGGATGCGCGGGCGGTCGATGACACGCAAACCGATGTTGAACCGGTCGATGCCGCGCAAGTCGAGACTCTGGCGGAGCAGATAGAGCGCGAGCGACTGGAGTTGCTGCTGCAAGAACTGCAGAACAAGGTCAATGAAAACCCGCAGTTGCAGCGCTTCAAGGATCAAATCCTGTTCGAAATCACCCAGGACGGCCTACGCATCCAGATCATGGATGCGGCGAACCGGCCGATGTTCGATCTCGGCAGCGCGCGCCTGCAACCCTATTTCGAAGACATCCTGCTGGCCATGGCCGACACCATCAAAGCGGTGCCGAACAAGATCAGCGTCAGCGGGCATACCGACGCCAAGCCCTTCGTTGGGCGTGGCGATTTTGGCAACTGGGAACTGTCGGCCGAACGGGCCAATGCGGCGCGGCGCACCTTGGTCGCCGGCAGCTATCCGGATGAGCAGGTGGCGCGGGTGGTCGGCTACGCCTCCTCGGCGCTGTTTGATCGGCAAGACCCGCTTAACCCGGTCAATCGACGGATCGACATCATCGTCCTGACCAAGAAGGCGCAGCGCGCCATCGAGGGCGAACAGGATGCTGAGCCGGCGGGCGCCGAGCCGACTGTGCCGGCCGCAGGGCAAGCCGCACCTGCCGTGCCGGCAGAAGAGGGTGCGCCGCTGCAGCCGCCGCAGCTGCGCGAGAAGTTGAATATCTTCGAGGATGGCACGCTCAAATTGGACGAGCCTGGCGGGCAATGAGTTGCTGAAAGCTAAAAGGCCGCGGTTGATCGCGGCCTTTTAGTTTCAGTATTCCGTCTCTGGCAGGCTAGCGAGGATATGTCGGTAGCTGGCCATCCGCTGCGGCTGGATGCGGCCCTCTTGCAGGGCTTGCAACAGCGCGCAGCCGGGCTCGCGATCATGCTTGCAGTCGCGGAAGCGACAATGGCCGAGCAGGTCGTGGAACTCGATAAAGCCGGCTTCGACATCATCTCGGCTAACGTGCACCAGGCCGAACTCGCGAATGCCGGGTGAGTCGATCAGCTCGCCGCCACCAGGGAAGTGGAACAGGCGGGCGGTGGTGGTGGTATGCGTGCCTTTGCCGGTGAGCTCCGACAGCGGGCCGACACGGGTGTCGACCTCCGGCAGCAGGCTGTTGACCAGCGATGACTTGCCGACTCCAGACTGGCCGACAAACACGCTGACATGCCCGTCCAGCAAAGCCTGTAACTGCTCCATACCGCCGCCGTGGTGGGCGGAAACCTCCAGCAATGGGTAGCCCAGTTGGCGATAGACGCCGAGTAACGCATTCAGCGCCACGGCGTTTTTCTCGTCGATCAGGTCGGCCTTGTTCAGCAGCAACAGTGGACGAATGCCCGCATGTTCGGCGGCGACCAGATAGCGGTCGATCAGATTGGCGTGTGGTTCGGGCAACGGAGCGAAGACGATGACGATCAGGTCGACGTTGGCCGCCACCGGCTTCAATTGGCCGCGGCTGTCCGGGCGGCACAGTTCGGTGTTGCGCGGCAGTTGCGCGACGATCACCCCGATGCCTTGATTGCCGGCGCGCCAGACCACCCGGTCGCCGGTGACCAGGGTGGGCAGGTTGGCGCGCAGGTGGCAGCGGAAGACTTGGCCGGCCAGCTCGCCGTCCTGAGCCTCGACCTCGACCTGCACTCCGAAGTGGGCGATCACCAGGCCGATCTGTTCGGGGCCGAGGTCGCCGCCCTCCAGAGCGTCCAGAGTTTGCGACTCGCGCTTGGCGGCGCGCGCGGCGCGCTCACCCTGAATCTTCTCGATGCGCCAGTTTTGGCGGCGGTTGAGCTGGCGTTTGGCCATGGGGTTTCCGATAAATAAAAACAGCGAAATAGATAAAGCAGCGGATAAGTCAGTCGGCAGCGAGTTTAGCATGCTGTCTGTTGGCTTAAGCTCGTAGGAGTACGGCGATAGCCTTAGTTCACCACGGCGGACAACTCGCTCCGCGAGATGCCACGCCCTACGCTAAACTGCGCAGCTAAGCCGAGGAGTTCGATTATGCAAAACCCACAGAACTTGATCTGGATCGACCTGGAAATGACCGGTCTGAATCCGGACACCGATGTCATCATCGAAATAGCCACCATCGTCACCGACAGCAACCTCAATGTACTGGCAGAAGGGCCGGTTATTGCCGTGCATCAGAATGATGAGGTTCTTGCCGGCATGGACGAGTGGAACACCAAGCAGCACGGTGGCTCTGGCCTGACCCAGCGTGTGCGCGAGAGCAAGATCAGCGCGGCGGAGGCGGAAGCGCAGACTATCGCCTTCCTCGAACAATGGGTGCCGGCGAATAGCTCGCCGATTTGCGGCAACAGCATCTGTCAGGATCGGCGCTTCCTGTATCGCCACATGGGCAAGCTGGAAGCCTACTTCCACTATCGCAACCTGGATGTTTCCACCCTGAAAGAGTTGGTCACTCGTTGGGCGCCGCAGGTGCATAACGGCTTCAAGAAGAGTGGCGCGCACCTGGCCATGGACGATATTCGTGACTCCATCGCCGAGCTCAAGCACTACCGCGAACATTTCATCAAATTCTGATCGGCCCTACCGGCCGTGCCGGCTCAGGGCCCACTCGACATGCTCGCGCACCAGCTCTGAGGGGTGCGCGCGGCGCGCCTCTAAGGCTTCCAGAACCGGAATGGTCGAAGGCGCATTGCCTAGTCCGACGGCCAGGTTGCGTAGCCAGCGCTCATAGCCGGCGCGACGCAACGGTGATCCTTCGGTGCGGGCGAGGAACTCGTCCTCGCTCCAGAGGAACAGCTCGGCCAGTTCGGCGCTATCCAGATTATGCCGTGGTTGGAAGTCGCCCTGGCTGGTCGGGCGGGCGAAGCGGTTCCAGGGGCAGACGATCTGGCAGTCGTCGCAACCGAACACCCGATTGCCGATCAACGGGCGCAGCTCCGCTGGGATCGGGCCCTTTAGCTCGATGGTCAGATAGGAGATGCAGCGCCGCGCATCCAGCACATAAGGGCTGACGAAGGCCTGGGTCGGGCAGATGTCCAGACAGGCGGTGCAGCGCCCGCAATGTTCGCTGCCGTGTGCCGGATCAACCGGGAGCGGCAGGTCGACAAACAGCTCGCCGAGAAAGAAATAGCTGCCGGCTTTGCGGTTGAGCACCAGGGTGTTCTTGCCGATCCAGCCGAGCCCGGCCTGTTCGGCGATGGCTTTTTCCAGCACCGGGGCGCTGTCGACGAAGGCCCGATAGCCGAACGGGCCAATCGCCTGCTGAATGCGCTCGGCCAGTTGTTGCAGGCGTTTGCGGATCAGCTTGTGGTAGTCGCGGCCCAGCGCATAACGCGACACGTAGGCCTTCTCCGGTTGGCCCAGGCGCTGCGCCATCAGCGTGTCGCCGGGCAGGTAATCCATCCGCAGCGAAATCACCCGCAAGGTGCCGGGCACCAGCTCCGCCGGGTGCGAGCGTTTACTGCCGTGGGCGGCCATGTAGTCCATCTCGCCCTGGTAGCCGGCTGCCAGCCAGCGTTCGAGATGCGCCTCGTGCTCGGCCAGATCCAGCCCGGCAATGCCGACCTGTTGAAAGCCCAGCTCGCGGCCCCAGTCTTTGATCGACTGGGCGAGCGCGGCGAGATCGAGCGGGGAGGTGGACATTCGAGTACCTCGATACACAAGTTTCGGACAAATCCTGGCGGCGTCTTTTATCGCCATGCAGCGTTGCCATTCCTCGCCATAGCCGGGCTATGACTCGTCGTGGCGCCTTGCCTGACGACAAAATCCACTCGCCATCCCTTCGCCAAACTCATGTGTCGAGGTACCAGACAGGAAACTGGGGCGGAGGTAGGTATAATTCTGCCAGACATCTGAGCTAACCGACGCATGCCGCATTCTCACGACGCTTTTCCGACTGCTTTATATAGCGCCGCGCAGGTGCGCGACCTCGATGCGCGCCTGATCGCCGCCGGTACGCCCGGCTTCGAGCTGATGCAGCGTGCTGCCCATGCGGCCTGGCGTGCGTTGCGCCGGCGTTGGCCGACGGCCGAGGTGGTGACGGTATTGGCTGGGCGCGGCAATAACGCCGGCGATGCTTATCTGCTGGCGGCCTTGGCCGTACGTGCCGGCTGGCGCGTGCAGCTGTTGGCGGTTGGCGATCCGGCGCAGTTGGCCGGCGATGCGGCGTTGGCGCGGGATGCGGCGCGCCAGGCCGGTGTGACGATTCAACCGTGGAGCGAGTGCGCCGAGCTGGCCGGCGTGTTGGTCGATGGGTTGCTCGGCACCGGCCTGAGTGGTGCTGTGCGCGAGCCATATGCCCAGGCGATCCGCCTGCTGAATGCCAGCGGTTTGCCGGTGCTGGCGCTGGATCTGCCCTCGGGGCTCTGCGCCGACACCGGCCGAGAGCTGGGAGTGGCGGTGCGCGCGGAACTGACGGTGTGCTTTGTCGGGTTGAAGATCGGTCTGTTTACCGGCGATGCCCCAGGGTTGGTCGGTGAGCTGGTGTTCGATGATTTGCAGGCGGATCCGCAAATCGTTGCGCAGGCGCCAGCGCAGGCGCAGCGCTTGGCTCCAGGCAATTTGCCGCGGCTAGCGGCCCGTCAACGTACTGCGCATAAGGGCCAGTTTGGCCATCTGCTGGTGGTCGGTGGCGATCGCGGGCTGGGTGGTGCGGCCTTGCTGGCGGCAGAAAGCGCGTTGCGCAGCGGGGCGGGGCTGGTGTCCCTGGCGACACGGGCAGAGCATGTGCCCGCCGCGCTGGCACGGCGGCCGGAGCTGATGAGTGTGGACGTGGCTTCGGCCAATCAATTGCGGGGCCTGGCCGAGCGCGCACAGGTGCTGGTGGTGGGCCCGGGCTTGGGTCAGGCGGCCTGGGGGCGCAGCCTGATATCGGTGGCGGCGAGCTGTGCGCGGCCACAGGTATGGGATGCGGATGGGCTCAACTTGTTGGCAGCGGGTGCGCTGATGATGCCCACGGATAGCGTCATCACCCCGCATCCGGGGGAGGCGGCGCGCTTGTTGGGCATTTCGACTGCCGAGGTGCAGGCCGATCGCCCAGTCGCGGCGCTGGCGCTGGCGAAAAAGTACGCGGCCGTCACTGTACTTAAAGGCGCCGGCAGCCTGGTCGCCGCGCCCGACGGGCGGCTGGGCCTGTGCGATCGCGGTCATCCGGCCATGGCCGGCGCCGGCCTGGGGGATGTCTTGGCTGGGCTGATTGGCGCCTTGATAGCCCAAGGTTTGCCGGCGTTTGAGGCCGCGAGCCTGGCGGTCTGGCTGCATGCTACGGCCGGTGAGTGTCTTGGGGCGCAGGGCCGCGGACTGGCCGCCAGTGATCTGATCGCGGTTATTCGTCAGTTATTAGAGGAACAGTCGCCTTGTCTGAACTAACCCTGTACGCGGCGGACGAAGCCGCGATGCTGGTTCTGGGCGCGCGAATCGCTCAGGCGACCGGCGGTCGTGGGATTATTTATCTGCACGGCGATCTGGGGGCCGGTAAAACCACCCTGTCGCGCGGGATTATTCGCGGTTTGGGGCATGTCGGTGCGGTCAAAAGTCCGACCTTCACCCTGGTCGAGCCTTACGAACTCGGCGATCTGCAGGCCTTTCACTTCGACCTGTACCGGTTGGCCGATCCCGAGGAGTTGGAGTTTCTCGGCATCCGCGATTACTTCGAGGGCGATGCGCTTTGTCTGATCGAATGGCCGCAGCGTGGGGCTGGCGTTTTGCCAAAGGCTGACCTGACCATTACCATTACCCCGCAAGAGGACGGCCGTTTGCTGCGTTTGCTGCCACAAACCGTGCGCGGCGAGGCCTGGTGTGCCGCCTTGACCATAGGACATGAATAATAACGTGGAGTTGGGTATGCGCATGCGCGCGCTGATTACCGGGGTGGGTGTGCTGCTTGTGGCGTTGGCCGCCGACGTTTTTGCCGCCGCGGATATCCGCGGTGTGCGGCTGTGGCGGGCGCCGGATAACACTCGGCTGGTATTTGACTTGTCCGGCCCGGTGCAGCACAGCGTTTTTATCCTGACCGCACCGAACCGCATCGTCATCGATGTCAACGGGGCGCAGCTGGCGACCAAGCTGGAGCAGCTATCTATCGCCAATACCCCGATTACCAGCGTGCGCTCTGCACAGCGTACGCCGACCGACCTGCGCATCGTGATCGACCTCTCGGCGCCAGTGACACCGAAAAGCTTCAGTCTGGCGCCCAATCAGCAGTACGGCGACCGGCTGGTGGTCGATCTGTTCGATCAAGGCGCCGACAGCTCGCCCAATCTGCCTTCGACGACGACCGCCAGCGCTCCTGAGGTTCCGGTCTCGCCGACCCAGGCGGCACCTAAGCTGACGCCATTGCCGAGCGGCAAGCGTGAGATCGTCATCGCCATCGACGCCGGGCACGGCGGCGAAGACCCCGGCGCCCTCGGCCCGAAAGGCGCGCGTGAGAAAGATGTGGTGCTGGCCATCGCCAAAGAACTGCAGCGGCAGATCAATGCCGACAAAGGTTTTCGCGCCGAGCTGGTGCGCACCGGCGACTACTTCATCCCGCTGCGTAAGCGCACCGAGATTGCGCGCAAAAAAGGTGCTGACCTGTTCGTTTCCATCCATGCCGACGCCGCGCCGCGTGCCTCGGCGTTCGGTGCCTCGGTGTTTGCCTTGTCCGATCGTGGTGCGACGTCAGAAACCGCACGCTGGTTGGCCGACAGTGAAAACCGCTCCGACCTGATTGGTGGCGCCGGTAACGTCAGCCTGGATGACAAAGACCGCATGCTTGCAGGCGTGTTGCTCGATCTGTCGATGACCGCCTCGTTGTCCTCCAGCTTGAACGTTGGGCAGAAGGTGTTGAGCAACTTGGGCCGCGTCACCCCCCTGCACAAGCGTCGAGTGGAGCAGGCCGGGTTTATGGTGCTGAAGTCGCCGGATATCCCCTCGATCCTGGTGGAAACCGGTTTTATCTCCAACCCTAACGAGGCTCTGAAGCTGGCGGCGGGCGGTCATCAGCAGTCCTTGGCGCGTTCGATCCATAGCGGTATCCGCCAGTTCTTCCAGCAAAATCCACCACCTGGGACTTATATCGCCTGGTTGCGAGATGAGGGCAAGATTGCCCCGGGGCCGCGCGAGCATGTGGTCAGCTCGGGCGAAAGTCTGGCGCTGATCGCGCAACGTTACCAAGTCAGTCTGCCGGCGCTGCGTAGCGCGAATGGGCTGAAGTCCGACGCCATCAAAATCGGCCAGAATCTGCATATTCCGGCGACCGCGCTGGCGGCGCAGCCATGAGTAGCCATGAGCCCTCGATGAAAGAGCAAGCGCGTATCCAGCTGCTGAGTCCGCGGCTGGCGAACCAGATTGCCGCCGGTGAAGTGGTCGAGCGGCCCGCCTCGGTGATCAAAGAGCTGCTGGAGAACAGTCTGGATTCCGGCGCCAAACGCATCGAAGTGGATGTTGAACTGGGTGGCAGCAAGCTACTGCGGGTGCGCGATGATGGCGGCGGAATTGCCGCTGACGATCTGCCGCTGGCGTTGGCGCGCCATGCCACCAGCAAAATCCGTGAGTTGGAAGACCTCGAGCGTGTGATGAGCATGGGCTTTCGCGGCGAGGCGTTGGCCTCGATCAGCTCAGTAGCGCGGCTGACCCTGACCTCACGTACCGCCGAGGCGGATCAGGCCTGGCAGGTGGAAACCGAGGGGCGTGACATGGCGCCACGGGTACAGCCGGCGGCGCATCCGGTTGGTACCTCGGTGGAGGTGCGCGATTTGTTCTTCAACACCCCGGCGCGGCGCAAGTTCCTCCGCGCCGAGAAAACCGAATTCGATCACTTGCAGGAAGTCATCAAGCGCTTGGCCCTGGCGCGCTTCGATGTGGCTTTTCATCTGCGGCATAACGGTAAAAACGTACTGGCGCTGCACGAAGCGCCGGATGAGGCCAGTCGTGCGCGTCGTGTGGCGGCCGTGTGTGGGCCGGCTTTCCTAGAGCAGGCGCTGCCGATCGAGATCGAGCGTAACGGCTTGCGGTTGTGGGGCTGGGTTGGCTTGCCGACCTTCTCGCGCAGCCAGGCGGATCTGCAGTATTTCTATGTAAATGGCCGCATGGTGCGTGACAAGTTGGTCGCCCACGCGGTGCGTCAGGCTTATCGCGATGTGCTGTTCAATGGCCGTCATCCGACTTTTGTGCTGTTTCTTGAGATCGATCCTGCGGTCGTCGACGTCAACGTGCATCCGACCAAGCATGAAGTGCGCTTTCGCGACGGGCGCATGGTGCATGACTTCCTCTATGGCACCTTGCATCGCGCCCTCGGTGAGGTGCGCCCGGAAGATCAGTTGGCGGCGCCGGCCGCTGTGGCGGGCATGTTGCGTCCAACCGGTCAGGCGGCAGGTGAGTTCGGTCCGCAGAACGAGATGAGCCTGTCGGCCAATGTGCTGGAACGGCCGGCATCCGAGTCGACCTGGCGCGCACCAATTGGCGGTTATTCGGTGCCACGGCCTGGCCAGAGCCTGCCGGTTGCTGAGGCGCAGGGCGCTTACCGGGAGTTTTTCTCGCCGCTACCGGGTGCGCCTTCGGCAGTGTTGCCGGATAGCCAGGGCGATGTGCCGCCGCTCGGCTATGCCCTGGCCCAACTTAAGGGCGTGTATATCCTCGCCGAAAATGCCCAGGGCCTGGTGCTGGTAGATATGCACGCGGCCCATGAGCGCATCACTTACGAGCGCTTGAAGATCGCCATGGCCAGCGAAGGCTTGAGTGGCCAGCCCTTGCTGGTGCCCGAGTCGATTGCGGTCAGTCAGCGTGAGGCGGATTGTGCCGAAGAGCACGGCGCCTGGTTCCAGCGTTTGGGCTTCGAGTTGCAGCGTCTCGGCCCGGAAACCTTGGCGATTCGCCAGGTCCCCGCATTGCTCAAACAGGCGGAGGCCAATCGCTTGGTCCACGATGTGGTGGCAGATCTGATGGAATATGGCACCAGTGACCGCATTCAGGCGCATCTCAATGAGCTGCTTGGCACTATGGCCTGTCATGGCGCAGTGCGTGCCAACCGGCGGTTGACCTTGCCGGAGATGAACGCTCTGCTGCGCGATATGGAGCACACCGAGCGCAGTGGTCAGTGCAACCATGGTCGGCCGACCTGGACGCAACTTGGCATGGATGATCTCGATAAGTTGTTCCTGCGGGGTCGCTAGAATAGCCCCCGAAGCTATTGTGCTTGGCCATGCCGCGTTAAAACCGGCTCGGACGACCGCTTGCGTGGGAGCGTCCGCGAGACGGCCCGAAGGGCGAGTGAAACGAGTAATACGCCGTTACTGGCTGTAAACTCGGCTCGGGCTTCCTGCTTCGCTCTAACTCCTGCATCCATGCAGTCGTCGGCTCGGGTTCCCTGCTTCGCCCTAACTCCTACATCCATGTGATCGTCCGCTTCTTCGCCGATTTTTGCCTTGCCTGGCCGGCGCTCACGACGCTTAGAGAGCAACTTTGATGGCTGAACGCCTGCCTCCGGCGATCTTTCTGATGGGCCCGACCGCGGCCGGCAAGACCGACCTGGCCATTGAGCTGACCCGGGTATTGCCCTGCGAGCTGATCAGTGTCGACTCGGCATTGATCTATCGGGGGATGGATATCGGTACGGCCAAGCCGTCGAAAGTGCTGCTGGCGGAGTTTCCTCATCGTCTGATTGATATTCGTGACCCGGCTGAGCGCTATTCGGCCGCCGAGTTTCGCGCCGATGCCCTGGCGGCCATGGCGGATATTACGGCCAGAGGGCGGATCCCGTTGCTGGTCGGCGGCACCATGCTTTATTACAAGGCATTGCAGGAAGGCTTGGCGGATATGCCGGGTGCCGATCCGCAGGTGCGTGCCGAGTTGGAGGCACGCGCTGCAGTCGAAGGCTGGGAGGCTTTGCATCGCGAGCTGGCGGCGGTAGACCCGGAATCGGCGGCGCGTATCCATCCGAATGATCCGCAGCGACTGACCCGTGCGCTGGAAGTCTTTCGTGTCAGCGGATTGACGATGACTGCACATCGTCAGCTTCAGGCTGGGCAAAACTCCGGTTTAGGCGCATCAGGCCGCGAGCAATTGCCTTATACTGTGGCGCACTTGGCGATCGCTCCAGCGCAGCGTCAGGTGCTGCATGCGCGGATCGCCGAAAGATTTCAGCTGATGTTGGAACAAGGCTTTATCGAAGAGGTCGAAGCGCTGCGCAAGCGCGGCGACCTGCACACCGGATTGCCGTCGATTCGCGCGGTGGGCTATCGCCAGGTATGGGATTATCTGGATGGCAACCTAGACCGAGCGGAGATGGCCGAGCGCGGCATCATCGCCACGCGGCAGTTGGCCAAGCGGCAGTTCACCTGGCTGCGTAGCTGGTCTGATTTGCACTGGTTGGACAGTCTGGCTTGCGACAATCTGCCACGCGCCTTGAAATACTTGGCATCGGTCTCCATATTGAGCTGAGACCTTGCTTGTAGCCGTCTATCCTTGGGGGTAAGACGGCATAAGTCGTTTACTTTTCATTACTAAAACTATTGATCCACAAAGGAGTGCGGCACATGTCAAAAGGGCATTCGCTACAAGACCCTTACCTCAATACCCTGCGTAAGGAACGCGTACCGGTTTCAATCTATCTGGTTAACGGCATCAAGCTACAAGGCCAGATCGAGTCCTTCGACCAGTTTGTAATTTTGCTGAAGAACACTGTCAGCCAGATGGTCTACAAACACGCTATTTCCACAGTGGTTCCGAGCCGTCCGGTTCGTCTGCCTAGCGCGACTGAAGGCGAGCAAGCCGAAGTCGAGCCAGGTAACGCCTGATAGGAGTCTGCCTTGTTCTTCGAGCGCCATGAAGGGGGTGAGCGGGCGATCCTGGTCCATCTGGACGGCCAAGATCCCGAGGCGCGCGAAGATCCGCAGGAGTTTCAGGAGCTAGCGCTTTCAGCGGGTGCGGACACGGTAGCGTTTATTAGCGTGCCGCGTAATCGGCCGACCGCTAAGTATCTGATCGGCAGTGGCAAGGTCGATGAGTTACGCGACCTGGTCAAGGCTGAGCAGGCTGACCTGGTGATTTTCAATTACACCCTAACGCCCAGTCAGGAGCGCAACCTCGAGCGCGTGTTCGAGTGTCGCGTGCTTGATCGCACCGGGCTGATTCTCGATATTTTCGCTCAGCGCGCACGGACCCATGAGGGCAAGCTGCAAGTTGAGTTAGCCCAGTTGGATCACTTGAGCACCCGGCTGGTGCGCGGTTGGACTCACTTGGAGCGGCAGAAAGGCGGTATTGGTCTGCGCGGTCCAGGTGAAACTCAGCTGGAAACCGACCGTCGTTTGCTGCGTGTACGCATCCGTCAGATCAAGCAAAAACTCGAGAGAGTTCGCAGTCAGCGTGAGCAGGCGCGGCGCGGGCGTAAGCGTGCTGATATTCCTTCGGTTTCTCTGGTGGGCTACACCAACGCCGGCAAGTCCACGCTGTTTAATGCGCTGACCGCGTCCGAGGTTTACGTCGCCGACCAGCTCTTCGCGACTCTTGATCCCACTCTGCGTCGTCTGGAGCTAGATGATCTGGGGCCGGTGGTGTTGGCCGATACCGTGGGTTTTATCCGTCATCTGCCGCACAAGCTAGTCGAGGCCTTCCGCGCTACTCTGGAAGAGTCGAGCAACTCGGATCTGCTGTTGCATGTGATCGACGCTCATGAGCCGGAGCGCATGCAGCAGATCGAGCAGGTCATGGCGGTGCTCACCGAGATTGGCGCCGAAGCTCTTCCGACTCTCGAGGTGTACAACAAGCTGGATCTGCTCGAAGGCGTAGAGCCGCAGATTCAGCGTGACGCCGAGGGTAAACCGCAGCGAGTCTGGTTGTCGGCCCGTGATGGGCAGGGGCTGGATCTGTTGCGTCAGGCGATTGCTGAGTTGCTGGGTGAGGATTTGTTTGTCGGCACTCTATGCTTGCCACAGCGTCTTGGCCGGCTGCGGGCGCAGTTTTTTGCTTTGGGTGTCGTGCAAAGCGAAGGGCATGACGAGGAGGGTGATAGCCTGCTGGCGATTCGCGTGCCGCGGGTTGAGCTACATCGGTTGATCAGTCGTGAAGGCTGGCAGCCGTCAGAATTTCTCGAGCAACACACTTTGCAATAAAGCCTGTGACTGTGGCTTTGCTGCTGGTGATCGGCATCTGTAGCATTGGTGGGCGTGCCGTGGGTGCGTCTTTGCTTTATCAGTATGGAGAGCGCTATGGCTTGGAATGAGCCGGGTGGCAACTCGAACAATCAGGATCCCTGGGGTGGGCGCAAAGGCGGCGACCGCAAGGGACCGCCGGATCTCGACGAAGCCTTCCGCAAGTTGCAGGAAAGCCTGAACGGGCTGTTCGGCAGCGGTAAGAGACGTGGCGCTGGGGATGGCTCGGGCAGTGGTGGTGGCTTCGGCTTGCTCGCCATTGGCCTGGGGCTGCTGGCTGCTGTTTGGCTGTATAGCGCCGTTTATGTCGTGGATGAGCAGGAGCAGGCCGTTGTGCTGCGCTTCGGCAAGTACTACGAAACTGTCGGCCCGGGCCTGAATTTCTATTTCCCGCCGATTGATCGCAAGTATCAAGAGAACGTCACCCGCGAGCGCGCTTACAGCAAGCAGGGGCAGATGCTCACCGAAGATGAAAACATCATCGAAGTTCCGCTGACTGTGCAGTACAAGATCAGCAACTTGCAGGACTTCGTGCTTAACGTCGATCAGCCGGAAGTCAGTTTGCAGCAAGCTACGGACAGTTCCGTGCGCCACGTTGTGGGTTCCACGGCGATGGATCAGGTGCTGACCGAGGGGCGTGAGCTGATGGCCAGCGAGGTTAAAGAGCGCCTGCAGCGTTTCATGGATACCTATAAAACCGGTATCACTGTGACCCAGGTGAACTTGCAGAGCGCCGCGGCTCCGCGTGAAGTGCAGGAAGCCTTCGATGACGTGATTCGTGCTCGTGAAGATGAGCAGCGTGAGAAGAACCTGGCGGAAACCTACGCCAATGGCGTGGTGCCCGAAGCGCGTGGCCAGGCTCAGCGCTTGATCGAGGACGCTAGCGGTTATCGCGATGAGGTGGTTTCCCGGGCTACCGGTGAGGCCGACCGCTTCAGCAAGTTGGTTGCTGAGTACCGCAAGGCGCCGGACGTCACGCGTGAGCGTCTCTACCTGGACACCATGCAAGAGCTGATGAGTAACAGCAGCAAAGTGTTAGTGACTGGCGAGAAGGGGCAAAACAATCTGCTCTATCTACCGCTGGATAAGATGATCGACAGCCGTGGCACTGCCGCTCCGAGTGTTCCTGCGAGCGCCGCGAGTGGCGATCTGGGATCTCGCGTGAGTGCTGAGCTGCAGCAGCGTGATCTGCGTTCTAGGGAGACTCGCTGATGAGCAATAAATCGCTGATCGCCCTGATTGTCGGCGTGGTAGTCGCGCTGGTCGCTTGGAATTGCTTCTATATCGTCGCTCAGACCGAGCGTGCGGTGCTGTTGCAGTTTGGTCGTATCGTCGAGGCGGACGTGCAGCCGGGCCTGCATGTGAAGGTTCCGTACGTCAACCAGGTGCGCAAGTTCGATGCCCGGCTGATGACGCTCGATTCCTCCACTTCGCGCTTCCTGACCCTGGAGAAGAAGGCGTTGATGGTCGATGCCTTCGCCAAATGGCGAGTGCTGGACGCCGAGCGTTTCTATACCGCAACTTCTGGTCTCAAGCAGATTGCCGATGAGCGACTGTCGCGTCGCCTTGAAGCCTCGCTGCGTGACCAGTTTGGTAAGCGCACCCTGCACGAGTCGGTGTCGGGTGAGCGTGATGCGTTGATGGCTGACGTGACCGCGACCCTTAACAAAGCGGCGCAGCGCGAGCTGGGTATCGAAGTGGTGGATGTGCGGGTCAAGGCCATCGACCTGCCGAAAGAAGTTAACCGCAGCGTCTTCGATCGCATGGGCTCTGAGCGTGAGCGTGAAGCGCGTGAGCACCGCGCCAAAGGTAAGGAGCTGGCTGAGGGGATTCGTGCTGATGCTGATCGGCAGAAGCGCGTGATCCTGGCTGAAGCCTACCGTGAGGCGGAAGAGACGCGCGGTGATGGTGACGCTAAAGCGGCAGCCATCTACGCCAGGGCTTACGGTCTGGATCAGGAGTTCTACTCGTTTTATCGCAGCCTGCGCGCCTACCGCGAAAGCTTTGCGGATAAGCGCGATGTGCTGGTGCTGGATCCGAGCAGCGACTTCTTCCGCTACCTGGAAAAGTCCAAGCAGTAATCAGTGCTCCGGCGGGCGCCAGTCGTCCGCCGGGGTGACCGATCAAGGAAACGTGTTATCATAGGCCAGCCGGGAAAATCCCGGCTTTTTTGCGTCTGTGGGAATCATGTGGCAGGAACTCGGCATAGCGTTTTGTCTGTTGCTGGTGCTGGAAGGCATCTTGCCCTTCCTTTATCCACGAGGTTGGCGCGAGACGTTCACGCAGTTGTTGCAGCTGCCTGATCGCCACCTGCGCCTAATCGGGCTAGCCAGCATGCTGCTGGGAACGGCCCTCCTTTATCTGCTTCACTAAAGGCTTGCCGCCCGGATCAAGAGGGGAATGGCGAAATGGCAACGGTAGACCGCTGGCTGCTGCCAGATGGCATCGAAGAAGTACTGCCGCCGGAAGCGGCGCGCATTGAAGCGGCGCGCCGCCAGGTGCTGGATCTATTCCAGCGCTGGGGCTATGAGTTCGTCGTTACGCCACATATTGAATATCTCGAATCGCTGCTCACTGGAGCTGGCCAGGATCTGGATCTGCGCACCTTTAAGGTGATCGATCCGCAGACCGGTCGGCAGATGGGCTTTCGTGCCGATATCACGCCGCAGGTCGCGCGGATCGATGCGCACACCTTGCGGCGCGAGGGGCCAAGTCGCCTCTGCTATGCGGGGAGCGTTCTGCATGCTCAGCCGCGGGCGCTGACAACCTCGCGCAGCCCGATCCAGCTGGGCGCCGAGCTGTATGGCGATGCCAGTCCGGCCAGTGATGTCGAGGTGATCAGCTTGCTGCTGGAAATGCTCGAGCAGGCTGCCGTGCCGGATGTGCACATCGACCTGGGGCATGTCGGTATCTACCGCGGCTTGGCGCGTGCGGCAGGTCTCTCTGGCGAGATCGAACAGCAGCTGTTTGATGCGCTGCAGCGCAAGGCCGTTGATGAAGTGGCTGCGCTGACTGAGGCGTTACCGTCGGAACTGCAAAAGATGTTGCGTGCGCTGGCTGAGCTTTGCGGTGATCGCGATGTGCTGGATCTGGCTCAGGCTTGTCTGGTCGAGGCGCCGGATGAGGTGCATGCCGCGCTGGACGACCTGATCGCCATTGCCGATACGCTGAGCCGCCGTTATCCGGAAGTGCCGCTGTATTTTGATCTCGGTGAGCTGCGTGGCTATCACTACCACACCGGCGTGGTGTTCGCAGCGTTCGTGCCGGGGGTCGGTCAATCGATTGCTCAAGGTGGTCGCTATGATGATATCGGTGCGGACTTTGGTCGGGCGCGCCCGGCGACAGGCTTTTCCACTGATCTGAAAACGCTGGTGACCCTGGGGCAAATGGAGCTGGATGAGCCTGCTGCGGGTATTTGGGCGCCGGACAATCATGATCTTTATCTATGGAAAGCTGTGCAGCGGCTGCGTGGCGAGAACTCCCGTGTAGTTCAAGCGCTGCCTGGCCAGGATGTGGCTGCAGCGCGCGAGGCTGGCTGTGATCGCCAGTTGGTGCTGAATGATGGGCGCTGGCAGGTCGTGCCGCTGGCTTCTTAAGTTTTTCCGCCGGCCGCGGCCGGCATCAAGCTTCCGCGAAGAGGACAAGTGTTATGGGTAAGAATGTCGTAGTCCTGGGCACCCAGTGGGGTGATGAGGGCAAAGGCAAGATCGTCGATCTGCTGACCGAGCATGCTGCTGCCGTAGTGCGTTATCAGGGCGGTCACAACGCAGGTCATACCCTGGTGATCGACGGCGAGAAGACCGTGCTGCACCTGATTCCGTCAGGTGTTTTGCGCGAAGGCGTGCAGTGTCTGATTGGCAACGGCGTGGTTGTCGCGCCGGATGCGCTGATGCGCGAGATCATCAAGCTGGAAGAAAAAGGTGTGCCGGTGCGTGAGCGCCTGCGTATCAGTCCTTCTTGCCCGCTGATTCTGTCCTATCACGTGGCGCTGGATCAGGCGCGCGAGAAGGCTCGTGGCGAAGCCAAGATCGGTACCACTGGTCGTGGTATCGGCCCGGCTTACGAGGACAAAGTGGCTCGGCGCGGTCTGCGCATCGGTGATCTGTTCCATCGTGAGCGTTTCGCTGCCAAGCTCGGTGAGTTGCTCGATTATCACAACTTTGTGCTGGTCAACTATTACAAAGAGCCGGCGATCGACTTCCAGAAAACCCTGGATGAGTGCATGGAGTATGCCGAGCTGCTGAAGCCTATGATGGCTGACGTGACGGCTGTTCTTCACGATCTGCGTCGCGACGACAAGGACATCATGTTCGAGGGGGCCCAGGGCTCGCTGCTGGATATTGACCACGGTACTTATCCCTACGTCACCAGCTCCAACACCACTGCCGGTGGCATCGCCACCGGCTCCGGCTTTGGTCCGATGTACCTGGATTACATTCTCGGCATCACCAAGGCCTACACCACTCGTGTTGGTTCTGGTCCGTTCCCGACGGAGTTGTTCGACGACGTGGGCGCTTTCCTGGCCAAGCGTGGTCATGAGTTTGGTGCGACCACGGGCCGTGCTCGTCGTTGCGGCTGGTTCGATGCGGTCATCCTGCGTCGCGCGATCGAAATCAACAGCATTTCCGGCCTGTGCCTGACCAAGCTCGATGTGCTCGATGGTCTGGAGACTATCCGCATCTGTGTCGGCTACAAGAACGAACGCGGTGCGGTGATCGATGCGCCAACTGATGCGGACAGCTACATCGGCCTGCAGCCGGTGTACGAGGAAGTGCCGGGCTGGAGCGAGTCGACGTTGGGGGCGAAGAGCTTGGATGAACTGCCGGCGAATGCGCGGGCCTATATCAAGCGTGTGGAGGAGTTGGTCGGCGCGCCGATCGACATCATCTCCACTGGCCCGGATCGCAACGAGACTATCGTGCTGCGTCATCCGTTCGCTTAAGTCGCTGTAATCTGTCAAAGGGTCGCCATGTGCGGCCCTTTGTCGTTTTAGGATGCCTGTCGCACGGGCTGGCGGCATGGCCTTTGCTGTGAGCTATGCATCCCTGAGGTTGCCGTCATATTTGTGGCGGATGTTGGAGGTTCTAGCCGTGTCCGCCATTCTTTCCCTGTTGCGTAGCCGCTTGCTGCGCCCTGTATTCATTGCGCTCGGTATTGCGCTTCTGGTGCAAGTCCTGGTTGCTGTCGCGCTAACGCGGGGCACGGTCGGTGCGCTTGAGGTGGACTTGAGGAGTCGTCTGGGCGCCGATACGCAGCGTCTGTCCGCTGAGCTGGAGCTGGCTGGGCGTGAGGTTTCTTCCGGGCTCGATAAGCTATCGTCGCGAACCCGTGAGCGGCTCACGGCAGGCCTTTCTTCGCGTCTCGAAGAAGAGCAGGCGCAGCTGCGCGGCACTCTGGAGCAGAACCTCAAGGATTCCGCGAATGACATGGCGCAGCTGCTCGCGGCCGTGGCGCCGAGGGCAATGTGGGATGGCGATGTGCCAACGCTTTCAGAGTTCGCGCGCCGCGCGCAGCGCAATCCCAATGTGCTGTTTGTGGTTTATGACGATGCTCAGGGGCAGCACCTGACGCGCTATCTCAACCGGGAAAATGCTTCGATCAAGGTTTTGCTGGAGAAGGGGCGGGGCGCGCGGGCGTTGGACAAGGTGCTCGATGCTGCGCGTAGCGATCCTTCGGTGTACTTCATTGAGGCGTCGGTCAGCCCGAATGGAGTGGAGATCGGCAAGGTCTTGATGGGGGTTTCCACTGCGTCAGTTGATCGGGAGTTGGCGGCACTGGATAAGCGCTTCGCTGCACTGATTGCCAGTGGCGATCAATTGGTTGCCGACAGCCTGGCGGGTGCGGCGACAGACAGTTCTGCCGCGCTGACTGCGCGCTTGCAGGCTGCTCAGGCCGAGGCCGCCGGAATGTCTGAAGGCGCTCGGAGTGCTGTGCAGGAGGCGGCCGGCACGCTGCGTTGGCGTATCGGTGTTGGGCTGGCGCTGGTCGGGTTGGCGGTTTTACTGGCGTTGGCGTTGGTGCTGGGGCGACGCGTCGTCAGTAAGTTGCATTTGCTGATTGCCGCCCTGAATGACTTGGCCGCAGGTGAGGGTGATTTGACGCGGCGTATCGAGGTAAACAGTCGGGACGAGATCGGCGACATGGCGGCAGCGGTTAACCGGTTTGTCGCGAAGCTGCAGCCTATCGTGCGTGAGGCGGGCGAAGTGGCCGTGAGCACGGGGGTGGAAATCAAAGGCCTGGCGTCGCGCAGTGTGGCGGCGGAGGTGGCGGCTGAGCGCCAGCGTGATGAGGTCGCTGGCAGCCTGCAGGCGTTAGCGGTGATGGCAGGCGATGCGCAGGCTGAGAGCCGGGCCATGCAGGCGGCTTTGCAGCGCGTCGTATCGATTCGCCAGGCGGCTAGCGAAAATGCGGTGATTGCCGCCAAGGTCGGCACCTTGATCGAGGAGCTGGTGGCGCGAGTGGGGGCGGGCTCGGCTGTGATCGAGCGTCTCGCGCGCCAAAGCGAGCAGATCGAAGTGGTGTTGACGGTGATCCATGGCATCGCCGAACAGACCAATCTGTTGGCCTTGAATGCCGCAATCGAGGCGGCCCGGGCGGGTGAGAGTGGGCGTGGTTTTGCGGTGGTGGCTGACGAGGTGCGTGCGCTGGCAAGCAAGACCCAGCAATCCACTGGTGATATCCAGGCCCATATCGATGCCTTGCAGCAGGGCGCACGCGAGGCTGTATCGGTTATCGGTCGCGCCGGTCAGCAGGCTAACGAAGGTTTGCAGGCGCTGCGCGATAGCGCGCGACTGCAGCAGTCGGTGCAGTCGGCAGTCGATGACGTGCATGCTGCTATCAATGCTGCGACCCAGGCGGCGGCCCAGCAGGCCGATGGTGCGGATGCGGTGCGTGGGCGGGTCGAGGTCATTCATGTCGAGGCGCAACGAGCTGCAGCTGCTGGAGCGGCGACAGCCGCCAGTGGGCGAGTGCTGGATGGCCTGGCTGTGCGACTCAAGGCAAGCCTCGGGCAGTTCCGCGTTTAAGTGGTGCCAGGGCTCGTCAGGCGCTAAGCGCAGGAGCACGATAAGCCGGGCAGATGCTCGGCTTTTTATTGGGTGGTATTCCAGCTGGAGGCGTTTCGACGGATGTGGTCGGATGGGGTTGCGTGCCGATTCGCAGGCACAAAAAAACCGGCGCTAGGCCGGTTTCTCTGTTGCCAAGGATTGGTAGATCCTTGGTCTGTAATTGGTGCCCAGGAGAAGACTCGAACTTCCACGATGTTGCCATCGCTAGGACCTGAACCTAGTGCGTCTACCAATTCCGCCACCTGGGCGTTGATTTCGCTGATTGCTCATCTACTTTCAACTACAACGACGTTTGCCGTCGTTGTGGGCGCGAAATATACGGACCAGCTTTAAGGTTGTAAACCCCTGATGTGAAAAAAAACTTTATTCATGCCATCGGGCAGACCAAGATAGCGTTTTCGCGCTTCAATAGGCGTATGGCAAAAATACTTTATATAGATAAGGCGAACTCTCTCTAATGGCCGATTGGCAATCCCTCGATCCCGAGGCCGCCCGTGAAGCGGAAAAATACGAAAACCCCATCCCCAGTCGCGAGCTGATCCTGCAGCACCTCGCCGATCGCGGCTCGCCGGCGAACCGCGAGCAACTGGTGGAAGAATTCGGCCTCTCCACTGAAGAGCAGCTGGAAGCCCTGCGTCGTCGACTGCGTGCGATGGAGCGCGATGGTCAATTGATTTACACCCGCCGTGGCACCTATGCGCCGGTGGACAAGCTCGATCTGATCCTTGGTCGCATCAGTGGCCATCGTGATGGCTTCGGCTTCCTGATCCCTGACGATGGCAGCGATGACCTGTTCCTGAGCCCGGCGCAGATGCGCCTGGTATTTGATGGTGACCGTGCTTTGGCGCGAGTTTCCGGCCTCGATCGGCGTGGTCGCCGCGAGGGGGCGATTGTGGAAGTGATTTCGCGAGCCCATGAAAGCATCGTCGGGCGCTACTACGAAGAAAGCGGCATCGGCTTCGTGGTTGCCGACAATCCGAAGATCCAGCAGGAAGTGCTAGTGACGCCGGGGCGTAACGCGAATGCCAAGCAGGGTCAGTTCGTCGAGGTGAAAATCACCCACTGGCCGACTCCGCGCTTCCAGCCCCAGGGTGATGTGGTCGAAGTGGTTGGTAACTACATGGCGCCGGGGATGGAGATTGACGTAGCTCTGCGTAGCTACGACATCCCCCATGTATGGCCGGAGGCTGTGCTCAAAGAAGCCGCCAAGCTCAAGCCGGAGGTCGAAGAGAAAGACAAAGAGAAGCGTGTCGACCTGCGTCATCTGCCGTTTGTCACCATCGACGGTGAGGATGCGCGCGACTTCGATGACGCGGTGTTCTGCGAGAAGAGCGGCGGCAACTGGCGCCTGTTCTCCGGTGGCTGGCGCTTATATGTAGCCATCGCTGACGTTTCCCACTACGTCAAAATCGGCTCGGCTCTGGATGAAGAGGCCCAGGTACGCGGTAACTCGGTGTATTTCCCCGAGCGCGTGGTGCCAATGTTGCCGGAGCAGCTGTCAAATGGCCTGTGCTCGCTGAATCCGCAGGTCGATCGTCTGGCCATGGTCTGCGAGATGACTATCTCGAAAACCGGCAAGATGACCGACTATCAGTTCTACGAAGCGGTGATCCACTCCCATGCGCGTCTGACCTACAACAAGGTCAGCGCGATCCTCGAGCAGCCGAAAAGCGCTGAAGCCAAGCAGCTGCGTGGCGAGTACGCGGATGTCGTGCCACACCTCAAGCAGCTCTATTCGCTCTATCAGGTGTTGTTGGCGGCACGTCACGAGCGTGGTGCCATCGATTTCGAAACCCAGGAAACCCGCATCATCTTCGGCTCGGGCCGCAAGATCGCGGAAATCCGCCCGACCACGCGCAACGATGCACACAAGCTGATCGAGGAGTGCATGCTGGCCGCCAACGTGGCCACTGCAGAGTTCCTCAAGAAGCACGAAATCCCTGCACTCTATCGCGTGCATGATGGCCCGCCGCCAGAGCGCTTGGAGAAGCTGAAAGCCTTTCTGACCGAGCTCGGCTTGTCCTTGCACCGTGGCAAGGCCAAAGAAGGCCCGTCCCCCAAGGACTATCAAGCCTTGCTCGAGAGCATCCGCGAGCGTGCGGACTATCACCTGATTCAGACGGTGATGCTGCGTTCGCTGAGCCAGGCGGTTTACAGCGCCGACAACCAGGGTCACTTCGGTCTGAATTACGAGGCGTATACCCACTTCACTTCGCCGATCCGCCGTTATCCGGACTTGCTGACCCACCGTGCGATTCGCGGGGTGATTCGCTCCAAGTCCGACACGCCGCACGTTAAGCGCGCGGGTGCCATGACGATTCCAAAGGCGCGGATCTACCCCTATGACGAGCCGACGCTGGAGCAGTTGGGCGAGCAGTGCTCGTTGTCTGAGCGGCGCGCGGATGAAGCCACTCGCGATGTGGTGAATTGGCTCAAATGCGAGTTCATGAAAGATCGCGTCGGCGAAACCTTCCCGGGCGTGATCACCGCGGTGACCGGTTTTGGTCTGTTCGTCGAGTTGCAAGACATCTACGTCGAGGGGTTGGTGCATGTCACGGCGTTGCCGGGCGACTACTACCACTTCGACCCGGTCCATCATCGCCTGGCTGGCGAGCGTACCGGCCGCAGCTTCCGCCTGGGTGACAGCGTTGACGTGCGAGTGATGCGCGTTGATTTGGACGAGCGCAAGATCGACTTCGAGCTGACGCAAAGCGTGATCGATGCGCCGATCGGCCGTAAGGGTCGTGGTGCTGCACCTGCCGCAAAAGGCGGGCGCGAGCGGGCGGAGAAGAGTGCGGCGGCCAAGGGCGATGCTCTCCTGGCGAATACCGATGTGAGAAAAAGCCGGGAGGTGAAGCAGGCGCTGCTGGCCGAAGCCAAGGGCGGCGGTCGCTCGGGCAAGGCTAAGGCAAGTGCTTCCGCGCCAGCCAAGAGCGCAGCCAAGCCGGGCAAGCCGAGCAGTCATCGTAAAGGGCCGGCCAAGTCCGGTTCTGCACCTGCCGGGAAGAGCGGCGGGGCGCGTAAGCCTAAGGCCAAGTCATGAGTCAGTTGGAAAAAATCTACGGCGTACATGCCGTAGAGGCGCTATTGCGTCATCACCCCAAGCGGGTCAAGCAGATCTGGCTGGCGGAGGGTCGCAATGATCCGCGCGTACAGGTGCTGATCGAGCTGGCGGCGCAATCGCGTGTGTCGGTGGGTCAGGCCGAGCGCCGTGAGCTGGATGCCTGGGTCGAAGGCGTGCATCAGGGCGTAGTGGCGGAGGTCAGCCCCAGCCAGGTGTGGGGTGAGGCGATGCTCGAGGAGTTGTTGGATCGCGCCGAAGGCCCGCCGCTGCTGCTGGTGCTGGACGGCGTGACCGATCCGCACAACCTCGGTGCCTGCTTGCGTACGGCCGATGCGGCGGGCGCGCTGGCGGTGATCGTGCCGAAAGACAAGTCGGCCACCCTCAATCCCACGGTGCGCAAGGTGGCTTGCGGTGCGGCAGAGGTGATCCCGCTGGTGGCCGTGACCAATCTGGCACGCAGCCTGGAAAAGCTCCAGCAGCGCGGTCTGTGGGTGGTTGGCACGGCGGGCGAGGCTGAACAGGAGCTTTATCAGCAGGATATGACCGGCCCGACCGTGTTGATCATGGGCGCTGAAGGTAAAGGTATGCGCCGCCTGACTCGCGATCATTGCGATTACCTGGTGCGCCTGCCAATGGCCGGTAGCGTCAGCAGCCTTAACGTGTCTGTCGCCACGGGCGTCTGCCTGTTCGAAGCCATGCGTCAGCGTCGCGCCCAAGCACCGAAATAAGCCTGCGTGAGGCTAGGCCTGGGCTGCTCCAGCGTCTTGGTCTGGCCTGGGTCTGCTGTTCAAATAATCACCAATTGCCTTGCGCGGCCCAGGGCCCTTCTCTAGAATGGCGCCCCTTGCCGTGACGGCAGGCGCTTATGTGCCTTTCAGTTCAGCAAGACAAACAGTGTCATTCACTCCTTGTCTGACCGCTTTTGGCGGCAGGCTACAACCCGTAAGGAGCATTTATGCGTCATTACGAAATCATCTTTCTGGTTCACCCGGACCAGAGCGAGCAAGTCGGCGGCATGGTTGAGCGTTACACCAAGCTGATCGAAGAAGACGGCGGCAAAATTCACCGCCTGGAAGATTGGGGCCGTCGTCAGCTGGCCTACGCAATCAACAATGTTCACAAGGCTCACTACGTGATGCTGAACGTTGAGTGCACCGGCAAAGCCCTGGCTGAGCTGGAAGACAACTTCCGTTACAACGATGCCGTGATCCGTAACCTGGTCATCCGTCGCGACGAAGCCGTAACTGGCCAGTCCGAGATGCTCAAGGCTGAGGAAAATCGTAGCGAGCGCCGCGAGCGTCGTGATCGTCCTGAAAGCACTGACTCCGTCGATGGCGATGACAGTGACAGCAGCGACAGCGACAGCGATAACGCTGACGAGTAATCCACGGATCTATTGAGGAGCCACTCTCATGGCACGTTTCTTCCGTCGTCGTAAGTTCTGCCGTTTCACCGCTGAAGACGTGAAGGAGATCGATTACAAAGATCTCAACACTCTGAAAGCCTATGTGTCCGAAACCGGCAAAATCGTTCCTAGCCGTATCACCGGTACCAAGGCTCGTTATCAGCGTCAGCTGGCCACCGCTATCAAGCGCGCCCGCTTCCTGGCCCTGCTGGCCTACACCGACAGCCACGGCCGCTGAGACCGGAAGGTCGACAAGAAGTAAGGGATAGATCGCATGCGCGCCTTAGCTGAGTTCATCATGCGCGGTCGCATGCAGGCCACTCTCGTAGTGGTGGGTTGCGCAGCGTTGCCGCTGCTGTTCTGGTTAAGTGCTGCCGCAGGTTGCCTGGTGCTGCTGCGGCGCGGTCTGAGCGATGCTGCTGGCATCCTGGTTTGGGCCCTGCTACCGGCTTTGGTCTGGTGGTATTTCGGCGAGCCGCGCACCTTATTGGTGCTGCTCGGGTCGCTGGGGTTGGCGTTGTTGTTGCGCGCCGGCCAGTCCTGGACTCGTGTGCTGCTCTGCAGCGTGGTTTTAGGCCTGGTGTATGGCTTGGTTTTGGGTGCGGTGTTCCGCGAATTCATCGAGGCATTGGTGGGAGAGTTGCAGAAACTCTTGCCGCAGGCACTCGGTGAACTCCACCGACAGTTGTCGGTGGATGAGCGAGCGCATCTGGACGCCTTGCTGGCGCCTGTACTGACCGGATTGTTGGCAGCGGTGCTGCAGATTGTCAGTCTGCTATGCCTGATGCTTGGGCGTTATTGGCAGGCGGCGTTGTATAACCCTGGTGGTTTTGGCCGCGAGTTTCGCGCGCTGCGACTGCCGTCAGCGTTGGCGATGTTGCTGCTGGTGGGCATGCTGCTGGGGCCCAATCTGGGTTCGCAGCTGGCGATGCTGACACCGTTGTGCAGCGTACCGTTGGCGTTCGCCGGGCTGGCCTTGCTGCATGGGCTGGTGGCTGAAGGGCGACTAGGCAGGTTCTGGCTGGTCGGGTTGTACGTAACCCTGCTGCTGTTTATGCAGTTGATCTATCCGTTACTCGTGGTATTGGCCATTGTCGACAGTCTGATTGATTTTCGCGGACGCCTGGCGCGCAAGAACGGCGCCGGCCCTGCGAACGGTGAAGGTTAAAAGTTAAGAGGTAAGACCCAAATGGAAGTCATCCTGCTGGAAAAAATCGCCAACCTGGGCAACCTGGGCGATAAAGTGAATGTTAAGGCCGGTTACGGTCGTAACTTCCTGCTGCCGTTCGGCAAAGCCACCGCTGCTACCGCTGCGAACGTTGCTGCGTTCGAAGTGCGTCGCGCCGAGCTGGAAAAGCTGGCTGCAGAGAAGAAAGCTTCTGCCGAGGCTCGCGCCGCCCAACTGGCTGAGCTGGAGGTGACCATCACCGCCACCGCCGGTGACGAAGGCAAGCTGTTTGGTTCGATCGGTACTCACGACATCGCCGATGCCCTGACCGCCTCTGGCGTGGAAGTGGCGAAGAGCGAAGTTCGTCTGCCGAACGGCACTATCCGTCACGTTGGCGAGTTCGACGTCGCTGTGCACCTGCACTCCGACGTTGAAGCAACCGTCCGCGTTGTCGTGGTGGCTGCCTAAGAGCCTGCTCACGATCCAAACGAGCGAAGGTCAGGCAAGGCAAAAACTGGCGAAGAAGCGCAGTTTACGAGTTGTAAATGAGCATCTGAGCCTGTTTTTAACGCAGCATCACCGAGCGTAGCGGATCGTGAATAGGTTCTAAGCAACGCCAATCGCCTAGCACCTCGAGTGCCGGGCGGTTAACATCGGGCACGGCCCCGCGCGAGCGGAGTCGTGCCTTTTGTCTTTCTGTACCCCTGATTCTGTGTGGCCATGAACGATATCTCCATCCCTGAGCAGTACGATCTGCAAACCTCCGCCCTCAAGGTGCCGCCGCACTCCATCGAGGCCGAACAGGCCGTGCTCGGTGGCTTGATGCTCGACAACAACGCCTGGGAGCGGGTGTTGGACCAGGTTTCCGATGGTGACTTCTATCGGCATGACCACCGTTTGATTTTTCGCGCCATCGCCAAACTGGCCGACCACAATCAGCCGTTCGACGTCGTTACCTTGTCCGAGCAGCTGGACAAGGAAGGGCAGACTTCCCAGACCGGCGGCCTCGCCTATCTCGGTGAGTTGGCGAAGAACACCCCGTCGGTGGCCAACATCAAGGCTTATGCGCAGATCGTCCGTGAGCGGGCCACCCTGCGCCAGTTGATCGGCATCAGCAACGAGATCGCCGACAGCGCCTTCAATCCGCAAGGTCGGGCCGCGGCTGAGATTCTCGACGAGGCCGAGCGGCAGATCTTCCAGATCGCCGAAGCGCGGCCGAAGACCGGCGGCCCGGTCGGCGTCAACGCTTTGCTGACCAAGGCCATCGACCGCATCGACACTCTGTTCAATACCGGCGACGGCATCACCGGCCTGTCCACCGGTTACACCGATCTCGATGACAAAACCAGCGGCCTGCAGCAGGCTGACTTGATCATCGTCGCCGGTCGTCCGTCGATGGGTAAAACCACCTTTGCCATGAACCTGGTGGAAAATGCCGTACTGCGTAGCGACAAGGTGGTGCTGGTGTACTCCCTGGAGATGCCAGGCGAATCGCTGATGATGCGTATGCTGTCCTCCTTGGGGCGCATCGATCAGACCAAGGTGCGTTCCGGTCAGCTGGACGACGACGATTGGCCGCGCCTGACCTCGGCAGTCAACCTGCTCAATGACCGCAAGCTGTTTATCGATGACACCGCCGGCATCAGTCCCTCGGAAATGCGCGCGCGTACCCGCCGGCTTGTCCGCGAACATGGTGATATCGGTCTGATCATGATCGACTACCTGCAGCTGATGCAGATCCCAGGCTCCAGCGGGGACAACCGGACCAACGAGATTTCCGAGATCTCACGCTCCTTGAAAGCCCTGGCCAAAGAGTTCAACTGCCCGGTAGTGGCCCTGTCGCAGCTCAACCGCTCGCTGGAGCAGCGGCCGAACAAGCGCCCGGTGAACTCCGACTTGCGTGAATCCGGTGCGATCGAGCAGGACGCCGACGTGATCATGTTCGTCTATCGCGACGAGGTGTATCACCCGGAGACCGAACACAAGGGCATTGCCGAAATCATCATCGGCAAACAGCGGAACGGCCCGATCGGCTTCATCCGTCTGGCGTTTCTCGGCAAGTACACCCGCTTCGAGAACCTTGCCCCAGGCAGCTACAATTTCGACGACGACGAGTAATCACCGGCCCGAACCTACTGCGCGTCACCCAGGCTGTGTCGCGCGGTGCTCGCCATCCTCATGGACATTAAGTCCACTACGGTTGCTGCGTTCCGGGCTTCTTGCCTGTGTCGCGCTCGCTACGGTTTGGCAGGCGGTTTACCTCAATAAAACGGGCGCCAGGGGTTAAACTGGGCGCCCGTTTTGTTTTAGGACGACGTTGCATGCGCCCGCTTGTTGCCACCATCGATCTTGCGGCCATTCGCCATAACTATGCGGTCGCCAAGCGCTGCGCGCCGGGGCGTGAGGCATTTGCGGTGGTGAAGGCAAATGCCTATGGGCATGGTGTGCGTGAGGTGGTCGGCAGCCTGCCGGAGGCCGATGGCTTTGCGGTGGCCTGCCTGGAAGAGGCGGCTGAGGTGCGGCGGGTGAATGCCGAGGCGCGTGTCCTGTTGCTTGAGGGCTGCTTCGAGCCGGCGGAGTACCACTCTGCTGCGCAGCTGGCTCTGGATGTGGTGGTGCAGGGGGCGGAGCAGGCCGAGGCATTGCTCGCCGCTCAGCTGCCCGGGCCGCTGAATGTCTGGCTCAAACTCGACAGCGGCATGCACCGGCTGGGCTTTGCCGCTGATCAGCTGCGGCATTGGCATGCGCGTCTGGCTGGCGCGACGCAGGTCGCTGAACTCAATCTGCTCAGTCATTTCGCCTGTGCCGATGAGCGTGGTCACCCACTCACCGAGCAGCAGGTGGAGGCCTTCCTCGATCTGCTCGATCTGGACTTTGACCAGCGCTCGTTGGCCAATTCGGCCGCCATCCTGACCATCCCGGCGGCTCATATGGATTGGCTACGACCGGGCATCATGCTCTATGGCGCCACGCCTTTCGTCGATCTGACGGCCAAGGAGTTGGGGTTGCGCCCGGCGATGTGTCTGACCGCGCAACTGATCGGCCTGCGTGACGTCGCGGTTGGCGAGAGTGTCGGCTATGGCGCCTGCTGGGTCGCGCAGCGGCCTTCGCGGATCGGCACGGTCAGTTGCGGTTATGCTGACGGTTATCCGCGGCATGCGCCTTCAGGTACGCCACTGGTGGTGCGCGGCCAGCGCGTGCCACTGGCGGGGCGGGTGTCGATGGATATGTTGGCAGTCGATCTGACCGATCTTCCCGAGGCGCAGTTGGGCGATGCGGTCGAGTTGTGGGGCGCGCAATTGCCGGTCGATGAGTTGGCCCAGGCCTGCGGCACTATCGGTTACGAGTTGCTGACTAAGGTCACCGCTCGCGTGCCGAGGCGTTATCGCAGCTTTTGACTCTCTAGTCCGTAGGGCGGAACACCCGCAGGGTTTTCCGCCGGATGCGTAACTACCCTTCTCGATGGGTGTCGCTTGCCGCTCCCTACAGGCGTCGGAAACGCTGCGCGGTTCCGACCTACGCGACTGAAACCCAGCGCCACGGTCGGATTTGGTTAAATTTTGTGCTATATTCCGCGCCCGCGATTTTCCTCTTGAACGCCATCGGTCACCGACATGCAAGCAGCCAAGCCGTTATTCGACTATCCCAAATACTGGGCCGAATGTTTCGGGCCCGCACCTTTCCTGCCGATGAGCCGGGAAGAGATGGATCAGCTTGGCTGGGATTCTTGCGACATCATCATCGTCACCGGCGATGCCTACGTCGATCACCCGTCCTTCGGCATGGCTATCATCGGCCGCCTGCTCGAGGCCCAGGGCTTCCGCGTGGGCATCATCGCGCAGCCGAACTGGCAGTCGAAAGACGACTTCATGAAGCTCGGCGAGCCGAACCTGTTCTTCGGCGTCGCGGCCGGCAACATGGATTCGATGATCAACCGCTACACCGCCGACAAGAAAATCCGTTCCGACGACGCCTACACCCCAGGCGGTTTGGCCGGTAAGCGTCCGGATCGCGCCAGCCTGGTGTATAGCCAGCGCTGCAAGGAAGCCTACAAGCACGTGCCCATCGTCCTTGGTGGCATCGAGGCCTCCTTGCGCCGCATCGCCCATTACGATTACTGGCAGGATAAGGTTCGCCACTCGATCCTGATCGACGCCTGCGCCGACATTCTGCTTTACGGCAACGCCGAGCGCGCCATCGTCGAGGTCGCCCAGCGCCTGTCCTACGGTCAGAAGATCGAAGAGATCACCGATATCCGCGGCACCGCCTTTATCCGTCGGGATACCCCTGAGGGCTGGTTCGAGATCGACTCCACCCGCATCGACCGTCCGGGCAAGATCGACAAGATCATCAATCCCTACGTTAACACTCAGGATACCCAGGCCTGCGCCATCGAGCAGGAAAAGGGCCCGGTGGAAGATCCGCAGGAAGCCAAGGTCGTGCAGTTGCTGCCGAACCCCCGGTTGACCCGCGACAAGACCGTGATCCGCCTGCCGTCCTTCGAAAAGGTCCGCGGGGATTCGGTGCTCTACGCTCACGCCAACCGCGTGCTGCACCTGGAAACCAACCCGGGCAACGCCCGTGCGCTGGTGCAGAAGCATGGCGAGGTGGATGTCTGGTTCAACCCGCCACCCATCCCGATGACCACCGAAGAGATGGACTACGTGTTCGGCATGCCCTATGCGCGCATTCCGCACCCCGCGTACGGCAAGGAGAAAATCCCGGCCTACGACATGATCCGTTTCTCGGTGAACATCATGCGCGGCTGCTTCGGTGGCTGTACCTTCTGCTCGATCACCGAGCACGAAGGGCGGATCATCCAGAACCGCTCAGAAGAGTCGATCATTCGCGAGATCGAAGAGATTCGCGACAAGGTCCCCGGCTTCACCGGCGTTATCTCCGATCTTGGCGGGCCGACCGCGAACATGTACCGCATCGCCTGCAAGAGCCCGGAGATCGAGTCCGCTTGTCGCAAGCCTTCGTGCGTGTTCCCGGGCATCTGCGAGAACCTGAATACCGACCACTCGTCGTTGATCCAGCTGTATCGCAGCGCCCGCGCACTGCCGGGCGTGAAGAAGATCCTGATCGCCTCGGGCCTGCGTTACGACCTGGCGGTCGAGTCGCCGGAGTATGTGAAAGAGCTGGTCACCCACCACGTCGGTGGCTACCTGAAGATCGCCCCGGAACACACCGAGGAAGGTCCGCTCAACAAGATGATGAAGCCGGGCATCGGCAGCTATGACAAGTTTAAGCGGATGTTCGAGAAGTACTCGAAAGAGGCCGGTAAAGAGCAGTATCTGATCCCGTATTTCATCGCCGCGCATCCTGGCACCACCGACGAGGACATGATGAATCTCGCCTTGTGGCTGAAGAGCAGTGGCTTCCGGGCGGACCAGGTGCAGGCGTTTTATCCCTCGCCGATGGCCACCGCCACCGCCATGTACCACTCCGGGAAGAACCCGCTGCGTAAGGTCACTTACAAGAGTGACACGGTGAATATCGTCAAGAGCGAGCAGCAGCGCCGTCTGCATAAGGCCTTCCTGCGCTACCACGATCCGAAGGGCTGGCCGATGCTGCGTGAGGCGTTGACCAACATGGGCCGTGCC
Organism: Pseudomonas cavernicola; assembly: GCF_003596405.1. NCBI lineage: Bacteria > Pseudomonadati > Pseudomonadota > Gammaproteobacteria > Pseudomonadales > Pseudomonadaceae > Pseudomonas > Pseudomonas cavernicola. Next base: position 1,722,294 of record NZ_QYUR01000002.1, read on the forward strand.
GACCTGATCGGTCCCGGCAAGAACCAGCTGATTCCGCTGCATCAGCCGGCCACCGACAGCTATCAAAGTGCTCGTCGCAAGAACTCGACACCGGCTGGCAGCCACAAGGTCGGTAAGACTCAGGCGCTACTGACCCAGCACACGGGCTTGCCGCCGCGCGGAAGTGATGGCAGCAACCCGTGGGACAAGCGCGAGGCCGCCAAAGCTGCCGCTTTCGCCAAGGGTAAAGAAGAAGCCAAGGCGCGCGCGGATGCGAGCAAGGGTAAAGGCAAGAAGCCTGTGAAACGGCCAGTCGTACCGCGCTAATTTGCCGCGATCAGCAAAACGCCAGCCTTCGAGCTGGCGTTTTGCGTTTTTGCAGATTGATCTGTGCGATAGCGCGGCGTCGGCAGGGGTTGGTTTTCGTTTTAATTGGTACTATGGTACCAATATTGTGAAAAGAACCTCCGCGGAGCCTGCCATGCGTATCGCCATTCTGTCCCTGCTTGCCGTATCTGTATTGCTCGCTGCCTGTGGTGAGCAAGGCAAGGCGCCGAGCACTCTGGTCGACTTCCAGAAGGAGCTGCAGGCCAAGCTGATCAAGGCTAAGGCCGGTGAGGTCATCGAGATCCCGGCCGGCACTTACCAACTCGACCGCAGCCTGAGCCTGAAAGCCAGCGGCGTGACCATCAAGGGCGCGGGCATGGACAAGACCATCCTCAGCTTCAAGGGCCAGAAGAGCGGCGCCGAAGGATTGCTGGTGGACGCCTCGGACTTCACCATCGAAGACCTGGCGTTCGAGGACACCAAAGGCGACTCGCTGAAGGTGGTCGGTGGCAAGAACATCGTCATCCGTCGCGTGCGAACCGAGTGGACCAACGGCCCAGCGGCCGAGAACGGCGCCTACGGCATTTATCCGGTGCAGACCGAGAACACCCTGATCGATGGCGCCATCGCCATCGGCGCCTCGGATGCCGGCATTTACGTCGGTCAGTCACGCAACGTGGTGGTGCGCAACAGCCGCGCCGAGCGCAACGTCGCCGGTATCGAGATCGAGAACACTATCGGCGCAGACGTTTACGACAACATCGCCACCGGCAACACCGGCGGCATCCTCGTGTTCAATATGCCCAACCTGCAGCAGGCTGGGCGCGCCACGCGGGTCTATCACAATCAGGTGCAGGGCAATAACCACGCTAACTTCGGCCACAAGGGCACACCGGTTGCCAGCGTGCCGGCTGGTTCTGGCGTGGTGATCAATTCCAACGACCTGGTCGAAGTCTTCGACAACGATATCGGCGAGCACAGGACCGCCAACGTAATCGTCAGCAGCTACTTCAGCACCGGTTACACCAATCTCTCCACCACCGAAGCCTTCGACCCTTATCCGGAAGGCATCTTCATCTATGGCAACCGTTTCGGGCCAGGTGGCGACAGCCCGGACAACCTCGAGCTGAAGGCGCTGAAAATCACTCAGTACGGCCTCAATGGCCGCCTGCCGGACATCCTCTGGGATGGCTACTTCAACCCGGCAAAACTGGTGGACGGCACGCTGCCGGCGGATCTGGCGATCTGCATCGATAACGGCGAGGCTGGCTTGATCAACGTCGACGGCCCGAATGGCTACAAGAACATCAGCACCGACATGAGCAGCCACAAATGCACGCTACCCAAACTGCCGGCCATCGACCTGGCTTCGGCCAAGGCGGGGCAGGGTGCATGAAGCGTTCGCTATTCCTGTTAGGTGCGTTGCTGCTTGCCGCTTGCGGTAAACAGCCGGCGCCGTTGTACCTGCCGGAAGGCGACAAGTATCCGCAAACGCTGAGCGAATGGGGCCTGCTCAAGCTCGGCGACGGCCACCTGCAAGCGGCCGCCGAGGTGTTGCCCTATGACCTCAATACACCGTTGTTTACCGACTACGCGCACAAGCTGCGCACGGTCTGGATGCCGGCGGGCGAGTCGGCGCAGTACGCGGAGGAGCATTTCGACTACCCCGTTGGCACTGTGCTGAGCAAAACCTTCTATTACCCGAAGGATCAGCAGGGCCGCCTGCGGCAAAGCAACCTCGATGATCGTGACCCGAAAAATGGCCTGACTCTGGCGCGGGTGCAGTTGATCGAAACGCGCATCCTGCTCAAGCAGAAAACCGGCTGGGTGGCATTGCCTTACGTGTGGGACGCGCAGCAGAAGGAGGCGCATCTGGAATGGGCCGGCGAGAGCCAGACGCTGAGCCTGCTCGATGATCAAGATCGGGCGCTGGCCGTCGACTACCAGGTGCCGGACGCCAACCAATGCGCCGGCTGCCATGAGGAGCGGCATGGTGAGGGCAGCAACCCGCTGGGCCCGAAAGCGCGTCATCTGAATAAGGATTTCGTCTACGCCGAGGGCTCGGACAATCAGCTCAAGCAGTGGCAGCAACGCGGCCTGCTCAAAGGCTTGCCGGTCGAATTTGCTGGCGTGCCACAGAACGCGTTGTGGGGCCATCCGCGCGAAGGCGAGAGCCTGGAGCGACAGGCGCGCAGTTACCTCGATGCCAACTGCGCGCACTGCCACAATCCCAAGGGGCCGGCGCGAACTTCCGGATTGCTGCTCGATCCAGCGACGCCGTTGGGTATTCCGGTCGGCCTGTGCAAGCAACCAGTGGCGGCGGGCAAAGGCTCGGGCGATCGGCTGGTGGATATCCACCCCGGCCATCCCGAGAAGTCCGTGCTGATCTATCGAGTGGAAAGCGTCGACCCCAGCGTGATGATGCCGGAACTCGGCCGCTCGGTCGTGCATCAGGAAGGGGGTGAGTTGCTCACCCGCTGGATCGTCAGCCTTGACGGCGGTTGCTGACGGCCTTGCGCAGAGGCGTGTCGTGAGCCGCCTGTGCAGCCCAGCAAGAGAGGTACTGCGGGCATTGGCATAACCTCAACCCTGACCCGGGGATTAGGTTCCGTACGGAAAGTGCCGGCGGGCTTCGCGCATGATGCTGCGTTAAACACAGGCTCAGCAGGCAGCTTGTTGCTAACGCGCTCTAGCGCGGCCTCGAAGGGGCGAGCGAAGCGAGTCATGCTCATTTACAGCGCGTAAACTGCGCTTCTTCGCCTGTTTTGACTCGCTGGAGCTCGCCCTTCGGGCCAGCCGGCGGCTGTTACTCCGCTCCGCTCCGCTGCGTTGCGCCTTGCCTGATCTTCGCTCGGCGACTTTTCATACAGAACCTAGGCGCTAGGGGTTGCGTCTGCCGGCGCTTGATCAGTAGCTTCGTCAGTGGACGACTCGGCTTGCTCCAGTTGCGCCTGCTCGGCCTGAGCGGCGTTTTTGCGCTGCAGTTTTTCCTCTTTCTTCTGCTCTTTGGCGAGATCGCGCTGACGCTTGGCGAAGGAATAATTAGGTTTGGCCATTGGTGATCCTCTCTCGTGGGGGCGATGTTGTTGTGGATTATGCCAGTGAGTCCTTTGACTTTGGGGTGTTCTCGACGATTCGCCCCGATTAAAACGTAATTATCCGCCTAGCAAGCCCCGAACGCTCCGACTACTTCACCTCAGCAGGTACATCCGGGCGGAGCGGCAACGCGCTGTTGTCGCTTGCCGGGCGCGGGTGCTGATGGATTTGCCTGGGTTTATCGCTGCGCAGCCCTGCCAACGGCTTTGCAAACCGCTCTACGGGCTTATCCGCGCTGCTTAATTTTCCAGCCAACCTGCGGTTGTCGTGCTAGCTTTTTTGAGTCATTCCCAAGCACTAGGCGCATAACCATGGACGAAACAACGATCGTTAATGTGGGTACGGAAAAATTCAACTCGCTGGTCAACCTGGCTTCGCAGTACGGCGCGGCGTTTGCCATCAAGATTCTCTCGGCGATTGCGTTCTGGGTGATCGGCCGCTGGCTGATCGGTTTCGCCGTCGGCCTGGTGCAGAAGTCATTGGGCCGGCAGAAGGTCGACCCGACCGTGCTGCGCTATGTCGGCTCCTTTATCACCGTGACACTGAACATCATCTTGGTGATCGGCATCCTCGGTTTCTTCGGGGTGCAGACTACGACCTTCGCGGCGTTGCTGGCGGCGGTCGGCCTGGCCATCGGTATGGCCTGGTCTGGGCTGCTGGCGAACCTGGCGGCGGGCGGTTTTATCATCGTGCTGCGGCCGTTCAAGGTTGGCGATTTCATCAGCGCCGGTGGCGTGACCGGCACAGTGGTCGAAATCGGCCTGTTCGTCACCGCGATCAACACCCCGGACAACGTGTTGACCTTGGTCGGCAATAACAAGATCTTCGCCGACAACATCCAGAACTACTCGCACAACACCTTCCGCCGGGTGGAGTTGAAGGCGCAGCTGTCGGGTGCGGCGGACTATCAGACGGCCATCGAGTTGCTGAAGAGTCGTATCGCCGCGATCCCCAACGTCCTGGCCGAGCCTGCGGTAGATGTCGAGATCCTCGAGATCAATCTGGTCGGCCCGGTGCTGGCGGTGCGCCCGTATTGCCATAACGACCAGTACTGGCAGGTGTATTTCGACACCAACAAGATGATCAAAGATGCCCTCGGCAAAGGCGGCTTCCCGGCGCCAATGCCGGCGCAGACGGTGATCATGCAACAAGCGAGCTAGTTGCAGGCTGGGCAGGAGGGCTGTGTACGGCGCAATTAACCGAGGGGCATGGCGCCGTATGCAGGGTAATGGGCTATTGCATTGACCCGGGGAAGGTCTGATCCGAGACAATCAGGCCTTTGACCAGGGTTCTAACCTGCTTATCCAGCTGTTGAAACTGGCCCAGTCGAGACGTTTCGAACTCGTAAGTCAGGACTAGATTCTTATCCAGCATGCTGTTGGCCCGGCACCATCTGAACGCGGCTTGCGGGTCAATGTCGCAGACCATGTAGAGCAATTCCGCGGTCTGCCCAGGCTTGGCAATCAGCAACTGTTGATTGCTCCAGGCCGAGCCTTTTGCCGGCGGCGGGGCGGTGCGGAAGATGCGAAAGCCATCCGCGGCGTTGGGTACTTCCTCGGTGAAAATATCGCCGGTCTCGTAGTTGAGGCCTCTTTCCACGGGCGTGTTGCCACACAAGTCGTCCTGGCAGCTAGGCTGACCCACGTCGAGCGTCAGGCTCAGTCTGATTTTGACCCGTTGTTTTAACGGGTGTCGGGCGGTTGGCGTTCTTCGCGGGCTAGCGCCGCCCGCATTCAGCTGCTGCATCCACAGGCTCAGTGGCACTAAGTCAGGACCGCCGGCATCAAACTCAATGTCGTGCTGCGGCTTCTCGTGGATGTATGGCGTCCAACTCAGATAGGCGCGCGGGATGTCCAACTTGACGATCCGCCGTGCGCTGCCTTCAGACGTCGCGATGAACTCACTGCCCTTGGCCGTGCCGGTCGACAGCGTGATGTGCACGAGATCAAGGCTGGCCGAACGTGAGGCCAGAGGGCAGCCAGGCGGGTAGACGGAGCAGGCGAAGTCGCTATAGCCCGGCCACAGGAGTTTTCCTGCAAGCCAGACCAGCAGGGCGACTAGCAGCACGCCGCCGCTCAGCAGGAGGTTTCTTTTACTCATGGCATGCAACCCCTCTGGGCCGCCCATCCGTGTTCAGGCATCTGCGTCAGCTCGGCTTACGATCCACCCACTTGGGCTCGACGGCCGGCTGCCAGTTGCCCAGCGCTGCCAGCAGCTCAGACGGTGACTCGTTGATCTGCAGCATGGCGCGATGATGGTCGCGGACGAAGCGCTCGACGACCAGATGGTCGAGGAAGTCGTTGAGCTTGGCGTAGAAGCCGTTCACTTCCAGCAGCCCGAGCGGCTTGCTGTGGTAGCCGAGTTGGCCCCAGGTCCAGACCTCGAAGAGTTCTTCCAGGGTGCCGAGGCCGCCGGGCAGCGCGATAAAGGCGTCGCTGAGCTCCGCCATACGCGCCTTGCGCGCGTGCATGCCGTCGACCACTTCCAGGCGGGTCAGGCCTTTGTGGCCGATCTCGGCTTCTTCCAGGCTCTGCGGGATGATGCCGATGACTTCGCCGCCGGCGGCGAGGGCGGCATCTGCCACGATGCCCATCAGGCCCACGGCGCTGCCGCCGTAGATCAGACGGATGTTACGTTCGGCCAAGCAGCGGCCGAGGGCGATGGCGGCTTCGCGATAAACCGGGTTGGCACCGGGGCTGGCACCGCAGAACACGCATATGGAACGCAGGGACATCATCTACTCCGCGGGTTGAGAATGCTCACAGAGTAATGGCTGCGGTGTCGGCGACCAAGCACTAGGCGGGGTGTCGTTCATCCGGGCAGGTACCACTGGCGCCGCAGGCATAGGCGGCGAGCAGGCTTTGCAGAAAGTTCATGGTGAATACCTCGCGGGTCGGTGAATGCGGCCATGCTAAGCCCGCCGCTGGCGCCAGTCCGGTTGATTGTCTCGATGGCGGCAATAGCTCGGTCCGGCCTCATTGGCTGCGCCCTGGTCATTCCGGAACCGACCCCGGCAGGCAGAGTCCGGAAAGCTGCGGTCTGTTGCCGCAGGTCATGGGAACTCGCTGGCGACTCAGGCAGTCTCCCCTTTGGGCCTGTTGCCCAGACCGCCAAGGAGATTCCCATGATTCGCAAGCTCGTCGTTGCATCCGTGCTGGCCCTGCTCAGTGCGCCCCTGCTGGCTGCTGAATGTTCGGTGGAGGTGCAAGGCACTGACCAGATGACTTTCGATGTCAAAGAGATCAAGGTCAGCAAAAGCTGCAAAACCTTCACCGTGAACCTCAAGCACGCCGGCCAGTTGCCGAAGAACGTGATGGGCCACAACTGGGTTCTGAGCAAAGCCGCCGATTTGAGCGGGATCGCCGCTGATGGCATCGCCGCTGGCGTGGACAAGAATTACCTGAAACCCGATGACGCCCGCGTGATCGCCCACACCAAGCTGGTCGGTGGCGGCGAGTCGGACTCGGTGAGCTTCGATGTAGCGAAGCTGGCCACCGGCGAAAGCTATGAGTTCTTCTGCTCCTTCCCAGGGCATTCGTCGCTGATGAAGGGCGCCGTGACCCTGGTCGACTGATCGCCGCAGGTAAAGCAAAGGCCGCTTTTTCGAGAGCGGCCTTTCTGCTTGTGCTAACGGGCGTTGCGCGAGTCGGTCATCTTGAAGATGCCCTGGGCATTGCTGCTGTCGAAATGCAGATCGAGCTGATCACTCTCGTCGTCGATCTCGCGTTGTATGAACTCGACGAAGGAGCCCGGCACTTCACGCTGGACGCGCTGGCCGGTGGCATTGAGAAAGGTCCGCTGCACCTGCACCGCTTTGTAGGCGGTTTGCATGACTCGGCGGGAGCTGGAGACTTCGATGCTGTCTTTCATCGGGCGGTCTTTGGCCCTTTGCTCTGCGACCACACGTTCGAGATCGCGGACCCGGTCGGTCAGGTGGTTGAAGCGATTGCCTTCGGTGGCGATCCAGGCCATTTCCGCGCTTTCCCTGAGCAACAGCTGATAGTCGCTTTCCCGCACCACGGAATGCTGACAGTCGAAGGCCCGATACAGCGCTGGCAGCAGGGTTCGTGCCTCTTCCGGACTACAGTGGCGAGTCAGGCGCAGGCCTTTGAGGATGCTTAAATGCTCTGCTTGCAGCGGGTCGCGGCTGCTCTCGACGACACGGCTGACCGCTTGCTGGAAGGCTTCGCTGAAGCGCCCCGGATGCAGCTCGGAGACGAAGAGCTGGGCGATATCCGCCGGCAAGTCCTGCTGCCGATAGGCATAGCCAGTCATGTTCAGCTTGGTCAGCGGGTAGGTGCGCACATCGGTGAAGCCCAGCGGTTCCAGCAAGCGGGTGAAGGCCAGGCGGCCGCGTGGCAAGTCACCGTTCTCCGGCCAGTCGACGGTGCGAATGGCGCCGTGGTCGAAGTTCACCTTGCGACCTTGCATGAGCTGTTCGGCGACATAGGTGCGGCCAGCGGGCACGGCCTCCACCAGTTTGTGGAACAGGCAGAGGTTGAGTGCCTCGGCCAACCAGGCGCGGTGCAGGGCTTGCTCGCTATTGGCGAATTCCTGCAACCCTTCAGGTATTTCGACGTGGGCGAAGACCCAACTGGCAGCAGGTTGGCCAATGGCCGAGGCGACCAGGTTCAACAAGCGTGTGGAGGTGGGCATGGTGTGGGTGGCTCTGAGGGTGAAAGCGAGCCTGTATAAAAGCCGGCGCCGACGCGCGCGGCAAGTGAAAAAAAACGCCGGGTTCATTCCATTTATTCTTGCTGGCCGCTGCGGTCTGCCTAGGCTCTGCCGGTAGGGTAGCGCGGCCTAAGCCTCTGGTGCCGTTTCGAGGTGCTCGCGTATCCAGCTCACAAAGTCGCGCACCTTCGGCACCTCGGCGGCGCGTTCCGCATAGGCCAGGTAGTAGGCATTGCTGCTCGCCAGGCTGTGTTGCCAAGGGATCACCAGTTTGCCCTCGGCCAACTCTTCTTCCACCAGGAACCGCGGCAGCAGCGCGACACCACAGCCGACCTGGGCAGCGCGGATGCACATGTAGAAAGTGTCGAAACGTGGCCCGTGATAGCTGTGTTCGGTTTGCCGATCCTGGCTCTGGAACCACTCGTGCCAGGCCTCCGGGCGGGTCGCGTTTTGCAGCAGCACCAGTTCGGTCAACTGGGTCGGATCGCTGAAAGGCTCGGCCGGTAAAGCACTGGGCGCGCAGACTGGGACCATTTCTTCGCCGAATAGTCTGATGCACTCAGCCCCAGGCCGCGCGCTCTGACCGAAGAAGAAGGCCACGTCGCTGCGGCCTTGCGCCAAGTCGTCGGGCTCCAGCTCATTGCGCACATCCAGGTGGATATTCGGGTGACGCAGGCGCCAGCCCTTGAGCCGCGGGATCAGCCAGCGTGAGCCAAAGGTCGGCAGCGTGGAAACCCGCAGCACCTCGGTCTCGCCGCCGTAGGAGCGCAGGTAGTGAGTGGACATCTCCACCTGGGTGAGGATCTTGCGCACCTCGACGAGGTACAGCGAGCCGGCTGGCGTCAGTTGCAGGCTGCGACGCACGCGACGAAACAGTAAGTGCTGAACCAGCTCCTCAAGTTGCGCGACCTGCTTGCTCACGGCGCTCTGGGTCAGGCTCAGCTCTTCCGAGGCGCGGGTAAAGCTCAGATGCCGCGCCACGGCTTCGAAACATTGCAGGGCGGTCAGTGAGGGCATGTGGCGCTTGAGCATGGCGATCCTCATTGTGTCTGGGAGGGCTTTGGCATGAATAAACGGAATGATATATGGAGTAAAGGTCGTTTGTTGGCGCGCAACAGTCCAGTTATTACTGCTGCCATTGCCCCGTCTGTTATTACCCGGCCGTTATTACTTAGTCACTTCAGGTGGAGAACTCATGGTTACCTCATTGCTCGATAAGTTGGGCGTCGCCCCGCAGCGTTATCAACAGGGCGGTCATGCCATCCACACCCCCATCGACGGCAGCCAGATCGCTACGGTGCAGTTGCAAAGTGGCGCCGAAGTCGAGCAGCAGATCGGTCGCGCCGAGCAGGCATTCCAGGCCTGGCGCAAGGTGCCGGCGCCGCGTCGCGGTGAGTTGATCCGGCTGTTCGGCGAAGCGCTGCGCCAGCACAAGGCCGAACTCGGCGAGCTAGTGTCCTGGGAGGCTGGCAAGATCACCCAGGAAGGCCTGGGCGAAGTGCAGGAGATGATCGACATCTGCGACTTCGCCGTCGGTTTGTCCCGTCAGCTCTACGGCCTGACCATCGCCTCCGAGCGCCCCGGCCACCACATGCGTGAGACCTGGCACCCGCTTGGCGTAGTCGGGGTGATCAGCGCGTTCAACTTTCCGGTCGCGGTGTGGGCCTGGAATACCACGCTGGCGCTGGTCTGCGGCAACTCGGTGGTGTGGAAGCCCTCGGAGAAGACGCCGCTGACGGCACTGGCTTGCCAGGCGCTGTTCGATGGCGTGGCCAAGCAGTTCAGTGAGGCGCCGGCTTATCTCAGCCAAGTCATCATCGGTGCGCGGGAGGCGGGCACGGCGTTGGTGGAAGATCCTCGCGTGGCGCTGATCAGTGCCACCGGTAGCACCCGCATGGGCCGTGAAGTGGCGCCGAAAGTGGCGGCTCGTTTCGCCCGCTCGATTCTCGAACTGGGCGGCAACAACGCGATGATCCTGACGCCCAGCGCCGACCTCGATCTGGCGGTGCGCGGCATCCTCTTCAGTGCCATCGGCACAGCTGGGCAGCGTTGCACCACGCTGCGTCGCTTGATCGCCCATGAGTCGGTTAAAGACGAGATCGTCAGTCGTTTGAAAACCGCTTACGCCAAGGTGCGCATCGGCCACCCGCTGGAAGGCAACCTGGTCGGCCCACTGATCGACAAACACGGCTTCGACAGCATGCAGGATGCGCTGGAGCAGGCGTTGAGCGAGGGCGGCAAGGTGTTCGGCGGGACACGGCAACTGGCCGAGCAATTCCCTAATGCCTATTACGTGGCGCCGGCTATCGTCGAAATGCCGGAGCAGAGCGAAGTGGTCTGCACGGAAACCTTCGCCCCGATTCTCTACGTGATCGGCTATAGCGATTTCAACGAAGCGCTGCGCTTGAACAACGCCGTGCCGCAGGGGCTGTCCTCCTGCATCTTCACCACCGATGTGCGTGAGGCGGAGCTGTTCATGTCGGCAGTCGGCAGCGACTGCGGCATCGCCAACGTCAACATCGGCCCCAGCGGCGCGGAGATTGGCGGCGCCTTTGGCGGCGAGAAGGAAACCGGTGGCGGTCGTGAGTCCGGCTCGGATGCTTGGCGCGCCTATATGCGCCGGCAGACCAATACGGTGAACTACTCCCACGAGTTACCGTTGGCGCAAGGTATTACCTTCGATTGAATGGCTCCTGCCGGTGTGGGCGTGACTAACACTGCGCTTACAGGAAATTTGTCGACGTTAAGGATTCGGGAATGACGCTGCGCCAAGAATGCTTGTGGGAAAAACTGACACCTGAGCGGCCAAAAGCCAACGCTCTGAGCGGCGCGCTGAAGGTCGATGTCTGCGTGATTGGTGCCGGCATCACCGGACTGTCCGCCGCGCTGCACCTGCTCGAGCAGGGCAAAAGCGTGTGTGTGCTGGAGGCCCACGAAACCGGGCAGGGCGGCTCGGGGCGCAACGTCGGGCTGGTCAACGCCGGCATATGGATTGCCCCGGACGAAGTCGAGTCCGGGCTGGGCCAGGCGGTCGGCAGCAAGCTGGTGACGACTATGGGAGCGGCGCCGGCACTGGTGTTTTCGCTGATCGACAAATATGCCATCGACTGCCAGGCGCGCCGCGAAGGCACCCTGCACATGGCGCATAACGCTCGCGGAGTGGCCGACCTGCAAAGCCGCTGCGGGCAATGGCAGCGCCGTGGCGCGCCGGTGGAGATGCTGACGGGCGCGGTTTGTCATGAAGCGACTGGCACGCAACGGATCGCGGCGGCCTTGCTCGACCGGCGCGCCGGCACGCTGAACCCGATGGCTTACACCAGCGGCTTGGCGAACGCGGTAACCAAGTTGGGTGGCAAGCTGTTTCACCATTCAGCGGTCACCCGTCTGGAGCGTCAAGGCTCGACGTGGTGCGTGATCACCGAACGCGGCGCGGTCAATGCCGAGCAGGTGGTTATCGCCTCGAATGCCTACACCGAAGGCGAGTGGACTGAGCTGCGGCGCAATTTCTTTCCCGGCTTCTACTATCAGGTCGCCTCCGCACCACTCGGCGGCGAGGCGGCCGCGCGCATTCTGCCGGGCGGCCAAGGGGCCTGGGATACTCGGCAAGTGCTCAGCAGTATTCGCCGGGATGCCGCGGGCCGTTTGCTGCTGGGCAGCCTCGGCAGTGGTACGAATAAACCAGCCTGGTTCCTGCGGGCCTGGGCCGATCGGATTCAGCAGCATTACTTCCCCGAGCTGGGCGCAGTGGATTGGGAAAGTACCTGGACCGGCACCATTGCCTTCACCCCGGATCACCTGATGCGCCTGTTCGAACCGGCGCCTGGCCTGGTCGCAGTGACCGGTTACAACGGCCGCGGGGTGACTACCGGCAGTGTGGTGGGCAAGGCTTTCGCCGACTACTTGGTGAGTGGCGACGCGCAAGCGTTACCGATGCCGTTACAACCCATGCAGAACGTTACCGCGGCCGGCCTGCGCAGCTGTTTGTATGAGGCGGGCTTCTCGCTGTACCACGCCGGGCAATGTTTGCGTGTCGTTATTTGACAGCTTGAGGTCGGTTTGACGGTGATCTTCCTGGGCCATCTGTGCGGCACTGGGGCCGGTATTTTGGGGGCTGGGGTTAACGCGGACTGGCTTAAGCCGACGCGGGGTTTTCACGGTTTTTCGGGCGAATCGCAACAGTGCGCAAGCCAGTAGATTGCGCACCAGTCATGTGCAAATATCAGCCCCCTGTCTATTGTTACTTGGCGTATTGGTGGATTCCGCCGATGCTGCGTCCAGGAATGTTTTCGGTTTCCTGTTTTATTCGAGTAAGTCTCTGATTTAAAACATTTAATGCGAGGTGAGCAGCGCACAAAAAAGACGTTAAGGGCGATCTCAAAATATAAAAATTAATGGCACGCCACTTGCTCTCGTTACTCCCCGAAGTACGAGCGCAACTCAAACCCTCAGGAGCAAAACTCCATGTCGCAGAAGATTTTCAGAAAAGGCTTTCTGGCTCTCGCAGTTACCACTGCATTAGGAATCTCTGCCGTCGCACAGGCGGACGTAGTAATTGGTGTAGCAGGCCCTCACACAGGCGCCAACGCATCGTTCGGTGAACAATATTGGCGCGGTGCTTCCCAGGCAGCTGAGGACATCAATGCTGCCGGTGGCGTGAACGGCGAAAAGATCAAACTGGTCAAGGCCGATGACGCCTGCGAACCCAAGCAGGCCGTGGCAGTGGCCAACCGCCTGGTGGATCAGGACAAGGCGCTGGCCGTGGTCGGCCACTTCTGCTCGTCCTCGAGCATCCCGGCTTCCGAGGTGTACGACGAGGCGGGCGTGATCGCCATGACCCCCGGCTCGACTAACCCAGTGGTCACCGAGCGCGGCCTGTCCGGCATGTTCCGCATGTGCGGGCGTGACGACCAGCAGGGGGTCGTCGCCGGCAACTATATCGTCGATACGCTGAAGGCGAAGAAGGTCGCCATCCTTCACGACAAGGACACCTACGGTCAGGGCCTGGCCGATGCGACCAAGGCGCAGCTGGCCAAGCGCGGCGTGAAGGAAGTGCTCTATGAGGGGCTGACCCGCGGCGAGAAAGACTTCAATGCCCTGGTCACCAAGCTCCGTGCCTCCGGCGCCGAAGTGGTCTACTTCGGTGGCCTGCACCCAGAGGCAGGGCCGCTGGTACGGCAGATGCGAGAACAAGGTCTGACCGCCGTATTCCTCTCCGGCGACGGCATAGTCACCGACGAACTGGTCACCACCGCCGGCGGGCCGCAGTACACCAAGGGCGTGCTGATGACCTTCGGTGCCGACCCGCGGAAGATTCCGGATGGCCAGCCGGTGATCGAGAAATTCCGCGCCGGCGGCTTCGAGCCGGAAGGCTACACCCTGTATGCCTACGCCACGTTGCAGGCATTGGCGGCGGGCTTCAATGGTGCTGGCGCGAACGATGCGGCCAAAGCCAGCGAATGGTTGAAAAGCCATCCGGTGCAGACCGTGCTGGGCAAGAAGGAATGGGACAAGAAGGGCGACCTGAAAGTCTCCGACTACGTGGTCTACGAGTGGGACGGCAACGGCAAATACCACCAGCAGTAAGCACTAGCTCGGCTAATCGCTCAGGTGCCACCCGCGCCTGAGCGGTTGGTGCCTTCCGGGAGCTGCTGAGTCGTCAACCCCGCTCACCGCTGCAATCAGTGCCGAGGTTATTCAGCAGTACCCGTCTGATTTCACTTGAGGAGGCCGGCCGAACCCAAGGCCGGTTGCCCCAACAGACGAGACTGAGTCAATGGACGGTATTTTCCTGCAGCAAATGATCAACGGGCTGACCCTCGGGTCAGTCTACGGCCTGATCGCCATCGGCTACACCATGGTTTACGGCATCATCGGCATGATCAACTTCGCCCATGGCGAGGTGTACATGATCTCCGCCTACCTCTCGGCGATCACCCTGGCGCTATTGGCCTACTTCGGCCTGGAATCCTTTCCGCTGCTGATCCTCGGCACACTGCTGTTCACCATTCTGGTGACCGCCGTGTACGGCTGGGTGATCGAGCGAGTCGCCTATAAACCGCTGCGCAACTCGACCCGGCTGGCACCGCTGATCAGCGCCATCGGTATGTCGCTGATCCTGCAGAACTACGTGCAGATCAGCCAGGGCGCGCGCCAGCAAGGCGTGCCCACGCTCCTCGACGGCGCGCTGAAGCTGAATATCGGTGAGGGCTATGTGCAGTTGACCTATACCAAGGTCTTCATCCTGATCGCCGCGTTCGCCGGCATGGGCTTGCTGACCTACGTGATCCAGCACACCAAGCTCGGGCGGATGTGCCGGGCGACCCAGCAGGACCGCAAGATGGCCTCGATCCTCGGCATCAATACCGACCGGGTGATCTCCTACGTGTTCGTCATCGGCGCCGCCATGGCCGCATTGGCCGGTGTGCTGATCACCATGAACTACGGCACCTTCGACTTCTATGCCGGCTTCATCATCGGTATCAAGGCGTTCACCGCCGCCGTGCTCGGCGGCATCGGTTCGCTGCCCGGCGCGATGCTCGGCGGGATCATTCTCGGCGTCGCCGAGGCGCAGTTCTCCGGCATGGTCAACACCGACTACAAGGACGTGTTCTCCTTCTCCTTGTTGGTGCTGATTCTGATTTTCCGACCACAAGGGTTACTCGGTCGCCCACACGTGGCAAAGGTGTAAGCATGTCCTCAGCCATTCATAGCAAGTCTCTGGAACTCAAGTCCTCAGCCATTCATAACAAGGCTCTGGATCTCAAGAAGAGCCTGGTCGATGCGATTCTCGCCGGGTTGATAGCGCTGATCGTGTTCGGCCCGATCGTCGGTGTAGTGCTCGACGGCTACAGCTTCAATCTGCAGTTCGAGCGGGTCGGCTGGATCATCGCGGCGGTGATGCTCGGCCGTTTCGCCATCAGCCTGTTCATGCAAACCAGCAAAGGCCTGGCCATCGCCCAGACGTTCGAAAACACTGGTTCGGGTGTGCATGTGCTGCCGGCGAACTACAAAACCAGACTGCGCTGGATCATCCCGCTGGTCATCGTCCTGGCGGTGATCTTCCCCTTCTTCGCCAGCAAGTACTTGCTGACGGTGGTGATCCTCGGCCTGATCTACGTACTGCTCGGCCTCGGCCTGAACATCGTGGTCGGCCTGGCCGGGCTGCTCGACCTGGGCTACGTAGCGTTCTACGCGATCGGCGCTTACGGGTTGGCGCTGGGTTATCAGTACCTCGGCCTGGGCTTCTGGACGGTGCTGCCGCTGGCGGCGCTGATGGCGGCGCTGGCCGGGGCGTTACTGGGCTTTCCGGTGCTGCGCATGCACGGCGACTACCTGGCCATCGTCACGCTCGGCTTCGGTGAAATCATCCGGCTGATCCTCAACAACTGGCTGTCCTTCACCGGCGGCCCGAATGGTATGCCGGCGCCGTCGCCGACCTTCTTCGGCCTGGAGTTCGCGCGTCGGGCCAAGGATGGCGGGGTGCCCTTTCATGAGTTCTTCGGCCTCGCCTACAACCCCAATATCAAGTTCCTGTTCATCTACGTCGTGCTGTTCCTGGTGGTGATGCTGGTGCTCTACATCAAGCACCGCCTCACGCGGATGCCGGTCGGCCGCGCCTGGGAAGCGCTGCGCGAGGATGAGATCGCCTGCCGCGCCATGGGGCTGAACCATGTGCTGGTGAAGCTTTCGGCCTTCATGCTCGGCGCCTCCACTGCCGGTCTGGCCGGGGTGTTCTTCGCCACCTATCAAGGCTTCGTCAATCCGTCGTCGTTCAACTTCTTCGAGTCGGCGATGATTCTCGCCATCGTCGTGCTTGGCGGCATGGGCTCGACCGTGGGGGTGGTGATCGCCGCCTTCGTGCTGACGGTGGCGCCGGAATTGCTGCGCAGCTTCGCCGAATACCGGGTGCTGCTGCTGGGCCTGCTGATGGTGCTGATGATGATCTGGCGTCCGCGTGGCTTGATTCGGATCAGTCGCAGTGGCTTCGTCCCGCGTAAAGGAGTAGCGCCATGAGCGACGAAATCGTCCTGTCCGTGGATCGCCTGATGATGCATTTCGGTGGGATCAAGGCGCTCAACGATGTCAGCCTGAACATCAAGCGCAACAGCATCTCGGCCCTGATCGGCCCCAACGGCGCCGGCAAGACCACGGTGTTCAACTGCCTGACCGGCTTCTACAAAGCCACCGGCGGCAGCATCAAGATGAAGGCCCGTGGCGCCACGACCGATGTGATCAAGGTGCTCGGTGAGCCCTTCCGGGCGACGGACTTCATCTCCCTGAAAACGCTCGGCAGCCGCCTCTACTACAAGATGTTCGGCGGCACCCATCTGGTCAACCGCTCGGGGCTGGCGCGGACTTTCCAGAACATTCGCCTGTTCCGGGAAATGTCGGTGATCGAGAACCTGCTGGTGGCGCAGCACATGTGGATCAACCGCAACATGCTCGCCGGGATCTTCAACACCCCGAGTTTTCGCCGCGCCGAAGAGGCGGCGCTGAACCACGCCTTCTACTGGCTGGAAGTGGTCGACTTGGTGGACTGCGCCAACCGCCTGGCCGGTGAGCTGTCCTACGGCCAGCAGCGCCGCCTGGAGATCGCCCGCGCCATGTGCACGCGGCCGCAGATCATCTGCCTGGACGAACCGGCGGCAGGCCTCAATCCGGCGGAAACCGAAGCGCTCAGCCGCATCATCCGGCTGCTGCGCGACGAACACGATCTCACCGTGGTCTTGATCGAGCACGACATGGGGATGGTCATGAGCATTTCCGATCACATTGTGGTGCTCGACCATGGTGAGGTGATTGCCGAAGGGCCGCCTCAAGCCATTCGCCACGATCCCAAGGTGATCGCTGCCTACCTGGGCGCCGACGAGGAGGAGCTGGTATGACTGCACCTCTTCTCGAACTGAAAGAAATCGATGTGTACTACGGCCCGATCCAGGCGTTGAAGCAGGTCAGCCTGCACATCAACGAAGGCGAAACGGTCAGCCTGATCGGCTCAAACGGTGCGGGTAAATCCACTCTGCTGATGTCGATTTTCGGCCAGCCGCGAGCGACAGGCGGGCAGATCATCTATCGCGGCACGGACATCACCCACAAGTCGTCGCACTACGTCGCCTCCAATGGCGTGGCGCAGTCACCGGAAGGGCGGCGGGTGTTCCCCGACATGAGTGTCGAGGAAAACCTGCTGATGGGCACCATCCCCATCGGCGACCAGCACGCCGACGCGGATATGCAGCGTATGTTCGAGCTGTTCCCAGTGCTCAAGGAACGGCGCAATCAGAGGGCGATGACCATGTCCGGTGGTGAGCAGCAGATGCTCGCCATCGCCCGGGCGTTGATGAGTCGGCCCAAGCTGCTGTTACTCGACGAGCCGAGCCTGGGCCTGGCGCCAATCGTGGTGAAGCAGATCTTCCAAACCCTGCGCGAACTGGCCAAGACCGGCATGACCATCTTCTTGGTGGAGCAGAACGCCAACCATGCGCTGCGGCTCTCCGATCGAGGTTACGTGATGGTCAACGGCGAGATTCGCCTGACCGGCACGGGGCAGGAGCTGCTGGTCAATCAGGAAGTGCGTAACGCCTATCTCGGCGGGCATTAGTACTGGCCGCCCCCTCTTTCACTGGGAGAGGGGGCGGGTTCGGCGGCGAGGGAAACTGCGCCGCCCCTTACAACCCGGGTCTCAACGCCGCCGTTTCCTTCACCCGTCAATCTTGCCGATGTCTCCTGGTGCGCGGGGTGAAGAAGGGGCGGCCCAAGGAGTCATCCGATGCAAACCCTACGGTTTTTCACCAACGCCGATGTCGCTGCGGCGCTGGCGTATGCCCCATTGATCGAAGCCTTGCGCAAAGGTCTGGCCGAGACTTGCTTGAGCCGGCGGGGGCGTAGGTTGGTGCTGAGCACAGCGATGCCCAACAAGGAGTCGCCTGCGACTCCCGTGCTCAGGGTTTACACATAGAAGCCCAGCCTTGCAGGCCGGTCGTTGGGCATCGCCTTCGGCTCAGCACCAACCTACGCGCCAACGGTTTTGCGCATTGCCTGCACCGTTACGAGAGCGGCATTAGGCACTTAGGCCGAGTTTATCCACCGTGCTGTCGCCCCCCACTATAAAGTGCAAAGTTTTCCCCAAAAGCTGTGGGGCGTTCTGTGGATAACGTGGGTAAAGCTGTCAGGCAGCCATAGCAGCAGCGCTCTTGCGGGCTTTGGTGGTTTTTTGATCATCTGCTTTTTTAGAGTCAAAACAGCGATTTATCCACTTTATCCACTGTCGTCTGAAGCGCTTTGCAGAGTTGCCCCCAACTACTGTGGGTAGGCTTGTGGGTAAGTGCGGGAGCAATGTCTTGAGCCCATAGCTGGTAGGGCTTTGCGCCGATTGATCAAGATTTGATCAGGTGCTTCGAATTGCCATCGGCGGCACGTAGGTCCCTCCTGAGTCAAGGGATAAAGCAGCTTTTTCAAAGGTTTAGCGCATGGTTTTGGTGGCCGTGGAAAAGTTATCCCAGGAGCCTGTGGAGCGAACTGTGGATAAGGTGGGCAAAGCTTAGCTTGAACCTATCCTGGCGTGGCTTCGGCAAAGTTGTACGTTATTTGATCAGGTGCTCGCTGTCGGGTCTGAATCAACTTGTGTGCTGCCGCGCCAAGCTGAAAACGATGACGTACCCTATGGCTTACTAACTGCGCCGCCAGTGTTGCACGTTACCCAATGGCCTGACTGTATTGATGGTCGTATTTCGCGGCGAGTAGCTGATCAAGGAGAACACTATGACTTCGACTTTGTTTATTACCGGCGCTACTTCCGGCTTCGGCGAAGCCTGTGCCCGGCGCTTTGCCCAGGCCGGCTGGTCGCTGGTGCTCAGTGGCCGCCGCGCGAGCCGCCTGCAGGCGCTCTGCGATGAGTTGTCGGCACTCACCGATGTATACCCGTTGGAGCTCGATGTGCGTGACCGGCATGCGATGGAGGCGGCGATTGCTACCTTGCCGGCGAAGTTCGCCAAGCTGCGTGGGCTGATCAATAACGCCGGGCTGGCGCTCGGTACTGACCCGGCGCCGCAGTGCGATCTGAATGACTGGGACACCATGGTCGACACCAACATCAAGGGCCTGATGTACAGCACCCGCTTGCTGCTGCCGCGGCTGATCGCCCATGGTCGTGGCGCGAGCATCGTCAACCTCGGCTCGATTGCCGGCAGCTATCCCTATCCGGGCAGCCATGTGTATGGCGCGACCAAGGCATTCGTGCGGCAGTTCTCGCTGAGCTTGCGCTGCGACCTGCAAGGCACCGGCGTGCGGGTGACCAATATCGAGCCGGGGCTGTGCGAGAGCGAGTTTTCCCTGGTGCGTTTCGGCGGTGATCAGGCGCGCTATGACGCGACATACGCGGGTGCCGAGGCGATTCAATCGGAAGACATTGCCGAGACGATTTTCTGGGTACTCAACCAACCGGCCCACATCAACATCAACACCCTGGAGTTGATGCCGGTGAGCCAGACGTGGGCGGGTTTCGCTATTGATCGCTCAGCGAACTGACCCGGGTCGAGCGACCGAGTAGTTGCAGGGCGCGATCCGGGTAATCGGTGATCAGGCCTTGGGCGCCCATGTCGAGCAGATGGCGCATCGCCGGCTGCTCGTTAATGGTCCACAGCTGCACATTCAGGCCGCGCGCCTGCGCGGTATGTAGCAGGCTGTTGCTGGCGACTTCCAGGCTGCCACTGCGTTCGGGGATTTGCAGGGCCTGGTAAGACGGCGACAGCAGCGCGCCGAGGCCGATCCAATTCAACGCGACGAGCAGGCGCACCGAGGTCGGCCCGGCGGATGTGGCCACGCCCGGGCACACTTCGCGAAAACTCTGCAGGCTGCGGTCGTAAAAACTGCCGACTAGCACCCGATCACGCTGGCCGCTGGCTTCGAGCAACTGGCACAGCTGCGCTTCCATGCCACTATCCGGCACCTTGATCTCGACTACTTTGGCCTTCTGCGGGAAGCGCGCCAGCACCTCGGCGAAGGTCGGGATGCGGATGCCCTGATCGCGGTACGGATAGCTTTCGCCACCGTCGGCGGTCCACCGGTAGCCGGCGTCCAGGGCTTGCAGCTCGGCCAGGCTGAGCTCGGCGACCTTCCCCGAACCATTGGTGGTGCGATTGATCTTCGCGTCGTGGATCACTACCAGTTCGCCATCACGGCTGCGTCGGAGATCCATTTCCAGCATGTCGACGCCCAACGCGTTGGCCCGCTCAAAGGCGAACAGGCTGTTTTCCGGCCACAGCCCACGGCCGCCGCGATGGGCAATCACCAGCGGCTGGTCACCCAGGCTAGCGAGCACCGCCGGGGTGCTGGTCGGCGTACTGGTCAGCGCCAGTCCAGCGAGAGCGGCAACGATCAACAGCAGCGGAGCGAGCAGAAAGCGGGCGAAGCGCAGCATGGCATTTTCCAATCAAGGGGAGCGGGCGTGGCACAGCAAACGCGCAGACTATGACAAAGGTGTGACGAGAGGGCGAGGGCTGCAAGGCGGACTTGATAACCACATGGCATTGCGTCCGATAACGGCGGGGGAAATGTCGAGTTAGTGCGTCAACCCGCGCAGACAGCTATCCAGCTGCCGCGTGCAACCTGGACATGTGGCTGTGCGATTCGAGGCCTAACCCGCCGATCTGCTCGTTGAGCTTTAGCTCTGCGCGCTACCCAGGCCTTGCCAGTGCTTGGCACCGATAAAGATGAAGCGCAGTTGCTGGATCATCTTCGCTTGCGGGGTAAGGTGTGCGGGCAGCTCCATGGCCGGTGGGTCGATCAGCTCCGGCAGGGTGGCGAATACGGTTTTCACCACCAAGTCGGCAATCACCGCCTGGGCTGAGGGATCCAGGTGCTGCAGCTTGGGCATGCTGGCGAGATCCGCCACCAGGTCGGCGGTGATGCCTTCGCGCAGGCTGCCGAGGGACTGACGCACCAACTGTGAACCGCCGTACTGCTCACGGGCGAGGAACAGGAACTGCGAGCGATTGGCGGTGACGGCGCTGAGGAAGATGCGCACCGAGGCGTCGATCACGCCGCCCAATTCGAACTCGTTATGGCGCACTACGCGGATGGTTTCGCGGAAGGTCTCGCCGACCTCGGTCACCAACGCTAGGCCGAGCTGATCCATATCGCTGAAGTGCCGATAGAAGCCGGTTGGCACAATGCCGGCGCTGCGCGCCACTTCACGCAGGCTCAAGCTGCCAAAACCGCGGCCGCTGTCCATCAAGTTGCGTGCCGCACCCATCAAGGCTTGGCGGGTTTGCTGTTTCTGTTCGGCGCGAGGCGGCATGCGGGACGGGTTTTCTCGGGAGTGGCGGCGGCTAGTGCGGGCACTCTAACAAATGGGCTTTGCAGGCGTCGAACCTGGCTCAGTGAACAAGGGTTGACTGAGCTGGCTGGATTCTGGCAGTTCAGTGAGCAACTGTTCACTGAGAGCCGTCGGCATGGCTGTTATTCCACTCGCTCTGGCTCGCCGCTGCGCCTGACGCCCTTGCTCGGCCTGCTCCGCAGCGCTTTGGCGCAGGGTTTTAATGCGCCAGTCAGCCTGCTGCATTACGTGCGTGAACAGGGGCAGCGGGCTTTTGTTGAAGGGCTGCATGCCCTGCAGGCGCAGTACAGCAATCTACAGGTGCGTTGGGTGCTGAGTGGTGATGCAGCGCGGCCTGGCGCTATGCGGCACTGGCTCGCGAGGTGCGCGAGATCGCCGAGCGTTACGGTCAGACCTACAACAGCGGGCGGCTGAGCGCGCAGTTCGCGACGGCGTTGCAGCGCATCTGGATCTATCGCCTGCCGAACTGCGAGCGGTTGACGGATTGATTAAACCTGCAGAATAAAAAGCCCGGCAATCAGACCGGGCTTTTTATTCTGGCAAGACGTTGCTTTATACCGCACGGCGTTGCTCCAGCAGACGGTCGGAGCCACCCTCGGCAACCCGCAGGTGCTGCTGACCAGGAGTGCGTTCAGCGCCGTCCGCGGCTACGCGGAAGCGGTCTTGCCCAGGCGTGCGGTCGGCACCGTCGGCGGCTACGCGAAGACGCTGCTGGCTTGGAGTACGGTCAGCGCCATCTGCGGCGACACGAACGCGCTCGAGAAGGCGATCAGCACCCCCTTCGGCTAGGTTGCGATCTAGCGGGCTGGCTTCTTGCTGGCTGTCTTTTACTTCTTCAAAGGTCGGTTGCGCGTCCCTTGGCAGGGCGAAGGCATTGGTCGCGAGGACGCTGAGGGTCAGGCTGAGCAGTAATTTGGTTTTCATGGCGATCTCCGAAGAGCGGGTGGTAGTGGGTTCGGAGGCAATACTAATTTCTACGTGGGGAATAAGAAGTTGAGCCGCTCGATAGTGCATATCGATGCTTTCAATGATGGCTTGGAAGGCTCTATCACGGTACTTTCAGGCGATCAATGGGGCGCTTGAGTTAAACGGCGCGGCGCTGTTCCTGTAGACGGTCGGAACCACCCTCGGCAACGCGATCATCCACGTCGATGCTACGGCGAACTTCAAAACCGAACAGTTGGATATGACCATCGATCCCGAGTCCAAGGGCATGCGCATCCTTTCCCTACGTTCATCGCTGTATGTGCGCGGCACCTTCAAGCAGCCGGATGCTGGAGTGAAAACCGTACCGTTGCTCGCCCGCGGCGCCGGCATGCTGCTGTTGGGTGCGGTTGTGGCTCCGGCCGCTGGCTTGCTGGCGTTGGTTGCGCCGAGCGGCGAGCGGGAAAACCAGTGCGCCCAGTTGCTACAACAGCTCCCGCGACCGGGGAAATAACCGCGGCAGACCCGCCAGGGCGTGCAGCCAGGCCGGAGCAACGTCGGCGTGCCCTTCGCCATGCGGGCGCTAGACTGAAAACAGTGGAAACGGCATTTCCCCGTGCGCCAGGTGGAGGTGCAGCATGGATATCCGTGAAGGCTTTATCGGCAGTATCGGCAACACCCCGCTGATCCGCCTCGGCCGGCTCAGCGCCGAGACCGGTTGCGAAATTCTCGGTAAGGCCGAATTCCTCAACCCCGGCGGCTCGGTGAAGGACCGCGCCGCGCTCTACATAGTGCGGGACGCCGAACGGCGCCGCGCGCTACGCCCCGGCGGCACCATAGTCGAGGGCACCGCCGGCAATACCGGAATCGGCCTTGCCCATATCAGCGCCGCGCGCGGCTACCGCTGCATCATCGTGATCCCCGACAACCAGTCGCCGGAGAAGCTGGAGCTGCTGCGGGTGCTCGGCGCCGAGGTGCGTCCAGTGCCGCCCAAGCCCTACAAGGACCCGGACAACTACCAGAAGATTGCCGGCCGCCTCGCCGCCGAATTGCCCAATGCGATTTGGGCCAACCAGTTCGACAACCTGGCCAACCGCCAGGCGCACTACGAGACCACCGGACCGGAGATCTGGCGTGATACCCAGGGCCAGGTGGACGCCTTCGTTTGCGCCACGGGCACTGGCGGAACCCTGGCCGGCGTCGCCCGCTACCTCAAGGAACGCAACCCCAAGGTCCGCATCGTCCTCGCCGATCCTATGGGCAGTGCGCTCTACCACTGGGTGCTGAGCGGCGAACTGCATGCCGAGGGTAGCTCGATCACCGAGGGCATAGGCACCACGCGGATCACCGCCAACCTGGAGGGCACGCCGATCGACAGCGCCGTGCAGGTCGACGACCAGCACTGTGTGAACATGGTCTACCGCCTGCTGCGGGAGGAGGGCTTGTTCCTTGGCGGCTCCTCCGGGATCAATCTGGTCGCTGCTGTGCGGGTGGCCCGCGAGCTGGGCCCAGGACATACGGTGGTGACCTTGCTGTGTGACCGCGGCGGGCTCTACTCCCAGCGCCTGTTCAACCCCGTTTGGCTGAGTGAGCGGGGCCTGTCGCCCGCCTAGGCCTCGTTCAGAAGTGGCTCCAGCAGCGCCTGCATGCTGCGCCAGTGCGAGCCTTCCCAGAACAGCCGGTGGCAGTGCTC